>CAWIKX010000011.1:0-155885 GCA_963836695.1 uncultured Alphaproteobacteria bacterium
CCTTCCGCGCCCGGGGAAACCAGGGGATCAACTATCGTCGAGGTGTCTGGCATCATCCACTGATCGCGCTCGATCGGACCAGCGACTTTCTTGTCCTGGACAGGGGGGCGAAGGAGAAAATCTGGATTTTCGAAAGGCTCGCGTAGAGGTTTTATCCCTGATCGAATTCTAACCAGTCCCTGCAATTTCAAGCGAGGCTCTCCTCCCGTCCACGCACAATCTGGGAAAAGGTGACCGCGATGACGAGCGCGCCGCCGTAAAAAAGGTCCTGGACAAAAGTGCTGACGCCAAGGATCGAGAGGCCGGTAATGCCGGTCACGAGGAAATAGACGCTGATGATCGTTCCCCATGGGTTGAATTGGCCAGGACTGATGCTCGTCGCGCCCAGAAAGGCGGCTGCAAAGGCAGGCAGCAAGAAGGTCAGGCCCGAACTCGGGTCGGCGGCGGCAGTCGTGCCAACGTAGAGGACCCCGGCCATCGCGCCCATTACACCCGAGCAGACGAAGCCTCCCAGACGGATCCGATCGACGGCGATCCCGCTCAGTCGCGCGACCTCGCGGCCCCGCCCTACAAACAACAACCGTCGCCCCAATGCGGTGTAGCTGAACACATACCAAAATAGCGCACAGGATCAGGGCATAGTAGAATCCGAGCGGGACGCCGAGGAACCGATACGATCACGGCGTCGACGAGCAATTCGGAGACGCCACTGATCGTTTGCTGGTCGCCCAGCCACAGCGTCAATCCATGGATAAAGCTTCCGACGCCCATCGTCACGATGAGCGAGTTCATCCGGAAGTAGAGCACAAAGAAGCCGTTCACGAGGCCGACCGCCAGGCCCGCGGCGAGCGCCGCAGCAATGCACGCCGATGGGCGCGCCGTGATTTACGTTCAGACGGCGAGAAGAGTGGCGGCGAATGTGAGCCCGCTGGCGATGGATAGGTCGTAGTCGCCAGCGGTCAGCGGGATGATGAGACCAAGCGCGGTCACGACAATCACGGATTGCGAACCCAAAATGGTCGCGAAGTTGGACCAGGTGAGGAAGCTTTCTGGCCTTAGGAAGCCGAAAAGCGCGATTGTAGCGCCCACACAAGAACAAGCGCCAGTCGCTCGAACCATCGATGAAGGCGCCGTGATAGGCGACCCCGCCGGGGCCGCTCTGCCTCTTTCCGCTCATCTTCTCGCCCTCGGCGATCCCTCATCCAGCGCCGTAGCATGCCCGTGCGATCGCGGCTTTATTGATCTGGTCGCCGACTATTCCGTTCGCCACGCCCCGGTTGAACACGAGAACACGGTCGCAGATCGCCGTCAGCTGCTCATAGTCCGAGCTCGCGCACAAGACAGCGGCCGGACCGCCGCGGCCCCAGCGATCGTATCGAATACCTGAGCGCGCGCACCCACGTCCACGCCCTGGGTCGGTTCGTCGAGCAGGATGAGGCGCGGTTCGGTTTGAAACCATTTCGCGAGCAGCGCTTTCTGTTGATTGCCGCCGCTGAGCGTTCCGAGCAGTCGCGTCGGATCGCGCGGCCGCACGTCGAATTGATCGGCGAGGACCGGCGTTGCGCAGCAGCGCCACTTCCGCCAAGGCCCAAGCGCGGCTTATCTCGTGAGCACTGGCTGGTTGACGTTTTCACTTACCGTCAGAGTTGGGACAGCGCCCGATACGAGCCGATCACCAGGAACGAGAACGCAGCCAATCTCGATAGCCCGGCGAGGCGTCTCGACAGCGCAACCGCCTCAGCGCCGATGTCTATCGCCCGCAAACCGAGCTGGCATGGCGCCGAAGGCCGTAGATCACATCAGAGTAACCTGACCCAATCAAACCCGTCAGACCGACGACCTCGCCTGGAGGAGAAAGAGACGGAAAACCCTTTAACAGCGCCGCCGTCAGGTTCGAAATCGCGATCGAAGGCTTCGGCCAAAGGTTCTTGCCGCGGGGCGCATCGCTTCGAGATCGACATGCCGGCCGACGATCAGCCGAACCACCTCGGCTTTCGCCATTCCCTTGGTCTCGAAGGCGCCCGCGACCCGTCCGTCGCGCAGGACAGTGGCGCGATCGGTGATTTCCAGCACTTCGTCGATGTCGTGCGAAACAAAGATGACGCTTGCGCCATCCGCAACGATCTCGCGAATCAACTTGAAAAGCCTCGACGTCATGCGCGGGAAGGAACGGCGTCGGTTCGTCGAGCACGAGGAGTCCTCGCGCGCGCCCGGCCCCGCTCGTCGCCGCAACTGCTCGAACGCGCGCAGGATCGCGAGCTGGGCGCGCTCGACCGGAGTGAGCGCGTTACCGGCAGGGTCGAGACGTAGGTCATAACGTCGAAAAATCGCGAGCCCGCCTCGATTCCGCGCTCCAGTCAATGCCCCACCGATCTCGACGGCAAGATCAGACAGCAGTAGATTCTCAAGAACGGTCAGCGAGGGAAGAAGACCGAGATGCTGATGGACGAAAGTGACGCGATGCTCGCGCAGCGAACGGCGCGACCGGAAATGTAGGGGGCGACCGTCGATGGCGATGGCGGCGTCCGTCATGGCGTCATGGAACCCCGAGAGGATCTTGATGAGGGTCGACTTGCCAGACCCGTTCTGGCCGAGAAGGCCGTGGACTTCGCCGTGGCGGACAGTGAGACTACGTCGTCGAGCGCCTTTACGCCGCCGAAGCTCTTGGTGAGCCGATCGATACGAAGAACCGGGAATATCCGCCTGAGCCGCGTCTCTCGATTCCGCCTCGCTCGCGCGCTAGTGCAGCTTCCACAACTTGCGATATCCGTCGATATAGGCGTCGCCGTAGCCTGTATTCACCTTGGGCGGCTTGCCGGCAGTGTCCGCGTTGTCCTTGTCGAAGATCAGGAGCGGGATCTTCGGGTCCTTGACCGTTGGCAGTCCGCAAAGCATCCGCATCTCGGCGTCTAGGACCGCGTGGCCGATCCAATCCAGGTTCTCGCCAATGTCGACGTCGACCTTGCCCTGCTGGACCAGGCCAATGGCGAAGGGCGTCCCATTGAAAGTCGCGATCTTCACCTTGTCAGCGCGTCCGGCAATGGTCACCGCGGGGACGACCCACTGCGACAGGACGTCATAAATCGGGATGACGAAATTTACCGAGGGATCGGCGGTGAGCGCCGATTGAACATTCGTCTGCGTCTTCGTCGCCATCTCCGGGATGCTGACATTGACGTAGGTCGATTTGCAAGCCGGGCATTTGGCGAATTCTTCCTTGATCCCGCTCAGCATCGAGTCGGTCGAGAGGACGTCGTTGATGCCGACGATTATCGCGTTCGCTTTTCCGTCAGTCTTCCAAATCGCCCAATCGGCAAGAAGCGCGCCGGCGCGCTTGTAGTCGATCGGCACCACGCCGCTGGCGCCGCCGGCACGGGCTGCTCGTAGCCGGTCAGGTGCGCGGCGACGACCTTGAGGCCCGCCGCCTCCGCCGCCTTAACCTGCGGCTCCAGGAACCGCGGGTCGGCGCCAGCCAGGAGGTCAATCAGGTTGAATTTGTTGTTGATTGCGTAGTCGAAGCCCTGCACCCATTGGGTCGGCTGGCCCTGATTCTCCCAGATCTTCAATTTGAAACCGATATCCTTGGCGACCTTCCTCCATCGAGGTCTGGATCGTCTTGATAAAGGGTACGGCGCTCGAGGCGGGGATGGTGAGAATGGACTTGTCCTTCATGCAGGCGGCCGCGTCGAAGGCTTCGCCGGGCGCCTGGAATTTTGGCAGCTGCCGATAGGGCGCGAGTTGCGCCTGCGCGCGCGCGGCCTCTGGACTTTCCGCCAGCGCGGCGGCGGCGAATTGAAGGCGGCGAAGACGCCCGCAAGCACAATGTTTGTTTTCATAAATGCCTCCCTCCGGATCGCAGCGGCGAGCAGCAAGTGCGCCCGCTTGCGCGGCGATCAACCCAGAGACTTGCCGGACCCTAGACAGAAAAATATCAATTCTGTATTCGAAATACAATCTTTCGACGCATTGTGCTTGCGCCAATCGGTGGAAATAGAAGGGCCGGAGCGTTGCAATGGAAGGACTGGACGAGGATCGTGCGATTGAGGACCTTCGCAAGCTTGCACATTCGGCAAGACGGGACGGGCGTCAATCGGCCGGCCTTGACGGACGCCGATATCGCAGCGCGCGAATGGCTACGCGGCCGAATGGCGGAAGCGGGACTTGAAGCGACAGTCGACGGATCGGCAACGTGTATGGCCGCGCGCCGGACGCCAAGGTCGCCCTGCTCGCTGGCTCGCATTCCGACAGCGTGCCCAATGGCGGCTGGCTGGACGGCGCGCTCGGCGTCGTCTTTGCGCTGGAGGTCGCGCGCGCGTATCAGGCGACTCATCCGCGCGCGCCCGTCGGCGTCGACGCGTCTCCTTCGCCGACGAAGAGGGGACCTTCCTCGCCTGCGTCGGAAGCCGCTCGTTCTGCGGCCCTCTGGCGCCCTCGGATCTGCGGGCGCGCGCAACGGGCGGGCGAACCTGCTAGGCGACCGCCTGGACAGCCTCGACTGGCGGCAAAGCCGCGGCGCGGCTCGAGCCGGCACGCCATCGCGCATTCCTCGAGGCCCATATCGAGCAGGGCCCGCGCCTCGTCAAGTCGGGCGCCGACATCGCCGTCGTGACCGGGATCGTCGGCGTGCGCCGACGTCGGGTGCGTTTCGAGGGCCAGGCGGATCACGCCGGCACGACCCCTATGGCGATGCGGCGCGATGCCGGTATGGCGATGCTCGCCTTCGCGCTCTCGGCGGCAAAGACGCTGCGCGACGCGGGCTCTGCCGCTTCCGTCTGGAATCTCGGCGTCGTCGGCGTGAAGCCTGGCGCAGCGAACGTGGTTCCCGACGAAGCGGAGATCGTGGTCGAGTTCCGCGACCTTTCGACCGCCGTATTAGACCGCATGGACGAGGCGCTCGGCGCATTGATCGCCCGAAAGCGACGGAGCGACGGCGTGTGCGTGACATCCGCGCGTGATCGGCGCGGATCGAGCCGACCGATATGGACGAGCGTCTCGCAGTTCGTATCGAAGCCGCTGCCGCCGACACGAGGGCGCGCGCAGCGAGCGGATGCAAAGCGGAGCCGGCCACGACGCGATGATCGTCGGCCGGCAGATCCCCGCCGCGATGCTGTTCGTCCCGAGCATCGGCGGCAGAAGCCACACATGTCGGAAGACACCGACGAAGGGGACATCCGTCGTGGCCTGCAGAGTTTACGCGCGGGCGGCACAGTCGATCGCTCGAGGCGCTCAGGCCCGACGGACGTGGCGCGCTCTGACAGGATAGATTGAGAGGCTGAGACAATGAGAATGATCGGCGTGGATGTCGGCGGCACTTTTACCGACATCGTCTATTGCGACATGTCGTCGGGCGAGGTTGCGATCCACAAAGTCTCGACAACGCCCGACGATCCGTCGCGCGCGATCATGCAAGGGGTCGCCGAGGTTTGCGCCGAGAATGGCGTCGCGCCCGGCTCGATCGATTATGTGCTTCACGGCACAACGACAGCGACGAATGCGGTGCTGGAAAACAAAGGCGCGCGCACTGGCATGGTGACTAAGCAGGGCTTTCGCGACATCGTCCATATCGCCCGTCACCAGCGTGTCGAGCATTATTCGATCCATGCAGGAGCTGCCTTGGCAAAGCCGGCCGCTTGCTCCGCGTCGCTATCGCAAGGTGGTGAAGGGACGCCTCATCCCTCCACATGGGGCCGAGCTCGAGCCGCTCGACGAGGTGGACGTGGTCGCGGCGGCGCGCGCGCTGAAGGACGAGGGGGTCGAAGCGGTCGCCGTCTGCTTCCTGTTCTCCTACCTCAATCCGGCACACGAGGAGAAGGCGAAACAGATTTTGTCGCGAGAGCTGCCCGGCGTCTTCATCACCACGTCTTCGTCCGTTTCTCCGCAATTCCGCGAGTTCGAGCGCTTCACGACGGCGGCGTTGTGCGCTTTCGTCGGACCGAAAATGCGCACGTATATCGGCAAGCTCGACGCGTCCCTAAAGAGCGCCGGTTTGCGGGCGGATCTGCGCATCATGGCGTCGAACGGCGGGGTCGCTACTCCGGCGATGGCGGAAGAGAAGCCGGTGATGACGCTGCTCTCGGGCCTCGCGGCGGGCGTGCTTGGCGGTGCTTGGGCCGGCGAATTGAGCGGGCGGCGGAAACTCATCACCTTCGACATCGGCGGGACGAGCGCTGATATCGGCCTCGTCGTCGACGGCCGCTACGCCGAAACTGATCCGCGCAGCACCTCGATCGCCGGGTTTCCGTTGCTGATGCCGATGATCGACATCCATACGATCGGCGCCGGTGGCGGTTCGATCGCCTATGTCGATCACGGCGGCGCATTCCGCGTCGGACCGCGCAGCGCCGGCGCCGTGCCGGGACCTGCGGCTTACGGTCGCGGCGGGGCGCAGCCGACCGTGACGGATGCAAACGTGGTCCTGGGGCGCCTCGACAAGGACGATTTCCTTGGTGGAAGCATGAAGCTCGACGACGCGGCGTCGCATCGCGTGATCGACGAACTAGCGGGGCGTCTCGGACTGGCGAAGCTTGAAGCGGCGGAGGGAGTGCTTACCGTCATCAACAGCAATATGGCCAACGCGATCAGATCGCGCACAGTGCAGAAAGGCGTCGACCCCCGGGAGTTCGCGCTGGTCGCCTTTGGCGGCGCCGGACCGCTGCATGGGGCGGAAGTCGCGAGAATGCTGGGCATTCCCGAAGTCATCGTGCCGTCCTATCCCGGCATCACGTCGGCCATGGGCCTGCTGACGACCGACCTCAAATACGACGTCATCAGGACGCAATTCCAGGTTAGCGGCAATGTCGATCTGAAGCGGCTCAACGCCGATCTTGCAGATATGGAGCGACGGCTCGCAGGGCAGTTCGCGGCGGACCATCTCGACGCCGGTGGCATTCACTTCGTGCGCGACGGAGACCTTCGCTATGTTGGCCAGGGCTACGAGTTGAAGATCCCCTTTCCATTGGGCAATCTGTCGGAGGCCGAACTGCAGAGCGTCTGGAGCCTGTTCCATCGCGCGCATCAGCGCGAATATGGCCATTTCTTCGAGCAGAACCCAATCGAAATCGTCAACGTGCGCGTAACTGGAGTGGGCGCCATGCCCAAACTCCAGAAACTGCGCACTCCCCAAGGCGGGTCGCTTATCAACGCGAGGACGCGGATCGGCCAATGCGCGTTCCGCATCGGCGGCGAGCTCAAACCGTTCGACACTAGCTTCTATCGGCGCGCGATTCTGCCCGTTGGCGAATCCTTCGCCGGACCCGCCATCGTTTTGCAAAAGGACAGCACAACCGTCATCCCCCCAGGCTGGTCGGCGGTCAACAGCGCAGACGGAAACCTGATCCTTAGTTTCCACGGAGACTTCTGATGCAACCCCGCGAAGGATCGAACGCTCCTGCTCAGCTTTCGACGCGAGTCGATCCGATCACGGGCGCCGTGATCCAGGGCGCTCTGGAGAATATCGCCATCGAAATGGGTCACAAGCTGATGCGGATGAGCTATTCGAGCATCATCCGTGAGTCCGAGGACTTCGGCGCCGCGCTGACCGACGCCGATGGCAACCAGCTCTGCGAGTGCAAAATGAGCACGCCTCTGCAGTCTGGACCGATTCCCGGCTACGTGAGGGGGATCAAGGAACGGTTCGCGGCGCGCGGTGATGCATTCCGCCCAGGCGACGTAATCATGCACAACGACCCTTATGGCGGCGCGTCGCACGGTCCCGATGTGGCGTTCTGCGTGCCGGTGTTCGACGGCGAGAAGCTTCTCGGCTTCTCGGTCACGACCGCGCATCACCTCGACATCGGCGCACATACCCCGGGCAGTTGCGGCATCGTCGACGCGGTCGACGCCTACGCCGAAGGGCTTCAGTTCAAAGCCATCAAGGTGGTCGATCAAGGCAGGCGCAACGACATGGTGTGGCACATGGTTCGCGACAACATCCGGATCGCAGATCTGGTTGTCGGCGATATGGAGGCGCAGATCGCCGCCGCCCAGATCGGCGCGCGCCGCTACCTTGACCTCGTGCGACACTATGGACTCGACACTGTGGCGGGAGCGACCTCGGATCTGATGGACTATTCCGAGCGCCTCATGCGCGCCGCGATCCGCGCGATCCCAGATGGCGTCTACAGCGCCACGACGTTCATCGACGGGTTTCTCGACGACGCGGACCCTTCCCGCCGCGATCTGAAGATCGTCGCCACGATCACGGTCAAGGACGACGAGATGCTTGTCGATCTCGCGGGCACCGCGCCGCAAGTGCCGGATCGTCCAATCAACATGCCGTTCGAGGGAACGGTCGATTGCGCGGTCTGGCTGACGCTGCGCTCGATATTGCTCGACAGCGTTGTCTACGGGCCGATCCCCCAGAACAGCGGCCTGACGCGGCCGATCAAGATCGTTGCTCCAAAGGGTTGTCTTGCGAACCCGATCTTTCCGGCTCCCGTCATCGCCCGCTTCGGGCCGGGCAACGCGGTCGCCGACACCGTTATGAAAGCGTTGGCGCCGGCCGTACCCGACCAAGTCAGCGCCGGCATCGGCAATCTCACTGTCATCGCCTTCAGCGGCGTGCTCAATGAGCAGCAGTGGGTTCACATGGAGATTCTGGAAGGCAGTTACGGCGGGCGCAGCGGCCTGGACGGGATGGATACCGTCGACACGCTTTACGCCAACACCCGGAACAATCCGATCGAAGACATCGAATCGCACCTGCCGTTGCGGGTTCAGCGGTACGAGTTGCGGGAAGATAGGGCGGCGCCCGGTGAGTGGCGAGGCGGGGTCGGTTCGGTGCGCGAATTTCTCTATCTCACGGAGGGTGGTTTTTCGGTCGAGGGCGAGGGCCACAAGTTCAGGCCGTGGGGCTTCGACGGCGGCGCCGATGGCCTCCCGAGCGCGCTGGTTCAGGTCTCTTCGACCGGAGACAAAATCGAACTGCCATCCAAAGTTCCTTACCGCAAGGCCAAGGCGGGCGATCGCCTGGTCTCCTACGGCCCAAGCGGCGGTGGTTACGGCGATCCGCTGCTGCGCGCTCCCGAAGCGGTCCTGGAAAATGTCCTCGATGGGATCGTGTCCGCGGCTCAGGCGCGTGACCAATACGGCGTTGTCATCGCGGCCGAGCGCGTTAACACCTCTGCGACGGAAACGCTCCGCGCTGAGCTTCGGCGCGCCCGAAGCGGCCATGAACTTGGCGCTAGCTAACGCGCGCGGCCGCTGAACGGAGCGGCGCTCACGCGTTCAGGAATTCGACCCACCCGCCGCCACCGATCATCGAGCAAAAATGCTCATGATGTCGACTGACTGTTCGACGCCGTCATAAATGTCGAGGGCGCTCTCGATATGGCGTAAGTGATACTCCATGGCCTCCGCAGCGCGGTGAGCGTCTCGCAGCCCCAGCGCGTCGGTAAGGTTCGAATGTTCGGTTTCGGAGCAGGAACGCGTACTGTGCGCGCCGTGGAGACCGATGATCAAGGACGTGCGCGCGACAAGCTCCGAGAGAAATTTTGTCAGGACCGAATTGCCGGCGACCTCCGCCAGGCGGAGATGAAATTCTCCGGAAAGCCGAATTCGACTGGCTGCGGTCGCTGCGCGCCTCGGCCGCCGCTCCCGCGCGAACGTTGGCGCGCAGCCCTTCCAGCGCGCTCTCTTCGATGCGCTCCACAGCCAACAGGGCGATCGACCTCTCGACCGCGCGGCGCGCCTCAAACACCTCATGTGCGGCCGTGGCGTCCGGGCTGCTGACGAAGGCGCCGCGGTTGGCGTGAAGCGTCACCACTCCGCGCTCGGCGAGCACCACGAGAATCCGGCGGATCTGCGTGCGGTTGCACTGGAAAGCGTCGCAAAGAACGCTCTCGGGCAATTTTGCGCCGGCCCGAAGCCGCTGCTCCATGACCGCGTTGACGATCCGCTCAACGATCGCGTCGTCCGACGGCGAGCTTCGCGCCTGATCCGTCATCAGCGCCATCGCCTCGCCCCTACTCCATGATCAACGGCCGATCGAAGTTACCGACGTTTTGCGTCTACACAAAGCTCCGGCCAATTGTCGACGATCGTCTTACTTATTGTTGACAAGTAGATCAAGCCATGTCACCCAGATGTAAAGGCTTGATTTAAGTCCGGGCGCGCCGGGCAGGCCGAGCAGGGAGGAACCATGACATATCGCGCCAATTCATTCCGGGCCGTGTTGCTCGGCGTGGCTTCAGTCGCAGCGTTTGCTGCGCTCGCGCTCCCCGCCGATGCGGCGAACAAGTCACTCAAAGTCGGTTTTGTCGGCGTGACAAGCGGACCTGCGGCGGCTTGGGGGACCTCGAACGTACGGTCTATGCAAACCCTCGCCGACTGGTGGAATTCCAAGGGCGGCGTCAAGATCGGCGACGAGACTTATGATATCGATATCGTAACCTTCGACGATCAGAAGGACCCAAAACGCTCGATCGACGGGATGGAGAAGATGGCCCAGGAGGGCATTCATTATGTCGTCGGGCCAAACGTTGACGATGGCGCCGCGGCGGATCGTCCCGTTGCGGAAAAGTCCGGGATTATGTACTTCCCCTACGCCTTCCCGAAAGAGCTATACACCAAACCCGCCTCCAACGCGGTGCTCGGAATGGTCGCGAGCTATCAGTCTGGTCCAGCAATCTACAAGTACTTGAAAGAGAAGAAGGGAGTGAAAACGGTTGCGTTCGTCGCCGGCAACGAATCCGACCCCTTGACTCAACGTGACAGCGGCGTAGCGGCGGCGAAGGCGCTCGGTCTCGACGTGGTTGCTGACAAGGATACCTATCAGAACGACACGACCGACTTCACTCCAGTCCTGACGCCGGTGGTCAAGCTCAAGCCGGACCTTCTCGTGCTGTCCGGAGTCGCGCCGGGCAATGCACCGCTCCTCATCCGATCGGCGCGCGAACTTGGCTATCAGGGCCTCATCTCGACCGAGACGGCGCAAGACGCCAAAGTGCTCGCTGAAGGCGCGGGCGACCTCGCCAACGGCTTCATCTCGGTTGGTGGCGCCTCGACCCCGGAAATCCGCTCAAAGGAGATGGACGAATTCATTGAGCGCTACACGAAGAAGTTCGGTGAGTACAATGACGAATCGAACACCAAGGTCTACGCGCTCGAATATATCATCGACACTCTGAAGGCCAACCCAAAGGCCATCAACGACGTCGCGGAATTCAAGAAGACGATGGATAGCTTCTCGGCCCCGAACCCGTTCCTTAAGGATACTTCGGCAAGCTTGCACTATGTCGGGACGACGTCGTTTGGACAAAAGCGGCAGCTTGCAGTGCCGCTCGTCGTCAATGAATACGAGGACGGGAAGTTCAAGACGCTTTTCGTCGCTGACGTCGACTAAGACAACAACGCGGCTAGGCGCCTGGCGGTCTCGGGTGATGGCCGCGTCGCCGAGACGCAGCCGGAAAAAGGGGTTGTGAGCGCCGAGGCGAGAGGCAGGCCTCGCTCGGCGCTTGACGGTCTGAATGAAACGCCCCGAGGGTAACGCGGCGTCATACGCTCATAGAGACGGGGTAGACGTCTTTCGCCATCGGGACAGCGGTGCATGGAGCAGGTCATTGCCAACGGCCTCTATCTCGGCGCGCAATACGCGCTGATCGCACTCGGTCTAACACTGATCTTCGCCCTGATGAATGTGCTCAACTTCGCGCACGGGCAGATGTACGTCATTGGCGGATTTGTTACGTACGAAGTCTATGGGCTTCTGCATTTGCCGTTTGTCGTGGCGCTGATCGCATCCGCGCTGACGCTCGCCGTGATCGGCGGGCTAATCGAACGCTTCCTGTTCCGAACCGTAATCAAGCGTAGCGAGCGCGAGGAAAGCACCATGCTTCTCGCCGCCGGCATTGCCTATTTTCTAGACGCGGTGATCTTGCTCGTGTTTGGCGAAAAGCAGCGCGGCGTCCACAAGATCGTGAACGGCGTCTTGGTCTTGGACAACCTCATTCTGCCGTGGGATCGCATCGTTGTCGGAGGTCTCGCCATTATCTTCGTCGTCGCCTTCGTCCTGATGATGCAGTTCACCAAGCCAGGGCGCGCGATGCGCGCGATGGCGCAGGATCGCGTCGCCGCGCAACTCATGGGCGTGCCGGTCGTGTTCTATGGGCTGGTCGGATTTGCGCTCGGCGCGATGCTGGCGGGTCTCGTCGGCGGCCTTCTGGTAACAATTACGGGGATTAATTCCGGCATCGGCGGACCGATCTCGATCAAGGCCTTCATGATGGTGATGATAGGAGGCGCCGGCGTCGTCGGCGGGGCGATCGCAGGTGGATTCATTCTCGGAATGATGGAGTCGGTCGGCCTGACCGTTTTGCACGCCTACGGCGACATCACCTACCTCGTCATCTTCGTCGCGCTGATGATCTTCCTCGCCGTCCGGCCCAATGGGCTAATGGGTAAACCGTGGGGATGAGCCTATGACGCAAATGCAGCGGGGAGCGCGCGGCGCATCAGTCGCGGTGTTCCTCATCTTTGTATTTGTCGTCGCGCCATTGGCCATCGCCGAGGCGCATCGCGTCGACCTCTACTACACGCTGAGTTCGGTCGCGCTTCTGTCGATCGCGAGCGCGGGCGTCTGGCTCACCTTCTACATTGGCCGCATCAATATCGGTCAAGGCGCCTTCGCGCTCGTCGGCGGCTATGTGTCGGCGATTCTTGTCACGACCTACGGATTCTCTTTTTGGCTCAGCCTTCCGATAGCGGGACTGTTTTGCGCCGCCGCCAGCGTTCTTGTCGGTCTGCCGATCTTGAGATTGCGCGGGGTCTATTTCGCTATGGTGACGCTGGTGCTGACCGAAGTCGCCCGGCTCTCGGCCATGGCGCTGTCGATCACACACGGCGCCAAGGGCATCACCGGCATCCCGGCGCCTGGCGCAATCAAACTCGTTGGCCTTACGATCGTGCCGGCGTTTGACACGTTCGTCGAGCGCAACGCTGCGTACTATTTCCTGTCGGTCACGGTGATGGTTCTGTGTTTTGCTGGGCTCTGGCGTCTCGTCAATTCACGGATCGGCCAGCTGTTCGCGGCGCTCAGGCAAAATGAGGACCTGGCGTCTTCTATGGGCCTCAATGTGCCAGCGCTCCGCGTCCTCGCCTATGCGATCTCGTCATTTCTTGGAGGCATCGGCGGCGCGATCTTCGCCGCCATCGCCCAGTCCATCTATCCGTCGAGTTTCACGGTCACCGATAGCGTGAATTTCATGCTGAACTGCTTCCTTGGCGGGCTCGGCTACGTGTTCGGACCGATGCTTGGCACGCTCGTGCTCTATTTCGGCTGGGATCTCCTGTTCTCGACTGGCCAGTACCAACTTCTGATCTATTCTGGCGTGATGATTCTTCTCATCCTTCTGATGCCGAACGGACTCCTCAGCTTGCGTCTGCCCGCACGGGGCGGCGGCTAGAGCGATGTCGCCTATCCTTCAAGTCAAGAACCTAACGAAGCGCTATGGCGGCCTCACCGCTGTCAACGATGTCTCGTTCGAGGTCGAGCCAAACGAAATCCTTTCGGTGATCGGCCCCAACGGCGCCGGCAAGTCGACCATCTTCAAGCTCATTTCGTCCTTTGTGCCGCCGACGCGCGGCGAGGTGACGTTCAACGGCGAAGTGATTTCCGGACTTGCGCCCCACATGGTCGCGCGCAGGGGCGTGGTGCGCACGTTCCAGGAGACGACGATCTTCAAGGGCATGACGGCGCGCGACAGTGTCATCGTCGCTCATCATCTGCGTTCGCGCGCTAGCCTCTTCGGCTTCTATCTCGGCTCCGCGAGGGCGCGGCGCGACGAAGAGGAATTCGGCCGTTCGAGCGACGAGATCCTCGACTTCCTCGGCCTAGGGGCGGTGAAGCATGAGACGGCGAGCAACTTGCCGCAGGGCCATTTGCGCGCGCTCGGCATCGCCGTCGGCCTCGCCGCCAACCCTAAGGTGCTCCTCCTCGACGAACCCTTCGCCGGCATGAACGCCGACGAGACAAGCCGCGCCGTCCAGATGGTTCGCGCAGTGCGCGACCGGGGCGTCACGCTCCTTCTCGTCGAGCATGACATGGCGGCGGTAATGAAGATTTCCGACCGCATCGTCGTGATCAATTTCGGGGTAAAGATCGCCGAGGGAACGCCCGCGGAAATTCGCGCCGACGAGAAGGTCATCGAGGCCTACCTGGGCGTCGAAGACGAAACGATCGGGCTCTAGGCGATGGCGCCGATGCTCTCCCTCGATCGCGTCGAGCTTTATTACGATCACGTCTACGCATTGAAAGGCGTCTCGATCGAGCTCAATCAGGGCGAGACGGTCGCGCTCATCGGCGCGAACGGGGCCGGTAAGTCTTCGGTCCTGCGGGCGATCACCGGCCTCCAAAGGGTGCGCAAGGGCGCCATCATCTTCGAGGGCCAGCGCATCGATGGGCTCGACCCTGCCGCGATCGTCAAGCTGGGCATCGCAATGGTTCCTGAGGGACGCCGCGTGTTCCCGTATATGAGCGTGCGCGACAACCTTATGATGGGCGCGTTTTCGCGCTCCGAGACGGCCGCCGTGCGCGCATCTTTCGACGACGTGATGGTGCGGTTTCCTCGTCTGAAAGACAGGCTGCGACAGGCCGCTGGCACGATGAGCGGCGGCGAGCAGCAGATGCTGGTGATCGGTCGCGCACTGATGGCGAAGCCCAGGCTCCTCTTGCTCGACGAGCCCTCGCTCGGCGTCGCGCCCAAGATTGTGCAGGACATCGCCCGTTCGATCGTGGCCATCAATCGCGACGAAAAGGTCAGCGTGCTGCTTGTCGAGCAGAACTCACGCATGGCGCTGCGCATCTCGCACCGAGCCTATGCGCTGACGACTGGCTCGATCGCGCTCTCCGGCGCCTCGGCCGATCTTGCCAAGGATGAGCGCGTCCAGCATCTCTATCTCGGCGGCGATCTCTAGGTCCTACATATGCGAATCCATGTCATCAATCCGAACACCACCGTCTCGATGACGCGGAAGATCGGCGCGGCGGCAAAAGCTGCGGCTTCCGCTGGCGTCGAGGTCAGCGCAGCCAATCCCGATTTCGGCCCTCCGAGCATCGAAGGCTATTTCGACGAGGCGTTCGCGGTTCCGGGGCTCATTGCCGAGATGGCCAAGGTTAGGCAAGCTGACGCCTTCGTCGTCGCCTGCTTCGACGACACCGGCCTTGAGGCGGCGCGTTGCGCGACACTTGCTCCGGTCGTGGGCATCGGCGAAGCCGCGTTCCACATCGCGAGTCTAATCGCGGAGAAGTTCAGCGTCGTCACTACGCTCTCCCGTTCGATCGCGCCGATCGAGCACAACCTCGCTAAATACGGCCTCGCCACGCGCTGCGCGCGGGTGCGCGCTGCCGACGTGCCTGTCCTAGCGCTGGAAGAGCCGGGCTCCGCGGCGCGTAAAGCGATCGAACAGCAAATCGAACGCGCGCTGACCGAAGACGGGGCCGAAGCGATTGTGCTCGGCTGCGCCGGGATGACCGATCTCGCGCGCGACCTTGAGCAAACCGCAGGCGTCCCAGTACTTGATGGCGTGGCCTGCGCGGTCAGCCTCGCTGAAAGTCTTGCGCGGCTCGGCGTCAAGACTTCGAAGCGCAACACCTATGCGCCCCCGCGCGCCAAGGCCTATACGGGGGAATTTGGGCGCTTCTCGCCTCCGCCGACCGCTCATGCCAAAGGCTCTGTTGGCTGATTCATTGAGTTTTCCAACGCGCGAGATTTCTGAGTCTCGTGTCCACCTACCTGTAGAAGACAACCAGAACGTGGCCTCCCAAGCGTCGAGGCCTATCCCGCCATACCGTATTTGACGAGGTGGTCGCACGCGATGGCGTGGCCCACCCACGAAAGGTCAGCGACCTATTCGCGAAGATAATTTCGGAGTCCCGCACTCCACTCTGAGACGCGCCTGCTGGGCTGTAGCGCCTGCCACCCAACCGGATTGCGACGGCGAACGAGCAATGTCGAACGAAAGTTGCATTGACGCGTCGGCTCTCCGTTGACTAATTCCGGTGATCCGGCCGGCGAACGCGCGGTTTGCGTAATTGCGGGCTAAGAGGAAAGTAGCGAATACGGGATTCCGGGTCGCGACCGGAATCAAGCCGTCGATGGGAGGATAAAGATGACCAAATTCGTGTTTGGGAACAAGGGCGCCGGCGCAGTTTCGCGTCGCCGCGCCCTCGAGCTTGGGGTTGCTGCGACCGGCGCGACCCTGATTCCAGGTGTTTTGGGCCCGGTCAGCCTGGCGTATGCCGATGACAAGCCGGCGATTGGCACTTGGCCGGCCGGCTCGGCGGGCGATTCGATCACCATCGGCGCGGCCGTACCGCTCACCGGGGCCTACGCGGCCTCGGGAGCCGATGAACTCAAGGGCATGGAGCTCGCGGTCGACCACATCAACGGAAACCATCCGCTGATGAAAGCAATCGCGCCGAAAGTGGACAAGGGCGTGCTCGGCAAGACGGTCAAGCTCGTATCAGCCGATAGCGCCGCCAAGCCAAATCAGGCGGTTCAGGAGCAGCAGACCTTCATCAACCAGAACAAGGTCATCCTGATGACCGGTTCGACTTCATCGGCGGTCGCTGTCGCCCTCAACAAGTTCGCCCAGCGCGAGAAGGTTCTCTACGTGACCGGCATATCGGGCTCGAACGACACGACCGGCAAGGACTGCGCGCGCTTCGGCTTCCGGCAGAACTTCTATGGCGAGACGGCGGCCAATGCGATCGGCCCGGTGCTGGTCAAGGCCTACGGCAAGAACCGGAAAGCGGCGTTCATGACGCCGGACTACACCTACGGCCATACGGTGACGAAGTCGGTGAACGACTACCTGACGTCGCAGGGCGGATGGACTCAGGTGACCGACCAAGTGTCGCCGCTCGGCACCCAGGATTTCAGCCAATATCTCACCAACATCGCCAATTCCGGCGCGGAATTCATCATCAACGTGAATTGGGGACGGGACGCCGTGCTGTCGACCCAGCAGGCTAAGCAGTTCGGCCTGACCCCGAAAATGAAGATGGTGATCCCCTATCAGATCCCCTTCCTCGCCAAGGAAGCCGGGCCGGAACTTACCGAAGACGTTTTTGCCGCAACGGACTTCTGGTGGACGCTCGAGGACAAATATCCTTTGGCCAAAATGTTCGTCGAAGAGTTCCAAAAGAAATACAACTACCGGCCCGAATGGGGGGCGGAGAACGCCTATGTCAGCTTCGCGCACTGGGCGAGGATGGTGACTGACGCCGGCAGTTTCTATCCGCCTGACGTGATCAAGCAGTACGAGAAGGGTGAGACCATCCCCTCGCTGGTTGGCGATGTGCACTATCGTCCCGAAGATCATCAATGCGTCCGACCGGTCGTCATCGTCCGCGGGAAAGCGCCGAAGGATATGAAGAACCCGGAAGACTTCTGGGAGGTGCTCGACGTGCTGCCCGGCGAGCCGCTGATGCAGAAGCCGGACGCCTTCGGCTGCAAGCTCGGCGACTACACCTGACCGAATGCCTTCCCCGCCCTCTGAGGCGCGGGGAGGGCCTTCATTCCGGCGGGAATGGACAGGTGAAACCCACATGTCCCTGCTCGCTCGCTTGACTCCTGCGCAGTTTAACGGATTGCCTGTCATAGCGACGGCGGCATGGGTTGTTCATCTGGGTCGGGGCGCAAGGCGGCGTGGTCAACTGGGCTAATTTCATCTCACAGTGCTTCAACGGGCTGGTGTTGGGCGCGCTGCTTGCGCTCATCGCATCCGGCCTGACGATCATTTATGGGATGCTGGGGGTGCTCAATCTCGCGCATGGCGCGATGTTCATGCTCGGCGGCTATGCCGGCTGGGTCGCCTATTCCTACACCGGGTCCTTCATCGCGGCGGTGATCGCCGGGTCGCTCTTCGTGATGCTGGTCGGGCTCATGGTCGAACGGCTGGTGATCCGTCATTTCTATGCACGCCCGGGCGAGGACCAGCTTCTTGTCACCTTCGGCCTTGGCATCGTGTTCGTGGAGACGGTGCGGTTCTTCTTCGGGAGCCTGTCGAAGACGGTCCCGCCACCGGCGCTGCTGACCGGGATCACGCCGCTCGGCTTCATGGTCTATCCGACCTATCGATTGGCTCTGCTCGGCATAGTGACGGTCGCGCTGCTGGCGCTCTACTTCGTGCTCTACCGGACCCGCATCGGCATGATCGTGCGGGCGGGCATCGAAGATTCCGTGATGGTCGATTCGCTCGGAATTGACGTCTACAAGATCTTCATGCTGGTCTTTGGCATCGGCGCGATGGCGGCTGGTTTCGCAGGCATCGTCAATGCTCCCGTCGTCTCGATCGCGCCCGATGTCGGCGAATCGATTCTCGTTCAGACCTTTGTAGTCGTCGTCATCGGCGGCGTCGGTTCGTTTCCCGGCGCGGTCATCGGCGGCCTCATCGCTGGCGAGATCATCAGCATCACCTCGATGTTCAACCCAGGTTACGCCTATGTCATGCTGTTCGTGGCGATGACGCTCGTGCTGGTGCTACGCCCCTATGGCCTCTTGGGCGTAGCGGGCCGCGAGTGAGCGCGGGGCCTCCATGACGATCAAGCGACCCCTGATCGCGGAAGCGCTGACCCTCGTCGGACTGATCGTCGCGCCTTTCGTGCTGCCGCATCTTGGTTTCTCGCCGACGACCATTAACCGCATCCTGATATGGGGATTGTTCGGGCTCGGCTTCGATTTGCTGTTCGGATACGCAGGACTCCTGTCGTTCGGCCAAGGGGCCTTCTTCGGCACCGGCGGAATGTTCGCCGCTTACCTGCTCACTGTGGCCAACTTCCCATATGTACTAGCCTCGATCGCGATCGGCGCCGTGGTCGCGGGCGTGGTCGGCTATCTCGTCGGCCTGATCGCGCTCAGGCGCACCGGCATCTATTTCGCCATGATCACGGTGGCGATCGGGGAAGTGTTCTTCTTCATCGAGTTCAATCCCTTGTCGGACTTTACGGGTGGAGAAAACGGCCTGCCCGGGGTGCCGACGCCGAGTTTCGACCTTGGCTTTGTGAAGCTGAGCTTCGACACCGACTGGAAAATGTACGTCTTCCTTGCGTTCTGGTACTTCGTCGGCTTGGTGATCGCACTGCGCATCGTCCGGTCCCCAGTGGGAGCGATCTTGAGCGCGCTGCGCGACAACCCGCTGCGCGCGTCCGCCCTCGGCCACAACATCCATGGCTACAAACTCACCGCCTTCGTGGTCGCAGCCGCCTATGCCGGCTTCGCCGGCGGCCTCCTCGCCATCATGCAGGGCTTCATGCCGCCGGACGCGTTTACGTTCGATACGTCCGGGCAGCTTGTCATGCAAACTGCGATCGGCGGCGCTGGCACGCTGTTCGGGCCGCTGGTCGGGGCCGTCGTATGGCTCTATCTCAGCGACTTCCTTCAGAACGCGCTGCACCTTGGTGCGACATGGAAGCTCGTGCTCGGCATCGTCTTCGTGCTGCTGGTCTGCTTCCTGAGGCGCGGCATCGTCGGCGCCATCGCCGATCTTTACGCGTTGGCGGCACGCCGTGGGAGGACAATCGAACCGGCCGAGACTACGGTCAAACCGGTCGCATCGCCCGTTCTTGCAACAATCCCGATCGCCAATCGTCGCCCTGCCGAACGCGGGGGCGGAGCCATTCTCGAGGCGACGGGTCTCACCAAGCGCTACGGCGGCTTGGCTGGCCAACAGCGATATCGACTTCACCGTCAATCATGGAGAAATGCGGGGCATTATCGGGCCGAACGGCGCGGGCAAAAGCACCTTCTTCAAGATGCTGACCTGCGAAACGGCGCCGACGTCCGGCAGGATCGTGTTCGAAGGCCGCGATATCACGGGCATGAGCGTGAGCGATGTGTGCCAACTCGGGCTAACCAAGAGCTATCAGATCAATCAGCTCTTCGACCGTCTCACAGTCAGGCAGAACCTGAGGATCGCCGCGCTTGGCCGCATTCGCGGCAGGTTCAGGCTCGATCTGTTTCGCAGCCTCCGCAGCGTTCCGGGGCTGGACGACGAGGTCGACCAGACGCTGGCGCTCGTGAATCTGAGCGAACGACCGGACAGGCCAGTGTCGGAGCTCGCCTATGGCGAGAAGCGGCGGCTTGAAATCGGGCTCGCGCTTGCGACCCAACCGAGCCTGCTTCTGCTCGACGAGCCTCTTGCGGGCATGAGTCCAAGAGAGCGCGTCGAAACGGTCGCTTTGCTCAAATCGATCGCGCGCGGGCGCACGATGATCATCATCGATCATGACATGGACTCGCTGTTCGAGCTGGTTGAACGGGTCACCGTGCTGCAAGAAGGACGGGTGCTGGTGGAGGGCACGCCGGAAGAGATCAAGATCAATCCGAAAGTGCAGGAGGCTTATCTCGGCGGGGTTCAGGGAGAGGCGGCGTGAGCCTGCTCGAAGTCGAGGGACTCAACGCCTATTACGGCGACAGCCACATCCTGTTCGACGTCGCGCTGCGGGTCGAGAAGCACGAAGTCGTGGCGCTTGTGGGGAGGAACGGCGCAGGCAAGAGCACGACCCTCAAGAGTCTCATGGGCATTGTCGCCAGGCGCACTGGCAGCATCAAGCTCGACGGGGTGGAACTCGTCGGTGAGAAGGCTCACAGCATCGCGCGGCTCGGCATGCAGCTTGTGCACGAGGATCGGCGTATCTTCGGCAGCCTTAACGTGGAGGAGAACATCGTCCTCGCCGGGCTCACCGCCAAGAACAAATGGCCGCTCGAGCGCATTTACGCCATGTTCCCTCGCCTGAAGCAGCGCCGCTCGAGCCGCGGCACTGACCTTTCCGGCGGCGAGCAGCAGATGCTGGCGATCGCCCGCGCGCTCGTGCGCGATCCGAAGATCATCCTGCTGGATGAGCCGTTCGAGGGGCTTGCTCCGATCATCGTCCAGGATCTGGTGCATACATGCCGTGAACTGGCGCGAAGCGGGCAAACCATCGTGATGGTGGAGCAGAATCTGGCCGCAACGCTGGCGCTGGCGGAGCGCGTCTACATCCTCAACAACGGCCACATTGTCCACGAGGGACCGGCCGCGGAGATCAAGGCGCAGCCCGACCTACTACAGCGCTACCTGGGCGTGTAGCTACAGGCCGAAGGTCCGGCTTCCCGCCAATAAACGTTAGCTGGACGCGCCCAAACGCTAGTAAATTAGCTAGCGTTTACTAGCGTTTATTTTTTCGAATCGAGACTTTTCAATAGGTTACACGCGATAAGAATAAGGGAATTTCTCCGTCCAGTCTTTACGCGTTGGCGGTGTGGACCAAAGCTGTCAAACAGCCGCCGGCCTCGGCCCCCTCGCCTGGCTGGCGCCAAAGCGCGGTGCTATGCTGACATACCCAGATACAAGTAACACATATTTCTATTTTTACCAAGATAATTCGCAACGAGGGCTGGCTGGTGAACTGGCGTCATGACGGACTTGATCCAGTTATCAACAGATACGCCGGCTAAAAGATAAGGTGTGGCCAGCGCGAGCTAACTTTGCTTTTGCGGCGAGTTAGATGTTCCAGGCAGGACGCGTGGATAGCTGGACGGCGGCCAGTCGCAGAATGGCCACAGTCTCCCGTCCTGCGCCCGACGAGAAGCGCAACCGGCTGGCGGGCGAGCGCGGCCCAGAAGAAGCGGCCCGCCGATTGGGCGTTTTGCGCTTGCACATGTGCGCAGACTGTGCGCCAATCCGATTTTAGGCGGGGAGACCAGTAGATCTTTGGTAGAGCCGGCGACACTCTCTCGTCTGCGAATCGGCGATGGCATACTCGCCGCCGACCAAGCCATGCCGTTCGGGTCGACGCGTCAAGCGCGAGACGGCTCGGCGCTATGGTGGGGGCGCGCCGATACGCCCGGGCCGCCGCAAATCGTCGCTCCCGGCGTTGGAGCGCCCATTCTGGCGGCCGTCTCGCCGATGCGGCCGGGTCACAGCATCGCGGTTGAATATCGGCTCAACGGAGGTCCCGTCCGCGAAGCCATTGGCGTGCTGGAGCCGCGCTTCCACGAAGCCAGCGCGCGGATATTTCGCGCGGTTGTGCCAGGCCAGTCGAATGGGCTGGTCGAGTTCCTGCCGGTGCTTCGTTTCGCCGGCCAGCCGATTTCCGCCCGTCTCTCAGGAGTCGGAACAACCGTCTCGGTATCAGGTGGGTTCGCGGCGCGACGGCGGTCGCGACCCCAGCCACTTCGCCGCCGCAGACGACGCTCAGAGTCACCTGACGGAGGCCGCTGGCGGTGGGAGCCGAAATTCCTTGGCGGCGCGACGATCAAGCTTCGCAAGGAAGTGGTCGGCGTCGTATCGGACGGCTTGCGGATCATTTGGCATTTTGAGGAGGCGCCTTTCGTCGGACCGGTGCTCGAAGGCCGTTTCCTGCCCGGCGCCGCCGACTGGATGCGCATCCGATCGGATGGCGTCGCATCGTCCAGGTGCAGGGATGCATGGAGATGCCTCTGGGGCGCGCGTCTACAGTTCATACGGCGGGTACCTCGAACTCGGCCACGATGGCTACGCCCGTGCGCTGCGCGGCGAGTTCGATCCGTGGCCTCCATTCGTGTGCGCGCCGACCTATGCGACGGCCGACAAGGAGCTCGAATGGCTCAATCGGGCGCAATGCCTCATCGTCGGCAGGGTGGACATGAAGGCGCTCACGGTCGTCGACGCTTATCTCATCGAGGATGGGGGCCGAAAAATTTGCAAGAACGCGGCGGCGTAATGCGCTAGGAGCCTAAGTCTCATCGTTCTTCAGATGAAACGTCTTCCCGTTCGCTGATAAACGAACCTTAAGGCAAGCCAACCGGAGGGGCGCCGAGATGGGATATGACCCGCAAGTTCCGTGGACCGACGAGCAGTGGGCCCGCGTCAACCAGGCGATTCAGGAGGAAGCGAAGCGGGCTCGGGTGGCTGCGACCTTTCTGCCGCTATACGGGCCTCTGGACGCGGACGCGCGATTTCGTGCGCAAGCAAGAGATAAGCTAGCGCTCCTCCGGACGATCGGTTTGCCAAACGCGCCCCCGCGGACACATCGGGAGCACAGGCGCAGAGTGTGGTGGAACCGCAGCGCTTATCGATCGACGACAGGGACACGATCCGCCTTGCTACCTTGCAGGTGGTCGTGGCGGTGCGCAACGCCCAGATGGCCGATCCCGAACTGGCGAGCGCGCTGGCGCTGTTCCGGCGCGCGGCAAACGTCATCGCTCGGCTCGAGGACGCAGTTGTCTTTCGAGGACTGACGTCGCCGCGTTCGGGCGAACCGGCGCAGCCGGCGGGGGTCTCCGGTTTGCCTCGAATTTGGCAAGTCACCGGCGCCCTCCAAGCGAAGGGAATTTGGACGTAAGGACCCGGCCAAAAGGATCGATATCGGTCGCCCGGACTCCGGATGAGGGAAGAGGGCAGCGGCTTGTCGGCGCGATTATCGAAGGCAATCGGCGAACTGGAACAACGCGGACAGTTTGGTCCGTTCGCGGCGGTCCTGGGTCAACAACTGTTTCTCGTCGCTCAGACCCCCGATTCGAAGTCGCTTGTCTTGCCGCAGGACCGCATCACCCCATTTCTGGGCGGGGGTCCGCTGCTACGTTCCTCAACGCTTGACGAGTTCGGACGGATTTACCGGCGTAGTCGTGGCCCTCGGCGGCGCGCCTCTCGAACTAGTCGTCGCCTCGGATATCAGCGTGCAGTTCCTGCAGGTCAGCGCCGAACCGGCATTTCTCTTTCGCGTATCCGAGAAGATCGCGCTGCGCATCAGGGAACCTGACGCAATTGTCCAGCTCGACATGGTGGACGAAAAAAAGGACCGAACATCGTCTTCTGGCGGTAGCAACCAGAGGGGACAACAAACGCAGGCTGGCCAACCGTCATAGAACGCGTCGCGCGAGGATCGCCGAGGATCAGGGGACCGAAGGCCATGGCGCTATGACCCATGCCAACTAGGGTCGTCGTCCTGGGAGGCGGCGTCGCGGGCATGAGCGCCGCCCACGAGCTGGTTGAGCGCGGCTTTGAAGTCGTCGTGCTCGAGCGCAGCGACCTGCCTGGAGGGAAGGCGCGCAGCGTTCCCGTCGTCGATGATGGCGAGGACACGAGCGGGCATCAGCTCGCCAGCGGGGCCGCGGGACCCATCGAGCACCGGTTGCCCGGAGAACATGGGTTTCGGTTCTTCCCTGGTTTCTACAAGCACGTCATCGACACCATGCGGCGAACGCCGTCTTTCGACGGACGAAAAGCGGCGGACCATCTGGCGCCGACAACGCGGATTGGATTCACCCAGTACGCGAAGCCCATGTTCGTCGCGCCGTCGGTCTTTCCGCTGACGCCCGGCGACGCCGGCGTTTTGCTGCGCGACATTCTCTTGATGTTCGAGCCAGTCACGGGCCTCACGCCGGACGATCTGGCTTTTTTCGGGGCGCGTGTTTGGCAGATCCTCACGTCGTGTGCGGAGCGAAGGCTCGGAGAGTACGAGCGGACAAGCTGGTGGGACTTTGTCAGCGCTGAGAGTCGTTCGGCGGCCTACCAGAAGTTCCTTGCCGCTGGCATCACGCGCTCGCTGGTCGCTGCCAAGGCGAAAAAGGCGAGCACCCGCACGATCGGCGACGTCTTCGTACAGCTTGTGCTCTCGATCATAACGCCAACCGCGGTCGCGAGCGACCGCGTGCTCGACGGCCCAACCAATCTTGTCTGGATCGATCCCTGGCTCGCCTATCTCGAATCGCGCGGCGTGCGCTACGTGAAGGGGGCTGAGATCGAGGAGATTCTCTGTCAGAACGGACGCATCACCGGGGTTGCCTTCAGACAACAGGGGAAGCGAGCCGTCGCCACTGGCGACTACTATATCGCGGCGCTGCCGGTCGAGAAAATGGCGCCGTTGGTGAGCGCTAACATGCGGGCGGCTGATCCAGCGCTGGGAAACTTGAGCGCGCTGGCCTCTAACGTGGAATGGATGAACGGCATCCAGTTCTATCTGCACCGCAACCTGCCGACCGCGCATGGGCACGTGATTCACATCGATACGGAATGGGCGCTCACGAGCATCTCCCAGCTCCAGTTCTGGCGTGACGCGCCGCCCGAATTTTTGAATGACAGCGAAGTTCACAGCGTGCTCTCGGTCGACGTTTCCGACTGGACGTCGCCGGGATCGACGGGGCACGCCGCGATCGATTGCTCCCGTGAAGAGGTGGTGCGTGAGACGTGGAGCCAGCTCAAGCGGTCGATGAATTCCGGCGAGGAATTGCTGCGCGAGGAGGACCTGCACTCGTGGTTTCTTGACCCCGACATCACCAACGATCCCACACGCCCGGCTCGCCTCACGAATGGCGAGCCGCTGCTCGTCAATCTGGTTGACACATGGGCGTTGCGGCCAGAGGCGACGACTGGCGTTCCGAACCTCTTTCTCGCCTCGGACTACGTGCGCACCTACACTGACCTCGCGACGATGGAGGGCGCCAATGAGGCCGCGCGGCGGGCAGTCAACGGGCTGCTCGACACCGTCGGCTTCGCTGGAAGCCGCTGCGAATTGTGGCCGCTGCACGAGCCGGAAATCCTCACGCCGTGGCGATTGTACGACGCAGCGCGATACAAAGCCGGCCTGCCGTGGGATGACTCGCTCGTGCAGGTGGCGGCCCACGCCATTCGCGGCGCTTCCCCGATGCTCGATCAGGCGCGCCCGCTTCTTGAACATGTGGCGCCGTTCGTCAAGGCGGCCGCCAGCGCGCTCGAAGCGAGCGATCGCGGCCTGCCGGACGTGCGCGAACTAAGCGCGGGCGATCCTGTCGAGATACGGCGCTTCACCGGTTTGTCTGCGCCTGAGGCCGCGGCGCTCAACCTCGCCGAGCCGATGTCGGCTGCGAGCGACATCCTCGGGCCGGCGGGCTTCCTCGAGCGCCTGACCTGGTATCGCGACATGCTCGGCGATACGCTTGCCGAGGGAATTCCGAGTGGAGAGCCTGAGCGCCACCTTTACGGGCTCGTGAGAGATTTTCTTGGGCGAGCGGGCAAGGGCCTGCGCCCTGCCCTCTGTATCGCGACGGCGAGAGCGCTGGGCGGACGCGGCGAGGATGCGCTTCCGGCCGCCGCAGGCCTCGAAATGCTGCACAACGGGTTTCTTGTCCATGATGACATAGAGGATGGCAGCGACTGGCGCCGCGGCGCCGCGACGATGCATCGCAGCGCGGGAATTCCAATTGCGCTCAACGCCGGCGATTCCATGAACGCGCTCGCCATGCGCCTTTTTCGCAAGACGGGCGAGCGGCTAGGCCCTGTGGCTGGGATGCGGATCTTCGAGGAGGTTGACCACTTGGTCCTCGAGACCCTCGAGGGCCAGGCCATGGAGCTTGGCTGGGTGCGCGACAACGATTTCACGGTCACGACGGACGACTATCTTCGTCTCGTTTTGAAGAAGACCGCCTGGTACAGCTTCATTCACCCGCTGCGGATCGGCGCCCTTGTCGCCAACGGCGACGAACGGAATCTCGCCCGGTTCGATCGGTTCGGCTACCTCATCGGAGCGGCGTTCCAGATCACGGACGACGTCTTGAACCTCAACGGGAACGTTGCGCGATACGGCAAGGAGATCAACGGGGATCTCTGGGAAGGCAAGCGCACGCTTATGCTCACGCATGCATTCGGCCAAGCAAATAGCGCGGACCGAACGTGGATGAGGAGTTTTCTGGCTAGACCCCGCGAGCGCCGGCTGCCGCGCGAGATCATGCGGCTGCACGATATCATCGCGAACAGCGGCAGTATCGAATGGGCCCGCCAAACGGCAAATGCATTTGCAGAAGCCGCGGCGCGGGAGTTCGACACGTCAGCATTCCTCGGGGCGCCCGCAAGTCCCGACCTCGATTGGCTTCGGGCCTGCGTCGACTACCTCGTGCGGCGCGACTCGTAATGGCAATTGTGCCCATTGGCCAATGTGATAATAGGGTATTCTCTTTCCGATAAGTCCGGCGGAACCATTTGTGTGCAAATGGATTTCGCCGGGCGTCGGAGCGTTACCTCGAGCGGGTTGCGCCGGAAGGGCCTAAGTCAGGGGAGAGCCTCGAAGCTGCGGAGAGCCGGATGCCGGGGATTAGAGAGTGGCTGGGTTCGCATGGCTTATCCGGGTACGCGGATCGCTTTGCTGAAAATAAAATAGATCTTTCTATCCTGCCCGATCTGACGGACGAAGACCTCAAGGAGCTTGGCGTATTACTGGGTGATCGGCGACGGATTCTGCGCTTGATCGCCGACCTCGCCCCCAAATCACAACCCCCGGCCGCCTCCGGATCGCCTCCCCTCGAAGGGGCGGAGCGACGCCAAGTCACCGTGATGTTCGCTGATCTCGTCGGGTCGACGGCGCTCTCCACCGGCATGGACCCTGAGGACCTGCGAGACGTCTTTGCCGCATATTCAAACTGCGCCGAAGAAACCGTGAGCAAGTTCGGTGGAAACGTCGCCCAATACATGGGTGACGGCATCCTGGTGTACTTTGGCTATCCGCACGCCCACGAAGACGACGCCGAGCAAGCCGTGAGGGCGGGGCTGGAACTTATCACGGCGGTCGGCGGACTGAAGACGCGTATTCCCCAACAACTCAGGGTTGGCATTGCGACAGGCGTCGTCGTGGTGGGCAATCAGACCCCGAGCATCGTCGGCGAGACCCCGAACCTTGCGGCGCGCCTCCAAGGCATCGCCAAGCCCAACATGGTCGTCATCAGCGAAGGCACCCGCAGGCTCCTTGGACATCTCTTTGAACTCGAGGACCTGGGAACGCGGGACTTGAAGGGAATCTCGGCGCCCGTGCAAGTCTGGGCGGTGCTTCGGCCCAGTTCCTCGACGAGCCGCTTCGAGGCGCTCCACGCGAGCGGCATGACCACCCTCGTCGGTCGGGAAGAGGAATATGAATTGCTGCGCCGGCGCTGGGGGAAGGCAAAGGAGGGAGAAGGCCAAGCCGTGCTGCTGTCCGGCGAGGCCGGTATCGGCAAATCGCACCTGATGGTCGCTTTCGCCGAACGTCTCAAGGGCGAGCGTTTTCTCCGCATCCGTTGCTTCTGCTCTCCGCAGCACACAAACAGCGCGCTTTATCCTATCATCGATCACGTGGAGCGCTCGGCCGGCTTTGGGCGCGACGACACGCTGCAAACAAAGCTCGACAAGCTCGACGCGCTCCTCCGACAGTCCTGGTCCTCCGATGAGGATTCCTCGCTCTTTGTCGAGATGCTCTCGCTCCCGACCGAGGGACGCTATCCCACGTTTGACCTTGCGCCTCGGCAGCGCCGCCAAACAACGATGGACGCGCTTATGCGGCAAGTGGAGATCCTCGCCAACCCAGGTCCGCTGCTCATCATCTTCGAGGATGCGCACTGGGCCGACCCTACGACCTTGGAATTGATGGGCCGGCTAGCGAGCCATATCGCGCACCATCGCGTGCTCATGGTTGTTTCCTTCCGGCCTGAGTTCGAGGCGCCGTGGATCGAGCTGGCGCACGTGACGGCTCTCGCCCTGAGCAGGCTTGGGCCACGCGACGTCCACGTGATGATCGATCACATCATCGGCGCCGACCCCCTGCCTGAAGCGATCCGCCAGGACATCATCGAGCGAACGGACGGAATTCCGTTGTTCGTCGAGGAGATGACGAAGGCCGTCCTTGAGACTGCGTCCGAGGACGCCGCCCGACGAATCGCCGGCTCGGTTCCCTCTCCTGCGATGGCCGTCCCGGCAAGCCTGCACGCATCGCTGATGGCCCGGCTCGACCGGCTCGGCGGCTCCAAGGAACTTGCGCAGATCGGAGCGGCGATCGGCCGTGAATTCTCGCACGCGCTTCTGGCTGCGGTGGCGTGCAGACCGGAAGCGAAGCTGGAAATGCAGCTCGATAGACTCGTTCGGGCCGGTTTGCTGTTCCGCCAGGGCGCGCCCCCCGACGCGGCCTATTTGTTCAAGCACGCTCTCGTGCAGGATGCGGCTTATGGCCTGCTGCTGCGCGAGCCGAGACGCCACCTTCACGCTCGGATCGCTGAAACCCTCGAGAGCAGGTTCAGCGAGACCGCCGAGAACAAGCCCGAAGTGCTGGCGCGTCACTGGGCCGAGGCCGGTGAGTTCGAAAGAGCGGCGGCGCTGTGGGGGAAGGCAGGGCAGAGATCGGCGCAGCGCTCGGCATTAGTCGAAGCCGCAGAACAGCTTAAACGCGCGCTCGACATGATCGCGGCCTTACCGAGCACGCCCCTTCTGCGCCGAGAGGCGATAAAGCTTCAGGTCGAGCTCATCACCCCGCTGATCCACGTGAGCGGTTATGCAACGCCCGAGACCAGGGCTGCTGGAGAGCGGGCCCTCCTTTTGATTGAAGAGGCGCAGGCCCTCGGAGAGCCTCCAGAGGACCCACTCTTGTTGTTTTCCGCTCTCTACGGCTCCTGGGCTGCAAACATTGTCGCGTTCAACGGCGACGTAATGCAGGAACTAGCCGTGCAGTTTTTGGCGTTAGCGCAAAAGCAAGCCGCGACTGCGCCCGTAATGGTCGGGCATCGCCTAATGGGTCTGACCCTTTTGCACGCCGGAAAGATCGAAGACGGACGCAGGCACTTCGATCGCGCGATCGCGCTCTACGACCCGGCCGAGCATTTCCCTTTGGCTACGCGGTTCGGTCAGGATGTCGGCGCGACGAGTTTGTCCTGGAGGTCGATTTCGCTCTGGGTGCTCGGCTACCCTGAGGACGCATTGCGCGACGTCGTGCGCGCACTCGAGATCGCGCGCCAAAGCCAACACTCCGCAACGCTGGTTTACGTGCTGAATTTCAGCATTTTTCCGCATCTCTCTTGCGGAAACTTTATGGCCGTAAACGCTCTCATTGATGAATTTGTCCCCCTCAAGGATCAGATCGAGTCGGGCTTCTGGGGCGGATGGGGAACGGTGCAAAGAGGTTGCGTATCGGCCTTGACCGGGAAGGTTTCTGAGGCGGTTCAAGATATCGCCTCCGGCATCGGGGAAATGCGCGCAACGGGGACCACGCTATGGATGCCCTTGTTTTTGTCATCTCTGGGCCTGGCAAACGCGCAAATTGGTCAGTTTGATCAGGCCTGGGCGAACATTCACGAAGCGATGACCGCGGTGAAGACAGTGAAGGAGAGCTGGTGCGAAGCTGAAATCAACCGTATTGCCGGAGAAATTGCGCTCTTGGGAACGAAGCCCGATCTGCTTAAGGCGGAAGCCTATTTTGCCAATGCGCTTGAGATTGCTCGTAGCCAACAAGCGAAATCCTGGGAGCTTCGCGCCGCAATGAGCGCTGCGCGTTTCCTCTTGGCTCAGGGCAGCCGAGAGACCGCGCGCGACATTCTGGCCCCAGTCTTCGACTGGTTCACGCAGGGCTTCGACACCGTTGACCTGGGAAACGCAAAGCTGTTGCTCATGGAACTGCGCCCCGAGATCTCCGACCGGCAAACGGAAGCGGCAAGCAGCTTATGAATCGAGACGCGCTCTGGAAAGCGCCAGATATAGCTCGGAATGCCCAAAGGCTCGCCGGGGTTCAACCTGATCAGGCTGCCCCTTCCGCGCAGGGCGAACCTTTGGCTAATCCGACGACTCTCCTTGTGCGCGCCCTCGCCGTCCTCGAGCAAGACAAGATGAGGACCATCGCCAACTGCGGACAAGCGAATATCGCAAGCGCATTTCCGATCCGACCGGTCAGTCTCGAACCGACCCTGGCGACGACCGGCCTCACATTGCAGCGGCGGGTCCTCAGCGATGGAGCGGAGTGCTTTTTGCCCATCCGCTACTTCGACGTGCAATGCCTAGTCTCCACCTTTTTGGCGCCGCCAGATAAAGCGGGGGCGTTGCTCGTCGGCGCAGGCCTGCAACCAGTCTTGCAGGAGGACGGAAGAGCGCTGGTCGATGTCTATTGCATCGAGTACCGCAAGACGGATATCGGCCCGTACAACGAGGTCGGCCTGACCATCCGAGCGAGGGCGCCGGGCGATCCAATTGCAGCGAACTATGTCGTGAACCTTCCCGTCACCACCGCAGTCGCGTGTCGAGCAGGCCGCGAGATTTGGGGATACAACAAATTTGTCGCCGCGATCGACGTCAAAAGCGAAGGCAAGACGTTCTCCACCGTTCTCCGCGATAGCGGCCTTGAGGCCATCGGCGCGCTCGAAGGTAAGCGTGGCGTTTCGGTTCCGACGCCGGCAGCCGACATCCTCACCTTCACTCTGCATGACGGTCGACTGATGAAAACCGTCATCAGCGTGCTGACGCCGTCCCTTGCCAGCAGCGGGGAGAGTTTCGTTTTCAAAGTCGGGACGTCGAGGCATTCGATGGCGGGCAACCTACGCGACCTCGGGCTCGATGGAGCTCGACCGGTTCTCATTCAGTACACGGACGCATTCCAGGCCCTTTTGTTTCCCGGTCAGTTTCTCTGATTGGGTTAGGCGGCCGGCTCGCCGACCGTTGACCTTGAGCTCCTCGTTCGTGGGGGCTTGATTAAATCATAGGCGCCTATTTTTCGATCATGGGCGCGCGCCAATCAGCCGAAGATTTCCGACTCTCTCTCTCCGGGCGCGGAATAGCAATTGTTTTTCAGGCTGTTAGAGCGCCGGCCGGGAACTGGCACGCGCCTTGTAAGGCCGCCTTAGGCGGGACGCGCTCGCGTTCCGGTTACACCGCACGAAAGCGGCACGGGTCCAGTACCGCGCGGCGCGTCACCACGGGGCGAGGTTCATGAAAATCGTAATGGCGATCATAAAGCCGTTCAAGCTGGAGGAGGTGCGCGATGCGCTCACCGCCCTCGGAGTGCACGGTCTCACAGTGACAGAGGTTAAGGGGTACGGGCGGCAGAAGGGACACACCGAGATCTATCGCGGCGCCGAGTACGCCGTGAGCTTCCTTCCCAAGCTGAAAATCGAGGTCGCGGTCAGCGCCGAGCTTGCCGACAAGGTGGTCGAGGCGATCGTCGCCACAGCACGCACCGGCCAGATCGGCGATGGCAAGATTTTCGTCTACGGCATCGACTCGGCGGTCAGGATCCGCACGGGCGAGACGGACAAGGACGCGCTTTAGCGCGACCGCTTCCCTTCCAGATTCGGAGTTCCTGAACCATGAAACGATCACGAATGTTGATTGGCCTCGCGGCTGCTTTAGCGACGGCCATGTTCATAGGCCTCGCGGCGCCCGTCGCGATGGCGCAGGACAACAACGCCGCGGCGCCGGCGGCGGCGGCCCCAGCGGCTCCCGCCGCCGCGCCTGCGGCAACCGCTCCGGCGGCCCAAGCAGCGCCGGCGGCGCCGCCAAGCTGCTCCGCCACAGTCCTCGAAAAATGCACCAGCAACTCCGGCGACACGGCCTGGGTTTTGACCTCGGTCGCGCTCGTCCTGATGATGACCATCCCGGGCCTCGGGCTCTTCTATGGGGGAATGGTCAGCAAGAAGAATGTGGGCGACACCGTTATGACCAGCTTCGCCATCACGGCGTTGGTCACGGTGATCTACTTTGTGCTCACCTATAGCCTCGCCTTCACAGGCGGGAGCGCATTCATAGGAGGGTTTTCGCGCCTCTTTCTCCAGGGGATTCACTATGACCTGGCGAGCGGGGCGAATAATCCCAATCCGTTGGCGCCGACAATCCCCGAGACCGTCTACATGATGTTCCAGATGACGTTCGCGATCATCACGCCGGCGCTCATTGCGGGCTCGTTCGCCGAACGCATGAAGTTCTCGGCGATGCTATGGTTCATCGGCCTATGGGCGATCTTTGTCTATGCGCCGGTCGCTCATTGGGTCTGGGGCCCCGACGGCTTCATGAGCGCCGTCAACGTCGACGCCAAAGGCAACTTCCAAGGGTGGTTCCAGGTGCTCGACTTTGCGGGCGGAACGGTCGTCCACATCAACGCGGGCGTCGCCGGACTCGTGTCTTGCCTCCTACTTGGCAAACGCAAGGCGCCGGCGCCGGGCCACAACATGGTGCTGACATTCATCGGCGCGGGCCTCCTGTGGGTTGGCTGGTTCGGCTTCAACGCCGGCTCCGCAGTGACTGCGGGCCTACAGGCCGGCATGGCGATGACAGTCACCCAGATCGCAACCGCAGTCGCGGCGCTGACCTGGATGTTCGTCGAGTGGGGCCACCGCGGCAAGCCGACCGTCATCGGCATCTGCTCGGGCGCCGTCGCCGGCCTCGTCGCCATCACGCCCGCCTCCGGATTCGTCGGCCCGGTCGGCGCGCTGGTGATCGGCATTGCCTGCGGCGTCGGCTGTTATTGGGGCGCGACAGGCCTCAAGCACTCCTTCGGCTACGACGACGCGCTCGACGCCTTCGGCGTCCACGCGGTCGGCGGGATCATTGGCGCGCTGCTGACCGGCGTATTCGCGGTCAACGAGTTCAGCGGCCATTCCGGCCTGCTCGAAGGCGATGTCGGGCAGTTCATCAATCAGATCAAGGGGGTGGTCACGGTCATCGTCTACGACGCGATTGTGACTTTCGTCATCTTAAAGATCGTCGACGTCGCCGTCGGCCTGCGTGTCTCCGAAGAAGTGGAACGCGACGGCCTCGATCTCGCCCTCCACGGCGAAGTCGTTCACTAAAGTCGCGGCGCCCGGCGGCTTTTCGCGGCCGCCGGGCGAAAGTTCCTCCCGGCGATCCTTGGGCGCCCTTCGGGGCGCCCATTTTTCACCTGGGATCCCCAGCATTTGCCCGTGGAGCCTCGATGCGGAAGGCGGAAATTGGGGTCAGAAAAAGAGACGCGCCCCCGGCTATGCTTGCTCAGCGGCGACTGAGGCGCCAGAGCGAAACACAGGGTACGGGGCAGGTGCGAGGACGCGCCCGGGTTCCAACTGCGTAAGATTAGCCTTTAATTTGTGCGCAATTGGCGCTGCGCCTCTATTCTTTGTTCGACCCGGCTATCGTACAGTTGGCACTCGCCCCTCAAGTGGGCTCGAAGCGCCGTCGGACTGCCTAAGTCTTCGCCGCAGTGAGGACAGGTATCCTCTTCACACTCAACCTCTGGCCACAGTTCGATGTCCATCCTGGGCTGTGGATCACGGCGGGCGCGGAGATCATGTCGCATTTCTGCTTCCCTATCCCGATATATAGGCGTCCCGTTGAACTACATTGTTCATGTTTACTGGCCGAAACTCGGACCACAAGGCACCGATATGTGGAGGCAAAACCGTGTATTTGACAATGCCATGGCGTCTCTTGCCCGATCTACCATAGGCGAACACCTCCTAAGCTCCGGTAAATTCACCGAGCCCAAAGTGTAGCAAAACTCGCTAGTTTGTAACGCTGGCGGACGGTTTCTGTTCCCCTCGTCTGCGCGACTCGCCCGGCGATCCCGGCTGGCGCCTCAGAAGCTGATCTGGTAAAGTTCGCCCGTATTCAGCCGGCAGCGGCCCGTTCCATGCACGAGGTCCGCAATCGCGAGGTCGCAACTGATCGATTTGCCCCGCCCATTGTTCGCCATTCCAATGGCTGGGCGGGTGAGGGGGTGGGTGATGATTTCATCAGAGCCGAAGGAGGCCGTCGCCGCCGAGCATACGCCAAAGCAGAAGGGACCGGCCGATGGCGTGGCGACAAACGTATAAGCGCCCTCTAAGCGATCGCCATTAGGCATACGCACAGAGAGGGAACCGGTAGATTGGCCATAGGCCGCGACATAGCCGAGTGTAATTTGGGGCGGAAAACGCCCAGTCCCCAGGCCGCGCGGCGTTACAACAGCCTGCGTGGTGCATGAACTCAAAGCCAAGCACACCGGTAACGCGAGCAATCGACAAGCCGCCATTCGTGGTTTCGTGCGCTCCCTGAGGCCTGTCCTAGCGAAGGCGAAATTGCGTAGCAAAGTAGTTAGTGACAGCTTCGCCCTGCGCCTTCAAGGCCGAGTCCTCCATGATGATCGAAGCGTAGAGCAAGGCCAACGCCACTTCAGGATAATTTGTGTCTTTCGGACGACCCAGGAACTGTTCCTGCCCCAGTCCGGTTCGCGAATTCCCCTCGACCGCGACCAACCCATCCGCCCGGATCCGGGTCTTCTCCCAGGCCGCGCCCCGCTTCAGCGATTCTTCTAGGCGTGACCGGTAAGCCGGATCGTCCGCATAGGCGATCAGGCCCGTGATATTGAGCATCGAGACCGCCTGATAGCTGCTGTCCGAACCGTTATGCTCGTTGAATGCGCCATCGGCGTTCTGGTTCGCCAGGCCTGATTCCACAAAACTCGCGCCAATCTTGCGGAGCGCAGAATCCTCGAGGATCTTGCCGTTCAGATCAAACGCGACTGCATCGAAGAAAAGCCGGTTCGTCGCCAGGTGGTCCTGCCAATTCAGTTCCGCGGTATTCGCGGCCAGCCAGCGCATGGCGAGGGCCAGTTTCGGACGCAGCGCATCGAGTCGCGGCCCGTAGGCGTCGTGAAACTCGCTCTGGTTGATAAGGAGGCTGATCCGCCCGAAGGCCTGCAGGAAAAATGCGTCCGCGCCAACCGCCTTCTGCGGCGAGGCTCCCCGAGTGTTATTGAAATTACCGGCCGGCGCCTGGTTCTTGAACGCATATTCCATCGCGCGAACCGTCGCGCTCACGTCCTCACTATTCCGGGTGACGAGGCCTCTCAGAATTAGCCAGATCGCGTCGCGCTGAGCGGCGGCGTCTGAATAGGCCGTTTTGTTCCGACCGATCGCCCCATCGCTGGCTACCTCCGGCGCGCGCGCCAGAATGAGCCGCCGGTACGCCGGACTCTCCCGGATCGCTTCCACGAGCTTCGCCTCGAGAATCGGGCCGGAGGCCGGAGGGGACGGTCCGGCCGGGACCGCCGAGGGAGTCCCAGCGCCCGTCGGAGCGATTGCCGAGCGCATCTCAATGTCGCGAAGTCTCTGATCAAGTTGATCCAGCAAGGCGCCGACTTCAGCGCTCTTACGCGCTTTGGCGGCGGTTCTCAGCGCCTCGACGGTGGGCGAGAGGGAAGAAAGGTCGACCCCCGACCGCTTCAGCGCTTCGTATCGGGCCTTCAAGGCGGAATATCTCTGTTCGAGCGCAGTTGTGTCCAGTTGAGCGGCAGCGCCGTGCCCCATGACCATCAGACCAAGTGCGACGCGCCGGGTGAATTTCAGCATGCAGCGCCCCAGCGCCATGGTGCGGATCGGGAGATCGCCGCGGTCATCTGGCTACGTGAAACAGAGAACGCCTTCCCAAAGCAAAGACTGGATCGACCAATAAGCAACACTCCTGCGCGAACTTGCCTCCGCCGGTGGGAAACGATACCTGCGCGTTGACTTCGCGTCCGCCGCTATGCCAGCGTCGTTCAGCAAATCTCCCACGCTTTCTGTATGCAGCCGGCTTCAGGGGGATTTCTTACTTTGGGCTCGCGGGGACACGACGCTTCTATGACCTGGCCGGACCGTATTAGCGGCCGCCTTGCCGTTCAGCGGTAGGATCACAGATGTTTTCAGTGCGGTCAACAGGCACTGCGTGTGTGTTCCGATTCTCCCAACCTAAAGCGGTAGGGAACGGAGCCGCGGCCGTCGTCCACCGGGCCGGGAAGACGGAATTGTGCGGATCATGAGGCGGGATCCGCACGTCGGCTCTCCGAGGCGCAGGCGCTGTTCCAGGATGAGCGAGGAAGCGAGGGCGCACCTGCCGCGTTTTCTCACGGTGTTGGCGCTGGCGACCGCCACCCTGGCGTCGGCATGCAACGTCGCTGGGAATCCGCTTTCGTCCGAGCCAACGACGTCGGTGAACAACTCCCCTGCGGTGTCGCAGCTGCCCGGCGGAGCAGCGGACCCGCTTCCGGTGCGGATCACGGGCGTCGAGCCGGCGACGCTCCAACGCGGAGAAGTCCTCACCTTCGACAAGGCGTACAGCCTCCTCGCGAAACGGAACGAGAGTTTGTCACAACTGCGACGCGCGATTACTCGCTCGCGGGTCAACTACCAATCCGTCGCGGCGGGCTACGCCTCGGACTGGCAGGCGACCGCGTTCGGCCGAGCACAACCACCGCTTGGTTCAGGATCGATCAACGACAATCCTTTTCTCGTCAACACAAGCGGCGTTGGGAACGGCGCAAGCGCCGTCAGTAATGTCGGAGGCAGCTACTTCGACGTCGCCGGCGCTGAACTTAGATGGACCTTGCCGTGGTGGCACAAGGAAGGCATCAAGTTCGACGCGCAGTCCTCTCAAATCGACATCGCAATCTCGCAAGAAAATTATGTGTCTTCGGAGAAGACGGAAACCGCCAATCTGTTGAAAGCCTATGTTCAGGTGCGTCTCTACCAGGAAAAGGTTCGCGTATCGACGGAGCAACTCAATGTCGACCGCGCTCGTCACGATTTCATGCTAAAGGGACAAAAGCTTGGCAAGCAATCCGACTTGGATCTCATCTCACAGGAAGGCGATCTTCAAAATCAAGAAGCGACAACAGCACATCTGCAATATCAATTGTCGCTCAAGCTGCAGGCCTTCTTTGATACTCTGAACGTTCCTGAAAGCGACGTTAAATTTTGTCGCAACTATTTCGAATTCTTTACGTTCAATCCGAAAGGATGGGATGTGAACGGCGCGCTCGAGGAACAGTCGCGCATGCTGAATCTGCAAATCGCCAAGCAGGAGATTCAGAAGCAGAAAGCCGATGTCGTCTGGGAGCCTAGCCTGGCGTTCTCAAGCGCTTACTGGCGACAGTGGGAAGTTTCAGCGCCCCATGCAAACCAGAACGTTCTGGGGCTGGGCGCCACGCTGACCGTGCCGGTCCCAAATTTCGCTCAGTCCGCCGCCACCCAGGATCTGGCGCGCTTAGACATGACTGACCTCTTGGCGAAGCTGGACGAAGAGGTCTTGCGGACAAAGCGCCTCGCACAGGGCGATAGCGACCGAATTCCGACCCTGGCGGCGAATTTGAAGAAGCGGATGGAAGCGCTTTCGGCGTTCAGTAAGCAGCTCGCGGAGACGCGAAAGTCGTTTCAGCTGGGTCTTATAACTTATCTGCAGGTGCAAACGACCGAAAACTCAATTCAGCAGAACACCGAGCAATTCTACGATGACATGGCGGACTACGTGGATCTTGTCATCGATTACGCCCGCCTCTATGGGCGGCCTTTCCCCGTGCCGAGGACCTGCTCGACCGGATGAATTCGTAATCCCCTAGCCGTCGATCCGGCGACCGGGAGCGCCACCCGATGCGGCAAGACCCGCCCCGTAGGCGACGCCGTTCGATCCGCTTTCCCGAGCAAATAACGCTTGAAATATGCGCACTTGCGCTGTAAATGGCATGACGTAGTGATTACAACGGGCCGGTTGTCCGAGTTGGAGGCGAGCGACGCAGGCGAGGCGTCATTGATGTCGTGGAGCAAATGGGCGCGCTGCGGTCCGGCCGACCGATCCGTATCGGAGTTGCGGCGAAGGGGAGGCCTTTCCACCCGCTCCGCAAACGTCGGAAGCCTCGGCGACTGGAGTGTGTCGATGCACGTCCCGGACAAAGCCAATGCTCACGGAACTGGGTCTCAACGAAGCTTTTTTGGTATTGAGGGTCCTCTCAGTTCTTAATCTAGGCTAGAAGTCGGTAGCGGGATGACCGCGGCCGCAGGGACTCCCAAAGATACACACCCGGGATGTTGTCGTAAGCGTTTCTACATGGGAGAAACTGTGGCCCATCGTCGTCGTTCAGGATTCGCCTGGCTATTGCTTTTTGTGTGTATACTCGGCGGCTGCGTCGCGTTTGCACGCTACATTGCTTTTCCGGTCTATAAACAGCCGGACTCGCGCCTCTGGAATACTTGGGCGGGGTACCCGCGGTTTTGCGCAGGCTTGGACGCCCCATCCCGGTTTCGGTGACTTCGGCCGAAAATCGCCAGATGGTCAACATCATTTCGGCTGTGGGAACTGTCCAATATCTGAACAATACGCCCTTGAACGTTGATAACGTGGGCATTGTGGTCAACGTCCGGGTAGTCCCTGGCGATCACGTCGACCCGGGCGATACGCTTCTCACATTAAGTACAGGCGGTCAGGAGGCGAGACAAGCCAAGCTAGACTTGGACTCGAAGACGGCCAGTTACGAGAAGGCTAAGGTGGATTATGACCGCGATCTGGAGGCGCTGAAGCACGGCCTGCTCTCTCAGTCCTCGTTTGACGCCACAAAGGCGACCTATCTCGAGGCGGAAGCCAACATGCGAAAATCGCAGGACACGCTGGCGACAACTCTGCCCTCTCGCAGCGAGAAGGTGCTCGCGGCGCAGGGCTTCAAGAAGCCTCCCACGAACGCCGTGGCCGCGAACGATGACCCGCCGCCTTCGACCTTAAGCGGGCCCGACCTCGCGCCGAACATGCGCGGACTTGGAGAGCAGGTGCCGGTGCTGTCGCTAATCTCCGGGACCGTGATGTCCGTCAACGCCTATGTCGGACAGAACCTCACGGAAGCGACGAACAAGCTGATGACGATCGGCGACAGGCTGATGTTTCTGGCGTCCCCCGACCAGCGGTATTTTTCAGACCTCAAGATCGGCGATGTCGCGACGATATATCTGCGCGCCATGAATGGCGAGTCGTTCAAGGGGCGGGTCATCCGCATCGCGCCGATTGTCAGCGCGAACGCTGGGGGGAGCGGCGGTTCAGGCGGCCCGGTCCAGACGCCCTACACTTTTCCTGTGTGGCTCGAAATCGAACTCGAAGGGCCAGAAACTCGCTGCTGGAATGAACGGTTATGCTATATTCGACCGGGATTTTGAGACGCTCGCGATTCCGCAGTCCGCCTTGATGCGCTACTCAGGCGGCGAAGGCGTCGTCGGCGTCGTGAGCCCCGACAATCGCGTCCATTTCGCCTCAGTCACCTATTCGATCAGCGCGGACGGCTGGGTTGCGATCGAGAGCGGCATATCGCCCGAAGCCAAGCTTGTCACAGCCGGACAAACTGGGTTGCACGAAGGAGACAAGATTACCATTCAGCCGACCGCTGGATTGCAGAATTAAGTGACGATCCAACGTTCACGCAGAAGCAGTCCATGATCTCTATCTTGTTGCGGCCTCTTGTCGTTTTGGAGCGGATCGAGCGCGGAACGTGGACCGTTCTGGTCGGCGTGCTGTTCCTTGCAGTTGGTTTCTCCTCCCATTGGTGCCAAGTCCCGTCAACTCTTTTAAGCGGTTACGACAGGGGTAATTTCCGAATTCAATTCAATGAACCGACCGAGGCGTTCGCGCTCCGGATAATGGTCTTGATCGTGGCCGCGGTCTTAATATTCGGATTGGTTAGGGGAGAACGCACGCGTTTTGCCGCGCGCTTTCTCGTCTGGGCGTTGCTCACCGCAACTCTCGTGTTTCCCTACGCTCTGCGGCTTTGGGACCCCGAGATCACGTTTGATAGCGAGGTGATTTGGAACAGCCTCGACGCGGTAGCCTTGAGCGAGATGGACCAATCGTACAACGCGCAGCAACTCGACTGGCGAGGCGATCAGCAGATGATCCCTCTCAACACGAAGAGGCTAATGCAATGGCTTGGCGCGCCCCTCGCCGTCATGCTGCCAGGATCGCCGGGCGGCGCGAAACCCGGGCCGGACGGGTCTGAGGGCAGAGTGGGTTCGCCGATCTCGGACGGCCTCGACTTGTCTATCTTCCGGCTCTCTCGGCTCCCCGACGTGACGTCAGAGCTTTTCGGCTATTCAAACGCCTTCCTCAACCTTGCTGGAAGGGGATGGTACTTCAGTCTCATCGGAGCGATTGTCGCTCTTCTCGGGATCTACCTTCCCAGTGATCGTGGAATTCGTTTCTTCCTCCGTGACATGAGGTGGACGGCGGCTTGCTGGGCGCTGTTACTGGTTGTGCTGCTGATCCCGCGCGCGATCTCAGACGTTCTGCTTGCGGAGGCGGACGTGGCGATCGCGCGCGGTGACAATGCAATTGCGGAACACGATCTTCGCGAGGCCACCTTTTGGAAACCTACTCTCCGCTACAGCTTGCTCTCCCACGAGAAACTTGGCGAGCTAACCCGCGCCCGAAATTGCGACAATTGCCCCAAATCCTTGCTGAGTGTCGCTTACAACGACTTGCTTAGCAGCAGGTTCATCGAGGGTATCGAGGAGTTGGAGAGGTTTCGCAAACTCTATCCGGACCGCGCAGAATCCAGTTATTGGCTTGGTTTTGCATATATTCAGCGCGGTACAGAGCTCTTCAATAAAGGAGAGGTGTCGGCGGCCTCTGAAAGTTGGCGGAAGGCGCTCCAGTACACTCCAACAGACTCCATGGCGTTGTGGGGACTGGCCTTGGCTCAACTACGTTTGCGGCAGTTCGATGCGGCTTCGCGGTCGCTGGAAGCGATCGTTCAACTCCAAAACACCGTTTCTTTCAGACCTTTTCCAGTTGCCTCACAATGGCGCGTCATAGCGGCGTGGGCTGCGCTCCAGCGCGGAGATATAGGGCGGGCGCATGACTTATACTCCCTTTCTCTTACCCCGGAGAACTGGTGATCCCCGCGCGCCTATCCTGGCTGGCCCGGCTGCTTCTGCTGCTTTCGAGCTCATTCCTTCTGGCCGTCAATCTAGGCCATTGGATGCTGCCCGCGCGAAGCGGCCTGACATCAATGGACTGGCCGGTCCATTGGATAGAGCCGGATGCGCCAAGTAAGCGAGCCTATTACCGCTCAACGATCGACGTGCCGTTCACCCCGCTTTGGGCTTGGGTTGCGGTCGCTGCGGAAGATTACTTACTGTATATCAACGGTCGTATCGTCGCGTCGAATAACGTTTCCGCCGACAGCACGCGTCCACTCCAGTCCCAAATTAGCGACCAGGCGCAGTCCATGACCCCCTTTGGCCCGGCCGTAGCTTACGGACCCGAGCTACGGCGGGCTGGCAATGCGGAATGGCGCTTTCCTCAGCACGTACAAATAGCTCCTTATCTCCAGCCAGGCCGGAACGTCATAGCGGTCTTCACGCAATCGCCGTCGCGATCCGGAGCGCAATTCGCTATTCAAGGAGAAATTCTGGGGGAAGGACAGCGCGTTGACATCCCGACGAAGGCGCAGGATTGGAAGACGTCGGTAGTATCGAGCCAAATAGGCGGTCTGCCATGGTATTCACCCCAAACGGAGACGCTGGACTGGCCGCCCGCGAAGGCCGGCGCACTCGTAGACCAGAGTTTTTATGCGACGGCGCCGCCGGCAATCTGGGAAACGATGATGCCGCGCGTTGGTCTGACGGGGCCTACGTCGGGAGGTGATTTACGATTTGGGCTCGGCTTTCCCGGGGTTGCGCCTGTCGGGTACGAAGGGGGTTGGGTTCGCGTTTACAGCAACTGGCTTTATTACCTTTTTGTAGGCGAACAACTCGTTGGCCAGGGTGGCGGCGACGGCCAGGCGGACGCGTGGGACCTCACCAGCTTCCTGAGTCCCAGCCCCCAGCGATTAAGCCTTCGGCTCGTCCGCCAAACAGGCTCTTTCCTGTCGCCCTTGGAGACCCAGTCGGTCCCGCTCGTCGTTGTAGATGGCCAAATCGGGAACCGCCGATTCTCCAGCGAAAGTGGCTGGCAGCGAATGGAGGACACTGATCCGAAGTGGCTATCCGGCGCCGGGAGCTGGAGTATCGCCCCGGTTGCTAGGCAAGACACGCCTCCGCTTGGACTCAGCTTTCAGTTTCCTGCCGAGCTTGGCTTATTGTGGTCCGCCAAATTCGCTGTGCTTTGGCTCGCGTGCATCGCTGGCTTGTTGGCGTTGTATTATGCACTCCGGTTCGGGGAGCGGTTACGGGGAATACGGGGAAGGCTTCAGGCTTCCACGAGCGGGGCCGCGGTGTGGATGCTCTCTCTCCCTATCCTCGGCATAATCGTCGCCGAGGCGCTGCAACTCAGGTTGTCGGGAACGGACAGTATCCTCCTGTTCATTCGCCCAGAAAACCTGTGGTTTGTTCAGATTTTAGGCCCGTTCTTCCTAGCGGCGGCAATCGCGGCTTATTACACCGCGCCGGCGCATGCCGCGACGCCCAAGCCGTGGGCGGATTATTTAGGCGGCCATCTGCACACATTTGCGTTGATTGGGATTATTGCGCTCGCCCTCGGACTGCGAGTGTATAATATTGGTTTCGAAGATCTGCAGGCCGACGAGAAAGTCAGTTGGGATGCGGCTGCCGGCGTACTGCGCAGCGGTTTGCCTGTGGAATATTCCGGTATCTTTTATACCCGGTCAGCACTGTACCATGAACTGCTAGCGGCCTGGTTGTCGTTGTTCGGCAACACGAAGGTCGCGGCGCGAATGTTCACGCTGATTCCTGGAGTGCTATCGGTTTGGTTCACTTATCGCCTCACTTTTCTCGCGTCCGGCGGCAGACGGATACCGGCGCTGGTCGCGGCCCTTGTGATTGCTATCGATCCGTGGGAATTGCGTAATACACAGAATATCCGCTTCTACCAACAGGTGCAGACTTTAAGCATCGTGACGATGGAGGCGTTCTTCTTGGGCTTCGTCGATCGCCGCGGAAAGTTCTATCAAAATAGCTTTTTTGTTTTGAGCAGCCTCGCGTGTTTCAGTCAGGAAGTATTTGTTCTGACATTTCCTGGTTTCTGCATCGCTGGGCTCTACTTCTATCGACCGTGGCGGTGGCGTGAGAATTTTAATATCTGTGTTGGATTCGTAATCGTACTAAGCTTAGCCATTTATGACATCGTAATGTTCGAAGTCATGACGCTGACGGCGAACAGCGGCATATCAAGCAGCGATCTGCCGGCTATGATGCTACACGTATTGAGCGTTCCAACTCTCACAATTTCGTTTTTTGTCGGCCAAGCACAAATTCGCTTGCTTTTTTCAATAATGTTCCTATGCGGGGCGCTATATTGGATGCGTCGATCAAATCGTTACGTTGGAACGCTCTATATCCAAATTGTATGTGGTGTAATAACGGGCACCATTCTAGTAATGCAGATTGAGAATCGCTATCTATACCTGTTTTACCCATTCCTAGTTGTAATCGCGGTTGTCACTTCTGACGCAATCCTGCGGGATGCCGCCTCTGCAATAAGCGCCTTTGCGGGCAGCGGCGCGGAGGTCCTTCGTAAGAGATGGCTCCGCTTCGCGGTCGGTCTCGTCGCGATCGGCCTGCTCATCGATATGGAGCCCGGTAAGGTGTTGCGGTCGTACAATTGGGCCACAATTACCCAGGAAGAATCCGGTTTCCGATACGTCGTAGATCATCGTCGTCCGGGAGACGCCGTGTTGGCCAACTTGCCGGATTCTGTCGCCACAGTCGTCGGCGATCTCGACTACGCTCTGACTTATCAGGTTCAATTCGACACGCTGTACCAGCCCGGCAACGAGATTGTGGACCGATGGGCGGGTGGGAAGCTCTTGAGCAATCTCGACATGCTGCGCAAGGCGCTCCTGAGCCACGACCGCGTCTGGATCGTCATCACGGACGCGAAAGTACGAAACTATCCAAAAGCTTGGCAAGACCTGCTCGCCTCGGCCGAAACCAAATATGAGTGGTTTGGCGGTCGGGTCCTTCTATGGGACCGCAAGGCTGGGACGCTCCCCCTGACAGCGGACGGCGGCGGCGCCAATAACAGTTATTGATCGTCAGGGGCGCGGAATTTCAGCGCTGCGGAAGTGTGGTTAAGGTGTGTCGGACGTCACGCACGGATGGACGAATTTGCGATATACGCGGGGCGAGTTCAGCGTCGGGCGTCGCATTCCCTAGCGTTCCCTGCCATCTAGGGAGCTTCGCGTCTTCGCTGCCTTGGCTTGAGAGCGCCTTGACAGCGTCACCGTAAGAACATTGTGCGTCCGCACTTGTCACGTTCGAAATCTGATGCTACTGTTTGGTTGTGGAAGTTATCCGGGGCAAAAAATGACGGTTCAAGCGCTTGTTACCCAAGAAGGAATTGCCCCTAGGGCAATCATTCACCCGAATGTTCGGCTGGGCCGCAACGTGATTGTCGAGGACTTCTGCATTATAGGATATCCTCCTAAAGGCTTTGCGTCCGGTGAACTCGAAACTGTCATCGGCGACAATGTGACAATCCGATCCCATAGCATCGTTTATGCGGGAACGACGATCGGCGCCGGTTCGAATTTGTCCCATCAAGTCATGCTGCGCGAGCATTCGACATTCGGAGAGCGATGCTCGATCGGCATGAATTCGCTTGTCGAGCATCATTGCAAGGTCGGAAACAACGTTCGGCTGCAGGGACAATCCGGACTTTGTGAATATACTACCGTCGAAGACGACGTCTGGATTGGCCCGCGCGTGGTCACAGCCAATGTCTACCACCCGACCTGCGACCGGGCGAAGGAATGCCTGAACGGTCCCACCATCCGCCGCGCCGCAATCATAGGCGCCAATGTCTTCATCGCTCCCAACATTGAAATCGGCGAGCGCGCTTTCGTGAGCGCCGGCAGCGTCGTGGCGAAATCGGTTGAGGATGGAGCGATCGTATTTGGAGTCCCGGCAAAGAAGATTGGCGTTGTAGAGGGGATGAAATGCCCCTTCGACCTGAAGGACAAGAGCCCCTACGCGCTCAAGGACGCCTCGGAGCCGGCGGAAACGAAGCTCGGTGAGAATGCGCCGCAGCCGCCTGTCGGCAAAATTCCCTTGATGGATCTCAGCGCGCAGTATCAGACGATCAAGCAAGACGTCCGTTTCGCAATGGATCGGGTGATCTTCAACAATCGCTTTATCGGCGGCAAAGAACTCGAGCAGTTTGAGGCGGATTTCGCCCGCTTCTGCGGCGCCAACCACGCCTATGGCGTGAGCAGCGGAACGAGCGCGATCAAACTCGGCCTGCGGGCATTGGAAATCGGTGACGGGGACGAAGTTATTACTACGCCGCACACGTTCATCGCTACGGTGGAGTCGATTGTCGCCGTCGGCGCGAAGCCGATGTTTGTTGACGTCGATGAAGGCACGGGCAATCTCGACCCGGAACTCCTAGAACGCGCGATCACGCCCCGGACGAAAGCAATTGTCCCGGTTCATCTCTATGGCCGGTTGGCGGACATGGATCGCATCATGGCGATTGCGCGCCGGCACAATCTTCGGGTGGTGGAAGACGCGGCGCAAGCGCATGGAGCAAAGCTTCACGGCCGTCAGCCTGCCTCATGGGGCGATGTGGCCTGCTTTTCGTTTTATCCCGGCAAGAATCTTGGCGCCTATGGCGACGCTGGCGGAATCGTGACTAACGATTCCGCAATCGCACGGCGGATCGTATCTCTCCGCGATCACGGACGGTCAGAAAAATATGTCAGCGCCGAGATCGGCTACGACGCGCGTATGGATACGTTGCAGGCGGCGGTGCTCGGGGTCAAGCTGCGACACCTTGGCAAATGGAACGAGGCGCGCCGTCGCCTGGGCGAACTTTACAACAGCCGCCTTGCAGACTTGCCGATTGCGCTGCCTAAGCCGGACGTCAATTACGAGGACGTCTACTACGTGTATGCAATTCGCAGTCCGGTCCGGGAGCAACTCCGCAAGCATTTGAATGATGCAGGGATTGCGACGGGGATTTACTATCCCGTGCCACTTCACCTTCAGCCCGCGCTCAAATCCTTGGGGCACGGTGTGGGAAGCTTCCCTGTCGCTGAGCGATGGGCCAACGAGGTCCTTGCGCTGCCGATGTTTCCCGAATTGAGCGAAGGCGCGGTTGAACACGTTGCCAATCAGGTGCGCCAATTCTTTACAGCGAGCTGATCCGGCCAGCCGAAGGTGAGATCGACGCGGACGCGCCCGTCCAACTCACCATCCTGACGGCCGCGCGCAACGAGCGCGGAAACGTTCGCGCCTTCTTGAGCGGGGCGCTCGCTGCGCTCAAGGAGCTCGAACTCACGGGCGAGGTCGTCCTCGTAGACGACGGCAGCTCCGACGGCACCCGCGAGGTCGTCAAGGAGTTCGCGACAGAAAACCCAGGTGCTCCCATTCGGCTAATTTCCCATATGGAGCCGAGCGGGCTTTCCGCGGCCTTGACCACCGGCCTGTCCGAGGTGAGGGGCGAATTGGTGTGCCTTTTGCCCGCCGACCTCGAGTCCCTTCCCCAGGACGACATACCGTTGCTGTTCCGAGCGCTCGATTCGCAGACAGATATCGTCTGCGGTCGACGTGTCCGGCGAGGCGACGGAAAAGACGCTTCCTCCCGAATTTACGCGGGGTGGAACCGGCTCCTGTTCGGCGTACGGGTATACGACGGCAACTGGATAAAGCTCATTCGGCGCGACAAGCTTGCCGGGCTGCAGATCTATCCGGACTGGCACCGGTTTCTACTGGCGCTGCTAACTCCGCGTGGATGTCGGATCAAAGAGGTCGACACTCAATGGAACCGCCGCCAGTACGGGCGGTCCAATTACGGCGTCAGCCGCATCCCGGCAGGGGTCGCCGGTTCTCTCGCCGTCAAAGCTTATCTCGGCTTCCGCGGGCGCCCCCTCCTGTTCTTTTTCTGGGTCGCCATCTGGCTTGGCGTAATAGCGACAGTTCTCGCGCTGATCGGCGTCGCTGGCAGCCACTATTCCAAGATTTGGATTCCCGCCTGGGTCATGTCCGGGTGTTTCCTGACTGTCGGCGGCGTTTCGGTTCTATTCGGTCTGGCTGCTGAATTCGCGCGGTGGGACCGCGGGCCCCCAACTCTCGCGCCGCGTCGTTCCGCTTCGACCGACGCGTCATGAAGATCTGCCTCGTGACATCGGTCTACGCCCTTTCGGACGAAGACCGGCACGCTTCGTTCCTGGTGGAGAGCACGCGCCATCTCGTGGCCCGCGGTTATGAAGTCAAGGTGTTCGCGCCCAGCTACAAAGGCTGCAGAAGCCATACCGTCGAGGGCGTAGAGGTTCGGAGATTCCGGTATTTTCCCGCCCGGTGGGAGGACCTGACGCATGGGCAGGGCGCGCCCAACCGAATCCGCAATCCTCTATATTTGTTTGTCGCGATCTTCTACGTCGTATTCGGACTGATCGGCCTCATTCGATTTGCGCGGTCGGAGCGCTTCGACCTCCTGCATGTACACTGGCCGTTTCCTCACGGGCTCTGGGGCCTCGTTCTCGGTCTTTTGGGCACGCCAATGGTGCTGACCTTTCACGGCGCCGAGTTGCTCCTGGCGCGGCGCTTCAGCTTCGTTTCGCCCGTCCTGAAGCTGGTGTGCCGCCAAGCAAGCGGAATTATCTGCAATTCGAGCTTCACGGCAAAGCAGGTCGCGCTCCTGACCGACAAGCCCGTGACTGTCGTTCCGTTCGGCGCGGCCGTGACCGCCCGCCCTGTGCATCGCGACCCAATGAAGCCCGTGAAGGACATCCTCTACGTCGGGCGGCTGATTGAAAGAAAGGGCGTAACCTATTTGCTTGATGCAATGCCGGAGGTTTTGACCCGGCTGCCCGCGCGGCTACACATTGTTGGCGAGGGCCCGTTGCGTCACTCATTAGAAGGCCAGGCGCGCGGATTAGGGATCGAATCCGCCGTGCTCTTTCACGGCTTCGTTCCCAATGAAGAACTCGAAGACCTGTATGCGGCGGCCGACCTCTTCGTGTTGCCGGCCATCGTGGATGACCGTGGTGATACCGAGGGTCTCGGGGTTGTGCTTGTCGAGGCGATGAGTTTCGCGACGCCCGTCGTGGCCAGCGATGTCGGTGGAATTTCGGACGTGGTGCAGGACGGTGTCAGTGGCAATCTGACGCAGGAGCGGTCAGCGAATATTTTGGCCCAAGCAATGGTGTCAGTGTTGTCTGACCCAGCGCTTGCCGCGCGCCTCGGCGCCGGCGGTTTGGCGCGGGCCAGAGACTATTTCGATTGGAATCGAGTGACCGACCTCCTAGAATCGGTTTACCGGAGCGCGCTCAGACCCTCGCCTCTCGAACATCAGCCCGCCAGAGGCTGAGCGTTACCCGCACTCGAACCAGATCGCGCGTTGCATTTTGCTTGCTCAGGCGAGAGCACTGAAAATCAGCGACGCATTCGTCCCGCCGAATCCGGCGGAATTGGACATCGCGACGCGGATCCGCCGCTTGCGGGCGACATTCGGCGCAAGATCGACCCGCGTCTCCATCGAGGGCTTCGCAAGGTTCAACGTCGGCGGCGCGACCTGATCGCGAATTGCCAGAATACAAAAGATTGCTTCGACGGCGCCCGCGGCGCCAAGAAGGTGGCCCAGCGCAGATTTGGTCGATGACAGCGTGACGCCCGCAGCCGATTCCCCGAATACGCCATGAACCGCCCGCAACTCGGCATCATCGCCGACCGGAGTCGAAGTGCCGTGGGCATTGATATAGTCGATGTCGGACGCTGCGAGTTCCAGCCCGCTTCATGGCAGCGCTCATGGCTCTCGCCAAGCCGCTGCCGTCCTCGGGCGGGGACGTGATATGGAAAGCATCGCTCGACAGGCCGTAGCCAACCAACTCGCCGTAGATGCGCGCTTTGCGCGCGCGGGCGTGCTCGAGCTCCTCCAGGACGACGCAGCCTGCACCCTCGCCGATGACGAAACCGTCACGATCGTGATCGAAGGGGCGGGACGCCCGTTTGGGCTCCTCGTTGTATCGGGTGGACAACGCCTTGGCCGCGCAGAAGCCTGATATCGAAAGCCGATTGACGATCGCCTCGGCGCCGCCCGCCACCATGACATTTGCGTCACCCAACGCAATCATTCGGCCGGCGTCGCCGATTGCGTGGGTCCCGGTCGCGCAGGCCGTCACGACAGAATGGTTCGGCCCTTTGAGCTTGTTTGCGATGGAAACATAGCCGGCGACCATGTTGTTGAGCCGTCCCGGCACGAAAAACGGCGATATGCTTCTTGGTCCCGCCTTGTGCAGCTTGACCGAAGCATCGTAAATGCCGCCAAGGCCGCCGAGGCCAGAACCTATTAGCACTCCGGTCTCGCATTCCTCTTCATAGCTCCTGGGCGCCCATCCAGCGTCGCGAAGAGCCTGGGTCGCGGCGCTCATTCCATAGACAATGAAGCTATCCACGCGACGCTGCTCTTTCGCCTCCATCCAGTCGTCGGGATTGAAACCGCCGGGAGCGTCCCGCGGGGGAATCTGTCCCGCGATTTTGCACGGCAGGTCTGAGACGTCGAAGCCTTGGATGCGTCCGATTCCGCTTTCTCCCGCAACGAGCTTTCGCCAAACCTGCTCCACGTAACATCCGAGCGGCGTCACGACGCCGAGCCCGGTGACGACGACGCGTCTCATATTTTCCATCTTGTCCCTGAGCATACGGATAAAAATCCACTTCCTTACGTTTTGGCGCTGGCCCGTCCCAGATCGTCAAAGGCCGCTCGGCTCCGTTTCGCGCCAGATTCAACTCCCCACTGAGGACGGAGCAATCATTTCGAAAGGACCTTGTTTCGACAGTTTATCGATAAGTTCTCCGAACTCGGTCGGTCATGTTTCACGAGCGCGAAGCGGCTGGACGCCGATGATTAAGGACCCCTCAGCTTATTCCTTATGCTCGCGAGGGCTCCTGAGCGCCTAGACCAGCAAGAGCCGACCATAATGTCAGTCACCCTGTCGTCCCTAAGCATATCCCCTTACGCTTCTGTTGAATGACCAGATTGTGAAAGCATCACGGACGTTCGGGTTCAGTAGGACCTGCTCCCCTTCCAAAGGCGCAGGGTCGGAATCTTGCCGGCAAGGAGCATCAGGCCTCCGCTCAGGCTCAAAGCCGTGTTCAGGACATGTGCGGTAAGAGAAACTGACAGAACGTCAGCTCCCGAAACGCCGACCGAACTGAATAGATAAACCATCGTTACTTCGCGTACCCCTAGTCCACCGAGTGAGATTGGCGCCAAAGTGGCGATTGTGACCAGCGGTAGAAAAAGAAAGAAATAGATCAGAGGGATGGGCGAGTCCAAAGCCTGACTTACCACTCCGAAGTAGACCGCGATCATTCCCTGCAGGCCTATCGACAGCAGAAGCGCCCAGATCAGAGTCCAGCCGTCATGCCGGTAGGAATGGACGGTCTCCATGAGCTGGACCGCGCGGTCGCGGATACGGCGTGGGGCGCAGACACTCAAAAATTTCCGCAGGACTGAAGCGAGCCGGACGGACCAGACCATCGCTGCAGCGACAGCTATGCCAAGCATCGCCACGAGCATCCATAGAGCCACGCTCCTCGCTTCCCCTTGAATCAACATGATGACGCAGGCGACGCCGCCGAGAAGCGCCAAAGCGAGAATTCCGCAAAATCTTTCAACAAGAACGGAAGCGACCGACACATGGACGGTTCCGCTGCTCCGATAGACGCTGTAAGCCTTGACGGCGTCTCCCCCGAGGCCGCCCGGGAGGAAGTTATTTACAAACATCCCAATCATGTAAAACATGAAGAGGCGCATAATCGGCAGGTCAACGCCCTTGGCGCTTAAAAGCAACTTCCACCGATATGCCGAGATTAACTGGCAGAAAGCGTAGAAGGCCCAAGCAAACAGAATGAAGCCGATAGAAAGGTGCTCGATCTTCCTGAAGATCTCGCGCGGATCGTAGATCCACAGCATCAGCCCAATCACAGCCGCGCTCAGAGCGGCGCGAAGGGCAAAGGTACGGGCCGCGGAAGCCCGTTCCGTCCCGTTAGCCTTTGGGTTCCCCGTCATCGGTCGAGGCGATCACGCTTCGAGACCAAGTGCGCACCCCTGTCCCATCACCAGCGTAAGGATTGTTCGTATGCCGTCCCCTCGCAAACCCAAGGTTTCTCCGGGTCAAGCACAATCTCATAGAGAACGGGCGTCCTGCAAGCGGAATTTGACTTGGCTAAGACGGATTTAGCAGTTTGGGTTGGTTCGCCAGCGGAACTCGCGAGCCATGAGTAGGGCGGAGTTGCGGCGGCCAGAAAACGTCATCGCTCCCCAGATTGTCATCCGCGCGGCGTGGCGCGCCACCCGATTTGGCGCGCCTGCACGGGCAGCGATCGAGCGGCGAGAAGGAAAAGCGTTCGCTCCCGGCGAGCGAAGGTCAGTTTGCGCTAGCGACCAAGGCAAACTTGCTCAGGGATGCCGCTGGACTAGGGTCCATCCCCTCTTCCGCATGCAGCGAATGATCGCCGCCGAGCGCGCCTCATCGTTGAGATCGCCGACCTCGGCGGGATTTGGCCAGCGAGCCAGGGAAGCGGGTGTTTCCGCATAGGCGCGTTGAATGCAGTCCCCCTTGGCGACGCCATATTTGTCTTCGGTCCCCTGAGGCTGCGCCCAATAGTCGCTGTAGCAGCCGCTCAATGGGAGAGCCAGCACGACCACCGCCAAGCGCTGAAAGCTGAGCACGACCCCTCCCGCGAATGGATGCCGGATTATCCGACGCCCTTCTTACGGGCAAGCCGCGGCAGAAGCCACTGCCACAATCCTCGTCAGACATCCTCACCCAAGAGCGCAGGACCCTCGCTAAGCGACGTAGTTGAACCCCGAAATCATTTGGCTCGCGGCGACGTTGTCTAGCGTCACGAGAGTGTGCCCGGGGCTGGACATCCCATTTGGAAAAACCGACAGGATTGTGTTCGCGGCCAGCTGAGCGACTGCGATGTGACTGAAGGGACTCGCCTCTGACCAGCCGGACGAGACGAACATCGTACGGAGATCTATCAAATCTCGGTCCGGGTGAAAATCCGTGATCGTATCGCCGTGATCGGACGAGGACGGGAAAAGGAATGTATCGTACTGACCGCCGCCCGTCAGGGTGTTTGCGCCGGTTCCCACCCGAATGACGACGTTTCCCCCGCCTCCATCGATCGTGTCGTTGCCATTGCTGCCGATAATGTAATTGTTTCGGCCGTTGCCGGTGATGACGTGGTTCTGAGTGCCTTGGTTCTGCGTGCCGGTAATTTGGAGGTTGTCGATTCCAGCGGGCAAGGTGTAATTTATCTGACTGGTTACAATCTCCGTGAGGCTCGTACCCGGATTGACAATGCGGATACCCGTGTAACCGCCAACGTAAAAAACCTGTTCCCCGCCCGTTCCGTTGGCCGTCAGCGTCTGGTTGGACCCGGTGGCCATCAACTCGTCGCTGCCGCCGTTGCCGATCGCGAACCCTGAGGCGTTAGCCGAGATCACTGTAAAGCTCGCCGGTCTTAGTGGTTGCGCGACGCCGCCCCGGTGAACAAGTCCATAGCCGGCGACGGCGTCGCCCGCGCTTGTCGCGGCCGAGGAGTTAAGGATTGTGCCAGCATAGAGCAGCGAAGCCGCAACTTCGCCGTAGTTGACGACCTTGATGCCTCCGCTCGGATTGTTCTCCTGCCCAGCTGTGCGCGTATTGCCCGTCGTGAGGACCTGCCCGGTCGCTAAAATTCGGCTCTCCTCCCAGCTTGCCGCGCTGGCCAGCGAAGTCTTGAGCTGAGCGACCTGCGCGGCATTGGTCGAGTAGGTCAACAACGTCTCGATGGCGAGCATCGAGGTGCCGTTATAGGACGAGTCCCAGCCGCCGTTCTCCATGTAGTAGCCGTTTGGCGACTGAAGCGCTAAGGCCTGGTTGACAAAATTGACGCCGGTCTGGACGAGGCTGCTATTTCCAAGGATTTGCCCTCCCAGTTCGAAAGAGATGGCATCCAAGCAGAGCCGATTGGGCGCCTTGGAATCGGCCGTGGAAAGCGCGGAAGCCTGGGTGGACAGCCAGTTCATTGCCGTCGAAAATTTTGGAATAAGAGCGCTCAGCTGCGTCTTATAGGTGGACCAGAGCGGACTGTTCTTCACGCCCAGATAGATCTGAACGAAGGATTGGAGAAAAAACGCGTCCGACTTCGTAGTTCGTCCAATCGTCCGCGGCGTCGGCGTCAGCATTGTAGAAGGAGCCATCCGCCTGCTCCTGTTGGAAGCCATATTGCATGGCGGTTATCGCCGGAGCGAGGTCGCTTGCGAGAGCCCTCCTCCAGGGCAAGCATTGCGGTCCACACAGCTTGGCGCTGATAGGACACGTTTTAATATTCGCTTGATGTTCAGACCGATCGCGCCATTTGATGCGATTGTCGGCGATACGCTCCGATCTAGGTCCACAAAATTTGCGGAGATAGACGAGGTCGCCGTCTCCAGCGCAGAAATATTGCTGTACGTCGCCATGCTGTGAGTTCTCGGGAAGAGTTTTCGTTCCGCCCGTTCGACTGTAGCATCAAAATCTCAGCATTCAGGAAACAGATTCGCTTCCACTTTATTGTTAGAACCGACGCATGAAGCAGGTAGTCCTTGCAATCAACGGGAATTAACCTTCACACAACCTCTCTTCGGCCCACAAGACCGCTAAACTGGAACAAGGCTGTGAGGGTCAAGCGCCGATTCATATAATCGCTCGAGCAAGTCGACGGTCTTCAGCGCTTCATCGCCGCCGACCGCTTCGGCGTTCTCGCCGCTGAGCGCCTTGACAACCTGCTGCAAATATTGGCCATGGGCGTAAGATCGATCATCCGGGTTGCGCAGCCCGCCCGCGGCGATTTCCGCGTCTTCCGGCCGACTGTTTTGGAACTGCCAGGTTCGGACGACATCCGTCGCAAACCCCGCGATCTCTACCGTGCCCCCCTCGCCTAGAATGCTAAGCGAAGCCTCGAGATCCTTGGGTCGCGCTGCGGTCGTCGCTTCGATGATGCCAAGCGCCCCATTCTTGAAGCGGAGGATTCCTGCGGCGGTGTCTTCGGTCTCGACATTCGCGAGCCTGCGCGCGGTGTAAGCGGCGACGTTCTCGACGTCCCCGACCAACCAAAGCAGCAGATCAAGGTGATGGCTTGCCTGGTTCGCTAGCACCCCGCCGTCCAACGCGCGCGTGCCACGCCATGCGTCCTTGTCGTAATAGCTCTGATCGCGCCGCCAACGAACTCGGACCGTCGCCAGCACGATCTTGCCAAAGCGGCCCTCCTGAACGGCTTCGCGCAGCTTTTGGATCGGACGGTTGAACCTGTTCTGCTTCACCACGAAGAGGTGCGTGCCCGCGAGACGGCAGGCTTCGACCATTCGCTGAGAATCCACGGTCGTTAGGGCCATTGGCTTCTCGACGACCGCGTGCTTCTTATAGCGAGCAATCTGCAGGATGCTGTCGAGATGGTAGCCGGTCGGGGTGAGCGCGCTGACCACGTCGACTCGATCGCCCATCGCGGCCATCATCTCGTCGAGGGACGAGAACGGCGGACAGCCAGCAAGCGCTGCCGCCGCAGAAGCGCGAGCCTCATTGGAATCGCAGACAGCAACGACTTCGGCGTTGGGCACATGGTTTTTCAGCGCACTGATATGCTTCGCGGCGATCTGGCCGCACCCCAACAATGCAAAACGGATCATCTTTCTATTCCTCGACCTGCGCCCTCGGCGCTCCGTTTGTTTATGCGCAAGAGATCCGCAGCTTCGGTTAAAAAAGGGCGGCGGGGTTAAGCCGTAACTTGAAACAGCGCGGGACGCACCTCCTCAAAGACCTAAGCGTGAAGGGACATGAGCCCCGAGATAGTTTCGTATGGTTAGGACCGCATTAACTTGACGCGACTTAGGGTCAACAAGGGCGCGGCGCGACCGCCGCTTCGACCCGGCAAGTGAGCGATGCGGACGACGACATTCTCATTCATCGATCATGTGCCCGCTTCGGTGCGAGAGTTCCCGAAGCGGCGCGCGGCCGAAATCGTGGGCCTCGTCGCGCTCGCCGGCGTGGCGAGCCTCACCCTCGCGCTTGCGACCTGGTCGGTCAGCGATCCCAGTCTCAATCACGCAACGAACGAGCGCGTCCATAATCTCTTAGGCGCTCCAGGCGCGATCGCCGCCGACCTCGTGATGCAGTTCATCGGCCTTGCCTCGGTAGCCTTTCTGACGCCGCCCGCGTTCTGGGGCTGGAGCTTGCGTCACCAACCGGCGGCTCGAGCGGCCACGCCTGAAGGTCGGCCTCTATTTGGCCGGGGTGATCGCGACCGCGGCGCTCGCCTCCCTGCTTCCTTCGCCTGGCAGGTGGCCGCTTGCCAACCGGTCTTGGCGGGGTCGTCGGCGACGCGGTTCTGGCGCTGCCCCATCGCCTCCTCCCCGCCTCGCCTTGGGCCACTGTCGCGCTGGGCTGCAGCCTTGCCGCAATCGCCATCCTCGGCCTCGCCGCCGCCTCCGGGGTTGGCGGCTCGCCCAGTTACCCGGAGGATGAACTCGACAACACAGCCGGAAAAGTCCGCGCTCGGGCGCTGGCGCGCTTCGACGAAGATGACGAGGATGAGCCAAGCTTTGGCATGGTGTCGATCGGCGCGGTCATTCATGCCTTGCTCACGGCGAAGGCGGCGCTGCGCCGGATGGCGTCTCGCGGGTCCAGGACTGCGAGCCAGTCCCCAATGCCGCGCCCGGCGCCGTCGCCAGCCTCGCCCGTGCCCTGGTCGGCCTTGCGCGATCCCGACGACATCTCGACCATCGCCGCCGCGCTCGCGCCTCGCGCTCCGGATTCGGCGCCTTTCCCTGCCGTTCCACTCGCCGGTCGTCCCCCCGATCTCCAGCCGGCCGAGTGCGGTCAGGCCGGTGTTCGGGATGTCGACCACGCCACGGGGCGAATGGATCATGCCCTCGATCACGATGCTGACGGAGCCGAAGAAATCGATCGGCGCCAAGATTTCGCAAGATGCGCTGGAGCAGAACGCCCGCCTGCTCGAGGGAGTCCTCGACGATTTCGGCGTGAAGGGCGAGATCGTCAACGTACGTCCGGGCCCGGTCGTCGCCCTCTACGAACTTGAACCAGCGCCTGGCATCAAGTCGTCGCGGGTCATCGGGCTTGCCGACGACATCGCTCGCTCGATGTCCGCCGTCTCGGCCCGCGTGGCGGTGGTTCAGGGCCGCAACGCGATCGGCATCGAATTGCCGAACCAGCGCCGCGACACCGTCTATCTGCGCGAGCTGCTCGCCAGCGAAGACTTCGGCCAATCGAACCATCGCTTGCCGATCGCGCTTGGCAAGACCATCGGCGGCGAGCCGGTGATCGTGGACCTGACCCGCATGCCTCATCTCCTGGTCGCGGGCACCACCGGCTCGGGCAAGTCGGTCGCCATCAACACCATGATCCTCTCGCTTCTCTACCGAATGAAGCCCGAGCGATGCAGGCTCATCATGGTCGATCCGAAGATGCTCGAGCTCTCCGCTTATGACGGCATCCCGCATCTCCTCACTCCCGTCGTCACCGATCCGAAGAAGGCTGTCATCGCCCTCAAATGGGCGGTGAGAGAGATGGAGGAGCGGTACAAGAAAATGTCGAAGGTCGGCGTGCGCAACATCGACGGCTTCAACGCCCGCGTCGCTGACGCGGTCGCCAAAGGAGAAGCGCTGACCCGCACCGTTCAGACCGGTTTCGACCGCGAGACGGGTGAAGCAATCTACGAATCCGAGGAGATCCCGCTCGACGAGCTGCCCTACATCGTCGTCGTTGTCGACGAAATGGCGGATCTCATGATGGTGGCCGGCAAGGACATTGAGGGCGCGATCCAAAGGCTCGCGCAAATGGCGCGCGCCGCCGGCATCCACCTCATCATGGCCACGCAGCGGCCGTCGGTCGATGTCATCACCGGCACCATCAAAGCCAACTTCCCGACCCGCATCTCGTTCCAGGTGACGAGCAAGATCGACAGCCGCACCATCCTCGGCGAACAGGGCGCCGAACAACTGCTCGGCCAGGGCGACATGCTCTATATGGCGGGCGGCGGCCGCATCTCCCGCGTCCACGGGCCCTTCGTATCCGATACCGAAGTCGAGAAAGTGGTGGCGCATCTCAAGAAGCAGGGAGCGCCGGAATACCTGCACGCCATCACCGAGGACAACGACGCGGGAGGCGACGACGACGAGGCCCCCCTGCCCTCCCCCGGCTCGATGGATGCCGAAGAATCGGCCGATTATTACGATCGCGCCGTCAACATCGTGCTGCGCGACCGCAAGGTCTCGACGAGCTACATCCAGCGGCGCCTCTCGGTTGGCTACAACAAGGCTGCTTCGCTCGTCGAGCGGATGGAGAAGGAGGGCGTGGTCAGCGCCCCCAATCACTCTGGCAAGCGCGAGATCCTGATCGGCAATGGGGTCGATAAAGGCGCGTTCGAGGATTTGAGCGAGGACTAGCGCAGACGGGCTTCCGTGTAGTCACGCTTGGGGAGCGCGGCCGTAGCGGATTGACAGCGTCTGAACGCGAGGGTTTCTGAAGCGGTGTCCGCCCGCCAAACGGGCTGATCAGGGCAACCGACGGAGGAACGAACCCATGCTCGGGCCCACTGCTCATCTTGATACGTTCGCGCGAGACAATCTGCCGCCGCCGGACCAATGGCCGGAGTTTCGCCTCGACCGGCTCGACTATCCAGAGCATGTGAACGCCGCGGTCGAACTAACCGACCGCATGGTCGAGCGCGGCTTTGGCGACCACACGGCGCTCATCGGCCATGGCCGGCGCCGGACGTACAAGGAGCTTGCGGACTGGAGCAACCGTCTCGCCCAAGCCCTCATCGAAAACTATGGTGTCAAGCCCGGCAATCGCGTTCTGATCCGCTCGGCCAACAATCCCGCGATGATCGCCTGTTGGCTTGCTGCGACAAAGGCGGGCGCGGTCGTGGTCAACACCATGCCGATGCTGCGGGCCGGAGAACTGACGAAGATCGTTGACAAGGCCGAGATCGGATTGGCGCTCTGCGACACCCGGATCCTGGATGAATTGGTCGCGTGCGCCAAGGACAGCAGCTTTCTCAAAAGCGTCGTAGGCTTCGACGGCACCGCCAACCATGACGCTGAGCTCGACCGCCTCGCTCTCAATAAGTCGGTGACCCTGACCGCAGTGCCCACAGGGCGGGACGACGTCGCCTTGCTCGGATTCACCTCCGGAACAACCGGCGCGCCGAAGGCGACGATGCACTTTCATCGCGATATTCTCATCATTGCCGACGTCTACGCGAAGGAAGTGCTTAAAGTTCGGTCCGAGGATGTGTTCGTGGGCTCTCCTCCGATCGCTTTCACCTTCGGGCTGGGGGAACTCGCCGTCTTCCCTTTGCGCTTCGGCGCCTCCGCGGTGCTGATCGAAAACGCTACCCCGCCGAACCTCGTCAAAATCATCGAAACCTACAGGGCGACCATCTGCTTCACGGCGCCGACCGCCTATCGCGCGATGCTCGCGGCGATGGACGAGGGCGCCGATCTTTCCTCGCTTCGCTTAGCCGTGTCCGCAGGCGAGACGCTTCCAGCTCCCATCTATGAAGCCTGGACGGAGCGCACCAACGTGCCGATCCTCGACGGCATAGGCTCGACGGAAATGCTGCACGTATTCATCAGCAATCGTCTCGATGATCGAAAGCCAGGCGTGACCGGAAAGCCGGTCCCAGGCTACGAGGCCAAAATCGTCGACCAGGATTTCAACGAAGTTCCGCTAGGGACGGTTGGACGGCTCGCGGTGCGCGGCCCGACGGGATGCCGCTATCTCGCCGACGCGCGCCAACAGGACTATGTGCAGAACGGCTGGAACCTCACCGGCGACGCATTCAGTCAGGATGAGGATGGTTATTTTCGTTTCGCCGCACGCAACGACGACATGATCGTCTCGGCCGGCTACAACATCGCCGGCCCTGAGGTGGAAGCTGCGCTTCTGACGCACGAATCCGTCAGCGAATGCGCGGTGATCGGCCTATCCCACGAGGAGCGCGGCCAGATTGTCGCAGCCTTCATCGTGCTGAAACCGGGCGTCACCCCGGACGAAGCGACCGCAATGCGGCTGCAAGCACATGTTCAGGCGACCATCGCGCCCTACAAATATCCGCGCACAGTGCGGTTCGTGGAGGCCTTGCCGAAGACGCAGACGGGCAAGATCCAGCGGTTCCAGTTGAGAGCTCTCGGCTGATCGACGTGGCGGGTGGCATAGAGAAGTCAAGCGAAGCGCTTGGCGCCGGCGACGCACAGCACAACGACGGCTGTGGACGCGATCATGGTCCAAGCGATCGGTTCATGAAGGAGAGCGGCAGCCAAGATCAGGCCGAAGAAGGGCTGTAGGAGTTGCAACTGACCGACGCTGGCTATGCCTCCGAGAGCGAGGCCCCGATACCAAAAGACAAAGCCGACCAGCATGCTGAAGATCGACACGTAGGCAAGGCTGATCCAGGCAGGCGCGCCAATGCCGATCCAGCTCGCAGGCAAGGTGAACAGAGCGATTGCAGCCATCAGCGGAAGCGACAGTAACAACGCCCAGGAGATGACTTGCCAACCGCCGAGCCGGCGCGAAAGCGTCGCGCCTTCTGCGTAGCCAAGCCCGCAGAGCAGAATGGCGGCGATCATTAGAAGATCGCCCGCGAACGATCCGCCTTCGCTTCGCGAAAGCGCAAAGCCCGCGACGGTCGTCGCGCCGAGGAGGGAGAATAGCCAGAAGGCGGGCTTAGGTCGCTCGCCGCCGCGCAATACGCCGAAGATGGCGGTTGCGAGAGGCAAAAGGCCGATGAAAACGATGGAATGCGCCGCCGTGATGTGCTGAAGCGCGAGCGCTGTCAGCAGCGGGAAGCCCACGACAACTCCGATCGCCACGATAGCCAGCGAAAAAACATCGTTACGGGCCGGGCGGGGCTGCCGGAGCGCGAAGATAAAAACCGCACCCACCAACGCGGCGATCGCTGCCCGCGCGGACGTCAGGAATATTGGCGAGAAATCTGCGACCGCTACACGAGTGGCCGGCAGCGATCCGCTGAAGATGACGACGCCCAGTAGGCCGCTGCCCCATCCCTCGGTTGTTCGTTCCATCCGCCCTCACTTCCTCGACCCTCACAGTAAGAGTTGAAGATTGGCATGAACACGGACGGTGCAACGCATTTTCCATATTCTGTACTGGCGGGGTCATGCGTACAGTTGGCTATGACGGCGCCACGCGCCTTCACTTGTTGACTTGGTTCTGCGTGAAGCCAGCTTTGCTAGCGTAGCCCTTGACGATCGCCTCGCGCTCGGCGTGGCTGAGGATGCGATCGACCAATTCAAATCCCGCGGGGGCGAGCTTCTCGACTTCGTCGATCACACGCTCTGGCCCGCCCTTGCGGTTGAGGCGCACGATCTCAGCGGTTTTGGGCAGGCGGTCGCACTCGTACTCGTGCAGCGCCTGCATGGGATGGTCGGCCTTCCGAAGCCAGTCGGCAAGAGAGCGTGCGTCAAGGATGGCTTGTGCGGCGCCGTTCGAGCCGACCGGGTACATGGGATGAGCGGCGTCGCCGAGTAGCGTGACGCGGCCATAGCTCCAATGCGGCAGGGGGTCGCGGTCGCACATGGGGTACTCCCAGCAGACCGAAGTCGCGCGCACCAGCGCTTCGACATCGACACCCGGAACATTGAAGCGCCTCGCGTACGGGATCACCTCGTCCATCCGTCCCGTTCGAGACCATGAATCGCTCGGCGGAGGCGTGACCTCGCCGTCGGCGATGCGCGAGACGATCGCCCAGTTTGTGAGGCGATGATCAGGCGCCGACCCTGGCGCGATCGGATAGAGGGCGATCTTCGCGCTCATGCCGCCAGCGATGTACATCGACCCGCCCGTCAGGAACTTCGGCCATTCTGCCGCGCCGCGCCACAGCATCAGCCCCTGCCATTTGGGGGGACCCTGCTTCGGGTCGAAATGGCGACGCACGACGGAATGGATGCCATCCGCGCCGACGAGCACGTCGCCGCGCACAGTTTCGCTGCTCACCCCGGACTTCGCGTCAGTGAAATGCGCGACAACTCCGCCCTCGTCCTGCAAAAAACCCTGCAGCCTCCAACCCGTGCACACCCCGCCAGACCCGAGTTTCGCGATGACTTCGTCGTGGATCGTCTTCTGCAGACGGCCGCGATGGATCGAGAATTGAGGATAATCGAAGCCGGCGTCCATGCCGCGCGGCTCGCTCCACACCTTCTGCCCGAGCCGGCTGACATAATGCAGCTCCTTGGTGCGGATCCCGACGGCGTCGAGCCTGGGCAAGAGATCGAGCGCGGCAAGTTCCTTGATGGCGTGCGGGAGAATGTTGATGCCGACGCCAACCTCGCGGATCTCGGAGGCTTGCTCGAAAATGACGCTTTCGATGCCCCGCCGATGAAGCATGAGCGCCAGCGTCAGTCCGCCGACGCCCGCACCCGCAATGAGCACTTTCACGGGGTTCGCTCCTTCACCTTCGGCGCAAGCCTATTTCGCTTCTTCAGGCGGCGGGAGGAAGTCAACTTCGTGCTTGGCGGAGAGCGCAACCACCTCTGCTGGCGTCTGCTCGGCCATGTTGTGAATCCCCCAGAAGAGGTCATAGAGCCGACGCGTCGGGGCGACCCAGAACAGGCATTTCACCGTCCGTCCCGACTTGTTGTAGATGGCGTGCGGCAACCCCATCGGCATGCGCACGAGATCGCCGGGATTGGCGAAGACAGTCCGGCCGTCAAGCATCAGCTCGAACTGGCCCTCAAACATGTAGATGAACTCATCCTGCGTCGGATGGATATGAGGCGGCACGAACGTGTCCGACGGAAGGGTCGCATGCCAGGAGAAGGAGCCCTCGCTGACTGACTTGGGCACATAGGTTTGGCCAAGAATGTTCCAGGCGATGTTATCGAGGCCGTCGCCAGCCTTGGTGATTCCGGGCGCCAACGCCATGGTCCGTGTCCTTCCTTGCGTTTATTGATCTGCGAGCGGCGGGGGAGCGCCCACTCACATTCCGGTCTTCCGCCGATTGCTATCACGGCATTGTGGCGCATAATATGTGCAAGTCAACAGAATTGGGCCGACCGGCGCTGGGAGGGCGATTGCTAGAGCGCGAGAGGGAGGGGGCCGCTGCCAAAGCTTTCAGGCTCGAGGATCATCTGTTCTTCTATTTCAGTCAGATCCTTGCGGGACGCACGCGGGCGATCAATGCACAGCTGCGTCCTCACGGCATCGACTATCCTCGTTGGCGGGTCCTTGCCGTGCTGCAGGAGCATTCCGGAGCGACGATGGGCGAACTCGCCGACCTGACCTCCGTGGATCGCACCACGCTCACCCGCACGCTTGGACTGATGGAAAACGCGGGGCTTCTGGCCCGTAGAGAACGGAAGAGCGACCGCCGCAGCCTGGCGATCTCGCTCACCGCGCAGGGCAGACGGATGTTCGCGCGCATCTTGCCGCTGACGCTTACCGAAACCGATCGCGCGTTGACCGACTTCTCCGCGGAGGAGATAGAGGCTCTCAAAGATTGGCTCCGAAGAATGGCCGACAATCTCAAAGCGCCGTGAGTTGCGCTTCCAGGCGGGGACAGTTCCAGTGGATTACGATCGCGCTTACGCCAACGGCCCCTTCATCCCAGGGGCCGAAACATTTCCGCCTCGCTGGATAAAGGAAGCCGCCGCTTTTCGCGCGGCTTTGAACGAGCGCGCCAGGACCGCCATCCCTTATGGCCCAGGAGAGCGCAACCGGCTCGACCTCTTTCTGCCCGAAGCCTCGCCACAGGGTCTTCTGGTGTTCATTCATGGCGGCTACTGGCTGAAGTTCGGCCGCGAAATGTGGTCGCATCTCGCCGCGGGCGCCTTGGCGCGCGGGTGGGCCTGCGCAATGCCGTCTTACACGCTCGCGCCCAACGCGCGGATCAACGTGATGAGCCAGGAAATCGCGCGCGCCGTCGAAGTCGCCGCGAGCCTCGTTGCTGGCCCGGTGGTTGTCGCCGGACATTCCGCAGGCGGTCACTTAAGCGCCCGGATGGGTTGCGGGAACGTCTCGTTGTCGACCCCTGTAAAGCGGGTCGTGCCGATCTCGCCGCTTGCGGATCTCGAGCCAATCTCTCTCACCGCAATGAACGCCGACCTGCGTCTCGATCCAGCGGAAATTGCCAATGAGAGCCCTGCCCTTCTCGCGCTTCGTCCAGGCGTGGAGGCCCATGTGTGGGTCGGCGCCCAGGAACGGCCTGCTTTTCTTTGGCAAGCTCGACTCTTGTCCGAGGCCTGGTCGTGCCCGTGGACTCCGGAAAGCGGCAGGCATCATTTTGATGTCATTGACGGACTGGCGGATCCGGCTTCGGCGCTGCTGTCCGTATGCCTGGATTAAAGAAAAACTGCCGTCCCCTTAGGTCGGCGGCTCTCGGTCTCCACGGATCGAGCGCTGCGGCCCATCCCTCCGCCTTGCCCGCCTCTCGCCGTGGCCTTAGGGATGGGGCGACACCAAACAGGAGAGTTCGTGAATGACCGAGGCCGGCATGGACAAGGTCCGCCTGGGCCACAGCGATATCATGGTCACGTCCATCTGCTTCGGCACCTCCGGCCTCGGCGACATGCCTGACACCTATGGCTACGGCGTCGATGAAGGGCGAGCGAGAGCGACGATCCACGCCATTTTCGATGGGCCCGCCAACTTCATCGACACTGCGCGCAACTATGGGCACGGCCGAAGCGAGGAGCGGATCGGCGCCGTCATTCGCGAGCGCGGCGGCCTGCCCCCGGGCTTTGTCGTCTCGACCAAGCTCGACCGCGACTTCGAGACGAGCGCGTTCGACGCCTCACGCGCGCGCCGCTCGTTCGAGCAGAGCCTGACGACGCTCGGGCTTGAACGGGTCGATATCCTGCATCTCCACGATCCCGAGCACGCGAGTTCATTCGATGAGGCTACGGCTAAGGATGGCGCGCTCGGCGAACTCTTCCGTATCAAGGAGGAGGGTCTGGCGAAGGCGGTCGGGCTCGCGGCCGGTCCGGCGTCCATGATGATGCCGCTCTTGCGGAACTGGGACTTCGACGCGCTGATCACCCACAATCGCTTCACCCTCGCCAATCGCAGCGCCAATGACATGCTCGACCTTGCGAAGTCGCGCGGTATCGCCGTCCTCAATGCCGCGCCCTATGCAAGCGGCGTGCTCGCCAAGGGTTCGACCGTCTACCCGCGCTACGCCTATCAAGAAGCTTCGGAGGAGATGCTCGATCCGATCCGCAAGATCGAAGCGATCTGCACGCTGCACGGCGTGCCGCCAGGCGCGGCGGCGCTACAATTCTCGATGCGCGACCCCCGCATTGCATCGACCATCTGCGGCGTGACCAAGCCCGAGCGGGTCAAGCAGACAGTCAACTGGGTGCGCTTTCCAATCCCCGAGGAAGCCTGGGCCGAATTGATGGCGCTCAGCTATTCATCCGACGACCCAGAGGCGACGCGCGACTATAAGCTGGGATAGCTGACCAGCGCGATCACCAGGGTCGCCATTGCGCTTGCGGCGACTTGCCCCCTCACCCTTCCCGACGTTCGATCCGGCGCTAGGAAGACGAGCAGAGAGGATCATCGCCGCCAGAGGCGGCGCGAGCCGATGGAGCTGATCGGCCTACTTAAGGGCAAGGACGTGATGATCGGCTGCATCGACGTCGCGTCCGATGTCGTCGAAACGCCGCAGGAGGTAGCAGATACCATCCGCGCCGCGCTCGACACTGTCTCGCCGGAACGGCTCTATCCTGGCGCCAATGGCGCTGATGGCGTCGGAAATCGCCTACGCCAAGCTCGCGGCGCTCGCGGCGGGCGCCGAACTTGCCCGCAAGGCCGTTCAGTAGCGCCACTGGCGCCCCCTCTCCCACCGGGAGAGGGGTAGGGGTGAGGGTTCCATCCCCTCTCCCATGGGAGAGGGGCAGGGGTGAGGGATGGTGCCGTCCTCACTTGCCCTCGAGCCGGTCGCGGATCGCCCGCGCCTTGGGTAATTGCGCCTCGAAGCTTGCCGCCCAAGCCTCGTGGCCGCCGTCGCGCAGCGTCTCATAGGCGGCCTCGATCTGTCGCACCGCGGTCTCCGCAAGCATGCCGTCCGCGGTGCGGTCCGCAATCAGCATCATGGCGACTCCCTGATTGCCGAAGCTCCCCGCCCAGTCGAGGGGAAGCCGCTCGGGCGTGTATTCTTCGAGCGCCGCACGATAGGCCGCGACCGCCTCCTCGAGCAGCCCGGTGCGGCTCTCTCGCTCGCCCAGAATTCGGAGCGTATTGCCAAGATTGGTCTGTGTCATCGCCCACTCAAGCGGAACACGCTCGCGTGTTAGCTCCTGAAGCGCTTCGCGGTGGGCCTCGACTGCTTGTTTGAGCCAACCTACGCCTGCCTCGCGCTCGCCAAGACTCAAGAGCGCGGTGCCGAAATTCATCTGCGCCCTCGCCCATAGAAGCGGAACACGCTCGCGCTCTAGTTCCTGAAGAGCCGCTCGATAGGCGTCAACCGCCTCCTCAAGCCGCGCAGTTCCGCTCTCCCGGTCGCCAAGCGCCTCGAGCGCATTGCCAAGACCCGCCTGCGTAGCGGCCCATTGGAGCGGAACGCGCTCACGCGTGGACTCCTTCAGCGCTTCGCGACACGCTGCGACCGCCTGTTCGAGCTTGTCCGTCCCGCCCTCACGCCGACCGAGCATTGTGAGTGTGCTGCCGAGATCCGCCCGCGTCGCCGCCCATTGAAGCGGAACCCGCTCGCGTGTCCAGACCTCCAACGCTGCGCGATAGGCCGCGACCGCCTCTTCGAGCCGTGCGGTCTCGGTCTCCCGCTGGCCAAGCACTTTGAGCGTACTGCCGAGGTTGTGCTGCGTCGCCGCCCAGTCGAGTGGAACGCGCTCGCGCGTGCGCTCTTCCAGCGCCGCGCGATAGGCGGCGACCGCCTCCTTGAACCGTGCCGTTCCGCTCTCCCGCTGGCCGAGAATTTGGAGCGCATTGCCGAGACTGTTCTGCGTGCTCGCCCACTCGAGCGGAACCCGCTCCCGCGTTTGCTCCTGCAGCGCCGCATGATACGCTGCGACCGCTTGCTCGAGCCGAGCCGGTCCACGTTCCCGTGCCCCAAGCGTCTGCAGTGCGATGCCCAGGTTGCTTTGAGTTGCCGCCCAGTCGAGCGGAACCCGTTCGCGCGTACGTTCTTCCAGGGCCGCGCGAAAGGCGGCGACCGCCTCCTCTAGCCGCGCCGTCCCGCTCTCCCGTTCACCGAGCGTACCAAGCGCCACGCCAAGATCGTTCTGGGTCCTCGCCCATTGGAGAGGGTCCTCTTTCCGCGTCACGTTACGTATTCCAATTCTAGGCGTGTGAGTTCGATTGCGACTTCGAGCACCGCATTGTTCGCTGAATCTCTTCCCAGCGCATAAAATTCGTTCCGCTTCGCCCGCATGGTAGCGAGCCGGTCGGACGAATTGGCGTTTTCAAGGTCGATGACGCACACATAGCGCTTGGCCGCCGCCCGGAAGTCGCGACGCAGCATGTCCACGCGGGCAGCCTCGTTTAGAATGCGGACTCCCGCAGCGACCGACGTTTCGCGCCGTTCGGCCTCGATCCGCCGCCACTCGGCGAACGCTCGATCTGCCTCTTCCGCGCCGCCGGCGAAATCGCCGGCTTGAGTCCGCTCCGCGATCTTCTTGAGCAGATCGTCGACCAGTTCCCCAAGATTGCCTCCGCGCGCGCCAGCCTCGATCGCCTTGCGACCTTCCTCGAAGGCTGCCCGCGCGTTTGCCAGGGTTTGGTCAAAGGTTGCGGCGGCGTCGCCGCCCGAACGACGTGCGATCTCGAAGATAAGTTCGCGCGCGCTGCTGCTTTCGGCCTCTTTCAAGAGCGCCTGTTGGATAGCACGCTCTTGTGCGCCAAATTCCCCTTCCGCAACCAACTTGACGAAGGGCCAAAGGATTGTGCCGGGTACAACATAGGCCTCCCGAATCGGCGCATTTTGTGGATCGTCGCCAAGCTCCGCCATGCTGACAATGCCGGCCAACTGCTGGCCTGCTACGATGAAGATCGGCGAGCCGCTCGACCCTTTCTCCAGCCAGTAACCAGTCGCGGCTGGCTGGCTGAAGGCGCGCCGCCCCTTCTCATCAATGTGCTTGCCAATCTCTCCGGGAATCTCGCGATCGGTTTTGCGGGTCGGCAGCCGAGCGAGAGCGCTTGCTTTACCGGTTTCGTAGGCCTCGTCGCGTGAGATTTGCAGCTCGATCAGTCCGTCCGGCGGCTCAGTCGCTCGCAAGAGAACAATGTCCGGATCATTTCCATCCGGGGCTCTGCAGGCGTCGATCAATACTAGCGCGACTGATTGACGCGGCGCCGTCCTTTTTCACGCGCGGAAAGACAGCCCTCGCTTGCTCACCCGCGTCGCGCCAAACATGCCGACAAGTAACGATCAGATTCTGCTCGATATAGGCGCCGCAACCGACGAACTCCCCGTCGTCGCCGGGCGCGTGGATATAGACTAAGCTCTCCTTGAGCATCGACGTCGGAGCGTCCCATGGCCAAGACGATGATAGTCACATTGCCGAGCGGGAAGAAAGTGCTTTTCGGCGCGCCTCCGAAGGGCGGCCTGCACGAGGTCAGCGCCAAGGACAAGCTCATTGAAGCGTCGAGCGGGACATTCGAGAAGGCGCTCTCTTCCCTCGGCGAGCTTGTGGCGGTTTTGGAGAAATCTGTTGGCTCGCTGGAAAGACGCCCGTCCAAGGTCGAGATGGAGTTTGGCGCGACCCTGAGCGGCGACTTCGATCTCTGGATCGTCTCCGGTCATGGGGAAGCGGAATTCAAGGTGACGCTGTCCTGGGAGGCGGACGCCAAGGCTGCCGAGTGAGGCAATCGCGGTAGTCGCAGGCCAGCTAGCGCTTGGTGCGCTGGCCGAACTTCGACGATAGTCAGGGAGACTTGCCATGGATGACTCAGAAATCCGCGCGGCTCTCGATCGCCACTGGGCCGCCTCCGACGCCGACGACTTCGAGACCGAGCACGACATTTATCGCGATGACGTGGTGCTCGAATATCCGCAATCGGGCGAGCGCATTCGCGGCCGGCGCAACATCCAGGCATCGCGCACGGTGCAGCCGAACCAGAAGCGGTTCACCGTCCGACGCATCATCGGCGCGGGCGACCTTTGGGTCACGGAGTTGGTTCTGACCTATGACGGGCGGCCGTCCTACACGGTCAGCATCATGGAGTTCCGCGACGACAAGGTGGTCCGCGAGACCCAGTATTTCGGCGATCCGTTCGAGCCTGGACCATCGCGTGCGCATCTGGTCGAGCGGATGGATTGAAGCGCAGCCGCCAAGGACAAAGCCACAAGCCCCTCGCCCGCGCGGAACTGCCGGTCGACACGGCCGCGCTCGCCCGCTTTCTCATCGGCAAGCTCTTGGTGCGGAACTTGCCTGAAGGCATAGCCAGCGGTCGTATCGTTGAGACCGAGGCCTATGTCATCGGTGACGCCGCCGGCCACGCCTATCTGGGAATGACGCCACGCAATCGATCCCTCTTTCTCGAGCGCGGCCACGCCTATGTCTATCTCGCCTACGGCCTTTCCTGGATGCTGAACGTGTCGAGCGAGGCGCCCGGCATCGGCGCCGGCGTCCTGATCAGGGCGCTCGAGCCGCTCGAAGGCATCGCGATCATGGCGCGCAATCGCGGAACCGAGCGCCTGCGGGATCTCACGCGAGGACCGGGACGGCTCGCCCAGGCGCTCAGGATCGATCGATCGCTCGATGGACTCGACCTCTGCAAGAAGGGGCCGCTGTGGCTGGCGGCCGATGAAAGCGAGCCTGGCGCAGTCGGGAAGAGCGTCCGGATCGGAATTACGCGGGAGGCGGACAGGGTGCTGCGATTTTATCTTCGGGCGAGCCCGTTCGTCAGCGGGGCCAAGTCGCTCAACACCTAGAGAACCAGCGCGTTCGTTCGACGGAAAGCCTCAGGCTCCGCCAAAAGCAGGACAATATGTTTCATAATTTCAGAACCTGTGCTATAACCTTCGTCATCAGCCGGCTCGAACCGGCGTCACGCGAGGCGCGAAGCGGGTGAAAAGGACGAGAAACAAGGCCCCGGCGGTTGTGGGATACAACCTGGGACAGCCGGCCCCAGATTTCGTTATCTGAACCGGTCGTAACCCCTTGAAAAGTCTCGATCCAAAAAAATAAACGCTAGTAAACGCTAGCATATTTACTAGCGTTTAGGTGCGTTTACGCGCGTTTGGCTAGCGTTTAAGCGCGTTTATTGGAGACGATAGACAACCCTAGAGTGCAAACCCGCCGTCGGCCAGATAGGCTTGGCCGGTGGTGAAGGCGCTCTCGTCGGAGGCGAGGTAGAGGGCGAGCGCGGCGATCTCCTCCGGCTTGCCGAGCCTGCCCATTGGCTGGCGGTCGACGAAGGCCTGGCGGACGCTCTCGAGCGACTGGCCGCTCGACTTGCTCAAGGTCTGCATCCGGCCATCGAGCGACGGGCTCTCGACGGTGCCTGGGCAAATGGCGTTGCAGCGCACCCCCTGGCGGATGAAGTCGGCCGCCACCGATTTGGTGAGGCCGATGACCGCGGCCTTCGAGGCGCCATAGACGTAGCGGTTGGGGATGCCGCGCACCGAGGAGGCGCCGGAGGCGATGTTGACGATCGAGCCCCCGCCCTTCTTCAGCATGCCCGGCAGAAAAGCGCGGATCGTTCGGTGCATCGACTTGACGTTGAGGTCGAATGAGAAATCCCAGTCTGCGTCCGAGGTGGTGAGGACCGTTCCATGATGGACGAAACCGGCGCAGTTGAAGAGGATATCGATCGGTCCGATCTCACGCGCGAGCGCCTCGACCGCGTCATTCGAGCGCGCGTCGAGCTTGCGCTTGTCGGCGTTGAGGCCCTCGAGGCCTGCGACATCGATGTCGGTCGCGATGACGCGCGCGCCTTCACGCGCAAAGGCCTCGGACGTCGCTCGGCCTATGCCTGCGGCCGCCGCAGTCAACAACGCCGCCTTACCCGCCAATCGTCCCGCCATCTGGCTCTCATCCTTCCGATCGTGTTTCCGCGGCCGTCCAGAGGGCCGCGCCGAGCTTTTAGGCGACATCGCGCCGCCTTCCTAGTCGTCGGCGCCGGGGCGCATTTGCCAAGACGGGGAAAACTGGCATAGAGAGCGGCGCCGTTGAAAGACCGCCGCCCAGGCGGCGACTCGACGGGGCCGCAATAGCTCAGCTGGTAGAGCACGTCATTCGTAATGATGGGGTCGGGAGTTCGAAATCTCTCTTGCGGCACCAATTTTCTCAGGCAGATATGGCGAAAGAGTATTTAGTCTGAAATTTGAGGTAAGCACCGGGTAAGCAGTGACCTCCTGATTGTTAACCCCACTCTGCCAACTGGCGGTGTGCCCGTTCCTAATGTTCCAGCCCTCGGATGCACGCCGTCTGCGCCTCCCGCCGCTCCGACGCGTCGAAAAGACGGATGAGCCATTGATGGCTTGTCGATCAGAACTCCGGCTTGACATTGGCCGGTAATCAGCCGCTCGCCTTCTTCCGGCAGCTTCGCGTTGGCGAGAAGAGAGTCGCGAGGGTCGGTACAAAGAGCATCATCGACCGTTAGGGAGGGACCTACACATGCCATAATCGCGTTGAGGGCTAAGAGTTCCGTCGGGTTAGGTTCGTCACGTCGCGTGTCGTCAAGTGTTCGGCCACCTCAGGCCACCAAGACAGGCCGGTCGCGCCGAGGCGTCCCCGTTCCGCAGTTCGTTCCTCCACAGCTTTCCCAGCCAGTCGAGAAGCCGCCATCGGGACCTCAGTGGCTGCATGAAATCAAATTAGACGGCTATCGCATGGCAGCGCGCATCGAGAACGGGCGCGTGCAACTGCTGACTCGAACCGGCCTCGACTGGACCGGCAAATATCCAAGCGCCGTCGCAGCGCTCGCGAATGTCAACGTGAAGGCCGCCTATCTCGACGGCGAACTGTGCGGGGTTGACGACGCCGGTTTGCCGAGCTTCGCACAAACTCAGGCGGCCACCGACGGCGAGCGCGGCGTGCACCTCGTCTATTACGCTTTCGATCTTTTGCATCTCAACGGCTTGGATATTTCGGACCTACCGCTCATCGAGCGCAAGGCGCTCCTTCAGCCTTTGGTGGCAAACAAGCCTGGCCTTCAGTTCAACGGCCACGACACCGGCGACGGCGAGCTCATCCTAAAACACGCTGGCAAACTCGGCTTCGAAGGCGTGGTCTCGAAGACCATCGACGCGCCCTACGCGCCGGGAAACCGCGGCTTGTGGCGTAAGGCCAAAGCGCTCAAACGGCAGGAATTCGTTGTCGTTGGCTGGTCAGATCCGGAAGGATCGCGGCCGCATTTGGGCGCGCTGCTGCTCGGCTACTACGCCGATGACGGCAAGCTCATCTATGCCGGCCGGGTGGGCACGGGCATGCCGGTCAAGGTGCTCGCCGATCTGCGGCGCCGCCTCGATCCGCTTGCCCGCAAGACGTCGCCCTTAAGCGTACCGCCGCCGCGCTCAACTCGCTTCGGATCGCCGCTAGTCCTCTCGCGTATCCATTGGGTCGAGCCGAAGCTCGTCTGCGAGATCACCTATTTGACCTGGACGGCGGACAACCTCCTGCGGCACACGGTCTATGTCGGGCTTCGCGAGGACAAGCCCGCGGACCAGGTACGGCGAGAGTGAATCGTTTTTCGAACCCCGTAGACCTGTCGTCTCCTGCTCGTTCAGCGCGGCCGGCGTCGAGTTCAAGACGCCTCTGTTTGTTTCCTCGCGACTTCGTATGCGGCGATCAGGTCAGTCACGAGGATGCCGTTGATCGTCATCCCCTCTAAGCGGCAATTCACGATTCTAGCCCCAGCCAAATTGGCGTCATCGACGTGAAGCCCTGAAAGGTTGGCATAGTCCACGCGCATTCCGCTCATATTGACATTATGAAGGGTCCACCCCGACATGTTGACATCATCAAACCGAGACCCCGAGAGATCGGCATTCGAGACGTTTAGGCAGTGCTTGCCATTGATCATGTCCATCTTATTTCCTTGGGTCAATTCAATGTCGAAGGAAAAGTGGGCTGGGGTGCGCCGCCGAAGGGCTGTCCGCGCGGGATCATTTGACCTGCGCGCCGATGCCAGAATAGGCCGCCATCTGGAATGGGGGCTCTGGGCGAGAGGCCGAGCATCCGGCCACGGAAGCGAGCGCCACCACGGCAAGGACACAGCAAAGCGTTCGCCGGCAAATCGACATTCGGCCCCTTGCAACTCAACGCGCGAGAAGGAGCCGACTATGCAACCATTTTCACGAAGATCAAGCGATATTGCCTGGCTCTGCTTCGCCAAGCGCCTCACGCGCGAGCCGCTCCGCCTCGCGTTGTTGCGGCCCGTCCAGGAGCCGTAGGAGGCTATCTATAAGCGCCGGCAACTCGATGTCTTTTGAGAGATAGCGCGTCAGCAACTCTTGCGCCTCGGAAATCAAACCGGCTTGGGCGCGAATGGCGGCTTCAAATTCAGCGGTGCGATCGATCATGAGGCCACAACGCGAAGTGCCGAGCTTCGTTCATTTCAAATCGCCGGGCTCTGTTCTCGGCCAACTCGCGGGCGGGTTTTCGGGCGCCGATCCGCCGATCGGAGGCCGCTTCATCAAGACGAATCCGCACCTCTCCAAATGCCGCACGATGCGGTCCGCGGCAATCGCCGCCGTCAGGCCCTCGCTGTCGTGGACTCGCTTTCGACCAGACCATCGAAGCGCGAAAGAGATCGAGTTGACGACATCCTCGAGATCGGCGGGAGTGAGCTTGTCATCGGGCATGGCCGGACGATAGCTGAGACGTGAGAACGAAGCAAGAACGTAAGGCCCCGCCCCAGATAACGGGAGTCTCTGAGCGAGGCCATGCCCCTAGGGAGGTATATCGAGGAGCGGCCTGTAATATGCACTTATCATGCCAAAGCTGAGACGGGTTTTCTCATCGATTGCGTGCCCGACTGTTCATCGATCTCCGTCGGGAGCCGTGAGCTGCGCGGAACAAAGAACCTTGCGGCTCAGTTGCTTTCCGATAACGGAGGAACGCCGATGCCAAAGCAAGATGCCGCTAGGCCCGAACAGCCGCCCGTCATGGCGCCAGTTCTGCCTCCCGATTTCCCGGACCTCCGGCAGAACCCGCCGTCGGAGTTGCAGCCGCCACCTGACCCCACGGCAAGACCAGATCAGGTAGCCTGCGCTACACCTGATTCGGCCACGGCCGATACTTCAGAAGACGATATCAAGGACGAATTGCGAGATAAGAACGCGCGCCTCAGAGAGAAAATCAATTCGGTCCTAGAGGAGCATCCAGAGCTGAGAGATGCAACCGAACTAATTGCTCTAAGGCAGGACTTGCATGTCCAGGTCGGGACGACGTTTCTCGAACGAGTACAGGGCAATCTGCAAGAGAGAGCACGCGCGATAATTGAACGCCGACCCGACCTTGAGCACGTTTTTGACGATTAACCCCTCTCCGGTCTTGCCGTCGCAGGCTTGAGCGGATCGCGAAAGGCATTAGCGGGTGCCGCATAGGCGACAACAAAAAAGGGCAGCCCGAAAGCCACCCTCTCGCTCGAGGCCCAGGAAGCCCCGTCAGTCGTAAGGAGCGAACCGCTTTAAGTCGCGGTTGCCAGGGATAAGACCGCTGATCATCCCGGCAAATTCCGAATATTGCTCGGAGTCTGGCCGGCCTAGCTTGTCTAGGAAGGCATCGGCCGCTTTGACGATTTGTCGCGACCAGTAACGCGCCCGCGCGCGCGACCGGAAACCGGAGTTGGAAGAATATCCCTTGGAAAAGTTAGCCACATTATTTCGCAAAATATTGGACGCTGAGAGGAAGCATGGGCGGGTACGGAAGCTGACGCAGCGGGGGGCGGCCAACCACGGAAAGCGGGCTAACCCTAACCCTGTCAAAACTCTTACGCGATCGGCTCTTCGGCCCGGAAGCACATGGGGCTCTCTCGGATGGACGAACACCACGACCGGCGAGCGGGTTGGCTCGATCAGCTACGAAGCTCATCTTGGCCAGGAATCCGGACGTGTTCGCCTAAAGTACACGACCACCCGATGGGACGGGGAACGCCGCGAGTCCGATTACTGGATCCAGCTTGAGACAACCCCCGCAACCCTTCGGAGGCCGACGCTGGTGGTTCATGTGTCCACGCACGGCAAGGCGGGTCGCAAAGCTCTATCTGCCCAATGGCGCTTACACCTTCGCGTCGCGCGAGGCTTATCAGCTCGCTTATCGCTCCCAGCGCGAAACGCTTTACAATCGAGCCTTGCGTCGCGCCTTGAAGTTGCGGGGCAAGCTGGGAGCGGAGGGTGGCGTCGGCGACTATGTCCCCAAGCCGAAGTGGATGCGCGAGGCCACCTATGACCGCAAGCTCGAGGAGATCTTCGCTGCCGAGGAGGTCGTCGACGCGCATTTGCTGGCGTTAGTCCAGAAGCTCGAGCGCTGAGTGAGATAATCCTGCCCAACATGAAGTTGCCTCTTCCTCAGTGGATACCGCCCCAGCTCACCAAGCTTGTTGAAACGGCTCCTTCCGGGCCGCAGTGGCTGCACGAGATCAAGCTTGATGGTTTCCGCGTGAGGACCAATCATGATCTCGACTACGTCATCGAGCGGAACAACATGCTTTATGGCGTTGAGGTCAAGAACCAGCTTGGCTACATCGATCAAACAGATTTTCAGACGAAATTGCAGATGTGCGAGTTTTTTGGCGTGCGACCCCTTTTTGCGACTCGAATGATGCCGACCAATGTGAACCTCGCGGGCGGTTATGCGATGATTACGCAGAATCAAAACTATCCGCTGCTAGCTGAGGAGATGGCGCGCCGGACTTCGGGAAGGTTGCAGTTGCCGGTCGCAGTCATTGGAGACTGCCGCACACCGCCCTCGTACGGTTTGAAAAATGGCATGAAAAATCTCTTAAGCGTGTAAATCGTCAGAGGTGATTCACACCGGCGGTAGGAAAGATATTGTTTTAACATAAGAATCTTATTCCTCCTCGGTATGCCAACCGCCTTATCTCTGAGGGCTGGAATTGGGGCGGCTACCGCGAACAAAAGCGGCTCCGGTGGCGCGGCGCTTTTTGGGGCCGGGGACGTTTCCTACATAAATCAATCGCTTAATCCGCGAGCGAATACACGCCTCGCCTTGACGGCTGCACATTGTGCGAATGGGGATAGCCGTGTTCTTCGGTTTTTCCGACGATATCCCCCCGGCATGACCGTCCTTGTCCCCCTTCGACCTGGTTTAGGACGCTGGGGAAAGCCGAAATCGTCCTCGCGTGGCCTTTGATTGACGCTGAGCGCGAGGCTATCATAGGTTTTCCGCCGAGCGGCTCACGGCGCGCGAACCCAATCGTGGCGCCTCGCGGGTGAAGAAGGCTTCGCCGCGAAGCTCGACACATTTGCTGCATTGACGGTTCCGACCATGTGACCGCTAGCTGCTGCGCGGCATCTGGCCTTGTTTAACCCCGCGAGGCTCAGAGTGCAGCCGCAGGGAAGGGGGCCAAGCGGAGCGCGGTAGACTAGCTCGCTTGGCCCCACTCGTCACCGCCGCGCTCCTCTGGCGGCGGCGGCTAGCCCATAAGCAGCATCGAAACCCCCAGACGAACTGGCTCGCCTCGATGGGCGCTCATGGGATTGGCCCAGCAATCGCCGAAAAGAGGAGCGCGGCGGCTGGCGAACGTGGCTCAACGCCGCGTCGATTGTCATTTGAGCAATCCGTCAACGAAAGGGGCGTGCTACACCAACATCCGTTGCCACGCCGTGCCTTTAGCGGCCAAATTTCTGCTACTTCCGGCCACTGTCGGCATTCGCCTGGCATCGGAAACCCAATGGGACGCATTGACGCGGGACGAGCATCTCGCTTGGTGCAAAAGACGGGCGCTCGAATACGTTGACGCGGGCGACCTTGCGCACGCGGTCGCCAGCATGGCGTCCGATCTCAAGACGCATCCGGATACTGACAACCCGGCGTTTAACGGACTGGTAATGATCGGGATGATGTACGTGACGGACGGCGATAAGGCCGCCGTTCTACGCTGGATCGAACGTTTTCGATGACAGAGGCTGAGAAGCCGCTCGGCCATGCCGACGATTGATCTTACCGACGACGAGTACGCCGCCGTAAGGGCGGGGCAGGAGGAGCCGGGCATGTTCGACCTCTTCGAGAGGTACCCCCGGTTTCTGGAGGGCCCTTCGCTGCGCAAGTCTGGCACCCGGCTCCCAACTCAGTGATCGGATGATCGATCCAGGAGGCCGAGGTGGCGAGGCTTCGTAGTTAGCCTTTTACTGTGTGATCTCGATCACAGTGATCGCGATGCGCTTTCGCCAACTTCCTGCAAGGAGGACGGCGCGATGACCAGTATACGCACATGTGAGGGTTGGTGGGACCTCTCTCCCTGATCGACGACCGGAACGAGCGCCCATTGCTTTCGGCGTTCGTCGCAATCATTGCTGTCTGGACGACGACATTCCTGTTCGCGTCTTCTGAGCGCGCGTTGGCTCTTCACAGTTTTTTCCGGCCGATCTAGATCGCCGACGCGCAAGGGCTGGCGCGCGAGTGGACGCCGACGAAGTAACACCTTAGTGACGACGAATGCCGCGTGCGAACCGACAACGCGCCCTTCAACCTCGCCATCGTCAAGCACATCGCCCTCAACGTGCTTAGAACCAGAAGAAGCAAGGATTCGCTGCGCATGCGCCGCAAAGTCGCCGCATGGGACGAAAACGCCCTCGCCGCCCTCATCGCCGCATGACACGTTCAGTCGATTCCCCTGGGGTCCATCCAGCAATGATGCGATCGGTCCGCGCTCTCTTTTCCGCGCTGCTGCTGACTTCAAGCCTTAATCCGGCTTTCGCGCGCGGCAACCATACTTTGAGCGTTGTCCCTTATTCGGGGGTGAACGCCAGTTGCCCCATGGGCGTATTCCCCGATGACGGCTGTACCGGCTCTAATTTAAACGCTCAGGTTCAGCACCCCGACGCCTTTCAACCGGGTGGCTGGATCAACACCCTTGCCAAAACGCCGGCAAACTACATGGCGACAACTTGTGGACCCTTCGCCAATCTTTTGTGCCGTCCACTCTGGAATGTCGCCGGGGTTGATTATCCGGTCGGCAGCTACAGCCCGATTGCATCCACGTGCACCATAGCTCCGGGGGCATGGACCCCAGGCTCCTGCCTCATGGACCCGCAATTGCACCCACCGGCCGGGTGCACTGTTCTGCCCACAGGTGTTTCTACCAGCACGGATAGCTACTTGAATTGCAATGGAGCCGCTTTCGCCGGCGTGATCCAGCACTATAATTTCGGCAACGTTAATGGGCACAATTGCACAGGTCTGCACATCCAAAACGCCAGCCACGTTAGCACTCTGCTAATAGATGATGTCAATTACTTCAACAACGACGCCGCTTGCGCGCAGCCTACTGGCAATGATTACCTTTGGTTGTATGTGCGGGGTATTTTCCCCGGCGGTGTTACAGTAAGCAACAGCACGATTGATTTTAACAGCGTTCCCGATAACCTTCATGACCGCCTAAACGGGCCGTGCCCCCTTGGAGCGAGATGCAACGCGTGGAATTTGAATTTGGGGACAAACGTAATCCTGTGGAAATACAATGCGTTCCTAGACACCCCTGGTGACTTTTTTGGAGGGGTATTCAATAGCTCTACAGCTATTGGCGGTCAAACGTTTCAGTTCAACCTTATATCTGGCTGGATGCCCAGGGCGGCGAACGGCCATAAAGAAATGTATGCGGGGCAGAACAATACCTCCCCCACCGGAAACCCAGCCGGCGTGCAGGATCACTTAGTCTGGGACCATAACACAATTGTTAATACCAACATCACAACCAACTTCGGTCCCACCTTGTTCTATCTGGCGAACGGCTACGGGATCGCCATTACCCACGGGCCTGTTTGGACAAACAACACCATCGTCGAAGCCTATGTAGGGGGCCGTCCATTAGGCGGCGTTTCATTTACAGGGTGCGTGGGGACGAGCTATGATGTTGGCGCCGCCCGTTGCGTCAGTGGGGCGCACAATAACATCCTGTTCGTTAAGACAGAAAGCGGCCCAGTAGGCTATGGAGCGAGCCTGAGTGGTAGGGGTAGCCCCTCCAACTGCGGCAGCAATGCAACCTATGTCCAGCTTCCCGGCCCCTACCCTGCCGGTGTTGTTGAGGAATATGGAATCGATCAACCGATCAATCGTGGTATCCAGCAATACTATCCAGAGTGGGCAGGGACTTTTTCCGGAAATTGCAGTGGCCTCTCAGGGCCGGCAGAAATATCCAATGGAGCTATCATAAATGGTCACGGCGAAGCCGGTTTAGGCAGTCCACTTTTTAATAGCAACTTTCTCGATGTCTCAAGCTTTGGCGGTGGGACGCATCCAATTGTCACCGATTTCCTATCTGGCGATCTCACCCGACCCGGCATCCCTTCCTTCGCTACCGTTACAGCTTCGATTAGCGGAAATCAGCTAACCATTACGTCAGGTCAATCCGCCTACGGTTGTTGCGGCTACTATGTCTATGCTGCAAATATCCCGGGGTGCGCCGTCGGCAGTATTCACACTTGTCCCAGACTTCTCACGAAGGGCACGAGCCCACTTACTCTAGATCGAATCCTAGGGTCGCCAATTGCCTCTGAGTCCATGCAGATTTGGGCTTTGACATGGTGCGTTGTCCCCGTTTCTATGGCCAACAATCGTGATATGACCGGGCTGATCCCCGATAGCTGGCTCAATCAGCCGTCCCTGCGGGGTGAGGGGTGTTGATGAATGCGCGCCCCAAGCGGCACCTATGTTTTGCGCCCTCAGTCGGCAAGTCCGTCTTAAACGCCCTGTCGCGAATTAGAATTCGCGGCCCGATGGTGAAGGCTGAGCATCTGTTCGCTGCCCAGATGGAAGCCAATCTCATGCAGCAGCAGTGGAACAATATGGGCCCAAACTTGTGGACCCAGGACGACAATCCGATCGTCATCGCCTGCGTCGCTGGCCAAGCAACCTACAGTGTGCCCGGCATCACCGTCATGATGACCAATGTGACACGGTCGCTAACACGACTTTGGTCGTGAGGACCATGTCATCTTCCGAGGCGAGCGGCTGCGTCAGCAATGAGAGCGCCCGGCCCCTACCGTTTCGCCATGTGGCGGCTTCGTCGTCCCACCACCGGCCATCCCCGAGGTGAAAGACCAAGCGGCCATGCGGGCGACGGCAATGCTCGCACCGGCCATTCGCACGACCAAACCGGATCGCGGCCGATAGCTGAGGCCAGTCAATCGGATAGAACCATCTATATTCACGACGGATCGGCATTAGCGCCTCTGACCGCCAAACCATTGCATTGCAAGTCACCCGGGCCTGATCGCCAGCCTCGAAATTGTGCTGTGACTGACGTTGTAGGTCCGAGCGATATCCCGCACCGTTTCGCCTTTGTCACGCCGCCCCACGGCCTCGCGGATCTGGTGCGGGGTAAGTTTCGGCTTCCGTCCCATTTTCACGCCCCGCGACTTGGCGCGTTCGCGGCCTTCGCCAGTCCGGGCACGGATCAGCTCGCGCTCAAACTCCGCCAAGCCACCTAGGACCGTCAGCATCAGGCGGCCGTGGGCAGTGGTGGTGTCAGCCCATGTGTCTCCAAGCGACCGGAATCCGGCGTCCCTCGCGGCAACGGCCGCCAACGTATTCAAGAGGTCGCGGGTGGACCGCGCCAGCCGGTCGAGGCGCGTCACCATCAGCACATCGCCTTTGCCGAGCCGGCTGAGGACCTGGCGCAATCCCGCCCGGTCGGTTTGCGCCCCGCTCGCCGTCTCACGAAAGACCTTCTCGGCTCCGGCGCTGCGCAGCTGCTTCACCTGCGCGTCCACGCTCTGGCCGTCCGTCGACACCCGCGCATAGCCGTAGATCATGAGCCCAGATATGCACCAGGCTTATGCAACAAGAAAGCCTTTTTGGATCAAGGCGGATTTTTTGGTGCATAATTCTTGATTTATGCACTACCGAAGAGGGGCGTCGCCCGACATTCCCTTTACCGGCTGGTGTGCGCAAAAACCGGCATTCCCGGCGGCACGGCGAACGTGCCAAATCGACCCTGAACGGGTCTTAAAGATTACCCGGTGAACAGGAGGGAAGCGCGAGGAAGCGGTCTTCGGCTGAAGGCGGGGTTGCGCCACGAAAGCCTTTGAAGAGGTTGAAAGCCCTTTATAGTCTACGCCCGACTTGCCTTTCGCCCCCTTCTCAGTGCCGCAAAGCCTGTGCCGACGAAGCCGATGGCCAACATCACCCAAGTCGACGGCTCGGGAACCACCGCTGCCATCCCAGCTGCCCACAAGGCCTGCACATGACCGCTGGGATGGACGTCGTTCCAGTAGATGAAATTATTGACGTTGGCGATGCTACACCCCGTCGTTGAGGTCGCAGAAGCCGGCGCATTGCTGAAGCAGGGGTCCGTCGTGTTCGTGAACCCGAGGGCGGTGGCGTCGTCGAGGATCGTCGTATTGAAATCGTAGAGGTCGAACTCGTGGAGCGCCGTGTCTGCGGGCAAGCCGAGGCTCCCTAGCTGTGTGTTCAGCTGGCTGTCGTAAAACTGGCTATCCAACGTGGCGGCCGCCGACTCGGAGGGATTACCCGACACAAGGGGAATGAGCCCGACGTCAGGCACGTTCACGACAAGGAAGTTCTTGGCGCCGTCGTCGGCAAGCGTCTTGATCTGCTTGATCTCCGAAGACACGCTACTCGTGAGGGCGGCGTCGGCGACGGGTCCGGACAGACCGGCGAGCGTCGCCAGGATGACGTCGTTGCCGCCGATCATGACGACATACAATGCCGACGGGTCTGCCAGGTTACTCACGTGCGCGGTATAGGCCGCAACCTGATCCGGTAGGTTGGCTCCCGGCACGATTGTCCCTCCTTCGCTCGCAGTCGCGCCTCCGAACGCGTAATTTGTTCCGGGCACGAAGCGGGGTGGAAATATGTTGTGCACGTCCATGAAACCGTTCGCCCAGAGCGATGGTTCGAGGTTCAGTCCGAAGCTCTTCGCCAGGAGCGCGGCCGCCACCGGCCCGTTGGTGAAGGCGTCGTGAAAGCTCGGGGGAAAGGGAAAAGCGGCGCCTCCAAACTCGGCGGCGTTGCCATTGTCCGAGAGGCTGTCGCCGAACACGTATTCCGCGTCAAAGGTCGCTGCATGCGCCGCAGTGGCGCCGAGAAGCGCCCCGGCCAGAAAGGCGCTGAGGGCGCCAGCTCGGCTCATCTGAACAAGGCTTGAGCGCCCGATTCCAGTCATGCCGAATTCCTCCCGCTGTCCATCTGGACGGATCATGCCGGAAGGTTAACGAGTGTCAAGCGAATCCGAGTGAACTGAGGCGTCGGCCGCACGGTCAGCAAATGACCGCAAAACGTCGATTCCCGGCCAGCTAACGATCTCTTAAAACTCCCGATTCTTCGTCGAAAGGCGTTCGTCAGAATTCTTGATTTCTGCACAGGTGACGGCTTCGTCTCGTTATTCCAGATACGGGGTCAGCACATCTTCGATCCATTTCATGAAGGCGCGGACTCGGCGCGACAGATTGCTCCGATGTGCTACGACGAGGGACACGGCGAGCGCCCGGCGGCGAAAATCGGGTAGGATCTCCACAAGTGCTCCACACTCCAAGTATTGGCCAACCCCCAAGAGCGGCGCCGCCGGAAGGAGTATCAGGAAAGCACCGAGCCGGCTCGCGTCTGCTGCGAAGTCAGGAGGGAGCTGAAACAGAATTGGACCGACCTTGTCACCAAGAATCGGTAGTCGGTCATCGAGGAGTTGCAGGCTGTTGATCGAGTTCTCGGACAAGCGCTTCCAGTGGCTGATGAACTTCGACGCCTTCCATGAGAAGACGAAGTGTCGCCCGGTTTCATCGCGCCAACACCCAACCGCTTCGGGTGTGGGCGTGCGATAGAAGACGCCGTTCAGCTCCACTGTTCGAATTGGCTCGCGTAATATTCGAGTTGCCGTTTGGCTGGGAGGCCCGTTGGAAAGAAGGGCCCGCGCCAAGAGGCGTGGGCGTGTCTATCTAGACAACGTCGACCAGCCGGAGTCGACGTGAGGGAGACATTGCCGTCCAAGGACAGGTCGCCAATCCATCAGACGTCAAACTTATATTGGTGCCCCCCGCAGTGCGCCCCGAGGCGATATGGGAGCGCTTCAACAACGCTTCGCGAAGACGCGTTGCCGTCAGGTCGAGCCCGCGCCGCCCATATGTTGTCGCCGTCAAAAAGCATAGAGATCGGGGGCCCGGGAGCGGCGTACGGCGAGGAACTGCACCAAATCGTCGACGGGGCAATAAGCGAGTGGCCTGTGCCGCTTACGCGTCGTGTCGGTTCGTTAACGGAGCTTGCGCGCCGTCATCCCACAGCGAGGTTGCGACCGTACGCTAGACTTCTGCTGCCGGAACTTAGCACTTGCTTAGAATCCATCCCACCGAAAATGCCATTGCCTGTTGGGTGTCACGCGGCCGGCATGATCATCTGCGTTGCCGTGAAAGCGCTGGAGCCGCCACCTCAATTGCGCGAAGCTTTAGGGGACCCAGATAACGGAGGAACTAATGCGTACGATCAAAGGACCAGCGCTGCTCATCGCACAGCTTGCTAATGACCGCGCCCCGTTCAACGCCTTAGCCGCGATTGCCCAGTGGGCCGCCGGCCTTGGGTATAAAGGGCTGCAGCTGCCGAGCTCGGATACACGCTTCCTTGAGCTGCATCGTTGCGCGGAAAGCCAAACCTATGCCGACGAGATCACAGGGGCGCTCAAAGAACAGGGCCTCGCGGCCACCGAGCTCGTGACCGCTCTTCAGGGCCAACTTGTCGCCGTGCATTCGGCATACGACGCCATCTGCGACGCCTTCGCGCCATCAGGCGTGCACGGAAACCCGAGAGCCCGCCAGGCCTGGGCGGTCGAGGAAATGAAGACCGCTGCAAAGGCTTCGCAACGCCTGGGCTTGAAGGTCGTGCAGACCTTCACCGGCTCGCTTGCCTGGCCGTACTGCTATCCATGGCCGCAGCGTCCGAACCATCTGATTGAATCCGCGTTCGATGAGCTCGGTCGGCGTTGGACCCCCATCCTTAATGCCTTCGACGAAGTCGGCGTCGACATAGGGTTTGAGCTGCACCCTTGCCAAGACGTTTTCGACGGGGAAACGTTCGAGCAATTCCTGGCCGCGGTTGGTAATCACCCCCGATGCAACATCAACTATGACGCGAGCCATCTCATCAAGCAGGGGTTGGACTATGTCGCGTTCATCGACATCTACCATGAGCGCATCAAGGGCTTTCACGTGAAAGACGCCGAGTTTCGCCCGACCGGCAAACAAGGCTTCTATTCCGGCTACGAGCCCTGGCTTAAACGCGCCGCGCGTGACCGCTCCCTCGGCGATGGGCAGGTCGACTTCAACCAGATCTTCTCGAAGTTCGCGGAATACGATTTCGACGGATGGGCGGTCTATGAGTGGGAGGATTGCCTCAAACACCCCGAGGTCGCGGCTGCCGAGGGCGCGCCCTTCATCGCAGCTCACATTATCCGCGTGACGGATCGAGCATTCGACGATTTCGCTGGGCCCGGCGCCGAACATAGCCTGGTCAACAAGCTTCTCGGGCTCGCCAACGGCTAACGCACCTAAGCGGTCAGGCGCGAATAGGCGGTCGCCAGGGCGAAGATGATGGCGCCGTAAAGGATCTGTTTAATCGGCTCCGGCGAATCGAGAAGCGTCAACAGCCCGTCGAGCACCGTCAGGATCAGCGCCCCGATGATCGAGCCCGAATACCCGCCGCGGCCGCCAAAGATCGAGGTCCCGCCAATGATGACTGCCGCGATGGACGGCAGAAGGTAAGTCGAGGCCAAGCTGAGGTCGGCGGAATTGGTGTGACCGACAAGGACGAAGCCCGCGATAGACGCGAGCAGCGCACAAACGATGTAGTCGATGAGCAGAAGCCGCCACACGCGAACGCCAGCCAGCCGGCAGCCTTCGGGATTGTCCCCGATCGCGTAGAGAAGGCGGCCGAAGCCTGTTTGCCTCAGCGTCACAATGACAAGCGCGGCGATCGGCAGCCACAAAAACAGGTCGAAGGGAATGATGCCTAAACGACCGGACCCGATCGCGTGGATGAAGTCAGGCACGATCGATCGTGACGCCAGGATCTTCTGACTGTAGACAATGATAATGCCCTGGGTCATCAATCCGGTGCCGAGGGTCATCACGAGCGGCTGGACCCGGAGCAGAGCAACCCCGATGCCGTTGATCGCTCCCACAATCAGGCCCAGGCCGAGCCCGATCGCAACGGCCGGGATGGTCCCAAATTTGAGCGCCATCGTCGTCATCAAGAACGCCGACCCCATGGCCACGCTGACGACCGACAGATCAATTCCGCCAGTCAACATGACCATGGTTTGACCGGCGGCGAGAATTCCCAAGGGGGCCGCAAACAGCAGCGTATTCGACAGCCAAACAGCATTGACGGTGCCGGGCTTCAGGAGTTCGACGGCGGCAACAAACAGCACGAGCAATAGGACGAGAGCAACTAAACTGTTGCGCTGAAACCAGTTCAGAATATTGCGAAAGTCGACGCGACCAGATGGCTCCGAAGCCGGAGGAGCACTCATTTGGCGTTCCTCATCGAAGCAATCAGGCCCCCCGCCATGACCACGAGAACAATCAGCGTACCTTGGATCACCTGGCCGAAATTCGGATCGATGTTCAAATAGATCAAGTCGGCTGGAATCAGTGTGAGTACAAACGCGGCGATCACCGGTCCCACGATCCCCCCACGACCACCGGTAAGGCTCACCCCGCCGATGACGACAGCGGCAAGTCCGCTTAGTGTGTAAAGAACGCCGGCACGGGGAGAGCCGATCCCCGTCGTCATCGTCAAGCCTATGCCTCCAATTGCGCTGAACAACCCGGCAAGAACATAAGCAAAGAGCCTAGCGAGTTTCACGTTCACGCCGCTTCGAAACGCGGCGATCTCGTCGCTGCCGGTCGCATAGATCCGCAGGCCGGACTTCGAAATGCGGACCGGAATCCATATCGCAGCCAGGGCCACAATCAGCAGGACGAGCGAATTGGACAGCCACTCGGTCACCAATGTGCCGGTGCCGAGATTGAGGAATTCTGGAGGAGCGCCGCCGCCCGGCTTCTCCAATATCAGCAGCGCCACCCCGCCCCAGATAAAGCCGCTGGTCAGCGTCACGATCACGTCGGGGACGCGAGAAAGAATAACTAGCAGCCCATTGACGGCGCCGATCGCCGCGCCGACGACCAAAACCACAATCGCAAGGAATAAGGATTCCGCAAAGCTCGCGTTCGTCATCGTGCTCGCGGCGAGGACGTTTGCAACAGCCATGACCGAGCCGATCGACAGATCAATGCCGCCCGAGATGACAACGACGGCTTGCGCCGCGGCGGCGAAGGCCAACGGCAACGCCGCCATCGCCACGGATTGCGAATCGAACGAATTGAACGTCGGATGAATCGCCACGGTCGCCGCGAGGAAGGCGACTAAGAGCGCCGGCATGCCGATCAGCGCTCGATGATTCGCGAATGTGTTGTTCAGCCTATCGATAAATCCAACGGTCGCGCTCGGAGATTGGACATTGTCCAACACGCCGCCGCCGCGCGTGGACGCCGCGCCCATCGCTTCGCGTTGCGGGCCAATATCGCGCGTGGCATCGAGGATGGGCCTTCGGAGGGCGCGAGAGGCGCTCAGCCCGTGTGCGGCTCGCAGCAAGGCTCCTTCGTCAGCCTCGCTCGCGGGCATCTCAGCAACGATTTCGCCTCCGAACAGGACGATCGCACGGTCGCAAACCAGGCTTATTTCGGGGAGCTCGGAGGTGAACAGGAGCACGGATGACCCGGCGTCAGCGAGCTCTCGCAGCAGCCGATAGATCTGGTGCTTGGTGCCGACATCGATGCCTCGCGTTGGATCGAAGCAAAGTAGGGTTTGAAAGCCGGCGGCGACCCATCGTGCGATCACCACCTTCTGCTGATTGCCGCCGCTCAGCCGCCGAAGCTCGGAGCCCGCGCGAGCATCAATCTGCAGGCGCTTGACGGCCGCGCCAACGAGCCTTCGTTCACTAGAGCCTCGAATGAGCCCCCAATTTCGCGCATTGCGGACGAGCGGCAAGGCGACATTTTCGCGGATGGACCGTTGCGGCAGGAGGGCCTGAAGCCGGTTCGCGGGAACAAGGACAAGGCCGGCCGCAATCGCGTCAGCCGGATGGGTAAGCTTCAGCTTTTGACCACGAGCCACGATGTCTCCGCCGTGGTGGCGGCTGACGCCGGCAATGCAATCGAACAGCTCTTGCTGCCCCTGGCCCTCAAGCGCTGCGACCCCGAGAATCTCTCCAGGCCTGACGTCGAAGGATATATTCTTGAGAATATGGCCGTAGCTCAGATCACGCACAGCAAGCGCCGGATCTTTGATCTCCTCTCGGTTCAGTTGCCCGCGCTTGGTCTCGGAAGGAAGAGGTTTAACCGCCGCCACGCCAAGCATGAGCGACACGATGTGGTCTTCGCTGCCTTCGGCGATGTCCGTAACGCCGACGGTGACGCCATCGCGCAGAACCGTGGCGCGGTCACAGAGCGCTGCCACCTCGGCCATGCGATGAGAAATAAAAACTATGGAATGGCCACGCTCGCGCCATCGTCGCGCGACCGCAAAGACACGCTCCGACAGATCGGCCGGAAGAGCGGCCGTGATCTCGTCCAGCATGAGCACGACGGGGTCGGACGCGAGCGCGCGAGCCAGATCGATGAGCCGCAAAATCGGATAGGGAAAGTTCCGCACCACCTCGCCGAGTTTGAGGTCGGCGACCCCCAGGTCATTCAGGTGACTGCGCACGGTGTCGAAAGGGACGCCGGCCAAGCGCATGTTCTCGCCGACTGTCAAATCCGGAACCAGCGCTGGATCCTGGTAGACGGAGACGATGCCCGCTCGACGCGCTTCTGCGGGAGAGCGGAAGGTCTGCACTGCGCCGTCGAAGCGCCAGGGTCCCGCTATCGGCCGAAAATACGCCGGTCAGAATTTTGACCAGTGTGCTTTTGCCAGCGCCGTTCGCGCCCATGAGCGCGTGGATCTCGCCACGGGAAACTGTCAGCGCCGCCGATTTGAGGGCGACAACCGAGCCAAATCGCTTGGCGAGATCGCGAACTTCAAGCAGAGGCGTCGAATCGTTCATTTTGAGCGGGCTCGCATCTGCCCTCGTAACGACGAGCATGCCCAGAGGATTGCGGAGTGATCCATGAGAAGGACGCCGGCGGAAAAGAACAACCGCCGGCGCGCGGTCGCTATTCGCCAGGACCTTTGCAAGCCTTTTCCTGCGCCGCAGTGAAGTGACCGAAATCCTTCTCCGGGCCGTAGATCGGGTCTGTCGGCGCCACGTCGGGATCGTAAAGGGCTTTCAGCTTCGCCACGTTTTCGTCGGTCGTGTTGTCGTACCAGGCGGTTGGGACAGTGGTCACCTTATCGCGTGGCTTTTTCTGTAGGACATCGAGCGCGACAACCAGTCCCGCCGCACCGATCGCCGGCGAGTTGCTGACGGCGACGCCGGTAAGCCCATCCTTCTTGTAGTCGATCAGTTGTTTGATGAAGCCATTATTGTCGGCTCCTACGAAGGGCACAAAAGGCTTGTGCGCCGCCTTCATCGCCTCGATCACGGTGTAATCGATTCCAGAGGTCCAAACGCCATCGAAATGCTTGCCTGAGGCGAGCATTGCCGACATTTGTTGCGCGGCCTTTTCGTTGGACCAGTCCATGAAGGTCGTCGCAACGATCTTGATCCCAGGATAATCCTTGAGGACCGCATCGAAGCCCGTCTGCCTCACGCCGTCGCCCGGTGCTCCGTCGATGCCCCGCATCTGATAGACATCGCCTTTACCCTTCAATTGGTCGAACAGCCATTTGGCGCCAACCTTGGCGTAGGTCACCTGATCGCCGGTCACGATATAGGCTTCCGGCGCCGTGACAGGTTGGTCCGCTGCGACGACGATAATCCCCTTGTCGGCCGCCGCTTTGATGACTCCGTTCAGAGCCTTCTCATCGGATGGGTTGATGATGATCGCATTGACGCCAGCCGAAATCATCGTGCGCAGGTCCGCTATTTGCTCGGAGGGCCCGGCTTCACGGTTGGCGAGAATGACCTTCGAGACCAAGCCCGACGCAAGCGCCTCCGCTTTGATCGAGCAGACGAACTCCTCACGCCAGCTGTTGCCGATATGCGTGTTGGAGACCCCGATGACGAACTGCTGAGCAGCGCTCGCGCCGCCGATCTGCGCCGCCCCTGCAGCTAGCAAAGCAAACGCGGCAATTCCTCTTAAGCTTTTCATTTTTCCTCCCGTTTTGGTGTTAGTTCACCCGGATACTGTGATCCTAATCTTAACCCGATGCAATTTCCCTCCGATTAAAGTGCAAGAAGGCCGTTGGCGGCTACCTCCTACCCTTGCCCCAGCGCCAGCTCGCGGACGCCGGAGGGCGCTCCCCTCTGAAGAATGACCGGTATTTGCGCATTCCTGCCGTCATCCCTGCATCCTCCTCGCACGGCGGCAATCCCCAAATCAGTCGCGACCGCGCACGCGATTGGGCTTTGACCCTAGGGCTGACGGTCGCTCGCGCTGTGCCGTCAGATGGCGTCCCGCGTTAAGCTAACATGTGCGCGGGTGAACGCTTTACCAGACCCGTTGCAAGGCGGGCGAAGATGGTGAAGCTGGGGGAGATTCAGGCGTCTCTGATGGCTAAAGATCCAAAGATGCTGAGCCTGATTTCTGGCAAGCTCGCGGATTGAGGCGCGGCTGGCTAGGTGACGGCTGAAAAACCTAGCGCATTGCCGAACGTCCAGCACACGCACGGTGACGGCGCGGGGAGGCAAGTCTTGTCGAGGACCGGCCCGATTGCGCGGCACGATCTATTTACAAGCCCGGCTGGGTCTCAACGACATTTCAGTCTTGTCAAAGTTCTTGCTATGCGCGCAGTCTCGGCCGCGTCGAAAGGTGCCGATCGGGGAGGAAAGATCATGCAATTTGCCGCATCTAATAGCGCGCGTTCGGGCTTTGTCGCGGCGGGGCTTGCTGTCGCAGGGGCGCTGTCGGGATCAGCCGATGCGTCCGTCATTAGACCCACGGCGTCGCTGCCGCTCATCGGCGTTCCCTACATCTCGCCGACCGGCGCGGGTTGCTTTACGCTCGCCAGCGTATGCGTGACCCCGGGCGCGTTCGTTCAGACTTCGGCCACGTCGGATTTCCTTCCCGCTAACGGCCTCCTTCTTCCGGCGGTCCAGGACATCGTAGCGACTGCGACTTATGACGCGACGATCACGCCACTGGTGGGGGATACGCCGATCGGGTTTATCGTTTTGACCGGACAGGTGAGCGAGGAGGTTATCGGTCGAACGTCGGATACGGAGACCGGATCCTTCACGACCGATGTCTCTGGTTTGGATCTAACCGGTACGCTCTCCTTGCCAGGTTTGCCGGGCAGTCCTCTGGACGGGCTCAAGCTCTTGGCGACGCTAGACGCTACGCATACGTCGTCCGGCACGACGACCATCACGGCCGATGGCAGCGTCTTCAAGATCGACAGTTTCTTCGATGTATTTGTCGACGTTTCGCTTCCGGCCGCGGGGCTGAGCAAGTCCGTGGGGCCGATCCCTCTGGACGCCGTGCCGGAGCCGTCGACCTGGGCGATGATGCTAATCGGCTTCGCCGGCCTCGGCTTTGTGGGCTATCGCAGAGCGATAGAGCCGCGCGCACTGGTCTTAAGGGAAGCTTATTAGCCCCTAAGCGGCCCGCTTGGCGACCTTGGCGATCATGGTCTAACCGCCATCGCACACGTCAAACTTTTGCGCCTAGTGGCGCGCAATCGGCTGTACGGCGGGCGGTGAGCGCTACGCGGCTCGCAACACGCGATAGACGCTGGCGACGCCATACCGAGCTGCGCGGCGATCGCCTCGCGTGTCACGCCTTCGGCCGTGAGCCGTCGGACATAAGCCCGATTTCGCCCTAGCCGGGCGACCCCGTCCTTGTACTTGCCAACGCCCTTAGACTTGGCGATCCCTTCGCGCTGGCGCTCGAGCATGATCTCGCGTTCGAATTGGGCGACCGAGCCGACCCGTTGGCGACGCGGTATCAAGGTCTAGTGATAGACGCCCAGGGCGGCACAGCAGGCGTTGGCGGTCTTCCCGAGGCTATGAGGCAGCCCCGCGGCGAAGGTGCCTAGTGTGGGTAAGTCTCACAATGCTGAAGATCTTTCAGCATGCTCTTCCAAATATCGGAACCTTCACGGCGCGTTCTCGTTTAATGACGGTGTCGCGAAGGGGCGGTTTAAATGGTTACTCGCCCTGCCGCCACCGAGATCAAACACCCTGATAAGCCGAAGCTTGCCGATATCCTGGGGCCAGGCCTTATTACCGGCGCGTCGGACGACGACCCAAGCGGGATAGCCACCTATTCGCAAGCCGGCGCGCAGTTTGGGTACTCCCTTGGCTGGACCCTTCTGCTCACGTACCCGCTGATGTGCGCCATCCAGATGATCAGTGCGCAGGTCGGACGCGTCACAGACAGGGGACTCGCCGGAAATATGCGACGCCATTACCCGGCGCCTGTCATCTACCCTCTGATCGCGCTCCTCCTCCTTGCCAACGTCATCAATATCGGGGCTGATCTTGGAGCGATGGCCGCGGCGTTGCGGCTTCTTGTTGCGGGACCGCAACTGGCTTTTGTCGCAGCGTTTGCGATCGTCACCGGCCTGCTCGAAGTGTTCATGCGCTATTCGCGCTATGCGTCAGTGCTGAGATGGCTGACGCTCTCTCTCTTGGCCTATGTCGCGACGGTGTTCGCTGTTGGCGTGCCCTGGCTAATCGTCGCGCACAATCTCGTCGTGCCGCACATCAAGTTTTCGGGCGACTATCTTGCAATCGTTGTGGCGATATTCGGAACCACGATAAGCCCTTACTTATTCTTCTGGCAGGCGGCTGAAGAGGTCGAAGATGAGAAGGAGGATCCTAAAGCGGACCCTTTGATCGAGGCTCCGCGTCAGGCGCCCCGTGAGCTAGCTCGAATACAAATCGATACGCTGGTGGGGATGGGGATTTCCAATATCATTGCCCTTTTTATTATGATCACGACCGCTGCGACCTTGAACGCGCACGGCGTGACGGACATCCAAACCTCCTCACAAGCAGCCGACGCCTTGCGCCCTATCGCAGGACGTTTCGCCTTTACGATTTTTGCCTTGGGCATTATCGGCACCGGTATGCTCGCACTGCCGGTCCTCGCCGGGAGCGCCGCGTATGCGCTAGGCGAGACGCTGCATTGGATCGTTGGCCTAAGCCAACGGCCGGGACGCGCTCCTGCCTTTTATATCACCATAGCCGCCGCGACGCTTGTCGGAGCCGCCCTGAACTTCACCCCCCTTGATCCGGTGAAGGCGCTGATCTGGAGCGCGATAATCAATGGCGTTGCGGCGGTGCCGATCATGGTGATGATTATGCTCCTCGCCTCGCGCAAAGCGGTCATGGGCGAGTTCGCGCTGACAAAGAACCTGACCGTGCTTGGATGGCTTGCGACGGCGGTCATGGCGGCGGCTGCGGTGGGCATGTTCGCGATGTGGGGAAGTTGAGGCGTATGTATGAGGGCGGCTTGACGTCACCGTTGGTGAAGGGCGCTCCTTGGAGCGCCGACCTGGTGGCCACAAGCGGAGAGGGCGCGCGTTGCGGCATGAGCTCATTTAAGTCGGTCGCAAAGCGCAGACCTCGGCTACCGATCGGCCGCCGCCTCCCACGTAACGGGCACGCCGTACACCGGCGATTTAGGGCCGAAAATTCGGGACTTTTGAGAGACGCCGCGCACGCAGAGCAAAGGGCCCGGTGGTTCCATAATGGGTATTTCCGCTTTGCTTATCGCAGCACGATACCTGCCGCCGCGCATGCGAGAACGACCGCAAGTGGCGGGCGCTCGCCTGCCACCAGCAAAACAGGAATACATGGAACACTTCACCGGGATCTCGAAAGGGCGGTTTTCTTGGGCAATTGAGGCGATGTCGAATTCATATTCATGTACCGACTCGCCTGAATGACCCCTAAGCTTGGCCTTTTAAACTCGCTAAACGCCTTGTTGTAGAAATTGGCGCAAGGACAAACGGATGACTTACGACCGAACCACTATTGTTTTACATTGGATTACAGCGTTTTTGGTCTTGACGCTCTGGCTCATCGGGCAGACGGCAGATTGGATTCCGGATGGCCCCCTCAACACAGACGTTTGGTCAGTTCACGTCGTGGCGGGGTTTGCGCTGATCGTTGTCGTAGGCTGGCGCGTTGTCTGGCGCATTTCGGCGGGGCGGCGCTTGCCCGATGTAACCTCCCGGCCGCTCTCAATCTTGGCGAAGGCCAATCACTACGCCGTGTATCTGTTTTTAGGCGTGGTTTTGTTCCTAGGCGTCGTCAACGCATTCGTTCGCGGATACAACCTTTTCGATCTTTTTAGCTTGCCACAGATTGGCGATAGAGAACTACGCCACCCGATCACCGAATGGCACGGCTTCTTCGCTAATATCCTGCTTGTGCTTGTAGGGCTGCACGCAATCGCGGCGCTGACGCACCACTACATTTTTCGTGACGGGGTGCTTGTTCGGATGATTCCAAGTTTGAAAAACAGAGCTATCGCTGGCCGGTAAAGGCAAGGGTCAGGTCACCATGCAGGCTCCGGAAACGCACTACGTGAGCCGAGGTGCGTGGCTGCGGGCCTCCGTGTTAGGCGCAAACGATGGGCTGATCTCGACAGCCAGCCTCGTCGTTGGCGTTGCCGCAGCCGCATCGGGACGAGGCGAAATCCTCACCGCAGCCTTTGCCGGTTGGGCGGCTGGCGCGATGTCGATCTTCAACATGCGGCGCGAGCATCTGCAGGCGGTCGCCGAGGCGCTGGCGCAATATCCGCAAGCCGAGATCGGCGTCGGCACGGTGCACCAGGTTGCGCGGGCCGTTCAACGCAGCTTCGTCCTCGAGGCCCCTCGCGAGACCTCGGTCGGCGCCTCCGGGTCCAGGCATTCGCGACCGCCTCGCAGCGAGGCCAGCGCGGGCCGCTGAGAGGCCTATCGAGCGTCGCCGGGCCCCCCGCAAGCACGGGAACAAAACGGTAGCCAACGGGCCGGGCTGTGATCGCTGCGCCCGCTTGTCGGCCTTGGCTCGGGGCGGGGCCTTCGGGTCCACGACGTCAGGCCGGGGCGCTAAGGCACTAAATTTGCGCAATTCCAACCAAAAATGACGCGGCCGCCAGAATTCCGTTTGACGTAAGGAGTTCGATCAAGCACTCTCCTCGAGCGATTGGGAATGCTTGTCGGGCAATGATTACCGAGCTTGCTGTGGCGTGGCTAGCGCTTGCCGCGCCATTTTCATCCGGCGTCATCGTTCCTGGGAGGGCCCCAACGGCTGACCTCCGCGATCGCATCACGCGAGGAACGAGCACCTGATTCACAAAACGTGAACCGCCAGGGAGATCTGGACCCCAAAGCGGGCGCCCCCAATTATCGGCCGTCTCACACCACAAGCTGTCGTTCCGTCACTTTAGGCATCGGGCCGCGACAGACCCGACCAGCATTGCTGTCCCAAGTTAACCGGGCATTAACCATGGAGGTGAAGTCTCTAGCTTGACGCAACGACGGCCTTCGAGAGAGCCGGACATGCGCCCTAGGTCGGTGCTGTCGGAAAAGCGGTCCCTAACCCTGGAGGGGTGAGGCAGCAGCGAGCGCCCAACGAGAGAAGCACGGTATGCCGATCAATCTCAAAGCCCCCCAACTGAAAGAACTGAAGCCCCGCATAGTGGTGTGCGGCGTGGGAGGCGCCGGGGGCAACGCGATCAACAATATGATCGCCTCCGGCCTGTCCGGAATCGACTTCGTCGTCGCCAATACTGACGCGCAGGCTCTTGGCTCTTCGCGCACCCAACAAATTATCCAGATGGGCCTTCAGCTGACCGAGGGTCTCGGCGCCGGCTCTAGGCCGGAGATTGGCAAGGCGGCAGCCGAGGAGGCGCTGGAGGAAATTCGCGACTGCCTAGCTGGCTCGAACATGGTTTTCCTCGCCGCCGGCATGGGCGGCGGCACGGGCACAGGCGCGGCCCCAATCATCGCCGCAGCGGCTCGCGAGATGGGCATCCTTACGGTCGGCGTCGTCACCAAGCCGTTCCACTTCGAGAGTGGTCGCCGCATGAGGGTCGCTGAGGCCGGTATCGCCGAACTGCGCGAGGCGGTCGATACGCTGATCATCATTCCCAATCAGAACCTGTTCCGTCTCGCCAACGAGAGGACGACCTTCGCCGACGCCTTCGGGATGGCGGATCAAGTGCTTTGCTCGGGCATCTCCTGCATTACTGACCTTATGGTCAAGGAGGGCCTCGTCAATCTCGACTTCGCGGATGTGTGCTCGATCATGAGCGAAATGGGGACCGCCATGATCGGCGCCGGCGAAGCGGCGGGGGAGCGCCGAGCAAATCGCGCCGCCGAAGCGGCGATCGCCAACCCGCTGTTCGACGATGCCTCACTGAAAGGAGCCCGAGGCGTCCTGATTTCGATCACGGGTGGCAAGGATCTGACGCTGTATGAAGTGGACGAGGCCGCAAGCCGGATACGTCAGGAAGTCGACGAGGAAGCTAACATCATCGTCGGTGCGATCATCGAGCCCGCTCTCGACCAAGCGATGCGGGTCTCGGTCGTCGCGACGGGTATCGATCAGTCGACCAATCGTCTTTTGCACGCTCAGTCCTTCGCCGAGCCGGTTCTGCCCCCAAACGTTGCGCCGGCTTCGCTGGGCCGGACCGCGGGATCGGCCGTCAACACCGTCGAGTCTCGTTCACTGGTCGCGGCGGGCACAGAGTTCGAGACTCCCTCTCTAGCGCCCCTCATCCCTTTTCCAGAGCCGACGGGGCGGCGTCAGACTCTGGACGAGGAGACGCACTTCGATCCGCCAGCAATTCGACGGCTGTTAGACAGATTCGCTGTCGCAGCGTCGGAAAGGCGGCAGGCTCGAAGAGCATCGGCCTGAACTAGGACTCGCAGCCGGCGACGTCGGGTCGATGAGACGGGCACGGCACGCGCAGTTGAGATTCACGAGGGGACCCGCAAGTATCGGCGATCGCGAAAACCGGCCGTTCGCTGGCGGGTGGTCCGCGCAAGGACACGATCAGAGTCGCCGGAACACCACGCTCAGATTGTTTGCGGGCATTTCGGTGATAACCGGCGCCGAGAATTCAGCAGAGTGCGCCGTCGCGGCAACCACTTCGAGATCTCGCAGACCCCAGTTCGGATTGCGATCGCGAAGACTTCGGTCGAATGCTTGGTTGCTCGGAGCGGTAGCGATCCCTTCGCGTATGTAAGGACCGTAGAGATAGAGCGGCGCTCCTGGAGGGAGTACCGCGGCGGCCCCTCTCATCAGTCCTAGCGTCGCTTCCCAAGGCGAAATGTGGACCATGTTGATGCAGATGACCCCGTCGGCCGATGCGATTGGCCAAACTGGTTCCGACACGTCTAGGGCAAGGGGCGCGTGTACATTCGCGACGCCTTCGGCGCTTGCCCAAGCGGCGACGCTCAGCCGCGCGTCCGGGTCAGGATCGGAAGGCTGGAAAACGAGGTCCGGCAGATTTCTAGCAAAATGAACGTTGTGCTCGCCCGAGCCGCTCGCGATCTCGAGGATGACGCCGGTTGTCGGCAGGACATCACGAAGAACATCGAGAATGAAATCGCGATTGCGCAGCGTGGCAGGCGCATACTGGCGGTCGTCGTTCATTGTTCTCACGGGTTCATGAGCGCTACGGCGCTAAGTTAGCAAACGCATCAAGTGTCGTCGCCGACCAACAGGATCGGCGCCGGCGTACAGGACGAGAATGGTGTAGCGTTCGCTTCGCTTTCGCTCGCACCCTCATGAGGTCGGGTTCCACGCCTAACCTTACGCGGGTATCGGTGCAGACAACGTCAGGCTCTGAGGTGAGAAGGCCGATCTGCCGATCCGTCAAAGCCGAGGCGGCGCAATACATCCGTTTCGTGACCGCCGGAGATGTCCAGTACGCGGCTGCCCTTTCGCCGGCGGACCAAGCCGATCGCCAGCGCTCGCTCAAGCAACGCGGCGCCAAGCAAGCCCGCGATATGCGGCCGGCGCTCACTCCAATCGAGGCACGGCCGGCAATAGACGCGTTTGCTTTGGCGCGGTCCGTCAAGCTGGATGCCAGCGGCGTGAAGCGCAGCCCGACCCCTCTCAATCACCGCGGCGCCGTCAACAGTTAAATCCACGGCACCTGACTGAACGAGGCCATCGGCGATCGTAACGCCGAGTTCGCCAGCGATGTGGTCGTAACATGTGCACGCTCGGCGGAGCGCCGGATCAATCCGAGGCGTTGCGCGGGGGGTCGTCGGCGCGAGCTCGCCGGCCACGACCATAATGCCTTCGAGCATCCGTCCGATCTCGGCTGAAGCGAGATGGTAATAGCGATGTCGCCCCTGGGGGACGACACTTATCAACTTGGCGCGCGATATTTGGCGAGGTGACCGCTTGCGGTCGGCGCTGCGATGCATCGATTAATGGAGCAGTACACGTGCGCGCGCGTAGCTGTCGTCACATGGGGATGTCCATCGCTCACGTCGCGCAGCCACAGCGATGGGGGGATCGCCACAGGCCACCTGGGATGCGGTCCGTCAGGCTGGCTTGTATCTGGGCATGGCGACCCGTCATCACAATACGAATATGTCGATTATGATTAAACATGTATCGAGTGTGGAAACGGCGATCGAAACACTTGGAACGGCTTAACAAAAACGCCAGGATCGGAATGCCAAAAGGTGGGTGGACAAATCACTCGCTCTTAACCGGAGCGAGCCGATATCTCTAGTTGTTCTCCTGCCCTGTTGGAACTCTCGGCGGCGTTCTGACTGGAGGAGGGCGCTCGGGCGACTCTCAGAGATTGGATGAAGCAGGGTTCGCCTTGTGCTGGATTTGGGCGTTCAATTCGGCCCCAAGAAGTACGACAATCATGGAAATCCACATCCAAGTCATCATGCCAATCGCGGCTGGGTTTTGGCTGCTTCCGTGCAAGAGCGGAACATGTTCCCGTCAGTGGCATTCTTTGTCTGACGACCGCTGCGAGGACGCCAGGTGGCGAACGATAAGCTGACCACCTACAGAGCGAAGCGCGACTTCCGGCAAACTCGGGAGCCAAGCGGCCAGGACGCTGTCAAGCCCACAACCCGTCGCCGGTTCGTGATCCAGAAGCACGATGCCACCCGCCTGCACTATGATCTGCGGCTCGAGCTGGATGGCGTTTTCAAATCCTGGGCTGTGACCAAGGGGCCGTCGCTCGACCCCCATGACAAGCGGCTGGCGGTCGAGGTCGAGGATCATCCGCTCGCCATATTGGCCTTTGGGGATCGTCCCTTCGAAATCGCCATAATCGTTTTTAGCCAGACGAATACCCCTGCGGCTTCCCGCCGAGCATTTCAAAAAATTCACAGAATTCATGGCCTTCGCAAAAAGGAGATCAAAGTGAAATTCGTTTCCACGGGTGAACTCGCGCGTCGGACAGGCGTAAGCCCAACAACGGCTTGGCGGACCTGCGTGCGGCACCCTGGCTTCGCACTGCGCGTTGGCGGAACCTTTCGAATTCCAGAGGTACACGTCCAGCGCGTCGAGCGGGGAGAGTTTCCGGCGGCGATAGCGACAGACGTGCGGGCTGGATCTTTGCCAGATCGGCTGTGAGCGGGACCGCGCCAACCTCGCAAGGGTGCGGTCCGCAGTCGAAGGCCAGCTCAGTATCACAAGGGCGTGCTCTATAGATAGGACGGTCGCAGCCTCTCAGAGCCTATCACAAAAATAGGTATTGACCTTTGATAGTTTACTTATCATAACGTCTTTGACGTCAATAATAGACATCAGGGCACAGAAGACCAAAAATGATTGTCGGTTACGCGCGAACGTCGACCTTGGAGCAAATCGCCGGATTCGAGGCTCAGGAACGCGATCTCAAGGCGGCCGGTGTCGAGCGCGTGTTCTCCGAGCAAGTGTCCTCGGTCGCTGCAAGGGCGCAGCTGGAAGCTGCCCTAGACTTCATCCGTGCCGGTGACGTGTTCGTCGTGACCACGATCGACCGGCTGGCGCGCTCCGTCGCGGACCTTTGCGCCCTCGTGAAGCGCATCGAAGCCAAGGGCGCCGTGCTGCGCATTCTGGCAATCGGTCTCGACACGTCGACTCGGACCGGTAAGTTGATGTTGAACATGCTCGGCTCCGTCGCGCAATTCGAGCGCGAGATGATGCTTGAGCGCCAGCGCGAAGGCATTGCCAAGGCCGCGGCCGAGGGCAAATACAAGGGCCGGGCTCCGACGGCGCGCGCCAAGGCCACCGACATCCACCGGCTCGCCGCCGAGGGGAAGACCCGCGAGGCTATCGCGATGCAGCTCAACATTGGGGTCGCCAGCGTATATCGCGTCCTAGCCACCCGGCACGCCGCATAGGGAGCCTCACAGATTGGCGGAATACATCGAGGAATGGCGCAGGCTCACACAGCCGAAAAGGGGTCGCACCTTGCGTCCCCTTCGGGCAGAGGTGCGGAAAATTCCCGCACCTCTGGGCGCGCTGACGGCTCGTAATCGCTGAGAATCTCCATAGGTTCGGAGCTTACGGCGGTAGAGCGCGCTGAACACGTATCCGAATGGATAAGACTGACTGAGGAGAGGCGACGGGTGGCGCAAGTTGCGCCGGCCGTCCTATCCGATGGACGGAAGTCCCGCCGCAAAATCCCCGTCCGGCACCAACGCCGCAGTTCGTGAACTCGGCACCGAGCGTACGGAAAAAAATAATGGCCGGCGTGGATGCGCACGGCTGCCCTACTAAGCTTCCGCCATCGCCCACATGATCCGGAGCCAAGGCCGCCTAATTCAGCCGGCGCTGCGTTGAGGGAAAATGGTGTCGGTCCAAAATATCCAAGACGTGAATGTGTCTAGCGCTTTCGCGCTCCCACCTTATTTTACGGAGTTCAAGCTATTATCCGCTCGCAAGCGCGCTCAAGCCTTCGATCGGCGCCGCATGGCCGCGAGGCCGGCGAGGGCGGCGAAGCCGGTCAGCGACATCGCCCAGGACGAGGGCTCAGGCACGGCGGGCAAAGGCGCCCCGGACGCAAGCTCGGTGATTATGACCTCGCCGTTGCCGGACTGGACGGCGGCCGCCAGGATCTGGTCCAGACCGGCGTCGAACGAGCCGCCGCCGGCTCCCCCGCCATGGATGGCGCCGCCACCGCCGCTGTAGCCGCCGCCGGCGCTCTCTTGCTGCCGTCCCGTCTCGCGGCGCCCTCACCGCGGGCGCTACGGCCTCACTGGTGGCGGCCATTCCGGCGACGAGCCGCCGGATCTGATCTTCGCCGTCATTAAGGCGTCGAAGGCCGCCACGGCGCATATCGATGATCTCCGGGAATTCAGCGACGGCGGGGCGTTCCAGGAAGCGTGCGAAGCTGAGGGAGCCGCATTCGACGCGTTGGCGGAAACGCCGCCGACCAGTTTGCCGGGAATGCGGGCCTTGCTGGTGTTTCTCGACGAATGGTGCGGCGGGAATAACGGCGATTATTTCGACTACTCACTCCTGCTGCGGTCACCGCTGCTGGCGGGCTGAGCGCAGCTGTCATCAGCGGAGCGAGAGGGCGGCTTTCGGCCGCCCTTTTTACACCGAGATTCTATGGGCGCTAGCGCGACGCGAAGACCGCGATTTCTTCTAGCTTTCCTTTTGCTTGCGGTGGCGACGAAAATGATACTTCGTTATTTTCAGATAAGTACGCCGCCGCTTACGTCGAGCACCCTCGGCGGCTTGAGCCGCGAACGGCACACCTGGGGCTGCTTTAGCGGGCTTCCCAAGTCCCCCCCTTCTCTCCAAGCGCCTCCGCGGCGCGGTCTGACCGCGCCAATTTGTAGGTAAACTCACGGTGCGCGCCGCCTCGGCCCTCGCGGACCACTATCCCTCGCACGCGCAACCTATGCAGTTTGACGCGCACACGACCTTCAAACCGCTTTGAGAATGTCCTTGACGGTGACGGGCCCGTTTTGAAGCGCTTCCAAAACGATGTCGTCGACAGTCATTCTGAGATGCCTTTTCCGCCAGCGAACGCTCAGCGAGACCATCCGCGATCGCGACAACTCTGGCAACGTCGTTATTGCTGGACTGCAAACCGCCGGCGGATTGACGGAACAAGCTGTCGCTTGTCGTGTTTGCCACATGGTCGCGTTTAGTTCAGCCCCCCTAGACGCGACTCGGATGGACCTTGCCCCGCGCTCGAGCTCTTGCGCCGCGCGGGGTTTTTTTTGTCAATGACTTGTCTTCGCCTCGGGAACAACGGCCCACGCGCTCCCGTTTCCGCCGAGACGGGTCTCTTCGCCGACCGCAAAGAGGCTCGTTTGGCCCCGCGTCTGGATCCCCTTCGGGCGCGGGGTTCGCGGCGTGTCGTCCCCAAACACGCGCGACGCGCAGGCGGCCCCGCGTCTTTCCCGCACGACAGACGCGGGGTTTGCCTTCCCGTGGGGCCCGGGATACGCCGCTAGTTGAATACCCGCAGAATGCGATTCGAGTTCGGATCGACGAGCACCCGGTGACCGTTGACGAAGGCAGTGCCCTGTCCTCCTGGCCGAGGCATGACGGGCACATCTTCCGGTACGAGCTGGCCCGGCGTGGTCCTTCCCGCGAACCCCGCGCGCGACGGACTGGGGGAGAGGGGAGCCCCATATGGATGACCGCCGGTGGGGCTTGGTTGGGCCGGCGAGATCGAACCGAGGTCAGCGCCCACCTTGCCGCCAACCATCCCGCTGTCCTGGGAGTAGGTGACGGACGGAATTGCAAACACGGCTGCAAGAATAGTCAAATGTAAAGCACGCATTCGAACCTCCAGGAATTGAAGGAGTGAACGCCAGCGGTCGCCGATGGTTCCGAAGTGTGGGGAGCGACTAAAGACACGCTGGAGGTACCGCGACGTGATCATCCGCATTGCGGACGGTAGTGCCATTTGCTTGACCAGCGGATCATTTTGCGACATATTGTGCTTGCTGGAAATGAGCGGGAGCCCGACGCGCACGGCGAAGCCTGGGTGTCGATTGCAGGTCCGCCAGGCAGTTATGCGACTGACACCTGTGCGATGCGCGAGTTCGGCGGTAGAAACGAATTGCTTTTTATCTCATTTCTGCGCAGGCCGTGAATTCTGTGAATTTTTTGAAATGTTGGGGAGCGGGTAGGTCTCCACGTAGGCAAAAGCTAAGTAGCTGAAGTACTTGCAGAAGCCATGCGGCATGTCCCACTTTTTCGGGCCTCGGCGACCGCCACCTCAAAGGCGGCCTCTTGGGACACGTAGGTCATGCCGGGCTGTCCATCGCGCGTGACCAGCCTTGCAGGTCCGCCAGGCAGTTATGCGACTGACATACGAAAACGCGCTGGCTCCGGCCGACAGCGGCGGGGAATTGCAGTCGGCGCCCCGCCAGAGCTACGCCGAGGACGGCGCAGCGATCGGGACAGCGTTCATGACCGCGCCTCTGGGCCGTGAAGATCGGCTATAAAATCCACAGCGGCCGACAAGAGAATCTCTTCACCGTGTCGCCCGCTGTGAGCCATTGCGCGGCATCTTTGCTTTGCCTGGTCACCCTCCTCGGGAGGGCGTGGGGTATTCCGGATGGTTGGGAAGGTCGGGGGTGGGGAGAGAGGTGAGAGCACGGCGGCAGGCAATGGCAGAATGAGATACTCTAGCTCAGCCCACGGTCATGTGCATTGCAACTTCGTTGGCTGCCAGCCGGCATAGACCCGCTACCGAAGTGCACCAAGTAGGCGGCACACCTATCAATTTGCGCGCCAGCCACCAAAAAACGCGGCAGCGGCTTTCCAGTTCCGGCGACTGGTGCGGACCGATCCGCGCGGAAACGAATTCCTCGGAAGCGTCTGCGGCGCGGCCTCAGCGCCTATTGCGCTCACGATCCGCCTAGCCTTCAACTCGGCCAGATACCGATCCAACTCAAGTATGCTTCCGTCCGAAAAGATAAACAACGCGGCGCGAAACCGAACGTCCGCCCGCAACTTTTCGAGGCCAGAGAGGCAGTCGCTTATCGAGTCTCATATCGACTGTCATGGTGAGCGTCGTTTTGCTGCGCTTAACGCTGTGCTGCCTTTAATCGATTGGCTCCGACTCCGGCCTCGACCTGCTCGCCCAAGCTAGAGCGAGGAAGGCAATTGTAGAGAACCCAAAAAGGCGCCGCCACATAGTTCCAGAATGAGCGCTGTCATAGCCTTCGATTTCCCAAGATTTCGCTACGAATAGCAAATCCGCGGGTGTTGAAAACCTACAGATATGTCGAGGTGGATACCCTGACCGCGCTCCTATCATGGGCCTCACGCTGATGTTCCGCGCGCCTCGCCAGGGCCCTTCGCAACGCGGATGATCACGTCGCTGTAGCTCTCGCCCTTGGGCTGCCGTGGACCCGGCGAACGGAGCGTGGTGCCTTTCCTCCAGGGTCACAGTTGCGGAGGCGGACGGGGGGCCCCGCAGGGGGACCCGCGTCATTGCCCGCCCCAAAACTAAACTACAAATGTACTTCGTGATTTCAGTTTATCTGTTGCCCCCTTCCCGCCTCTGAGCTACGCTTCTGCAGTCCCAATCGGGAACTAACAAACACACGTTGCGTTCCTGGTCGGGTTTCCTCTTAGGGGGAGTTTGTTCATGAACACATCACGCATATGTCTCTCCGGTTTGGCGGCTGCAGGTCTTATGGCCGCCGTTTCAACACCGGCGCATGCCGTCTTGCAGATCGCGGCCGATGTGAGCGGCGCAACGTTCTTCTGCGCCGACAACACTGGATGCGATTTAAACCCGGCCGTCGGCGTCCTCCAGCTCGCGAACGGCACACTCAATGGCGTTGCGGTCAACGGCTCGATCCAGGCCTCGACCGGAACCCCAGCCAACCCCGGCCAGGACCTCATCGACACCTCGTCCTTGTCGATTATCAATAACTCAGGCGCGACAAGGGTCGTCACCCTTGCGGTTGGCGACACCGACTTCTCTGCTCCGGTCACGAGTTTCCATATCACGGGCTCTGGCACGTGGGTAAACTCAGGAGGCTCAAGCCTCCTCCTGGAGTGGTTTGACGATCCGGCGAACGCCCAGGGCGCCGACAACGCGTTCGACGCTCCCGGCACGAGGCTTGGCAGCTTCACCAGCACAGGCACCGACCCACTTCATAGCTTCGCCTTCGACGACAGCGGAGCGGTGTCCGACAGCGCCCCATTCTCGATGACCCTCTGGGCGCAGGCGACCATGACCTCAGGGGCAGTGTTGCTCGATCGCGGCCAGGGGGAGGCCAAGTCGGCGGTTCCGGAACCCTCCACCTGGGCGATGATGCTGCTCGGCTTCGCGGGCCTTCGATTCTTCGGATATCGTCGGACCGTCAAAGCCCGTATCGCAGCGTAACGTTGCTGGGACGGAAAGCAGCAAAGGCCGCCCGAAAGGCGGCCTTTTCTGTCCGGGGGGCGTTCCGCGCCCGACGAAGATCCCAAGGCTCCGGCATCGCGCCCACCGTCTGGCCCTCTAGCCCGCATTTTTTCGCCTCGCATGCGCCAGTGCGTTGGATGCTCTTGCGTCTCAAAATGGCCTTCCTGAATTTACCAAGAAAAGCCGTATCATACGCTGTTCGGCGATGCCACCCCTCAAAGTTGACGAGGCGCGCAGACCCGCGTGAGCGCCTCCCCGAGCGGCCGCAGCCTCTGCCGCAAGCCTCAAGATCACGTTGGAATAGCTCTCCCCCGCCCCCCTCGCATCAAAGTGGGGCGAAGCCTGGGTGCCGCATGCAGGTCCGCCAGGCAGTTATGAGACTGACACCTGTGCGGCGCGCGAGTTCGGCTGTGGTTACGAATTGCAACTAAGATCTCCTTCTGCGGCAAGGGCTGAATTCTGTGAATTTTCTGAAACGCTCGGCAGGAAGCCGGAGGGTATTCGACTAAGGAAAAGCTAAGTACCTGAAGTCCGCAGAGAAGCCGTGCGGCATGTCCTACTTTTTCGGCAAGACTTCTGAGGACGGACGAGGCCGAAACGATCCAGCGCAACTGCAGCATCCGTAGGGGGCGCAGCCTCTGCAGCAGCTCCACTCCTTCTCCTTCTTTCCTTCCTTCCAAGCGGACAAACAGATCGAATGAGGACGCAGCGACCTAGATAAAGGAGAGGTCTAGCAGGCCGTTGAAAAAGTCCGTGGCCAGCGGAATCGCAATGTGATTTTGTTTCCGCGCGAAGGCGGAGGGAGCGAATCATGCGGGGCGAGGACGAGCGGTCGGGGTCGCTGTTCAGCTATGTCGATCTCGAAGCGCGGGTTGGCCGGAATCATCCGCTACGCATGATCCGCATGATCGTGAACGAGGCTCTGGCGGCGCTAGCCGGCGATTTTTCGGCGTTGTATTCGCCGATGGGGCGGCCTTCGATCCCGCCGGAAAAGCTGCTGCGGGCAATGCTGCTGCAAACCTTCTATTCAATCCGCTCGGAGCGGCATTTGATGGAGCGGCTGGAGTACGACCTTCTGTTCCGTTGGTTTGTCGGGATCGGCGTTGACGATGCGGCGTGGGACCATTCGGTGTTCTCGAAGAACCGCGATCGGCTGCTGGAGGGCGACATCGCGGCGAAGTTCCTGTCGGCGGTGCTGGCGCAGCCCGCGGTGAAGAAGCTTCTGTCCACCGACCATTTCTCGGTGGACGGCACGCTGATCGAGGCATGGGCGTCCATGAAGAGTGTCAAACCGAAGGATGGCTCGGGCGAACGGCCGGCCGAGGGCGGCGGACGGAACACCGAAAGGGACTTCCATGGCCAGAAACGATCGAACGAGACGCATGCCTCGACGACCGATCCCGAGGCCCGGCTCTACCGCAAAGGGCCAGGCAAGGAGGCGAAGCTGTGCTTCATGGGACATGCCTTGATGGAGAACCGCCACGGCCTCTTCGTCGACGCCTGTCTGACGGGGCCAACGGTCATGCCGAGCGGATGGCGGCGCTGCACATGATCGAGCCTCGCGCCGATCGGTCGAGGCGATCACGCTCGGCGCCGACAAGGCCTACGACGCCGAAGACTTCATCAATGAGCTGCGCTCGATGAAGGCGACGCCGCACGTGGCGCAGAACACCAACGGCCGAAGTTCGGCGATCGACGGCCGCACGACGCGGCACGGGGGCTATGCCGTCAGCCAGCGCATCAGGAAGCGGATCGAGGAGGCATTCGGCTGGATCAAGGTGGTGGCCGGCCAGGAGAAGACGAAGTTCCGCGGCCGCGAGCGTGTCGGATGGGCCTTCACCTTCGCGGCCGCCGCCTACAATCTAGCGCGGCTGCCCAAGCTACTGGCGCTGCCCGGCTGAAGGCCCGGGTTCCCAACTTCGCCAAGACGTTTGCCGGACGCTGGCGGATCGTCGAGATGGATGTCTGGGACAACGACTTCCTCGATCTCAGCGAGGAGGCGAAGCTGACGTTCAAAGGCGCGGCCGACGGCGAAATCGCCTTCGGCGCGCTGAAGGGCTGCCTCGAAGTCGGCTACGGCGCCCGCGACGGCTCCGCCTGCGCAGAGTTCTCGTAGGAAGGACATGATGAGAACGACCCAGCTGCGGCCGTGGGCGGGCTGTCTTCGACCGCCGGCCGCCTCGTCGGCCAATTCGACATCCAAAACGCCGACGATAGGCTTCGTCAGCGAACGCGCCTGACTTCTTCAACAGCCTGCTAGTCTTACTGTGTCATAAGTTGGCTCGTTGGCAACAAGGACAACGGAGCAAGCGTCTGGCGATGTTGCGCGCCAGCTTAATACGGATGGTTGCGATTGAAGCTTTGATGTGGCGTTCGGCTCGGATCGGCGGATCCGCGGGGTCGATAACCCGGGGATAGGCGAGGCGCCTGGATGAGCAGGGTTTTGTCGTCTGAGGGGGGAATCAGAACTCCGTTCGGAGACCAGGAATCCGTAAGCCGCGACGCAGAGCGCCATGTGGTGGTGAAAGCCTCGCCAGCCTCGTCCTTCATAGTGATCGAGGCCAAGTTCCTGCTTGAGTTCCTGATAATCGCGCTCGATCCGCCAACGCATTTTGGCGGTTGCAACGAGCGTGGCGATGTCGGTGTCGGCCGGCAAGGTCGAAAGCCAATACTTGGTCGGCGCGCTTTCGCCCTGCGGCCATTCGACGAGCAGCCATTCTTCGGGATAGGGCTGCGAGCGCCAATAGTCCCGATGCGCCGGCCGCACGCGCAGGACGGCGAACCGGGAATGCAAGGGTTTGTCTACGCCTTCGCGCCATACGACGTCACGCCAAGCGTCGGCCGACAGCAACTTGGCGAGTTGCTCGGCCGATTGAGGCTTGTTCTGCACGTCGCGCCGCATCAGCGTCGGCGGCCGACCTTGCCCGCTCCATGCCTTGGGCGGGAGCGGACCGGATCCCGGCGGCCAAAGCCGCGCCGACGACTGAACGCCGACGGCATAAGTCAGGCCCATGCGCGTCAGCGCGGTCCGGAACGCCGTGTTGATCCCGTAACCCGCATCCGCCAATACGACGCCTTCCGGCACGCCCTCGTCGCGCGCGGCCTTGATCTGGTCAAGGGCGATTTGCGGTTTGGTCTTGAACAGGACGTCCTCGGGCACGCCGGCTCTTGCCCGGCGAACCGGATCGGCTGCCCAATCCTCGGGAAGGTAGAGCCGAAAGGCGATCGGCAGGCTTGCGTGTTCGTTGGCTACCGACAGCGAGACCGCAATCTGACAATTGTCCTGCTTGCCAAGCTGACCGCAATATTGCCGGGCGACGCCGACAGAATGAACGCCCTTCTTGGGGAATCCCGTGTCGTCGACAATCCAGGCGCTTATCCTGCCGCTCTTCTCGATGGCGGGAAGAACAAAGGTCCGAACGCGTCGCAGCAGATCCTCCTGCGCCCAGTCGGCGTTGGCGACAAAATGATGCAGCGACTGATGCGCGCCTTGAACGCGGCGGGGTTCGATGCGGGCCGCCATCGGCTCCACGCTCTTCCGATCGCCGGGAAGAATGAGCCCCGTACAGTAGGAGCGGAACGGCGCACGCCGATCCGCGTGCCCCAGGCTCGACGCCATGTGCTCCACGTAAGACGCAAATCGACTTTCGCTTCCCTCGCTATCTGCATTTCGATCCACCGGCCCCTCCGAATCAGGCGTGAATCGAAATCATCCCCCAAATAGTTTATGACACAGTAAGACTAGGAAAGAAGGAAAGAAGGTATTTTTGCTATATTTTATCGATCTAAGGATCTGTAATATTGTTGCTTTTATTGCATCCCCTTCTTTCCAAAGCCAAGGCGGCAAGAAGTGGAAAGAAGTTCGCGAATGATTTTCCGGCGGCCTCTCTTATTCGCCTATCCATGCGTAACGCTTCCCTGTCCGGCCCGCTCCTGCGTCAAATTTCTCCGCCACGAGCCCCGCTTCTATAAGATGCATGATTATGGCGTCCAACTCTTTCGCGTTGACGTGACGAATTCGTCGCATGACCTCGCTTCGCAGGATCGATCCCGCTTTCCGAATGACGCCTTGGACGTCGTTCAGCTTCTTTTCGTAGTCCGTGCTCGCCATCATTAGCGCAGCGTCGTCTATCATCGATCGCGCGCTTTCGAGCGCCCAGGCCGCGCCCCAATCGAGACTGTCCTCATCGACTGTCGCAGCGTGCCCGTGCTGCGACACGGCATGCAGGCATGCAAGCCGTAGGGTGTATTCGACTACGCGGCTGAGAAGCTCGTACCCGATCGGCTTTGCATCGATGACCTGCAAGATTTCCTTCTCGAAGGCTCCAAAGCGCTCCTTCGCGGCTGCAGACGCCCATACAATGCGGCGTCCGCGCACTGTCGGACAGTCCCGGTCGGAGTAACTGGACGCGGCGAAACTATTCCCGCCAATACTGCCGACCCCTGTCGATGCAATTTCCAGTAGCCGATCTATGATAACACGCGGGACCGGAATGTCGTTCTCCAGATCATTGGCTTCCTCTGGTCGCGGATCAGCTGGCGCGATCAGGAAGCGGTTCATAAAGCCGTCCTTCACATTGCCGGCCGTCAGTGCCTCAAAGAACGCTTCCGGGGTGCTCGCGCCGTATAGCGAGAACGACGGCGAGTGAATTTGTGTCACTATTTCACAACCCCTCTTTTCGAGGGTCGAGCGAGCGAGTGCGTCGACAGCTCGCCGCGTCAACTTGAATGGAGCATCACCCAACTGCCGTGACCACAGCTCCTGGAGAAAGCCCTTCATCACGGTTTCATGCGAACTGGCCCTCTTGCTTGAAATGCGGGCAAGGAGATTCGTGCCAATTTCGTCGGCAGTACCGATACAAACCGGTGCGTCGCAGAGAATAGCTTCGAGGCCAGAAAGCGAGAACACCTTCGCTGTTTGATGCAGGTTGTCATATCCGCAAGAATGAAAGACCTGAGCAATTGCCTTCAGCGGCCTATCTTTGCCGACGCCGGTATCGCCTAAGCACGCGACGTAGACGTTGAGGCCGGCTCCAGATGGAGTGTACAGACGGCGCCCGCAAAAGGTCGAGACGATGGCGACAGACGCCGCAACGGCTAGCGCCCGGTTAGGATACCGAGACGTAGCGAGTATCCAGTCTGTCAACTCGCCCATTAGGCCCCCTGGATGCCTCCAGTCGACTCCGCGTCCCAATGTCACGCCATTTAGCGGATGGCTCTTTTCTCCGTTCCTTGTGGTCATACCGGATGAGGACTCGCGCCCTGGTTTGGCCTCAGCAGCCTTTTTCCGCGCCAAGTCCCGTTGCCAGCGGTGCTGGAGATTCCAGGGTCCGTCGTCAGGCTCCCGCTCTGTCCAACCGGACCCTGATTTGATCATGGGGCCCTTCCACCTCCATTCGGCCCGCTCAAAGCCATCGAGATCTGGACCCTGAACTTCGGGCCCGAGCGTCGGATTGGGGCGACGGCGAAGCTCCCCCCATCATCACATCGCTCAGGAAAAACGGCATGCACGCCTTCTGCGCCAATGCACGGCTCGCTTCTGAGGGGTCCGAGCACCATGCGCTGACGGCGGCCCTCGACCTCTTTGTCCGAGGCCCGCGTCCAAACTCCAGCGCGATATTCCTCGAATTCCATCTAGCTCCGTCTGGTTGTTGACCTTGCGTCGGGATTTGATGGCAGCCTTGGCGTGGGCCCAGGTGAGCCTGGACGTTTCGGGCGGGATCGGCGATTCCATGTGGTCAAAGCGCTCCCAGAGCGCCGCCCGATTCACAAAGGAGTCGAATGCCTCCCGATCCTGCCAGGCTGAGACACGTTCAGGATGGTCTGGAAAGAAACCCTCGGCCAGCCCTTCGACGCCATCCCAGTAGAAGACTTGCACATGCCCTACCGCCGGGATGAGTGCGCGCGCCGTTGGTTTGAGCAAGCAGATAGCATCCTGACCGGCAAGCTCTTCGTCCCCGAGATGCTCCCAATACAGGATCGGATCGTCGTAGACATGAAGAGGAAGTTCGGCTGTGTAAATCTTCGACAGGTTTTCGCTGCCTAAAACAGCGCCGCGTCCTGTCGAAAACCCCCAGGCGTCAAGATCGATTGTCGCCCAGACGAGGTCGATAAACTTGCCGTCTTCTGAAACCGGCTGAACGAAAAATTCGTCGCCCGACGGATCGGGTCGGAACACCTCGGCTTTGTAGTGCAGCTCGCTTGAAGCGAAATGGACTTGCTGCAGAAAGCCGCGCATCCGCACGACGCCTTCTCCAGCGTTAATGCCCGACTCGAATGCGGCTTCCATTTCCTCAGCGTATAGAGGATCGAAAATAAACGGATTGTCTTTAAAGAGGTGGTCGTTGCAAGCATACACCTCGGCGTAGCCGTTGAACTGAAGATATTTCAGATTTAGGTTTTTCACACTATCACAATGCATTATTGAAATCAATCCGATTCATATAAGAGTTGTTACCGAGGTTTACTTTTATCTATTACTATTAACAAGCCAATAGTAATCATGCGCTGCTTGAGATATTACTTAACATTACGTATAAACAGTGCAACGTAGTTCAGATACTGTTATAGCTCAACGTCGGTCCAGCGACCTTCCGTCCCACGTTGACCGCATTGGCTCGCTAGTTTTCTAAAGTGCAAGTTTTATACCCGAGTTAACAAGTGTTTTTCGATGCCTACTTCTGATGGAAAAAAGGTGGACCCGTCGCAAAGCGAGCAAAACGATAGGTAGGCCAAGTTAGACTGCCCCCAGCCAGCGCCCCACAAGAGCTCAATTGCCTCGACAGCTTTTCGTTCGAAGCAGGCGCTTTCATATACACCGAAGACTAGAGCGATAGTCTAGCTTCTTTGTCGTCGTCCCGTCTGCATCGAGCTTCTGCCCAAGCGAGCAGATCAGGCTCGCTATAGAGCGCTCGTTTGCCAAACCACCGATCGACGCGTGGGCCGTTGCCGTCGATGCATAGCTTTTCAAAATATCTAAATTTGATCGGGTAGCCTATATCGTCGCTGAGAAATTGCGTAGACTGCCTGCGCGTACGTAGCAATGTCATCCTCCCTAATATCTCCTTTAAAGCTCCCCTAAGAGCGTTGAACTGTTACATAGTGTGGCGATCCAGTAAGTACAAGTGGAGGATAGTCGATAGTCGGTACTATATCTCGTGGAAAAGGTGGATAACTAGAGCTTAAGACTAGGTCAGACGAAGCGGTGTGTGCAGAGTCTCATTTCGAACAATTTTCGACCGCAAGGGTGTGGTCACGCGCCGGAGACACAATTCTCTGAACGAGGGCCGCAAGAGCTTCAAACGCGCGCTTCTTTTCGTCGAAATAAGAGTAGCGGTCATACGTCGCCCGGATGCCGCCGATACTATGCCCCAGGCATCGCTCAGCAACGTCGGCACTAACTCCAGCACGCGACATGAGCGAGCGCGCGGTGCGACGGAGATCGTGCAGCGTCCAGCCTGTTACCCCGCACGCCGAGTCACATTGCGACTTGCCTTTCGAAAAGCCACAGAACGCTCGTTTCCCATCGCTAGTGAACACAAACTTGCCGTCGCCGATCCTTGGCAACCGATTAAGCACGCCGATGGCGAGAGGGGTAAGAGGAATGACCAGCTCAAGGCCAGTCTTGTAGCGCTCCGAGGGAATCGTCCAGGCATCGCCCACGATCTCAGTTCTGGCCATCTGCGCCGCCTCCGTTCGCCTCACAGCCGTGAGCAAGAGGAACTGCACGAATGGCCCGAATAGGTTCCTGGAGCAATCCGCTGCGCCCCATACCGCCCTCAGTTCCTCATCGGTGAGGATTCGCTGCCTAGCGCGCTCCCTTGGCTTTGTGCGGGCCATTCCGCGGACGATAGGACTTCGGAAGTCATCGGAGCGCGACGCGTGCCAGGACATAATCCGGCGGATAAAGGCCAGCGCCTGGTCCGCGGCCACCGGGCCTCGGCTGTCATGGAGCTTGTCAAGCAGCCGGACGATCTCGCTTCGCTTGATTTCATCGATCGGGCGAGCGCCGAGCTGGGGGTACACGACGCGCCTGAGGACAGCCTGCCTTTGGCCCATTGAACGGAGGCTCTTGCCCTCCCTCCTGATGTAGGCCTCGGCGATGGTTTGTAGCGTATCGTCGCCGGCTCGAGCCGCTTTTTGGCGTTCGGCAAGGGGATCCCCTCCCCTCGCGACGTCGCCGAGCAGTTTTTTTGCTTCGCGCCGAGCGTCCTGAAGCGTCAGGCCGGGCTTCAGCGACATGCGATGTGACCTGCGACCGGCGCGGTACTGACAAACGAAGGAAGTGTGTCCGTTCGCCGTTACCATAAGACCGAAGCCCGGCAAGGCAGCATCCCAATGGATCATCCGATCCTTTGGAGCCTCCGGCAAGGGCGGCTTTGCAACGAAAGCTGGGGATAGCTTCACCTTCATGATGCGCGCTCCGGGTAAGCACAGGGTAAGCAAATAGGAGATGTACAAATCTGTAGCGGGGTGTTCAAGTATGAGTAAAAAAAACTAATTTTCAAGGATTTACGCACTTACTGGAGCTCGAATGTGTACCGTTAGGATGTCGAAGTGCGCGACATGCACGTCATTCGTAATGATGGGGTCGGGAGTTCGAATCTCTCTTGCGGCACCAATTAACTACATGAAGTTTCTAAGTAATTTTCGATGGGATTGAGAGGATCGCATCGGCCAGTCTCGATGCAGCCCCAATAGCTCGCCTGCGCGGAGCGAAAAATCGCACAGTGCGCAAGAGTTGAGCCAGGCCAGCCGCCCCTTCAGCCGTGAACCGCGCCAGCCATTTGTACACGGTGCGCGGGCACACGCCTGCGGCTCGTGCGGCGGCCCCCGGCGTCCGGCCGCTCAGCATCGCCACCACCAGGCGCGCTCGACCAATGGCGTCCGTCGGGCAGTCTTGTGAATGTTCATCCCGCCCTTCGAGAACCGCTAAAAGCGTGAGCAACTTCAGCTTCCTCGGTCCACGCCGGATGGACAACCTGTTGAGACCTCATAGCTAGACCACGCAGATTACTGATCGTAAAGACGTCTAAGGACTTCGAGAGCGATGTCGGGACGAAACGCTCTCACGTTTGGAGACATTTCCCCTGGCTCGGGAGTGTTGAACCAGTACCCGTCGACGACGTCTCGCGTGTCTTGGATCGCACCTAGGATGGCGTCCGCGCTCGTGTCCCGTCCGCCCGGTTGGGTACTCACGCCGGCGAGCACGATGGCTTTAGGATTGGCCGCGCGGGCCTGCGTGGCGGCGGCGCGGACGAAGGATCCGTATCGCTGCGGATCGTTCTGAAATCGCTGCGCCTGAATATCGACGATATCGGCGTAGCGCGCAGCGTCGCCTGCAAGACCGAGGCTCAAATAAGTGTCGTCTTGGCGTCTTCTGTCGCTGTCTGGCGCAAGAACCGGGACGAGATCGACCGCCGGCGCCGCCAGGAACAAAAGCCCGCGCGCGTGGACGAGGTCGGCGGCCGCCTTCGGTGATTTGGCCGGATTGCGTTGCTTGTCCTCGGGGGTGAAACGCCACTTTTCGTAGTCGTACATCACCCCCTTCACGCCAGGGAGGAGTGCGTTCGACGCGAGCGCGCTTCGGATGTTGTCAACGCTCTTGAACGACTGAACACGGACCGCATCCCACTCGTCGGGAATGACGTCCTGAATCGACCGCCTGCTCATGACAAACGGCTTGGCGCCGTTCAAAATCGTCGGAATGTCTGGATTTGACGCGAACGCGGCCGCGGCTTTACCGGCCAATAGCCAGCGTATGGGCTTCAACTCCAGGGCGTCGACGCGATCGCCGGGCAAAGCCAGAAGCATGCCAGCAATCAAAAGGGGTGCGAAAAGACACCTCGATCGCGCCATCGCGGCCCGCGACTTAGTCGGCCGGCAGTCGATGGCCCCGACTCAGCCACGCCACCAGCAGAGCCGCAAGAACAATCGAGAGCAAGATCCAAATGACCATACTTTCGAGCGGGCCGCTCAGCGAGAACGGCGTCGCGAACGGACGGCACCAGTCGCTATGCACAACCGGACGCGGCAGGTTAGTCGGATCGCCGCTCGGCCCCAGGCCCAACGGGTCGCCGCCGTCCCCCCTGACGAACACGCCCTTCGGCAATTGAACTGCTGCTCCTCCGTCCAGACAATTCCAGCCCTCGCCGCCGGTCTGCAGCGACTGCTGAAGCTCGGTTCCGCAATTCGACTCCAAGCCGCTTGTGCCTGCGCTCGGGCCGAGTGCGCCGTACGAATCGTGCTCGCCGCCATCGTTCGGCGTCGGCGCCGTCGCCTCGCTGGCGGCGGCTGCCGGCTGGGCATTCGGGCCGATGACGTCGATGGCGTCCGCGAGCAGCGCCGTCACGTTGATCATCAGATCCGGCTGAACGATGGAATTGATTGCGGTCGCCGCGACGGGGTCGAGCCCGCTATTGGCCGGCATGAAGCCCGCTGCTGCCCGAGATCGACGGCAAGGATGCAGCCGTCGGGGACTGGAAATCTCCAAAGATGGTCGGAGCGATCAGGCTCATCGCACCGTAGGACAAAAGCGAATTGAATTCGGCGGCGGCCGGGTCAAAGAGCCGATTCTCAAACGCGCGGTCAGCCTCCACATGCAAAGATGGAAATGTCATCCCGGGGGCCAGGCGATCGAGCGCCGTGGCGGCTCCCGGCGTCCCTGTGAAGATCGCGATCAAACAGCGAGCCCGTGCAATCGTCGACAAACGCGCTGCTTTTCGGAGCTTTGGCCGGCGACGAAGATCACCACCAAGGAATCTCCTCACAAACGTGGTCGGGAACATAAGGGTGCTTGGCGCCGACCCGAAAGAGCTCCATCCATTCGGCATAGATCAGGGGACACGCCAGATAGAGCACGTAAAACTGATAGATGAAAATCAAGGAAAAGTTGGACCACTTCGGCGTGTTGACGATGTCTTTTGTTATTAGGATCCGAATGAGTATGGTGACGACGCTAACCCAGTAAAAACTCACCAGAATTTCTGGCGAGCGTAAAATGCCGTCCGTGAACGCCGCGTAGAACATGGCGGCGATCAGCGTCACCGGCACAAGAAGCCCCACCGCAAGACCTAGGGTCATCAAGGCGTTCGCTAGGCCATAGCGAGCCAAAAGAAACATATCGCGATGCTTGCTCACGCAAATCTTGATAATGTTGCGGCGCCATCTCATCCTCTGACTCCAGAGATGACGCCTTGTTTCCGGGACTGTCGTCCAAACGACCGCGTCATGCGAGTAGGCGAGCTTGAAGCGTTGCTTCAATAGCATGGTCGACAGGTCCCGGTCGTCGCCAAGCCCCGTGTCGAAGCCGCCGAGGCGCCGAATAACATCGGCCCGGAAGATCCCACCCATTCCGGAAATCACTGGAAGTAGACAAAGTTTGCACTCGGTGTACTTGGAAATGGTATTTTTGAAAGCGTATTCGAGCTCCTGCAACCGGGTCAACAAATTGACGGCGCTGTTATCCACGCGAATGTTGGCGGCCACTCCGCCAACGTGAGGATCTTCGAAGGGAAGGAGCCAATGGGACATGATGCCGTACTGGATGATCAAATCGGCATCGTGAATGACGATGAAATCGCCACGCGCCATGCAAATCCCGATGTTGAGGGAGCTCGCCTTGCCGTTGCGGCGTGCGGACGGGAAAATTCTAACTCGATCGGAGTCGCGCCGGCTTCCCGTCATCCGAAGAGCCGCACGCCTGGCGATCGCGACGCTGTCATCGCTCGAATTGTCATCGACGAAAATTACTTCGAGGCTTGAATGACCGCACTGCAACGCCGCCTCGATGCACCTGCCGATCGTTGCGGATTCGTTTCGCCCGGCGACGACGACGGAAACCAAAGGCTCCGCTTGGCTCGGTCGGGACGGAGGGGGCGGCCGGATCGCCTCGGGTTTCACAAGGTAAACCGGCCAGACCATGATCGGCGGGGCCAGGAATACCGCGGCAATCAACAAAAGCCAGGGCGCCGAAGAACTCGCCTCCGCCGAGGCTCGGGCAATCCCGATGTTCGACATCGGGTCCAACGTTGAAAGGAAATAGTGCAAGAAGCCGTTCATTAGGCTCCTTGAGTTTGGGTGACGCCGACCAGCGCGGTCGCGAGATCTTTCTGCCCCTTGATCTCAACCGCTGACAGGGAGAACGGCGACCCGGGGCCAAGGACCTTCTCGATCCGCCGCCGCAAGGTCTCCGCCTCGCGCCGCTTCGCGCGGGGCAGCGCCACAACATAGAGACGGTCGCCCAATTGGCCGACAAGATCAACACTTCGCAGGCAAGACTTTACGCGATCAAGCCACGGACCCCGCTCCTCGGCCGCCGGGCCGTCGCCCCGTCGCCACGTAGCGAGCAGCAAGGAAAACGGCTCCCCCAGCCGTTGCTGCCGATGCATCTGGGTATGGAGGAACTCTAGGATCATCTCTCGTCGGAACACGCGCGCATCGGCCGCCAGAACGGGCCGCTCGTCGTCGTCCAACAGGCGGGCCGACCGCACGCCTTCCGCGCCACGCGAGGTTAGGAGGTAGCTGAAGACGTTAGCGCTGACTAAGTCGTCCGAGCGCATTCGAGCGCCGCAGGCGAGACAGGCCGCTTCGACCGGTGGGTTTCGGAAACCACCGCGCAGGCGCGGCAGACGAAGGCTTTCCCCAACCGATCATATTCTGTACCGAGATGATGCATGCTCTTGTTGCACTTCGAACATCGAAAGCCGCCCGTGGCGTCCGGCAGAAACTCTGGCGGTATGCCGACGTATCCACATCGGAAATGATGGAAGAGTCCTTCGCTTGCCAAATATGCGCTGTGGCAGATGGGGCAAATCTCTCGGACGTTGAGGTGGTGGCTGTCGCATCGTGGGCAGAGACGAATGCGGTCGAAGAATCGCGTTTCAAGATAGTTGAGCTCGGCGAGATCGGCGAGATCTCGCTCGACGTCCGCACTCCCCGCGTCGAAGCGATAACCGTGTTTCGCCGCCGGATCCGCGATGGGCGAAATCGCTCCTCCCCGCTCCGCGATCTGGCGTAAGAGGTGCATGCGTCTCCATTCGACGGTTTCTTCGCTGGCCTCTTTGGAAACCGCCATGAGACCGTCCGTCATCATCGGGCGACCTCGCGTTTGGGCCAGGTTTGCGCCATCGCTTCGGCCGTCCAGGGCAGACGCTTTTGAAGGTCACGCCACCAAGTCGAGCCCCGTTCGGCGACATCCGACAAACCCCAATCGTTTCGGCGGGACGCCGAAACCTGCGCCCAGGCCGTCATCTCGTTTAATTGATCCGGTCCTACGTTGACGAAATCGAGGCGCGCGGGAAGGTATTGCGCCCACATTTCCCGCTGCCAGAAGAAACGCGTGAGCGAACTCGGAAGCGCCGGCAACTCGGGGTAGAAGTCTGTTAGCGTGGCGCTGACCTTGCCTATTCCTTGCACCTCGATATCGAATTGCTCTCCCCGGGATAGTTTCGCTCTGTCGCTCGGGTTGAAGAAAACGACCGCGTAGGTGTCGCTGGGGCTGAAAATGCTCATGATCGGAGTTCGCGCCGCGATGACCTCGCCCTCCCTCGCGGTGCATTCGGTGACGGTGCCGTCTTTTGCTGCTGTAATGAAGAAGTGGCCGGTCAATTCGGGCGAGTTCTTGTAGCTTTCGATCCGCTTCTGCAGCTCGGCGACGTTGACCTCCGCCATCCTTTGATCAGCACGTTTGGTCTGGTAGACAAAATCTGCAGCTCGCCACTCGGCGTCCGCACGGTCGACGGCCGCTTTGGCTTGCTGCCAGACCAGCTCCGCTACGATCTTTTGCTCGCGAAGCTTGTCTTCGGCTTGCAACACTGCGATCTGCTGTTGGAGAAGCGCCTTCTGAGCTTCCGCTAGCTTAGCGGCCGCCTCGGCCTCGCGGTCGGCAATGTCGATCTCGGCGCGCGCCTGCTCCAGTTGAAACTCAAGTTGCTGAACCTGTTGGTCAGCGAGCTGGACCATGGCGTCGTTACGAAATTCGGCCAGCCGCTGACCACGTGTTACATGGTCGAGGCACTTCACATAGAGGCGTTCGAGACGGGCTTGGACGATTGACGATTGGGCGGTCAATTCTCCGGAGACGATGCCGTTGCCGCGCACCCAGGTCCAGTCCATCCAGAGGTAGCCGCCGAGGGCCAGCAGCGTGGCGATCAACACAGTGCGTGGCCGGATCCACCACAGCCGCCGATTCGTGCCTCGTACTCTTGTTGGCGGTTTCACAGCCCCGAGTCCTCTCTACGGCTAACCGATCGAGGCTCGGACTGGCAGGTCACACCCGTGGGGACCCAGGGAAGTGCCGTCGTTGAGATGATCAGTAGCGCGCGCTCCGCTAGACCAAGAGCCTCCAACGATAGGCGCGTTGCCGATAGGGAATAAAAGCGAAGGGATCGATTCTTCGCGGGTCGGCTTCCCCAATCGTCGTGGCGACGGTCGACCGCGCGTGCGTCCCCGCCAAGCCCCACCGCGCCCGCCGTGAGGCCGATCAGCAGCCGAAGATAGGAGAGGATGGCGTGAGACATTTTGTGTCACTTCGCGCGTATGTTTCAGCCCTACGCGTGAGCCAGCAGCCGCCCTTCCTGGCCCCAGTTCGACACGCAGGGAATTTTGGACAGATCGCAACGCTCCTTATATTTCTCAGCAATCTCCTTGACCTCCTCCATCAGGCCATCCGCCAGGGTTGTCGGGATGAGTTCGAGGGAAAGAAGGTGGTCGTTTGAGACTTCGAGATCGTTTGCCTCCGCTTCGTTCCGGGGGTGCTAACCGAGCGCCAGGGAACGCCGGTCAGGTCCGCGATCCGCTTCGCGAGATCAATGATGCGATGGGTCTCTGTCATCTGGTTGAAGATGCGGACGCGCTGGCGGTTCTCCCACGGACTGTTGAGGGTCAATTCTATGCAACGCACCGTATCGCGGATGTGGATGAAGGCGCGCGTCTGACGGCCCGATCCATGGACAGTCAGAGGGTGGCCGATCGCCGCCTGCATGAGGAAGCGGTTGAGGACCGTGCCGTAATCGCCGCAGTAGTCGAAGCGGTGATGAGTTCCGGCGCAAGCCCCGTCTCTTTTGTTTGCGTGCCCCAGACGATTCCCTGGCGGCGATCTAAACCTCAACCCCTCGTCGATGAACGACGCCTTGACCTTCAACGGCGTATCACACGACTACAAGGGAAATGTGCAGATCACGAACCTGACCGGGGCGGATCCCAACGTTGACCTCGAGGGTCTATACAACACGGGCGGCGCGCTCGTCACGAAGGCGAATTTCCTGTCATCCCTTACCCCGTCGGGGACAGGGGAGACGCTTGACCTCATGGGCGGCGGCAGCCTCGCGGTCGTGGCGACGAACAGTTTCGATCTGGCGAAGTTCACGTTCTCCGTCTGAGGTCGGTCTCTCACTGAACAACGACCACGGAAGGCGGGCTCTGCCCGCCTTCCGCCTTGATTCCGGCCGAACCGGCCCCGGTTTTCCGCGAGGGCGTAAGCTTGAACCAAACTCTCGTCCGGGCACCCGACGGGCAATTGATCACCCATTCAGGGCTTAGGGCCCTGTGCGCAATTGGCGGCTACTACCGAATCGCCGCTGATGCCTCCACCTAGCCAGGGAACTCGCGCTGGGCGACGACGAAGCCAGCAGAAGAGACATCCTGCGCGCCGCCAAGCTAATCGGGCTGAAGGCCCACATCGTCAACCGGCCGTCGCGCCGGCGTCTCGCCCGCGCGCCCACACCGGCGATCCTTCGTCTGAAATCGGGTGGATATAGCGTATTCAGCGGACAGACGGCGGCAGGCCTCTTCCGGGTCGTCGATCCGATCACACGGATCTCCCGGGACCTCAAGATGTCCCAGCTCAAGTCGGAGATCGAGCCTTTCGTCATCCTCGTCGCGCGCCATTTTTTCGGCGTGGGCATCGATCCGCGCAGTTTCGGCTTCCGTTGGTTCGCGCCATCCCTTTGGCGATATCGGAAGCCTCTTCCATGTACTGATCGCCTCTCTATTCGTGCAGATTTTCGCGCTGATCTCACCGCTGTTCTTCCAGGTGGTGATCGACAAGGTGCTAACCCACCAAGGCTATTCGACCCTTTATGTCCTGGTCGCCGGACTGGCGGCGATCGGTCTTTTCGACGTGACTTTGCAATACTTGCGCACCTATGCCCTGGCGCACACCGCCAACCGCATCGACGGGGAACTAGGACAGCGCCTGTTCCGCCATCTCACCCGCTTCCCGGTCTCCTATTTCGAAACCCGGCCGGTGGGCCAGACCCTTGCGCGCGTGCGCGAGTTGGAAACAATCCGCGCCTTCATGACCGGGCAAGGCCTTTTTTCGGCGCTCGATCTCTTCTTCGCCTTCGTCTTCGCCGCAGTCCTTTTTGCCTACTCATGGAAGCTGACGCTGATTGTGCTGGCGACAATCCCCTTTTACCTGCTGATCGCGGGGATGACGCGCCCTCTTTTGCGCGAGAAACTCAATGAACGGTTCAACCGCGGCGCGGAAAGCCAGCAGTTCCTGTTGGAATCTATCGTTGGAATGCAGACGATTAAGGCCTCAGCCGTCGATCCGGTGGCGGCTGCTCAATGGGAAGAGCGTTTACCCGGCTACGTCCGCGCGGCTTTCAAGACGACCATGCTCGCCGCCAAAGGCCAAAACGCCATCCAGTACGTCAGCAAGCTGTCGAATGCACTTCTTTGCTGTTTGGCGCAAAGGCCGTCCTCGACGGCGAGATGACCATCGGCGGACTTGTCGCCTTTAACATGATCTCTGCGCAGGTGGCCCAGCCAGTGCTGCGCCTGTCCCAGTTGTGGCAGGACTTCCAGCAGGTGCAGGTTTCGGTCGAGCGGCTCGGCGACATTCTCAACGCTTCCATGGAGCCTGCCCCCTCGGTGCGCACCCACCTTCCGCCGCCGCAAGGAAAGATCGAGTTCCGCAACGTTTCTTTCCGCTATCGGCCGGGCGCTCCTCTTGCGCTCAAGAACATTTCAATGTGTATCCATCCTGGGACAGTCGTTGGAATCGTTGGCCCATCGGGATCCGGAAAATCGACGCTGACGAAGCTGATCCAGCGCTTCTACATTCCCGAGGAGGGTCAAGTCCTCCTCGACGACGCGGACCTCTCCCACGTTGACCCGCCTTGGCTGCGAAGCCACATCGGCGTTGTGCTCCAGGACAACCTTCTCTTCAACCGTGCGATCCGCGAAAACATCGCGCTGGCCCGTCCTGCTATGCCGCGGGCGCAGGTGATGACGGTCGCCAGGCTCGCCGGAGCCAATGAATTCATCGACCGGCTCCCGCAGGGCTATGACACGATGATTGAAGAGCGCGGCGCTAATTTGTCCGGCGGCCAACGGCAGCGGATCGCCATCGCCCGAGCGCTCGCCACCAATCCGCCGATTCTGATCTTTGACGAGGCCACCTCGGCGCTCGACTACGAAAGCGAGCGCATCATCCAGGACAACATGCGCCAGATCGTGCGCAACCGAACCGTTTTCATCATCGCTCATCGGCTCGCGGCGGTGCGCGATTGCGACATCATCGTAGGAATGGTCGACGGCCGCATCGTCGAGGCGGGATCGCATGACGACCTACTCAAACATGGCAAAGGCCTCTACGCGCGGTTGTGGGCGTTGCAGAGCGAACGGGTCGCGGCATAACCGCGCTCAAGGAAGCGCTGCTGGCGGCAAAGCAGCGGGCCGGCCGGAACGTGGTCGAAGTCAAGGACGCCCCCCCGGCGACTGACACGGTGATCGCGCCCAGAAAGCTGCCCGTCGTCGCCGACCGAAGGTTCCTTCCTGCCGACTTGGAAATCCTTGAAACGCCTCCTTCGCCGGTGCGTTTCGCTCTGATCTTGGTCATTTGCGCCTTCGTCCTCGGCGCCATTGCTTGGGCCTATCTCGGACGCGTCGACATCGTCGCTATTGCGCACGGCAAGATCGAGCCGACAGGCCGCATCAAAGTGATCCAACCGCTAGCGCCTGGCAAAGTGGCCGCGATCCTCGTCGCCAACGGACAGCACGTGACGTCGGGCCAACCCTTGATCGAGATGGACGACGGCGACGCCAAGGCCGAGCAGGCCGAAGCCCAGGACGCCTACGACTCATTCGTCGCCGAGTCTTTGCGCCGACGCGGGGCGATCGCCGTCGCCCAGGCGCGTAATCTCAGGCCGCCGCCCGCGACTTGGGAAGACGAAACCCCGATCCCGCTCCGAGCGCGCGAAGCGCAGGTCCTGGCAGGCGACCTCAACCAACTCGCCAACACGGTCGCCGATTACGACGCGCAGATCGCGCAGAAGACGATCGAACGTGACCGGATTGCGGACACGATGAAGGAGGAGTTGAGCCTCATCGCCACATTGCGGGAACGGGTGAACATGCGGACGATCTTGGCTCAGAGCGGTTCAGGCACCAAGTCGAGCCTTATCGACTCCGATGAGACCCTTCAGTACCAGATCACGCAACTCGCGATCCAGAAGGGACAAAGGGACGCGGCCGACGCCAACATCGCCGTCCTAACGCGCCAGCGCGACAAGGCCTACGCCAATTTCATAGCTGAAAATGGACAACAGCTCGCCGAGGCCGAGAAGCAGGCCGACGATTGGCGCGAGAAGCTCGTGAAGGCCAAGCTGAACTCAGCGCGCATGAGCCTGGCCAGTCCCATAGACGGCGTCGTTTACGGCCTGTCGGTCACGACGATCGGACAGGTTGTGGCCGGCGGTGACGAACTGATGCGAATAGTTCCCGAAGGGGATGCTCTGGAAATCCAGGCCTATCTCGCCAATCAGGACATAGGCTTCGTCAAGAGCGGGCAAAGCGCCGAGGTGAAGATCGATTCCTTCCCTTCATTCGCTATGGCGTTCTGCCGGCGACGGTGACGGGTGTTTCGCGCGATGCCATTCCCGAACCAGACGCAAGCCTCAGCCAGGTCGACGCGTCAAGATCGCGGTCAGACAAGCCGTTCGCCGGAGCGGCTCCCGCGCAAAATCTCGTTTTTCCGCTGCCTCTTCACCCCGAGCGCGACTACATGATGATCGATAGCGAACGCACGCCGCTGAGCCCGGGCATGACGGTCACGGTCGAAATCGCGACCGGGAGCCAGCGAATCCTCGGATACGTCTTTTCGCCGCTGCTGGAAACCGGGTCAGACGCGCTGAGAGAAAGGTAAGCGGTCCCGCGAGGTCAAAGAGGCCCATGCAATGGATGCGCTGAGCGTTACAATTCAGACGAAGACGGAGTTTACAGGCCTAATAGTTGGCTCCTCCTTGAATTAACTCTCCCTTCCTTGGAAATTCCCCCGCTTCAGTCAAAGCAGATTGCGCGGTAGTTAGCGCAAAAATCGACGGCAAATGCCAAGAAAGCGCCGGCGCTAATTTCCCACTGCCGTTATGTATACACGCACTCCAAGATCAGGCGGCTATCTCGGATCCGAACTTCAGCAAATATGAGGCGCATTCGTTGACTGTATTATATTCCCACAACAAAGTCGGTGGCAGCTCCACGCCGACCTGTTCCTCAATTTCCATTGCCAGAATGACCGCGTCGATCGACTGCAGTCCGTATTTTGAAAATGGGGCATCAGGATCCATCCCATTCTTCACCTTGAGCGCATTCGAAATACGCTCAATCAGCCACGCTCGCATTTCATTCAGATCTTTGGCGTTCGACATAAGTTACTCCAATCTCTGGTTCAGCACCAACGTCTGAAACTGCGGCCTTAACTCCTTCCCAGGGCCTCGGCCTTAATTGAAAACATCCGATTATCTCGATGCAGTCGCCGCAGCTCTTGCAGAAGCTCGGGCCGATAGGCGTCAATGACATCACTGTGATGGATATCGAGGTGTTTGTCAAAAATCCTGGCAAGCGCCGGAACTAGCCACCCGCCACTGGCAAAGAACGAAGAGCTGTTTCTTCGATTCCAGATCCAACTGTGGAGGCACGATGACGCGGCATGCAACGCACAATATCTTTTCGCAGCTCCGAACATCGCGGCGGACTGCAGGTGGCCATGTTCGAATTCGGATTGAGCGAAGATGGTATTGTGGGCTCCGATCTCATGCACAAGCATCTCACCGAGAGCCAGAATTCGACCGATCTGGGCCCGATCCGCCACGTGGTCGGCTCGCTCACCTTTCAGTTGCTTAAGGCTGTGCTCTACGCCTTCCAAAGCGTCGTTGGCCTGCGTGCTCACCAAGCTCAGTCTTTGGCCGCTCCACGGCGGGACAGGTGTGTTCATTTGGAACAGTTGGCCAAGCCTGGCGCCGTGATCGCCGCGCATCGCACGACGCCGGGCCAGATGCCTGAACTGAAGCATCAGCGCATGCAAATTTACCACAGTACTTCCGTCAAATAGACTAACAACTGCAGCGTCACGCACAATCCGCTGAAATGTTCCCCATTCATGCTCCTCGCGCATGTAGTAACGGGCGCCTAGCACAACCGAAAGATTTTGGATCATCGCTTCAATTGTTGTTGGAACAAAGTATTTAAGGACCGATGCCCAGAGGCTCGATTGTTCCGGCACAACGTGAAACGATCTCAGTCCAGAGATTGCCATGCAGTCGCAAATAAGAAGGTCAAGAAACGCATCTGAAAGGACCGCGGCAGCATGCGGGAGGTCTATGACAAGTTCGCCATACAACCTGCGATCCAGCGCAAAGCTTAATGTGGTTCGCAACGCGGTGTCGCCAGCGCCGAGCGAGATGGCCGCACACAAGGCGCGTGTTAGCTGGAACCCCCTCAGCGCAAGCTGAAGCCCTTCTCCTTTTCCGCCCAGTAGAGTTCGTGCCGGAACAGGACAATTCTCAAATTTGATGCCGCTAATGTCCGAGCCGCGCATGCCGTGTGTAAGGATTTTTGGCAAATTCGAATATCGATTGGGGTCGAGTTCCTTTTTGTCGAGCATGAACAACGACAGGCCGCGCGCGCCGGCCGATGAATTTGTCGTCGCCAGCACAAAACAGAGGCCACCGACAGTTGCGCGGTTAATAGGCCACTTCTCACCAGTTATTTCGAATCCGTCCGGGATTTGCCGCGCGACAGTGTCGCTGGCTGCCAGATCGGCGCCGTGCTGCTTTTCCGAGTAGGCAAGACACATCGCGCCTTGCCGCTCCATAATGTATTTGGCTAGCCATCGCTTTTGCTCATCGGTCCCTCCGATCCAGGTCAGAAACGACCAGAACAAAGTGGAGAAAGCCACAGCGCTTGACGCGTCGCGGCGCGAAAGCACTCGGATCACCTCCCCCAGTTCCGAGAAGGAGCGAAAGGACCCTCCCAGTTCTTCTGGAACATAGTGGCGAGCGAGATGGCGGTCATACAGCCAGCGAATGGCCTCTTTAGGAAACCGTTCGGTCTCGTCAATCTTCTGCGAATAAGCGAACGATAAGGGATTCCCAGGGATTTTAGGATCACCCAACTCCGACTCCAAAGCTTCCGTTAGCGATGTCTTCGGAAGGGTCGCGGCAAGCCCGTTCATGTTCAATCCATCAAATTTACGGTAGCGGGCCGTTGTCGAGCACGAATAATATCTCAAGACTGCGGTCCAATAGTGCGTCGCGGCACGCCCGGCGCTGTATTTTGCCGCTTGACGTCTTTGGAATTGTCCCACGCCTGACAAGCGCGACCGCGTGCGCACGAATGTCGAATTCTAAGGAAATCTGCTCCCGAATTTTAGCCGTGATCTTCTCGAAATCGATGTTTGCGGGATGCTCTTTTCGGTTCAATTCTTGGACGATGCCGAGGCGCTCCTCTCCGTCGATTGTCAGCGGGAAAGCGGCGCTTTCCCCGCTCTCAACCGCCGGATGGCACTTTTGCGACACCCATTCGATGTCCTGAGGGGCGAAGTTCGCGCCGCGGATGACAATCATGTCCTTGAGGCGGCCGGAGATAAAGAGACCTCCATCCTTCAAAAAACCTAGATCGCCTGTTCGCAGCCAAGGCCCTTCTCCAGTGTCCCTCAAATATGCATTGAAGATCTCCTGAGACTGGGCCGGCTGGTTCCAGTATCCGCTCGCCACCCCGGGAGAACAAACCCAGATTTCTCCAATCTCGTCCGCTCGGCGCCTGATGAGACGCTCCGGATCGACGATCGCGACTTTTGTGTCGACCACCAGTTCGCCGCAACTGACAACCTTGCGGCCAGCGCCACCGCTTCGGATGGGAACCACTCGCCCATCGGCGGTGGAGTCCGCGTCAAGTTCGAGAACGCGCGGACCAGAATTCAGGGGGGTAGACGAGACAAGCAAGGTGGCCTCCGCGAGCCCATAGGCAGGCGCGGAGGCAGCCCTTCGGAATCCGCATGGCTCAAAGGTCTCTATAAACTTTTCCAACACATCCGGATTGATCGGCTCGGCGGCGTTTCCAGCCGCTTTCCAGCTGGCGAGGCTCAAGCCCGCCCGCTCCTCGGGGCTTATTCGGCGAATGCAATGCTCATAAGCAAAATTAGGAGCCTGAGAATGCGTTCCTCCATACTTGGTGATCGCCCCAAGCCAATGTGCGGGGCGCTTCAGAAACGACAACGGCGACATGAAATAACAAGGATCGCCACTGAACAGCGGCTGCAGTAAGCCTTGCACCAGGCCATAGTCGTGAAAATGAGGCATCCACGTCACGGTCACTCCGTCGCCGTAGCCGCAGGACTTCATGCAGGACGCCGAGATGATGCATCAGGCTCTGATGGGAAATCACCACGCCGGATGGGGAGCTGGTGGACCCGGACGTATACTGGAAATAGGCTGGCGCGGCGGCGTCAATCAACTCGCTACCCAGGTCGCTGTCGCTCTCCTCGAGTTCATCGGTGACAATCCACGGGGTCCCCTCAAAATCCCAAAGGCTGCTCCCGCTCGCCGAGGCCAAATTGAAGATCTTTCGGCTGGTCAGAACGAGGGCCGCGTTAGCATCCTCGGCAACCGCCCTCAGCCTGGGCATGGTGCGAAGAAGATTCCAGGTTTCGGGCGCAGGCACTGGAATTGCCACCACGTTCCGGCACAGGCAGGCCAAAAAGGCCGCCATAAAATCGGGGCCCTGCGGATAGACGAGCAAGGCTCGTTTACCCGTCGCTTCGATTTTCCTGAGGTGCGCGCCAACCTTGGCAACCGCTCGATGAAGATCGGAATAACTCCACTGACTCCGAACTTCAGCTCCAAGAAGAAAAGTATAACACAGATGGTCGCCCCGCCGCTGAACACTTTGGTTCAGCAGGTCCCGCATTGTGGAAATACTCTCATTCATTCCTCTAACCCAAGATGGCTGCTTTTGATACGGGCCCTCCGTCAGGGGGGACCGACAGGGTTCTCACAAGTCGCCCTTGCCGATGTCTCTCCGTGGTCTTAAGGGTAATAAGCAACATCAGCTCGGACTATGCAATGAAATTTTCTTTCATACGATCGTATGCACCTCCAGAGGTTTAGGAGGCATTCGATGGCGAGAGGCTTCTGCGAAGCCGCGACGGTTAAGTGAAGGGACAAGGCTTTTGGACCATAGCTCGTGAAGCTTCGACTGCCGCCGATGCAGCCTGCATTCTCCGGGTCGGGCCACCTTGCCGTTTGGATTCTGGCGCTCGCAGCGATCTTGTTGTCGCCAATCTTCACTGCGTTCGTCGTGAGCCCGGAGACACGATATCTCGCCATGTCCAAGCGAGTTGGACCATCGGACTGGCATACCGACCAGATCCTTAAGGCGAAGGGGTCACTGGATGTTCTCTTCCTTGGCAACTCGAGAATAGTCTCCGCGATCGACCACGATACACTTCGGCACGAAATGCATACCCAGGGCGCGTCACTGAAGTCTGAAACAATCGGTGCCAATTTTAATGGTTACGACTTGGTTTATACCTTTCTGACCGATTTCTTCTCTCATCGCCGCGCGCGATTGGTGGTGATAAACTACCCGGATTTCCCTCAAATCGATAACAATCCGGGCGAAAAATACATTCGCCGGTTAGGACAGGCCGATCCTGGGCTGGATATCAAAAACCCAGCTTTGGCCATCACCGACTATGCTGAGATGGCGCTCATAGGACCGCGGCTCGCTCTGGCTTCTGTCATCCGACCCGGCTCGCTGACGCGGCAAGGATATCGAACGATGGAGGATTTTCCTGTCTTTAAGCAGACAGAAGGAACGGATGCGCCCGACGAAGGATACCGAGAAGACAAAAGCTCCCCTCGTGCAGCGTTTGTTCGCTTCGACTTTCCCGATAGCCCGCAACCAGCAGTGACCCTGCGATCCGGCTCGGCGCTCCCTGCGGGAATGGTTTTGACGGACAAGCCGCTGACACCGATTGAATCCACGTATCTTCCCGCAATCAAGCGGTTGTGCGAAAAAAACGGCGCGGCCCTTGCAATCATGATGTTGCCGATTGCAAACAGCCAGGGGCCGATGGAGGTATCGCGCCAAGTCCTTGCACTCGGAATTCCCATTCTCGCAGCATCGCTCAAATCAATGTTCGGAGATATCCCAGCTAGTCAAATAAAAGAGAACTACTCTAATTACATACATTTTAACTCAAATGGCGCGCGTCGAGCAGCGCAAGTATTTGGTCCATCACTTCAGACGTTGCTTCAGAAAACACGAGGATGACAAATGCGACTTTTCCTCCTCACTGTGTTCTGCATCTTAGCGTTTTTGTCAGTTTGTATGTTTTCAAGCATTTCTCCGCTTAATATGGATGCTGGTTTCTTGTACGCGCAGTTTTAACGTGTCTGATATCTTTTTCTCACGGACCGCGCTCGTCGCGCTTTGCTATTTTGGGCTGGCGACGGCGGTGGCGCGTCTCATGCAAGTTGGCGCAAGGCGCAGCATTCTTTTCGCCCTCCTGAACATCACAGCGGTCTGGCTAATATTCTTCACGGGCACGCAGTCTGGAGCACGGTCAATATTGCTCTACGTTATTTTCTTATCAGTGTTTTGGGTGCTGCTTCGCGTAGCACAAACGAAGTCCCGCCATTTGTTCCTCCTCGGATTCGTTCCACCGATTGCATGGCTGATTTTTGCCAAGACAACGGGTCTCCTCTTCTTCGTTGGGCTTTCTTACATGCTTTTCCGATGCGCTCATGTGGAATGGGAGTTAAGCAAACAAAAAATCAAAATGATGTCATTTGCAGATTATATGGCGCATTGCTTCTTCACGCCAACATTTCTTATTGGTCCAATTTCTCCTTATAGTTACTTCGAGAACTCCTTTAACGCTGGTTTTGCTTATAAAAAAGAAAAAGTAACCGAATGTCTGCTGCGAATTATTAAAGGAGCGGCAAAGATCGTGGTTATTTCTGGTGTATTCTTGCAGCTTAGTCCAGATGCGTTTATTATTGATTATAGAACCCACAAATTATATGAAGTGCTCATCGCGATTATCGGATTTTATATATACATGTACGCCAACTTTTCTGGTCTAAACGACGTTTCAATCGGCGCCGCCGGCATTATGGGAATTGCGGTGAAGGAGAATTTCAACCGACCCTATTTTTCGCAAAGCATCACCGAAATGTATACGCGTTGGCATATGACCTTGTCCGAATGGATGCGAGATATCATTTTCTTCCCGTTGGCTGCTTATTTAATGCGCCGCGCAACATGGCTGACGCGCTACCAGTCGTCGGCAGTCGCGACGATGACGGTCTTCATCCTTTTCGGCCTATGGCACAGCGGCGCCAGCCTAGGCTGGCAATATTGGCTTATGGGGTTCCTCCTGGGTGCAGCCGTCGTCGTCGAATTCTATCTCGGGCAATGGGCGAGGCAGTGGTCGGGGAGCGAGCGCTTCTTTCCTCCGCCAATCGCGGCGAAGGCGGCCCGTATGCTTTACGCAAATCTCTATTTCGCGATGGCCGCCTCGCTCATGTCAATCAACTGGCAGGAGCGCGGGGTGAGTCCTGCTGACTGGATAAGAGGGATTGGCCGGTTCTTGTGATGGGGGCAAGCCACAGGATCAGAAGTTCGAGCCTCAACGCCTGGCGATTTGGCGCTCCTTGGCCCACTACGTTTGGTTGATATCAGTGTCGTCGGCACGTCTATCTCATGCGGTCAGGTCACAGTGCTCAGGACGGCGTTCGGTTGCTTCATCATCCGCGAGTTCGAGGCAAGACCTGGTCGCTGCGGTCATGTGCGCATAGATGAAACTTCATGCAGGGTCTCTCCTCCTGGTTTCGATCATCTTCTACGTGTATGCTGACAAAACGCGGCGGCGTCGCCCATTGTTCGCGAACCAGCGGTCGTTCGGAGGAATTCGGCAGGGAGAAAACGAACATGCGCTTGGCTTATTTTCCGTTGGCTAGCCGTCGCGGCGACCGGGTCGTTAGTCTCGGCGGCGCCATCATCCGCTGGTCCGATTGCCAAAGGCTTCGTGATGTACACGCATATGGGAGGCGACCCCAGCCATGGAGCTACGCTGGCTCAACAAACAGGCGCTAAGAAGCCGGTTATGCGCTCGGGGTGGTCGGTCAATAGCAGTTCTCGAGTGGGCCCCCGAGACCATGATTGACCAATTCAAAGAAGCGCTGGTCGCCAAGCCGAGTTGTATCGGGATCATGGGACATCCGGGTCGCACCGCCTTCCCTGGCCTCGTCAAACAGGCGCTCGACGAGGGCATCGTAGTCATCAAGGGGAATGCCCCATTAACCGACCTGCAGAAGGAGTTCGGCCCCAAGGGCTCCGGCTACGCCGGCGTCGATCTCTACGCTAGTGGTGCGCTGACCGCCAATGCCATGATCGCGCAGGACCTGAAGGCTGGCGACGAGGCGGTGGTCCGGGGTATCTTCAGCCAGGCAGAACGCGGCATATCCGAGAAAAGCCTCGCCGGAACGCTCATGAAGGCTCCTCAAGGTCGACCGGCCGGAAATACCCCGGGAGGTCGACAGTGACGTGGTCGCCCACCTTCCGTCCCCCCAAATCCGAAGGCCATCGGCCTTCAGCATCGCGGCGGCGCCAGGGTCATGCTCGAGGCCTTGAAGAAGGCCGGGAGAAGCTTGGCGAGATCGTCCTCGAATCGACCTCGCGCCGGGAACGATCGACCGTCTCAAGTCCTACGTCAGCGCTGCCCTCGACCAGCTGCGCTACATGTAGGACAGCTTCCCGGTTGTGCAATGCGTGATGGCGGCCAAATACAAATTGCCGGGAGTGTCGCTCAACGCCGGCGCCAGCGCGGTCACGCCAAAATCGATCGATGCGCTCATCCAGCTGATCGACGCCGGAATCCGCTGAGGCGAAGTGGTGCCTGACAATCCTGAAAATCGATCGCGGACATCAGTGGGTGTCCGCGACACCAGAGGACGCCGTCTCGCGTCGACACGAATGCCGCGTCGCCGCGTGTCTACCCCAAGATCGGAGCACGTAAGCGCTCATGTTTAGCCTAGGCGTCGATTTCGGAACGAACTCGGTTCGCGCGCTCGTCGTCCGCTGTTCCGACGGAGCGGAATACGGCAGTCGAGTGGTGGATTATCCTTCGGGCGCGCAGGGCATTCTGCTCGATCCGAAAGACGGCCTCCTGGCCCGCCAGCATCCCGGCGACCATTTGTTCAGTCTCGAGAAGAGCATTGCCGGCGCGCTGGACGAGGCCGGGCGCAAGCCGGATTTCGACCGATCGAAGGTCGTCGGGGCCGGCGTTGATACAACCGGGTCAAGCCCCATTCCGGTCAACGACAAGAACCAGCCGCTGGCGCTGACCGCCGGCCGGAAGGACGACCTCAACGCGCAGTGCTGGCTGTGGAAGGATCACACAAGCTGGCGAGAGGCCGCCCAGATTACCCAGCTCAGCGCCAAGCTTCGCCCTCAGTACATTGCGAAGTGTGGCGGGGTCTACTCCTCGGAATGGTTTTGGGCCAAGCTCTGGCATTGCCTGAACGTCGCACCTGAAACATTCGGGTCCGCCTTCTCCTGGATTGAGCTTGCCGACTGGATTCCTTCCGTGCTGGCGGGCGTCGCCGATCCGCGGTTCGTCAAGCGCGGTGTCTGCGCCGCCGGCCACAAGGCGCTCTATTCCGACGAGTGGGGCGGCCTTCCAGACAAGGAGTTTCTGGCCGCGCTGGACCCGCGTCTCGCCGAACTTAGAGACCGGCTCTATGAGAAGGCTCACGACGCCAGCGAACCAGCGGGGTCGCTTTGCGCCGACTGGGCGGCGAGGCTCGGGCTTTCCGCAGGCATTCCGATCGCGATCGGGGAATTCGATGTCCATTATGGCGCGATTGGCTGCGGCGTACGCGAGGGAACCTTGGTTAAGGTCATCGGGACCTCGACCTGCGACTGCGCCGTCGTTTCAGCCGATAAGGCCGTGGCCGACATTCCGGGCATCTGCGGCATCGTCAAAGGCGCGATTCTGCCCGGCTTCTTTGGCATCGAGGCCGGCCAATCCGCGGTCGGCGACATCTTCAAATGGTGGGTCGAGGGCGTTCTTGGCGGCGACACTGCGCTGCACACCGAGCTCACGGCAGAGGCGGCCAAGCAGAGTCCCGGACACGCCGGTCTTCTGGCGCTCGACTGGAACAACGGCAATCGGACCATCCTGGTCGACCAGCGGCTCACCGGCCTCATCCTCGGCCAGGACCTTTATACGACGCGGGCTGATATCTATCGCGCCTTGATCGAGGCGACAGCGTTTGGAGCGCGCGCGATCATCGAGCGCCTCCAGCAGTACGGGGTGCGAACGGACCAGGTTGTTTGCACCGGCGGGATTGCCGAGAAGAATCCGCTGCTCATGCAGATCTATGCGGATGTGACGGGCTGCGTGATGGAGGTCGCCGGTTCGAGTCAGACTTGCGCCCTGGGTTCCGCGATCTCCGCCGCTGTCTTGGCCGGGGCGCATCCCGACTTTGCCAGCGCGGAAGCCGCGATGACCTCGCTGAAGGCGGAATCATTCCAGCCGATCGCGGAGCACCGGGCGGTCTACGACCAGCTCTACGGCCTTTACCGCGAGCTGCACGACAGCTTCGGGGGCCTCGCCAAATCCGCGGATCTGTCGCAGGTCATGAAGAGACTTTTGGACATCAAATATGCGCAGCGCGCTTGAAACGGGACGACCATGATCAATCTCGCTACTCCTGAGATCTGGCTCGTTTGCGGTTCTCAGCATTTGTACGGCCCGGGGCCGCTCCAGGAGGTCGCGGCTCACGCGCGCGAAATCGCAGGGGCGCTGGCGAATTCGCCCAAGCTCCCGCTCAAGACCGAATTCAAGGGCTTGCTGACAACTCCGGACGAAATCGCCAAGCTTTGTCTTGACGCGAACTCTGACCCAAACTGCGCCGGCCTCATCCTTTGGATGCACACGTTCTCACCGTCGAAGATGTGGGTGCGCGGGCTAAACGCGCTTCAAAAGCCGTTCGTGCACCTCCATACCCAATTCAATCGCGACCTGCCCTGGGACGCGATCGACATGGACTTCATGAACCTGAACCAGTCCGCGCACGGCGACCGGGAAGCTGGTTTCATCCACACCCGGATGCGCCTCGCGCGAAAGGTCGTCGTTGGCCATTGGTCGGACCCCGAGGTCCAGGACCGCATCGCCGCGTGGATGCGGGCGGCGCGCGCCTGGCACGATTGGCAGGGCGCCAAATTCTGCCGCTTTGGCGACAATATGCGACAGGTCGCGGTCACCGAGGGCGACAAGGTCGCCACTGAAATGAAGTTCGGCTTCGCGACCAACGGCTATGGCGTCGGTGATCTCGTGGCGCAGGTAAACGCCGTTTCCGACGTGGCGGCGAATGCTCTGGTCAACGGATATCAGGAGCTTTACGCGGTCGCGCCGGAACTGCGCAAATCTGGCGCCCGGCACGAGTCCCTTCTCTATGGGGCGCGGCTTGAACTCGGCCTGCTCGCCTTTCTTGAGCAAGGCGATTTCAAGGGGTTCACGACAACGTTCGAGGACCTGCATGGGCTGCGGCAGCTGCCTGGGCTCGCGCCACAGAGGCTGATGGCCGAGGGCTATGGCTTCGCGGGCGAGGGCGATTGGAAGACCGCCGCATTGGTCCGTGCCATGAAAGTTATGGGCGAAGGCCTCAACGGGGGGACCTCGTTCATGGAGGACTACACCTATCATTTGGCGCCGGGTGGCCATCAGGTTCTCGGCGCGCACATGCTCGAAATCTGCCCGACGATCGCCGCCGGCAAGCCCAAGCTCGAGATCCATCCGCTTTCCATCGGCGGTAAGAAAGATCCGGTTCGCTTGGTGTTCGACGCGGCGAAGGGCCCGGCGCTCAACGCAAGCCTCATTGACCTTGGGGCCCGCTTCCGTCTGCTTGTGAACGAAGTGAACGCGGTGGACCACCCTGCCCTTCCAAAATTGCCCGTCGCTCGGGCCGTCTGGGAATGCAAGCCTGATTTCAAGACAGCGTGCGCAGCCTGGATTCTGGCCGGCGGCGCGCATCACACAGGCTACAGCTACAGCGTGACCCGCGAGATGCTTGAGGACTTCGCCACGATCGCCGGAATTGAGATGGCGGCGATAGGCCCGGAAACGAATCTGACAAATTTCAAGCAGGACCTGCGCAACAACGACGTCTACTATTACCTCGCGCAGGGGTTTCGCGCCTGAGCCGGAACGAAGCGATGTTCAAGGAACTCAAGCGCGAAGCCTATGAAGCCAATGTTGCGCTGCCGCGGCACGGCCTTATTAATCTGACCTTTGGCAACGCGAGCGCCCTCGACCGCTCGCAAGCCGTGTTCGCGATCAAGCCGAGCGGGATCGATTACGCGACGCTTGCGCCTGACGACATGGTCATTGTCGACCTCGAAGGACGCAAGGTCGAAGGACCTCTCAACCCGTCGTCGGACACCCCCACACACCGCAGGCTGTTCCTCGCCTTCCCCGATATTGGCGGCGTCGTACACACGCACTCGTCTTACGCGACAGCCTTCGCGCAAGCCGGCCGGCCCATCCCGATATTCGGCACGACCCACGCGGACTATTTCAATGGCGAGGCGCCGGTCACCCGCAAGCTGAGCCCCGCCGAGATCGCCTCCGACTACGAGTGGGAAACGGGCAACGTCATTGTCGAAACGATGCGGAACCGCGATCCCGCCGACTTTCCCGGCGTTCTCGTCAACCGACATGCGCCGTTCACCTGGGGATCGAGCGTCGCCAAGGCGGTAGAGAACGCGGTCGCCCTCGAGTGCGTCGCGCATATGGCGCTGATGTCACTCCAACTCGAGCCGAATCTCGCGCCGATCGAGGAGGAGCTCCTGAACAAGCACTTCAAGCGCAAGCACGGCGCCGGCGCGTATTACGGACAGACCTCCGTCCGTTGAGGGCAGAGGCTTTGTCGTAGGCGGCAGTGAAACAACCCGCATGAAGGTCTCTAAGCAAGCGGCCCCTGCTTAAGGCGCGCAAGATCGAAAGCCAGCACGTCGCGGACGAGATCGAGAAACGCGTTCGTCGCGTTATCGGCGCAGGCTTCGCCCTTCTCGGCCGTCGCCTTGGAAGCGTCGCCCGCAGTTCCCAGCGAATGCAAATCGCTCGCCATCCAGCCGAAGCCGATCGGCTGAGTGACGCGAAGCTGACGGAATTCCTGCTCGATTCCGATCGCCGCGCTAACGAAGTTCTGCGCCTCGCTCATTCGCACGGTCCTCGGCATGAAGGCGAGCATGAGCGACGTCTCCGCTTCGCCTCCATGGATGCCGTGCGCGCGCTCTTGCGCGGAGAACAAGTCCGCCGGATAGCCAAGCCGGTGCCAGGCAGCGTGGACGGCGAGCATGCGGTAGCGGACTCGCAGCTCTCTCACGACTGAGTCGATTACCGCAACGTTTCCGCCATGCGAATTCATGAAGATGAGCTTGCGGCACCCGGTGCGCGCGACGCTCTCGCCGATTTCAGTCCACGCGCGGACCAGCGTCTCATTGGAGAACGTGAGCGTGCCGGGATATTCAATGTGCTCGTTGGACTTGCCGATCGCCTGGATGGGCAGGATCAGGACCGGCATGTCGTCGGGTATGCGCTGAACTGCTCTTGCGAAATAGCCCTCGTTGATGAACATATCGACGCCGACCGGTAGATGCGGCCCGTGCTGCTCGATCGCCGCGACCGGCAGAACGGCAACGACTTTGCTCATGTCGGCGGCAGCGAAATCGCGCCAGCTCATCTCGGCCCAAAACTTGGTCGGCAGCATGCGGTTCTCCCAAGGCGGTCAAGGTTCACTCGCGGCGATGGCCTCGAGCTCGACTTTGAACTCGGGCCGGGCGAAACCCTGCACAACCATCAAAGTCGAGGCCGGCGGCGGATTGCTCACGAATTCGTCACGGACCTTCATGTAGTCGCCCAAATATTGGGCCGAGGCGACATAGGCGTTAAGGCGGACGAGGTCGCGGAGCGACATGGACGCTTCGCTAAGGATCGCGGCGATGGCGCGAAAGCAAAGACGCGCCTGGGACTCCACGTCGTCGGGAATGGCGCCGTCAGGCCCAATTCCCAATTGACCTGAGCAGAACACGATGCGCGATCCGGGCTTGACTTCGAGCCCATGCGCATAGTTTGCAAAGGGCGGATGGATCGCGTTCGGGTTTAATCTGCGCATCTGCTAAGGTTTCCAACCGGCCGACCCGCAGGCGTCGCCGCTTCGGCGACGCCGCGTAAGTTGCAAGCGTCGATATTGCCTTTCGAGATGGGAGCAAACAATGAAATTCGTTGGCGCGATCCTGTCACTGGGAATCTGGTTGGCGGCGTCGCCCGCGGCCGCGGCCGACAAGGTTTCATTCGGGACCAATTGGCTCGCTGAAGCCGAGCACGGCGGATATTACCAGGCGGTCGCCGACGGCACCTATGCGAAATACGACCTCGATGTCACAATCGTCCAAGGCGGCCCTCAGGCCAACAACGAGATGTTGCTGGCCGCCGGACGCTTGGATTTCTACATGGGCGGCAATTTTCTCTTGGCATTCGACGCGGTCGCCCGCGACGTCCCGATCGTTGTGGTGGCCGCTGACTTCCAGAAGGACCCGCAGGTGATGATGTCGCATCCCGGCGTCGGACTCGACAAGTGGAGCGACCTACCGAACGCGACGACGGCCTTCATCGGCAAGGAGGGACTTGTCACCTTCTACCAATGGATGGAGTCCGCCTATGGATTCAAGGAGGAGATCGTCAAGCCCTACACGTTCAACCCTGGACCGTTCATCGCCGACCCCCATTCGTTTCAGCAAGGTTATGTCACCTCCGAGCCGTTCGCTGTCGAGCGCGAGGGACGCTTCAAACCGAACATCTTCCTGCTCGCCGACAACGGCTACGGGACGTATGCAACGACCATCGAAACCCGCGCCGATCTGGTCAAGAATCATCCAGACATCGTTCAACGCTTCGTCGACGCGTCCGCGATCGGCTGGTACCACTATCTCTACGGTGACAACTCCAAAGCGAATGCGATGATCAAGAAGGATAATCCGGACATGACGGATGAGCAGATCGCTTTCTCGATCAGCAAAATCAAGGAATATGGCTTGGCCAACTCAGGCGACACATTGAAACTTGGCATTGGCGCCATGACCGATGAACGGATCAAGAATTTCTATGAAGCCATGGTGAAGGCCGGGATCGAGAAGGGCGGTATCGACTACAAGAAGGCCTATACGCTGCAATTCGTGAACAAGGGCGTCGGCCTCGATCTGCGCCCCAAATGACGGGGGCGGGATTCCTCGCATGAACGATTGGCAAGATACGCCTCCGCAGGCGTCGGAGCCGCACCGGAACGGAAGTCAACTGAGAACGGCTGCGCCGTTCGCCCCGCCCGTCGGGAGACGCTACGCCCTGAAACAGGCGCGCGTGCTTGGCCGTGCGTTGCCGAAGCCCCTGGGCCCCCTTGATTTTGACGGCTTCGCGATCGTGGACATGCTCATTGATGAAGGCGCAATCGCCAGGATCGCCCCCGCCGGCTCTGTCGATTTCGGAGACGTTCCCGAAGTCGCAATGTCGGGATGCATAGCACTGCCGCTCTTTGTCGACGTCCACACGCATATTGACAAGGGGCATATCTGGCGGCGCAGGCGCAATCCGCTCGGCGATTTTAAGAGCGCGCTGGCGGCGACAATCGAGGACCGCGGCGCGAACTGGACCGCCGCTGACGTCGCCGCACGAATGGAGTTTAGCCTGCGCTCAGCTTACGCATATGGGACGACCGCCCTTCGCACCCACATCGATAGCGTCGGCGCGCAGACACGCATTAGCTGGCCTGTTCTCGCCGAAGCGCGCGAGCGCTGGCGCGACAGGATCGCAGTGCAGGCGTCGCCTCTTTTCAGCATCGAGTTCGCGCTGGACCCGACTCACATGGCGAGTGTCGAGGCGATGCTCGACGCCCATGGAACCGGAATCCTTGGCGCGGTGACTTACACGGTCCCGCGCCTGCGCGAGGGCCTCGAAGTTCTGTTCGACCTCGCCGACCGCAAGGGCTGGGAGCTCGACTTACACGTTGACGAAAGCTCCGATTCCGCCGCGCGCTCGCTCAAGGTCATCGCGGACATGGCGATTGAGCGCCGATTTCAGCGCCGCATCCTCGTCGGCCATTGCTGTTCGCTCGCGCTGCAAGAGGAGGATGAACGACAAAAGACCATAGACGCCGTGGCGCGCGCGGGCTTAAACGTCGTCAGCTTGCCAATGTGCAACATGTACCTTCAGGATCGTGAGGCCGGCCGCACCCCCCGCTGGCGCGGCGTCACCGCGCTGCAGGAGCTGAAGAACGCCGGCGTCAAGGTGATGATCGCCAGCGACAACACGCGCGATCCGTTTTACGCATATGGCGATCTCGACATGATGGAGACCTGGCGCGAAGGCGTGCGCATTCTGCACCTCGATTATCCGTTCGACGACTGGGCGCCGGCTGTCTCCGCTCTCCCTGCTCAGGCGATGGGGCTCAACGTCGGCGTTCTGCGCGAGGGCGCGCGCGCTGACATGATTCTCACGAGAGCGCGGGATTTCCCGGAGCTCCTGGCCCGTCCCCAATCCGATCGCATCGTTGTCAGAGGCGGCGAAGCGTCGACCGCCGCGCCGCCCGACTATTCCGAACTCGACGCGGTTGAGGGCCTCGCGCCATGAGCGGCGCTTATGACGTCGCGGCGTTGCGCGCCGAGATCGGCCCGATCAAGTGGGAGGACAATCCTGTCCTGGTCAAACAGAAGAGCCGCGACTTCTATTGGTATTCGCCGGTGCTCAAACGGGAGCTCGAAACGGTGACCGCCGACGTCGTCGTTTCGCCGAAGAGCGAAGAGGAGGTCCGGACCGTCCTCGCGGCCGCATACAAGCTTGGCGTTCCCGTCACCCCCCGTGGCGCGGGGACGGGCAACTACGGACAGGCGATGCCGCTCATGGGCGGCGTGCTCCTAAATCTCGCCGAGATGAACAAGATCCGCTCGATCGAGTGGGGGCGCGTTATCTGCGAGCCGGGCGCGCTCCTCATCGACGTCGACAAGGCGGCGGCTGCTTCGGGGCAGGAATTGCGGATGTTCCCGTCCACCCGCGGGACCGCTTCTGTCGGCGGATTCGTCGCCGGTGGATCAGGCGGCGTCGGTTCGATCATTTGGGGTGGCCTGCGCGATTTCGGCAACGTGCTGCGCCTGCGCATCATGACCCTCGAAGAGGAGCCGCGCGCGCTTGAATTGACCGGTGAGGATCTCCACAAGGCCGTGCACGCGTATGGGACGAACGGGATTATAACCGAAGTCGAGGCGCCGCTTACTGCGCGCTATGATTGGGTTGACACCATCGTCGGATTCGATAGTTTCGACGCCGCGAGCGCTTACGCTTTGGCGCTCGGCGAGCAGGATGGAATCCTGAAGAAGCTTGTAACCGTCGTTGCGGGCCCAGCGGCGCACGACTATTTTCTGCGCCATCGTGCGATGATCCCTCCGGGTGACAGCGTCGTCATTCTGATGATCGCTCCGCACGCGCTCGACGCCTTCCGGGCTTTCACCCGACCCTATGAGGAAGCGCGAATCCTGCTCGACACGAGTCGCGCCTCACCCGAGGCGTTGGCTGGCCTGCCCCCGAATTACGAACTGACCTGGAATCACACGACGCTTCGCGCGTTGCGTGTCGATCCGCGCATCACTTACCTGCAGGTCCGCTATCCCAGCGAAGGGGGGCTTGAGGTTATCAAGCGGATTCATGACCGCTATGGGGATGAGGTCCGAGGACATCTGGAGATCATCCGCTTCAACGGGCGGATAGGTTTTGCGGGGCTTCCGCTCGTCAAGTTCACGACCGAAGCGCGACTCAACGAAATCATCGCCGAGCACGAAGCGATGGGCGCGATGATCTTTAACCCGCACCGCTACACTCTCGAGGAAGGCGGCATGAAACAGACCGACGCAATCCAGCTCGCATTCAAGCGCGAGACTGATCCGCGAGGGCTCCTCAATCCCGGCAAAATGATCGCGTGGGAGAACCCGGATTTTGACTTCTCTGCTGGGAAAAACTTCCTCTTTCCGGGCCTCGAGGCGCGGGCCCGCGCGGCGCAGAGCTAAGTCCGCGCACGCGTCCTGGTGCTGTTCGCCCTTCCGGTCGAAACAAGCTTCGCCACCGGCCTACATACGAAGTCATCCAGGTCAGCACATCAGCTTCGCTCTCGGTGAAGATGGCGCCTACAATCCTGTCTTCACCCCATCAAGCGTCTACTGGTGAATCGGACAATTTGACGACGCGGATCGAGGACATTATTCCGTTCCCTCGGACTCGTTCCCGTCGATCGCTCGCCTATGCTTTGTGAGCTCCGCGCCGACGAAGTCCATGAAAGCGCGCACGCGGACGGAGCGGCGAAGATCCGAATGAGTTAACATCCATAAGCCTAGGTCGAGTTCTGGGAGGAGATCACCGACACGCTTCAAATCGGGATAGCAATCTCCAAGGAAGCACGGCAGCAACGTGGCTCCCAGACCCTGAAGCGCCATCTGCAGCCTACAATGCGCTGAGTTCGCCTTGGCGAGGAGCCGTCCTGGACCAATGTTCGCCTCCATCCATCGGCGTCCCGGAGCGGCTGTGAGATTATCGCTAAATCCGATGAACCCGAGCAAATCAATCGCCGCCGAGCCAAGTGCCCCGATCAAATCGCGCCGGCAGTAAACCCCCCAACGCACGGTGCAAATTCTCCTTCCAACCAGAGACTCCTGGGGGTCGTTAGTTAAGCGTATCGCAATGTCGGCGTCGCGCCTCGACAGGTTGAGCGACTGGTTGGATAGAATGAGTTCGACGGCTATGCCCGGATTCTGCGCTTGAAACTGGGCTACGATCTCCGGCATGAAGTGCTGGCCGATAGCCTCGGCGGTCGTCACGGACAATTCCCCCGTAGGCTTGACGTCGCGACCGGCGACCCTGCGCTCGAATTCGAGCACCAACTCGGCCATTGTGGTCGCGAGCGCGATCATTTCTTCCCCGGCCGCCGTCGGCTCGTATCCGGCGCGAGAACGGCCGAAGAGGCGCGCGCCGGCCGCGGACTCCACCGCCGCCAGTCGCCGAAACACCGTCGAATGATTGACGCCGAGAAGCTCGGCCGCCCCAACCAGCGAACGAGCTTCGGCGATGGACTTGACCAGTCGAAACTCGTCCCAGCTCAGTCCTGCGCTCATGGTTCCAACGATCGATAGCCGCTCACTCTAGCCTAGCCACGCGGTAAGGCTGCATCGTAACTCTTTACCATGTTCCGAGGGCCCGCGAGACAAGCGCGAAGGTCCGCAGTCATTCAGCGTCCGTAGCGCGCGACGCCGCCCGGCGGAGCCGATCATTGATCGCCGCCCCAAGCCCATGGCTCGGGATAGGCGCAATCGCAATCCGCGCTACGCCCGCAGCGTCGAGCGCGCGCAAATGCGAAAACAGATTCGACGCGGCCTCTTCAAGGTCTCTGGACGGCGAGAGATCGAGCCGCGCGCGCGGCGTCCCGCCCTTGAGCACTCCGCCGAAATCGAGCGCCGCTTCCTCCGCCGAGACGTCGGCTGCGCCAAGCCGAAGCTCTACCTTGGGTGCGTAATGCGACGACAATTGTCCCGGCGCGTTAGGAGCGGTTTGCGTCACGGTCGGCGCGTCGACCGGCGCTCGCAGCGCCGATTCGATCTCTTCCCGCGTGAGCGCTCCCGGACGCAGCAATTGGGGCCGCCCGCGAAGACAGGCGACGATCGTCGAACTCAAGGCCGTGGCGGCATGGCCCAGCGTCAAGGATGAAGTCGATCCTGCCGTCGAGGTCCGCTGTGACATGCGCGGCGGTCGTCGGGCTCACGGCGCCGGATCGGTTGGCGGATGGGGCGGCGAGCGGGACGCCAGCTGATTCGATCAGCGCCCGCGCGGTTTCGTGCGAGGGCGAACGGACCGCCACGCTGTCGAGGCCCGCGCGTGCGAGCAGGCTGATCCGGCAGCTTGAGGCCACAGGCAAGACCAAAGTGAGAGGCCCGGGCCAGAATGCGCTGGCCAGCGTCTCGGCCTCCGGGCCGAACAGGCCGTGTTCTCTCGCCGCCTCAATGTCCAGGACATGCGCGATGAGTGGGTTGATCGCTGGCCGATCCTTTGCGACGTAGATCGCCGCGACCGCCTTGTCCGAGGTCGCGTCTGCGGCGAGGCCATAGACCGTCTCGGTCGGCATTGCGACGAGGCCGCCCAAGCGGAGGCACGCCGCCGCGGCGGCGATCCCCTCCGGGCTCGCCTTCACAAAGCGGGTCTTCTTGAGCTCGAGCGCCATTATCTCCTTGCTCGTCCGCGTTGCGCGCCAACGCGACTGTACATAAGCTCATTTGCCCCTGGCGCAGCAACGACCCCGTGAAGCAAAAGCGGCTGCGATCGGGAGCGGCGGCCGCCGCCCATGTTCACGAGAGGGAGGAGTCTGACGCATGCCTTATCGTTCGCCGGTCGCCGACATCCTCTTTTCGCTTAGCGCGGTCGCCGACTTGCCAGGGATGATCAAACAGGGGTTTACCGGAGAGCTGGATTGGGAGGCAGTCAAGTCCATCATCGAGGAAGCGGGGCGCTTCGCCACGGAGGAAATCGCGCCCCTGAACCGCCCGGGCGATCTTGCCGGCGCGCGTTACGAGAATGGGGTGGTGACCACCGCGCCCGGCTTCGCCGATGTCTATCGACGGTGGGCGGAGGCGGGCTGGAACGGCGTCTCCGCCCCGGGTGAGTTCGGCGGCATGGGCCTGCCGCATCTCGTCAATGTCGCTTGCACGGAAATCTGGAACGGCGCCTCGATGGGATTTGCGCTCTGCCCGCTCCTGACCGAGGGCGCGATCAGCGCGCTTGGCGCGCACGGCTCGCGCGAGCTCACCGGCGCGTATCTCCCGCCAATGATCAGCGGCCGGTGGACCGGGACCATGAACCTCACCGAGCCTCAGGCAGGGTCCGATCTCAACGCCGTGAGAACTCGGGCGGAGCGCGCCAATGATGGATCCTATCGCCTGTTCGGCCAGAAGATCTTCATCACCTACGGGGAACACGACATGGCGGAGAATATCGTTCATCTCGTTCTCGCGCGCCTGCCCGGCGCGCCGCCCGGCACGCGGGGCCTGTCATTGTTCCTGGCGCCGAAATTCCTCGTCAACCCCGACGGTTCATTGGGGCTCCGCAACGATCTGCGCTGCGCCGGAATCGAACACAAGCTGGGCATTCACGCGTCCCCGACTTGCGTCATGAGCTATGGCGAGACCCAAGGCGCCAAAGCTTGGCTGGTGGGAGAGGAGAACCGTGGCCTCGCTGCCATGTTCGTGATGATGAACGCGGCGCGGTTGGCTGTCGGGACGCAGGGCGTGGCCATTGCCGACCGCGCCTATCAGCAGGCGCTGGCCTACGCTCGTGAACGCCGCCAAGGTCGGGGGTCCATAGTCGGCGGTGGGATGGCCTCGATCATTGAACACCCCGACGTCCAACGCATGCTGATGACGATGAAGGCCAGCGTTCACGCCGCGCGCGGAATCTGTCATTTGACCGGCGTTTCGCTCGACCTTGCCGATCGGGCCTCGACCGAGGCCGAACGGACGGCCGCCGCTAACCGCGCCGCGCTGCTCACCCCCGTTGCCAAGGCTTTCTCAACCGACATTGGTGACGAGGCAGCGTCGATCGGCGTCCAGGTGCATGGCGGCATGGGATATGTAGAGGAGACCGGCGCCGCCCAGCATATGCGCGATTCGCGCATAGCGGCGATCTACGAAGGCGCGAACGGTATCCATGGCGTCGATCTCGTCCAGCGCAAGCTGCCCTTGGGCGGCGGGGAGACCGTCGCCCGCGAAATCGCCGGCATTCGCGCGGTCGCGGGCGATGTCGCCGCCCAAAGAGGCGCGGGCTTCGGCGCGACTGTGGCGCGGCTAAACGAGGCGGCGGACGCGCTCGAAGAGACGACCCACACGATGCTCAAATGGCTCGCCAGCGATCGGAATTCGGCTCTGGCCGGCGCGTCACAATATCTGCGCCTGTTTGGATTGACGCTAGGCGGAGCTTGCCTGGCAAAGGCCGGACTCGCGGCACAAGCCCTGGCAACGAGCGGTGATGAAACGGAACTAGGCCGCGTGGGACTCGCCCGCTTCTTTACCGAGAAGGTCGCGGTCGTCGCGCCCGGGCTAGCCCGCGCCATCGCCTCGGGCGGCGCGGCGCTTACGCCATATGATGCCATCCTGGCGGAGAGCGCATGAGCCACGACACATGACAAGAGACATCGAAGTCAAACGCGAGGGCGCGGTTCTGTCGGCCGCCTTCGCGAGGCCCCAGAAGAAAAACGCGATCACCGGCGCGATGTATGAAGCGCTGATCGAGGCGTTCGAAACGGCCGGGCGCGACCCCGAGATCGGCGCTCTCGTCATCAGCGGCGAGGGCGGCGTGTTCACCGCGGGCAACGACATAGGCGATTTTCTTGCCGTCGCGTTGCGCGAGACGGGCGATTTTCCGGCATGGCAATTCGTCAGCGCGGTGGCCGAGTTCGAAAAGCCGTTGATCGCGGCGGTCGACGGCCTCGCCATTGGTGTCGGGACGACGCTCTGCCTGCACTGCGATCTCGTCTACGCCTCGCCGACCGCCCGCTTCCAGACGCCCTTCGTCAATCTTGGCCTGGTGCCAGAGGCCGGCTCCTCGCTGCTCGCGCCACAGCTTTTCGGCCGCGCCAAAGCAGCCGAACTTCTCCTGTTGGCCGAACCCTTCGGCGCGGATGAGGCGCTCAAGTTGGGTCTTATCAACGCCGTCTTGCCGCAAGACGAGGTTTTGCCGCACGCCATGGAAAGAGCGGCTGCGCTCGCCGCCAAGCCACGGGCGGCGCTGCTCGCGACGCGACGCCTCATGCGCGGCGATCCCGAGACCTTGAAAGCGCAAATGGCGGCGGAAATGCACGCCTTCTCGGCCGCGCTCAAATCCCCCGAGGCCCATGCGGCGTTTCAGGCGTTTCTGGCTCCGGGGAAGAAGTAGTTGCAAGACCACGCCGCGCTTGTCTCGATGGGCAGTGGGCGCCTCCGTACAACATTGGCCCGGCGATCCGCGCGGCGCGCAGGAAGATTTCGCCAAGCTCGGGGATGATGACGTAGATGGCCCAACGCCGGCTTTCACCATCGGATCGAAGCACCTCCGATGGGATCCCGGAAAATAAACCTGGCGACAATTCGGGCTCTTATAGTATCCGTATTGATCAAGGGGTTTTTGGCGTCCAAGGGCGATTGGCCTTCAGGAGGGCGTTGGCGAGGAGGACGAGCTTTCGCATGATTGCGGTGAGGGCGACCTTTGCCGGTTTCCCGGTTTCGACGAGGTGGGCGTACTTGGCCTTCATGTCCGGATTGAAGCGAGCGGCGACGAGGGCTGGCATGTAGAGCGCGTGGCGGACGTCGGCGCGACCGCCTCGAATGAATGAGCGACCGGTCCAACGCCCTGACTGTCGCGCCATGGGCGCAAGGCCTGCGAGACTTGCGGCCTGCCCTGGTTCGAGGGCGCCGAGTTCGGGCATTGCGATCAGCAGGGCGAAGGCGGTGATTTTGGATAGGCCGGGAATGCTGGTCAGGATGGCGAAGCGGCCGGAGAGGCTAACGTCGGCTTCGATGATTTGGAGAATTGCCGCTTCGACTGTCGCAATCTGGCGATCGATCTGTTCGAGGCGCTGAGAGTTCTGACGTTTCAACAGCGAGAGGGTCAGAACCTTTCCGCGATTCTTAGCGGCGGTTCGATCCTTCACCAGGGCCTCGCGAGCACCGTAGAGCTCCTTCAGTTCGAGTAGGACCTCGCTTCGGGCTGGGCGCGCCTCCAATTCCAGCAAGGCGCCCATGCGCGCCAGGATCGCCGCATCCAGGCGGTGGGTCTTCGCCAGCTTGCCGGTCGCCTCAGCGAAGCGGCGGGCCTGACGCGGATTGACCTTGACGAACGGAACGCCAGCGACGCCGGGCGCGCGTTCGATGCGCGATGATAAGGCCCGGTCGGCTCGAAGACGACCCGGTTCGTCGGCGTCTCCATGAGCCATTTGATGAGCGCCTTGTGACCGCGTTTATCGTTGGCGAACCGCCGTGCGGCGCCGTCGGTCAGCCGATGGGCGTCGAGATGGTCTTTCGACACATCGACGCCGATGGTATCGTGGTTCATCTTTTCCATGCCTCTGCTTGTCATTCGGGGCTCTCCCCCGGGCATCCGTCCAGGCCAAAGGAAAAGACGAGGGCGATCAAACTATAAGTCGACCCGTCAAACGGTCAGCGTTGCTCCGATCCGTCCCTCGCCGCTGCCGAGAGGGCTGCCACCCTCTCCAGCGGCTCCTTTCTGCCGCTCCAGCGCAAAAAGTCATAAGACAAGCGTTATCTGTTGTTTTGTGGCAAACTAGACGGATTGAGGAGCGATTCGATGAAGGCTGAGGATTTTTCGGCTTGGCTATCGGGGATTTCGGGGATGAGCGAGGCGCAGCGGGCGGAGGCAGTGGCGGCGCTGGAGAAGGCCGCCGCCGGCGCTGGGCGTTCGACGAAGACAAGGGGCAGTCGGCGCGGGGACGCGCTTGGAACGGCGGGCGTCGAGCGCGTCGCGGCTCAGGGCTGTCCCCATTGCGCGGGCCGCGAGGTCGTCGGTTGGGGCCGCTCGGACGGGCTTTTGCGGTTCCGCTGCAAGAGTTGCGGGCGCACCTTCAACGCGCTGACCAAGACGCCGATGGCGCATCTGCGCAAGAAGGAGAAGTGGCTTGATCACGCGCGTGCGATGATCGAGGGCAAGAGCCTGGCGAAGACCGCGGCGCTCTGCGGCGTCCATCCGACGACGGCCTTCCGCTGGCGCCACCGGTTTCTGCGCGCCCCGGCAAGCGACAAGCCCCGAGGCCTAATACCGAGACTCGGAGATCATGACCGATAGGCCCAATCCCGAAGGCCGATCGACATGATCCGCCGGGGCTGGTTGATGAGCTTGTTCCATGCATCGCAGCAGTGATCGACGATGTCGTCGAAGGATTTGAAGATCCGATTTGAGAGCCAGTTGTCGCGCAAGAATTGCCAGATGTTTTCCTGCGGGTTCAGCTCCGGGCACTTTGCCGGGAACGGGATCAGCGTGATGTTGGATGGCGCGATGAGCCTGTCCGACAGATGCCAGCCGGCCTGATCGACCAGCAGCACGGCGTGCGCTCCCGGCGCGATCTGGGTGGCGATTTCGGCGAGATGGAGGTTCATCGCCTCCGTGTTGCAGCGTGGCATGACCAGGGCCGCGCCTTTGCCGTCCTTGGGACAGATCGCGCCGAAGATATAAGCTGAGGCGGTTCGCTGATCTTTGGGAGCGCTTGGACGCGCGCCGCGCTTGGCCCAACGGCGGGTGATCTTGTTCTTCTGGCCGACGCGCGCCTGGTCGGCGAACCAGACCTCTATGGCGCTGGGCTCGACGTCCTTCTCGCGCCCGATCGCTTCCAGGCGCGCGGAAAAGCTTTTTTAAAATCCTCGATCGCGCCTGCGGCCTGAGCGTAATGGCGAGGCCGGGCCGATAGCTTGCGATAACCCATGGCGCGCAATTGGCGGCTCAACGTCTGCTTGGCGACGACGACGCGGAATTCTTCGAAAACCCATTGGCAGAGATCCACGATCCGCCAGCGCACGACCCCATGAACCGCCGGAATCGGGCCGCTCTCGATGATCGCGGCGAGCCCCGCCCGATGCGTGTCGTTAAGCCGGGATGGCTGTCCAGGCGGCTTGCGGTCGATCAGGCCGTCCGGCCCCTGGGCGTTGAACTTCATCACCCAGTCGCGAACGATCTGGAGCGTCACCCCGCCGATCCTGGCCGCTTGCGTGCGCGTCGCGCCTTCGTAAATCGCCGCCAGCGCCAAAAGCCGGCGCGCCTGCGGCCCGTCCTTCGATCGCTTCGCCGACGACCTCACCATCTGCGCATCAAAATCAGCCCGGAGCGGAATGGGCATGGCGAACCTCCTTCGTTCACCACCTTGAATCAGAACTCAACCGATTCGGGAATCCCCATCCGAGTCATGCCTTCAGAGACTTGGTATAAGAGGAATCGTCGAAGCGGACGAAACCTTCATTCTCGAATCCTTCAAGGGCCGCCGGTCCGATCTGCCGCGCAAGGCTTAGCAAACGCGGCGGAAGGGCCAGGCATCCGGGCCTTCACCACGACAACATTCCCATCCTTGTCGCCCGCGACCGGAAGGGCGCGACCTTCGACGCGGTCCTGCCTCAGGTCGACGGCGTTTCGGTGAGTCTCGCCCTCGCCGGAATCGTCACGCCGGTCAATCACCTGATCGGCGACGGCGGCAAGGCGATCGCCACTTTCGCCCGCAGAGCCGGGATTCCCTTCCACGCCGTGCCGGCGCCGGGGAAGCCGACACCCGCAGCGCCGCACCTGCACATCAACAACGTCAACGCTTATCACGGCCGTCTTAAGCAGTGGCTCAACCGCTTCAACGGCGTCGCCACCAACCAGAAATTAGTGCTATAACCGCTCCCATCGGTGGAGAAGGCCCAGCGGGCCGCCGCTGCCCGCAAGGGGAGTCGAGGAGGCCTTTTGGTCTCGAGGTGAGAAGGGACGGGTTTTCTTATTTAAATCGGCCGTAACCCCTTGAAATGTCCCGATTCGAAGCCGCCAAAGCGCTTCCGCGACGAATAGACCGTTCGAACAGCTGAACCGTGGTTTCTCTATTCGCGGGAAGGTTTGTCGGCGCTGCGCGGTTCCGAGGCGGGTTTGCGTACGTATGTTGCTCGAAGCGATCAGACGCGGTTTCGACGCGAAGGCCGACCACTGCCTCTGTCAAGGTGGCACACCCGCGTATCTCAAGAAGGGCTTTTCCGCTCGCACATTGCGGGCGGACAAGACCGCCGACGGAATGAGAGTCCGTGGCGTTGCACCGGCATGGAGACGAAGGAAGGGAACTCAAATGACGGACAAGACAGTTGAGTCGCATGTGGACACGACGCCCGTATCTCCTACTCCCACAGGCGCTGACCGCCGTACCGTCGTGAAGGGTATGGCCGCGGCGGGACTAACCGCGGGCGTCGCGCTGCCAACCTACCTCAGGGGTTTTGAGACTGCCGCGTACGCCCAAACGGGCGCACCGGTGAAGATGGGATTTATCGAAGACGAATCCGGCAATCTCTCAGTCTACGGCATCCAAAAGCTGCATGCAGCCCAGCTCGCCGTCGCCGAGATCAACGACGGCAAGACTTCTCAAAGGAGCCCCGACATCCGCGCAGGCTTTCTCGGAGCGCAGCGACGGCCGCGAAGAACCCGCCCGTGATCAGCAAAGATGGAACATCGCTCGCGATCGTCGACGACGGCGGGCCCAAGTCGCCGGTCGACCTCGCTTACGTGGAGGACAGCGACATCCTGATTGATTCCAGCGACAACGGCATCCTCGGCCGCGAACTCCAACTAGTGTCTTCAGACGGCCAGAGCAACAACGCCGTCTGGCAGCAGCTCGCGCGCAAGCTCATCCAGGAGGACAAGGTCGACGTGCTCGTCGCGGGCTTCGCCAGCGCCGAGCGGGAGGCGATCCGGCCGATCGTCGACCAGTTCAAGCAGCTCTATTTCTACACGAACCAATATGAAGGCGGCGTCGCCGACGCCAATACCTTCTGCACTGGGCCGGTGTGTGAGCAGCAGGTCATTCCGACCGTTCAATACATGGTCGAGAAATACGGACCCAAATGCTACACGATCGCCGCCGACTATAATTTCGGCCAATTGACCGCCGCCTGGACGAGGCGTTCATCCCTGTGGTCAAGGGCCAAGTCATCGGCGAAGAGTTCATTCCACTCTCGGTGTCCGAATTCAGCCAGGTGATCGCACGCATCCAGGCCGCCAAGCCCGACTGGGTCATGACACTGCTCGTCGGACAGAACCAGCACAACTACTATCCGCAGGCTGCGGCGGCAGGCCTCAAATATCCGATGGCCTCCACCGTCAATATGGCTCAGGGCTATGAGCACAAGCGCTTTGCTCCGCCCTCGCTGGCGCGCATGCACAACGCCATTCAATACCAGCTCGAAGTTCCGACCGCCCGCAACCGCGCTTTCGTCAAACGCTGGATGACGATGTTCCCCAACGACCCGTACATCGGCGAGATGGCGCAGAAGACCTATTTCACCATCCACCTTTACGCCAAGGCGGCGCGCCTTGCTCATACCGTCGACCAGCAGAAGGTGAAGCGCTGTCTCGAACTGGGCTGGAATATCGAAGCGCCGGAGGGAAGCGTGTTCCTCGAACCCGGCACGCATCACTGCGCCCACCCGATCCGCCTCGCCTATTGCGACGAAAAGCACAACGTCAGCTTTCTGCGCGATTGGCCGATGATTTCAGGCCTGGTGGCTCCAGCGTCTCGGGGTCAATCTTATCCGCAACCCAGAGTACAAGCAGTACACGCCTGACGAAGATCCCTATTTCAAAATGTTCGCGCTATAGCGGCTCGACCCGGACGGCGGCCCCTTTGGGCCGCCGTCCTTCCGGAACCAGCGGATTTTGACATGGACGTGATCGGGGCTCAGGACCTATTAAATTTCTTGCATAGGGTTGGATTGGCTAATTCATGGGCGAGGCGAGGAGGCTTCGCCATGTCTGATTTGTTTTTGCTTTCTGAAGCGCATATGCGCCGGATCGAGGGGTTTTTTCCGCGGTCGCACGGCATCGCGCGGGTGGACGACCGGCGGATTGTGAGCGCCATCGTGTTCGTGATCAGGAATGGGCTTCGCTGGCGTGACGCGCCGAGGGAGTATGGCCGCACAAGACGATCTATAACCGGTTCATCCGCTGGAGCCGGCTGGGGGTGTTCAACAAGATCTTCGCCGAGCTGGCGCGCAAGGGTGGCAAGGCTGAGCGGATCATGATCGACGCCACGCATCTGAAGGCGCATCGCACCGCCGCCAGCCTTTTAAAAAAGGGCCTGTTCCCCGACGTATCGGACGCACGAAAGGGGGCTTGAACTCCAAACTTCACGCGGTTTGCGACGGCAAAGGTCGACCGCTCGTGATGTTGCTCAGCGAAGGCCAGATGAGCGACTTCAAGGGCGCGGCGTTGATGCTGCCCGCCATGCCCGAAGCCAAGGAGCTTCTCGCCGACAAGGGCTATGACGCCGATTGGTTTCGTGAGGCGCTCGCAAACCGCAAAATCGCCGCCTGCATCCCCTCAAAATCCAACCGCAAAGCCCCGATCCCCCACGACGCCGTCCTCTACAAACAGCGCCACAGAATCGAGAACATGTTCGGCAGGCTCAAGGACTGGAGACGCCTCCACACCCGATACGACCGTTGCGCCCACGCCTACTTCTCCGCAATCTGCATCGCCGCAGCTGTCATCTTCTGGCTCTGATCAATGAGTCCTGAGCCGGAGTCGTCGCGAGCGTCGTCTATCAATTCTGCACCAACGCGGCGTTCTTGCTGCTGTGCGCGCTCGGGCTGATCCTCATCCTTGGCATGATGAACATCATCAACCTCGCGCATGGCGAACTGATGATGATGGGAGCGTATACCGCCTCGGCGTCCTACAGCAGGGGAGCGCCGTTTTGGCTCGCGGCGATCATCACTTTTGTCGCGGTTGGAGTTTTTGGCGCCGTGCTCGAAGCCACGATCGCCCGGCGTTTCTACGGCAGGGAACTAGGGACGATGGTCGTCACCTGGGGCGTGAGTCTTGTCCTGTCGCAAGGATTCCTGCTGCTGTTTGGCCCCTTCATGCCGCCGATCCAGATCCCCGCGGCAACATCGCGCTCGGCCAATATTCATCGTCTTACTACTGGATTTCCATGTTCCTGATCGCCGGGCTGCTCGTCGTCGGCCTTTGGTGGATTTATAACCGGACGGACATAGGGCTCCAGGCGCGGGCGACCATGCAAAATCCGGCGATGGCGCAAGCGCTCGGGGTCGACACGCGCCGCATCTACTGATGACTTTCACGCTCGGCGCGGCGCTCGCGGGACTGTCCGGGGCGTTGCTCGCGCCAACGACATCCATCATGCCCTTCATGGGTCAGCAATTCGTGGCGCCGGCCTTCATCACCGTAGTCGTCGGGGGAGCGACCAACGTCATTGCGGGGGCGGTCGGCAGCAGCCTTCTTTTATCCCTCGTCAAGACCCCGGTTGGTTTCTTTCTCGGCGCCTTCCTTGGGACGGTGGCGCTCTTGTTGGCTGCGCTGATCATCATCAGACTGCTGCCTGACGGGATCTCCGCGGCCATCCAGCGACGCCTCGACCTCAGACACAGAATGCGTTGACGATGGGCGCACTTTTTTCTCTCTTGAACGGGCCCGAGGATCTAGGCCGGGGCCTAATCTTTTGGAGCGGGGTCGCGATCGTCATCGCGCTTTTTCTCGCCGTTCCACTCTATCTCGGATTTCGCCGCCTACAACGTCTCGTACTATCTCTTGAACATTCCGATGGCGCTTGGGCTCTGCCTCTTGTGGGGATATTGCGGCGTCCTGAGTTTTGGCCAGGTCGCCTATTTTGGCATCGCGGGCTACGCCTACGGGGTGATTGCCGGAAATTTCGCGGGTCACTCCTGGGGCCCGATGCTGGGCAGCCTTGGCGGCCTCGTGGTCGCCGCGACCGTCGCGGCGGTCTTCGGATACTTTGTGTTCTTCGCGCGTGTGCAGATATCGATTCTCCCCATCCTCACGCTCGTTCTCACGTTGTTGCTCGAAACCTTCCTCGGGCAAACCGCGGGATATCAGTGGCGAATTGGCGTCGTGCAGCTTGGCGGCTACAACGGCATGACCGGCATTCCCGCATTCCAGATCGGAGACTTCGCGTTCTCCGGCTATTCATTTTTTTACCTCGCGCTTGTCCTGGCGCTGATTTGTTATCTCGGCTGTCGGATGCTCGTGAACTCGAGACACGGCAAGGTCATGCTTGCCATCCGTGAGGACGCGTAGCGCACCGAGATGCTCGACTACGACATCCGTATGCGGCAGTGAGTGGTGTTCGTGCTCGCTTCGCTTCTCGCCGCCCTTTCGGGGCTGCTCTATGTGCAGTGGGGCAATTACATCACCCCGTCCCAGGTCGGTCTGCTCTCCGCCGCGCTGCCGGTAATCTGGGGTTGCCGTTGGAGGACGTGAAAAGCTGCTCGCCGTCATAGTGGGGACCTACGGCCTCAACTGGCTGAACTACCGGCTCTCCTCATCCGGTAACCAATACGCCCTCGTCATCATCGGCTCGTTGCTTGTCATCGGGATGTTGTTCTTCCCGAGGGGGCTGGTCGTCACCCTGGCCGACCTGGCAAGGCGCCGCGCGGCGCCATCGGAAGCTTCGACCGTAGGACGCCGCAGGTCGTCGCACGCATGAAACAAGGCTCCATTCTGTCGATTGAAGGGTTGAAGAAGCATTTCGGCGGCGGCGTCGCGACTGACAATGTCACTCTCGACGTCGCAAGCGGCGACCTGCAATGCATTATTGGCCCCAACGGCGCTGGCAAATCGACCTTCTTCGCTCTCCTCTGCGACATTCTTACACTCGACGGCGGCCGCATCCTTTTCAACGGAAAGGACATCACCCGGATGCTTCCATCTCATCGGGTGAGAGAGGGTATCGGACTCACATTCCAGACCAATCGCGTGTTCGGCAATCTGAGCGTTCGGCAGAATCTCGAGATTCCGCTCGCTTCAATTCGCAGCGAACGAGGGGTCGAGGCTGAGGATCGGTACCGGATGGCGCTTGAGCGTTTCGACCTCGATCGCCACGACAAAGCGCAAGCCGCAAATATTCCCCACCACAAGCGTCAGTGGCTGGAGATCGCCATGGTTCTGGCTGGAGGCCCCGATCTCTTATTGCTTGACGAACCGACCGCCGGAATGGCGCCGGAGGAGACTGGCGCCACCGCAGCCGTGCTACGGCGATGCTGAACCCGCCCCTGCCGGAAATGGTCAAGAAAATGGAAGTGACCGAGCAAGGGATCAAATTCAACAAAAAGATCACCTTGCCTTACGAGCCCTTCATTGGAACTCTTGGCGTCAGCCCGGAAATCGAGGCGGTCTCGTCGCTTCAGCCCGACTATTGGGGCGGCAACATGGACGTGCCCGACGTCGCTCCCGGCGCGATTGTCTACTTTCCTGTGCTCCACGAGGGCGCCTATCTCTACCTCGGGGATTGCCATGCGACGCAGGGAGACGGCGAATTGTGCGGCGTGGCGGTCGAGATCCCATCGACAACGACCATCCAGGTTGACCTCATCAAGAAATGGCCGATCGCCTGGCCGCGCCTTGAGAACGAGAAGTTCATCATGACGATCGGCTCGACGCGTCCGATGCAGGATGCCGCCCGCATCGCCTACAGGGAGCTTATTCGCTGGCTGGTCTCCGACTATGGCTTCGACCAGTACGAGGCTTATTTTCTGCTTACCCAGGCCGGACGCGTCAGGCTCGGCAACATGGTCGATCCGAAGTACAGCCTCGGTGCTTCAATTCTGAAATCATACCTCTAAGCCCGAAGCAAAGGGTCCCTTCTCAGGCGTTACCCCACGCGAGGGCGTCGCAACGGATGGCGCGATCCGCTACCGCGCCGCTCAAAACGACTACAACGCCTGTGCACAGAGGCCAAAGCGCTGTCCCAACATGCCAACGCGGAAGATCGCGCTTCATTCACGAAGCCCCACGTTACACATGACCGATCGAAAAGAACGCTGTCTCTACAATCTCTGAGCGTCACTTCACAATCGGGATTTTGCTCCGGTCGATTGTGATGGCCACTGCGCCGATCAGAACTGCGCCGAATACGATATTTTGGGCGAAGATGTTCACGCCGAGGAACGTCATCCCAATGCGCACGACGGAGATGATCAGTGCGCCGACGAGGGTGCGCCAAATGCTGCCGACACCGCCAGTTATCGCCGTTCCCCCAACTACGACAGCCGCTATCGAAGGCAACAGGAGCTCAGCAGCCAATGTGGGCGAGCCGCTTGCAAGGCGGCCAGCAAGGACGACACCCGCCACGGCCGCGAACGCTGCCGAAAGAACAAAGGCGAAGATCTTTTGCCGGCCGACCTTGACGCCAGAGGCGTAAGCCGCCGGCTCTCCCGCCCCGATCGCCGCGCTGTAACGGCCGAACCGTGTGTGCGCCTGCACGATATGTGCTGCCGCCAGGACGAGAAGCCCGATAAAGATAACGTTCGGCAAGCCAAACGTCCGGCCAGTGATCCACGCCTGATAGGCGCGTCCCACTTCGTCGAGGGTGATTGAGCGCTCCTTTGAGATCACCAGTGCGACGCTGAAGAGGACGCCGCCCATCGCAAGTGTGGCGATGAAGGAGGGGATTTTCAGGCGTACGTGCACGATCCCGGAAAGCAGTCCGGCCACCGCACCGACGGCGATTGCAAGCAGAAACGACCCGTAGCCCAATCGCGCGATCGTGAGAGCAACGATGACGCTCGCAAGCGAAGCCATTGATTGATAGAGAGGTCAATCCCTCCCAGCATGATCACGAAGGTGACGCCGGTAGCGAGGACGAACAAAACGGCGGTATCGCTCGCAAGCTCGATCAAGGTGCCTGGCTCTAGAAAACTCGGCTGGGCGATCCCGACAAAAAGAATGAGGACCGCAAGCGTCGCGAGGGGCAGCCACTTCTTGATGTCGTCGGGCCCACCGCCTTCACAGCCATTGCTAAACCATATGTCCGATGAGGTCGACCTGCTGTGGCTTTGCGCCGGGCGCAG
>CAWIKX010000012.1:0-28364 GCA_963836695.1 uncultured Alphaproteobacteria bacterium
GGGGTCTTAGAGCTTTAGTAAACGAAGGACCCCAACACCGTGCGCGCCAAGAGCAAGACCATCCCCGTCGAAGGTCACCTGATCGGCTACGCCCGCGTCAGCTCGCTCTGCAGGACACCACCGTCCAGGAGGCCGCGCTCCGAGCCACCGGCTGCAACGTCATCCGGGTCGAGAAGGCCAGCGGCAAGAGCCGCGAGGGCCGCGACGAACTGGGCTCGATTCTCGAGTTCATCCGCCCGGGCGACGTCCTCGTCGTCAGCAAGCTGGACCGCCTGGGCAGGAACACCCGGGACGCCTTGAACCTCGTGCACGAGCTCGACCAGAAGGGAGCCTGCCTCAGGGTATTGGAGCCGGCTCTGGACACCTGCGGGCCGATGGGCCGCATGGTGGTGACGGTGCTCGGCATGGTGGCGGAGATGGAGCTGGGCTTCCTCAAAGAGCGGCAGAGGGCCGGCATCGAGGCGGCCAAAGCCAAGGGGGTCTACAAGGGCCGGCCGCCGACCTTTGACCGGGCCAGGATCATCGAGCTGCGCAAGCAGGGCATGGGAGCCACCGCGATCGCCGAGGCGGTCGGGTGCAAGCGGGGCAACGTGTACAAGGCGCTGCAGGCGGCGGGGGTGTAGGGCCATGCCGACCAACGAGATGGTTGCGGGTTGCGAGGGAGACGGAGGCTGCGTGATGGCGAGCACGTACAAGATCGCGCGCATGATCGTGGAAGAGTTTGAGGCGACGGAGGACTACCGGAGCGAGGACTACGCGCGGATCATGGAGCGGGTCGAGAGGGCGGTTCGGGAGCGTTATCCTGATGTGACGGGGGAGCAGTGGGCGGAGGAGGAGGCGCAGCGGACCAACTATTTGCTGGAGCCGCCGACCTAAACCGCTTGCGCCGTTAGCCCAGAACGAGCGCGCGGCCCGGCGGGTTTGTTGAGGCCGTGCGACCGCCTCATCTGACGCCATGATCCGATAGCGATCAGCAAGAGGCGTTCGACGCCATCTGGGCGACGCTGCCGTTCCGGTCGGTGAGCTATGAGAACGCCATCAACGAGAGGGGCGAACGGTTGATCTGGTTGGAGCCGGATGTGGTCGCGCGGTTGCGTCTTTTGCGCGGTCCCGGCGAGAGCTTCAGAGACGTCGTCTTGCGCAATGCCGCGGAGGCCGGGGCTTGAGCCAGGCAGCCAAGGAACCGGTCCACGCCTTCACTCAGGTGTGCGCGGCGATCATGAACGACCCGCGCAGCATCGATGCGATTGCCGTCGCGGCCGGCGTCAGTCGAATACCATTTGGCTCTGGCTCGATGGCAAAACGACCAATCCGAATATTGCACAGGTCGATAAAGTGGCGCGGGCGCTGGGGTTCAGTCTCGAGCTAACTCCGCCTCCGCCAGAGCGGCGGAGTTAGCCATGAGTGACGAGGATTTGCCGAAGGCGCTGAAGCTGCCGAAGCGTCCACGGGACGTGGCTTTATCGCGGTAAAAAAATTTTCTTAGCTAGGGTCTTGAAGCGTTTTTTTCTCTAAACCAAATCGCCTGGCGTCGTAGGCCTAATGGCTCGGCAAGAGGCCGGTAACGCCGGCGTCATATCCATGTTGCTTCACGGAGGATGTGGCTATGCGAACTTTCGACTTCACCCCCTACTATCGTTCCACGATCGGCTTCGACCGACTGTTCGACCTGCTTGAAAAGAGCATTCGTTCCGATTGGCCGCCTTACAACATAGAGAAGAAGGGCGAAGACCAGTACCGGATCACGATAACCATCGCCGGCTTTGCCGCGAACGAAATCGAATTGGTCCAGAACGGCGCGACGCTCCAAGTGACCGGCCAGAAAGAGACAGCCGGAGTTGCTCCACCAAGGCATTCCGCTGAGCTTTAAGCAGAGCTTCAATCTCGCTGACCATGTGAAGGTCGCCGGTGCGAATGTGGAGCACGGTCTGCTGACGATCGACCTTGTGCGCGAAGTGCCGGAGCAGCTGAAGCCCCGACGCATCGAGATCGGCGGCGTCAACGCCACGAAGGCTACGAAGCAGGACGATCAGCCGAAGCAGATCGACGCAGGCGCTAAGAAGGCCGCCTGATCTGCAAACAAAACTGCGGTCCGCCTCCCGGTCCTGGCCGGGAGGCCTGATTGCGGAGAACGGAGATGAACCAGAGCTTTAAACTTTTCCAGTCAAAACAACCGCGATGGCCTGCGCCGGCTTATGGGGCGGCGATCTACACGCATCCCGAGCGACGTCGCGAACGATCCGAAACTGACCAGGGCGGAAAAGAGGGCAATCCTCGCTTCCTGGATTTCGGATGCCCGGGCGATCGAGAGCGCCCCCTCGTTACGCAGGCTCGATAGTGGCGCTGTCGTTGACGTAGATGCGATTCTGGGAGCGCTCAGTTCGCTCGATGAACTGACGCACGACCACAGCGGGGATTGGCCGCCGCCTTCGGCTCGCAGGCATGGCGCGGTTTTAAAGTGGTTGAGGAGGGGACCCCCCCGGGCTCCAACGACGACGATGATGACCCACCGCCGGCCCCGGCAGGTGTCGGGATACCGTTTCGACCCAAACCGTTGTTGCCGGCGAATAGCGCGCGCCCCCAATGGGTTCCAGAATTGGGGCTTAGATGCAGCGAGATCAACCGCTCGAAAGGGTTCCCTTTTGAGCGGTTGATTCCGACAAGAGCAATTACTGCCACCGGGGCCGAGCGTCGGGCCCTTACCCGAGCCGAGCCCGCTGCAGCGCGCGGGCTCAGGCGAATTCCAACTTCGGCCTTTGATTGGGTTCCTGGTCGGCCGATGATGACACGGAGCTGTGGCGGCCTATGAGCGGCGGCGTGAAACATGCCGACGATCGAGCTGCCCAACGACGAATTGCAGGCGGTGATCGCGGCGCTCCGCCGCGTCATCGAAGAGGATCGGTACCCGCTTTCACCACGGCTCGATCCGTTGAAGGCGGCGCTTGCGCGGCTCGAGGCGGAGCGCACTTCTACGCCCAAGCCGTTAAGTCCGGCGTGGACCCGGAGGCTGCTTCTCCGGCCAAGGCGGACAAGCGCGGTCGGCGGTAAGGCAGAACCTCTCGCCATGATGGCGGAAGGTGGCCCAACAAAACCCGTCAGGACGGCTTGAGGTTGCTATTCCACGGGCGCTGCGGGCCCCCAGCCTAACCTGCCTTGGTGCTCGACCATCACCTCGTTCACCGCTGACAGGGCGGACTGTAGAATTGCGAGCTTCTCGAGATCCTCAGGGGGAAACGTGCCGCCTTTAGCCGCCAATTGTTCAACCGCGTAAAGTCGCGCTGCGACAAGAGCCGTCTGCAGATCGTGCACTGGGGTTTCCGAAGTCATACGCTCTCTCCTGCTGTCGCAATCTGGGTGGACGACCCTCATCATGAGAGCCGGCTGTCCTCGCCCCTGACCCGGCAGCGATCATGGATGCACTGCGACCGCGCCTTGGGCAATCGGCGGGCACGTGCCGCAGTTCTGGCAATTTCATGTCGCCGTACTTTTCCATGAGGCGGGCGACTTATAACGGCCGGCCCGCAAAGTTCGCACTGGATCGACAGGGTGGGTCCGCGGAAGTCCGATAGGGTGTGCGCGTGGTGTTGGATGGGCAGCCATGCTCTTCTGGCTCGCTGCCTACACTGAGCTGAGCACTAGCGGCGGCTGATTTGCTTGGGGTCTGGAATCGGGCCGTCGCATGAGGCGCAGCGCAGCCTACGGGCGAGGAAGTTGGCGTCAAACTGCCGAAGCGGGCGATCAGCGCGTTGGCTTCCGACTCGCTCTCGGTCTCGTTCACGATCATTTCGCTTTGGGCGCTGGCGAGGCTGGCGATACCGGCCCGGGCGTCTCGGTTCGCCAGGACTTCGCCCGATGGCGATCGCCTGCTTGCGGACTCGACGGCTGTGCATGGTGTCACGATAAGGCGGTAGAGCGGACACCACAATCGTGACAGGCTTTCAGCGCTCACCATCGCGCTCGAGGTCGAACTCCCGACGCGCGACGCCGGCGCAAACCGGCGCGCCGTTGTCCCGTAGCCAGGCCGCTTTCGCCTCTGCCTCCTCGCGGGTTCGGCCCTGACGCCAATTGCGCCAGGCCTGGAGATAAAACGCCTCATCGGCCGCGCGTTGCTCGATCCGCTTAAGCTCGTCGCTTTGGGCGTCGCTCATGCCCTTTCGCGCGGGCTGGAGTTTGGCAGCTGGGGCGGATCGAAGTATTTTCGCTGGAGATTGGGCGCCGCCCTGTGCAACGCGCCCGCTCCGACCGCGCCGGCTTGCCCGTTGGCCTCGAGCTCTTGGGCCACCGCTTCCAGAAACTGAGGCCGCAGCGTCGGATCGATCGGCTCGGCCAATCTCATCAGCACGGACATTTCGTCGTCAGAAAGCTGCAGCGGCAATGCCATGGCCGCCTCGTCGGGGGCCCGCATTGATGGCGCGACGAGGCCTCTGATTTCAAGAGCCATTCGAACGGAACTCGCCCGCCGTAAAAGGCGTTCGGGTGAGCTTGCCAGACGTCCCGGCGGGGGACCCACATCCGCGCGCCGGCGTGTCACCCACGAAAGTCTGGCGAGGGTGGCCGGAGCGACAGCCCTGCAACCCGCTCCGGCCACTTTTCCACTCCAGCGTAGGAAGGGTCAACAGCCGCAGTCCACCGCAACGAAAAAGGCCGGAATTACTCCCGGCCCTTACGTTTCTCGGCTTGGCGCCGATACCATGCGAGGCGACGGCCTTGACCGCCGAGAAGCTCATCGCCGAGAAGCTCAGAGAGGGTGATGAGCGGCATGTCGCTCCCCAAGAGCGCCGCCTAGGATGGCACCGGCTAGCGGGCTAATCGGGCCGTTCATCGCTTTTGTTGCTCTCGGCGAAATCGCGCGGTTTCGCCAAAGCGGCCTCCTCTTCGGCGCGCTCGGCCAGACGCCCATAATCCGCCGACAATCGGAGCATCATGGCCTTCGCCGTGGGGGTCCTGCATCTGCTCGGCAAGGATGCGCATTTCCTCGCTTCGCCCGCTCCAGCGTGCGAAATTGCTAAGTGCGTTTGATGGCATTCGGTGCCTCCCATGCGCATAAACGTGGGACCCGCACAGGCGGCTTGTCCAGGGCTGCCCTCCCGGTCAATTTCGTCGTTGGAAGGACCGCGCCCACTGCAATGGAGGAAAGAATGCTTACCGGCGAAGCGCGTCAATCGGCAGTTTTGGCGAGGCCCGCATAGACCGCCTTGCACTGCCGCCAACGTCGGGACGAGCGCGCCTTTGGACAATCGGCGAGGGCGTGAAGCAAATCGTTCAATTTCGCGCCGTCACCGTACTGCTCCCTGAGCTTTTCAACACTGTAAACCCGAACTGGCCACAAGCCCCGCAAATGATCGATAAGGTAGGCGCCTGGACATCAGACAGGATGAGTGAGCCATGGCGAGGCATGGGCTTTCCTGGTTTTGTGAAGGGAGACGCGACCGCGCACTAACGCAAAGGCGTCGGTTTTGAGCCAGGGCTTTTCGGGAGACTATGGATCGCCGCCCGGCGTGTGTCATCGTGGGCATGGCTGCACAATTCGCGATCAGCCGGGCAGCATCTGCGCCACAACTGACGCCTCGAACGGCTTGCCGGAGCTGGCCAGATGGCCGCGCGCCGCCAGCTCGGTCGGGGCGCGAAGCGTCGGTTCGGCGGCGCCGAGCGCCGCCAGCTCGGTCGGGCCGAAGCTCGGCGATGCTTTTGCGTCCCTCGCATTTGCCCGTCGCACGCTTCTTGCGCTCACGGGCGCCGCGCAGCTTGGCGACGAGCGACGCCTTCTCGAACTCCGAGATCACGCCGAGCAACTGGCGGATCATGATCGCCGTCGGCGTCTCGTCGAGGAACGCGCCGGGGCTGTCGGAAGCGATCAGGTCGATGCCGCGCTCCCTGAGGAACCGCCAGCCCGTCTCCTGCACCAAGATGTCGCGCGCGAACCGGCTGGCCGTCTCGACCAGAACTGCCCGCACGCCATTGCCATCGATGCGAGCCAGCATGGCGGCGAAGCCTGGACGTTCATGCACGGGATCGCCGCCCGACACCGCAGCGTCGTAGAACGTCTCGACGATCTCAAAGCCCGTCGATTTCGCGTACGCCTCGACCGCCGTCCTCTGCCGCAGCTCGGCGGCCAACGTAAGCGCGACAGCGAGAAGCGCGGGAACCATTTGCGCGAGACGTGAATTGACGTGCGGCCTCCCGCATGGAAGTCTTGTGGTTAGCGTGGCGGCGCGAAGGCGGCCGTATGGGTATTGTTCGGAAATACGCGTTCGCGTTGGTGTTGGCGTTCGCGGTTATCTATGTCTATGCGCCACTGAGCCTCAAGGACGTCGCCAAGCTCCGATGGCTTGATGACATCAACGTCATCGTCAACAAGTCCCTCGCACCCGCAAAGCCGGAAGCGGGCGTTTCCCTAGTCGACCCAATCGCCGCAGCGAATGTCGACGAGGACCTGGACTATCGAATTGCCCAAGGGATGAAATCGACTGAAGGATGGCGCTCGTTCTTGGCCGCTCATCCGGCTGGCCCCCATGCGCAATCTGCGCGCTCGGAACTCGACAAACTACTTCCGGTCGAGAGGCCTCATGCGCCTGCGGTTGCCCAAGCCTCGAACGGTGGGTCGTCGGACGCGAAAACTCCGAGCGAGGACAGCTCACCGGACCGGCTTTCACCACGGTCCGAAGTTGCCTCCGATGAAATCTGCAAACGCGACGAGGATCGTCTCCTGCGATTGTCCAGCCCGACAAGTGACGAGGCCATGCGGTTCCTGACTGAATTGCGCTGCGAGAAGTTGCGTTCAGAGCTATTCCGATTAACGGAACGTCTGGATTACCAAGCTCCCACGGCCGCTGACCTTGCTATTCAAAGCCCTTCTTCGTGGGTCGCTCCGGCACAGGTTGGAAGATGGCGAGCGACTGAACCTCAAAATAAGACGCACTGGAGTGTCTCTTCGCGCAGCCTTCAGTCAAGACGACATGCGAACCGGTGGGCGGCTCCTAGCTTACCGCCGATCCTTTTGGCGCTTCTCGGCAAGCAGCCCAGGAACTCGACCGCGTTCCGACGAGCCCAAACCAGCGCCGGATTGGGTCGCGGCGCTAACGGCGGAAGAGCGCGCCAAGCCGTGGTGGCAGCGGATTAGCTGCGGGCTGTGTGATGGCGATCACAGTGCTCGCCGTGCGTTTGCGCTAATTTCTTCTCAGGAGGACGGCGCGATGGCAAATACCTACACATACAAGGGTTGGTGGGACCTCTCCCTAATCGACGACCGGAACGAGCGCGCATTGTTTTCGGCGTTCGTCGCGGTCGTTGCGGTCTGGGCGACGACGTTCCTGTTCACTCTCTTCTGAGCGCGCCACGCCTATTCGGCAATTTGGCGATGTGTGCATGGGAGCCGCGTCAGAGGGACTTCGTGGCTGGCGAGAAGCGCACCACGCTCGGTAACCCGACACATTTGCTGCATTGACGGTTCCGACAATGCGTCCGCTAGCTTGCTGCGCGGCGTCGGGCCTTGCTTACCCCCGCGAGGCCCAGAGCGAGGCCGCAGAGAAGGGGGCCAAGCGAGCGCGGTATATCTCGCTCGCTTGGCCCCACCCGTCCCCGCCGCACTCCTCTGGCGACGGCGGCTAGCCCATAAACAGCATCGAAACCCCAGACGAACTGGCGCTCGCCTCGATGGGCGCTCATGGGATTGGCCCAGCAATCGCCGAAAAGAGGAGCGCGGCGGCTGGCGAACGTGGCTCAACGCCGCGTCGATTGTCATTTGAGCAATCCGTCAACGAAAGGGGCGTGCTACACCAACATCCGTTGCCACGCCGTGCCTTTAGCGGCCAAATTTCTGCTACTTCCGGCCACTGTCGGCATTCGCCTGGCATCGGAAACCCAATGGGACGCATTGACGCGGGACGAGCATCTCGCTTGGTGCAAAAGACGGGCGCTCGAATACGTTGACGCGGGCGACCTTGCGCACGCGGTCGCCAGCATGGCGTCCGATCTCAAGACGCATCCGGATACTGACAACCCGGCGCTTAACGGACTGGTAATGATCGGGATGATGTACGTGACGGACGGCGATAAGGCCGCCGTTCTACGCTGGATCGAACGTTTTCGATGACAGAGGCTGAGAAGCCGCTCGGCCATGCCGACGATTGATCTTACCGACGACGAGTACGCCGCCGTAAGGGCGGGGCAGGAGGAGCCGGGCATGTTCGACCTCTTCGAGAGGTACCCCCGGTTTCTGGAGGGCCCTTCGCTGCGCAAGTCTGGCACCCGGCTCCCAACTCAGTGATCGGATGATCGATCCAGGAGGCCGAGGTGGCGAGGCTTCGTAGTTAGCCTTTTACTGTGTGATCTCGATCACAGTGATCGCGATGCGCTTTCGCCAACTTCCTGCAAGGAGGACGGCGCGATGACCAGTATACGCACATGTGAGGGTTGGTGGGACCTCTCTCCCTGATCGACGACCGGAACGAGCGCCCATTGCTTTCGGCGTTCGTCGCAATCATTGCTGTCTGGACGACGACATTCCTGTTCGCGCTCTTCTGAGCGCGCGTTGGCTCTTCACAGTTTTTTCCGGCCGATCTAGATCGCCGACGCGCAAGGGCTGGCGCGCGAGTGGACGCCGACGAAGTAACACCTTAGTGACGACGAATGCCGCGTGCGAACCGACAACGCGCCCTTCAACCGCGCCATCGTCAAGCACATCGCCCTCAACGTGCTTAGAACCAGAAGAAGCAAGGATTCGCTGCGCATGCGCCGCAAAGTCGCCGCATGGGACGAAAACGCCCTCGCCGCCCTCATCGCCGCATGACACGTTCAGTCAATTCCCCTGGGGTCCATCCAGCAATGATGCGATCGGTCCGCGCTCTCTTTTCCGCGCTGCTGCTGACTTCAAGCCTTAATCCGGCTTTCGCGCGCGGCAACCATACTTTGAGCGTTGTCCCTTATTCGGGGGTGAACGCCAGTTGCCCCATGGGCGTATTCCCCGATGACGGCTGTACCGGCTCTAATTTAAACGCTCAGGTTCAGCACCCCGACGCCTTTCAACCGGGTGGCTGGATCAACACCCTTGCCAAAACGCCGGCAAACTACATGGCGACAACTTGTGGACCCTTCGCCAATCTTTTGTGCCGTCCACTCTGGAATGTCGCCGGGGTTGATTATCCGGTCGGCAGCTACAGCCCGATTGCATCCACGTGCACCATAGCTCCGGGGGCATGGACCCCAGGCTCCTGCCTCATGGACCCGCAATTGCACCCACCGGCCGGGTGCACTGTTCTGCCCACAGGTGTTTCTACCAGCACGGATAGCTACTTGAATTGCAATGGAGCCGCTTTCGCCGGCGTGATCCAGCACTATAATTTCGGCAACGTTAATGGGCACAATTGCACAGGTCTGCACATCCAAAACGCCAGCCACGTTAGCACTCTGCTAATAGATGATGTCAATTACTTCAACAACGACGCCGCTTGCGCGCAGCCTACTGGCAATGATTACCTTTGGTTGTATGTGCGGGGTATTTTCCCCGGCGGTGTTACAGTAAGCAACAGCACGATTGATTTTAACAGCGTTCCCGATAACCTTCATGACCGCCTAAACGGGCCGTGCCCCCTTGGAGCGAGATGCAACGCGTGGAATTTGAATTTGGGGACAAACGTAATCCTGTGGAAATACAATGCGTTCCTAGACACCCCTGGTGACTTTTTTGGAGGGGTATTCAATAGCTCTACAGCTATTGGCGGTCAAACGTTTCAGTTCAACCTTATATCTGGCTGGATGCCCAGGGCGGCGAACGGCCATAAAGAAATGTATGCGGGGCAGAACAATACCTCCCCCACCGGAAACCCAGCCGGCGTGCAGGATCACTTAGTCTGGGACCATAACACAATTGTTAATACCAACATCACAACCAACTTCGGTCCAACCTTGTTCTATCTGGCGAACGGCTACGGGATCGCCATTACCCACGGGCCTGTTTGGACAAACAACACCATCGTCGAAGCCTATGTAGGGGGCCGTCCATTAGGCGGCGTTTCATTTACAGGGTGCGTGGGGACGAGCTATGATGTTGGCGCCGCCCGTTGCGTCAGTGGGGCGCACAATAACATCCTGTTCGTTAAGACAGAAAGCGGCCCAGTAGGCTATGGAGCGAGCCTGAGTGGTAGGGGTAGCCCCTCCAACTGCGGCAGCAATGCAACCTATGTCCAGCTTCCCGGCCCCTACCCTGCCGGTGTTGTTGAGGAATATGGAATCGATCAACCGATCAATCGTGGTATCCAGCAATACTATCCAGAGTGGGCAGGGACTTTTTCCGGGAATTGCAGTGGCCTCTCAGGGCCGGCAGAAATATCCAATGGAGCTATCATAAATGGTCACGGCGAAGCCGGTTTAGGCAGTCCACTTTTTAATAGCAACTTTCTCGATGTCTCAAGCTTTGGCGGTGGGACGCATCCAATTGTCACCGATTTCCTATCTGGCGATCTCACCCGACCCGGCATCCCTTCCTTCGCTACCGTTACAGCTTCGATTAGCGGAAATCAGCTAACCATTACGTCAGGTCAATCCGCCTACGGTTGTTGCGGCTACTATGTCTATGCTGCAAATATCCCGGGGTGCGCCGTCGGCAGTATTCACACTTGTCCCAGACTTCTCACGAAGGGCACGAGCCCACTTACTCTTGATCAAATCATAGGGTCGCCAATTGCCTCTGAGTCCATGCAGATTTGGGCTTTGACATGGTGCGTTGTCCCCGTTTCTATGGCCAACAATCGTGATATGACCGGGCTGATCCCCGATAGCTGGCTCAATCAGCCGTCCCTGCGGGGTGAGGGGTGTTGATGAATGCGCGCCCCAAGCGGCACCTATGTTTTGCGCCCTCAGTCGGCGAGTCGCTTAAACGCCCTGTCGCGAATTAGAATTCGCGGCCCGATGGTGAAGGCTGAGCATCTGTTCACTGCCCAGATGGAAGCCAATCTCATGCAGCAGCAGTGGAACAATATGGGCCCAAACTTGTGGACCCAGGACGACAATCCGATCGTCATCGCCTGCGTCGCTGGCCAAGCAACCTACAGTGTGCCCGGCATCACCGTCATGGTGACCAATGTGACAATCGGCCAGTGGGCAAATGTACTCCATGTACCCAAACAAATTGAAGCAAGGCTGGGCGTCGTCATCAGCCACGCCGGGGTCAGCAACGTCCTGAAGGCCACCGCGAGGCCGACGGGTGAGAGGCTGTCTAGGCCCCCGGGGGTAGACAAGCGCAAGAGGTGCCGCGCGCCCCGGCGTGAGATGGAGAAAGGGGTTCCGACAAATTATTGGCTGACGAAAACGCCCCTACCCTGGCGTGTCCGGGGGGCCGGGGGATGGCTCGCGATCTTAGATAACCACAGTAAGATCATGTATTATACAGTAATGGCGGCGCGCCAACTGTAGGAATGTAAGCGTTTTCTCAGGCCGCTTGGCGGTGATTTTTTATGGGGCTGGCCTAGACGATGATCGCCTCAACGCCGGGCGGCGTGCGGTTCTGGACGAGCCAGACATTGAGCTTCTCATCAAGGAATTAGCCAAGACCGCTCGGCCTCGGCGTTTCGAAAGGACACCGACGATGACCAAGGAACAGAAGATCATCCGCGCCAAGGTACGGCTGCCGGAGTTGGCCAGGCAACTCGGCAATGTCAGCCAGGCCTGCAAAATGATGGGCTACTCGCGCAACAGTTTCTATCGCTTCAGGGAGCTTTACGACGCCGGCGGCGAAATTGGCGCTGCAAGAGCTGACGCGGCGCAAACCGATCTTGAACGGAGCTGATCCGTTCTGGGTTGCTGAAGCCATAATCGCGTCCTAGAAATGTTTTTCCTACCACCTCTACGGCGGCCAGATCGGGAGCTGAGCTGCTGCACCTGACGCAAGACGGACCCAGCCTCGTCATTGAGATGAGAGACGCACGACTGCCGACGGCTCAACGACGCCCAGCGGCGGCAGTGCGGCTCGCACAGTGTCAGCGACATAGTTCGGCGCGAGGTGGGCATAATGCTTCTCGGTCATGCGCGTGTCGGCGTGACCCAGCTGCGCCGCGATAACGCCCATTGGGACGCCGCGCCCGGCCAGGGCGCTGGCGTAGGTGTGCCGCAGACTATGGAATGTCGCGGGCGGCTCAAGCCCGGCCCTGGCGCACGCCTCCTCGAGCGGTCGCTTCTGATGAGAGGCCCCCAGGCGCTGCCGTCATCGCGGGTGAAGATGAGATCGCGCGACGACCGGCCGGCAGTAAGCTGATCGAAGAGCTGCTGGCCTTCATCAGTAAGAGCAACGTGGCGTGGCTTGCCCGCCTTGCTCTCGCGGACTGTGACGGTCCCGGCATCGGCGTTGAAGTCGGCGACCTGGAGGCGAACTAGTTCGCCGTAGCGACAGCCCGTCAACAGCGCGCCCTTGCACGATATTGCGGAAGGCGCCCTCGCAGGCATTGACCAGTCGGCGGCATTCGTCGCCCGACAGGAAGTGCACGACCGCAGCATCGACCTCGCGGAACGGCTTGACCTTTCGCCACGCATCGTCGCTCGCAACGTGGCCCTCCTGGAAGGCGTGGTTCAGCGCGGCCTTCAAGATCGTCAGCACCCGGTTGGCAGTCGATCGACGGCGACGGACCTCTTCGCTGTCTTTGCGGTCGAAGTCTCGCAGGGCTTGAGACGTCGCGCAACCTGCCCGTCCGCAGAGGCGGGGTGCGTCCGCTAGCTCGTGCAGCCACGCATCGATCCGCTGCTTGGTGAGCTTCTCGACCTCAATGGCCCCTACTGCCGGGACTATCCGCGCCATCGCCTGCTTGGCGTCGGCCTCGACGCCCTTCGAGCCTCGTGCCTCCGGTGCGCCAGATAGACCTCGACAGCAACAGCGACTGTGAGAGGTCCGCTGCGCCTCTCGACATGGCCAGCCAGCCCCCGCCGCTTGCGGTCGAAGAACGCGCGGGCTTGCTCCTGCGCCTGTCCGAACGTGAAAACGTCTGGCCGTCCGCGTCCAGATTATCGTCAGCTGAGCCGAGCGCCTCATAGTGCTGCTTCCCGGCGCTGTCGCGAAGGCGGGCAATCCACGTGCCGTAACCGGACGACAGGCGGCGATAGCCGATGAAGGCTCCCGCATCCATCCGGGACGAATGCGGCTCGCGCCGGACTTCGCATTTGCTGCGGGCTGATCGAGTGTCGAGCTTTGGCGTTTCGCACCAAGCGGGTCATGTCAATTTCCGTATGGAAAATCGTACGGAAAAGATGTACGTGAACAACCGCGTACATGCAAGGACAAATTCAGCGGTTTCAGTGGCTTCTGTCGGCAATCAGTTGTGCGCAGTTGTGTGTTAATGTCCGGGAGTCGCCCTCTCACGGCGAAAACAGGGGTTCGAGTCCCCTTGGGAGCGCCAGCAAAATCAATTTGTTACCTCATAAACTGCGATTCTCTAGCTACTGTGCGAACGCAAAAATCGTGCGCGATCAGTCACGATCAAGTGCGGACTAAAATCCGGAAATTGAGCGGGGCTTGTCGGGAACCTCGTTCTCCGACCAACTTTAGCATGGCTCGCGGCATCGGTCCTAACCTTCGCGGTGCGCACCAGCCAGAACCGTGCGTACTGTCTCGCTGAGCCCGATACGTCGTCGTTCTGGCTAGCGTGCTGATCAGAGGTGGCAAACCAGGATGGGTAACGCCTCATTCCTTCCGCGCGCGATGCCTGCGCCAAGCGCGTGGCTCAGCGTGAGGATTGCGCCGACCGACAGGTCGACCAAAACCCCTGACGACGTCAACGCTATAGACACCGAGGCATCGGGAACCGAAGTCATTATCGACCTCGTCCACGCGCCATAGCCATTGCTGATCCACAAGTGCGAAATAGCCTTGATTGCCTTATCGGTCATCCGGACTGTTGCCAGATCGGCTAGCGCTTGGAGTCCCCGAGGACGGGTTCGCCAAAGACAACTGCTACGAAGCCATCGTCGAACCTAGACGAGCCTTTTCTTCGACAATCTGCTGAGCCTTAGGAGACTCGACCACGGCTAACAATGTTGAGACCAAAAGAGCGTCAAACACCGCGACAATTCTGTCCGCATCGGAGCTCAGGAGACGCGGGACTGCCAGCGCCCAAACCATGAAAGCAACAGTAGAGAATCAATTCCCACCATGAGCGTGCGTTCGCGCCAACCGGCGCAGAATGAGGGCGTGGTCGAGGCTTTGAAAGAACTTCGCCGAAGTCTTGAGGGCCAACGCCTCGTCGCCAAGGCGCCCTTCGGCCGATGGCGGACGCCGACGTTTCTGGCGGCGCTGCGTTGCGACCGGCTGACCGCGCCCTGCGTGATCGACGGACCGATCGACGGCGCAAGCTTCCGCGCTTATGTCGAGCAGGTTCTCGTCCCGGTCCTTGCGCCAGGCGACATTGTCGTCATGGATAACCTCGGCAGCCATAAGGGCCGCGCCGTTCGCGCCGCCATCCGCGCCGCCAAAGCCAAGCTCTTCTTCCTGCCCGCCTACTCTGTTTAGTCCCGGCATTTGATGGTGCATTGTTTTCTCCGGCCTGGAGGGATGCGCTATGGGACAGGTTCTTCACGCGAGCGCCACGACGACAGAGGCGGTCCGTCGAGCGATACAGCACAGTCAAGCGAGCCTGAGGGAGCTGGCAAAGCGCTACGGGATCAATCCGAAGACGGTCGCCAAGTGGAAACGACGAAAGTCCGTCTCCGATTTGCGGACGGGGCCGAGAGAACCAAAGTCGACGGTGCTGACGGTCGAAGACGAGGCCGTCATCGTCGCCTTCCGTCGGCATACGCTGCTGCCGCTGGACGATTGCCTCTATTCCTTGCAGGCCACGATCCCGCATTTGACGCGATCAAGCCTGCATCGCTGCCTTCAGCGCCATGGGATCAGCCGCTTGCCGGACGTCGAAGGCGACAAGCCCACAAGGAAGAAGTTCAAGTCTTATCTGATCGGCTTCTTTCACCTCGACATCGCCGAGGTGCAGACTGCCGAAGGCAAACTCTATCTATTCGTGGCCATCGACCGCACGAGCAAATTCGCATTCGTCCAGTTGGTGGAAAGCGCCAACCGGGTGACGGCCTCCGCCTTCCTGGTCGCGTTGATCGCCGCCATTCCCTACAAGATTCATACGATCCTGACGGATAACGGCATCCAGTTCCGCTTCGCGCCGCGCTACGCCGACGGCCCCACCGCGCGCTACATGACGCACATGTTCGACATGCGATGCCGCGAGAACAGCATCGAGCATCGCTTCACCAAGATCAATCATCCCTGGACCAACGGACAGGTCGAGCGAATGAACCGCACGATCAAGGAAGCGACCGTCAAACGCTACCACTACGACACACACGAGCGGCTGAAGTCCCACCTCGCAAACTTCGTCGACGCTTACAACTTCGCCCGACGATTGAAGACCCTCAAGGGCCTGACGCCCTACGAATTCATCGCCAAAGCATGGACAAAAGAGCCCAAAAGATTCAAACTTGACCCAATCCACCAAAGGCCGGGACTAAACACCTAGCGAACCATCGGCGCGCCGCTCGACTGCTTCACGCGCCAGAATGCGCAAACTACTTCAGGAACGCAGGGCTTGTTGAGCGCCATGGGTTTTCGCCTATGTCTTTGCGCCACTGCCGATCGTCGGGGCATGAACCGGATAGCCGGCAGAGAAAATTGAGCGCCGCGGCGCTACCCCTTTCATGTCGAGATTGACCATCGCATGGCTCAAAACGTCAATCGCTAAAGAGACGACGCAACTCCGTCTGTAGTTCGGGAGCAAGCAGAACGCGTGCTAATCCGTAATGGCGACAATTGACAGGCCCGGCCAAGCGTGCATTTTGGCCTGCCCAAAATCATTCGCGGACCCGCTCGCTGATGCCGGATTCTCCGACAATCGAGGCGGGTTAAGCGCGAATTACGCGACCGACTTGGCCGCGTCGACTGGCCTAAGGGAGGAAAAAATGGTCGATCCACAACTGCAGTTCGGTTCACACCTTTCGATGCCGCGCCGCCGCTTTCTCAAGGGCGCAGCAGCCGCTGGCGTTGTCGGCGCCTTTCCGGCGATCATCACGCGCTCCGCTCTGGCGGCGGGCAACCCCACGGTGGTCAACTCCATTCGCTCGCTCTCCAACCCGTATCACGCGACTTGGAACAAGGGCGGAGCCGCATTCGCGAAATCGGTCGGCGCTGACTACGTGACTCTGGTGACAGAGGGTAACAGTGAGAAAGGCATCGCCGACATCAAGGCGATTCTTGCCAAGACGAACGGCAATTGCGTCATCAACGTCGACCCGAACGATAGCCCAGACGCCCGGCCGATCGTGCAGGCCTGCAAGGATGCGGGCGCGTATGTCGTGACTTAGTGGAACAAGCCCAACGATCTGCACCCTTGGGATTTTAATCCAAACTACGTAGCGCACATCTCTTTCAGTGGCGTTCCCTATGGCAAAGCGATGGCCGAGGCGCTGATCAAGGCGATGGGCGGGAAAGGCGGGATCGTGGCCCTCGGCGGCATAGAGTTGAACGTGCCGGCAATCGAACGGAAGGCCGGGCTCATGGAAGCGCTGAAAGCAAATCCAGGCGTGCAACTGCTGGACATGCAGGTCGCCAATTGGTCGGCGACCGAGGCGTTGCAAAAGACCAACGCGTGGCTGACCCAGTACGGAGATAAGATCGGAGGAATTTGGGCGGCCAACGACGATATGGCGCTCGCCGCCGTCGAGGCGCTCAGAAGCGACGGTCGAGCTGGGAAGGTTCCTGTGACCGGAATTGATGGCATCCAACTCGCCGTCGAGGCTATCCTCAAGGGCGAGATGGCGGGAACGGTTGCGTGGGATCCGTTCTGGCAGGGGGGGATGGGCCTGTCCATCGGTTATCACGCCAAGACCGGCAAGTTCGATCCGTCGAAAGAACCGAAAGATCATCGAGAGTTCTATGGCAAAGGCGTCGTCATCACTGCGGAGAATGCGCAGTCGTTCTATGACAACAACATCAAGACGGAGCCCAAACTTGATTGGAACGACATTTGGGGGCGCGTGAACGGGCAGATTCAGTATAACTAACAAGCTATCGAAAGGCCGGCACCCTCTGTCTCGGCGCCAGCAACCTTCCTTAGACTGTCAGACTTATTAAGGGCGACGCGGTGAGTGCGTCTCTGAAAGTTGCTCCCGTCGCGAGGGCTGGAGCGAGACGGTGCCGCCTGCGCATATCCGCGTGGGCGCCAGCGATGGTGCTCGTCCTTCTGTGCTTGATCATCGCCGTCATCAATCACAATTTTCTTAGCTTCGGAAACTTTGTGCGGATCAGCCAGGACGCCGCGATTCCACTTGTCCTCGGCCTCGGCGAGACTTTCATAATACTGATGGGATCGATCGACTTGTCGGTCGAAGGGATCCTTACGCTCGCCGCCGTGATCCTTTCGATGACGGTCCTCAACGGCCTGAATGACAATAATCTCGGCCTGTTGGCTGTGCTCGTGGTGCTGGCGGTCGGGGGCGCTGTTGGCTTCGCGAACGGCATCGTCCACGTCCGTCTGAAGGTGCCTTCGTTTATGGCGACGCTTGGCTCATGGTTCATTGGCGTGGGAATTGCGAACGCCATGCTAGGTGGCATGGCGATAAGGATCAACGACCCACTGATACGCGGGCTTGCGATCCGGCGAGCACTAGGCCTTCCCTGGGGCGTATGGTTGGCGCTCGCCTGTCTCGCGGTGGCGTTCGCGATCCAGAACCATACCGTCTCGGCCGTTATATCTACGCCCTCGGCGGCGGCGAGGAGCTCGCGGCCCTATCCGGCATTTCGGTCTCCTGGGTTCGTATCGTAACCTTCACCTTGGCGGGCGTCTTCTACGCCATGGGCGGAGTTCTGGCTGCCGCGCAGCTAGGTTTAGGAAACGCGCAGATCGGCAATGGCCGCCTCTTCACCACAGTGACGGCCGTCGTCGTCGGCGGAACGTCACTTTCCGGGGGAGAGGGCGGCGTCCTTCAGACCTTCGTCGGCGTGCTGATCGTTTCCGTCTTGTCGAACGGGATGGTGCTAATGGGCGTTCCGCCAAGCGTTCAGATCGGGCTTCAGGGCCTCATGATTATTGGCGCCGTAGCCCTTTCGATTGATCGCAAGGTGCGGGTCGTCAAATGAGCGCGAGCGCCAAGGCCGCTATCTCGGTGACAGGATTGGGCAAGCGTTTCCCGGGAGTGCACGCGCTGAAGGACGTCTCGATCGAGATCAAGCCAGGAGAGGTGATTGGCCTCATCGGCGAGAACGGCGCCGGCAAGTCGACCCTTATGAAGATTTTGAGTGGCGTCTATCAGCCTGATTTTGGGAAAATCCTTATTGCGGGCAATGAGATTCGTATCGAAAGCGCTGCCGACGCCAACCGCAAAGGAATTGGCATGGTGTTCCAGGAGCAATCGCTGCTCCCGAACCTGACGATCGGCGAGAACATCTATCTTGGGAACGAGCGGCAGTTCACGAAATTCGGCCTCGTCCAGTGGCGCGCGCTTTATGATGCCGCAACCCGACAGCTGGAGAAGGTCAAGGTCGACATTGACCCGCGCACGCGCGCGGATACGCTCAGCTTCGCCGCTCGTCAGATGGTGGAGCTCGCCAAAGCTCTAACACTCGAGGAGCAAGCTGCAGGCCACCTCGTCATCCTGCTCGACGAGCCAACCTCAGTGCTCGAGCGCGCGGAGATCGAGATTTTTTCAATCGAGTACGCGCTCTGAAATCGCGCTCCTCCTTTGTCTTCGTCTCGCACAGGCTCGACGAGGTGCTGCAAGTCTCTGATCGCGTCTACGTCATGAAGGACGGCGAGGTGGTCGCGGAACTCGCGGCAGCCGACGCGGACGTCGCGATGCTGCATCGGCTGATGGTCGGAAGAAACCAGAAAGCTGACTATTATTACGAACCTTTACAGATGCCGGTTCAGGACGCCGTCGTGCTGGAGGCCGATCAGCTTGCGTGCGGCGCGGCCTACAGGAACGTCAGCTTCAGGCTGCGCGCCGGAGAGGTTCTGGGAATAGCCGGGGTCATCGGCTCAGGGCGCGAAGATCTGACGCGCACGCTCGCTGGCTTTGCTCCCCATACGGCCGGAACTCTCAAAGTCGCCGGCCGCGAGGTGCGGCTAGAAACTCCCGCCGGGGCGGTGGACCTTGGCATTGGCTACATTCCTCGCGAGCGGCGAGTTGAGGGGCTCGTTCTCTTTCTATCCGTCTCAGCCAATATCGTTCTGGCCGATCTTGCGAGCCTCACGCGCTTCGGCTTGATCGACGCCCGGAAGGAGCGGGGCGTCGCCACGGACTGGATCGCTCGTCTCAAAGTCCGCACGCCGAACATCAACACCTTGTGCCTCGGCCTTTCCGGCGGCAACCAGCAAAAGGTCGTCCTCGCGAAGTGGCTGAACGCCAAGGCGAGAATTCTCGTACTCGATCATCCGACCCGTGGCCTCGACGTGGGCGCTAAGGAGGAGGTTTACGAGCTCGTCCGCCGCTTGACCGGCGAAGGTCTCTCGATCGTTCTGACTTCGGACACTTTGGAGGAGACCATTGGGCTCAGCCATAGCGTCCTCGTTATGCGCGACGGCGAGATTACGCATCGGGCCGATGCTGCGCCCGGCGCAAAGCCACAGCAGGTCGACCTCATCGGACATATGGTTTAGCAATGGCTGTGAAGGCGGTGCGGCCCGACGACATCAGAAAGTGGCTGCCCCTCGCGACGCTTGCGGTCCTCATTCTTTTTGTTGGGATCGCCCAGCCGAGTTTTCTAGAGCCAGGCACCTTGATCGAGCTTGCGAGCGATACCGCCGTTTTGTTCGTCCTCGCTACCGGCGTCACCTTCGTGATCATGCTGGGAGGGATTGACCTCTCTATTCAATCAATGGCTTCGCTTGCGAGCGTCATCGTTGCTCTCACGATCGCGCGATTGGGCTACGGGTCGTTTCTGCTTGCAATCGCCGTCGGTGCGGTGGCCGGACTGCTTTCCGGGATCGTGCACGTACGCCTGAAAATCCCCTCCTTCATCGCCACACTTGCGATGGGCGGCGTCCTCTTCAGCGTCGCACTGGTGATCTCAAAGGAGCGCTCAATCACCCTCGACGAAGTGGGACGCGCCTATCAGGCGTGGATCACTGGCCGGACGTTTGGCTTGCCGAACGTTATCTTTATCGGGCTTCTCGTCCTGGCGGCAGCACATATCGTGCAGGCGCACACACGGTTCGGCCGTTACAGCGCGGCGATCGGGGCGGGAGAGCCGGCGGCTTACGCCTCTGGCGTCAAGGTCGGCCGGCAAAAGATCTTCGCCTTTGTTCTTTCGGCAGCGTTCGCGGCAGTGGCGGGTGTCGTCCTTGCTGGCCGCCTTGCAAGCGGCTCGCCCACATTGGCTGCTGAGCTCCTGTTGCCTTCGATAGCGGCTGTCGTAGTTGGGGGAACGGCGATAACTGGCGGTGTCGGCAGCATTTGGCGCACCCTCGTCGGCGCACTGATCATCTCCGTCGTGCGCATTGGGATGACGTTCCTCGGCGTGAACATCTTCGCCCAAAATATCGTATTCGGCGCAGTTCTGATCGGCGCAGTGGCCATCACAATCGACCGGAGCAAAATCCCGATTGTGAAGTGACGCTCAGAGATTGTAGAGACAGCGTTCTTTTCGATCGGTCATGTGTAACGTGGGGCTTCGTGAATGAAGCGCGATCTTCCGCGTTGGCATGTTGGGACAGCGCTTTGGCCTCTGTGCACAGGCGTTGTAGTCGTTTTGAGCGGCGCGGTAGCGGATCGCGCCATCCGTTGCGACGCCCTCGCGTGGGGTAACGCCTGAGAAGGGACCCTTTGCTTCGGGCTTAGAGGTATGATTTCAGAATTGAAGCACCGAGGCTGTACTTCGGATCGACCATGTTGCCGAGCCTGACGCGTCCGGCCTGGGTAAGCAGAAAATAAGCCTCGTACTGGTCGAAGCCATAGTCGGAGACCAGCCAGCGAATAAGCTCCCTGTAGGCGATGCGGGCGGCATCCTGCATCGGACGCGTCGAGCCGATCGTCATGATGAACTTCTCGTTCTCAAGGCGCGGCCAGGCGATCGGCCATTTCTTGATGAGGTCAACCTGGATGGTCGTTGTCGATGGGATCTCGACCGCCACGCCGCACAATTCGCCGTCTCCCTGCGTCGCATGGCAATCCCCGAGGTAGAGATAGGCGCCCTCGTGGAGCACAGGAAAGTAGACAATCGCGCCGGGAGCGACGTCGGGCACGTCCATGTTGCCGCCCCAATAGTCGGGCTGAAGCGACGAGACCGCCTCGATTTCCGGGCTGACGCCAAGAGTTCCAATGAAGGGCTCGTAAGGCAAGGTGATCTTTTTGTTGAATTTGATCCCTTGCTCGGTCACTTCCATTTTCTTGACCATTTCCGGCAGGGGCGGGTTCAGCATCGCCGTAGCACGGCTGCGGTGGCGCCAGTCTCCTCCGGCGCCATTCCGGCGGTCGGTTCGTCAAGCAATAAGAGATCGGGGCCTCCAGCCAGAACCATGGCGATCTCCAGCCACTGACGCTGTGGTGGGGAATATTTGCGGCTTGCGCTTTGTCGTGGCGATCGAGGTCGAAACGCTCAAGCGCCATCCGGTACCGATCCTCAGCCTCGACCCCTCGTTCGCTGCGAATCGAAGCGAGCGGAATCTCGAGATTCTGCCGAACGCTCAGATTGCCGAACACGCGATTGGTCTGGAATGTGAGTCCGATACCCTCTCTCACCCGATGAGATGGAAGCATCCGGGTGATGTCCTTTCCGTTGAAAAGGATGCGGCCGCCGTCGAGTGTAAGAATGTCGCAGAGGAGAGCGAAGAAGGTCGATTTGCCAGCGCCGTTGGGGCCAATAATGCATTGCAGGTCGCCGCTTGCGACGTCGAGAGTGACATTGTCAGTCGCGACGCCGCCGCCGAAATGCTTCTTCAACCCTTCAATCGACAGAATGGAGCCTTGTTTCATGCGTGCGACGACCTGCGGCGTCCTACGGTCGAAGCTTCCGATGGCGCCGCGCGGCGCCTTGCCAGGTCGGCCAGGGTGACGACCAGCCCCCTCGGGAAGAACAACATCCCGATGACAAGCAACGAGCCGATGATGACGAGGGCGTATTGGTTACCGGATGAGGAGAGCCGGTAGTTCAGCCAGTTGAGGCCGTAGGTCCCCACTATGACGGCGAGCAGCTTTTCACGTCCTCCAACGGCAACCCCAGATTACCGGCAGCGCGGCGGAGAGCAGACCGACCTGGGACGGGGTGATGTAATTGCCCCACTGCACATAGAGCAGCCCCGAAAGGGCGGCGAGAAGCGAAGCGAGCACGAACACCACTCACTGCCGCATACGGATGTCGTAGTCGAGCATCTCGGTGCGCTACGCGTCCTCACGGATGGCAAGCATGACCTTGCCGTGTCTCGAGTTCACGAGCATCCGACAGCCGAGATAACAAATCAGCGCCAGGACAAGCGCGAGGTAAAAAAATGAATAGCCGGAGAACGCGAAGTCTCCGATCTGGAATGCGGGAATGCCGGTCATGCCGTTGTAGCCGCCAAGCTGCACGACGCCAATTCGCCACTGATATCCCGCGGTTTGCCCGAGGAAGGTTTCGAGCAACAACGTGAGAACGAGCGTGAGGATGGGGAGAATCCATATCTGCACACGCGCGAAGAACACAAAGTATCCGAAGACCGCCGCGACGGTCGCGGCGACCACGAGGCCGCCAAGGCTGCCCAGCATCGGGCCCCAGGAGTGACCCGCGAAATTTCCGGCAATCACCCCGTAGGCGTAGCCCGCGATGCCAAAATAGGCGACCTGGCCAAAACTCAGGACGCCGCAATATCCCCACAAGAGGCAGAGCCCAAGCGCCATCGGAATGTTCAAGAGATAGTACGAGACGTTGTAGGCGGCGAAATCCGAGATAGAGTGGAACGGCGAGAAAAAGCGCGATGACGATCGCGACCCCGCTCCAAAAGATTAGGCCCCGGCCTAGATCCTCGGGCCCGTTCAAGAGAGAAAAAAGTGCGCCCATCGTCAACGCATTCTGTGTCTGAGGTCGAGGCGTCGCTGGATGGCCGCGGAGATCCCGTCAGGCAGCAGTCTGATGATGATCAGCGCAGCCAACAAGAGCGCCACCGTCCCAAGGAAGGCGCCGAGAAAGAAACCAACCGGGGTCTTGACGAGGGATAAAAGAAGGCTGCTGCCGACCGCCCCCGCAATGACGTTGGTCGCTCCCCCGACGACTACGGTGATGAAGGCCGGCGCCACGAATTGCTGACCCATGAAGGGCATGATGGATGTCGTTGGCGCGAGCAACGCCCCGGACAGTCCCGCGAGCGCCGCGCCGAGCGTGAAAGTCATCAGTAGATGCGGCGCGTGTCGACCCCGAGCGCTTGCGCCATCGCCGGATTTTGCATGGTCGCCCGCGCCTGGAGCCCTATGTCCGTCCGGTTATAAATCCACCAAAGGCCGACGACGAGCAGCCCGGCGATCAGGAACATGGAAATCCAGTAGTAAGACGATGAATATTGGCCGAGCGCGATGTTGCCGCGGGGATCTGGATCGGCGGCATGAAGGGGCCAAACAGCAGCAGGAATCCTTGCGACAGGACAAAATCACGCCCCAGGTGACGACCATCGTCCCTAGTTCCCTGCCGTAGAAACGCCGGGCGATCGTGGCTTCGAGCACGGCGCCAAAAACTCCAACCGCGACAAAAGTGATGATCGCCGCGAGCCAAAACGGCGCTCCCCTGCTGTAGGACGCCGAGGCGGTATACGCTCCCATCATCATCAGTTCGCCATGCGCGAGGTTGATGATGTTCATCATGCCAAGGATGAGGATCAGCCCGAGCGCGCACAGCAGCAAGAACGCCGCGTTGGTGCAGAATTGATAGACGACGCTCGCGACAACTCCGGCTCAGGAACTCATTGATCAGAGCCAGAAGATGACAGCTGCGGCGATGCAGATTGCGGAGAAGTAGGCGTGGGCGCAACGGTCGTATCGGGTGTGGAGGCGTCTCCAGTCCTTGAGCCTGCCGAACATGTTCTCAATTCTGTGGCGCTGTTTGTAGAGGACGGCGTCGTGGGGGATCGGGGCTTTGCGGTTGGATTTTGAGGGGATGCAGGCGGCGATTTTGCGGTTTGCGAGCGCCTCACGAAACCAATCGGCGTCATAGCCCTTGTCGGCGAGAAGCTCCTTGGCTTCGGGCATGGCGGGCAGCATCAACGCCGCGCCCTTGAAGTCGCTCATCTGGCCTTCGCTGAGCAACATCACGAGCGGTCGACCTTTGCCGTCGCAAACCGCGTGAAGTTTGGAGTTCAAGCCCCCTTTCGTGCGTCCGATACGTCGGGGAACAGGCCCTTTTTTAAAAGGCTGGCGGCGGTGCGATGCGCCTTCAGATGCGTGGCGTCGATCATGATCCGCTCAGCCTTGCCACCCTTGCGCGCCAGCTCGGCGAAGATCTTGTTGAACACCCCCAGCCGGCTCCAGCGGATGAACCGGTTATAGATCGTCTTGTGCGGCCATACTCCCTCGGCGCGTCACGCCAGCGAAGCCCATTCCTGATCACGAACACGATGGCGCTCACAATCCGCCGGTCGTCCACCCGCGCGATGCCGTGCGACCGCGGAAAAAACCCCTCGATCCGGCGCATATGCGCTTCAGAAAGCAAAAACAAATCAGACATGGCGAAGCCTCCTCGCCTCGCCCATGAAATCAGCCAATCCAACCCTATGCAAGAAATTTAATAGGTCCTGAGCCCCGATCACGTCCATGTCAAAATCCGCTGGTTCCGGAAGGACGGCGGCCCAAAGGGGCCGCCGTCCGGGTCGAGCCGCTATAGCGCGAACATTTTGAAATAGGGATCTTCGTCAGGCGTGTACTGCTTGTACTCTGGGTTGCGGATAAGATTGACCCCGAGACGCTGGAGCCACCAGGCCTGAAATCATCGGCCAATCGCGCAGAAAGCTGACGTTGTGCTTTTCGTCGCAATAGGCGAGGCGGATCGGGTGGGCGCAGTGATGCGTGCCGGGTTCGAGGAACACGCTTCCCTCCGGCGCTTCGATATTCCAGCCCAGTTCGAGACAGCGCTTCACCTTCTGCTGGTCGACGGTATGAGCAAGGCCCGCCGCCTTGGCGTAAAGGTGGATGGTGAAATAGGTCTTCTGCGCCATCTCGCCGATGTACGGGTCGTTGGGGAACATCGTCATCCAGCGTTTGACGAAAGCGCGGTTGCGGGCGGTCGGAACTTCGAGCTGGTATTGAATGGCGTTGTGCATGCGCGCCAGCGAGGGCGGAGCAAAGCGCTTGTGCTCATAGCCCTGAGCCATATTGACGGTGGAGGCCATCGGATATTTGAGGCCTGCCGCCGCAGCCTGCGGATAGTAGTTGTGCTGGTTCTGTCCGACGAGCAGTGTCATGACCCAGTCGGGCTTGGCGGCCTGGATGCGTGCGATCACCTGGCTGAATTCGGACACCGAGAGTGGAATGAACTCTTCGCCGATGACTTGGCCCTTGACCACAGGGATGAACGCCTCGTCCAGGCGGCGGTCAATTGGCCGAAATTATAGTCGGCGGCGATCGTGTAGCATTTGGGTCCGTATTTCTCGACCATGTATTGAACGGTCGGAATGACCTGCTGCTCACACACCGGCCCAGTGCAGAAGGTATTGGCGTCGGCGACGCCGCCTTCATATTGGTTCGTGTAGAAATAGAGCTGCTTGAACTGGTCGACGATCGGCCGGATCGCCTCCCGCTCGGCGCTGGCGAAGCCCGCGACGAGCACGTCGACCTTGTCCTCCTGGATGAGCTTGCGCGCGAGCTGCTGCCAGACGGCGTTGTTGCTCTGGCCGTCTGAAGACACTAGTTGGAGTTCGCGGCCGAGGATGCCGTTGTCGCTGGAATCAATCAGGATGTCGCTGTCCTCCACGTAAGCGAGGTCGACCGGCGACTTGGGCCCGCCGTCGTCGACGATCGCGAGCGATGTTCCATCTTTGCTGATCACGGGCGGGTTCTTCGCGGCCGTCGCTGCGCTCCGAGAAAGCCTGCGCGGATGTCGGGGCTCCTTTAGAAGTCTTGCCGTCGTTGATCTCGGCGACGGCGAGCTGGGCTGCATGCAGCTTTTGGATGCCGTAGACTGAGAGATTGCCGGATTCGTCTTCGATAAATCCCATCTTCACCGGTGCGCCCGTTTGGGCGTACGCGGCAGTCTCAAAACCCCTGAGGTAGGTTGGCAGCGCGACGCCCGCGGTTAGTCCCGCCGCGGCCATACCCTTCACGACGGTACGGCGGTCAGCGCCTGTGGGAGTAGGAGATACGGGCGTCGTGTCCACATGCAACTCAACTGTCTTGTCCGTCATTTGAGTTCCCTTCCTTCGTCTCCATGCCGGTGCAACGCCACGGACTCTCATTCCGTCGGCGGTCTTGTCCGCCCGCAATGTGCGAGCGGAAAAGCCCTTCTTGAGATACGCGGGTGTGCCACCTTGACAGAGGCAGTGGTCGGCCTTCGCGTCGAAACCGCGTCTGATCGCTTCGAGCAACATACGTACGCAAACCCGCCTCGGAACCGCGCAGCGCCGACAAACCTTCCCGCGAATAGAGAAACCACGGTTCAGCTGTTCGAACGGTCTATTCGTCGCGGAAGCGCTTTGGCGGCTTCGAATCGGGACATTTCAAGGGGTTACGGCCAATTCAAATAAGAAAACCCGTCCCTTCTCACCTCGAGACCAAAAGGCCTCCTCGACTCCCCTTGCGGGCAGCGGCGGCCCGCTGGGCCTTCTCCACCGATGGGAGCGGTTATAGCACTAATTTCTGGTTGGTGGCGACGCCGTTGAAGCGGTTGAGCCACTGCTTAAGACGGCCGTGATAAGCGTTGACGTTGTTGATGTGCAGGTGCGGCGCTGCGGGTGTCGGCTTCCCCGGCGCCGGCACGGCGTGGAAGGGAATCCCGGCTCTGCGGGCGAAAGTGGCGATCGCCTTGCCGCCGTCGCCGATCAGGTGATTGACCGGCGTGACGATTCCGGCGAGGGCAGATCACCGAAACGCCGTCGACCTGAGGCAGGACCGCGTCGAAGGTCGCGCCCTTCCGGTCGCGGGCGACAAGGATGGGAATGTTGTCGTGGTGAAGGCCCGGATGCCTGGCCCTTCCGCCGCGTTTGCTAAGCCTTGCGCGGCAGATCGGACCGGCGGCCCTTGAAGGATTCGAGAATGAAGGTTTCGTCCGCTTCGACAATTCCTCTTATACCAAGTCTCTGAAGGCATAGACTCGGATGGGGATTCCCAAATCGGTTAAGTTGTGATTCAAGGTGGTGAACGAAGGAGGTTCGCCATGCCCATTCCGCTCCGGGCTGATTTTGATGCGCAGATGGTGAGGTCGTCGGCGGAGCGATCGAAGGACGGGCCGCAGGCGCGCCGCTTTTGGCGCTGGCGGCGATTTACGAAGGCGCGACGCGCACGCAAGCGGCCAGGATCGGCGGGGTGACGCTCCAGATCGTTCGCGACTGGGTGATGAAGTTCAACGCCCAGGGGCCGGACGGCCTGATCGACCGCAAGCCGCCTGGACAGCCATCCCGGCTTAACGACACGCATCGGGCGGGGCTCGCCGCGATCATCGAGGAGCAGACCCAATGCCGGCGGTTCATGGGGTCGTGCGCTGGCGGATCGTGGATCTCTGCCAATGGGTTTTCGAAGAATTCCGCGTCGTCGTCGCCAAGCAGACGTTGAGCCGCCAATTGCGCGCCATGGGTTATCGCAAGCTATCGGCCCGGCCTCGCCATTACGCTCAGGCCGCAGGCGCGATCGAGGATTTTAAAAAAGCTTTTCCGCGCGCCTGGAAGCGATCGGGCGCGAGAAGGACGTCGAGCCCAGCGCCATAGAGGTCTGGTTCGCCGACCAGGCGCGCGTGGGCCAGAAGAACAAGATCACCCGCCGTTGGGCCAAGCGCGGCGCGCGTCCAAGCGCTCCCAAAGATCAGCGAACCGCCTCAGCTTATATCTTCGGCGCGATCTGTCCCAAGGACGGCAAAGGCGCGGCCCTGGTCATGCCACGCTGCAACACGGAGGCGATGAACCTCCATCTCGCCGAAATCGCCACCCAGATCGCGCCGGGAGCGCACGCCGTGCTGCTGGTCGATCAGGCCGGCTGGCATCTGTCGGACAGGCTCATCGCGCCATCCAACATCACGCTGATCCCGTTCCCGGCAAAGTGCCCGGAGCTGAACCCGCAGGAAAACATCTGGCAATTCTTGCGCGACAACTGGCTCTCAAATCGGATCTTCAAATCCTTCGACGACATCGTCGATCACTGCTGCGATGCATGGAACAAGCTCATCAACCAGCCCCCGGCGGATCATGTCGATCGGCCTTCGGGATTGGGCCTATCGGTCATGA
>CAWIKX010000013.1:0-208657 GCA_963836695.1 uncultured Alphaproteobacteria bacterium
GAGTTTGGCGCGCCGAACACCGTGTTTCAAATCTCAGCCGACGCTCTCCGCCTTCCGCTAATCACCGCCGATCCGAAGCTGCTCCGGGTTCTCCAACCCTACTGCGATGCCGCTGCGAAGGAGCGGAACGTAAAACCGGGAACGCTGCGCTCTGCGGTTGAGGCCGAGGTGGAGAAGCTACTGCCCCACGGCAAAGCGAAAGCCGAAAACGTGGCGGAGGCTCTGGCACTCAGCCTGCGCACCCTCGCGCGGAGGTTGGCTGATGAAGGACGACAGACGGCGAGGTTGTCGACCAATTGCGGAAGAGCCTTGCGATGAATATCTCAACGATCCGGGATGTCGCTCGGGCAGATTGCCTGGCTGCTCGGATACGAAGGCTCGACCTCATTCAATCATGCTTTCAAGCGTTGGACCGGGCGGTCGCCTTCCGCCGATCGGAGCAGGTGATCGCGGACGCCGCAGGACGACAGATCGCTGCCACCGCCGCGGGGACTTGTGCCCGCGACTGCCGAGGGTGCCGGGACGCAGATAGGACAGTCTGCCCGGCAGTTGTGAGGGGATCAAATAACGCGGTATTTGACGCGGGCCGCGAGCCCCGGGGAGATTCCGCTCCATGGGCAGGGGCAGTGTTTGCGATCCGTTTGACGCCGGGGGCGATCGTCGAGCGGATAGCCGCGGGCGAAACCACGGCAGCCGACGCGTGGAGGGCGTATGCCGCTTCGGCCGCGCGGTCCTTGCGCCCGCTCGACGTTTGCCCAAAAGCTGAGCCGCGCAAGAACGAGAGCGAGGCGGTTGTCCCGCCCCTCGGCGAGAAGCGACCCCCCGGTCGTCGGCCGGCCCGAGCCTTAAGAGCGATGGACAGGGGCGGCCCCGTCCTTGTTATCGGCCCGAATGCGGCCTTGCGCGTGCATGGCGGGGCGCTCGACGTGGAGCACGGATTCCAACCGATCGCCGGCGGCTTGAGGATAGACGTGGACGAACCAAAGCCTGCGGCCATCCTGTTCGACGGCCACGGCGAATTCCTTACCGGCGAGGCGATAAGATGGTGCGCCAGATACGCGATCCCGCTGATCCTGCCGAACGGTCCCGGCCGCGCGATCTTGTTTTATGAAAGCGCGCTCGAAGCGGACGGCGCGGGCGAGGGCGTCAACGACAAACACGCCGCCCGGATCCTCGACGTCGGGCCTTCGCTCGTCCGCGCCCAGGCGCTCGCCGATCCGGTCCCGGTCGCGCGGGCGATTGTGAGCGCGAAACTCAAGGCGTCCGCCGAGAGCGTTCCGGCGATCGACAAACGCCCCTGGAGCTTGAGGCTCGACGAAGCGCGCTCCGTCGCCGAAATCGTGACGATCGAAGCCCGCATCGCGGCGGCCTACTGGCGAGCCTTCCGCGATCTGGGCCTCCGCGAGCGCAAGGGCGGCGATCTCCCGCGCTCATGGCTCAGGTTCGCTAACCGGCAAAAGGGCGCTCAATTTCCCGGCTCGAAGCACGCCTCGCATCCGATCAACGCGATGCTCAACTACGCCTATGTGGTCGAAGCGGGACGGCTGGCGCGAGCTTTGACGGCGGCCGGCTTCGCCCTGCCGATAGGGTTTCTCCACAGCGACAAACACGGGCGGAACTCACTCGTTTGGGACGCGATCGAGCCGCTGCGCCCCTTAATCGACGCGCGGGTGTTCAAGTTCATCGCGCAGAGAGAATTCGTCCGGTCCAACTTTCCGCAAGCGGGTCGGAACACGCATCGGATCGATCGCGCGATCATCGCCGAGCTTCTCCGCGTTTCGCTGTTGCCGTGGGAACGGCACGAGGACGCGGCGCGATGGATGGAGAGGACGATCGCGGACGCCGCCAAACAACCCCTCCGTCTGGGGAAGGCGATCCTAAACACACTGGATACGGCCTTATCTCTCCAAGCCGCGCTGGCTGGCGAGATTATGGGCGCGAACGAAGTCGGAGTGAAGCGGGCCGAAGCCCGCTCTAGCTCCGATAGCAATCCTAGCGTCGAAGGACGCCCGTCTCTCGAACAGGGCTATCTGGCGGAACAACCGGCTGCGGCCGGGTCACGGCGAGGCGAACGAGGCGTGGGCACGCGTTGGCCGTCCGCACTAGTGAAGGCAATGGAACAGCCGCCACGCCATGCTCGGCGACAAAATCCGTCAGCTCAATAATCTGCGCAACGCGGCCCTTCGGAACGGGCCGATCGCCGCGCGTCCACTTGGAGCCTTCGTTGGGCTCAACGCCGAGCAAATATGAAAGCCGGTACGGAGTGAGGCCGGCGCGCTCAAGCCGCTCGCGAAGTTCCTCAGGCGACATGGATCGGGTTTTATCACCGGAACGGAGTGCAAGGCGATCCGCGATCGGGGCCCGGACAGATCGTCAAATTGTCGTGGTGACGATTGTAGCCATACGCTCCTTCTGGCTCCGATTTTCTGACTCGTGACGCCAGGGCCGCTTAGGCGGCTTCTGGCGGGCTTTGAGAAAGGGCAGCGTCATCGGCCCCCCGGATCCACTGTCGCCGCCGTCGGCCGCTGGCGGGGATCCTCGAGAACGGACGAGCCTATGCACTCCGCCTCCCTGGGATGAGAGCGTTCAACGCGGCGATATTTATCTTGACGCAAACCGGTTTGGACGTAGGGTAGCGTCTCCCGAAACAGGGACTCCATCGGTGAAGTAGCGTGGCCCGTAAGGGTCAACGCTCCTTCAAACCATTTCACCGCGACCTGCGGTGTGTGTTGGGGCCTGTTCATGTCCGGGACAATTTCTTTGAATGACGCCGTGCTCGCCTCCAGACTTGATCCGGGGACTGCGCCGGACTGGCGCTCGGTCGCGCCGTCGTCGGCGAGGCGCTCCTTCGCCACTCCACAATTCAGCTGCACCCGCAACGAGCGCGACTGGTTCCTCTACCTGGCGTATAGCGCCGGCGAGAGGCCTGGCACGGTGCTCAGCCGGTGCGCGGAAGCCTACGCGGGCGGAGCGCCCGTTCCCTTCATCCCCGAACTCGGCGAGCCAAAAAACAGGCGGCGGCTGATCCCGCCTGCCGACAGGGCGCTTTTTTCCTTCATGCTCGAAATCGAAATGTCGAGGCGAGCCTACGGGCGAGCGCATGCCGATGGCCTGTCGCTCAGCGGGGTCATGCGCCGTTTCGTGGTCGACTACGTGCGGAGAGAGAGCGAGTGGCGCGAACTCCTGAAGCCACGCCCGTCCAGTCTGAACCGAAGCTGACGGAAGGAGATCGAGCCACCTGAAAAGAAAAAGGCCCGCACGTTGTGCGACGCGCGGGCCTTTGGTTTTCCCGGCAAAAGGAAAGTGACCACCTAAGCAAAGGCCCGTTAACTCCAAGCAAAAGGCCCTGTCACATGACGTGCAATAATACGAACCCGGCTGCGGCGCAAGTATTCGCGCTCGCGCGAATAGTCGGCGACACCGGCCCCACCTTTTATCGCCTTGAAGACTTGAGGGGGCACCACCCCGACACGGCCGAACGCTTGTGCCTAGTGCGCGAGGCCCGCGCGCTCCTTTGGCTGCGCACACGGGCGATGCGCGACGCCGACAAGGCATGGGACCTCTGAGCCATGGCCCGCGCTCCACGCCCTCGGAATACCCGCGTCACGCCGCAAGGGGCTTTCGAGAAGCTTCCGGGAACATCCAAACGCTGGCGAAACGTGGCGACCGGCGAGACGATCTCCGATCGCAAGATGAGTGGGCTCATGCGCGAGACGCGCTTGAGGGTGAGCGTGTCCAAAGAGCGGTACACGAAGGGGGTCAAGGCCGGAACGTTCGAGCTGAGCGAGAGAGCCGCCATACGACAGGCCCACGCTCAGGTCCGTCGCGAAATATTGCCGCGCCTTCCCGGCCTCGGCCCCGCCGACGAACGAGCGATCTTCAAATGGAGGCGGCTCAGGATGTCGGGGGAGACGAGCCCGGCCGGCGAGGAAGGCTCTATGACCGCCGCCGAAAAGGACCGGATCAAAAGCCTGTTCGATCGATACGAAAAGAACAGGTGGCCGCTCCTACGGCGAGCATTCGGCTCGGGACAATCCTGGTACGAGACGCCTGATGTAAGCGCTTTTCCGGTAGCAGCGTGAGAGGGCGTCATGGACGAACAAGATGTCGAAACACCATGGCTTCGGGAGACGCGAGCGCGCTTGTATCCAAACTCCAGAAAAGCGGATTGCATCGTCACGATGCGGTCTCTCAGCCTTCAGGAGCTTTGGGCGACGGAAGGACCAAATCTTCGCAGAGGATTGCGAGCGCGGCAAAGGGACCTGAGCCCGTATTTCGACCTAAAGACGTGCGAGGAAGCCACTCGGAGTTTCACGAAATGGCTGCAAAAGGCTGCTCGCGCGGAATTCGACAAGGCGCGCGACAACCGCCCGTGGGGGCTCCGTCTTGACGATCGCAAGCGCAGCGGCGGCCACCTGGTCGCGATCGACAGCGAGGGGGCGAACTTCGGCGCTCCTGTCAAACGAGGCGCCGCCGAATATCAGCCCCATCGCTCGATACTGTGGATGGCGGGCGGCGCGGAGGGTTTCAAGGACGTCGAGCTTCGCCCCGCCCCCGGCAGACAATGGCTCTCGTCAGAGGAGATTTGCTCTCTACTCACGAGACTCCCAAAAACTTTCATGAAGGCCGGATCGAACGAGCCCGCCCCAGTCTTCATCTCGTTCGCGTTTGGGTACGACGTCGGACAGATCGTGCGCGATATAACCTACGAAAAAGCATGGGAACTTATGCATGGCCTCCCCTGGAAAGCGGCATGGAGCCTGGTAGACGGAAAATGGCGGCGTAAGCAGCGCCCAACGTCCGAGCCCAATTTCAATCGGTCTGTCTATTGGAAAGGGTTCACGCTCAGCTATCGGCCGCGCAAGTCGATCACCATCGCCAGACTGAAGGACCGAGACAATCCGTCGCGCCCCGTGAAGCGGAAGGGAGCCGATCATGTGTCTCTGGAGACAGAGTTCGAACCCGGAACACGCATCCAAATTTACGACACGTTCCACTTTTTTCAAATGAGCTTCCTCAAAGCGCTCGACGGCATGCCCGAAGACATCGTTACTCCGCAAGAAAAGGAAATCATCGCTGCCGGCAAGAAGGACCGGGGCCGGTTCAAAGTTGAAAATCTCGAAACGATCGCCCGCGAGTTGAAGGCCCTAGTTCGCGTGATCGACGAAATCAGGAATGCGCTCTTGAACGCAATCCCGGGCCGTCCAATCGTTCTCAAGGACCTATGGGGGGCGGGCGCAATCGCGAGCGCGGTCCTCGATTCATATTTCGAGAAAAAGAACGTCCGCGCCATCCTTGGCGAGATAGACGAAACGAGTGAACAGCTTCAATGGGCGCGTTGCGCGTTCTTCGGCGGCCGGATCGAGCCGCCTATGAGCGGCGTGACGAAGCGCGATCTTCCGGAATACGATCTCACGTCGGCCTATCCGTTCTTTATCTCGCAATTGCCATCGATGGAAGGCGGACGCTGGGAATTCAAGAAAAACCCGTCACGAGAGGAAATCGAGCACTCAAACATGCTGAGCATGTTTGAAATCCACACGTCGGGCTGCAATCCTGATCTGCCGTTCTTTCCTTTGGCGTGGAGGCGCGAGCATGGAGCGATCCTCTTTCCCAGGAACGTCGACGGCCGCTACATGCGTGACTGCGCGATCGGGGCGTTCAAATGGTTCGACACTTTCACGCGCCGCGGAGGCATCGGCAATTACGGTCTGGAACGTCTCGGCCCGCAAATACGCGTCACGGGGGGATGGTTCTTCGAGCCCGCAAATCCTGATGAGAGGCCGTTCGCGTTCATCCTCGAACTTTTCAAGCTCCGAGCCGAAATCATGGCGAAGGACCCAAATGACGTTAGGGGGCAGGTTCTCAAACTCGGCATCAATGCGGTTTATGGCAAGATCGCGCAATCTGTAGGACGCAAGGGAAGGCCGCCCAAATGGGCCTCGCCATGGATGGCGGCGGCGATCACCGCTGGGCCGCGGCGAATGGCGCTCGAAACGGCGCTGAAAGACCCCGACGCCATAGTCCGCTTCGCAACCGACGCCGTGCAGTTCACTCGGCCGATCGATATCGTCTGGACGAATGAAAAAATCCTTGGCGAATGGATGCAAGAGATCGCGATCGGAGGGGGCGTGCTCGTCAAATCGGGCATGTTTTGTTTGCCCGCCGTCGCAAAGCCCGGGAAAATACCCAAGCTAAAATTGGCGACACGCGGCTATTCGCCTGAAAACGTAGAAGGAGATGCGGACGATCATTTTTCCAAGGTCGTCGACGATCTCATGGTGAAAATCCCCGAAGCGTGGGCGCGTGGCGACAACGAGATCTCGTTCAAGTATCGCCAATATATGAACCTTGGTTTCTCGATCGCATCGAGAGAAACTTGGAAGTTCATTGGATGTTGGAAACGGTCCAATCGCACGCTCGAGCTGAATGACTACGGACAGAAAAGGAATCCTCCGACGACGTTAAAGCAACGCCAATCGCGCGCTTCGAAGCTCGTGCGGTTGCCCGTCGCTCACCGCGATCCGATCATGGAAGAAGACCGCATGAGCGCCCCCTATACATATAAATGGCTAAGCAGCGGACCACGCGAGCGCGACCTGGAAGAAGAACAGGCCACGTGCGTGGCGGGGTTTAACTGATGGACTACATCATCACCTTCGACGGAAAGCGGCGACACCAATGCGTCTCGCACGAGCTAGGCCGTAGCGCTCGCGAACTCGACGAGCTCGCGCGCTCGCATGAGGGGCCGGTCCTCGTTTCCCGCGTGACCGGACTGGCCACAGGAATGGAGCTTCGAGGGCCGGACGCTCGCCGGCCTCGCGATTGGGCGCTCGTCGGCGAATTCGAAGTGACCGACGCCATTGAAGCGGAGACAACATGCGCCACCCGCCTGTTCCATAAACAACCGCGGTTTTTCTTGTGCGTTAGGCCCGCGCTAAAAGCCTGTCGAATGGTCGAGTTCGCCTACGATTTTCATGTGGAGATGGTCGGCGGTAAGATCGGAACTCGCGTCGAGTTCGCATACTGTCGCGTGGGCGACGACGTATCTCGTCCGTTCAAGGAAACGATCGCGCTTTAATCCGCGAGCCGCGCTCGATGACGTCGCGCAACGCGGCAAACTCCTCCCGGCTCTTGACCGATCCCTTCGGCCTTATGAGCCGGCGTTTACTCCGCCGGGCGGCCCGAAGTTTTCGAGCCCCGCCTGGCAGACACTCTCGGCCAAGCGGACATGGTTAGAGGCTCCATTGGGCTATGAGGCGCAGTGCTCATCGCCGAGCCGCTATGCAGTCAATGCCAAACGACTTAGGGAATGGCCCTTTCGCTGATCGCCGCCTCACGTGTCTCCGGCGCGCCGCGAACTAACAATTACTCATCCAAATCGTCGTCAGGCCTATTCGCGTCCCCGGCCTTTCCCTGGCTCATTTTTAGGGCGTCGCGATAGAGAAAGGGAACCCAAAACGTTGGTTCTTCCCTGGAACCCTTGCGTTGGAAAAAACCGATCCTTACCAAATCTTCGGCAAGCGCCTGCGCGTCCGCCTGGGACTGACCACCCCAAATTTCGGCCAGACTCGACAATGTTTGCTCTGTTTTCTCCCCCTCCAATTTTGCTAAAAATGGCTTCTTTTCAGGATATTCCGCATAGATGGTCTGAATTAGTCTCGCGGTTGAGACGGACGGAAGCGCGGCCTTGAAAACCGATCGATCGAATAAGCGATTTTCTTGCGGGACGGGGTTCCCTTGCTCCAGACGTTTAACCTCTTCCTCGCGGAGGGTGTTCAAAAGATGAATGACTTCCCTCGGCGCTGTCTTTCCCGTCCCATCTGCGCAACGGCTAAGAATCCAGTCTAAAGTTGGTGGCTTCCTTGAACCCTGATCAATCTGTTTGGGGACTAATTTGTAAAACAATTCAATCTGCTCCTCAAAATTATTCAGGACACTGTTTTTCTCTATATTGAACTCCACGCATATTGACTTATTGTCAACAATTCTCCTTATAATTAGATTAAGCAACGCCGACTGCGACCATCCAATGACAATATCTTTGGTTATGTGGCTAGCTTCCCTGAAGCCCTCGTCAACAATATCTTGCCATATATCCGATCTAATAAAAATCTTCAGTTTTATCTTGGTCAGGCCTCCAAAATCCATATATACTCTGAAAAGAGCTCGGAGAGCATTTTTTTCTAGGTTATGAGTTTCGGCAAACGCAACATCTAATCTATCTAACAGCACCCACACTTCGAAGTTAGCCTGGGCTAGGCCACGCTCCACCGATTTTACTAGGCGATCTATTGATACGACGCCCTTGGCCTTGTCGCTATCATTTGGCTCGCTCGGCGCAATTGTCACGGATAGGTTTGGTGCGCCGGTTGTTGGATCTATGGAAAATTGCGTTCCCAGCTGCTTTGGATCGACCCACCGCCGCACATAATTAAGTGCTCTGCGAAGAAGCCTCGATAGATCTAATGTGTCCTCGATAAATCCCTGATCGATCAATCTAGTCCTAACATCGTCTATATAGCTGTTACTAATACCATAATCGTGTGCTGTTTCAATAATGATGGTAATTATATATAATTTCCATAAATGAATAAATTCCCTCTCTTTTGTCGGAGGGTCCGTGGTTAGTTCTTTGAAGACAGGAGTTCCCCGCGGTTTCTCTGCTGCGACGAGAAGTACGCCTCTATCAAAAAACTCGCTGCTCTTTGCTATAAGAAGAGAATATATCGCGCTCTTTCCAGTCCCTTTGTCTCCTTTTATAACATCAATTTCTCCACGATATATCCTGTGCCATTGGTCGGTCTCGACAAAATAACGAGCCAGCCGTGCCGTTTCCTCCTCGGCGATTCGAGCGCCGAAAGTAGTATCGCGCAACAGCTCGCGTCGTTCCACGGCCGGCAGCCTTCATTTTTCAGCTTCGTTGAAACCGCAATGGCTACTCTTGCGGCAACCCGCCGGCAAGTCCGCGTCGCCCTAAGCCTGCAGCCGGCGACGGCCACCGGGTGGAGCTCGCGGACCGCCCTCTGGTCGAGATCGTTCGCGGGGAGGCGCGCTTGTTGGCCCGTCCCCGATCGTCTTCCAGCTCGGCCGTGTCACTCGTCCGATGCCCTCGCGACGGTCCTCGGGGAGGGCCCACTGACGGCTTTCGCCGCCGCCTGCTATCCATTGCCCTCCCGATGGCGGATGACCGCCCATGGGCCGCGCCTGAGTCTTGCCCCCGGCTTTGATCGGGGGGCGGCCGCTCCCCTCCAGGCGGCGGGTTCCAGCCGGTCCTAGGAAGCCAGCCCCGCGGCTCTCGACCGCGGGCTCGACCGCCAGCTCGACCACAAGCCCCCGATCGCCAGCTCGACCGCGACCGGGCGGCAGCGTCTTTCTGCGGCGAGACCGCCTGCTTGCCCCCGACTGCGATCCGGGGCTAAACTGTTCACCGGGTCTCGCTCCGACGTTCCCCGGACTGCTTCAAGCGCATCCGATCGAGGGGCAGGAAACGGGCCGCGAAAGGCTCTTGCCATTGATCGAAAGGCCTTTCGCCCGGATTTAAGCGTAGCGCCCGCCCTCGCGAGAGCGGGATTTATTGCCCTATAGAGACAGAATATTCGGAATTTCTTTTAATACTGTCCAAGGCGACAGTAGAGCGCATGTAATGCGGTCCTAACGATCGCGTATAGCGCTTGCGCACTTTTCCGTCGACTCGAGCGCGGTAATCGCCACGGTTTTGCCTTGATCGGACTTGCGCGGGGTGTTGGCCCCCGAAAAGCTTGGATTTCCTTGGATCTCTCGACCGAATCGTGACTTATCAATGAGTTACACTGATTTTTCGCGAGAAAAAAATTCTCGCGCCCTTTTCCGCACAAAGGCCTAGGACTTGGGCGCAGTGCTGGTCCGTTCGGAAAGCGCAAGAGCGCTCATCCCATAAACTTAAGCTGATTTGTGCTTTTCCGCAATAGATTACTGTCGGAACCCTTTGTTTTTTCGATCTCTAAACCCAAGGACGCCTCGTTCTATGGCGTCAGCACCGAAGTCTTTTCCCCACCGGTTGAGGAAATCGTTGTTGGCTAAGACCCCATCGCCTTTGACGAGGCGGGAGCGAATTTAAAACACGACGCTGTTTTCTTTCGCCAGCCCCGCCAACGACACACTGGGCCGGGCGCCGATATGCTGAATGATCTCAGCCGCGGCCATGACGCCGAGCCGTCCGCAGGTCACCATGTCGCGTCCCCGCGCCAAGCCGGCGAGGAAGCCGGCGGCGAACATGTCGCCCGCGCCTGTTGTATCGACGAGCTTGGCGATCGGGAATGCCGGAACCTCCCAAGTCTTGTCGCCCTTCACAACGATGCAGCCCTTTTCCGAGCGGGTGACAATTCCGAGCACGCCTTCGGCGCGCAAATTGCCGAGCGCCTCGTCAAACTCTGGCGTCTGGTACAGCGACAGGACTTCGTCGGTGTTGGCGAAGATCGTGTCGATGGTCCTCGAGCGCATGAGTTCGATGAACTCGCCGCGGAACCGGTCGACGCAGAACGAATCCGATAGAGTGAGCGCCACACTCCGGTTGGCCGCGCGGGCGATCTCTCCGGCTTTCTGGAACGCCGCCTTGGCGGCCGGGCGGTCCCACATGTAGCCCTCGAGATAGACAACCTTCGCCGACTTGACCAAAGCTTCGTCCACGTCCACGGGCGCGAGATAGGAGCTTGCGCCGAGATAGGTATTCATCGTCCGCTCGCCGTCTGGCGTCACATAGATGAAGCAGCGCCCTGTGCTCGGTCCCTGGTCGGCAGGCGAGGTCGCGAAAGCAACGCCGGTCGAGCGGATGTCGTCGGTGAATGCCGCGCCGAGCGGGTCCTGCTTCACCTTGCCGATATAGGCGGCAGAGACGCCGAATGAGGCGACCCCGACGATGGTGTTGGCGGCCGAGCCGCCTGAGATCACGCGCGGATCCACGCGGGCGGCATAGAGCGCCTCGGCGCGATCCTCGTCGATAAGATTCATCGCGCCCTTCAGCATCTCCTGGGCAGAGAGATAATTGTCGTCCGCATAGGCAAGAAGGTCGACCAGTGAATTGCCCAGCCCCAAAACCTCGACCGTCGCGCTCATTATCCCTCTCAAATTTCTTGCAGAAAGCGGTTCCTCGCATTGGCGAGGGGGAGCGGTCAATCCGGCCCAGGGCCGTCGCCAGCAACCTATTTACTCAAGTCGAGAACGGATTAAGATTGGATGAGCTCAAGCTGGCTTTGGATGTCATGGTCGCGGAAGGCTGCTTGATCGATCAAGCCCGCACCCGACGCCAGGCTGCATAAAGTCTGTCGGCCGCGGAGGGAAGCATGCTCGGGCTGATGCAGAGCCGCCCGCTTCTCATATCGGGCCTCGTCGACTACGCCTCGACCTGGCATGGGGAGCGGGAGATCGTATCCCGCGACGCGGACGGCGTGGTCCACCGCTCAGACTATGCCGCAGTGGCCTCGCGCGCCAAACGTCTCGCGAATGCCCTCGACGCCCTCGGGGCGGCTCGCGGGGATCGCGTCGCGACGTTCGCCTGGAACGGCTGGCGGCATCTCGAGCTCTATTATGGCGTGACCAGTTCGGGACGTGTCCTGCACACGGTCAATCCGCGTCTGTTCCCCGACCAGCTCCAATACATCATGCGCCACGCGGAAGACGCGTTTGTGTTCTTCGATCCAGTGTTCGCGCCGCTTATCGAGGCGCTCGCCCCGCGCCTCCCGCTTGTGCGCGGCTGGGTCGCGCTGTGCGAGAAAAGCGAGCTTCCCAACACGAAGCTCGAGGGGCTTCTCGCTTACGAAGACCTCCTGGCGAAGGCTTCCCCAGACTATGAATGGCCGTTCCTCGACGAGAACACGGCCTCGACGCTCTGCTACACATCCGGCACGACCGGCAATCCGAAGGGCGTGATGTACTCTCATCGCTCGACCGTGTTGCACGCGCTCGCCGCCTGCGCAGCCGACGCGCTCGCCCTCATCGCGCGCAATTCGATCCTCACTGTGGTGCCGCTCTTCCACGCCAACGCCTGGAGCCTGCCGTTTTCCGCCGCGATGTGCGGCGCGAAGCTCGTTCTCCCTGGCCCGAGGCTAGATCCCGAAAGCCTTTACACGCTGCTCGAGAGCGAGGAGTGCACCAAGGCCTTTGGCATTCCGACGATCTGGCTGAACTTCCTCAGCTGGGTGGAAGCGAACAAGGCGAAACTCGACCTGTCCAAGCTAAAGCTCAAGCAAGTCATCTCGGGCGGAGCTGCGCCGCCCCGGGCGACGATTGAGAAGTTCCGCGAGCTGCTCGACGTCTTCTTGCTGCAGGCTTGGGGGATGACCGAGACGAGCCCGCTCGCCACCGTCGGCTCGCCGCTTGCCAAGCACACAGGCGTCAGCCCAAGCGAACTCATCGACATGCAGGCCAAGCAGGGGCGTCAGGTGTTCGGCATCGACCTTAAGCTCGTCGCCAGCGACGGGACCGCTCTGTCGCACGACGGCGTTTCGGTCGGCGAATTGAAGGTTCGGGGAAACTGGGTCATCTCGGGCTATTTCAAGGGCGAGGGCGGTGAGGTCGTGGACAAGGACGGCTGGCTCGGCACCGGCGACGTCGGGACGATTGACGCCGACGGATACGTGCAGCTTACCGACCGGCTGAAGGACGTCATCAAATCGGGCGGCGAGTGGATCTCCTCAATCGAGATCGAGAACCTCGCCATGTCGCATCCCGACGTGTTCGAGGCTGCAGTCATCGCGGTCGAACATCCAGTCTGGCAGGAGCGCCCGCTGCTGATCGTCCATCCCCGGGAGGGGCGGAAGCCGACCAAGGCGGCGCTCCTCAAGTTCCTCTCCGAAAAGCTGGCGAAGTGGCAGCTCCCGGATGATGTCGTGTTCGTCGAGGCTCTGCCACATACCGCGACGGGCAAGCTGCTGAAGACGGAATTGCGCCAGCGATTCCACGGACATCTCGCGGTAAGCGCGTAAGTTCGCCCGCGATCGCACTGAGATCGCCGCAGTGCGCGCCCTTGACTTTGCGCCGGCTCAAGTCCACATGGAGGCCAATCCGCCATCGTGCGGTCATTGGCGTTTTGGCCGCGTGAAGGACTTTCTGTCCGCCTGCCGATCGCCCTTTTATCTTCCTTCGACGTCCGGACACGCGGGGCGTTTCCTAACCCCCAGCCGCTATAGGCGCGTCTTGCGTCGCCGCGGCATTTTGAAAGACTTTCACCTTGGATAATTTTAACGGGTTCGGCCTTGCCGCGCCCCTCAATACGGCGCTGGCCAAGCTTGGCTTTGCGCTTCCAACCCCAATTCAGGTTCAGGCCATCCCGCCCTTGATAAAGGGCCGGGACCTCATCGGCATCGCTCAGACAGGCACCGGCAAAACGGCGGCCTTTGCGTTGCCGATCCTCAACAAGATCGTGACGGACCGTCGCGCAGCGCCGAAGGGCGGAGCACGCGTGCTGGTGCTGAGCCCGACGCGCGAACTCGCGAGCCAGATCGCCCAGAGCTTCCGCGACCTGTCCGACGGGCTTGGCCTGAAGATCGCGGTCGTGTTCGGCGGCGTGCCGCACGGCGCTCAGATTCGCGCGCTTCAAGCCGGCCTCGACGTGCTGGTCGCAACGCCGGGCCGGCTCCTCGATCATCTCGACGCTGGCGTCGCGCGTCTCAACGCGGTCGAGTTTTTGGTGCTCGACGAAGTCGACCAGATGCTCGACCTCGGCTTCGTCAAGCCGATCCGCCGCATCGTCCGGGAATTGCCCAGGCAGCGGCAGAACCTGTTCTTCTCTGCGACGATGCCCACGGACATTCGCGCGCTCGCCGGCGAATTGCTGAGGGACCCGATTGAGGTCTCGGTGACGCCGGCGGCGAAGACCGCCGACCGCGTCGAGCATAACGTTCTTCTTATCGAAGCGGCCAAGAAACGCGACCTGCTGGTCGAACTGTTCAACGATGCCGAACTAACGCGTGTCCTCGTCTTCACCCGCACCAAGCACGGCGCCGACCGCGTCGCCCGCACTCTCGACGAGGCGGGCATCGACGCTTCCGCCATTCATGGCAATAAGAGCCAGGGGCAGCGCGAGCGCGCCTTAGCCGCGTTCCGCGGGGGGGAGACGCGGGCGTTGGTTGCGACCGATATCGCAGCGCGCGGCATCGACATCGACGGCGTCAGCCACGTCGTCAATTTTGAACTGCCGCAGGTCGCCGAGGCCTATGTCCATCGCATCGGCCGCACGGCGCGAGCGGGCAAAGCTGGCCAGGCGATTTCGTTCTGCGACCATGAAGAACGCGATCTTCTGCGGGCGATCGAGCGCCTGACGCGGCTCACTCTGTTCAAGACCGATCGTCGCGGCGCAGCCGGTCCGAAGCCCGCGCCCGTCGTGCGGAAGGTGGCTGCCGTGGCCGTGGCGGCGCCGTCGTCGAAGCGTCCGCATCACGGGCCGCATCGGGACGCACGAGGCGGCAGGCCCGTCGCCGTCGAGACTCGATCGAGCCACCGTCCGAACTTTCGCTCGGTCGGCGCGCGCCTTGGGCGTGAGGTCAAAGGTCGGCGCTGATCGTAGCGCCGTCCGGGCCGGCCTCCAATGTGAGGCTGGCCGCGGTCGCCAGGGCGTCCCAGTCTTCTCTATTCGCTAGGGCGACGGGACACGCGAGTCCGTAGAGTTCGGCTGCGACCATCGCGCCGACGACGACGATCGCGTCACGCTCCAGCATTAGGATCGCCGCCGGCCCCGCGCCGAGACGCAGCGCCTCGGCAAGCGTCGCGCTGCCCGAGCTCGAACCGCGCCCCGCGGGCATCATCACGACGCGACCCGCCACGTTTGCGCCCCGCTGTGGGTGTAGGCGATCGATGATCGTTCCGGTCGTCGAATCAAGGCCGCCCCAGAAGCTGAGCGGCTCGTCGAGCCTGAGAACCGGCCCGGACGCAACACCGGGAACGAGGGTAACGGCGCCGAAGGCTCGCGCATTCATAGCCGCACAACCTTGCCTGCCCGCGCTGACGCCACACATTCGGCGAGCGACCCATAGGCAACCTCAACTCCGAGATTGCCAGGCGCGTAATAGGCGCATTTGCCGGAATTGGTCATCACCGCTCCGACGTCCGCGCGGAGCAGCGCGCTGACATAGACGCAGGTGTCGGTGACCAGCGTGACCCGGGCGGCAGTGAGCTGCTCTTCCCAGCCGCGCGCGCGAACTTCATCCAGCGTCGCGCGGCTGCAATTGACATAGATGTCGATGCGCGGGCGTTCGCCATCGATGAGCGGCATGAGACGGGCGAATTGCTCGAGCGAAAAATGCGGCGTGCCGAGCGAGATCGCGCCAAGCGGCGCGCCGTCCGCAACGCCTGAGAGCGAGCGCGCCGCCTCGCGCAAGTCTTCCGCCGTCAGGTGCATGCGAAGCTCCGGCGCTAGGCCCCCGAAAGCCGTCTCAAGATCCGGCGCTTCGGGCGTGACGCCCACGACATGAAACAGCGCCACCGCGCCGGACGAAGCCGCGGCGGCGCCCAGCGCCTTCAAATCATCCTCGCTTACACCGGGCGGCAGCCCGACGATTGCCGGAATGAGGCCGCCACATCGGCGACCGATCGTATGGCCAACCGCCACCGCGAGCTGCTCATGATCCCAGTCCTCCGGGATCGAAGCGATCTCTACAAGCGCCCGAGCAAAGCGGTTTTCAGCGAGGTGGAGGCCGTAGGCGGGGGCGCGGCCAGTCATCGCGCAGCAAAGGTCGATGAAATCGCCATAGCGATTTGTGCGCGCGCCGATCACCGAATTGGCGAAGGCGATCGCGTTCGATTCTCCCCAGGCGATCTGCGCGCCGAAGCGGGGCGCCACAGGGTCTGATAGGGTGCGCAGGTGAAGGTGGGCGCGCAGCCGAGTTCGACATGCGCGCGCATGAGTCGGGCTCCGTTCTCCCCATGCTCCTTCGTTCCGCGAAAAAGCTCAGGATGGATCAAGTCGACCGAGCCGACATTGAGCGTCGTCGGAACGCGGACCTTGCCGCCGAGTTCGATGATCCGTTCGGCGAAGTCGAGGCTGGCGCGTCCATGATAGAGGCAGCCATCGACATGCGCCGCCTCGATGTCGATGAAGGAACGCGCGTCGACCGCTTCCGCGAAGCGCACGAGCAACCGCATGGCGAAGGCTGCGCCAGAGCCATGGACGCCGCGCAGGAGTTCGCTATCGAACGAGGAAAGGTCAAGGGCCATTCATGACGACGCTATCGGCGAGCGAGCGGGGCGGTCAAATGCGCCGCGAGGTGGCACTGTGCTAGATTGGAAGCGGGAGAGATTGGGACGTCGAATGCCGCTCGTCGCGATCAGCGCGCGCCTACGTGCAATCTGCCTAGCGCTTCCGGAGTCGACGGAAGAGCTCATGCGGCGCGGACCGTCGTACCGCGTCGCTGACAAGATTTTCGCTCTTGAACGGCCCTGGAACGACTGGCTCGCGCTCTGGTGCAAGGTCCCGGAAGGCTCGCGGGAGATCATGCTCGAAGCGGAGCCGGCGCGATTCTTCATCCCACCCTATTTCGGCGCCAAGGGCTGGATCGGCGTCGGACTGGACGACAAAGCTGACTGGCGCGAAGTCGAGGCTTTCGTCCGCCGCAGCTATCGGCTCGTCGCGCCAAAGCGACTCGCCAAGCTGATGGCATAAGGTTCACCTCCCCCTCGGCTTCGCCCGCGCCGTCGGAACGGCGGCAGCGGGGTCCTCGGGCCAGAAGTGACGTGGATAGCGGCCGCGAAGGTCGGAGCGGACGGCGGCCCAGGAGCCTCGCCAAAAGCCGGGCAGGTCGCGCGTGATCTGGATGGGACGGTTGGCGGGCGAGAGCAAATGGAGGGTGAGCGGAATGCGCCCGCCGGCCAGCGACGGATGCTCGTTGAGCCCGAACAACTCCTGAACGCGGAGCGCGATCGCCGGGCCGCCCTCGGCTTCGTAGTCGATCGGCGCTTGGGTTCCGGTGGGCGCCTGGAAATGTGTTGGCGCTTCTTCGGCGAGCCGCCGCGACAAGTCCCAGGGCAGCACCGCGTCGAGCGCGCCCGCAAGCTCATCGGCGCTGATCTCGTCGAGCTTCGTTTTGCCGAGGAGGAAAGGCGCGAGCCAGCCGGGGTCGGCGGCCAGAGCTTCGTCCGACAGGTCGGGCCACAGCTCGCTCTCGGCTTGGCCCAGAAACATCACCCGGCCCCGACGCTGCTTGAGAGCGTTCGTCCACGGCAGCCGCGCAACACCAATGGAAAGAAGGCCGCGCGCCAGCACCAACGCGGCGTCGTCGTTCGGCGGGGCGGCGAGCGTCTGCTCGGCGAGGACGATCGCGCCGAGCCGGCGACGGCGGCGAGCCCGCAAGGACGCGGACGCGCGGTCGAAGCTCAGTTCGTCCACGCTTTCGATCGCGCTGCCTACGATCTGTTCGATGTCCTCGAGTGTGAGCGCGGCAGCCAGGAGGATGCGCGCCGAAGCGGCTCGCCCGGCGATTTCGCCGATCGCTAGGAATCGCTCACCAGCCAACGGATTGTGCGCTTCCAGCACCCCCGCCCTGCCGTTGGCCATGAGGAACTCCCCACGCTTTCCGCGGGCGATTGCGATGCGATCGGGGAAGGCCGAGGCGAGCAGGGCGCCGATTGAGCCCTCACCCCCGACCCCTCTCCCCGTAGGGCGCTCGGAAGACCGCCCGTCTCTTGACGGGCTATCGGGAGACGGCAGCGCGCCCTTCTCCCCCCGGGAGAAGGTGGCCGAAGGCCGGATGAGGGCCGCCTTCGCCCGCGCCGCCAGTCCACGCGCCAAGCGTCTCGCGTCATCGGCCCGTTGCGAGCGGTCGCGGCGGAAGGCCTCGACGCGGGTCGTGAGATCAACGGCATCGCCGCCAAGTCCGCGTTCGGTCAGCACGACGGCGATTTCACTCGCGATTCTTCCGTCGCCTACGCGAGCAGCATCGATTACCATCCCCGCAAGCCGCGGCGGCAGCGCAAGGCTTGCGATCGCGCGCCCTTCGTCGGTAATGCGTCCGTCGCTTTCAATCGCGCCAATCGTCGTCAAAAGCCCCCGCGCCTCCTTGAGCGCAGCCCGCGAGGGTGGGTCTAGAAAGGTGAGCGTTGATGGATCGGCGACGGCCCACAGCGCGGAATCGAGCGCGAGACCGGAGAGATCCGCGGAGAGGATTTCCGGCGCGGCATAAGGTTGAAGGCCGCCGTTCGCAGCCTGCTCCCAAAGGCGATAGCAGACGCCCGGTTCCGTGCGCCCCGCTCGCCCGCGTCGCTGGTCGGCATTTGCCCTGCTGACGCGCACCGTCTCCAGTCGAGTAAGGCCAACATCCGGCTCATACACCGGAACGCGCATGAGCCCGCTATCGATGATGACGCGTACGCCTTCAATCGTGAGCGACGTCTCGGCGATCGAAGTGGCGAGCACGATCTTGCGCCGCCCTCTGAGAGCCGGCGCTATGGCGAGATCCTGGGCGCGGCTATCCAGCGCGCCATAAAGCGGCGCGATGTCGACGTCAGGGCGCTTGATGCGCGCCTGCAGGGTCTCCGCGACGCGGCGGATCTCGCCCTGCCCAGGCAGGAAGATCAGGATCGAGCCGCTTTCGTTTGCAAGCGCATCGAGCGTGACACGCGTGACCTCGTCGTCGATGCGAGCGCTCGGGTTGCGACCGACATATCTTGTCACCACAGGGAAGGCGCGTCCTTGGCTCTCGATCAATGGCGCGTCACCAAGCAGCGCGCGCACCCGCGCGCCATCGAGAGTCGCCGACATGACAAGAAGCCTCAAATCCTCACGCAGACCTTGCTGCGCATCGAGCGCGAAGGCGAGGCCGAGGTCCGCGTCGAGCGAGCGCTCGTGGAACTCGTCGAACAGAACGGCCGCCACCCCATCGAGCGCCGGATCGTCGAGAATCATGCGGGTGAACACGCCCTCGGTCACGACCTCGATGCGGGTGCGTTTCGAAACGAGGCTCGTCAGCCGGACACGCAGGCCGATCGTATCGCCGACCTTCTCGCCGAGCGTCCCGGCCATTCGCGCGGCGGCGGCGCGCGCCGCGAGGCGGCGCGGCTCGAGCAGGATGAGGCGCTTGCCCTCTGCCCACGGCTGGTCAAGGAGCGCCAGCGGGACGCGCGTGGTCTTGCCGGCGCCAGGGGGCGCGACGAGCACAGCGCTTTGATGCGTTTCGAGCGCCGAACGGAGCTCGGGCAGCGCGTCATCGATGGGCAGAGGCGCGGCCTCGGTCATTCCGCTTCCTTCGCAAGCAAGGGCTATCGAATCAAGCGGCCCTTGGCTTCATGCTAGGATCACCAGACCAGCACCACGGAGGAGCCCCGGTGGCTGAACCGACATTCGATCCGCATCTCGCGCCTAAGGTGCAGCTCACGGGCGCCGATCGCGCGGCTATCCGCGCTGACATCAATAAAGTGGCAATGAAGCTGCGCGAGGCGGGCATCCAGCTCTGGGGCTTCTATCGCGTCCATGACTTTGTCCCTTACTGGAATCCGATGGGCTTCGACTTCATGTGCGACAATTGGCAGGCGCTGCTCGACGCTGCGTCCAAAGCGCCGCGGCTCGGCACAGACTTCATCGACATGCCCGGGAGCGACAACTGGCGCAGCGCCGGCGTGAAGAGCGTTGGCTTCACCCAGATAGGCAAGACGCCGCACGCTCATCTCGACATCGCCATCGACCGCCCCGGCCTCTGCCGGCTCTATCTCCTCGACGACAAGCAGGAACGCGAGCTTGACGCACTTCGCAATGCGCGCGTCGTTAGCGCTCGCGCGAAAGAGGTGTTCCGCAAGATCGACGGCCGGCTGCAGGGGCTCGGCGTCGATCTCGACAAATATATCGGCGGCTATCTCGACGTCGGGCGCTCGGTGCTCGATGGCGTCAGCTTCGTCGCCGACGATCACGAGCAACTGGACAGGGATCTCACCAAGCTGACTTATCCCGGCGGCGGGAAGGTGTTCTTCCGCGGCGGGCGCTCGGCGCGCGGTCATTTCGCCGGCAACTTGTCGTTCCTCGCGACCGAGGGGATCGGATTTCGCCAGATCTGGCGCACTGATGCGGCCGAACGTCCTTCCGCCGCGCCGCCGAACGCCGATGCGCCGGCGATCAGCCCGAAAGCTTCGGCGCGCTTCGGAGATTCGCTGAACACTCCAGATCTCACCTCGGTTCATTGGGCGGTGTCGAAACAACTCTGCAACGTGCACATCGACGAGATGGGCTTCGTCGTCGTCGACGCGAGCGGTGCGGTGATCGTCGATCCGGACGCGCTTCGGCACATCTTCGTCGAATTGCTCTGGAAGACCGATCTCCAGGGCAAGCTGCCGTTCTGGGCGCTCGATAACGTCAATTTCGTCATCCCGAGTTCGCCCAACGATTTCTCGCGAGTCGGCGTGACGATCGACGTCGCCAAGTTTGGGCGCATCAATATCGCGTTGAACGGAACTTGTTCGCTCGATGGCAAGATGGAGACTTCCGGGACTATGACGCTCGGGTTCCGCTTCTGACACGCGAAGCTGAAGCGATGGCCAAGCAGGCGCGGTAGCAAACGGCAGCGCGGTGGATGAAATAGGCGGCCTAAGATCGGCCTCGGATGCTGCTTGCTTCTTACGTCTGGTCGGGGGGGTCGCGCCTGCGCCGTCCGCCGCACAAAAAAAAGCTGCCTCGCGGAGCCCGCTTTTAATTTCGTGTTGACCCTTCGCCTGGCGCTTACGCCCCGACCGCACCCGCGGTCTGCAGCGTCGAGAGGTCGAGCTTCACGCCGGGGCCCATCGTTGACGAGACGGAAGCGCGCAGAAGGTAGTGGCCCTTGGCGCCCGATGGCTTCGCGCGATTGACCGCATCGACGAACGCGCGGACGTTCTCGGCAAGCTTGTCGTCGCCGAACGAGGCCTTGCCGACCGAGCCCTGCACGATGCCGGCCTTCTCGGCGCGGAATTCGACTGAGCCGCCCTTTGACGCTGCGACTGCCGTCTTGATGTCCATCGTCACCGTGCCGACCTTCGGGTTTGGCATGAGCCCGCGAGGCCCCAGAACCTTGCCGAGGCGGCCAACGAGCGGCATCATGTCGGGCGTGGAGATGCAGCGGTCGAAGTTGATCTCGCCGCCCTGAACCTGGGCGACCAAATCCTCAGCCCCGACCACATCGGCGCCCGCCGCGCGTGCTTCATCGGCCTTGGCGCCGCGAGCGAACACTGCGACGCGCAACGTGCGGCCGGTGCCGTTCGGCAGGTTGACGACGCCGCGCACCATCTGGTCGGCGTGCTTGGGGTCGACGCCAAGATTGATCGAAAGCTCGACCGTCTCGTCGAATTTCGCTTTGGCGTTGGTCTTGACGATCTTGACCGCGTCCTCAAGCGTGTAGAGCTTTGTCCGCTCGACGTCCTCGCGCGCTTTCAGAACTCTTTTGCCGTGATGCGCCATGGGTCAGCCCTCCACCACTTGCAGGCCCATCGAGCGGGCCGAGCCTTCGATCATCTTCATCGCCGCTTCGACCGTATCGCAGTTGAGGTCGACGATCTTCTTCTCAGCGATCTCGCGCACCTGCTCCTTGGTCACCTGGCCGACGAAGCCGCGGCCCGGCGTCTTGGCGCCGGAGGCTGGCTTCTTGCCGATCTTGAGGTTCGCCGCCTTCTTCAAGAAGAAGGTCACCGGCGGCTGGCGCATCTCGAAGGTGAACGAGCGGTCCTGGTAGGCGGTGATGACGACCGGGATCGGCGTCCCCTTCTCCAATTGCGCGGTGCGCGCATTGAAGGCCTTGCAGAATTCCATGATGTTCAAGCCGCGCTGGCCAAGCGCGGGACCGATTGGCGGCGACGGATTGGCCGCGCCTGCCGGCACTTGCAGTTTGATATAGCCGGTAATTTTCTTAGCCATGAGGCTGCTCCGTGCACGGACGTAGCCGTCAGGTCGCCCCGAAAGCTACGCCAGGTTGCAGTTCGTGGTGCGAACGTTAAGCCCCGGCTGGCGACCGGGCGTTCTCCCACGTTTTCCGTGAAGGGGCGGCCAATAGCAGCTTTGCAAGCTGGCGGCAAGCGCGCGACCTGCGCTGCGTCCATTAGAACGACTATACGTCTTGGCGGTGCCCGTGTATCAGCCCAAGAATATCTGGGTCGGTCTCTGAGGCGAGAAGCTCGAGCAAAAGATCGTGATCCAGAGCATTCTCCTCAGCCAGTATTTGAAGAGCGTTGTAGCGATGTCCATCATTCAGATGCTCTCGGGCAATTGATTTTAGAATTGTCGTAGTTTCGTGAGGGAAATTGCACAGGCCAGTATCGATGACCGCGATCCACTCGTCGTATGGAAGCACTTCATCTTCGAAAGGCGTGGCGTCGCCGGTGCGCAGTGCCTCGACAAATTCTCCGCTTAGCAGCGCGAATTCCCGATCCAGCGCAAATCGCGACTTCAGTGAAGGAACCCATCCAACCGCGCGTGCTTGAAGCAATGTAAAAGTAAGGTGCCTGATTCCTTCAGCCTTCAAGAGGTTCTTTGCGGCTAATGAGAACCCACTTGTTGAAATCATGATGGCTGAACGCCGCCAACATCCTGAACCATGGAGACTGCCGCTCCAGCTAAGCCAACGTCGATAGGACGAGCGTGTCTCTTTGCCTCCGCGATCAAAAATGGTGACGTTTCTCTAAGCCGGCGCACCGCAACATCGATCTGACGTCCGATTTTGGATTTAATGCCACCGAGTCTATAGTCTGAAATAACTTCATAGGGCGGAGTCAGGAAATCGAGCCGGAGAAAGTCTGCTACTGCTTTTCGTATTGTTTCGGTTTCACTTTAAGCCATTCGCTCAATTAGTCGACGACTACTCCGGCCAGAACCCCTCGTCCATCGCCTCGGCGAAACTCCACGGGCATCGCAGCGGGAACGCGTCCTCGTCCAACTCCGTCTCGATCGCCGCCTTCAGACGCGCCGATCGGTAAGCCTGCTCCATCGCGCTATCGAGTGCGGCCTTGAGACTGGGATTGTCCTCGAGATGATCGATGATCTCGTTGCGAGCATTGGCGATCGACAGCCGCCACGACTTGCCGCGATGGGACGACTGATAGCGCCATTTCAGGAGATGCAGTAGCAGGACCGTGAAGCGACTGACCAGTTCGCGCTTTTCGGTCTTGCCCATGCTCTCGATTTCCTCGGCGATCGTTTCAAGGTCGGCCTCGCCGATCCGTCCCGCGCGCAAGAGCCCCGCCTGCTCGAGGCTCCAGGCGTAGAAGTCGCTGTCGTGCAAGGACCGTCTCGATGTCATAGGCAGAGCCTACTCCCGCACTCCTGGGCTGTCATCACGCGTCTCGCGCATGTTGAACACAGCGAGAAAGCTGATCACGCCCGCAACCGCAATGTAATAGCCGACCCAGGCGACGCCGCCACGAGCCTCTAGGACTTGCGCCAGCGATGGCGCGAAGGAGGCGCCGAGGATGCCGCCGAGATTATAGGCGCTCGCCGCGCCGGTGTAGCGGACGGGGACCGGAAAAAGCTCCGGCAAAAGCGCGCCGAGCGGCGCGAAGGTGAGACCCATCGCGCCCAGCGCGAGCGCGAGGAAGACGAAAACCCCGAACGTCCCGGCCGCGAACAGAGAGGGCATCGCGAGGCCAACGGCGATCGCGACAACGGCTGAAACGAGCAGCACCGGCCGCCGCCCGAAACGATCCGCGAGCGCGGCGGAAAGGGGGGTCGCAAGCGCCATGAAGACAATCGCCCCGCACAGCAAACCGAGAAAGTTAGTGCGGGGGATTCCGAGCGCCCGCACGCCGTAGCCCAGCGCGTAGACCGTCGAGATATAGAAGAGCGCGTAGCAGACGACGATCGCGAGCGACCCCTGGATCAGCGGGGCCAAATGGTCGCGAAAGATAATTGCTAGCGGCACGTCGGCGCGCTGCTTCTGCTCAAGCGCCTCGAATGCCGGCGTCTCCTCGAGCGAGACGCGCACATAAAGTCCGATCGCCACCAGCACGGCGCTCAGGAGGAAAGGCGCTCGCCAAGCCCACGTGACAAAAGCCGCCTCGCCGAATCCGACGAGCAGCAGAAGAAAGAGCCCGGTCGCGATGAGGAAGCCGATCGGCGGCCCGAGTTGCGGGAACATGCCGTACCACGCGCGTTTTCCTTCGGGCGCGTTCTCGACCGCGATCAGAGCCGCTCCACCCCATTCGCCGCCAAGCCCGACGCCTTGCAGGAAGCGGAGCGCGGCGAGCGCTACCGGCGCAAAAACGCCCGCGCTTGCATAGGACGGCAGCGCGCCGATCAGCGTCGTCGCAAGCCCCATCGTCAGCATGGTGGCGACGAGCGTCGATTTGCGCCCGATGCGATCGCCGAAATGGCCAAACAGGAACGAGCCGACGGGGCGGGCAAGGAAGGCGATACCGAACGTCAGATAGGCGTTGAGCGTCTGAGTCTCGGGCGCGGATTTCGGGAAGAACATCGGCCCGAAAACCAGCGCGGCTGCGGTGCCAAAAATATAGAAGTCGTAGAACTCGATCGTCGTGCCGACGAGGCTCGCGAGCGCGATTTTGCCGACGCCCGTGGGCCGCGCCTGCTTTGTCGTGGGAGCCGCTATTGTCGTCATGGTCGTTTTCTCGAACACCGTTTTAACCGCCGGGGAGTCGGCCGCCATATTTTTCTCTCATGGGCGCGAAAGCGGGCGTCGGGCAAGGCTTTGGCGCCACTTGGGTCGCGCTCGTGCGAGAATGACCAGGACGGTCGGTCCGGTCGGTCGGGGAAGCCACGGGTCGCCGCGGCGGCCTGTTAGCTTGCGTTTCCCGACATCTCCGTTTCATAAAGGAAAATCACGTGTCTCGAGCGCGCGCATGCTCCGTCAAGCGTTGGTTGCCGCCGCCTTTGGGAGCCTAATACCCGGCCAGCAAGCGCATGCGACCGCCGGGAACGAGTTTCTTGCGGCCCTCCTGGAGAGCCTGCCTCGGCAGGGAGAATACTTCGCCTGCTTCAGTCGACAATACGACGAGGTGCAATTGGCCGCCCGCCCAAAGCAGAAAGTCACTTTTGTGAAGGCCCTGATCGCGGCCTACCACCAGAAATCTGCGCTTAAGCCGGCACGCGGCGCCTATGCCTACCAGGTCTCGCTCGCCTTCCGATTTCGAGATCGCGCCGATCTACTGACGGGCGTCGCCGAATGCGGCGAGGGGAGGGTAAGAGATTCGCTTCGAGGCGGCGCCTATTGCGCGGGCCCTGGAGACGCTGGCGCCCATCTTGGCTTGCAAGGACGGCAAGTTCTCGCCCTCAACATCCCCAACGGCGCTGATCTTTGGGGCCCGGGACCGGTGGAGAAGCGCCATGATACGATAAAGAACCTGTTTGGCGCCGACGACAAAACGTTTCTCCTCATCCGGACGGAGCTTGGCGAATGTGAGGACCTCGCATTCGAAAGACAGAAGCCTCTGCGTCCTCACGAGCTCTGAGATGGGGCCGCATGGCTGAGGACAGAGCCCTTCGGCCAGGGCCCGACAATCGGCAATCTCGGCTCAAGTCTCGGTATGCGCTTGATCGAACCGCAGCACCTCCTCGAATCCCATAAGCCGGTTCATCTCGGCGAAAGAATAGACCGGCGCACGCGAGCCGAGCGACGAGCCTGTATCGCGGATCTGGCGGTAGATCATTTCCAGAGCCGCGGCGGCGCTGAGGATGCCCGCGATTGGATGGATGGCGAGCGCAAAGCCGATCTCGGCCAGCCGCGCGTTGGTCAGCATCGGCGTCCGTCCGCCCTCAACCATATTCGCCATGAGCAACTTGTCGCCGAGCTCGCGGCCAATCGTGAAGAGCTCGTCTTCCGTTTCGGGCAACTCGATGAACAGCATGTCCGCGCCCGCTTCGGCGTAAGCGCGGGCGCGCCGAATCGCTTCCTTGAGCCCCAGCGAAGTCCGCGCGTCGGTGCGCGCGACGATGAGAAACTCGGGATTCGTTCGCGCTTCCGCGGCGACCCTGATCTTGCGCACCATCTCCTCGGTCGGAATGACGCGTCGTTCCGGCGTGTGGCCGCACTTCTTTGGGAATTCCTGGTCCTCGAGCTGGATCGCCGCCGCGCCGGCACGCTCGTAACCGCGAACCGCGTGACTGACGTTCAGGAGTCCTCCATAGCCGGTGTCGCCATCGGCGATGAGCGGCCTCCCGGCCATTCGCGCCATCGCTTCGACCCGGCCGACCATATCGGCGTAACTCGCAAGCCCGGCGTCGGGAAGCCCGAGATGGGAGGCCACCACGCCGTAGCCAGTCATGTAGAGCGCCTCGAAACCCATGGCCGCCGCCATCCGCAGCGAGACCATGTCATAGACGCCTGGCGCCACGATCACCCGATCCTTGGGGCGGGCGTTCAGAAGCTCACGCAGCGTTGTCATCAAAGAAGATCCCTAATGTTATTCCCGCGCGCCCTGCCGAGCGTCGTCGGTTGCAGTCGCCTCTGGCGGTCGAGCCGCAGAGCCGCGCCGCAACACCGCCGTTTGGAGCCCGAGCGCCGCGATTCATTCCGCCTAACTTGCATGTGGGTCGCGGTCACCGATCGGCCAAAAAACAGCGCTAAGACACAATCGCACCATTAAGGACGGAGAAACGCAATGAAGAAGTTCCTCGCTCTGTATATGGCCGACGCCTCCGGGATGGCGGAGATGATGAAGAACTCCACCCCCGAACAACGAAAGAAAGGGACGGCGGCGTGGGAAAAGTGGATGGAGGATAACAAGGCTTCGCTGGCCGACCGCGGCGCCCCGGTCGGAAAGACAAAGCGCGTCGACGCGAAGGGGACCAAGGACGCGAAAAACGACGTCTGCGGCTATTCGATCGTCCAAGCAAACTCAGTTGATGAAGCGGCAAAGATTTTCGGAAAAGATCAGCCGTTCCTGCAAATGCCAGGAGCGACGATCGATCTGATAGAAATTATTGAGATGTCAGGAACGTAGTCGCTCATTCCTCAACGAATGGGGGTCGCAGATGCGACCCCCGGCGCACGTTTCAAGCGCAACAGCAATGCCTTAAGGTGCTCTCGCGCGCCTGACGCGACGCGAGAGGACTGGGAGGCAAGCCAATGACCATAATCAAGCACAGCATTGACGCCGAAACGGCGGAGAAGGCGATTACGGCGGCGGCAAAGAAGGCGACCGAACTCAAGCTCAAAATGTGCATCGCCATCAGCGACGAGGCCGGCGATATCAAGGCCTTCCTTCGCATGGACGGTGCGCCCAAACTTTCGATCGATATCGCGCAGAACAAGGCCTATACCGCCGCCTCGTTTTCGATGCCGACCCATGCCTGGTTCGACTTCATCAAGGACGATCCGCCGCTGCTCCACGGGATTACTCACACGCCACGCCTGACCGTCTTTGGCGGCGGATTTCCGATCAAACTCGAGGGCGAGATCGTTGGCGCGATCGGTTTGAGCGGCGGGCACTATACGCAGGACATGGAATGCGCGCGGGCGGGGCTGGCGGCGATCGGCGCCGAGCTGCTGTAGGCGCCGGACGCCCACGCAGGGCGTCCCAGCGGAAGCGCCGCGCGCTAAAGCAAGCGCCATCGTTCCTGTGAATCGCAGAGCGAGACCTGCAGCGCCGGAAGCCATGCCATGCTATCCATGGGGTGCGGCGCTTCGTCCGCGCTGAAGTCCAAGAGGGGAACGCGATGCTGGTCCGTGGCGTAGCGGGCTCAATCGCGGTCATCCTGTTTGCCGGGTCTGTGGCGCCCGCCGCTGACGCATCGCCAGGAGACGCTTCGTCGCCATCGCAAGGCGCGCCAGCTCCCGCGCCGCCCGTGATGTCGGCTTCGGGCGCTTCTGTGAGCGCCGCGCCTTTCCTGATCTTGCCCGCGCTGCCGTCCGATTATTTCGCGACCACGCCTCATCTTCTCGGCGAGTGGCCAGGCATCCGCTCGAAGCTCAACGATCTCGGCATTCAGGTCTCGCTGACCGGGGTCGACGAAGCGGTCATGAACCTCTCCGGCGGCGAGCGCCGCATAGCCCGGGAGGCCGGGCAGGTCGCGCTTCAGGCCGAATTCGACTTGCAAAAGAGTTTAGGGCTCCAGGGCGCGCGCTTCTTGGTCACGCTTGTCGATCGGTGGGGCCGGGACGCCGCAACCGACGCGGGCATCCCGGCTCTGCAATTGCTCAACGAAGTCTACGGGCGCGGCAACATTCTCCGCCTTGAGCAATTCGCCTGGGATCAAAAATGGTTCGACGACCGGCTGGAGACCACAGTCGGCCGCCTCGCGTTCGGCGATGAGTTTTTCACCTACCCTTGCGATTTCATCAATCTGACCTTTTGTCCCGGGCAGGCGGGCAATCTTGTGGGCGACTACATCTACAACTGGCCAGTCAGCCAGTGGGCGGCCGTGGCCAAAGTGAATTTCGGGTCCGAGGGCTATTTCAAGGCCGGGGTTTTCGATGCGAACACCGCCTACCTTGATACGACGCCCAATCCCGCGCTTTGGCCAACCATGCCCGGCGAGTCGCAAGGCGTCATCGTTCCCGCAGAAGTCGCCTGGACGCCGAAATTCAACGGCCTCTCGGGAAGCTACCAGATTGGCGGTTGGTGGAATAACAGCGCGGCGCCGAATGTCGCGACCAGCATCAACGGAGAGCCCATCTTGGTGTCAGGGCTGCCCGGCGTTCCCGGTCACGGACGCTACGGATTTTCCACCGTGTTGCAGCAGCAACTCGCCCTTGCGCCCGACAATCCGGATAAGAAGAACAATGGGCTGAACGTCTTTCTCCTCGCGTCTTACGCGGATCGCCGCACGTCCACCACCGACTACCAGATCTTCGGGGGAATCGTTCAATACGGCCTTGGGCCCTGGAGGCCGAGGGACGGATATGGGATTGCGATCGGCACCACGCACGTCAATCCGAACATCGCGAATGGGCAGATCCTGGCCAACGCCCTGGGCGTCGGCCCAGGCTTCGTGCAGCACAACGAATACGTAACGGAAGCTTGGTATGGGTGGCAGACGACGCCCTGGCTGAACCTAAAGCTCGACGCCCAGTACGTAATCTGCCCCGGTGGGTATACGGCGCCGACCAATCGCAACGCATTTGTGCTGGGTGTGAGAACGACGGTCGATTTCTTCTAGAGTTTTCTCCGCCGCCCCGTAAGGCGACGGCGGAAGGGGGAGGATGGGCGCATGGCTGATGGAGAGCGGCGGGTCGCAGCAAGCAGACCCGGCGGCGATTCGCCAGGCGAAGGTCCGAGTGTCATCCCTGACAAGCTTCCTTTCGCCCGCGCCGCCAGCATCATTGCCGTCATTCTGTTGGCTGGGGCCCTTTTCGGCTACGACCAAGGCGTCATCTCCGGCGCGCTCATCGGAATCGAGAAAGCGTTCGATGTCGGACACGTCGCGCTTGAGATCGTCACCAGTTGGGTAACTTTGGGCGCCCTATTCGGGTCGCTCGCCGGCGGTTACGCGGCCGACCTTTTTGGCCGAAAGCGTACGCTGCTCGCTGCGGCTGCTCTTTTCGTCATCGGCGCGCTCGTGCAGGCCCTCGCCCCGAACGTGCCAATCCTGGTCTTCGGTAGGCTCGTGGCTGGCTTTGGCGTTGGCGTCGCCGCGGTCGCCGCTCCGCTTTACGCCGCGGAACTCGCCCCCGCCGCACAGCGTGGACGGTTCGTCTCGGCGTATCAGCTCGCGATCACCGTCGGCATTTTCGTCGCCTATTTCGTCAACCAGGCGCTTGCTGGTCCCGACGGTTGGCGCAAGATGCTCGGTGTCGCAGCCGTTCCTGGCGCCCTCCTCGCACTCGCCGTGCTGATCGCAGTCGAGTCGCCGCGCTGGTTCGCCAAGGTCGGGCGCCGCGAGGACGCCCTCCGCACGCTCGTCGCTCTCGGCGCACAGCATGATGCCGAGGCGCGGCTCGCAGCGATCGCGAAGTCGTTGCGCGCTGAGGTCAAAACGCCGTCCTGGGGGGAAGTGTTTGCAGCACGTTGGCGAACGCCGCTGATGATCGGCCTTGGGCTTGCCGTCCTGCAGCAGCTTACCGGTATCAACGCCATCATCTATTACTCCAACAGCATCTTCGCCGCCGCGGGCTATGCGACGCCCGCAGAGCAAGCCCAAGCCACAACTTGGGGGATCGGAGCGGTCAATGTGCTCTCGACCTTCATCGCGATCGCTTTCATCGATGGCCTCGGCCGGCGCCCGCTGCTGATCGCGGGGCTCATCGGTATGGCGCTCAGCCTCGCGGTGGTCGGCTTCGCGTTTTGGCAATCGGGGACGGAGGGCAGCCTCGGAAGCTCGGCCGGCGTCGTCACGCTTGGCGCGCTTGTCGTCTTCATCATCTCGTTCGCATTCTCGGCTGGCCCGGTCACGTGGACAGTCATCAACGAGATTTATCCAAACGAGATTCGTGGACGGGCCGTGGCGGTGGCGACAGCGGTCAACTGGGGCGCGGCGTTCCTAGTCAGCGCATTCTTCTTGTCGTTGGTGAAGGCAATCGGACAGGCTTACACCTTCTGGCTGTTCGCCGCCTTCTGCGTCATCGGCCTCGTCTGGGTCATCGTCGGCGTGCCCGAGACCCGAGGCCGTTCGCTGGAGGAGATCGAGGCGTCGTGGACGCACGTTCCATCAGCCCGCGCTAAATCGAGCTAACCGCCGAGGATCGTCTCGAAGACAGCCCGCACGCGCTTGCGCGCTTCGCCGAGCGCGGCCGCGAACGCCTCGAAATCGGGAAAGCCGACTGCCGTCGCGATGCGGCGCTTGACGCCGGCCGCTGCCTTGGCCGGATCGAACGGGCCGGAGGTCGACAGGCGCATGAACTGCGTCGCGTCGGTGTAAAGCCGGTGCGCGTCGATGAGGATCTCGGCCTGTTCGGGGGTGAGCAGCTCCGCGCGGCCTGCCTGTTCCACCACCTTGCGGGTCGAGACGTCGAGGATCGCCGGATGCTGTCGCGCGAAGACCAATTGCAGATATTGGGCGATGAACTCGATGTCGATGAGTCCGCCCGCTGCGAGCTTCAGGTCCCAGACGTCGCTATCGCCCTTTTCGGAGGCGATAAGCGCACGCATGGCGCGCGTTTCCTGAACGATTTTGGCGGTGTCGCGCTTGCGGGTCAGCGTCTGCCGCACTGTTCTTGCGAGGTCGGTATCAAGGGTCGTGTCGCCAGCGACGAAGCGAGCGCGGGTCAGCGCCATGTGCTCCCAGGTCTCCGCCTCCCCCTCCTGGTAAAGCTTGAACGACGCGAACTGAGTCGCAAGCGGACCCTTGCGCCCGGATGGCCTCAGCCGCATGTCGACTTCGTAAAGGCGCCCCGCTTTTGTGGGCGCGGTCAGAGCCGAGATGAGGCGCTGGGTCAGGCGCGCATAGTAAAGGCTCGGACCCAAGCGCTTCCGGCCATCCAACTCGCTCGCTTCCGCAGGGAAATCGTAGATGAGCATGAGATCGAGATCGGAGGCCGCGGTCATCTCGCGCGAGCCGAGCTTGCCAAGCGCCACAATCGCGACTCGGCCGCCGTTGACGCGCCCGTGCTCGGTCTGAAAGGCCTCGATCACCCGCTTGAGCAGCGCGGCGATCAGCCCCTGCGCCAGTGCGCTGTAGGCGCGCCCGGCCCGATCGGGGTCGAGGCGCCCCGACAGCAAATTAAGGCCGATATGAAATGTCTCCTCGGCGGCGAAGTCGCGCGCCAGATCGAGCGCATCCTCGGCGCTGTGCCCTTGAGACACAAACCTCTCCACCCGCGCGCCCATCGCCTCGTCGTCGAAGCTCACGTCCAAGTCGGAGCTGCGCGCCGGGTCGATCGCCGCGTCGAGCACGTGGGGCCGCGTCGCGATCACGTGCGCGAGCCTGGGGGCGCTGCCCAGCACATCGCCGAACAATTGGCGCAGAGAGGCGTTCGAGCGCAGGATCGACAAGAGTTCGACGCTCGCGGGCATATGCGCCAGTGCTTCGTCGAAGGCGGAAAGCGCGGCGTCGGCGTCGCCCGATCCGGCGAAGGCTTCGAGGAGCGCCGGCGTCAATTCCGTCAGCACCTCCCGCGCGCGGGCGCTGCGGACCGCCGCGCGCCGGCCAAAATGCCAGCCGCGAACGGTCTCAGCCGCGGCTTCCGGACGCTGAAAGCCAAGCGCGCTTAAGGTAGCGAGCGTCGCTGGATCGTCGGTGACGCCGGTGAAAACAAGATTGCCTGAAGCCACGCTAAGAGCCGGCGCGTCCTCGAACAGGTGCGCGTAATGCCGCTCGACCTCCGTCAGGTGATGCGTGAGATCGGTAGCGAATCCCTCGAGCTCCGCATATCCGCAGAACTGGGCGAAGCGCGTCAGCGCCTCTCGCTCGAAGGGAAGGCGCTGCGTCTGCTCGTCGGCGACCATTTGCAGCCGATGCTCGACACGGCGCAAATACGCATAGGCGGAAGTGAGATCGTCGACCGCTTCCCCGCTGATCCATTTGTCCGCGCAGAGGACCTTCAGCATGTCGAGGGTGCGCGAGCCGCGCATTTGCGGACGGCGGCCGCCAAAAATGAGCTGCTGCGTCTGGACGAAAAACTCGATCTCGCGGATGCCGCCGCGTCCAAGCTTGACATCGTGGCCGGGCACGACGACTTGCTCGTGGCCGCGCACGGCATGGATCTGGCGCTTCATCGCGTGGATGTCGGCGATCGCCGCATAGTCGAAATACTTGCGCCAGATAAACGGCGCGAGATCGACGAGGAAACGCTCGCCAAGCTTGAGGTCGCCTGCCGCCGGACGGGCTTTGATCAGCGCCGCGCGTTCCCAGTTCTGGCCCACCGTCTCGTAATATTGATAGGCGCTCGCAGTCGAGAGCGCGACCGGCGTCGAGGCGGGATCAGGCCGTAAGCGCAGATCGACCCGCAGCACGTAGCCGTCGCTCGTCCGCTCCTGCAGGAGGCGCGCCAGCGCTCGCGTCAGGCGCGCGAACATCGGTCCGGGCTCCGTGCCTTCCGGAATCGAGGGCGACGCGGAATCGTAGAGCACGATCAGATCGGTGTCGCTCGAATAATTGAGCTCGCGCGCGCCATGCTTACCGAGCGCCAGCACCACCAGACCCGAGCCGTTCTCAATATCGGGCGCATCCGGATCGAGCGCTAAAAGTCCGGTGCGCGCGTGGTTGCGCAAGAGGAAATTGACCGCGGCGCCGACGGCGGCGTCAGCGAAACGGGTCAGCGCCTCGGTCGCCTGGGTGACGTCCCAAACGCCTCCGATGTCGGCGAGCGCGATGAGAAGCGCCGATTCGCGTTTGGCGCGCCTTAGCGCCGGCATGAGGTCCGCGTCGTGCTCGTCGCGTCGCAACGCGAGCGCCTGGACGAGCGCATCAAGCGATTCGCTTGGGCTGCGCCTGAGCAGCCGAACAAGCCTCGCCGGATCCTCCTGGATGAGTCCCCAGAGGTAAGGCGAGTGATCGGCGAGGCCAAGAAGGACGTCACGCGTGCGGCCGCGTTCGAGTTCGCGCTTAAGCCCAGCGGCGGGCGAAGCATCGAGCAACTCAGCAAGGCTACGACGCGCTTCCGCCGGCGTGGAAAGCACCGGCGCATCGATGAGGCCTTCAGCGAGCGTTGCGGTCATTCAGCACGAGGTCGGCAGGGATCAGGGCTTTTGGCGGGTCGTCCGCCACCGCGGGCAAAGTGAGGCGCACGCGAAGTCCGGGCTGATTATCCTCGAGTTCGACCGTTCCGCCATGCATCCGCGCGACGGCGGCGGCGAGCGAGAGTCCGAGCCCGGAACCCGGCCGCGAACGCGACCCCTCGAGCCGGACAAACCGATCGAGCACCCGCGCCCGGTCCGCTGGCCCAATTCCCGGCCCCCGGTCAGCGATCGTCAACACGACGGATTGGCCGGCGCGCCGCGCCGAGATGACGACGTCGGGTTTCGCCGCGGTCTCGCCGACGCCCCTTGGCGGCGCGCCGTATTTGAGCGCGTTGTCGACGAGATTGGCGATCGCCTGCCCGAACAGTTCGCGGTTTCCCCGAATCTTAAGCCCGTCCTCGGCGTGGACAGTCAGCGCCACGCCCTCTTCTTCAGCGATCGGCTCATAGAGCTCGGCGACGCTCCTCGCCGCCTCGCTGACGTCGAGAGGCTGAAGCGGCCCCAGATCTCCGCCCGCTTCCGCGCGGGCGATCAACAAGAGCGCGTTGAAAATGCGGATCAGTTGGTCCGATTCTTCGATCGTCTTCTCCAGCGCCTGGCGATAGGAGGCGGCGTCGTCGCCGAAGGCAAGCGCCGCTTCGGCATGGTTGCGCAGGCGCGTGAGAGGCGTGCGCAAATCATGCGCGATGTTGTCGGAAACCTCCTGCAGGCCGGTCATCAGCACGGAGATCCGACCGAGCATCTCGTTGAGGCCTTCCGCCAGCCGGTCCAACTCGTCGCCTGAGCCTGACACCGGCAGGCGTCGGGAGAGGTCGCCGGCCATGATTCCCTGGGCGGAGGTATTCATGTCGTCGATGCGCTTGAGCACGCGCCGCGCCACGAACAGGGCGCCGACCGCACCGAGGGCGGCGAAGAACACGAGCGAAATGGCGAGCGCCCGCACCATCACCTTGCCGATGCGAGCGCGGTCGCCGAGGTCATGGCCGATGAGCAGCCTAAAGCCGCCGGGCAGAATATAGACGCCCACCAGCGCCTGCCGTCCGCGATCGCTGCTCCCGCTGCCGCGGTATATGATGGGCACAAAGCCCGGGTGCAGCAGCACCTCGGTGGGAATTTGGTCGACATTGCCGGCGAGCGGTTCGCCGATCGGGTTGGTGAGCAGGTAGAGGGACGCGCCAGGCTCGCGTTTGCGCGCCTCGATGACGGCTTCGAGCCGTCTTATCCCGGCATTGTCGAAGGTGTCGATGAGGCCCTGGGATTCCGCGTCGATGGTCCGCGCGATCTCCCTGTCGACCACCGATACGACCTGCCAGGCGATGACGGTTAGGACGATGCCGGCGCCGACCGCGCTGAGGAGAAGGATCGCCAGCGCGAGGCGGAAAGCGGTGGCGCCGAAGAGCTTACCGAGCGCCGTCACGAATTATGTAACCGGCGCCGCGAACCGTATTGAGCAGCGGCGCGTCGAAATCGCGATCGATCTTGGCGCGCAGGCGCGACACGTGCACATCGATCACATTGGTCTGCGGATCGAAGTGATAGTCCCACACATGTTCGAGCAGCATGGTGCGGGTGACCACCTTGCCGGCGTTTTGCATCAGATATTCGAGCAACCGGAATTCGCGCGGCTGGAGCACGATTTCCTCGGCCTGGCGGGTGACCTTGTGGGACAGCCGGTCAAGCGTGAGATCGGCGACGCGGAGCACCGTCTCCTCCGGCGCGCCCTTCGGGCCGCGGCGGGCCAGCGCTTCGACCCGGGCCAGAAGCTCGGAGAACGCATAAGGTTTTGACAGATAGTCATCGCCGCCGGCGCGCAGCCCCTTGACCCGGTCGTCGACCTGCCCCAGCGCGGAGAGGATCAGGACCGGCGTCTCGTTCTTCTGCTCGCGAAGAGCGCCGACGAGGGTCAAGCCGTCCATCTTCGGCAACATGCGGTCGACGATGGCGACGTCATAGGCCCCCTCAAGGGCCAAATCGTAGCCGGTCACGCCGTCATTGGCCTGGTCGGCGATATGTCCGGCCTCGCGGAACGCCTTGGACAGATACGCAGCCGCGTCTCGGTCATCTTCGATGATAAGGATGCGCATGTCCGACATATAGCGAATCCTCAGGCCCGAGGCCAAAAAAAGGATGGCGGCAGGCCCGCGGGGGATGATGGGGCCTGCCGCCACTTTTGTCGGGGTCGCGCGGGCGGGGATATGGGCGACCGCCGACTTGAACGGAAGAGCGCGTTAAACGCAGGGCCGGGGACAAGCCCATTAACTCTTCCGTCCATTTCATGTCGGCGTCCTACGGCGAAGCCGGGGACGCCGGGTAATTCAGGACGCTCGCGTTGGCAGCGTCAGGTAATGTTCTCCATCCTTGGACTTGACGCGCACGAGAACCGACTTCTTGCCGTCCGACTTGGCCGTGTCGATCGCCTGGGCGACCTCGGCCGGCCGGGTGACCGACTTGCCCGCCACCTCGAGGATGACGTCGCCCTGCTTGAGACCCTTGTCGGCCGCGGCGCCGTCGGGGTCGACTTCAGCAACGACCACGCCGTCCTGTCCATGAGCGGGGCGCAAAGTCAGCCCGAGCTTGGCGAGCGCCGAACCCCCGTCGTCATCGGAGTTTCGCATCTCCGCATTCGCCGTCTTATCGGCGGGCATGGTTCCCAGCGTGACCTCGATCGTCATCGGCGAGCCGTTGCGGACGATCCCGAGCTTGACTGTCTTCTTCGGGCCAAGCGCGGCGATCCGGCGGGCGAGATCGTGCGGATCGGCGACGGTCTCTCCGTCGACCGCGGTGATCACGTCGCCGCTCTTCACGCCCGCGGCCGCCGCAGGGGAATCCTTCTGCGCCGCGGCCACCAGCGCGCCTGTCGTTTGTTTGAGCCCGAGGTCGTCGGCTAGATCCGCGGTCACATTCTGGATCTGAACGCCGATCCAGCCGCGCGTGACGGACCCACTGTCCTTGAGCTGCTGCACGACATTCTTGACTACGTCGCTCGCGATGGCGAAGCCTATGCCGACGCTACCGCCCGATGGCGAGAAGATCGCGGTATTGACGCCCACCACCTCGCCCTCGGCGTTGAAGGTTGGGCCGCCGGAATTACCGTGATTGACCGGGGCGTCGATCTGCAGGAAGTCGTCATAAGGCCCGGAGCCAATGTCGCGTCCGCGCGCCGAGACGATTCCCGCCGTCACCGTTCCGCCGAGACCGAACGGATTGCCGACCGCGATCACCCAATCGCCGACGCGCGGCGTGTGCGATGCGAACGACACATACGGGAAGTTGCTTCCTTCGGCCTTCAGAAGCGCAAGATCCGTCTTGCTGTCGACGCCGATCACCTTGGCCGGCATCGACTTGCCTTCCGAGGTTGTGACGGTCACCTCGGAGGCGTGGTCGACGACATGGTTGTTGGTGACGATATAGCCGTCGCCGGAGATGAAGAATCCTGACCCCTGAGCCTGCGAGAAATGATGGCGGGTCGGCGCGTGATCGCCGTCGTCGTTGCTATCCGGCATGCCGAAATGGCGGAAGAAATGGTAGAACGGGCTGTTCTTCGGGATGTCGGGCATTCCGGGGACGCCGTCCGAATCCTCGTCGTCGACCTGATCGGCGTCGGTGAGCTTGACCTTGACCGAAACCACCGCCGGTTTCACGCGGTCGACCACGTCGGCGAACGAGGCCGGTCCAGCCGGCGCCTGCTCGGTCGTGGCGGCGGCGGAAACTGGCGCGACCGAGGTTTCGGCCGCGAACCCGCCGAGGGCCGCGAGCGCGACAGCGCCGAGAAGCGCCGCGCGAAGGGAATAGGAGGGTCGATCAAACGACATCAAACGCTGCTCCGAGCATCCAGGCTATGGCTACGGAGACTGTCCCCGCCGCCTCACGATCAGGAGAATGCGCTTGTTCGCCTAAACAGCCGATGGCGCGAACATGAAAGCTTGGTAATGTGGTTTTCGCTCAAGTTCGGAGCGACGTCTTCGCCGAACTGGCGGACCGTTCTCGACCACACGTCGTCGGCCGCTCAACCTGAAGCAGGCCCGCGGGACTTTAAATCGCTTCTTGCTTAGACAGAAAAAACTTGATGGGAGACGAGACGAATCGTCTCGTCAGCGGTTCACGCGTCTGCGGTCTTCGACTTCGGCTTCAGAACCTGACGGCCACGATACATACCGCTCTTAAGGTCGATGTGATGGGGACGGCGCAGTTCGCCCGAATCCTTATCTTCGACATAAGAGGGCGCCTTGAGCGCATCGGCCGAGCGGCGCATGCCGCGGCGGGAGGGCGAAGTTTTGCGTCTGGGGACGGCCACCGAGAGAACTCCAAAATCTTAAGCCGGGCGGCGAGGCCCGGAGATCGAGAAGGCGCGGCTCTTACACACAATCGGGCCGGAACGCCAGTCGTTGTTAGAGCCAAAGCCGAAAAACCGCCTCGCCGCGCCGATCGACGCCTGTCTGCGCCCAGCCCCTCGACCGATAGAAGGCCGCCGCCTTGGTGTGTTGGCCAGTTGTCAGGAACGCCTGCCGATGCCCGGCCTGTCGAAGGCGCGCGATTGCTTCATTGAGGAGCGCCGTGCCATGGCCTCGCCTCTGAGCCCCGTCGATCACGAACAGCGCCCATACATAACCCGTCTGATGGTTTGCGCAGGTAAAGCCTTGAATCCCCGCATCATCCTCGGAAACAAGGAAAATCGCCTCGCTGAGATACCACTCGACTTCCGCGAGCGTGACGAGCGACGGATCTTCAAGCCGATTTTCGGCCGTTCCATGCCGAACCTCGGACATCCGCGGCAGATCGAGCTTCGTGGCTCGGCGTAAGTGCGGAGGCATGGCGGCCAAGTTTATGCCCGGACGGACAGGCCTGATCCAGCCTCTTGCGTTCGGCGCCGGCTCAGGCCGCGCCGCGGGTCTCGAAGGCGGCGAACGCCATCGCCTCGCGCGGTTGGCGGTTGGCCCACAGGACGAACTGGAACGCTTGGTAATAGGTCTCACAGGCTTCGAGAGCCGCATTGACCACAGCCGTGCACTGCGCGTCATTCGCGCCCGCGCCCCCGGCCAGGCATAAAGCATGGCGGAACATCACCACGTCCTGTTGGCTCCATTGGTCGAAATGCCCAAGCCACAATTGTTCATTGATGAGTTGCGTCAATTCGCCGATCGCCGCGCGCTTGTGTGCGGGCGTCTTGAGATCGAAGGAACAGCTCACATGCAGGGATTCCATATCCGGCAACCAGGTGAAGGCGACGTCGTAATTGGCGAACTTGCCGGAGACCAGGATTGAAATCTCGTCCGTCTCGGCCCGATCGAAGGCCCATTCGTTAACCGCGGCCAATCGCTCGACCACATCGACGGGGTGCTCGCGACGCTCGCCGGCGCTGGTTTCGATGAGGGACATCTGAGGTCTTTCGCGGGAAACGAGGAACGGAGCAAAGGCCGCCTCGACCTGCGAGTCGCGCAACCCACCACAACCTTGCTGATTCGCGCTCGTTCGTAAACCGTTTACCCTCGGAGTTCACAAAATTTAGTAAACGGAATCAAGGCTCTGGTAGGGGCAGGGCTCTGGTAATGCGAGTCCGATCAAAGCCTTGGCTCATTAAGCTTAGCTTCCAGGGCGGCTACCCTTGCGGCAAGCTTCTCGTTCTCGTCCCGGCCGCGCGCCGCCATCTCTTTGACCGCCTCGAACTCCTCGCGGGTGACGACGTTCATGCCGGCCATCATGCGCTCCATCTGCGCGCGAGCGAAAGTCTGAGCCTCGCGTTTCGCGCCGTCGGCGAGCCCCGCGGCGTCGGTCATGAGACGCGAAAGATCGTCGAAAAAGCGGCTGTTGGTCTGCGGCATGGCTCAAGCTCCCGAGACGCCCGCGTTTGGGCGCAGCGGGCCGCAGGAGTATGTGGCGCGGGCGCATTCGCGGCGCAAGTGACGGCGAATGCGGCGCTTCTCGCTTTTCGGCCTCTCGTCGCCTCTAGACCCTCATTCGCTAGCATCTGAGGGCTATCGCCGACCACACGGCCTCGCCTGCCGGTCGACCAGTTGCTGACCCGTCGCCTGAAGCTTGACGAGATCGACGAGGGCTTCGACCGGCTCGGCGAGGGGGTCCGGCAGGTCATCGTGTTTGAACAGGGGCGTTTCAGCGGTCGATCGCCGCCGCTGTTGCGATGCAACCCGCCGGTTTTAAATCAAGTCTTTTTGGTGTAAAAACGATTGACAATGACATAAATCTATCGCAGTTTTAGGTTGCGGTTGCTTCTTGACGCGGGGGAAACGAACATCCAAAGCAACTTTCGGCTGTAGGTCTAATTGCGTTCGCTAGTGACGCGCACGCTCAAACATTCACCAACAGCGTAACTTCACGATCACTCCCAAGAATTCGCTGGGTAACGCCAGCGACAGGTGGCTTGCTGTCTAGAGTACTCAATCTGGAATGCTGCTGCCGTTCATCTGCTTCGAGTAGCCCAATAATCGCATTTTTATAAGGGGAGAAACTTTCATGAAAAGACTGCTTATCACCACTGCGCTCGTAGCGCTTGCGACCGGCGCGCATGCTCAACTCTTCACCGCCGGCGGGACGTACAGCTTCAACCTCCAAAATTCACCGGGTACGTCGAACAACCCCGTGACCTTCACCCCCGGTACGCAGTTGATCGATGGCGGCGATGTCGCGTTGACCCTCACGATTGTGAACGCGGCTGACTTCGCCACGACCGGCGCGCAATGGGTGGTGCTGCAAACTCAGACTGTCGGCGGCCTCGCACTGTCGCAGCCGGGGGAAAACTGGTCATTCAGCGCGGTTGGCCTTCCCGCTGCCATCCCGATCAACTTCATTGCCGACTACAGCCAATGGACAGACACCAGTGGGGCGAACATCCCTCAAACCAACCACATCTTCAACCAACCGCTGATCAGCAATCCAGTGCCGGGTATGACCGGAACAGGCGAGGGCTCCTCGGGCTTCGCTTCGGCCATTCCTGTTGGCCCGGCATTTCCGCTTGGCGGGTTCTCTGACCCGTTCTCCGTCGTGACCAACGCTCTCGGCACCCTCAACGTGGGCGGCGAGATCGAAGCTTTGGAGTTCGCACCCCAAAGCCCGCCCAGCGGGGTTCCAGAGCCTAGCACTTGGGCGATGATGCTCATTGGCTTTGCTGGCCTCGGATTTGCTGCGTTCAAAAGTCGCAAAGAACACGTCAGCATAGCATAGACCGAAAAAAAGACTTGGATTGCCGCGTTTCCCCCCGGGCTCAGGCCCGGGGTTTTTTTATGACGGCGGGCTCTCAGGCAACACAAGGTCCTTCCCGAGGTCGGCCGATCGCGGTTGATCAACTGCTCGCGGTCGCCGGTGAGCAGCCCGCTTTTGGGGGCAAAATCGTGTAGTCCCACCCGAAGCAGGCTTACGGCTTGTTTCTTCGGCAAGACTTCCAACGAGCCGACCTTCGTTTCCGCGATCGGACGCGGTAGCGTCGCGTTGGCCCGTTGCTCCTCGCGCCTGAACAAGCCAACGGTGGGAACCCCTCCAACATGCTTGCACTGAAGCGGACGAGGCGCCTCTTGTTTCGATTGCTGCTGTCGCTCGCCTTTTTAGTCGTCGGCGCTATCGACGCCGTCGCGCAGACTCAGGACCCGGCCAAGCGCGCCAAGATGGAGGAGGTTGTCGACGGGGCGGTCGGCGAAGCGATGCGGGCCGATAAGATCGCCGGCGTCAGCCTCGCCATCGTGGACCGGGCCGGCGTCGTCATGGCGCGCGGCTATGGCGCAGCTGCGATCGATCCTTACCGCAGAGTTGACGCAGATACGCTCTTCCGGGTGGGTTCGATCTCGAAAACGGTGGTGTGGATCGCGATCATGCAGCTCGTCGAGCAGGGCAAGCTGAGCCTCGACGATCCGATCAACGATCGGCTGCCGCCCTCGCTGCGCATCCCCGACGACGGGTTCCATAAGCCGATCCTCGTGCGCCATCTGATCACCCATAGCGCGGGCTTCGAGGACTCGATCGAGGGTCTGTTTGTCCATGATCCGGAGAAGCTGCTTGCGCTCGACGAGAGCCTTGTCGCTCATCGTATCCGCCGCGTGCGCGAGCCCGGAACGCTCGCCATCTACTCGAACTACGGCGCAGCGCTCGCCGGCGCACTTGTCGCCCACATCGCGGGGGAGCCGTGGCAGGACTATGCCGAGCGGCGCATCCTTCGTCCGCTCGGCATGGCGACGGCGACCTTTCGCGAACCCTATCCCGAACGCATCGCGGCGGCGCGCGGCCTACCTGAGCCAATGTCGCCTGAAATCCTCGCCAAGACGACGAACGGGTTCTCCTGGTCGGGGGGCGCCTACCATGCTCAGCAGTTCGAATACATATCCAACTACGCTCCGGTCGGCGCCATGTCGGCGAGCGCCAACGACATGGCCGCCTATATGCAGGCCTTGCTCGATCCTGAGCGCATGGCGAAGGCGGGCGTGCTCAAGGCCGAGACGGCCCTTGCGCTAAGCGAACCGCTGTTCTCGAATACGCCTGAGCTCGCCCCCGTCCTGCATGGCTTCCTTGACCTCGGCGCTACGCGCGGCCGCTCGGGTTTTGGGCATAGCGGCGCCGTAGTCTTCCAGAAGTCGACGATGGAGATCTATCCCGAGGAAGGCTTTGCGATCTTCGTTTCCGCCAACACGCCCGCTGGCGGAACGCTTCTCGACGAGCTGCCGGAACTGCTGCTCGATCTCTTCTACCCGACGACCGTTGCCACGCCGCGACGCGCGAAGGACGCGCAAGCGGAGGCTCAGAAGGTCGCCGGGGTCTATCGCTCGCTGCGCGTGCCGGCCTATCGCAGCGAGGCGGCGCCGGTCCGCTACGTCAGCGAACTCGCGGTGCGGTCGCTGCCAGGCGGCGACATCGAGGTCGCAGGCAGCCGCCTCTACAAGCCGCTCGGCGAAGGGGTTTTCGGTTCGATCGGGGATCATGACCGCATCGCCTTTCATGATCTGGGCGGGCGCATGAGGATGTTCGATCCGTCCGGCGTCTTTCCCGCCGACCGGATCGGCTTCTTCGAGACCCGCCGCTGGCTGCTCTGGATCTTCGGCGCGGCCGCCACGCTCGCCCTGTGGGCGATCGTCGCGGCCGTCGAGCGGTTTGTTCGCGGCGACCGACGGGGGCGCGCCGCGGCGATGGTTCTCGACGCCTTGAGCCTCATCTGGCTCGCGGCCGGGGCGTTGCTCCTTGTCAGCGCCCGTTCGTGGGCTGGCGACAAAGCGTCTTTCCTCTACACCTATCCGGGGACTCTCTACCCAATCGCCTGCTGGGCGCTGCTCGCTGCCGCTGTCTTGACCCCGGTTGGGGCGATGATCGCCTTCGTCCGTTTTTGGCCGACCGACTGGAGCCCGTGGCTATGGATCCGCAACGGCGTCACGCTCACGGTTTACGCGGCCTCGATCGCCACCCTGTTCGAATGGCGCCTCCTTGGCTTCAGCTAGCGAGAACGCACCGGTTCACACCCCGGAGACGAGACTGTCGATCCGCAGCGGCAAGTCGCGCAGGCGTTGGCCGGTCGCGTGGTAAATCGCGTTGGCGAGCGCCGCCGATGTTCCGACAATGCCGATCTCCCCAATGCCCTTCACGCCAAGCGCGTTGATCAGCGGGTCCTCCTCGGGAATCATGATGATCTTGACCTCGCCAACGTCCGCGTTCACGGGGACCATATAGTCGGCCAGGTTGGCGTTCACGTAACGCGAAGTGCGCTGGTCGATCTCAGTTTGCTCGTGAATGGCGGAGCCAACGCCCCAGATCATTCCACCCATGTACTGACTATGAGCCGTGCGCGGGTTCAGGATTCGGCCTGATGCGAACGCTCCCACCATTCTGGGCACGCGGATTTCGCGGGTCCGCGCGTGAACGCGCACTTCGACGAACTGCGCGCCGAACGCGAATTGGATTCGGTCCTTCATCCGCGCGCCGCCCATGGGCATCGCCGCGCCTCGGTAGAGAGCCTGCACGCCTTCCTTCGCCACACCATGCGGTATAGACTCGGCATATTCCTCAAGCGCGCCCATGCCTCGATCTTTCATCGCGACCGTGACGTCGGCAGCGGGTCTTCCGTCTTGCCCAAGACGCGCGCGGATCGAATCGCAAGCCTGCGCGACCACGGTGCAAACGCTGGCGGTCGAGATCGATCCGCCCGCAACCGGCGCCGGCGGGAGATCCGTGTCGCCGAGGGAGACTGAAACCTTGTCGACAGCGATACCAAGCCGCTCGGAAGCAGTCTGCGCCACGACCGTATAAAGGCCATTGCCGATCTCATGGCCGGCCGTCTCGACCAGCGCGCGGCCGTCGGAAAACACGCGAACGCGGGCGGTCGCTGCGGCCATCTGGGTAGGGTAGGCGGAGGCGGCGCATCCCCAGCCGACCAGCCAATCGCCATCGCGCTTCGATCCTGGGGCCGGATTGCGCGCTTTCCAGCCGAACGCCGCCGCCGCTTCATCGAAACACGCCATCATGGCGCGGCTCGTATAGGGCAATCCTTTGATCGGCTCGGTCTGCGTGTCGTTGACGCGGCGCAGCTCGATCGGGTCCATGTTGAGCGCGACAGCCAGTTCATCCACCGCGCTTTCGAGAGCAAAGAAATACGGCGTCTCCGCAGGCGCTCGCATGAAGCCAGGCGTTGATCGGTCGGCGCGCACGATCGTCACATTGCTGGCGACATTCGGGCAGGCGTACATCCGCGTCGAAGCGTCGGTTCCGGCGACCGCATAAGGATCGGCCCGGGACGTGACCTCCGAACCTTCATGATTGAGCGCTCGAAGTTTTCCCTCCCTCGTCGCCGCAAGCTGAACACGCTGCCGCGTCTCGGCGCGGAAGGTCGAAATCGTAAAGCCTTGTTCGCGGGTCGGAACGAGCTTGACCGGCCGGCCGAGTCGGCGAGCGGCGATTGCGACAATCGCGGTCCGTTGAGTGAGTGAGCCTTTAGAGCCGAATGCGCCGCCGACGTAACGGCTGATGACCCTGATTTGACTAGGCTCGATTCCAAGCTGAATTGCGAGCCCGTTCTTGATTCCATAGACATTCTGGCTCGGCTCATGAACCGTCAGCTGCGCGCCATTCCAAACACATTGGGTGGCGAACAGTTCAATCGGGTTGTGATGCTGGGTCGGAGTGGAATAGCTGGCGTCGATTTTGACGGGAGCGGCTTCATAAGCCGCCGGGAAATTCCCAACCTTCGGGTCTTCGTGTTTTTTGTTCTGCCCGGCTAGCTCTTGTTCGACCGCTCCTTTCGAATCGAAGGTCGCAGCCGACGGCTCCTCCTCATATTCGACGCCAATTTGGTAGGCCGCGTCTTGCGCGACCTCGAGGGTTTCAGCCAGAACCATCGCGATCGGCTGGCCCGCGTAGGCGATCTCGGCCGAGGCAAGGGGAACCACGGAATTTGCAGCCGGGCCGCCCTCTGAGGAGAATTTCGCTTTGCGGATGTCGCCGCCGATCGTCTCATAAGTCACGATATCGAGAACGCCAGGCAAAGCGCGCGCGGCAGTGAGATCGAATGATTTGATGCGCCCTTTAGCAATCCTGCTCGAGACCAGATAGGCGTGGGCGACATCGGGCAACGCCATGTCCGCCGCATAGACCGCCTTGCCCGTGACCTTGGCGCGGGCGTCATAACGCGGAATGGGTTGACCCATATTGCCGATGGGCGCCGGAGCGGCCGGATCGATCATCGCTTAGCCCTCCATGTCTTTCGCTTGCATGAGCGCGCGAACCAAAGTCGATTGGCCGAGCGCCACTTTGAATGCGTTGTGGGTTCGCGGCCTTGCGTTGGCGAACGCGGCCCGAGCGGCAGCTTGCGCGGTCTCTTCGGTCAGATCTTTTCCGGCCAGCGCATTCTCCGCCTCTCTGGACCGCCAGGGAATCGTGGCGACTCCGCCGAGCGCGATTCGCGCCTCACGCACCTTCGAGCCATCCATGTCGAGCGCCACTGCGGCGGAGGCGAGCGCGAATTCATAGGACTGCCGATCGCGGATCTTGAGATAGAGCGAGCGTCGCGTCCACGGGCCCGCCGGGATGTTGAAGCTCGTGATGAGTTCGCCCGGCGCGAGAACAGTCTCCACGTTTGGCGTCGCGCCCGGCAATCGATGGAGAGCGGCGAAGGGAATCGTTCTGGCGCCGGCAGAGCCCACGGCGTTAACAGTCGCGTCGAGCGCGATCAGGCTTTGAGCAAAGTCGCCGGGATAGGTCGCGATGCAGTCGGAACTGCCGCCGAGGATCGCGTGCTGCCGATTGACGCCACCCATCGCGGCGCAACCTGAACCTGGATCGCGTTTGTTGCACGCGGTCCACGAGATGTCGCGAAAGTACGGACAGCGCGTCCGTTGCAAAACATTGCCGCCCAGCGTCGCCATGTTGCGAAGCTGGGCGCTGGCGGCGAGTTGGAGGCTTTGGGAAATGACGGGATAGGTCTTGACGATCTCCGGATGATCGGCCGCCGTCGCCATCCTGACCATGGCGCCAAGCCGCACGCCGTCGGGCGTCACGGAAATCGCGTCATGAGCGCCGGCGAGCGCTCCCAGATCCACCACCTTGGCTGGTCGCATGACATCGAGCTTCATCAGGTCGATGAGCGTCGTGCCTCCGGCCAGATATTCGACCGGCGCCCGGCCTTGGACCGACGGGAGCTGAGCGAGCCTTGAAGCCGCCAGAATGGCCGCAGCTTCACTCGGCGCGCGGTCATAAGTGAATGCGCGCATCGCCTCAGCCCTCCATCTGTCTTTTGCCTTGGGCGACGGCGGAGACGATGTTCGGATAAGCGGCGCAACGGCACAAATTGCCGCTCATGTATTCGCGGATCGTATCGTCGTCGCCTGCGTGCCCCTCCTTCACGCAGCCGATGGCCGACATGATCTGGCCGGGCGTGCAATAGCCGCACTGGAAGGCGTCGTTGTCGACGAAGGCTTGCTGCATCGGATGCAGCGGTCCGTCCGCGCGCGCCAATCCTTCGACGGTCGTGACTTGGCGCCCTTGGGCCGCGATCGCGAGCGTGAGGCACGAAAGAACCCGCACGCCGTCGATATGAACGGTGCACGCGCCGCATTGGCCGTGATCGCAGCCCTTCTTCGTTCCCGTGAGGCCAACGTGCTCCCTCAGGGCGTCGAGCAGGGTCGTCCGAACATCGAGTCCCAACCGGTAAGCTGCGCCGTTGATCGAGAGCGCGACGGAAAGCGGACTGTCGCTGCTGGCGAGCGCCGACGGTTCGGCAAACGCGGTGTCGGCGCCTCGTCCGACAAGGGGTATGGCTGCGGTGGAGACCGACGCGCCAAGAAAACGACGCCGGTTGACGGATTGGGGTTCATCGCTGCGTTTGCTGGGCATGGACATCTCGATTGCCTGAAACGGTCGTCGAGCCCGTGAAGCGAGCCCACCGCCTGAGCGCATATCGCCCAAGGTAGCCCCTCTAAATGCCGGCTAGCCTCAAGGCGTTCCCGCTTCGGCTCGAGCGCTGGGATCAAGAGCGCGTGACCGAGGGTCTGTTCCCACGTTTCGTCATGGCCGGGCCTGTCCCGGCCATCTACCGTGGATGGCGTCAGGCGGTTACGAATTCCGCGAGGCAGTCACGGCGTCGATCCAGCGGGAGAGCAACATGAGGTATTGGCCGCGCGCATGGAAAGTTCGCCTATTCCTCGCCGTGAATCCAGAATGACGGGACTTCTGTCTCGACTTGGACAACTGACCCGTCCGTTCTCGTGGATAGCCGGGACAAGCCCGGCCATGACGTCCGGTCGATCAGGTGGTCAGGGCGATGGCGACAGCCCTCGACATCGACGCCTGCCTGAAGGTCGTGCTGACGCGAAGCGCGGTATGAGGGCGAGGCTCATGCGGTCACGTGAACGGAGGGCGAGGGAGAGGTTCGAAAATTCGACCCAAAGGCATTGACTATTTAATGCAGTTTTCAATGCTGGCAGCAGGTCCTCTAAAAAAGTGCTTTAATGCAGACGCCCCGCAATGACACACCAATCTCGGAGCCGTCACAGGATAGATACGGTATCGATCCCTTCGCCAAGGCGTTAGCCGAGAGCATCAAAAGAATGCCCGCACCCGAGGGCACGGTTATCGCGATCAATGGGCGGTGGGGTTCAGGAAAGAGCAGTGCGGTAAATCTCGTAATACACCATTTAAACGAAGCCAACTCCGAGCAAATCAAAATCATTAATTTTGCATGCTGGTGGTTCCGGGGCGAAGAGCAACTCACTTTGGCGTTTTTCCGCGAGCTCTACGCGGGCCTCGGCGTATCACTCGGCGAGCGCTTTAAAAAGCTCCTACCCAAAATAGGTGCTCGTCTCCTGCGCGCGGGCGCAGTGGTTGGCTCCGCCGCTGACCTCGCTGGAGCTCATGGTGCCGGATCGCTCGCGTCCGGAGCGATGAATTGGCTTTCCGACCTGATCCAACAGGAGGATACTGTTGAGAAACTCCACGGCGAACTCTCCAAGGCGCTTCGAGATCAGACAAAGCGTTTCTTGATAATCATTGACGACATTGATCGGCTGGCGCCCGATGAAGCGCTGTTAATATTCCGCCTTGTCAAATCTGTTGGGCGTCTGCCCAATGTAATTTACGTGCTTGTCTTCGATCGACTGCTTGCCGAGGCAATCGTTCACGAGAAATATCCTGCTGAAGGTGCACATTATCTAGAAAAGATTGTTCAAGCCGGCTTCGACATCCCAGAACCACTGGAACAGGACCTTAGAGAACAGGTGTTGGTCGAGATTGCTGAGATATGCGGCGCGGTGGCCACGAATAGCAGCATCCGCTTTATGAACGTCTTTTATGACGTGGTCTTCCCAGAAATTCGAACGCCCCGCGACTTGATTCGTCTCGCAAATTGCTTGGCCGTGACATGGCCCGCGGTCGGCCACGAGGTCGACCGTGCAGACTTCGTCGGTCTTGAGGTGCTCCGAGTGTTTCGGCCAAATCTTTATCGAGCACTTCGCGGCAATAAGGTTCGGCTAACCACCACGACTGATCCGACATCCCGATGGACACAGGCACAACGAGATCAATTTGACAAAAATTTGTTGTCTAGTGTCCCTGAGGCGGAGAGAGAGCGCCTGCGGGGCGCACTTACACGGCTCTTCCCGCCGTTAGAGTCGGTGTGGGGCAATGTCATTTACGGCCATGATTCCGCGGATGAGTGGTCGCGCGACCGGCGCGCCTGTTCCAGCGTTCACTTTGACTCTTATTTTCGCTTTTCAATATCGGACGAGGTGCTCGCTAAACAGGAAGTTGACGATTTGATTGCGCACGCATCCGATGACGCTTTTATTGTTGCTGCGATACGCGAGGGACTGGGCGTTAAACGTTCAAGCGGGGGGAGTAGGGCAGCGCTAATACTGGAGGAATTAAATCGGCACGCAGACGAGGTCGCTGACAATCGCGTCCAACCCTTGCTCACGAGCATTTTTCGGCTCGCCGACGAATTGGACATATCGGCCGACGAAGTGAAAGGCTTTTCCATAGGGGACAACCGTCTCCGGATTCATTGGCTGTTGCGTCGGCTAACGCTTGAACGGTTTGATCTATCGCGGCGGTCTGCGATCTTAGTCGCCGCGTGCCAAACCGCCGCGCTCCGTTGGCTCGTCGATTTCGCGAGTTCAGCCTATGACGATTATTTTCCGCGCCCAGGCAAATCTCCTGAGTCGGAGAGCCAATGTTTGACGACCCTATCCGATGCAGAAGTACTTCGAGGCACGGCTCTCACACAAATCCGCCAAGCCGCTCAGACCGAGGAACTCTCCGAGCATCCAAGACTAGCCTATCTGATGTATCGCTGGCGCGATTTCGCGGAGGACGACGGTGCCGAGGTTAGAGAGTGGGGCGATCGGCAACTCGATCGGAACGAAATGGTCGTGAAGCTCGCGAAAGCGTTCACTTCTCATGGTTGGATTCACAGCGGCAGCGACGCCGTCGCTCAACAGACAACGCTCGCCAATGTGGAAAACCTAGAACTTGTCCTGGACAAAGGACGCTTTCGCGCGCGCATCGAAGAATTGGCCGACGAAGACATGTTGTCGCCGGAGGACCTTGGGATCATCAACGAGTATCTTGCAGCCTGGCGCCATCACGATCAGAATCCGCGTCACTAGGAATCTAGGCCAACCCATAACTTTTGGTTTTGGACTAAGCGACAAGATCTCTATCATACTGACAACGGACGCTATCCTCTAAGTCGCCCTGTCATGCTGAGACTAGCGAGGCTTCCAGACCCGGCTCCGCCCCCTCGACACCCATCGCAGAACCCCCTCACTTCGGCTGTGGCGCGGTAGCGCCGCCCGTAGTTCCTGGCGGCGGGACCACGTTCGTATCCCCGGTCTGGGGCGCCGGCTTCTGGATGCCCGGGTCCACCTCTTTCGGATGGATGACGCCATTGGACTCGTTCAGCTTTTTGCTCAGGTTGTCGCCTGGCGCAATCGGCTTGGCGTCGGGCGTGCTGTCCTTTGGCGCTGGGCTTGTCGTCTGGGCGGACGCCGCGCCAGCGACGAGGCTGACGCCGACGACAAACATGCAAAGTCGTGAGTTGATGATCCGCATACCCATTTAACGCGTCGATGCACGGACCGTTCCTTAAGCGTGGTCGGAAAGGTCGCCGCCGCGATCTCGTGGATAACCGGGTCACCCGGATCACAGTCCGGGGGCGGTTATGACCGGCAAAAGAGCGATGGCAGGTTTCATGAAGGCGGTTCCAACCGCCATTGCCATAAGCGCCCTCGACCTTCTCGGCAAATTCCTTTGGTTCGGCGGAATACCGGCTAATACTAGAGGTTTCGCCGAAGGGCTCCAATGCCCGCGCTCATTCGCTTCGGGCGCAGGCGTCCTGGTAAAGTTGATAGTCGTATTGGTTGGCGTCTTTGATCATTTGAAGCGCTAGCGGCGAAAATCGAAGGGGGGCCGCGGCTGCATTGCGCCTTGGAGCGTCCGGCGGGGCGCCCCAGCCGAAATGGTCGAAGAGCGCCCTGGCGAAGGCCTGCAGGCGGGATTGCACGCCGACGAGATCGAGGGAAGCGACGCGAGCCCGCGCCTGATCGAACTCGGCCAAGGTCGGGCGCGCGCCCCGGTCGGGAAGGGGGTCGCGCGCCAACTGGTCGAGCGCATAGTCGCCGCGAAAATACTTTGTCTGCACGTTTCGAAACTCTTCTGGAACGCCATCTCGAACCACGGCCTCCACCATTTCGGTCTCCGCCTCCAAGGGCTTCCCCGCCATGCGGACAAGATAGCGCAGCTCAGAGATGGTCCGTTCCGTAGGCTCGCGGAAAATCGTCGTGATGAAGGGCCGCTCGGGAAAGCGCTTGTGCGCGAGAAAATGAAGATGTCCGCGCAAGAGCCGGATCTTGTCGAATTGCTCTGCGGGAAGGTTGAGATACCAGGGAGGTTCCGGGTAATTGCCGCCGGACCGGCGCATCATATACTCGTCCGGGCACAGGGCGTGCGGCTCGAACCTCTGCTCGATCAGCTCGCGAAGCGTCGTGCCGCCCGTCTTATGAATATGAATAAAGAAAAGGCTTCGGTCAGTCGTAGGTTTGATCGTCTCAACCCGCGAACTCGTCAGCCACCCTCGGTCCCGCCCGTTTCCCTCGCCAAAACCTTTCGTTTTCAACGGAGGATCAGCCTTGATCGGGCTGATAAACACGGCGCACTTTGGCATGAGAACAGTTGAAAGAGGTTTCGGGAACACACCCGACAGACTCTGCCACCTGAGGGCGACATCGCAATGGGTAGAACTACCTACGATCGCCGTTCGGGCAGGGGACGGGCTTGATTCGCGCCATCGGCTTCGCACGTTGAGAGCGTCGCGGCTCCGCTTCCGCGGCCTCGCCAGACGATGGGGTTTGGGCGGCGAAAATGTTCTGTCGATGACGCCGCGCGGATTTGGAAGATTGCAATTGTTTGCCCAGATGGGCTGGAATTGGGTAGGGTGTTCAAAAATTCTCGATAGTTCCGGCGAGCGCGTTTCAACCGTGACTGGCAGCCGAAAAAGCCCCCGGCGAGGCGAAAGCTAACGAGAACAGGCGAAGCGTTTCGTTTCGCACGGGCAAATGACCGCTTCCCTCTACGGGGAGCGGCCGTCGGGCGTCCTAGCCGGCGAGCAGCCCCTTCACGATCGCGCTCGCCTTGGCGAAATCCATCTCGCCCGCGTGCGCGGTTTTCAGCGCGTTGACGACCTTGCCCATGTCCTTGATGCTCGTCGCGCCGGTCGAGGCGATGGCGGTCTTTGCGGCGGCGATCACCGCCGCTTCGTCCATCTGCTTGGGCAGGAACTCGCCGATCACCTTGATCTCCGCGTTCTCCTGCTCGGCGAGCTCCTTGCGTCCCGCCTCCGCATAGATCGTGGCCGATTCCTGACGGGACTTCACCATCTTAGTGAGCAGCGCCAGTTCATCGGAGCGGCTCACGATCTTGCCCGCGCCGCGCGCTTCGATCTCCCGATCCTTGAGCGCGGACATGATGAGGCGGAGCGCGCCGACGCGAACCTTGTCGCCGCCCTTCATCGCCTCCTTCATCTGCGTGGCGACGGAATCGCGCAACGGGGCTGAATCGGCCATGGAACTCCTCAATCGTTCGATGAGCGCGCCAAGCTTGACGCACGGCGAAGGCGGCGCTTAAGCACAGGCGCATGTCACGCGCAACACAACCTGACCCGCCGCTTGAGCCAGACGATGCATCCCCCGGTTGGCGTCCGCGCATCGCGTCCGGCGTGATCGTTCTCGCCGATGGCGTGGTGATCGAGGGCTTCGGCGTGGGCGCGACGGGCTCTGCGGTCGGCGAGATCTGCTTCAACACGGCGATGACCGGCTACGAGGAAATCCTGACGGATCCTTCCTACGCCGCCCAGATCGTCACCTTCACCTTCCCGCATATAGGGATCGTCGGCGTCAATGACGAGGACATCGAGGTCATGAACGCCGCCTCCGCGTCGGCCTCGATCGGCGCCATCATGCGCGCCGATATTTCGGGCCCATCCAATTTTCGCGCGCATGGGCGGCTCGACAGCTGGATGAAGGCGCGCGGCATCATCGGCGTGACGGGCGTCGATACGCGCGCGCTGACCACCCTCATTCGCGAGCGGGGCATGCCGAACGCGGTCATCGCCCATGCGCCCGACGGCGCCTTCGATCTTGACGCGCTGCGCGCCAAGGCGGCCGCGTGGCCCGGCATCGACGGGATGGATCTCGTTCCGGCGGTGGGATCGACCCAGCGCTCCGATTGGGATGAGATGAGCTGGACGCTCGAGAACGGGTATAGGCGTCGCGACGCCACGCGCTTTCATGTCGTCGCGATCGATTATGGCGCGAAGCGCAACATCCTCCGCCTCCTCAACGACACCGGCTGCGCGGTCACGGTCGTTCCGGCGACGGCGAGCGCCGAGGAGATACTGGCGCTGAAACCCGACGGGGTCGTGCTCTCCAACGGTCCCGGCGATCCGGCGGCCACCGGAGAATACGCGGTGCCGACGATCCAGGCGCTCCTGGAGACGAAGTTGCCTCTGTTCGGGGTCTGTCTCGGCCATCAGCTTCTCGGGCTCGCGGTCGGCGGGCGGACGGTCAAGATGCCGCAGGGCCATCATGGCGCGAACCATCCGGTCAAGGATTTCACCACCGGCAAGGTTGAGGTCGTGTCGATGAACCACGGCTTCGCGGTGGATCGGGCGAGCCTCCCCGCAAACGCCGAGGAAACGCACGTGTCGCTGTTCGACGGCTCGAATTGCGGCATTGCGCTTGCCGACCGGCCGGCGTTCTCGGTGCAATATCACCCGGAGGCCTCGCCGGGCCCGCGCGACAGCCATTATCTCTTCCGCCGGTTCGTCGATTTGATCGCCGCGTCAAAGGCGGAGGCGACGCGCGCCGCCTAAGGCCCGGCCCGTCCACGGGTCTCGCTGATCGGCTCGTAGGTGAATTCCTGCACGCCCACGTCGACGACCACGTCGCTCTTCACCCGCGTGTTGGTCGCGGCGACAAGCGCTTTGCTCATCTTCGCGAAATCGAAGCGGTCGAGATGATCGAAATCGATCGTGTCGTCGTTGTAGACATAGCGAAACGCCTCGTCGACCAGGATCGAATCCGGCGCCATCGCCGCCGTCTTGAGCGCGTTCATGTCGAGGGTGTAGCTCAAGAGCATGACCGCATAGCCCTTGATCGCGCCATCCTTGATGCGCGGAACATTGATCTCATGCGTCTTGCGCGCTTCGGTCGCCCTCGCGGCGGGGGCGCCGGTGTGAGTCTGGCGCATTGCGGCGACCTTGTCGGCGCCCATCTCGCCCGCGATCATGCCGGCCACTGCGGCAAGAACAATCAGCGCGGCCTTGATCATTCGCGCGACCGACTCCAGGCAAGGGGGGTGTAGGTCCCATCGGATTGGCCGTCCTGGATGGCGCGAGTGATGATCTCCGAGACGGCTTCGCAAGCCTTGAGCTGCACCGCGAGCAGCCGCCGATTGATCTCGAGCTTTGCGTGAAGTTCAGCCAGCGCATCGCGCAGAGGCCCTCCCGCCGCCGCGCCGGCGAGCGCCGGAATGAGGCGATTGAGCTCGAGCAAGCTCTGGTTCTTGGCTTGACTGTAGGTCTCGTATTTGACCCTGCGGCCCTGTTCGAGATCGCGGTTCTCAGCGTCGACCGTGGCGACGAGCCGTTCGATGATAGGCGCCGCCGCGGCGGTCGGCGGGGATAAAGCTCGGCGCGCCGCTTGACTCATGTCCGTTTAGACCCGGCGAAAAGGACGGCGCCGTTGTCAGGCTCGCCGGCGGCCGGGCTCGACAGAATGTTGGCGCTCATTTGAGCGGCAGAAGCGCCGACGGTCTTCGCAGCTTCGCCAAGGCCCTCGGAATGCGAGCCGATCTCATGAGTGGCGAACAGGCGCCTGGCAAGGCCAAGCTTGCCGGATTTGGCGATTTGCGTCGACACCTGCTCGGCGAGCATCGATCGCCACATGTCGCCGGCCGTTCCCTGACCGAAGACCTCGCCTGTGTCTTTCGGCAAGAGCTCGCCGACGAACGAATTCAGCATCATGGCCTCGAACTGAATCCTCGCTTGGCCAAGCTTATCCGTTCCGCTTGGCGCCGTCGGCAGATGCGACCGCATGTCGGCGGCGCTCGCAAGGGGCGCCGGCGTTGCGCTTGTCGCGCCAGCGACCTGATTCAGGCTTGAGACAAAGTCGGCCGGTGAGGCGTTCGAACCCGCAAGTGTACTCAGCCGCTGAGCGGCGAGGGTCGCGCGCGAGGGATCGGCGGCGCTCGCCACCTCGAGGATGACATCTGTATGAGGATTGAAAGCCATCGGGCGCCGCCAAACGTGCGTAGGAGGCCCAACGTCCTCCGTTAGCCTTACGTCGAGCTTGCGCTGCGCGCGAGCGCATGTTCGATGATTTCGATGAGCTCCTTGCGCTCGTTCAAGCGCCGATCGTCGAGGGCGGCGGCTTCGATGGCGAGTTCGACAAGCTTCGCCCGCGTCCCCTGCGTCAGCACGCTGCGACGTGCGCTTTCTTGCTCTCGCGCCAGCTGATCGAGCCTGAGCTGCAGCATCCGAATGCGACGCGTGACCAGTCCGGCTTGAGCGCCGTAGACGGGCTCGTCCGCCTCCAGCGCGTCGAAAACCGCCTTCAGGTCGTCGTTCAACTGCAGCTGCTGGCGGTCGAGCGAATGAAGCCGTGAGCGGCCGACCTCGCGCATAAGCGTTTGAAGTCGGCCGATGCGAGTCAGCGCGTCGAGCCGTCCTTTCATCGCTAGCCCGAGATGAGCCAGACGCCGAAGCCGCTGATGAACGCTTCGATCGCCGGTTTGATGGTGAAGTAAAGCAAGAGCAGGCCGCCCGCGGCGACGAAGGGTGTGGCGACGAAGAACACCTGGACCTGCGGCGTCAGCCGATTGACCAACGCAAGCGCCAGATTGACCACGAGCGCGTAGATCACGTAGGGCGAAGTGATCCTGAGCGCGAGACGGAACGATTCGCCGAGCACGTCGGCGATCTGCTTCAGCGCCAGTCGCGCATTGAAGTCAGCGCCAACCGGCACGACGTCGTAAGAAGCGACGAGCCCGCGCAAGAGCTCCCAATGAAGGTTGGCCGCAAACAATAATGCGATCGCGGCGAGGGAGATGAGCGTCGCCAATGGCGCCATTGGCTCATCGCCCTCGATCTGGAATCCCGACGGACTGGAGAACCCGAGCATGGAGGCGGCGCCGACGGCCAGCGCCTCGAGAGCGAAATAGAATAGCCTCGCCAGGATGCCGATCATGCCGCCGACGAGCGATTCGACGGCAATCGTCTTGAGAGCGAGGATCGGATCGTCGGCAAGCGCTTCGCTAGGCACGCGCTCGAGCAAGAGCGGCGTCAGCGTCAGGGTGACCGCCAGCGCGACGAACAAGCGAACCTGGGTCGGAATTTGCGTGTTCGAGAATCCGGGGGCCAACATCAGGCATCCACCGATGCGGCAGAACAGCACAAAGGCGCCAAGAGCCGCCCTGGGCGCGAGCGCCACATGCGGCGCCGCCATCGCCCCCGAGACGAGCGCGGTCATGCGATCGCGCCTAAAGACTTCACCTCGAACCCGCGCGCGACTTCGAGCTGCGACAAAACCGCAAGCGTCGGAAACATGCGCTCGATGATCATGCGAACATAGGGCCGCGTCTCGGGGGCCGTGACGAGCGCGAACAGACGCCGCTCGTCCATCCGTTTGCGGATCGCCGTCGAAGCCTCGGCCGCGAATTGCTCCATTAGCCTGGGATCGATGTCGAATTCGACCACGTCTCCTTTGGCGTCCCGCTTGAGAGCCTGATGGAACGCGAGATCCCAGCGGTTGCCGAGCCTCAGAACGGCGAGCGCGCCTTCGTCGGCGAGGTCGCCGCAGATCTGCTGAGAAAGCCGAATACGCACCTGCTCGACAATCTGTTCAGGCCGGCGCACGTGGGGCGCTACTTCCGCCACCGCCTCCAGAATCAGACTGAGGTTGCGAATGGAGACGCGCTCAGCGAGCAGAAGTTTCAGGGTCGCGAGCAGCGTCGATTGCGAAATTTGCGACGGACACATGTCGTCGAGGAGCCGCTTGTACTCGGGCTCCAGCCGATCGAGCAGCGCGCGCATATCCTTGTACGACAAAAGGTGAGCGAGGTTGTTATGGATGACCTCGCTCAGATGGGTGAGCAGCACCGAGACAGGATCGACCGGCCTGAAGCCGGCGCGCCTTGCGTCCTTGACGAAAGCCTCGGGAATCGCGATCGCGCGTATGCCGAAGGCGGGCTCGCGCACTTCGTCGCCAGGCAGATTGGGACGCGCTCCGTCGCCGATGACGATCAGGTGGTCGGTCACCCGCAATTCGTGCGTCGCGACCGCGGCGCCGTGAATTTTGATCTGATAGGTCCTTGGCGCCGCCTTGATGTCGTCGGAGAGGCGGATCTCCGGAACTACGAAGCCATACTGGCGCGCGAACTTGCGCCGCATCTTGCCGATGCGGGAGCCGATCTCGTCGCGCGAGGACAGCAGCGCGGCGTTGAGCTCCTTGCTGAGGACCAGTTCGATCTCGAAGGACTTGAGCTGCTCCTTGATTGACGAGCGCGCTTCAGCCTTGGCCCGCTCCTCCCTCGCTGAGACTTGCGCCGCCTCCGCGACGCGGTCCTTCTCGAGACGCCGGGGAATTGCGAAGCCGACGAACGCCATCAGGCCGCCAATGAGCGCGAAAGGCAGGAAAGGCAGCCCGGGAACGACGCCCAGAACCGCCATCGCCAGCGCGGCGAGAAAGAGCGCGTTTGGATAGCCGCTCAACTGGTCGATCACGGCTTTGTCGGCGGAGCCGCGCGTGCCACCCTTCGCCACGAGCAGGCCGGCGGCGAGCGAGATGATGAGCGCCGGGATCTGCGTCACCAGGCCGTCGCCGACGGAAAGCTTGGTGAAGACATCGGCCGCGGAGCCCAGCGTCAGCCCGTGCCGGGTGACGCCGATGACGATGCCGCCGAAGATGTTGACGGCGAGAATGATGAGCCCGGCGATCGCATCGCCCCGGACGAATTTCGAGGCGCCGTCCATCGACCCGAAGAAGGCGCTTTCCTCCTCGAGCTCGCGCCTGCGCGCCTGCGCGACTTTCTCGTCAATGAGGCCCGCCGAGAGGTCGGCGTCGATCGCCATCTGCTTGCCGGGGATGGCGTCGAGGGTGAAGCGCGCCCCAACCTCGGCAATGCGGGTCGCGCCCTTGGTGATGACCAGGAAGTTGATCGTCACCAAAATGAGAAAGACGATGATGCCGATGACGAAATCGCCGCCCATCACCAGGTGAGCGAAGCCACCGATGATGTAGCCCGCTGATGTCGGACCCTGTTCGCCGTGCGACAAAATAAGCCGGGTGGTCGAAATGTTGAGGGCGAGCCTCAGGATCGTCGCGACCAGGAGTACGGTGGGGAAGGCCGAGAACTCGAGCGGCTTTTGGATCCACAGGGCCACCATCAGAATCAGCACTGAAAGCGCGATCGACAGCGCGAGGCCGAAGTCGATCATCACCGCCGGAACGGGGAGGAAGAAGAGGCAAAGAATGAGAACAATGCCGGCGGCAAAAGCGATGTCTTTGCCGCCGCGGTCTGCTGCTGGCGCGCTCCCCACCGCCGTCAATGACATCGCCGCCCTCGCGCAACGGGAGCCTGCACATGGCGCCACTACGCGGGAGAATGTGGCGCGAAGCTTGCGCGAGGGTCGAAGCGCCCGGCAGCGCTCTGCTCGGGTCCGCCCTCATCCAAAGGGCGTTCGGGCGAAGCGGGATTAGAGAAGGAGCTTAACATTTTCTTGCGAGAATCCGACTTCTATGCTACTTATTTCTCAATCGCCGGTTCGTCGCCCGGCGGTTGATTCCGAAAACAAAATCCCTTTCTCCTTTCTCAACCCCCGCGTAACCCATTGAAAAGTCCTGATTCCAAAAAATAAACGCTAGTAAACGCTAGCTATTTTACTAGCGTTTAGGCGCGTTTAACTAGCGTTTAGGCCCGTTTATGCGCGTTTGTGCAGGTCTAGTTGGCTGGTTCGGCGCGTGGCCCAGGCCGGAGCACATGGCTTGTCGCGGCGATGGCGAGGCGCGAGCTTGAAGCGTCGCGCGTTTTGGCTCAATCAGGGGCGTCCGGAATCGCGCCTCACAATGATCGCCCCATCCCCGCCCGTCTTCTCCCAACGCCATCTCCTTGGCGTCGAGCACCTGTCGCGCGAGGAGATCGTGGCGCTGCTCGACCTCGCCGACGAAGCGGTCACCATCTCGCGGCAGGTCGAGAAGAAGCGCTCCACTTTGCGTGGCCGCACTCAGATCAATCTGTTCTTCGAGGCGTCAACCCGCACCCAGTCGTCGTTCGAGCTGGCGGGAAAACGGCTTGGCGCAGACGTGATGAATATGGCGGTCGCGGCGTCGAGCGTCAAAAAGGGCGAGACGCTGATTGACACCGCCATGACGCTTAACGCCATGCGGCCCGACATTCTGGTGGTGCGACACCATCACGCGGGCGCGGTGCATTTCTTGGCTCGCAAAGTGGATTGCTCGGTGGTCAACGCGGGCGACGGCGCCCACGAGCATCCGACCCAGGCGCTACTGGATGCGCTGACGATCCGGCGCAATCTCGGCCGCATCGAGGGCCTGACCGTCGCGATCTGTGGCGATATTCTCCACTCGCGCGTGGCGCGCTCGAACATCTTGCTCTTGAGCAAACTCGGCGCCTATGTGCGTGTCGTCGGGCCCTCGACGCTTCTTCCGGCAGGCGTTGAGCGGATGGGCGTCGAAGTCGCTCGTGACATGCGTTCGGGGCTCAAGGACGCCGATATCGTCATGATGTTGCGCTTGCAGCGCGAGCGCATGACCGGCGCGTTCGTGCCGTCGGCGAGAGAATACTTCCGCTATTTCGGGCTTGACGAGGCCAAGCTCGCTTACGCAAAACCCGGCGCGCTCATCATGCATCCCGGGCCGATAAACCGCGGGGTCGAGATCGACACGCTGGTCGCCGATAGCGCGCAATCGCTCATCCGCGAACAAGTGGAGATGGGGGTCGCGGTGCGGATGGCGGTCCTGGAAGCGCTCGCGCGCAACATCCCGAATGCATGAAATCAGCCAGCCGCCGTGTCGCGCTGCGATTTTCCGCCGAGCACGAAGCGGGAGAACGCCAAGGCCTGTCGCGCGGCTTCATCCATCTGGGCTTCGTCGGCGTTGTCGCTCAGGTCGCGCCAAACCCTGATGTCGTTTCCGACCTGGCCGCCCATCTTGACGAACGGCTCCATGACGACGGCGCCGGAATATCCGATCTCGCGCAGCGCCGTGCCGATTTCGTGCCAGGGCAACCCGCCTCTGCCCGGAACGCGCCGATTGTTTTCGCCAGTATGAAAATGGCCGAGCAGCGGGCCAGCGGTGCGGATCGCCTTGCCGAAACTGTCCTCCTCGATGTTCATATGGAACGTATCGAGCATGACCTTCACGTTGGGCTTGCCGACCTCCTTGACGAAGGCGACCCCTTCTTCGGCGGTGTTGAGGACATGGTTCTCGAATCGATTGAGCACTTCGAGGCACAGGTTGACGCCGCGATTGGCTGCAAAATCGGCGAGGCTCGATATGCCTTCGAGGCCCCTCGCCCTGTCGCCGGGCTTGTCGACGGGCTTGGAGTAGTCGATCGGCCAATAGGAGTGGAGGGCGCCGCCGATCACGTGGATATCGAGCTTGGCGAGATTGGTGAGCGTCTCTTCGAAGAAGGCGCGCCCCGCTTTTCTGATCGCGGGGTCGGCGGAAGACAGGTTTCTGTGCTGGGATGGACCCAGTCCGGCGGTGATCGTGATGCCGTTGTCTCGAGCGGAGCGGCCCACTTCGGCGATATGCGCGGGGCTGTAGCTATTCAGATGATGAGCGGCGATCTCGATGACGTCGAAGCCCAGCTTGGCGACTTTCTCCACGTATTTCAGGCAGTCGGCGCTCCACTCCTGCTCCCAGTACGAATAATAAATGCCGAATTTCAATTGCGTCTCCATGTCTGAAGCGAAGCGTTGCGGTTGGTCGCTATCGTAGAGCTGGGCGCCTGACTTAACCGTCTCCAACAAGGGCGCCTGCTGTCGCAAGGACGATTGATCCCGCGAGGAGACCGGCGGCGTCGGAGACGAATTGGATCCAGGCGGCCCGGCGAGCTGATCGCAATCCTCGCCATCATGCGCAGAACGAAGTCCGCAGGTTTGCTCTTCGACATAATGTAACGACCATTGGCTCGGCGCGATGCATCAAGTTCGGCACTCGACCGCACGAGTTCGTCGAAGGTCACGTTTCGGGGCATTGTCGGAGAAACCACGAATGAAATCGCCGAGTTTGAGCTTCGGCGCCCACTTGTCCCGCGAAATCGGCCGCATTCTCGCGCAGGCGCCGAAGTCGCATGGAGCTACTTCCTGACACTTTCGAACAGCGCTCGCAGCGTCGGCGTTGAAGATCGAAAGACCATGACGGCTATCAGGAACAGGCCCCAGACTGCGGTGGAGAGATGCTGATTGGCGCCGAGCAAATTGAGGCCTGACGACAGCGTCTGCAGGATGAGCAGCGACACGAACACCGGCGCCACGCGACCGAATCCGCCGAACGGATCGACGCCGCCGAGAAAGGACGCGAGCACGGTCACCAGCAGCAAGGCGTCGCCGTGCCCGACGCGCACTGAATTGAACTCCGTCAGCATCAGGATACCCGCTAGCGCGCACATCATTCCCGACAAGGCATAAACAAGAGTGAGTGAGCGCCTGACGGGGATTCCCGAGTATTCGCTCGCCCGCGGGTTGGAGCCGATCATCGCCACCGAGAAGCCGTGACGCGTGCGCGCGAGCAGCACGTGCCATAGGATTGCCGCTACAGCGAACACGAGCATCGGCACGGGAATGCCGAGGATGACGCCGTGGCCGATTTCGCTCAGGAAAGCCGGAAAGCCCGAAATGTCTCCGCCGCGGGTGAGAAATTCCCCAAGCCCTTTCAGGAAGATCATCATCGCAAGCGAAGCGAGGATCGGATGCGCGCCAAAATAGGCGATGACCACACCCATGGCCGCGCCAGACGCGCCGCCGACGGCCAGCGCCGCCGCGACGCCGACGACGAAAGCCAGGACGCCTGCGTTCGGCCCGCCATTCATGTTAAGGATCCAGGCGAGGGTCAGACCGCTGAGATTTGCCGTGGCGATCACCGCAAGATTGATTCCGTTGGCGATGATTGGCGCGAGCATTGCCAGAGTGAGCAGACCCAGGTCGGGCAACTGAAAGCCAATTGAATCGAAATTCCCGATGCTCAGAAACTGCGGCGTCGTTAGGCTGAAGGCGATCACAGTAAGGGCGAACAGTCCGAGGAGTCCTATCACCTCTCGCCCAAATACGCGGCTCAGGCGTTCAGTGAATGTCGACATGACCATGCCTCCTCGCCCCGCCCGCCAGGAGCGCGCCCAGTTCAAAGTTCGAGAGCGAGATGGCCGCGAGGATCGTCAACCCGATCAGCATCTTGAAGGCGTAGGGCGAGACGCCCAGCAGATTCAGCCCGTTTTGCACGACCGCCACCAGCATTACGCCAAGAAAGCAGCCGAACACGGATCCGCGGCCGCCGCCTAGCCGCGCTCCGCCGAGCACGACTGCGGCGAGCACATCAAGTTCGCGACCAATGAGAGCGTTCGGAACGACCTCTTGGACGAGATTAACCTGTATGAGGCCGCCGATGCCCGCCATCAGTCCCAACCACCCGTAGGCAATGAATTGGATCTTCACCGTCGCGACGCCGGCGCGGCGCGCCCCTTCGGGATTGTCTCCGAATGCGTAAATCTGTCGACCGGTCGTCGTGCGCGAGATCAAGAACCAAGTCGCCGCCATCGCTGCAACCATGCCGGCTACCGGCAGAGTGAGCGCACCGCCCGCGCCGAGCGAACCGACCGCGATGCGATCGGTCCACCAGTCCGGCAAATCGTAGATCGACTTTCCGGATGTCGTGAACATCAGCAGGCCAAAAAACGCGTTGAAGGTCGCGATGGTGGCGACGATCGAGATGATCCGGAAGCCGGCGATCAGGCATGCGTTAATGCAGCCGAGTACTATTCCGAAGGCTCCCGCGAACAGGAGACCGAAAAGCCAATTGCCTCCGCCGACTGCGTGCAGGGCCAGCGCGGTGAGGTACTGTGCGACCGACGCGCCGACGGCGAAGGAAATGTCGATGCCGCCGGCGATCAGCACTACGAGCAGTCCGACGGCCCAAATCACGTTAACGGCGTTGTTGTTCAGCAGCGACGCTAAGTTTCCGGCGGTGAAGAAGATCGGCGAGGCGAAGGTCAGATACAGCGTCAAGGCCGCCAGGACGACGAGCAGGCGCACCTCGCCTTCGTGGGTTCGTAAATAGTCACGCATAGACAGCGCGCTCCAGATCGGTGAGGGAGATGCTGCGCGGATCATATTCCGCGTCGATGCGTCCGCCTGCCATGTGAAGGATGCGGTCGGAATTGAAGTAGACCTCGGTCACTTCGTCCGAGATCATCAGGATGGCGATACCGCGTTCGGCGAGCCCGCGAACGATTTTGTAGATCCCGTCGCGCGCGCCGACATCGACGCCGACCGTCGGGCAGTCGAGGAGCAAGACCTTCGGCGACGTCGCAAGCCATTTCACAAGCACGACACGTTGCTGATTGCCGCCAGACAGTGTCGACACCGGGTCTTCCGGCAGGCCGATCTTGATGGCGAGTTCGCTGACGCCCTTATCGACGGCCGCTGATTTCTTCGCCTCGGAGATCAAGCCGCCGGGGCCCGTGATCGCCTTCAGGGTCGTGATTACGGCGTTGCCGGCGATGGATTGCGGCTGCACCAGTCCGAGCGCGAGGCGGTCCTCGGAGACGTAGGCGATCCCCGCGGCGATCGCTTCGCGATTGCTCGAGAAGGCGACGACTGAGCCGGACAAGCGGACCGAGCCTGCGTCGGGTCGAGACATGCCGAATAGCGTATGCGCAAGTTCGGTGCGGCCCGCACCGATCAATCCGATGAGACCGACGACCTCGCCGGCGCGCAAGGTCAAATTAACGTCCTCATACTCGCCTTGGCGCGTCAGGCCGGAAGTTTCGACGACGATCGGCGCGTCGCCGACGTCGCGGGCGGTGACAGCCTGGTCGAACCGCTTGCCCGTCATCAATTCCGTCAGCCGCGACTGGGTCATGCCCGCAGCGTCGCACACGCCCACCAGTCGTCCATCGCGTAGAACGGTGACGCGGCTCGACACGTCGAGCACCTCCGCGAGCCGATGACTCACAAAAACCACAGCGACGCCAGAGGCGGAGAGTGTGCGCACGACAGCGAGCAAGCGGTCCGTCTCGGACTGTGTGAGCGATGCGGTGGGCTCGTCCATGAAGATGAGCTGGGCGTCGCTTGCGAGCGCGCGTGCGATCGCCACCAATTGTCTTCCCGAAATCGGCAAACTCCTGAGCGGCGCGCTGAGGTCGAGCTCCACGCCAAGCTTGCCGAGCGCGGCGCGCGCGGTCTCGCGTATGGCGCGGTAGTTCACGAGCCGCGGCGCACCGACGAGGCCGTCGAAGGCGATGTTCTCGGCGACCGTCATTTCCGGGAAAAGCGCAAGGTCCTGCCAAATCACCGCGACGCCCTTGTGGCGGGCGAGTTGCGGCGTCGGCGCGGCGACGCTCTCGCCGAAATAGTCGGTGCGCACGCCGGGAGCGGCCTGATAGACGCCAGCGATGACCTTGATCAGCGTGCTTTTTCCGCTTCCGTTCTCGCCGGCGAGGCAATGCACCTCCCCGCGGCCGACCGAGAACGATACGTCGTCGAGCGCCTGCACGCCGCCGAAGCGCACTGACACGTGTTGGAAGCGGATCGCGTCGGAGGCGGGAATGGAGCGCTTTAGCGATGGTTCGGTCATATAGGTGAATACGCTTTTGGATTGTCGCTAAACGCCTCGGGCCCGCGCGGTGGGGGCCTCTCTCGCTTTTGCGAGAGAGGCCCCGGTCGGTCAGAGCCCGAGATCGGCGAGCTTGTCGACCGTCTCCTTGGTGATCGGCGTCATATTGTCCGTAATGATATTATGTGTTTTCGGATCGGGATGGACGACGCCGAGGCCCTCGATCGTCGTTCCATCCTTGATCTCCTGTCCGCTGGCCAACATCTTGCCGACGCGGACGAAGATGCGGCCAGCCTCGGCCGGATTCCACATGTACCCGCCCGTGATCGCGCCCTCCTTGAGGAGCTTGCGTCCCTGCCCGGGCGAGAACGATCCGACCACGAACACCTTGCCCACGAGACCCTTCTCCTCGACCGCCCGGGCGGCGCCGATCGGGCCCTGGCTGCCGAAGGCGAGGAAGCCCTTTAGATCGGGATGCGCGGCGATCAGGTCGAGCGCGGTCTTGCGGCTGTCGTCGACGTTTTCAGCGACGCCGTAGCGGTCGCCAATCAGCTTCATGTCCGGATATTTGGCCTTTAGATAAGCGATCGCCGCGTCGGCCCAAGCGTTGTGAAGAGGAACCGTAAGCGAGCCGACATAGACCGCATATTCCCCCTTGCCGCCCATCGTCTTCGCCAGCAACTCCGCGTGGCCCTCACCAAAGCCTTTGGTCGAGACGAGCTCGAAGTCCCAGTCCTTGTTCTGGATGCCCGGGCCTTCGTGTGCGACCACCTTGATGCCGGCCTGGCGCGCCTTTTCAAGCACGGGTTCGAGAGCCTTTTCGTCGTTCGGGACCACCCCGATGACGGTCACTTTCTTGGCGATCAAATCTTCGATCGCGCGCACTTGCAACGCCGGATCGGCACTGGTCGGTCCTATCATCATGGCGTCGACGCTGTCTTTGGCGCCCTCTTCTTTGATGCCGGACTCCATGGCGTTGAACCACGGAATTCCACCGATCTTCACGACGACGCCCATCGTGGGCTTGTCGCCCGCGAAGGCGCCAGTGGCGAACACAAGCGAGAAAGCGACGCCCGCCAGCAGGGCACGTCTGGTTGCAGAAAGTTTCATCATGACCTTGCCTACCTCCCATTATTTGCCGCGCGGGCAAATTGCGGATCGATAGATCCGACTGCTCTGGATCAGACGGCGACCCAGAATTCATTATGATTCGTCGTCAGCGAACTGCCATTCCGGCAGGCCGCTGGACCCCCTCTTGCGTGGCGCCTGTTGCGGAATGCCCATTGGGGACAGGGCCACTGGACGCGCGAACCCTGATTTCGCACGGCAACACGACATGTTTCGCCGGCGAGATGTCGCCTTTGATCCTCGCATTCAGCGTTTCCCAGAGAGCCCGGCCCATCTCCCGCACCGGCTGGAATATCGCCGTTAAAGGCGTGGCTCGGGCTCGCATCCACGTGTAGTCGTCGAAGCCGATCAGCGAGATATCGAGTGGCATGCGAAGGCTGCGCTCGGCGAACGCTGTCAGCGCGCTCAACGTCGTGAAATTTGTCAGCGCCTGAATTGCGGTTGGCCGCGGATTTTCATCGAACCACTTCGAGAGCCTCGTGGAGGCCTCGTCGATTGAGAAGCCGAGTTCAGCGATTGCCGGTTGCGGGAGACCATGCGACCGCAAGGCCTCGGCGGCGCCCCTGCAGCGTTGCCGAATGTTGGCCAAGCTCAGCGATGATGCAACTACGAGGATATCCTTGTGGCCCAGGTCGATTAAATGGCGCGCGCCAATGGCGCCGGCGCCTTCGTTGTCGACTGACACGGTGTCGGAGCTCAGATTTTCGGTCACCCGATCGGCGATTACGTAGGGGGTTTTGGAGGACTCAATGAGCTGCCGCCCCGCAAACTCGTCTGAGCACGGAATGACGATCAGTCCCGCCGGACGCCATGCCAGGATCGCCTTCAGCCTGGACTTCTCAACCTCATCCTCGCCGTGGGAACTGGCGACGATGACCTCGTAGGCCTCCGGGCCGAGACACTGTTCGACTGCCGAGACGACGGAGGTGAAAAAGGCATTGTCGAGGTCGGGAACGATAACCGCAATAATCTTTGCCTCTCCCGAACGCAGCATCGAGGCGCGCGGATCGGCGCGGTAGTCGAGCGCTTTGACGGCCGCTTCCACCTTCTTAACGAGCTTGGGGCTTACACGCTTCCGGCCGGTCACAACGTTCGAGACGGTAGCTGGAGAAACGCCAGCCATCCGCGCGACATCATTGATCGAATTAAGTTTTTCGATCACGCCTGTACGGTCCGTCGTTCTCGTAAAACGATTTACTGTAAATCGTTTTACTTAAGCTCAAACCGATTGCAAGTGAAAAATCGCTCCCACAGGAAAAAACCGTCCCCCGAGGTTGGCGCGGCTCGCGGAGGGACGAACTTCGGAACAGGGCGGCGTCGCGGCGCGCCGGTCCAGATTTGACGGCCTGAGAGGCAGAACGCTTAATGACACGCGGCGTGCGAACTCAACTCCGACGGAACTCCGAACCTTAACGCGAGTATGCCGCAATAGCCCCACTCCAATTCCAATGGAGGCGGCCCGGACATGACAGTCCCGCGAAAGCAATCGAGGACCAGTGATCGTCGGCTCGGTCGTGTGCTTCAATCCAAGGTGCGGGGAGGTGCACCTGGCGCGCCCGAAGGGATTTCGAACCCCTGGCCTCTGCCTTCGGAGGGCAGCGCTCTATCCAGCTGAGCTACGGGCGCATCGCTTAGCTCCTTAGCCGAATTTGGCGGCGAGGGAAACGTTCTTGCGCGCAACCCTGCGCAGCTCAGTAACAAGACCAAGACCGGACGGCTTGACGCAGGCCAGCCATTGCGGTCCTTTGCCCGCCTTTCGCGGTTGAAGAGGACCTCCTTGGGCAGTTTCGGCGCCAAACGGCTCGCCGCCGCGGCTTTCTTAGCGGTTACCGTCTGCGGCGCTTCCGCTGAAGCCGATGAGCTGGTCAGGTTCGGCAGCGCCGGTCAGGGAGAGCCGATCCAAGGCTATCTAACGAGGCCGAAGGGCGCGGGCCCCTTCCCGGCTGTCGTTCTGCTGCACACCTGTCTCGGTCTGCCGGACGAGCGCGCTGCGATCGGTGAGCGTGTCGCGGCCTGGGGCTATGTCGCCCTGTTCGTCGACGATTTCGCGACCCGCGGCCTCAAAGAGACCTGCGCGGTCGACCTCAAGCAAGCCGTCGCCGACGCCTATGGCGCTCTCGCCTATCTGGGCGGTCTTCCTTATGTCGATCCCACGCGGGTCGCGGCTGTCGGATTTTCCCAGGGCGGGGACACGGCGCTCAAAATCGCCACGAGCGGCGGGACAAGGTCGGCCGACCAACGCTCGGTCTTCCGAGCCGTGGCCGCTTTCTATGCTCCCTGCGCTAACGTGGCGGGCGCCGCAGTCGATATCCCGACGCTCATCCTCGTCGGCGTAAAGGATGAAGTGACCCCCGCCCACGACTGCGCCGAACTGGCGAAAAGCCAAACGCCAGGCATGGTGAAGTTGGTGGTCTATCCCGGTGCGGCGCACGCCTTCGATCTGCCGGAGTTCGGCGCAGGCCGACAAGTTATGGGAATGACGCTGGCCTATGATCGCAACGCCGCTCAGCGATCCTGGGCGGAGTTGCGCGCTTTCCTGGTGGCTCGGCTCAAGCGCTAGGTCATCGGCCCTTCGCGCGGTCGGCGAGGCCATGCTTGCCTCGATTCCGGACAATTTGTGGTAGACACCGCCCAAATCCTTGAGACGCTCGATTGAAGGAGCCTTGATGCTCAGACGCAAATTTCTTGTTGGCGCGGCCGCTACTGTCGCCGCCGCGCCGGTTGCCGCCTTAGCCGCCGACGGGCCGCCGCTGTCGAACAAGGCCGCATTCGTCGCTTGGATGACCGCAAATCGCCCCGCCGAAGATCCCAAATATCTCGAGAGGCGCTGGGATCGCTACCAGGTGGTGATCAGCTTCAACGACCTTTGGACGCCCGCCGATAAGCGCGCCTTCTTGATGACGCCGCGCCAGGAGTTCTGTCTGCCCGAGAACCGTGAGGACGCCTATGTCGGGCACTATCTCGACATCGGTTTTGGCGTCACCATCACGCCGCCGGGCACCATGGGCCGCATGACCAGCGCGCTTGAAATTCGCGGCAGCGACAAGGTGCTCGAGATCGGGACCGGCTCGGGCTTTCAATCCGCTCTGCTCACCTATCTCACGCCTCATGTCCATTCGATCGAGATCATTCCCGAGCTCGCCACGCGCACCCGCGGCGTCTACGATCGGCTGATCGGCGCGGGATATCGCGAATATTCCGCCATCACGACTCGAGGCGGCGATGGCTATTTTGGCTGGGAAGAGACGGCGCCGTTCGACAAGATCATTGTCACCTGCGGCATCGACCACATCCCGCCGCCACTCTTGCAGCAAATGAAGCCGAACGGAATTATGGTCATTCCTGTCGGTCCGCCCGGGGCGCAGCATATCCTCAAAGTGGTCAAGAAAGTCGGAGCCGACGGCGCCCCTTCGGTCGCGCGGTCGGACATTTTCGGCGGCAAGGTCATTCCCTTCGTGCCGCTGTCTGGTGGCCACCAGAGCGAGGGCTGAGCACGCGGGCCCTCGCGTGACGCCATCAGAGCGCCACGAAGGGATGTTTGCAGGCTCGTTGCGGGCGAGCCCTCAAGGAAAGGTTGTGTCGATGAGTAAAATGCTCGGCGTGTTCGTCGCCGTGGGAATTCTGAGTACAGCGACCGCGGCGCTTGCGGTGGACACGACCCACAAGACTACCGGAAGGATAAAGTCCGTCGACCTGATGAGGCATGTCATCACATTGGAAGATGGCTCCACTTTTAAGGCCGCTCGGGGCGTCAACATCAAGCGGATGAAGGCCGGCGAGAAGGTCACGGTGACCACCTCAGGGTTCGGCGGGACAGTCGAGGCCTCGGCGATCACGCCGGCGATTAACTGAGCGCCGGTTGGCGGGCGCCGATCTTCCAGGGCAATTATTGCGCGCGGCGAGGACGCCGCGGCCGGGGGAATAGAGCCGCATGCGCGAGGCGACATCGGGCTGGGCGCGACGTGTCGTCGGCGTCCTGCTGCGCATCCTCGTTTCCGTGCTCATCATCGCGCCCGTCAGCGCCTGGAGTGCGCTGGCGCTATGGTTTCGGCTTCCCGCGCCGGAGGCCTTGCGAGCCGCCGCGGCGGTTGTGTTCGCTATTTTGGGTCTCGCGACGATTGTTGCGCTGTCCATGCGCCGCAGTCGAAGCCTCGTCGCGCCGGGCGTTTTTGCCGTCGCCTTCGTTGGCTTGCTCGCCTGGTGGGGCACGATCAAGCCGCCCCTCGACGGCGACTGGGCGCCTGACGTCGCGCGGCAGACAACCGGATCGATCGAGGGCGACATTCTGACCCTATCCGACGTCCGGGATTTTGACTGGCGAACGGATCACGACTTCACCAAAAAGTGGAACAAGCGTTCCTACGATCTCTCCAAGCTGAAGACGCTCGATCTCTTTCTCGCTTATTGGGGCGGGCCGGAGATGGCCCATGTCATCATGAGCTTCGGCTTCGAGGGCGGCGACTACCTTGCGTGGTCGGTCGAGGTTCGGCGCGAGAAGACGAGCGAGTTTTCGCCGATCGCCGACGCGTTCAAATCCCACACCCTTGTCTATCTCGCCACCACTGAGCGCGATACGGTCAGGCTGCGCACGAATGTGCGCGGCGAGGACGTCCGCCTTTACCGGCTCAATACGCCTCCCGACCAGGCTCGTTTGCTTCTGAGAGAATATGTCATCGAGTTCGACCGAACTCGCCCAGCAGCCGAAATGGTACAATTCGATCACAGCGAATTGCGCGACCGTGGTCTTCAAGCTGGTCAGGGCGGCGGGAAGCACGCTTCCCTTTGACTGGCGGCTTGTCGTCAACGGTTTCCTGCCGGGCTACCTCTACGACCACGACGCGGTGGTCACGACGATGCCGATCAGCGAACTCATGGAGCGGGCGAGGGTTAGCGAGAAGGCGAAAGCGGCGGACGCGTCGCCCGATTTCTCCCGCCTCATTCGAGTCGGCGTGCCGTCGCCTTGGGATTCCGAGCCGAAGTAAAATGAGTTGTGTCGAGCCGTCATCGCGAGGAGCGTAGCGACGCGGCGATCCAGGGGTCGTGAGGCGCCTTACGTTGCACTGGATTGCTTCGCTTCGCTCGCAATGACGATCGCAGTTTGGTCCAGTGCATGACTCTTGGACCGCCCCTCAGTCAGCCCTGCTCATTTCACCGCGCCCATCGTGAGGCCTCGCACGAGGTGCCGCTGCACGAGAAGGGCAAAGACGACGATCGGGAGAGCGCCGACCACGCCGGCCGCCGCCATCGACGCCCAGTCCGTGTTGATGCGGCCGATCAGCGTCCCTGTGCCTCGCGGCATGGTCATGGCTCGGGGCGTCGCGGTCAGCGCGAGAGCGAACAGGAACTCGTTGAATGTAGCAATCACCGCGAAGATCGCCGTCGCTGCGAGTCCAGGCGCAGCCAGGGGAAGCGCGATTCTGATGAACGCCGTCAGTCGGGAATCGCCGTCGACCATCGCAGCTTCCTCGAGATCGACCGGGATCTCATGGAAGAAGCTTTCCATCATCCAGACGCAGAAGGTGATGTTGAAGGCCGTATAAACCAAGATCAGCCCAGCCCAGCTATCGATCAGCTTCAATTGCAGGATGAGCAGATAGACCGGCACCAGGATCACCACCGCGGGAACAATTCTGAGCGTCAGCAGCGCCAGCCCGGCCTTACGCTCCAGCCCGAAGCGGAGACGAAAGCGCGCGATCGCATAAGCGCCGAGCGCGCCGAAGGCGACCGCAATGCCAACCGACGCCGCCGTCACCACGATCGAATTGGTCAAGAAGCTGGAAAAGCCCTTGTCCTTGAACAGAAGGATGTAGCTCTCGAAGGTCGGCGCGTGCGGATAAAGAGTCGCGTCCTGCCTGATCTCCCTATTTGTTTTGAGCGAGGTCGCCACCATCCAATAGATCGGCAGCAGCACGATGACGAGCACGACGGCCGTCACGAGCCTTCGAAGCAGACGCGCCCTCAAGTCGCCTCCACTCGTCGCAGAAGGCGCACCGCCGCGAGCGTGAGGGTCAGGATGAGCAGGCCGACGGTCACGAACAGGGCAGCCGCATAGCCGGTTTGCTGGAACTTGAACGCAACCTCGTATCCGTAAAGCGAGATGAGCTTGGTCGACGTTCCCGGACCACCTTGGGTCAGGACGAAGACCTGGTCGAACGTCCCGAAAGCATCGATCGTCCGCAGCACGATGGCGACGGCGAGAATGGGTCTCATCATCGGCAGGGTGAGATCGATAAAAGTCCGCCACGCGCCAGCGCCGTCGACCTGCGCGGCTTCGAACGGCTCCTGCGGCAGAGATTGCAGGCCCGCGAGGAGAATGAGGAAAACGAGCGGCGTCCACTCCCACACATCGAGCACGATGAGGCCGATGAAAGCCTTTACGGGATCGCCGAGGATCTCGACCTTTCCGCCCCCCAACGCCAGGGACAGGGCGGTCAGCATGCCGGTCTCGTTGGCGTAGATGAGCCGGAACACGATTGCGACGACGACGGGCGTAATCACCATCGGCACGATCAGGACCGTTCTCAAGAGCCGGATCCCCGAAAGTTCCTTCGCACAGAACAACGCGAGCGCAAAACCGAGAACGGTCTCGATCGCGACCGCAATCGTCACAAACCGCAGAGTGATCCAGAGCGCGTTCAGAAACTCGGGATCGCTCCACAGGCGACGGTAGTTGTCGAGGCCGATATCCGACACGGCCCGGCCATAACGGTAAAACTTGGTGCTCGCCTGAAGACCGTTCCACAACGGATAGACGAGGACGCCGAACACCGTGAGGACGGCGGGCGCGAGAAGCAGATAGGGCAGGAAAAGATCCAGCCCTGCTCCTTGCTGGCGCTCTCGCACCCGCGGTCGCGCCGTGGCGCGTCGGTCATTGACTTGCTCAGGCGCCGCAGGGCGCGTCGCTTCCGTCACTTACACGCTCTCATGGGGCCCCGCGCCGCGGCGCTCCCGTCACTTGTAGTAGCCGGCCTGGGTCAGGTAATCCTTGACTTGCGCCGCCGCGACGTCAAGCGCGGCGCCGCCGCCGGATCCAGCCTGCAACGCCTTGTTGAGCTGAATACCGACAAGCTCTTCGATCTTCGCCCAATCGGGCGTGCGCGGCCGCGGCTGCGCCCCCGAGTTCGAACTGCTGGAGGGTAACCGGGATCAGGCGGTTGCCTGCGGGGGGAACCGTGAAGGCCCCCCGCTTGACCGGGATGGCGCCCGCCGCCGACAGCTTGGCCTGAATGTCGGGCGTGACGAACCATTTCAGGAACTCGATCGCGTTTGCTTTGTTAGGCGCAGTCTTGGGGACGCCAGCGATGAAAATTCCGATCTGGGCGATCGCCTTGTCCTTCTTTGGCACGATCGAAAAATCGAGTTTGCCGGGCACCTTCGTTTGCTTGGGGTCATCGGCCAATAGGGCGTTGCCCGTATATTGGATGGTTGCGCCGCAATCGCCGCCCAGCATGGCGGCGCCCTGCTGATCGCTTCCGAACTCGACTACGCCGGGAGGGGCGTTTTGCTTGAGGGTGGTCACCATGAAATCCGCCGCCGCCTTGCCGGCCTCGGAATTGAAGATGGTGTTCCACTTGTCGTCGAAGAAGTCGCCTCCGAAGGACAAGAGCAGCGGGTGCCAGGTCGTTACGATCGGGTTGCCCGACAATCCGTCGAACGCGACTGGATATTTGATGTTGCCGGCCGCGACACCCGCCTTGCCTTGCTCGATCACCTCGTCCCAGGTTTTGGGCGGGCCGTTCTTGTAGACGTCGTTGCGGTAGGTGAAGGTCTGGATGTCGCCGATAAACGGCACGCAGATGAGCTTTGGCGTCGCCCCCTCGAAGCCTTTGACGCGCGGCCCCTGTTGCGGCGGCCAGTAGCCCATGTCGATCATGGGCTTGACCCAATCCTTGTCCGCGCCATCGATTCCCCCGGCGCCGAGGTCTTCCAGCACCTCCGCCGCGCCGAATTGCGGGACCCACGGATCGTCGAGCAGGTAGAGGTCGTATTGGCCCGCGCCGCTCTGCGCGTCGTTGAAGAATTTCTCCAGGGTGACGCCGTACTCGTCCTGCAGGAACTGGATGTCGAAGCCCTGCGCTTGAGCGAGCGGAATGATCTTCTCCTTGAAGGGCACGAGGGCGCCGTCAACGAAGCCGCCGATCACCACCTTTTTGCCGGCCGCCTTGGCCGGCGTCGCGGAGCCCAAGCCAGCGAGAAGCGCCGCGCCTGCGCCTCCCTTGAGCAGGCTGCGCCGATTTACGCCACTTCCTTGCTTGTCAGTTGCGCTCATTGTTCCACCCTCCTGTTATCAACGCGGTGAACGACGGTGACGCCCTTCGCATCGAAGAAGCATGCGTCGTCCGCATCGAATTTCACGCCGACCTTCGAGCCCACGCGAGCGGTGAAGCCCCTTCCCGCGCGCACCGAGAGATGTTCGTCGCCAACGCGCACCTCGACCAGCGTCTCATTGCCCATCGGCTCGACGACATAGATCTCGCCCTTGAGAGCGCCGGGCGTCTCGGGGTCGGCGAGGCTGAAATCCTCGGGCCGCGCGCCCATCTCGGTCAGGGCGCCTGCGGCGCAGGCCGCGCGCCTTTCCGGTTTCAGCGCGACATTGACGCCGCCAACCTGCAACCCGCCATCCGTCAGACGAGCTTTGAGTACGTTCATGGGAGGATTGCCGACGAAGGTGGCGACGAACCGGTTCTCGGGGCGCTCATAAATCTCTTCGGGAGAGCCGACCTGCTGCAATTCGCCGGCGTTCATCACCGCGATGAGATCGGCCATGGTGAGCGCTTCGGCCTGATCGTGGGTCACATAGAGGGTGGTTGCGCCGAGTCGCTGGCAGAGGCGCTTGAGTTCGCCGCGCATGCTCAGACGAAGCCGCGCGTCGAGGTTCGACAAGGGCTCGTCCATCAGAAACGCGGCGGGATCGCGCACGATCGCCCGCGCCAGCGCCACACGCTGGCGCTGGCCGCCCGACAATTGCCGCGGGCGGCGGTCGAGCAGGTGCTCGATCTCAAGGGTGGTTGCGACCTCGCTGACCTTCGCAGCGATGTCGGCGCCGCTCACTTTTCGTATCCAGAGCGGATAGCCGATATTGTCCCTGACGGTCTTGTGCGGATAGAGAGCATAGCTCTGAAACACCATGGCGACGTCGCGGTCGCGCGGCTGGAGCTGCGTCACATCCCGCTCGCCGATCAGGACGCGCCCTTTCGTCGGCATGTCGAGGCCCGCGAGAATGCGCAATGCCGTCGTCTTGCCGCATCCGGAAGGGCCGAGCAGCGCCATGAACGAGCGATCCGGCACTTTCAAGTCGAGCGAATGCAGAGCGGTGAATGTATCGAATGTCTTCCGGACGCCGTGGTAGCGGACCGCGCTCATCGAGCGCGTCTCGCGAAGCTCTCGTAGAGGTCCCGCATCGGCGTTCTACGCCGGGCGCTCTGCTGAAACCACAGACGCGGCCGCCACGACGAGCCTTCTTGCGTCTTCTTCCATCGACTGTTCCGCCCTGTTGACCCTCGAATGGGGTCTTTGATGCATATGTCGTGCCGACTATCGAAATATCCCGATTGAAGAGAAAGGTCCAGTTTCGAGCAAATCGTCAGGTCCAATACGGAAGGCCGTCGCAAGGGCGCTAGATTGTGCTGTCAATGAAACCCGTCATTGCGAGCGAAGCTGAGCAATCCAGAGAACGTAGGGCGCCACGCTTCGCTGGATTGCGTCGTCGCTGCGCTCCTCGCAGTGACGACTCCATGGAAACCTAGCGGAATCTAGGCGAGCGCTTCTCAATGCGCAGTTGCCGAGGCGACGTCGTCGATCGCCTGTTTAAAAGTATCGACCGTCCGATCCAGATCGTCATGGGTGACGATAAACGGCGGCGCGACTTCGATGCTCGTGCCGATCGCGCTCGCGATCACGCCGAGATCAAGCATGCGCCGCACAATTCTCCTCACCGTATCGTCTTCGAACGCGGCCTTCGTTGTCTTGTCGGAGGTAAAGTCGACCGCGTGCCAGCTGCCCATTCCGCGAATCTGCCCAACTATCGGATGATCGCCAATCGCGGCTTTGAGCCCGGCCCGCAGATACTTGCCGTTTTCGAGAGACTTGGGGATCAGTTTCTCTCGCGTCTTGATGTCGATGACGGCGTTTGCGGCGGCGGCCGCCACCGCATGTCCGCTGAAGGTGTGCACGTGCTTGAAGATAGGCATGGCGTCCGCAATCTCGTCGCGCGTGATGACGGCGCCCATAGGCATATAACCGGCAGTCAGCGCCTTCGCGCTTGTCATGATGTCCGGCTCGATGTCGAAATGCTCGCTGACAAACCAGTGGCCCGCCCGCCCGAAACCGGTGATGACCTCGTCGACGATCATGAGGACGCCGTACTTGGTGCAAATCTCGCGCACTCGGCGCCAATAGTTCTTTGATGGCACTTGCGCGCCGTTCGCCTGCATGATCGGCTCGCCGATAAACGCGGCGACCAGCTCCGGATTCTCGAGCTGGATCTGCCGCTCGAGATGGTTGGCGCAGAACGCCTCGTAGTCTTCGACGCTCATGCCCAACGGATTGCGGTAGGACATCGGGTTGCCGACGAAACTGTAGCCGGGAACGCGCGGATCGATCGTCTCGCGCACGGGGAGCCAATCGGTGGCCGAAAGAGCGCCCATCGTCGCGCCATGAAAGGCGTTCCAGCGCGAGATGATCTTGTAGGCGCTCGGTTTCTTGCCGCTCGCCTGGTGATATTGCTTGGCGATCTTGAAGGCGGTCTCGACGGCCTCCGAGCCGCCGCTGACGAACATGACTTTCGAGAGTCGTCCCGGCGCGAGCTCGGCGATGCGCGCCGCCAGCCGGATCATGGGCTCGGTCACGTTGCGGCCTGATCCGATATAGTGGAGCGTCTTGGCCTGCTCATACATGGCCCGCGCAATCTCTTCGTTGCCATAGCCGAGCGAGTTAGCCCGCGATGACGAGCCCATCATGTCGAGATAGGTTTTGCCGTGGATGTCGACGACTTGGACGCCGGACCCCGAGGCCATGATCATGGGCCCATATTTCTCAACATCGTCGCGGTGGGTGATCGGGAAAATACAATGATCGAGCGCGTTCTTCGTCAGGCTGTTAGCGCCTTCGATCGGGGTTTTCACGTTCATGGAGAAGCCTCCCACTGATTGAGCCGAACTTATCGACGCAGACCGGGCGTTCGATAGCGCCACTCGCGTGCATTATCAGCGGTCCACAACGCCGCCTGCATTTGGCCGGATGCATTGGACCCCCTCCACCGTCCTTCGGACGGTCCCCTCCCCGCTCCGCGAGGGAGGATAAGTAAGCTGGACTGCCGGCGCCAAATCCTCCCTTGCCGGGCAGCGGCGGGGCAGGGCGACCATGCGAAGCATGGTGGTAGGGGCAGATTCGTAGCCAAAGATCGATGCCGCAATGCTTCGCTCAGTTCTTGCTCGTGAGATCGACGAAAATCCGGCGCAGCGTTTTTAACTCAGCCAGGAGCGCTGGCCGCTCAAGCGCGGTGTAACCCAGGATCAGGCCGTGGCGGGGAGGGCTTTGGCGATAGTGCAGCGATAGGGGCGTCACAACCACGCCGCTTTCGCGCGCTCGATTGGTGATCTCGACGTCGTCCACGCCTTCGCGGCAGTACCAGAGCGACTGGATGCCGGAGTCCGTGGGCCCGGGCTCGAGCCATTCGCCAAGCTCCGACTGACATAGAAGCATGAATTCCTCCCGGCGCTTTCTGTAGAGCCGCCGCATCCGGCCGAGATGGCTCGTGAAGTGGCCTTCCTCAATGAAATCGGCGAGCGCCGCCTGCAGGATTCCGGACGCGTATTGCCCGGTGAGAAACATCGCCTGAGATATGTTCGCGACCATGTTGAGCGGCAGAATGACGTAGCCGATGCGCAGAGCAGGGAACATCGTCTTGGAAAAGGTGCCGACATAGATGGTGCGACTGTCCGCCGTTACGCCTTGCAGCGCCGGAACCGCGGCGCCGGAGAATCGATATTCGCCATCGAAGTCGTCTTCGATGATCCAGGCGTCGTGGGAACGCGCGATCTCCGCCAGGCGCAGCCTTTGTTCGAGGCGCATTGTTACGCCGAGCGGGCTTTGACATGACGGCGTGACATAGATCGCCCGCAGCCGGTCCTCAGGCGGCGACGAAAGCTCCCAGCCCTCCATGCTGACCGGAAGCGGCATGATCGCGGCGCCCGCCGCCACGAACGCGGATTGCGCGGCGGGATAGCCCGGGTCCTCCATCCAGACGCAATCTTGGGGATCGGTCAGGATGCGCGCGAGGAGATCGAATGCCGGTTGCGCCCCGTTGGTGATCACGACTTGGTCGGGATCGCAACGCACGCCGCGCGCCGAGGCGAGATAACGCGCAATCGCCCGCTTGAGCGGAGGATAGCCTGCGATGTGCTGGTAGCCGAAGACGTAATCGCCGCCCGCCTGAAGCCGATGCGCGAGGATGCGCCGGAGCGTGACGAACGGGAAATGCGTGACGTCAGCAAGTCCCGGTTGAAGCGAACGCCGGTGCGCCAGACCGAAGAAATTCATCGGCTGGGAGATCATCTGCCGTCCGCGCATGGACAATGGATCTTTTGTTCCTGCCGGTTCCACGATTCGCTGCGTTGTCGATCGATTGGGCGCGGCGGCGACAAAAGTCTGGGACCCGCGCCGGGCCTGAACATAGCCCTCAACTTCGAGCTGCTGGTAGGCGCTCACCACGGTGTTGCGCGAAACGTCGATCTTCTGCGCCAGCGCGCGTGAGGAGGGAAGGCGGCCGTCGAGGGGGAGGCTCCCATCCATGATCAGTTCGACGAGCCGAAGATAAAGCTGGCGATGCAGCGGCTCGGGGGAATTACGATCGAGAGCGATGAGGTCGAGAAGAAGCTCGGGTCGACGCGAGGTGGACCTGATATTTTTCATGTTTGGGCCCCACCTCTTAGGCCACTTCAACCCCGGTAACCCGCAGGGTCAAGGTGGCCGCGATGGATGAGCCAATAGTGGTGGTTTTCGAAAATCTAAATTGTGAACAATCTGTTGCGTATTTCTGAATTCTGAAATATGGTGCGATGAGGTCGAAGATCGCGGCAACGCTGAGATCACGCTGTTGGGTCGAGAGCCAGCTCGCGAGAGCCAGCCATAGAAAAAAGGCAATGAAGGACGTGAACACCGAAGGCAGCGCCACAATGGCGGCCAGACCGCCCTGGAGGGCGCCGTCATCGCGAGCTCGGGTCCAACCAACGAGGTGAGTTGAGCGAGCGCGCGGTTCTTTTATTTCTCCCCGCGTAACCCCTTGATAAGTCCCAATTCGCAAAAATAAACGGCGATTATCTAGTTGACAAATGTTCGTCAAGGCGTAGTATCTCTCCTAACGGGGAGGTAAATCTGTGGCTAAAGAAATAAGAAGCATCGCGATCAGCCCACCGGATCAATCACAGAAATTTCTAACGATCCGTCTGGATGTTCTCGACGGCGATAAGACGGAATCCATTGACGCTCGGATTCAAGTTCCCCTGGCAATGGCATTGATGTCGGCACTTCAGGACATGCAGGCGAAACATAAAATCCCCATTCCACCCAACTTCCGGCCCCAAGGCCCCCCAAGTCTAACGCTGGTGGCCGAGGATTAGCGGCGCAGTGGGAAATTCGTCCCATTTAGCAATCCTAAAATATGACCAGTGTGGCATTAATCCACAATAATAATCCACAACACACCCATTGCGGCATGCCGCGAAGTGTGGCATGTAGTCTCCCCGAGAGAGTGAGCGCATGTCGTTCGTGGCAAAATTGAAAGAAGAGATCGCGAGCACGGAGGCTGAACTGGCCTCCGACCCGCGTTGGGTGAGGCTTCAGGCACTTCTAAAAATGTTGCGCCTGTATAAATCGGACCCGGAGATTCCTTATTTCAGTTCGCGGAAAGAGGCCGTTGATGGCGCTGATCGTAAGCGGCCGAGAACCTCAGGAGCCCGCCAGCAAGCGCTGGAGGCGGCAAGGAATTTTCTCCTAAGCTCCAGCGCGCCCGTCCCTACGGCAGGGATTTACGAAGCTGTCCGAAAGAAAGGGGTAGTCATTGGCGGAGAGAATCCAAAAAATAACCTATCCGCCATGCTCCATTACTCGCCAGACTTCGTGTCCCACGGTAGGCAGGGCTGGACTCTGATAGAGGCAAAAATGGGAGTGGCCTCCTCCACTGAAGAGGAGGCCACTTAAAGTTTGGGCACGTAGCTGAACTGGAAGCTCCCCCGAGCGCACAGCACCCGATTTGTAATCGGGAGAATGTTGGTTCGAGTCCAACCGTGCCCGCACCTACCCCGACTGCATTCTGGTCCGTAACACCAGTTGCAGTCGGCAGTTCGGCACAGAGGCCGAACAATAGAACCGTGGTCTCTATTCCCCTAGGGCCACAGCCGGGAGCGGTCACGGTAAGCTCTCGGTCCTTCACAGGAGGCACCCATGCGGTTACCATAGGTGCATAATAAAAGGCGTCGCCAGTTAGCGCTGGCGACGCTTACTCTCATAGAGTATTTCTGCAGCTTTTGCAATAAGTATCTGATTCCGATCATTAATTTCTTGTCGAGAGTTCGAAAGAGGCGCCAAATCAAAGATTTAGCACCACCCCGAGCCGATCCGCTGGACGGAGTTTCCAGCTCCGAGGGCGAAATTATGCGTCGCCTTATGCGTATGCGGCCAGAGCAACATAAAGAAGCGCAACGGCCACTTACCCCCAAGGGTAAGGCACAAAGGAAACGGCGAGATAGAGAGCGCCAGTCTCCTACTGCAACCACTTCCTACGATTAGGCGAGTTGGCCTTCGTTAGGCCGTCGATACATCAGGCGCTTACCCTTCGCGCCTTCCACAACTTTAGCCGCACGCGCCGCGTCATTGACGCCGAGTTTGACGCGGTTTGAATATCGAAAATCGAACTCAGCAAGATAGCGGTGCAGGTGCTTCTCGCCACAGTGCTGATAAACTCCCTTCATTCCACGCTTAAAAATTGAGTAATACCCTTCAATCGTATTCGTATTGATCTTCGCGCCCGTCTCGCGGTCTGTGTAGCCATATTCCTTGCGCGAGTGATCCACCACATCGTGCTTCGCGAACCCGCTGCCAATCTTGGAATAGCGGCTCGCTTCGTCGGTCATGATGTGGGCTTCACGGTTGATATTGTCGCGAATTACCGGGACAATATTGTCCTTAGTGGCGTTATCCACATGAAAAGAACGAGCACGCCCATCACGCTCAACAAGCGTCAGAATCGTGTTTTTGTGCCAAGCTCCCTGTTTAACCTCAAATCCATCCTTGCGGCCGATATAGGTTTCATCAACCTCGACAACACCACCGCCGCCGCCCATGGGTGATAGAACGCCATCGCGCATTGCCTCGCGGATGCGATGCTCCATGAACCAAGCCGTTTGATAGGCGACACCCAACATGCGGTGCAATTGGTGAGCGCTCATACCCTTCTTTGACGAAGCCATGAGATGGATTGCCATCCACCATTTTGACAACGGTACCTTAGAGCGCTCGAAAATCGTGCCCACTGTGACGGTGAACTGTTTTTTGCAATCACCGCAGTAATACAGCCCCGGACGAGCCGACTTGCCCTCGATTTTGCCGATCTTGCCAGTGCAGCCGCAGTGCGGACAGACTGGACCATTCGGCCACATCAACGCTTCGATAGCCTCACGGGCTACGTCATCATCAGTGAAGGCTTTGGCTTGAATGGCGGCGGACATGTCTCTCTCCTATGAGAGATACCATACACCTAGCGCAACATTTGTCAACTAGATAATCGCCAAATAAACGCTAGTAAACGCTAGCTATTTTACTAGCGCTTACTAGCGTTTAAGCGCATTTTGCTAGCGTTTATTTGAATTAGATCGCGACGAATTCGACCCCAGGTTGCATTTCTAGTGCTCGACGCTGTCGAACTTCCTCTTGTCGACCGGCGCGACATCGCGCAACCGGACGCCCTCGGCCGCCATCTTCTCGAGGGCGACCCGCGCGGCCACGTCGATATTGTGGATCAGGTCGTCGATCTCCGCATCGGTGTGAAGCGGGCTCGTCGCCACCATGACCGTGCGATTGAGTATCCCTAGCGAGCTTGCGCACATGTCCTGGGAATAATCCTTCCGCAAGCCCTCGTTCTGGGACATGTTGAAGGGGTTCAGCGCCGGATGGGCGGCCCCTTCATGCGAAAGGACCGAGTCCCACTGGGTGTAGGTGTGCCGGCCTGTCTTGCCCGAAATGACGCTCGGCTGCAGTTCAGTGAAGCGGGTCGCAGCCTCTTCGTTCGGCAGGAGATACATCACTTGCGTCGAGCATTCGTGCTCGGGGCTGTTGAGCGGGGTTGGCTGAAGGCCGAGATTGCTGAGGTGACGCGTGCCGTCGAGGATGCGCCGCTTCTCGCTTCGCATCTTGTCGATGATACCGTCGAGCCGGTCGAGCTGCGCGTTCAGCATCGCGCCCATGATCTCCGACGCCCGGGCGCCGTTGCCGGCGAACGGCCGGATGCTGTCGCTCTTGCCCTGCCAGTAGAACCCGCAGGGGTCGATCGCGCACCGCGCTCTCTCCGCGATCTTCGGGTCGCTGGTGGCGAGGCCGCCGCCTTCGCCGCTAGTGATGTTCTTGTAGTAATTAAAGCTGAAAGCCCCGGCATGGCCGATCGAGCCGAGCTTCCGGCCTTTGTAGGACCCGCCCACGCCCTGGCAGCAATCTTCGAGAACGAAGAGATTGTGCTCGCGGGCTAGCCCCATGATCGCGTCCATGTCGCAAGTCGCGCCCCACATGTGAACGGGGATGATCGCCTTGGTGTGCGGACCGACGGCCGCGCAAATCGCCTTGGGGGAGATCGTGATGGTCTCGTCGACATCGACGATCACCGGAATGGCGCCAACCGCTAGAACAGCCGTCGCCGTCGCCATATAAGTGTGGGCCGGAATGAGGACTTCGTCGCCCGGGCCGACGCCCATGCCCGTCAAGCCCGCCACGAGTCCGAAGGTCCCGCTGGCCGAAAGCGCGAAATGATCGACGCCGAGATAGGCGGCGTAGCGCTTCTCAAAGGTCGCGCACTGGCCCTCTTCGCCGTAGCGGAAAAGCTTGCCCGACCGGATCACGCGGGCGATCGCCTCGATCTCCTCCTCGCCGACGATATACATTGGCGTCAACTCCTGGCGCGTGTGAACGCCATCAGTAGCGGAAGCCCGCAACGGAGAAAGCGCCAGTCCCCAGCTTTTGCGGGGAGCCACTTTCGGAGCGCCGCGGGGCGCAACCGGGTCGGGCGTCTCAGAGAGACACCTTGGCTCGCGCGGCCAGTTCGCCCACAATGCCGCGGCGGAACGCCAGCACGCAGGCGACGAACACCACTCCCTGGATCACGGTCACCCACTCGCCGAACTGGGCGAGATAGTTTTGCATCGCGACCACGATGAGCGCGCCGACGACCGGCCCGTAGAAGGTGCCCATGCCGCCGACCAACGTCATCAGAACGACCTCGCCCGAGGTCGAGAATGAGACGTCGGTCAGCGACGCGTTCTGGACGACGAGCGCCTTGGTCGCCCCGGCAAGGCCCGCGATCACCGCCGACAGCACGAAGGCCGCAAGCTTGTATTGAACCGCGCGATAGCCGAGCGACACCGCGCGGGGTTCGTTTTCGCGGATCGCTTTGAGGATTTCGCCGAAGGGAGAATTGACCGCGCGCTGCACGACAAGAAAGCCAAACAGAAAGATCACGGCGACAAAACAGTAGAGGATCCACGGGTTGCTGAGATCGATGAAGCCAAGCGCCCGGCCTTGCGGGACCGCTTGGATGCCATCCTCGCCGTGAGTGAACGGCGCCTCGACGCAGAAGAAAAACACCATCTGGGAAAAGGCCATGGTGATCATCGCGAAGTAGATGCCGGCGCTCCGGATAGCCAGCGCTCCGGTGACGAACCCGAGAATGGCGGAGGCTCCGACGCCCACGGCGATCGCCGAGATGGGCTCCAAGCCCCACACTTTGGCGGCGTGCGCGCAGGCGTAGCTCGCGAGCCCGAAGAACATCGCGTGCCCAAGCGAAAGAAGGTTGGCGTAGCCAATCAGGAGATTGAACGCGCAGGCGAACAGGGCGAAGCACATCGCCTGCATGACGAAGAACGGATAGGCGAAAAAGGGCGCGATTGCGATCAGGACAACCATGATCACGAAGGCGACGGCGTTCACGCGGCGGTCCTGGTTCGCTATGTCCGCCTGAGCGACTGAGGCCTCGATCTCCATGTCAGGCCGCCCGTCCAAACAGCCCGGTCGGCCGGATGAGGAGCACGATCGCCATGATGACGAACACCACGGTGTTCGACGCCTCCGGGTAGAACACTTTCGTCAAGCCTTCCACGACGCCTAGCGCGAAACCGGTCACGATCGAGCCGAGGATCGATCCCATGCCGCCGATCACCACGACCGCGAAGACGACGGCGATGATGTCCGCGCCCATGCCCGGACGGACCTGATTGATCGGGGCGGCGAGCACGCCGGCGAACGCCGCAAGCGCGACGCCGAAACCGTAGGTGAGCGTGACCATGCGCGGCACATTGATGCCGAAGGCCCGCACCATGGTCGGGTTTTCGGTCGCTGCGCGCAGATACGCGCCGAGCTTGGTCTTCTCAATGACGAGCCATGTTCCGAAACAGATCGCTGCCGAAGCCACGATCACCCAGCCGCGATAGACGGGGAGAAACATAAAGCCGAGGTTGTAGGCGCCCGTCAGCTGCTTCGGGATCGCGTAGGGCATGCCAGAGGCGCCGTAATAGTTCTGAAACAGCCCTTGAATAATAAGTGCGAGGCCAAAGGTGAGAAGCAGGCTGTAAAGCGGATCGAATCCGGCCAGCCGCTTGAGAAACAGGCGCTCGACGACCGCTCCGATGACGCCGACAATCAGGGGCGCGAGGACGAGGGCGAACCAGTAACTGAGTCCTACGTATTGGAGGAGAAAATAGGCGGCGAAGGCCCCCATCATGTAGAATGCGCCGTGGGCGAAATTGACAATCGTCAGCATGCCGAAGATGACGGCGAGCCCGAGGCTCAAGAGGGCATAGAACGAGCCGTTGATGAGCCCGATCAGCAATTGGCCGTAAAGCGCCGGCATGCTGATCGCGTGGCCAAACACGTTCATGGCCGCACCCATCGTTCGATAGGCGTCATCACACCCCCAGCGCCTCATGTAGCCGGTTCATTCTGCCTTCGAGTTCTGAGTTGGCGAAGGCGTCGATGATCCGTCCATGCTCCATGACAAAAAAGCGGTCCGCCAAGGTCGAGGCGAAGCGGAAGTTCTGCTCGACCAGCAGGATCGTGAATCCTTCGCGCTTGAGTTCGGCGATGGTGCGGCCGATTTGCTGGATAATGACCGGAGCCAGGCCTTCGGTTGGTTCGTCCAGCATCAAGAAGCGTGCGCCGGTCCGCAGGATTCGAGCAATCGCCAGCATCTGTTGCTCGCCGCCGGAGAGCTTGCCGCCCCCGCTCATGAGCCGCTCGCGTAAGTTCGGAAAGAGCGTGAAAATGCGTTCCACACTCATCGCCCCGGCCTTTGTGATCGGGGGAGGTAAAAACAGATTTTCCTTGACCGAGAGAGAAGAGAATATCGCTCGCTCTTCGGGGCAGAACGCTACGCCGTGCCGGGCGATGCGGTCGATCGAGAGGCCGATGAGCTCCTTGCCGTTGAATACGACGGAACCTGTTCGCTTGCGCACGATGCCGATGATCGCCTTGAGAGTCGTCGTCTTGCCCGCCCCGTTTCGTCCGAGCAAGGTGACGACCTCGCCTTCGCGCACGTCGAGGTCCACCCCATGTAGAATATGAAATTCATTGTACCACGCCTGCAGGCCCTTGACGTTGAGGACCGTCGTTCCGCTCGCAGCCGGCCTCTGCGCAAGAGCAGCCTCAGCCATGTCCGACACCGAGATAGGCTTGCTTCACCTCCTCATTGTCAGACACCTCGCGGTAGTCGCCCTCAGCCAGCACCCGCCCGCGCGTCAGCACGGTGATGCGATGGGAGAGATTGGCGACGACTTTAAGATTGTGCTCGACCATGAGGATCGTGCGGTTCGCCGAGACACGGCGGATAAGGTCGGCCGTGCGATCAATGTCCTCATGGCCCATGCCTGCCATCGGCTCGTCGAGCAGCATCATCTCGGGTTCGATGGCAAGCGTGGTCGCCAATTCGAGTGCGCGCTTGCGGCCGTAGGAGATCTCGCCTGCCTTCGAATTGGCGAAGCCAGAGAGCCCGACATCGTCGAGCAGCGCCAGCGCCCGTTCGTTGAGCGGCTTGAGAGCGGACTTGGAGCGCCAAAAGTCGAACGAGTCGCCCCGTTTTCTTTGCAGCGCGATGCGAACGTTCTCGAGCGCGGTCAAGTGAGGGAAGACTGCCGAAATCTGGAACGAGCGCACAAGTCCCAGCCGCGCCACCTCAGCGGGCTTGAGATTAGTGATGTCGCGCCCGTTGAACGAAATGCGACCGCCGCTCGGGGCGATGAATTTCGTCAGCATGTTGAAACATGTCGTCTTGCCAGCGCCGTTCGGCCCAATGAGCGCGTGGATCGTACCGCGTCGGATGCGCAACGAAACATCGCGAACTGCCTGGAAATCGCCGAAGCTCTTGCTGAGGCCCTCCGTGACGAGAACATCGTCCATGCTCATTCTCGCCGCTCGGCGGAGCGCATACGTTCCTCCCAAAAGGTCAAAGTCTATCAAGCGGCTGGCGCGTTCCTTGTAAAGCCCAAAAGCAAAGCCGCAACCAAGGTCGCGCCGATTATCCCTCTGTCCTTCGATTATGCAGTCGCCGTTCCCAGTCGAGAGCCTGGCGCACGATCTCGTCGAGATTATCGCGGGTCGGTTTCCACCCAAGCACGGTCCTTGCCCGGTCGGCCTTAGCCAATATGGCGGCTGGATCGCCCGCCCGTCGCGGCGACACCACGACCGGAAAGTCGATCCCCGAAACCCGTTTGACGACCTCGATGACCTCCTTGACCGTCTCCCCGTGTCCATAACCGCAATTGCAGACGACGCTTTGCCCCCCGGCGCGCAAATAGGCGAGCGCGTTCAAATGTGCGTCGATGAGATCTGTGACCTGGATGTAGTCACGCAGACACGTGCCGTCGCGCGTCGGATAGTCTTGGCCGAAGATCTCGATCTTCGAATGGAGCCCGAGCGCCGTTTGGACAGCGCGCTTGATGAGGTGGGTGGCGTTGGGCGTCGACTGCCCGAGGCGGCCCTTGGGGTCGGCGCCGGCGACGTTGAAGTAGCGGAGGGCGACGTAGCGGAAATCGTATGCTTTGGAAGTGTCCTCGAGCATCCATTCGACCATGAGCTTCGACCGCCCGTAGGGCGAAATCGGCGCAAGCGCAGTTTCCTCGGAGACCGGCTCGGCTCCCGTTTCGCCGTAAACCGCCGCGGTCGAGGAAAAGATGAACGTCTTCACCCCGCCCTTGATCGCGGCCTCGATCAGGCTGCGCGCATTCGAAACGTTGTTGAGGTAGTAGCCAAGCGGATCGCGGACCGAGTCCGGCACCACAATCTTAGCGGCGAAATGGGCGATCGCATCGATAGCGTGCTCGTCGATCAGGCGTGCGACCAGATCGGCGTCGCCCATGTCGCCGACCACAAGCTGCGCGCCTTCGGGGACGCCCCAAGTGAAGCCGGTTGAGAGATTGTCGAGGACGATGACCGTCTCGCCGGCGTCGAGAAGGCCGAGCGCCATGTGGCCGCCGATATAACCGGCGCCGCCGGTGACCAACACGCTCATACCCTGCCTCTTTTGGATGGATCCAAGACGAATTCAGCGAAAAAGAGCCGCGTAGAATGGCTCGGCCGGAACTGATAGTCGGATAACAGGATTTCGTCAGGTTCGCCCTTTTCACTGTGCCATCGACTGAGGAACCATGGACAAACCCATCCGTAAAGCCGTGCTGCCCGTGGCTGGTCTCGGCACGCGGTTTCTGCCCGCGACCAAGGCGATTCCCAAGGAGATGCTGACGGTCGTCGACCGGCCTATTCTTCAGCATGTCGTTGATGAGGCGCGCGAGGCGGGAATCGAGCATTTCATCTTCGTGACTGGGCGCAACAAAGGGGTCATCGAGGATCACTTCGATAACGCCTATGAACTCGAGGAGACTCTCACACGGCGGGGCAAGAAGGCCGAACACGCCGCGCTCATGGCCGATCTTCCCGCCGCGGGCGCGACCAGCTTCACCCGCCAGCAGGGGCCGCTCGGCCTCGGCCACGCCGTCTGGTGCGCGCGCGAGATCGTCGGCGACGAACCCTTCGCCGTGCTGCTGCCTGATATGGTGACGAGGGCCGCATCGAACGGCCGACGTTGTCTTGCCCAGTGTGTGGAGGCGTATGCGAAGCATGGCGGCAATATCATTGCAGTCGAAGAAGTCCCTCCGGCCGAAACCCATCAATACGGAATTGTCGGCGTCGGCGCGGACCACGGCGCCACCTTCGAGATCACCAAAATGGTCGAAAAGCCAAAGCAAGGAACGGCGCCTTCCAATCTCATCATTTCGGGCCGCTACATTCTCCAGCCGGAGATCTTTCCAATCCTGGAGCGGGTCGAAAAGGGCGCCGGAGGCGAGATCCAATTAACGGACGGCATGATCGAACTCTCGCGCAAGCAGTCGTTCCATGGAGCGCGTTTCGATGGAAGAACCTACGATTGCGGGTCGAAGCTTGGTTTTCTCAGCGCGAACCTCGCCTTCGCCCTCGACCGGAGCGATATCGCGCCTGGCCTCAAGGAGGTGCTGCGCGAAATGGGCTTCACGGGCAAGGGCGGCTGAGCCGGGAGACGCGCCCATTCTAGCCGCGCTCGATAGCTTGTCGTCAGACGGGCGTTCTTGTGAGCGCCCTTTGGAGTGCGGCCGGGAGCGGTCCTAAGGAGCCGCCGGGAAGGATCGACTGTCGTCAGCAACACCCAATTCGACGGCGATGCATTCTGCTCGAATGGGGCGTTTCGGCGAAGGGGGCCCTAGCCTTCCATCATTTTCTTACCAACCAATAATGTTCCTTCCTCGGGCGTGTGAGCTCGCGCTTCGGCGAAGGCGCCCGCCCCTCCGGGCGCTGACACGAGTTGTCGGATCAGGGGAATTCGAGAAATAGGCGATCTTTTATTGAGAAAACCAGAATCCTGCACTATGATCCTTGGGATGAAAAACGCAACCGCCGATCAATTCACGCGTTGCGGGCCGCCGGCCCGTCGAGAAGGGAAGGAGCGCCGTTTGAGAGCATTGCGCACAACCCGAGACGCGAGTTGGAATGCGGGCATAATTTTAATTTTTTTCCGCTGTAACCCTTTGAAAAGACCCGTTTCCGAAAAATAAATAAAAACAAATGAAAACAATTTTGCTTTCGTTTCCTTTCTTTTGCTTGCGCAAAACTCGCGTGGTGGTTGCGCGGACTCCCATCGAGGGCGCGCGGCGGGTCGAGTCGCGCCTTGGTCCTGGCATTTTCCAACTGCCCTCGCGAATGATAGATTGGCGGAGATGATTCAGGAACAGACCAGCTACGTCCTGTCGGCGCTGCGCACTATCGGCAATGAGCGCAAAGGTCTCGACGCGCTCGAGAAGGCGATCCGCACGACCCGGGAAGGCGGACTCGGCGCCGCATTTTCGGAAGCCGTCAAGACGATCTCGGCCGCGCCCGGCCGGGTCATCGTGACCGGCATCGGCAAATCCGGGCATATCGCGCGCAAGATCGCCGCGACCCTCGCCTCGACCGGCGAGCCCGCCTTTTTCGTTCATCCGGCCGAGGCGAGCCACGGCGACCTCGGCATGGTGCAGACGGGCGATGTGGTGCTCGCTATCTCCTGGTCGGGCGAGACGTCCGAATTGGCGGCCATCGTCACTTTCGCCAAGCGCTACGCCATTCCGTTGATCGCCATGACCGCGGAGGCCAGCAGCACGCTTGGGCGGCAGGCCGACGTCTGCCTGACAATGCCGACCGCGCCTGAGGCCAGCCCCAACGGTCTCGAAGCCCCGACCACCTCGACGACGATGCAGCTCGTGCTCGGCGACGCGCTGGCAATCGCGCTGCTCGAAGGCCGAGGTTTCACCGCGCTCGACTTCCGCGCTCTTCATCCGGGCGGCAAGCTCGGGGCCAAGCTCATGCATGTGCGGGAAGTCATGCACACCGGCGACCGGATTCCGCGCGTCCTTGCGCGCGCCCGCATGGCCGAAGCGATTATCGAGATGAGCTCCAAAGGTTTTGGCTGCGTGGCCGCGCTCGACGACAGCGGCGCGCTGGTCGGTATCGTCACGGACGGCGACCTGCGCCACCATCTCCAATCCAACTTTTCGCTCGAGACGCCGGTCGCCAACGTGATGACCCGCACGCCGCGCACCATCAGTCCCGACGCGTTGGTCGCGGAGGCGCTGGAGAAGATCAGCCGGAAGGGGGCCGCGCTTCCAGTCGTCGAGAACGGCGCTATCGTCGGGATCGTGCATTTCCACGACCTCATGCGGGCTGGCGCGCTCTAACAGACACGCTCGTCCTGGGAGCGAGCCAAATGGCCGACAAGACCACCCGAATTGGCGCAATCGTCGAGGTCATGCTCGACACTTGGGACTTGCCGGCCGATTGCAACGAGGGCGAACTCTATACTTACGCGGAGACGCTTTACGACCGGATCGAGACGGGCGACAGCAAGGATAAGCTCTACGCCTACTTGTCCGAGGTGCAGGTCGACCACCTCGAAATGGCGAGATCCGACGCGTTCAAAGCGATTGTCGATCGGGTCGTCGAAATGGTCGGCCGGCCGAGCTAAACCCTGACGGCGGCTTTTTGAGCGCGCCTCGCTTCGCGGCAACATAGGCGGCGCATCGCCAAATAGGATTTTGATCTTATCTCGGAGTTTTCCAAGCGTATTTACACATTTATGATCTGTAATTCATCTTCCTGTTCATCTACGTCTCGTCCTCTACTAATCGGGAGGCGCGCTGAGTCCACATGACGAGCCGTTACGCCATCGCGCGCCGGCAGGATCGCGCGCTCAACACGACGAGGCCGCCAAGGCCCATCAAGAGCCAGCTCGCAGGTTCCGGAACCGGAACGCTCGTCAGGCGAATGTCGTTGCCCACGAGGCCGCGGTCAGCATTAAACGCATAGTCGATGCTGAAGCGGTACCAGGTCCCGTCAAACGCGGCGTTCGCCTGAGACCCTTCGCTGAACTCGCCCAAGATCGGGTCAGAGCCATCGTTGGTCAGAATGTCGAAGCTCTCGCCAGTCGCCGGCGCGGACAAAAGATCGAGGACGAGGTTGGCGCCGCCAAGGGAAACCGCGCCGGTGACGTTCAGGACGTCATTCGCGCCGGCCGCGGGATCGAGATCAATGACAAGGCTGCTGCCGGCGTTCAGCGTCGTGTCGCCCACGCTCAGAGCGCCGACTCCGTTTGCGCCCGGCGACAATTGGGCGCCCGCGTCCACGGTCACGGCTCCGGCGATGGAACCGGACAGGTTCGCCTTGCCGCTCATGACCTCGCTGTCAGCGAAGTTCGATACGGATCCGGTGTAGCTGAAACTGTTGCCTGTGCCGATGTCGAAAGTCAGCTTGTTCACACCGCCAGCGCCGCCATCCATGTCGCCAAGGACGGACGCTGCGCCGCCGGAGATCGTGACCTTGTTGTTGGCGTTCTGGCTGAGAAAGAGGGCCTTGCCGCTGCTCGAGCCGTCAATCTTCCCGGCGTTTGTGATCGTCAAGTCGTCGAAGCTGTTGCTGGCGTCGATCGCGGCGGCCGTCGTCCCGCCACCCTTGATCGTCGCGCCGGCCTGGTTGTCGATGGTCACGCTGTGGCCTGACGCATTGGCGCCGACCACCGCAATGCCCGCATCGCTGTCGCCCTTGATGAGGCCACCGACCTTATTGGTGACGGTCGCATCGCCGTAGATCGGATCGCGCCCGCCGCCAGGACGGTCATTACCAGTCAGCGTGATGCCGCGACCGACGGCGTTGGTGTTGCCAGCCGCCACCGATCCCTCAATCGTGCCCGAGTTGACGATTGTGCCGCCGCCCACCGACATGCCTTCACTAAACGCCGGACCGTCGGCCTGCTGGCTAAAGGCGTTGAGCGAGCGGATTGTGCTGGTGTTGGTGAGGTGGACGAGGCCGTCCACGTCGACGCCGTCACCGTCATGATCGGCACCATCGCCAATGTCATGGCCATTGCCGGTGATCGTTCCATGGTTGATGACGGTCACAACTTCGTTGGCGTTGAAGCCGTCAATGTTGATGCCCGAGCCGTTGTCGCCCTGAATCGTCGCTCCGGCGTTGTTGGTCACGCCCATCGTGAAGCTCACCGTGGCGTCGACCGCGCCGCCGGTAATTCCGTGCCGGCCGCCTTCGATCAGCCCGCCCGTGTCGTTGGTGACCTGCACGCCGCTATTGTTTTGCGCGTCGACACCGTCGCTGCTGCTACCGGTGGTGGTTGTGGATTTGATAGTGCCGGCGTTAAAGACCACGCCGTTGACGCCGGGCCTGACCGCATCGGCTTCAAAGGCGTGCATCACACCACCGGCATAGTTGTTGACCGTGTTGGCGCCCGAAAGAATGGCGTTGAAATCGACGACCTGCGAGCCGCCAGCGGAGGCATTCAAAGAAGTCATCACGCCATAGTTGTTCAAGGTGACGCTGGCGGGTGACTTGTTCATCTGGATCACGTCGCCATCCGCCGACTGGATCAGCGCGCTCGAATTGGTGCTGCTGCCGTTGGTAATCACCAGGTCGGTGACGCCGGTATTGTCGCGGATCGCCCGGCCCGTCCCAGTTTGTTCAAGAGTGCCGAGGTTCGTCAGCGTCGCGTCGTTTCCGGTAATCGTGACCGCGTTCGTGCCTCCGCTGACGGTCAGCGATCCGGTGTCGGTGATCGTTCCGGTCTGCCCAGCGCCAGACCCCAGGGTTTGCGGCGTGGTCGATGGGCCGGTGATGTTGAAGTTCGCCGCGGAGGCGCTTGATTCGGCTAAAAAGGCGAGGGCGGCGATCGCGCTAGTCTGGATGAGAATGGTCTTCATTGTGTGGGATGGTCCGAAAGGAGGTGGGTGACGCTGGCCGTCCGTCCAGAGAACGGGTCAACCGGCGGCCCGATGATGGCGGCCGTATATGACTAAGGCATGTCACCGCGTTATCCCGGGTTCTTCGCCACCCCGCGTTCGCGGGATCCGCCCCTTGAAGGGATCGTGCACGCGCGTGTTGCTGGACGAGGGTTCGATGATCTGGCAAAGGTCGCGCTTCGGGAAGGATGGCCGAGTGGTTTAAGGCAGCGGTCTTGAAAACCGCCGTGGGCGCAAGTCCACCGTGAGTTCGAATCTCACTCCTTCCGCCATGGTTTGAAGGCGGTTGTCTCAGAGGTCTTCGAGCGTCAGCTCCTGCCGCATGACGATATTGCCCGACATCAATCCGCAATCCACCGGGAGAGCCACGCCGGTGATCGCCGAGGCGGCGTCGGACGCCAAGAACCCGACCGCTTTCGCGACATCGACAGGCTCGACGATGCGGCCGAGAGGATACCAGCGCCGCAATGTTTCGAGGACCTTGGGATCCCTGGCGGCGCGCTTCTCCCAGGCTGGGGTTCGTATCGTGCCCGGCAGCACGATATTGGCGCGAATGCCATGAGGTCCATATTCCTGCGCCAATGAGCGGGTGAGCGAGATCATCGCCGCCTTGCCGGCGCTGTAGGCCGGATCGCCAAGCGCAGCGAGCCCGTTGACCGAACCGATATTGATGATGACGCCCGAATGTCGGGCCACCATGCCGGGGAGGACAGCTTGGGCGCAGAAATAGGCGCTGTCCACATTGACCTTAATCTCTTGCCGCCATCCTGCCGCATCCGTGCGGGCCAAGGTTCCATGGCTAGATCCGCCGGCGTTGTTGACGAGGATGTCGACTGGGCCCAACGCGCCGCTCAAGAACGCGAATGCACGCTCGACCTCCGCAGGTTCGGTGATGTCGGCGACAGCATGAGCGAAGCGTCTGGGGTCCGCTTTGAGTTCAGCAGCGAGGCCTTCGATACTCGTCTTCTTGTCGATCGCGGCGACCTTGGCGCCCTCGTCGATGAAGTAGCGGCAGAGGCTCTGCCCGACGCCCCCTGCAGCGCCGGTTATGGCGACCACTTTATCCCTGAATGTCATGAGATCTTCTCGAAAGGCCCGTGTCTGCGAAAGCGCTGGCGTAGGCTTACCCCTTCAACGCCCCTTCCATGAGGCCCTTGAAGAATAGTTTCTGCGCCAGCGTGAAGGCGATGATGCCCGGCGTCACAACGATGACGTAGACGGCGGCGAGGTTTGGCCAAGCCCACTGTCCTTGCCCGCCTTGGGCAGCGGCGAGAACCACCGGCATGGTGCGTTTGGCCTCATCATCGACAAGTGTGAGACACAACAAATATTCGCCCCATGCCGCGACAAAATTGACGATGAAGATCACGACCAGTCCATTCCGCACCATGGGCAGGCCGACCTCCCACAGCGCCCGCCAATGGCCGGCCCCGTCGATCCTCGCCGATTCGAACATTTCGTGCGGCACGAGCTGAAACATGCTGCGCATGATCAGGATGCTGATCGCCAGTTGCAGCGTGACGTAGGGCAGTATGAGGCCGCTCGTGTTGTTGATCAGGCCGAGCCAATGCTGGGTCTCGTAAATGCTGATGATCGAGACGACGCGAACAGGAAAATAGAGAGAAATAAGCAGCGCCGTTACAACGACACCTGAACCGAGGGGGCGGATGTGCACCAGTGCATAACCCGCAAGCACGGCGCAGGTCGTCGTGAGCAGAACCGTCGCGGCGGTGACATAGATGCTGTTGAACAGGTTCACCGGCAGCGTCGCGATGTGTTGAAAGACGAAGCTATAGTGCGTGAAATCGAAACGCTTCGGCCACAAATTGCCTTGCATAGCGTCGGGAAGCGACTTCACCGACATAATCAGCACCCAGGCGAGCGGCAGCAAAATGGCGAGATTGAATAGGTTGATGATGACGTGGCGAAGCGCCGAGGTTCCGATCGATGAGCCGGGCTCCTCTCTGAGTTTGTTAATGTCGGCGTGGTCGGCTTCGAGCGTCATCTTCAACCTTTCGGACGGAAGATCCAGATGAGCCCCGCCATGACGATCATCATGGCGATTGCCCCAATCATACCGATGGAGGCGCCATAACCTTGACGCCAGAGCCCGGTCTTGAACGCCTGGTCGTACATGAAAATCGTCCAGGTGTAGGTCGGCGAAGCGCGATTGAAGCCGCCAAAGATCAGATATTCGTCGATCACCGCCATCGCCGAGCCGAAGCGCAACACGACGAGAATCATCATGATCGGGGCCAGCCCCGGCCTTATCACGTGCCAGAACACCTGCCACTCGTTGGCGCCGTCGATGCGCGCGGCGTCCGACAGTTCCTTAGGAATGGCGGCGAGGCCGGCGATGAAGAAGATCGTGTGGTAGCCGAGTCCCCACCAGACTTCCATGATCGCAATCGCCGGAAGGGTGAGCGCGGTGCCGCCGAGCCATTGCGGCGCATTTTGGACGGTGAAGAGCCCGAACACATTGACCAGGAGATGATTGATCGGGCCGCTCTGATAATTGTACATCCACTTCCACAGCACGAAGATCAGCGTGCTCGGAATGACCGCTGGGATGAGTAGGATCACACGGTAAACTGTGGCGAGGCGTTGATTCGCGATCCGGTCGACGAGGATCGCGAGAAGCAGGGGAAGGATAATCGTCCCGGGCAGGAACATGAGGGTGAAGAGAGCCGCACGCCCGAGGCTCGCCCACATCAGCGGGTCGTGAAGCGCCTGCGCATAGTTGTCGAACCCGACCCATTGCGCAGGCTTGTCCGATAGGAGCTGGAAGTTCGTGAAGCTCATCCACAGAACGCGGACGATCGGCCAGACCTGATAGCCGATAAAAAAGACGAGGGCCGGAACGAGAAACACCCACTCGTTCATGCCCTTCTGAAGAACTGGTAGGGGACCGCCGGCGACCCGCGCCCCGAGTTCAACTTCGTCGTCTACAATCGCTTGCGCCATTCACCTAGTCCAGCCGATCCAACTGCGCAGCGCGCCGCCGGTTGTGACGCGGCGGCTTTCGCCGCCGCATCCGGGCGATCAGCCCTTCTTGACTTCGGCTTGCACCGCTTCCATGGCCTTCGTCATCGCCACCTTCGGATCGGGTTCCTGACCCTTGAGGTAGGTCTCCCAGATCGGTTTGCCGATAACGAATTGTTGGAGGCCAAAGAGGTTGTTGTCGATCGCCTTGGCGCGGTCGAGCTGATCGCGAATCAAGCCGACGGCCGGCGGCACCCAGTCTGGCTTCTTGGCGGCCCAATCCGCGTACAACGACTTGTACGGCGGCAGCTGGAAGGGATGGACGCCGGGCGTCCCGACAATCGAATCCTTCCAGATCTGCGGATCGTAGGTCAGCGCCTTGATGTACTCGGCGGCTTTCTCTTTGTTCTGCCCGTACTTGAACAAGGCGCAGCCAGTCGTCCAGAACACGGTCGAGCCCTCGCCGTTTTTGAACTTCGGCAACGGGCCGACACCCAGGAGCTTGGGATCGTCCCAACTCGCTGCGAAGCGGAACGGCGCGTTGAAATATTTAAAATAGAGGCCGACGCGCTGAGCACCGAAAGCGATTTCGTCGGGCGTTCCGTTCACGCCGGCGTCAGAGCCGCCTTCCAGCAGGATGTCGGGATTTGAATAGGCCATGATCTGCTTCATCATCTTCAACGCTTCGATCGCGGGCTCACTGGTGAAGTCGAATAAACCCTCCGGCGTATATGTTTTGGTGCTCATGCTGTGCGTGATCGGCGCTAGCGAGCGCCAGCCGTGGGCATCGAAGGTAGCGCCCCACGGCGCGGCCTTACTGTCGACGATCGTCTTCGCCTCAGCCAGGACGTCGTCCCACGTTGCCGGCGCGGCGTTAGGAAGGCCTGCCTTGGTCGTGATGCCGGAGTGCCAGCCCGACCCAGCCACGTCGAGAAGAAACGGCCAGCTGTAGAGCTTGCCGTCGATCGAACATTCCTCTCGAATTGAAGGGATGATGTCGTCGATCACTTCCTTAGGAATGTAGTTGTCCCATGGTTCGATTACCCCCGCCTTGACGAACGGCGTCATCTCGATGAACGGGGTTTGGCCGACATAGACGTCCCACGTGCTTTCTTTATTCTTGCCCTCGGCGATGAAGCGCTCGACTCCAAAGCCTTCGACCGGGGCGATCTGGTAGTTGATTCCCGGGAACTTGGCGTTCACCGCTGGAATGCCGGGATGCAGGTCCTGAATCCACTGATAGAAGGTTGGGGTCAGCGGCCGATCAGCGGCAAATGCCGGTTGAATGCCGGATTTGGCGACCGCTCCAACGCCCGCCAAGCCAAGACCGGTTAGCAAGCTGCGAGTCAGGAAGTCTCGCCTGTCGATGCGGCCTCGGGCGAGCTCCTGGCGGGCCGCCTCCCGAAAGAGGTATTCCTGTTCGTTGCGTCCACTCATTTTCGACCTCCCAATGTTTCCCGGTCCCGAACGTCACTCGCAAAAGCGCGCCATGCTGCAGTTCGACGGGCGGTTCGTTAGCGACCGGGATGCGGGCCTAGTTGGCGCCGAAACGGTCCATAAGTCAAAGCCCCCATTGCGACACCTAATGCTTTTCAGTCCAGCGCCAATCGCTAAGATGACTGAGCGGCAAAGAAGATAAAGGATCGCGACATGAGCGTGCTCGACAAATTCCGGCTGGACGGCAAATGCATTCTTATCACCGGGGGCAGCCGCGGGTTCGGCCGGGCGATTGCGCTGGCTGCGGCGGATGCAGGAGCCGACGTGATGCTTGTCGCGCGCGATCCCGAGGCGCTCGCCCGAACGGCCGAGGAGGTACGGGAGCGCAATCGAAAAGTCTGGACCTTCGCGGCTAATGTTGCTGACCCGGCAGTCTGCGAGGACGTTTGCCGGAAGGCGCTCGCCGCGGGGCCGCCGATCGACATTCTCGTCAACAACGTCGGCGGTCGGAACGTCGACGTTGCGATCGAGAAGTCCGACCTTGCGACTTGGCAACGCTTCATCGATCTCAATCTCACGCATTGCTTCATTTGCACGAAGATGATCGGTGGCGCGATGCTCGCGCGTGGTGCGGGGCGCGTCATCAATATCGCCTCAATCAGCGGCCTCATCGCCAACCGCGGCATTGGCGGCCGGCACTATGAAACGGCAAAGGCGGCGGTCATCCATTTTACCCGCGCCACTGCCGCCGACTGGGCGCTGCGCGGCGTAACCGTCAACGCCATCTGTCCGGGCCTTTTCATGACCGAGCCCAACAAGGAGTGGGCGAAAAAAAATCCGCAGGTGATCGAAACGTTCGTGGACTCGATACCGATGGGTCGAGCCGGAAACCCCGAAGAAATTGGTCCGCTCGCGGTCTATCTTGCTTCGCCGGCCTCCAGCTATGTGACCGGGGCCGCCTACGTGATCGACGGCGGTTATACGTTGTGGTGAGGACCGAGACATCGCTCTACCAAGGGCCTGCCACTTCAGCGTGACCCGTTCGCCATCACGGATCGGATTAATGCCTGCGAGGTGTCGAGTCGCTCGTATTCCGGTGGTCTAAGCTCCCCACCCATAAACACGTGCGGACGGCGAAATCGCATGCCGCTTTCGACAGGATCGAGTGCGGCGAAGTGCATTTCGCGAGGCTTCGCGGCGGCGACGAGGCGCTCAACGTTGCGAGCGGTGATTCCGCCGCCCGGCATGATGACGATGCGATCGCCCGCGCGCTTCATAAGTTCGACAATGAGCGGAAGCCCTTCGAGCACGCTCGGCTCCTGGCCCGACGTCAGCACGCGATCGACGCCAAGCTCAATGAGGGTCTCGAGCGCGCGAAACGGATCCGCCGCGACATCGAACGCGCGGTGGAACGTCACGGATAGCGGGCGCGCAAGCGCAACCAGCTCGCGTGTGCGGTCTCGGTCGATTTCGCCCGCCGCCGTCAACAGGCCGATGACGACGCCATTAGCGCCTTCCGCCTTAGCGGTTTCAATGTCCGCCCGCATTGAGGCAAACTCATCGTCATTGAACAGAAAGTCCCCGCCGCGCGGCCTGATGATCACGTTGACGTCGATGCCCGCCACCTTCCGCGCCTGACGGATCATCCCGAGGCTCGGCGTGATGCCGCCTTCCAAGAGGTCGGCGCAGAGCTCGACGCGGTGAGCGCCCGCGTCCTTCGCAGCCCGGACGCCAGCGACAGAATCAACGCAGATCTCGTAGATCATTGGCCCGCTCTTCCGTGGCGTCGCGCGCAGCTTAAGCTCTGACCTGCAGAATGGCCTCGATTTCGACCATGATGCCATTCGGCAGCGAACCCATGCCAACGGCAGAACGCGCATGGCGCCCGACGTCGCCAAACACCTCGACCATGAGGTCGGAGCAGCCGTTGATGACCTTGGGATGATCTCCGAAAGTCGGCTCTGCATTGACCATGCCGAGGAGCTTCACCACGGCTTCGACGCGCGAAAGCTCGCCGAGGGCCGCCCTGGCGACCGCAAGCAATTGCAAGCCCGTTATCCGCGCTGCTTCGTAGCCTTGCTCCACCGAAGCATCCTTGCCGAGACGTCCGACCATGAAACTGGCGTCCGCCCGTTTCGGCCCCTGCCCGGAGAGGTAAAGAAAATTGCCCGCTAGCCGATAAGGCACGTAGTTGGCCATCGGCGTGGGAACCGCCGGAAGCGTGAGGCCGAGCGCGGCGAGCCGCTCTTCCGGCGTTTTGGTCGTCATGGCGCGATAATCCTCAATGATAGGGGAATAAAGACAGGCTCAGACTTTGACCAATTGCCCGTTCATGACAATTCCGCGCGCGGAAAGCCGCGTTCGGCCGACCATATGCTCTCCAGTTGAGTCGACATAGTCAAAGTCGCCCGTCACAAGCTCGAGCAGCGAAACGTCGCCGGCCGCGCCAGGCTTCAACGTGCCGAGATCGCTACGGCGCAAAGCTTTCGCAGGCGCCTCCGTCGCGGCTCGGACGGTGTCCGCGAGCGGCAGGCCAAGGCAGAGAAACTTTGACATTGTGGTGACGAGATCGAATGCCGGTCCCTCGATGCAGAGCGCATGAACATCGCTCGATATGCAGTCGGGGGCAAAGCCGTTCGCAAGCATGGTGCGCGCTGTCTTGAAGGCGAACGATCCCATGCCATGGCCGATGTCGAAAATCACGCCGCGCTTGCGCGCGGCGATCACCGCGGGGCGAACCCCGCCCTCGGGCGTCGTCGGATTGTTGGGAAACGGGCGGAAGCAATGGGTGAGAATGTCGCCTGGCCTCAAGCGCTCGAGCACCTCTTCGAGCGTCGGGGGCGGAACGTCGATATGCGCCATGAGGGGCAACCCCGCCTCCTCAGCCACTTTGAGCGCAATATCGAGCGGCACGATTCCCGAATTCTGCGACGCGTGGAAGCCAACCCGAACCTTGATTCCCCCGATCGTGTCCGGATTCGCGCGCGCGACCTCGACCGCGTCGATCGGCGACATGAGCCTAAGATCGCCGCTTTCTCCCACCATCACCCGCTTCGAGAAGCCATAAATGCCCGCGAAGGAGACGTTGAGAAGAGCGATGATCCGAACCGGCGACGGCCTAATCACATGCTCGAGAAAGCCCGGATAGTTTCCTGGCCCCGCGCTGCCCGTATCGACGAGCGTCGTGCAGCCCCCGCGTGCGAGAATCAGTGGGTCGACGCCAAGCGATGTTCCGCCCCAATAGACATGCGTGTGAAGATCGATCAGGCCCGGCGTGACGATCAGTCCGGCGACATCGCGAACCGCTTTGCCCTCAAGCCTAGCCCGGAGCTCAGCCACACGTCCATCCTGGAAACCGACATCCACGACGGAATCGATTCCCTGGGAGGGATCGATCACGCGCCCGCCACGCAAGACCAAATCAAGGGACATGCTAAACTCTCGTTCGGATTGATCTCGCGGCGTACCGGATCGATCGGCCTCAGTCAAAAACCGTGGCGATCATGCCGCGCTCTTGAGGGCCGCGAGTCCTTCCGCGATCCACTCGAGGTTCGCGTCCCTTACATGGCCCCAATTGTAGAAGGCGATCTCGCTCACGCCGCCGGCGACGAGCGCGCGGATCGCTGCGAGAAACTCGCCCTTCGATTCAAGATCGGGAAAGGCCGGTCGCAGGATGCCGCGCAGACGGCTCTTGCCACGCAGACGGCGCTTCACGTCGAACAGGTCGGCCTTGATCCGCTCGGCCCCAGGTTCGTAGAAACAGGCTTCGATGACTCCTGCTGCCTCAGCGAGCGCCATGAGATCGCTGCCTTCATACCAGGCGCCGCCGGTCGGGCGAGCGACTGAGGGAATCACTGCAACGGTCGCATTCTTGCGCACCGCCTCGCGAATTTCGCCCACGAGCGAGGTGACGACCGAGCAGCGCCAATCGAGATAGGCCCTGAGGTCTCCGTCGCTGCGGACGTCCGCGAGCCAAAACGCTTCCGCCATGTCGCTGGGAAAATCGACGTCGCTCGCAAGATAGGCTTCGATGTCGCTCGCCACTTGCCGCTTCAGCGCTTCGACGCGAATCCCCGCGCTTTTCGCGCCCGCCATGCAATGGGGGCAGAAGCAAAGGCCGAGCTGACTCTCGAGCCAGCGATTTGGCCGATTGAGCGCGAACTCATGGTGGTAGCCATGCGCGTACGGAAGGAAGCCCGGGGTCTCCAAAGACACGCCGCTCACCGGATAGCTTTGGGTGACGTCGCGGGCGAGGCCGATCGCATAGGCGCGCGCTTCGGCCGCTGAGGGGCAGAGATTGTAGATGTAGCGATCGCCGAAGGCATTGGCGACGGTGGAGTTTGGATGCTGCAAGCCGAGCCGCGTGTTGTGCAGGAGGACGAGCCAGACGTTGGTCGCCATGCGGCTTTGCCCGGCGAGCTCGCGCATGATGTCCTTGCCGGATGAAACGAGGGAGTTTTCGACGGGCTTGATGGCCCCGTAGCGGCCAAGGTCCGGCTTGAAATAGATCGTCCCGTCTTCAGGGAAGAAGACCTTGCCGCGTTTGCCGTGTGGTCTGAGGAACTTGCCCGCGTGGTAGCTGCCTGTGATCGTCACGGTGTCGAGGCCGAGGGCGAGGAATCGATCAATCGCCGCGCTCACGCCGATCTCGGCGACATCCCAGGGATAAGCGTAGATCGCCTTGTAGCTCATCGCATGCTTCCCCGTTGGAGCCTAAGCCCCGAATGCCAATCGTCGTCTCGACTCGCATCCGGACAATTGCGGCCGAGATGGCAAGCCGTCAACGCCGGACTTGGGCCGCCTCGGCGACGGGGCTTTGCGGACGTGGTCGTAACGGCGCGGTCGCCGCTCCAAAGGACGTTCGGAAGAACGCCCGTCTGTCGACGAGCTACGGAGTCCAGCTGGCAGAGCGCCGCGGCGCGTGGCATCTCCTGTCCAAAGTTAGGAGGCGTCCTGGATGTCGAAGCGGGCCACCTTGCCATCTCGAAGATGGAAAACGTGTCCCACTGTCTTGTCTTTGAGCCCATGCGTCTGCCCTTGGAGCGGTCTGCCTTCGAGATCGCGGACAGACTGCCGGACTTCTGCGATGATCGCGCCGTCCGCAGTCCGACAAAAACCGACCGGCTCAACGTGTGGACTGACCATTACCCATTGCCGCGTCCAGTATGCACGCACCGCCTCGCGGCCATGGACGTGGCCGCCATCCATGCCATTAGCCCAGGCGACGTCATCGGCGAGGGCGGTCAGGATGCCTTCAATGTCGCGGGCGTTAAAGCGATCGTAGAGGCCCTTGAGGAGTTCGACGTCACCATCCATTAGATCTCTCCCGGGCAGCCGAGCCCCGTGTTGCGTTAAAAACCACAGTCATTTACATATGTACGTATGCATCAGGTTCGGGGTTGGGGCAAGGGTCAAGCGTATGGATCTGGATGTGCTCTCAACTCCCGGGCATCTGATTAGTCTCGCTGCGCGAGGATTTGCCCGCCTTAGCGAAGCCCGGCTCAAGCCGCTCGGCTTCGGCGTCGGTCATCTGCCCGTTCTGGTCGCGCTTCGGGATGGCCGGGCAAGCACCCAACGGGATCTCACCCGCTTCGCCAAGATCGAGCAGCCACCGATGGCGCAAATGCTCGCCCGCATGGAGCGAGACGGGCTCATTCGGCGTACGCCCTACCCGGCCGATGGGCGCATGAGCCGGATCACGTTGACGGAGGGCGCAGAAGAGCGCCTACCCGACGCTATTGGAATCTTACTCCGGGGTAATCGGGAGGCGCTGCGGGACTTCTCGGACGAGGAGACCGGACTGCTCGTTGACCTGCTCACACGCCTGATCGCGAATCTGGATGGGGTCGCGAGCGTCGAGGCATTGCCCGGCTCGCCAGCTTCCGGACGGGCGACTGATCGAGCCGTACGTTGAAGGCCGATTGTGGCCCTCGACCAGAGTAAGAGGAAAGTGGAGGCTTCTGTTGCCAGGCGCCTCCGGACCCCGCCTAGAAGTGCAAACCCCTAGGACTTGATTCCCAGTACCAGCGCTGCATTACGCAGCGAGGGCCACCGGAGCATAGTTGTCATTCGCAACTATAGGTTTGACCCGATAACGGCGGTATCATGCCGAGCAAAAGATCACCCTTTGGGTCCCCCGTCGAACCTATTTCGCCCCCGCCGAAACCCGCTTCCAAGAGCGGGCTTGGGTGGAGGCGCCGGGTACCGCCCCCGGGTCCGAAAGACTTATTCCGATGCCCATTTATCGCCATAGCCGTCCTTGCGGGCGGCCCATCGAATATAGGGTCTAATCGGCGGGGTGGGAAGGGGCGGCCGGACTGGGTTTCGCCGGGCAGCTACTGCATTGAGCAGATCGCGAGCAATATGAGAAAGACTCCGTCTGCGGTTCGTCCCGCGGTCGGTCAGGCCCAGGCGAACTAACGGGCCCGATGCCTCAGAGGAACATGCTTGCCTCCAGGTGGCGCGCCTGACCAAGGCGTCGCGTGGCGCCGACCTCTCGCTGGAGGAGGGGGGCCTGAAAGCGATTGCGTTGTTCGTGAAGCTGTGACGGAGTTCGGCGTCTATCGTGGCGTGAACGTGGGCTTGGGGCGGCACGCCGGCGCTGGCGGAACCCGCGCCTACGCAGGCGCCTGTTGCGCACGCATTCGCTCGGCGCGATGGCGCCACGATTGTTCGAGGACGAAAAAAGTCCAGCGAAAGCGCAGTTAAGCTCCTGAAATCATTGGCGCGCGTAAACTCGTGCGCTGGGATCTCTCCCTCGTCGGCTCACTCAAAATCCAGGTCTTTTTGCCTGAATCTGGCTGGAGTGCTGCGCGCGCCCTATTGGGTCAGGTGCCCGGGCGTTGCGGCCAAGTTGAATAGTTTGGCAAGATCGTCCCCGATGTTCGAGTCGTTCGCCTCGTCAATGAACAAGCCAGGGGTGGCGCAGGCCTGTAGGGCGGAGCTGATCTCGGGCTGGAACGGGGCAATGTGACCCACGTACCAGCTATTGGCGGGCACCTCCAGATAGTCGGTATAGAGGATCGCGATCTTGATGCCGCGATTCTTGATGGCCGTGCACCAATTGGTTCCCGGGGAGTTGCCATAAGGGGCCCCGCTGGGGTCGCCGGCGAGATCGTTGATTGTCTGCTCGAGGCGGCGAGCGCCGCTCTGCTCGTCCTCGACACCGTCGGTGACAATAAACAGCACTTCCTGCGGCGTATCGCCGGGCTGGTTTGTGCCGTTGCCTGGATCGGGGATGTAGCTCTTCGTGCTGAGCTTGCCGAGTGAATCGTCGTAGTTGGTGGCGACGTCGCCGCCCGGAGTGCTAGTGCTCGACGAGCAAGCAGAGTTGGCGCAATCGTTGTTATTCGAATACATTTCCATCACGCCGAAATTGGCCGAGGCGCTCGTCCAGCTCGAGGTATAGTTCGAGGTCAAGGCCATTAGCTGGCTGAGGCTGATCTGCCAGAGGCTATCCATCGAGTAGATTGCAAATCGATACTTCGGCGGGGTCGCGAACACCGTCGACTGCGCGCTCGTGGACGCAGTCTGGACCAGAGTGGAAACGCCACTGTTCAGCTCGTCCAGCCGCAGCGTGATGTTTTTCTTGCGGGCGAGGGCGTAGTTATCGATCTGCGCGCCGTGTCTGGACGCGCAATAGTAGGTACCCGTGCTTGTCGACGGCGGGGGAGAGCTCAAGGTAGGGGCCGTGCCGTCGGCACAAGGATTGCCAGCGCTGTCGGTATTGTTGGTGCTGGCCTGGTGGCAGGCGAAGGCGCAGCCTCCGTTGCCTGCGCCCTGCGCCTTGGTTTCGTTTGTGGTGAGGTTCTGCATTTGAGTGATGCCGGCGGCCGTCGCCGGCAGCGCCATCGACGGCGAATTGTCGAGAAGGACATAGAAGTCGATATTAGGGGGCGCCTCAGCGCTTGCCTTCGACATGCCGGAGAGCGCCAGCGTGGGCTTGCCGAGCACTTGAGCGAAGATGGTGTTGACCGATGTCGAGTAGTCGACTTCGACGGTGCGCGTGAGCTGAGTAGCGTCGACCGTGACATTGACCGTCACTTGCGTCGCGCCAGGCGTTAGGCTCGTGATTCCGTCAGCCAGCCCTGTGAACATGTTGACGGCCGCGTCATGGGCGACGCTCGTGCTTTCCTGCAGCATCGAGGGCGTCAGCGCTGCGAGCGCCGCGGCGTCGGCGGCGGCGTTCAGTTTCGTGTGAACTTGCGCAGTCCGGCCATAGTCAATCGCGGCCCCGCCGGTAAAGACAAGGACCGGCGCGACGAGCGCATACATCATGGCCACGTTGCCGCGACGGTTGCGCAACAGGTTATCAAAGCCGAAGGTTGACACCGGAAAGGCCCCACTTCTGTCGAAGTCGCGAGTGTGTGTGAGACACAGCGCATCGAGTGAATAGTGCGGGCATCAAACTACCAGCGAGTTTATGTGATATTAAGGGCCTCGGAACGATTTGCCGCAATGCTAAACTTTTTTCTCAATGCGCCCGCGGTTTACCGGGTCATTCATCGAGTAACGTTGACGAACCGGCCGCTACAGTGCAGCGAGTCGGCTCCGTGCGCCCGCCAATTGCGGCGAAAGCGAAATCGACCTATCCCGCGCCCTGAACTGAACAGGATTCACCCGGCCTGCTGATGAAAGCTCCCCGTCGGTATTTTGACCCGCTGGCGATCGGAGCCCCGCGGCCGCTGCTTGATCTTCCCTCGCGGCTTGAGCGCATGATTCATTTCATACCGCCTCACAATGAAAAGGTTCGGGCGAAGGCGAGCGAGCTTATCGGTCAGGTCGACGTGGTGCTCGGCAATCTCGAGGACGCGATTCCAGTCGATGCGAAAGAGGCGGCCCGGAACGGGTTGATCGCGATGGCGAAGGCGACCGATTTCGGCTCGACGATCTTATGGGCGCGCGTCAACGCGCTCAATTCGCCTTGGTTCATCGACGACATGACCAGGCTCGTCGGCGAGATCGGCGACAAGCTTGACGTGATAATGGTCCCCAAGATCGAAGGGGAATGGGACATTCATTTTCTTGACCAGTATCTGGCGCTGCTCGAGGCGCGCAACGGTCTCAAACGTCCCATTCTGGTGCACGCGATTTTGGAAACTGCCCAGGGTGTCAACAATGTCGCTGGCGTAGCCGCCGCTTCGCCCCGAATGCAGGGGATGAGCCTCGGCCCGGCGGACCTTGCCGCCTCTCGCGGGATGAAGACAACGCGGGTCGGCGGCGGCCATCCCGGCTATCGCGTGCTCGCCGACCCGGCCGAAGGCGCCGCCGGGCGGTTGAGCTTTCAACAGGACCCTTGGCATTACACCATCGCTCGCATGGTGGATGCTTGCGCAGCGAATGGCATCAAGCCGTTCTATGGGCCGTTTGGAGACTTCTCGGACCCGGCCGGCTGCGAGGCGCAATTCCGCAACGCCTTCCTGCTTGGCTGCGCTGGCGCTTGGACCCTTCATCCGAGTCAGATCCCGATCGCCAGAAAGGTGTTCTCGCCAGATCCGGCCGAAGTCGCTTTCGCGCGAAGGATTCTGGAGGTCATGCCGGACGGGTCGGGCGCAGCCATGGTCGATGGCAAAATGCAGGACGACGCGACGTGGAAGCAGGCGCGGGTCATCGTCGATCTCGCGCGACAGGTCGCGGCGAAGGATGCCGAGTATGCGGCGCTCTATCAGTTTTGACCGCTTCTGTGAGGCGGCTGCGCTTACGGCCCAAATATTGCTTTCTTGGAAGAGGGGCCACAGTTCCGAAAGCCAATTTGTGGGCAAGTTGGGAGATGGGTCGGACAAGCGGCTTCTGTTTCAGCGCAATGCGCTAAAAGGGATGACCGTGGGGAAGGGAGATCGGAGGCTATGCAAAGTCGCGACGCGAAATTCGGGATCGGACAGGTGGTCAAACACCGGTTCTACCCATTCCGTGGGGTGATCTTCGATGTCGACCCGGTCTTCGCCAATACCGAGGAATGGTGGCGTTCAATACCCGCCGAGGTTCGTCCCTCGAAAGAGCAGCCCTTCTACCATCTGTACGCCGAGAACGAGGACAGCCAGTACGTCGCTTATGTCTCCGAGCAGAATCTGGTCTCGGACGAATCTGGTGAACCGGTTCGCCATCCGCAGGTCAGAGAGACCTTCGAACGGACGGAAGACGGGAAGTATTCCGCCCGGGGCCGATCCCGCCTAAGCTAGACCCCTCGCCGAGGTCCTTGCCAATGCTTCCCGAAGACGCTCCTTTGTGGTTCGCGCCAGGCCTCCCGTCGTAGCCAGGCCTCCCGCCGTCGCGAGAGGCCTGAACGCCGGGTTACTTGGCCGGAGCGGCCGGAGCCGGAGCGGCGGGGGCCGGCGCTGGCGTTGCCGGGGCTGCGGGCGCGGCGACGCCCTGCTGCTGCTCAAGCATCTTGCGCTGCTCTTCCGCCTTCTTCTGGAGCTGCTGCTGCAACGCCTGGCGCTGCTGCTCGAGAACCTTAGGGTCCGTCGGCTTGCCGTCGAACGCCGTGCCCAGATCCTTCAAAGGGATGTTGAACGTCAGCTCCCGCCCGGACAAGTCGCCGCCAGGCACGCGCATGACGACGGCCATATTCTGCCCCTTTTTCAACGCTTCCAGCGTCTTAGCGCCGATGTCGATTTCCGCTGAGCAGGCGTTCTGAAAGCATATGTCGTAGCGGCCTTCAATCGGCTCGCCTTTGTCGATGATGACCCGGAAGCCGGGCTTCAGCAGCATGCCGATCGGCAGGATCAGAAAACGTAATTTGCGCCTCTCTTCCCCTGCGACATCGAACAGGTTGATGCTGATCATGGGCGGTTGATCGGCCGAGGTGGAGAAGTCGCGCATCGTGGCGCAAGCCTCCTTGCCATTGGTAGGCTGTTTGGCGCAGAATTTAGCCCATTGCGGCTCAGGCGACACGAGATCGACCTTCGAGGGGGGAGGGGGCTGCGGCTGGCCCTGCGGCGCTGGCGCGACCTGGCCCGGGGCGGCGGGATTTGCAGGCTTGGTCGGCGCCTGCGCAGACGCGCCGCCAACGAGCACGACACTCATTGCGAGGGCCGCTGCACTTGCGCGCATGACTTGAAATCTCATCAATCGTCCTTTCGAACCGTGAAGCTGAATCGTGTTGCGCTTGCCCTGTGTCAGGACCACGCCAACCAGCGCCCGCACTTGGCGTCGGCGAGCCGCCGGGCGACCTCATGACGCAAGGCGGCGAGCGCCCTGCGGACTGGGCCCCTCTTTCCACATTCGACGGGACATTCCAATAGCAATTTCGTGCTTTCAGCCACGCGCCCGCGGCAAAAATAGCCTTCGATGCAACGAGCCGGCCTGAACGGGCGCTATCAATTCGGAATTTGGCGAGCGTGGATGATAGAACGACGCGCCATGACCGGCCGAACGATTCGCTCCTTCCTCGGCGCTGCCCTTGCGATCGCGTTTGCGGGGCCGCCCGCGATCGCAGACAGCGCCGGTCCAGCCGCGGGCGCCATCGCGATGCACGGCGAGCCGGCCTTGCCGCCCGACTTCGACCATTTGCCCTACGTGAATCCGGACGCGCCCCAAAGGCGGCGCGCTCAATCTCGCCTATCTCGGCGCCTTCGACAGTCTGAACCCTTACAACGTCAAGGCGTTGTCGACGGCGCAGGGACTCATCGGCAACGTCTATCAGTCGCTGATGACGCGGTCTGCCGACGAGCCGTTCACGCTTTACGGCCTCATCGCCAAGAGCATCGAAACCAATGCCTGCGCGCGACAAAGTCGTCTTCCATCTCGATCCGGCGGCCAAATTCTCGGACGGGACGCCGATCACTTCGGCCGATGTCGTGTTCACGTTCAATCTGCTCAAAGCGAAGGGCGGCCGCAGCAGCGCGCCGCCTTTTCGCTCGTCAAAAGCATCGACGCGCCGGATGACCGGACGGTGGCTTATGACCTTTCCGGGGCCAACGACCGTGAGCTGCCGCTCACTCTCGCGATCATGCCGGTCTTGTCGCGCGCCCACACCGACGCCGAACATTTCGAGGACCAGACGCTGCAAATTCCGCTTGGCTCGGGCCCCTATCGCGTCGCGGAGGTCAAACCGGGGCAGGGCTTGGTGCTGGAGCGCAACCCCAACTATTGGGCGAGGGATCTGCCGATCTCCCGCGGCCTCTACAATTTCAACCGGATTCGCATCGATTACTACCGTGACGCGACGGCGATGTTCGAAGCCTTCAAGGCCGGACTCATCGACTATCGGATCGAGGATGAGCCAAACCGATGGCGTAACGAATACAATTTTTCCGCCGCCAGGGAGGGGCGCGTAATCAAGGCGGCCATATCGAGCGGCCTGCCCAAGGGTGTCTCCGGCTTCGCCTTCAACATCCGCCGCCCCGTCTTCGCCGACCGCCAGGTGCGCGAGGCGCTGACGTCGATGTTCGACTTCGAGTGGATCAACGCCAATCTATACGACGGCGCCTATGAGAGATCGGAGGGGTTCTTCGACGACAGCGAGCTCTCGTCGATCGGCCGGCCGGCGTCGGAGCGCGAGCGGGCGTTGCTGGCGCCCTACCCCCGGGCGGTGCGTGACGACGTGATGGAGGGCAAGTGGCGCGCGCCGGTCTCGGATGGTTCAGGCCGCGACCGCGCGATCGCTAAGAGTGCGCTCGAGGAGCTTGCCGCCGCCGGCTATTCGCTCCGCAACGGGCGCCTCGTCGACGCGCATGGCGCGGAACTCGGCTTCGAGATCTTGGTCAGGAACCGCGATGAGGAGCGCCTTGCGCTGGCCTACGCACGTAATCTCGCCCGGATCGGGGTCGCGGCGAATGTGCGGCTGGTGGACGAGGTGCAGTTTCAGCGCCGGCGCACGACCTTCGACTTCGACATGATGATCGGCTCTTGGATCGCTTCGCCCTCGCCAGGCAACGAGCAGCGCGGCCGGTGGAGTTCGGGGGCCGCCGACGCACAGGGCGCCTACAATATCTCTGGCGTCCGCTCGCCCGCGGTCGATTCGATGATCGCGGCGATCCTGGCGGCCAAGACGAACGAGGATTTCGTGGCGGCGGTGCGGGCGCTCGATCGGCTACTGATCTCCGGCTTCTATATCGTGCCTTTGTATTATGCGCCGGAGCAATGGATCGCCTATTCGGCCAAGCTGGGTCGGCCGGATAAGACTCCGCTGTTCGGCGTCGAGCTTTCCACCTGGTGGCGCCGCGATCCTTAGACTAGGGATCGGACCCAATCGTCGCGGGCTTAACTCTCAGGCTTCTCAATGGACAGACTCCACAATCCTTTCAAGCAGGCGCTCAAGGCCGGTCGATTGCAGATCGGACTGTGGCACAGTCTGTCGAGTTCATCTTGTGGCCGAAATCCTCGCGGACGCCGGATTCGACTGGATTCTGCTCGACACCGAGCATGCGCCCAACGAATTGCCGATGGTGCTCGCCGAGCTTCAGGCGATGAACGGCGGAACGGCTCACGCCGTTGTGCGGCCAGCCTGGAACGACCCGGTGATCATCAAGCGCCTGCTCGACGTCGGCGCGCAGTCGCTTCTCATTCCTTACATTGAGACGGAGGAGGAGGCCCGCCGGGCGGTCATGTCGGTCCGCTATCCGCCGGAAGGCTTCCGCGGTTTCGCAGGGCAGGCGCGCGCGTCGCGCTATGGCCGGATCAAAGGATACCACGCCGCAGCCAATGCTCAGATCTGTCTTCTCTTGCAGGTCGAGACGAAACGGGGCCTCGAAAACCTCGAACGAATCGCGAGCGTCGAGGGCGTTGACGGCGTGTTCATCGGGCCGGGCGACCTTTCCGCCGGCCTTGGCTATCTGGGCCAGCCCGCCCATCCCGATATCGTCAAGATCATCGACGACATGATTCCCCGCATCAAGAACGCCGGCTGCGCGCCGGGAATCCTGACCGGCGACGCCGAACTGGCTCAGCATTATATCGACCTTGGCTGCCTGTTTGCGGCGGTGGGCTCCGACATTGGACTGCTGACGCGGGGCGCCGACCAACTCGCGGCGAAATTCAAGAGCCAGAATTCCGGGCGGTGACCGGCGATGGGTCTGACCAATCGGGGCCGATCCTGGCTTTTGGCGACGTCCGCTGCTAAAATCTCAAGCTCGCTCTTCCTCGATATCGGACCCGCGCATGTCCTGGGTTCGATCCGAGGTCCACTCAGGGGAGAGCATCATGCGCGCGCTTGTTCTTTCGTTTGTCGCTTTAATGTCCATGAGCTTTTCAGGCTACGCCCAGGACCAGTCGCTGCGCGGCGTCTACGCGCCCCCTGGGGCGACTCCTTCGCCCGCCGCGAAGGCGGGTAAGTCGACTTACACCGCCCCTGACTATGCGCCGGTCGGCGGCTATCCGCGCGTTACGATCTCCGGCGAGGCGGCCCGGGGGGCGGCGCTCCCGAGCAGCGTCAGCCCCGCCCCGATCTCGGATCGGCCCGGATATGGGACCGCGATCGTCAACGGCCGTCGCTCCATTGTTGACCTCAGCAACAATCGCATCGTCCAGGTCCAGGACTAAAGCGGGCACGCGCCCGTCTACAAGCTCGGCCCTCGCGCAAAAGCTGCGGCGAAAGCCGACCATCATTAATTTTCTGTCAACTCCGCTCAGCGATGATTGACCATCCGTCAGCGCGTCGCGCGCCGTCGGAGTAACACGAGTCGGCCAGCGCTCCAGCAGCGCCAGAGGGTCGATCGCCTCGAAGGAGGTCGCAATGAAGAACATCTCTCGCCGGGAGCTTCTAACCATCGCCGCCGCCGGAGGCGCCGTTGCTCTTGCGACGCCAGCGAAGGCGGAGGCGTTAGAGCAGTTTTCCCCGACGAGGTCATCAATGACGGCCAGCGGTTTTTCGGCACCATCTCGCGTGGATTGGCCGATGGAGTTCAGGAAGCGGGCCGCCGTTGGGGCCTCCCTAACGCATATATCCTTGGTCAAGAGGCGTCCGGCGCATTCGTTGGCGGCCTTAGATTTGGCGAAGGCAAGATGTACACCCGCAACGCCGGCAACCAGCCGATCTATTGGCAAGGCCCATCGATCGGCTTTGACGCAGGCGCGGACGGCGACCGAACGATGATGCTCGTCTACAATCTGCCGGACACTAGGGCCATTTTTGACCGGTTCGGCGGATTGGACGGATCGGCCTATTTTATCGGAGGCCTGGGCTTCACCGCGGTCGGCGCCAAGGGCGTCGTCGTGGTCCCCATCCGCACCGGATTGGGCTGGCGGCTCGGCGTCAACCTCAACTATCTCAAGTTCACCCAGCGGGCGACCTGGAATCCGTTCTGATAGCCTGCCGCCTACACATGGCTTAAGCCTTGCGATGACGACGCGCTCGCCCGTCGTCATCGAGGAGGCCGCGCGCCATGATCATCGACTGCCACGGGCACTACACGACCGCCCCCAAGGCGCTCGAGGATTGGCGCAACCGGCAGATCGCGGGCATCAAGGACCCCGCCCAAGCCCCCAAGGTCGCGGATCTCAAGATCAGCGACGACGAACTTCGCGAGTCGATCGAGACGAATCAGCTGCGGCTGATGAAGGAGCGTGGCTGCGATCTGACGATTTTCAGCCCGCGCGCGAGCTTCATGGCCCATCACATCGGCGACTTCGCGGTGAGCTCGACCTGGGCCTCGATCTGCAACGAGCTTTGCTTTCGCGTCTCGAAGCTCTTTCCCGACAATTTCATCGGCGCGGCGATGCTGCCGCAAAGTCCCGGCGTCGATCCCAAGACTTGCATTCCGGAACTCGAAAAGTGCGTCCGGGATTATGGTTTCGTCGCCATCAATCTCAATCCCGATCCGTCGGGCGGCCACTGGACGAGCCCGCCGCTCACCGATCGGCACTGGTATCCGATCTACGAGAAGATGGCGGAGTGGGACATCCCGGCGATGGTGCATGTCTCGACGAGCTGCAACGCCTGCTTCCACACGACCGGCGCCCATTACATCAACGCCGACACGACGGCGGTCATGCAGTTCATTCAAGGCGACCTGTTCAAGGATTTCCCGACCCTGCGCTTCATCGTTCCGCACGGCGGCGGCGCCGCGCCCTATCACTGGGGCCGATATCGCGGCCTTGCGCAGGAATTGAAGAAGCCGCTGCTCACCGAGCAGCTCTTGAAGAATGTCTTCTTCGACACCTGCGTCTATCACCAGCCCGGCGTCGATCTCCTGACCAAGGTGATCCCCGTCGACAACATCCTGTTCGCCAGCGAGATGATCGGCGCGGTGAGAGGGATCGACCCCGAGACCGGCCACTACTTACGACGACACCAAGCGCTACATCGAGGCGACCGCGAACCTCAGCCCGGAGGACCGCCATAAGGTCTACGAAGGCAACGCCCGCCGGGTCTATCCGCGCCTCGACAAGGCGCTGAAGGCCCGAGGCCGATAGGGGTCCGACCGCAGCCGAAAAGGGCCGACCGGGTACAACCGGAGAGCGAGTTTCGGCGAAAGAAAAAGCAAAAAAACGAAAGGAAATGAAAGAAAAATTCCTTTCATTTCCTTTCAATAATTTTTCCGAATCGGGGCTTTTCAAAGGGTTACGAGCGAAAAAAATAAAAAAATTCGGCGCGCCTCTCAACTCGCGTTCGAGGTTGCGCCCGACCGGCTCACGCTCGCTTTTCTCATTGTAGCTCTCTCCTAAACCAACCTCGGAGTGGCGGTCGGATTCCATCAAGCAAAACGTATACCATGACATTCGGCTTTGCACAAGAAATTGCTTTGACACAGTTGCGCTGCGCGGCTCCGTTCGCCTTGCGTAAGGTGTGGTCGCTTGGAGAGCGCGCCGGGCGATGCGGAACGCTGAGCTTCTCGCTCGTGCTCAAGGCACTGCGCGGCGCGATTGCGACGGCGCAGAAGCAGGCCGCCTATGTCATTTTCCCCGATCGGACGCTGATCGAAATCGCAAGCGCCGGCCAAGCAGCCTTGACGAACTGGCCGGCGTTCATGGCGTCGGCGCGGTCAAGCTGCAAAAATACGGGCCAGCCTTTCTGCCGTGATCCGGGAGCCTCGCGGCGCCTGAACCGCCCTGGGTTCAAAGCCTAGTCAGCCTGACCAGAGTTCGACGAATTGTGTTGAAAAACTCTGCTTGATCGCGGCGCCAGTTGCTGATTCTCTTCTTTTGGAGCAGGAGATTGGCCGATGATGGGCGAGCGTCGCGTGATGCAGGAGGCGCTGTTCTACGGCTTCAGCCTCGAGCGGCACGTCCCCGATGGTCATCTGCTGCGCAAGATCGACCGGTTCGTCGACTTGTCCGAGGTTCGAGCGCATCTGGGCCCCTACTATAGCGAGGTCGGGCGTCCCTCGATTGATCCCGAGCTGATGATCCGGATGCTGATCGTCGGCTACGGCTTCGGCATTCGCTCTGAGCGGCGGCTGTGCGAGGAGGTCCATCTCAATCTGGCCTATCGCTGGTTCTGTCGATTAGGGCTCGATGGCGACGTCCCGGATCATTCGACGTTTTCCAAGAACCGCCACGGCCGCTTTCGCGAGAGCGATCTTCTGCGCAAGCTCTTCGAGACCGTGGTGGCGCGCTGCATGAAAGAAGGGGTCGTCGGGGGTGAGGCTTTCGCAGTCGACGCCAGCATTATCGTGGCGGACGCGCATCGACGGCGGGGTGTCGCCAAGGTCGAAGATTTAGTTCCGAGTTCGAGCCGCGCAGTCGCAGAATATCTGTCGGTCCTTGATGATGCGGCCTTTAGCGGGGCGACGCCCGTCGAGCCAAAGGTGATCTCCCCAACCGATCCGGCCGCCCGCTACACCGCTTCGGCCAACTCTGTCGCCGGTTATGCCTATTCCGACAACTACCTCATCGACCTTAAGCATGCAGTGATCATGGACGTCGAGGCGACGACGACCGTTCGCCAGGCCGAAGTCGGCGCGGCCAAGACGATGCTCGACCGCACGGCGGAACAGTTCGAAGTCGCTCCGTCGCGCCTGGTCGCCGATGCGGGTTACGGCTCGGCCGAGATGATTGGGTGGCTGGTGGACGAGCGCGGGATCGAGCCGCATGTGAAACTGATGGATAAGTCCGAGCGCACGGACGGAACCTTCTCCCGCAGCGACTTCGCCTTCGATCCAGAGGGCAACCTCTATGTCTGTCCCGCCGGCAAAGAGCTAAAGAAATATCATCGCTCATTCCCCAAGCCACGCGACGGAGTGACCAAAGACGGCACGATGATCTACTTCGCGCGCAAGCACGACTGCGACGCCTGCGCGCTTAAACCTAGGTGCTGCTCAAACGTTCCTGCACGCAAGATCGCGCGCTCCATTCATGAAGCCGCTCGCGACAAGGCCCGTGCGATCGCAAAGACTGAGGCCTACGCCGTCTCATGTCGCGAACGAAAGAAGGTCGAGATGCTCTTCGCTCATCTGAAGCGCATCCTCAGGCTGGGTCGATTGCGCCTCCGAGGTCCAAACGGAGCCAAAGACGAGTTCCTCTTAGCCGCCACCGCCCAAAATCTGCGAAAACTGGCGAAGCTTATCCCCCTCCCTGCGCCGATCCTCGCCACATAAGGCGAAGAGGCAGGAATTTGCCGCGCTGACGGCGCTACAAATCCAAAGTGCGGCTGCCACAACAGGGGGTTCTTCAACAAAATCGACGTAAACCGGACATCACGTTTGCGGCCGTGAACGTCGTGGTTGGGCGGCAAGCGGTCGCTACCAGCGCCAGGCGAGGCGCCGGCATTGTGGCAATTGGCGTGGCGAAAAATGCGCGCTTCGGCGCCTTTTTACTCGTTACTTTGTTGGCTCCGGAGCGTCTTTTACCGTCGTCCAATTTTTGTCGGCGCGGCTGATATTTTCAGCTTCATTCTTGCGCCACTCATTGGTCCAGAATTTCGTATGATTCACATACAGTTTGCCGTTGACGATGGTGAAGGCTTCAGGATCGACTGTATCTTTGTGGCCGTTCTCCCAGGAGACGCCCATGGCGCAATGACCATCATATTGGGCCGCATATTTTTCTGGGTTCGCAAGGAAGAGATCGAGATCCTGTTTGTTGGCGAATTGCCAGCGCGCGTCATGCCAGACAGTCTGATAGTCAAGACTACCAGGAACTGCCTTTCCGACAGTAAAATAAGCAACGGTGTCATAACCGCCAATCGCCAATCGCGGCATTCCATCCATGCTTGGCGCCGTATCGGCAAAAGCAGGGCAAGCAAAGAGTGTCAGTGCTAATGCAGTAAGTATCTTTTTGGACGCGCGCATTTTTTAGCTCCTTGAGATTATTAGGATGCATGCCGATGCTGTCATTTTCGCCGGATGTGCGCATCACCCGAACGGGTGAAATCGGACGCGGGAGAGGTCCCAGGCCGCGCAAGCAATGTACGGCGTTCCAGAGCTGGGAGCCGGTACTTCGCTAACGGGCCGGAGATTGGCCTATCGCGAAGCAATCGGGGCGGGGAGAGAGCCTCTCAGCGGCGGGTTGGATCCGCGGTGGCGCACCGGCAATTTCAAGCACAAGCTTTCGCCTGACCGCCTTTTCGAAATCGGCGCGGTCACCGACGGTGATCACGAATGCTCCCGGACCCCCGATAACACAGTTCTTATAGTACAATTCCAGGGCCGGCTTCCCGAACGATTCCCTTGTGTCGCTGGCCGCACGCTTCGATGCTGAAATAGCCAGGCCGTTTATCGTGGCCCCTCGCGAAATCACTCGATCGCGGATCGGCGCTATGGGCGCGCCACAGTTGTTGGGGCCGTCGCCAGAAACATCAATGACCTGACGATCGGCTTGGAGACCACTGCTATGAAGCAAACGCAAAGAAAAAGAGAGTGCGCCGGAAATCGAGGTTCCCCCGCTATCGAGTCGCCGTAAAAGTAGGTTGCGATCGGTTGCTCTTTGAGGGCGTCGGCAAAGGACCTCGCACTGTCGGGTCCGTCAATGACAGTCCAAGGCATGATGAGACGTTGATCATCGGGGCTTGCCCATTCGAAGTAAGCCACAGCGATCCGGCCGCGCGTGCCCGATAGGGTCGCGTTTATGACGTCCACATCCCGCAGTGCGTTGATGTACCCCTCTCTTTGCATGCGCAACTCGTCCTTGGTCATCGAACCGGACACGTCGGCTGCGAGAATCAGTTCCAGGTCGACGGCGGGCGCGGAGTCCATTGGCGTGGCCCGCGCAGCGCCGATCCACGCCAGGAAAGCGACGCCCGATGCTGCTACGAGAAATCGGCCAAGAGCCGGGGCCACAAAGTTGATCCGTCTCATTGTGGCTTCCTTCGCATGCGTCCCGCGGGATCGGGGGATGCACGAGGCCTCGCGAAACTCGACGATGTCGCGCCCGGTCAAAATGCGCATCACCCGAACGGGTGAAATCGGACCCGACCGGGCGGACCCGGCGAACTCACAGCTGGGCGATATTGGCGCATAGTCGGATTTGTCACCCGTCGCTAACGCCCTGCCGATCAGACAGTCGACATCAGCCCGCGCACGCGGGCAGGGCCTTTTCGTGACTCTCAGCTGAAGTGATAGCTTCCCCTGAGCGCGGAGCAGCGGCCATGCCTCTAAGTGAAGGAACCGAGCGCGCCCTGCAGGCCTGCTATGACGCAATCCTCGCCCCGACGCAGTGGTCGTCAGCTCTGCAATTGCTGGGCGAATTGTTCGGCGCGGCCAGTTGCACATTCTACGAGCACGACCGCGAAAACTCGCCGGCTCCTGTCCCGATGTCTGTCGAGCACGAGGCGTATTCCGCCCGCTGGGCCCGCAATCAGGCTCACGCTCCAGACCCGCACGTCGGACCGTACCTTCAAAAAACTACGTCGTTCATAAGGGCGGGATGGACCTCAGCGGTCGAACACGACCTCTCGACCGAGGACGAGCGCTGCACCATTCCTTTCTATCAGGAGACGGCGCGACCGGAGAAGCGGGAATGGTTTGCGGCGTCCTTTTTCTTGGTCGACGGCGGCGACTGGTGCTTGCCGATCTTCCGCGGAGACGACCCGTTCACGCGCGAAGACGCGACACGGCTTGCCAAGGTCGGACCCTACCTCGGCAAAATCGTCAGTCTCGCGCAGAAATTCGCGGCGTTCGATGCCGCGTCGAAACTCTCGGCTCTCGAGCGAGTGAGCTCCGCCGCCATCGTCATCGATGTGACCGGCCGCGCAAGGCAAATGAACGCACCTGCGCAAGATCTGCTGGGCGATGACTTCAACCTCGTCCGGGGTCGTCCGTCGGCGCGCGATCCCGCCAGCAATCGCCGACTGCAGCAGCTGGTCTCGTTTACTTTGCATGCGGAACGCGGCAGCGCTCAGGCCTTCGTGCCAATCGTCGTCGATCGGGATGAAGCGCCTTGGCTTCTGGTTGAGGCGATGCCGGTCACGGCATTCGGCAACGATTTGTTCAGCTCCGGTCGGGTGATCCTTCTGTTGACCGATCTGAGGTCGCCGCTGCGGCCGGAAGCAACGCAATTTTGCGCCGCATTCGGCCTGACGGTCGCGGAGGCGAAATTGGCCGCCAAACTGGCTTCGGGCGTAGGGATCGACGCAGCGGCGGCTTCACTGGGGGTGAGCCGAGAGACTGCCCGTACCCAATTGAAAGCAGTCTTTGCCAAAACGAACACCCGACGCCAAGCTGAACTGGCCGGACTCCTCGCTCGCTTTCGCCCTTCCGATTGGCGATCTTGAATTGACCGCAACGACCTTCCGCTTCGGGTCGATTTGGCACGTTCGCCAAGCGGTCCGCGGATGGCCGGTATTTGCGCGAAGCGGCCACCCGCCTATTGGGTTTGACACTAATCCGCAGGGGTTGTCGCTCGGCTCTCATCTCACTATAGCTGCGCCGCCCAATTTCTTCACCGCAACTTGAAAGGCGCCAGTCCGTGGCCTTCCTTGCCGATGTCCTCTCTCGCGTTAAGCCATCCGCGACCATCGCGATGACGCAGAAGGCGCGCGATCTCAAAGCCAAAGGACGGGAAGTGATCTCGCTGTCGGTCGGGGAGCCCGATTTCGACACGCCCGACAACATCAAGCAGGCCGCGATCAAGGCGATCGAGCGCGGCGAGACCAAGTACCCGCCGGTGCTCGGCATTCCGCCCTTGCGCGAGGCGATCGCGGCCAAATTCAAGCGCGAAAACGGGCTCGACTACAAGGCGACCGACACGATCGTCGCGACCGGCGGCAAGCAGATCCTCTACAACGCCTTCCTTGTCACCATGAACGAGGGCGACGAGGTGATCATTCCGGCGCCCTATTGGGTGAGCTACCCGGAAATGGTGGCGATCAATCGCGGCACGCCGGTCGTCGTGCCGACCACGATCGAGAACGGGTTCAAACTGCAAGGCGGCGGATCTCGAACGCGCGATCACGCCGCGCACCAAGTGGCTCGTGCTCAACTCGCCCTCGAACCCGTCGGGCGCGGCCTATACCGAGAGCGAGCTGAACGAACTCACCGATGTGCTGATGCTTCACCCGCATGTGTGGGTGCTGACCGACGACATGTACGAGCATCTCGTCTACGGCGACTTCAGGTTTACGACGCCGGCGCAGATCGAGCCGGGCCTGAAGGCGCGCACGCTGACCATGAACGGCGTCTCTAAGTCCTATGCGATGACCGGCTGGCGCATCGGCTACGCCGCCGGTCCGACTGAGCTCATCAAGGCCATGGATATGGTGCAGGGGCAGCAGACCTCAGGCGCCTGCACGATCGCGCAATGGGCCTCGGTCGAGGCGCTGAATGGGCCGCAGGACTTCATGCCCGTGCGCCGCAAAGCGTTCGAGGAGCGGCGCGATCTCGTCGTGTCGATGCTCGGACAAGCGAAGCATCTGCAGTGCCCGAAGCCGGAAGGCGCGTTCTACGTCTATCCGTCCTGCGCGGGCGCGATCGGCAAAAAGGGCCCGTCAGGCAAGGTGATCGAGACGGATGAGGATTTCGTCACCGAGCTTCTGGACGCGGAAGGCGTCGCCGTCGTGCACGGAACCGCCTTCGGCCAGGGCCCGAACTTCCGCGTCTCCTATGCGACGTCACTCGAGCAGCTCGAGAAGGCGTGCAAGAAGATCCAGAAGTTCACAGCCGAATTGCGGTAGGCAATCCTTCCGCAACGTGGGGAGGGATTTTGTCAAATTGGCCGCGCCCGTCATTGCGAGCGAAGCGAAGCAATCCAGGAAACATAGGGCGCCCTAAGATCCCTGGATTGCTTCGTCGCTTCACTCCTCGCAATGACGAGGACGGCTCAATCCGATTGCGTTACTCTTACCCCATCCGCCTCTCCAGCTCGTCGAGCACCTGGTAGCAGGGGAGGACCTGGGCGACGCTGGCGTTGGGCCCGCGGCCTTCTCGGATGGCGGCGAAGAATTCGCGATCCTGCAATTCGATGCCGTTCATGCTGACGTCGATATGGGCGACGTCGATCTTCTCGTCCTTGCCGTTGAAGAGATCGTCGTAGCGGGCGATGTAGGTCGCCGTGTCGCCGATGTACCGAAAGAACGTGCCGAACGGCCCCTCGTTGTTGAACGACAGCGACAGCGTGCAGATCGCGCCGTTCTCGGCCTTGAGCTGGATGCTCATGTCCATGGCGATGCCAAGGGTCGGATGGATCGGTCCCTGCAGCGCGTTGGCTTTGACGATTCGTGAGCGGCACTGATAGGCGAAGAGATCCACGGTATGGGCGGCGTGATGCCAGAGCAGATGATCGGTCCATGAGCGGGGCGCGCCAAGCGCGTTCATGTTGGTGCGGCGGAAGAAATAAGTCTGCACGTCCATCTGCTGGATATGGAACTCGTTCTTGAGAATGCGCTCGCGCACGAACTGATGGCTTGGGTTGAAGCGCCGGGTGTGGCCGACCATGGCGGCGAGGCCCGTCTTCTGCTGCTCCGCGACCACCGCTTCCGCATCCTTCAAGCTGTCGGCGAGCGGAATCTCGATCTGCACATGCTTGCCGGCTTTGAGGCATTGCAAAGCCTGCGCGGCGTGCATCTGCGTTGGCGTGGCCAGGATCACCGCGTCGAGCCCCGGAACCTTCAGGCTATCAGCGAGGTCGGTCGAAACGTGGCCGACGCCATATTTCTCCGCCGCCTCCTGGGTCTTGTCGAGCTCGCGCCCGATGAGCGAGATGACCTCGACACCGTCGATCTCCTTGATCGCGTCGAGGTGTTTCAGGCCGAAGGCGCCAGCGCCGGCAAGCGCGACTTTGAGTGTCTTGGGCATGCGAAACCTCGCTTATCGGCTTGCCTGGTCATTCCCGGCGGCCGCAAAGCGGGCGATCGGGAATCCAGAGCTGACGACAGTGCTGGCCTTATGGATTCCCGGTCAGACCTTTGGTCCGCCGGGAATGACAAAGAATCTGAACGCTAAGCCGCGTTCTCCAGAATGAGATGCCCGACGGCGGTGTTCGAGGCCGGGACATGATAAAAGCGATGCGCCACTTTCGGCTTCGGTCCGCCGGCGACGACATCCGCCATAGCCCCTCGCGCGACCAACCACATCACGAGCTCGATGCCTTCCGATCCCGCCTCGCGGACATATTCGATGTTGGGGGTCTTCGAGAGGCCCTTTGGGTCGTCGATCAGCCGGTCGAGGAATGAATTGTCCCACGCCTTGTTGATGAGGCCTGCGCGCGGGCCTTGAAGCTGATGGCTCATGCCGCCGGTGCCCCAGATATGGACGTTGATGTCCTCTGGATAGCTCATGATCGCCTTGCCGATCGCGCGACCGAGCGCCAGGCAACGGGCGCCTGAGGGCACCGGGTGCTGCACGACATTGACCGCGAAGGGGATGATCTTGCACGGCCATTCCTTGACCTCGCCGAAGACGCAAGAGAGGGGCACGGTGAGACCATGGTCGACGTCGATCTCGTTGACCATGGTCAGGTCGAAATCCTGCTGGATCACTTCCGAGGCGATATGCGACGCAAGCTCCGGGTCGCCGACGACTGTGGGCACGGGGCGTGCGCCGTAGCCTTCGTCCGCGGGATTGAATTCCGGCCCGGTCATGATCGCAAAGGTCGGGATCATCGCGAGACTGAAGGCGGTCGCGTGATCGTTGTAGACGGCGACGATCACATCGGGTTTGTGCGTCTTCATCCATTGCTTGTCGAAATCGTACCCGGCGAACACCGGCTTCCAGTAATCTTCCTTTGTCTTGCCAAGGTCGAAGGCGGCGCCGACGGCAGGGATGTGCGAGGTGTAAAGGGAGGCGGTGATGCGGGCCATGTTCAAACGTCCTTTGTCGGAGGCATAAGACCCGTCACTCTTTCCGCGGGCGCTGGGCGTCGCCGTCCTCTCCGATCCTGCGGTTTCCCTCGATCTTCCGACCGCCCTTGATCATCATGTCGCGATATTCCTGCTCGGTCATGCCGGTCATGCTGCCCGCCATCTGCTGGAAGCTCTTGCCGTCGGTCGCGCCGATCTTGGCGAGGAAATAGATGTTGCCGCCGAGCTCGATGCAGCGGTTGAGGTCGCGCGCCAGGACCGCTCGCTTCTGCTCCTCGCTCATCTTCCATTCGTCGAGATAGGCACGCTCATTGGCCTTGAAGCGGGCGCGGTTCTCGGCCTTCATTAGCGACATGCAGAACTGGTTGAGCCAGTACCCTTTGCGCGATTGTTCGGCGTCGAAGACGACCGTGCCGGGAATGTCGGAATATGGCTTGTCGAGGGCCATGGTTCAGCGTCTCCTATCCTCTGGCCAATAGAGCCGCATCGGATTGTCGACCAGCATGAGATCCTGCAACTCGGCTGCGGGAGCGATATGGGGAATGATGTCGACCATGAGCCCGTCGTCGGGCATGTGGTCCTTGAGGTTGGGATGGGGCCAGTCCGTGCCCCACAGCACCCGGTCCGGAAATTGACGACGCCTCGCTCGGTCATCATCCTTCCCCCGCCGCGCCGCGCCGAGACGCGGCGCGAGGCGCTACGGTTCGCTTCATTGAACCCCCCTACGCCCGCGAAACAAGGCTTTGCTGGCGAAGGCGATCGTATTCCGTCTTGTCTACCGGCGGCGCGCCGGATTCGCCGAGATTGTTGAGATGGACGCGATAGGTTTCGCGCGCGCTCCAGCACGCGATGGCGGCGATCACTGTGACGCCGAAGGCCAAGGCGCCGACCGTCAGCGGAACGTTGGCGGAGCCCGGAGGCGCGGCGGCCGCGAAGAGCGCGGGCAGCAACGCCGTCAGCATGGTGCCGACATTCTGGGAGATCGCCATGCCGGAGACCCGGGCGCGGGTTGGAAAAAGCTCGGGATAGAAACTAGGAAACACCGCGTTATATCCCTGATAGACCACGCCCCACATCAGAATTGAGAGCGCGAACGCGAGCGGCACGCTTTTGATGCTAATCGCGTAGAGATAGCCGAACGTCATGAGGCCCGCTGCGAGCGAGCCGACAATGATCGGTATACGCCGGCCGATCCGGTCGGAAAGATCGCCGACGAACGGGATTATGATGATCGCGACGATGTTGCCAACAACCGGGATCCAGAGATAGATGGTCTTGTCCATGCCGACGCCGTAGGCAGGCTGCACCGCGTAGGCGGCGCCGAAGATTGTCGCCACCACCGGAATGACGTTCATCAGCGACATGCACACGATCCGCAGCATGTCCGGCCAATGATTGGTCAATGCGTCGACCACCGGGGTCCTCGGCACTTCGCCGTGACCCCGCTCTTCCGTGAACGCGGGCGTCTCTTCCACCTCGCGCCGGATAACATATCCGGCGATCAGCACAAGCACGCTCAGCAAGAATGGAATCCGCCAGCCCCAGGCGATGAACGCATCGTTCGACAGTCCGTAGCTCAAAGGGAGAAAGACTGCTGCCGCCAGGATCTGGCCTGCCTGAACGCCCTGTAGAGTAAAGCTCGCGAAATAACCGCGCCGTCCGAACGGCGCGTGTTCGAGGATCATCGAACTCGCGCCCGAAATCTCGCCCGCGACCGCAAATCCCTGAATCAGGCGCAGGATCACGAGCAAAATCGGCGCCCAGGTCCCCACTTGCTTATAGGTTGGAAGCAGCCCGACCGCCATGGTCGAGAGGCCCATGAGGACGAGGCAGAGGAGGAGCACGTTCCTGCGGCCATGGGTGTCGCCCCAATGGCCGAGCACGAAGGCGCCGATGGGCCGCGCGACGTATCCGACTCCGTAGGTCGCCAGCGAAGCCACGATGGCGACGGTCGGGCTGCTGGAAGGAAAGAAAATCTGCGGGAAGACTAGCGAGGCGGCGGTCGCATAGATGAAGAAGTCATAATACTCTAGGGCCGATCCAATCCAGCCGCTGGCAGCCGCGATCTTCGTCTGGCGCCGCCCGCTTGGTTCGTCCACAATCGCTGCGGTCATCGGTTCCTCCCTGTTTTGCTCGTCGCCGTTTCTAGTAATCGATCTCCGCGACCTCTCTTAGCTCCGAAGGCGCCGCTGACGGGAAGCCGAAGAATTCGAGGTAGGCTGGGATCTGCTCGAACAGCATGTCGATCCCGATTTGCGTCTCGCATCCCCGCGCTCGCGCGGCTGCGAGGAACGCCGTTGTCTCCTGCTTCATCACCACTTCGCCGACATAGGTCGATGGCGTAAGCCGCGAGACGTCGAGAGGCATCGGATCGCCACCCTTCATTCCCAGCGGCGTTGCATTCACGACTACATCGAACCCGCTAGGGTCGTTCGACCCAAGCGAAACCTTGAGATGAGGATAGTTCTGCGCAAGGCGCTCGGCCAGCGTATTCATCGCGGGGGCGTTGACGTCATAGACCGCGATCTCCGCGGCTCCCGCCGCCGCTGAGGAGGCGGCGATCGCCGACCCCACTCCGCCAGATCCGACGACAAGCACCCTCCGGCCGCCGAGCGAACGTCCGCGGCGCGAAACACCGCGGACGAAGCCCGCTCCGTCGAACATGTCGCCGATGAGACGGCCCTGGTGGTCTCGGCGGACAGCGTTGCAGGAGCCCGCGACTTTGACCGCAGTGGACACGTCGTCGAGGAAGGCAATGACGGAGACCTTGTGCGGCATGGTGATGAGCGCGCCGTGGAAGTTCGTAAAGCGGCAGATTTCCGGAAAGGCATCGCCAAAGTTTTCGGTCCGAACGCCAAGCGGCACCACAGCGGCGTTTATCCCGTGCTTCGCGAACCACGGGTTATAGATCATCGACGACTTGAACGTCGTCGTGGGATAGCCGAGATGAGTGATGAGCCTCGTGTCCCCGTTCAGCATCCCCGCTACGTTCCCATGAGAGGGCTCGGAATCGCCGGCGCGTAACGCTCAACGTTCATTCGAATTCGATCTCCGCGCGTTTATCCGCGTCGGCCAGGCTCGCCTGCGCTGCGAGCCGGACGGGCGTGTTGGCGGCGCCGAACAGCTCGTAATTGTGGCGCTCAACAATCTCAAAGAAAAAGCGGTTCTGGAAAGTGCGGGTGTAGATGTGGAAGAACTCCCCGTCCTTGACGCGGTCATAGAGCACGCCGAGCGCACGCATACGGACGAGCTGATCGGGGGGATCTCGAATCGAGTAGAGAGATCGTCGTAGTAATTGTCCGGTATCGGCAGGAAAGTGACGCCGCTCGCCTTCGCCGCTTCTACGGCGGCGAAGATGTCATCCGTCGAAAGCGCAATCTGCTGGAAGCCGGCGCCGCCGAAGGCGTCAAGAAACCGCGAGACGCCGGTTGCGCCACCCTCTCCAATGTTGAGCGCGATGCGCAATTGGCCGTTCGGGCTGCGCAGCAGGCGGCTGAAGAAGGCGCCGTGCGGATCGGCCACCTCGACCTGCGGCTGCGGCTCTAGCCCGAGCGCGGCGCCATAGAACAGCGACCAAGTCAGGAACTCGCCGCGACGCACGACATTGGAGAGATGGTCGACCTTGCGTAACTTGCCCTCCGGGCCGAGCGGCGCGACAGGGACGAAATCATCGCGCCAGGCAGGGTCGCCCGAGTCGATGAAATAGATAAGACTGCCCTCGACCCCAGCGACCGCAGGCAATGTCGCTTCTCCGGGACCGATCTTGCCGACATAGCTGTGACACTCGAGCGCGGTCGCGCGCTCGAGCGCGCTCTCGACGGAATCGACTCTCAGCGCGATCGCGCACACCGACGGGCCGTGCAGGAGCGAAAACGAATGGGCGAAGCCCTCCCGCTCTCTGTTGAGGATGAGGTTGATCTCGCCCTGCGAAAAGAGAGCGACATCCTTCGAACGGTGCCGGGCGGCGCAGCGGAAGCCGATGCCCTCGATGAGCGCCGTCAATTCGCCGGCGGCCGCATCGCTCGCCGCGAACTCGATGAATTCGGCCCTTTCGACGGCGGGCGCCGGTGGCAGCGCCGGCAGGTCAGCAAGTGGAGGTAGGCCACGCGCGGTGCGTTTCGCCTCGAGCTTCTCGCCAACTGTGCGCAACGAACGCATGCCGTCGATTGCGATCGCTGAGGCGGAAGCGCCGCGGAACTGGTCGTTAAAGATTTCGAGCGACAGCGGACCACGATAGCCGGAGCGGGTGACTGCGTCGAGATAGTCGACTATCGGGTAGTCGCCCTGACCCGGATAGCAGCGATAGTGCCGGCTCAGCGACAATGGGTCCATTGAGAGCGCCGGCGCATCGGCCACCTGCACAAGCGCGATCTTCTCGGCCGGCAGAGAGGCGATCGGATCGATCGGGTTGCCGCGGACGCAAATATGAAAGCTGTCGAGCACGATCCCGAGGTTGTCGCGGTCGGCGCCGCGCACGATTTCCCAGGCGGCGGTCCAGTCCTTGACCCAGCGCCCCCAGGCGAGCGCCTCGTAGCCGATCCGCATACCGCGCCTGCGGGCGAGGTCAGCGAGTTCGGCGAGGTCCTCCGCTGCACGCGAAGTCGTCGTCGACGGCGTCGGGCGAAACATTGGAGCACAGGCACAGCAGGCGTGCGCCGAGGTCTTCCATGAGGTCGAGCTTCCTCGCCGCTCGCTCGAAGTTCTTCGCCCTGAATCGGTTCGGGCATCGCTTCGAAGTCACGGAGCGGCTGGAGGGCGACGATCTGAAGCCCGAGATCGGCCGCGAGCAAGCGCGCGTCGCGCGGTTTGCCGCGGAAGAACGTCAGGTCGTTTTCGAAGATCTCGACCGCACGAAAGCCCGCCTTGGCCGCAGCGGCGAATTTGTCCTCGAGTGCGCCACCCATGCAGACCGAGGCGATCGACCATCTGAGCATCGACAATCCCTTTGGACGGGGCTCGAATGCCAGGAGAGCGCGCCGCTCTCACGCCTTCGATAAAGCTAGCGACACCTTAGGACGTTCCCATCCTCTTCGCAGCTCCTCTGCTCCCCAGGCCGGTAGTGCTGGGAGCCGGCCCATACCAGCTCATCGCTGACGCCACCCACACTCGGAGCGAGCGCGTAGGACGATGCACTGTTCACATCCCCTTGCCCCGAATACGCGACGGTCGCTGGATACGGGGCCACCGGGCGCGTCCGGACAACAGGCGAGGTCCCATCGCCGCCAGCGTGGTACGAGACAAGCTGCTGGGCTGGCTCGATCTTGTCCTCGACCCAGGCCATAAGAGGGAGTCAGGATGTCGAGCGTCGCGGCGGCCGGCCCGCCCCCGCAATGGTACATCCCTGGGAATCATGTACAGGCTCAGGAATTTCGACGCCTCCTCAGGTCCCATCAACTTCCTGACCGCGGCGTAGTAGTTCAGGGTCCCGAACGGCGATGTTCCTGAATCCGCCCAGCCCTGCCAGATGATCAGTTTCCCGCCGTGAGCGGCGAAGGCTCGCAGATCGGGATTTGTAGGATCGTTCAGACCGTGCATCGCGTCGAGCCGCCGAAACTCCTCCTGAGTGAACTCAATGTTCGCGTTGGTGATCCCTGTCCTGCGCCAACTGCTCATGAAGTTTGGGAAGTCGTACGAGAAGGCATAGTCAACCGACGTATCTGGGGTGAACTTCGTCCCCTTGGGAAGCGCCATTGATCCCGCCCAGGCGAGCTCCGAGCCGTAGGGCATTCCTCCAGGCGCAAGCAGCTCCCCCTTTTCGTCCTGCGCTCCTCGCCAGATCAGATTTGCAACCCGAGCCTGATCTTCAGTCAGGCAATCCGGCGTCTCGGCGCCTTTGCAGACGATGGCGGTAGCGTCGAAGTGACAAGCGCGGGGATCCTGGATCATGCCGCTATTGTCGGCGCAGGCTTCGAGCACTGCCTTCGCGAGCGCTGGTATTTTGTCGGCGGTGAGGATCGAGGTTCCATCCGCTGCTTTATTGACCCGGACGTTCCAGCCGTGAACGAACGTGTTTTCGTCGGTGTTGTCGATTGTCGGCGCGCCGGCGACGATGCCGTCATAGTCGTCCGGATAGCGCTGCGCGACCTGCAACGCGGCTCGCCCGCCGCTCGAACAGCCGTCGAAATAGGAATACCTCGGCGGCTGACCATAGAAGGCAGCAACAATCGCCTTCACGGCGACGGTCGCCTTGCGGTTCGATCGGTAGAAGAAGTCTACGAGCGCCGACGGGTCGCCGACCGCCCACGCGCCGTCCGAGATTGAGCGCAGGAAGCGCCCCTTGTCGGTCGCTCCGACATGGCCGCCATTGTGGCTTGCGACGACGAGTTCCCCAGACCCAGCGACCGTGCAACCGGTAGAGGCGGAAGGGGCGCTGACGGGCAGCGAGAGCAGGTCGCCGCAATATCCGCCGCAGCCATTCATCACCATCCGCTGCGACCAGGTCTCCGTCGGCAAGCGGACCTGGAAAGCGACGCCGGGAGCCGCATAGCCGGACACGAGGCAATACGGCGCAGGCGCGCCCTCAGTGACAACGGTGGCGCTATCGAGCTTCGTTGGCGCCTCTTTGAGGTAGCTCAGGTCGAGTTTCATGATGTCGGCGCAAGCCATGACCGGCTTGACGATCGGTAGCGGAGATGCGCTCGCGTCCGACGCCGATAGGGCGAGTAGGCCCAAGATGGCCAAAATGCGCCCAATCCGTCCGGAGCCATGCGACGAAGCTCGGGTTGGCATTGGCTTGTCCTCCCAATTTTCCTGAAACGCTCGATCGGCTGCCCAACTAGTTAACTATATGGTTCGTTTGTCAATCCAAGTTCGTCCTGATCCCCGCGGCCGTAACCCAGGCGATCCTATCTGACCCATTGCACAAACGAACTCGTTCGTACATTATATCAAATCGGCGTGAACGCGCCGCCGAAGAGAGCGGCGAGTCCCTGTAAGGGGCGAACGTCGCGAAAAAAGAGAGGAAAGCTCATGTGCCCTCCGGGTTGTCTCCACGCCATTTGCAATCGAGCGAGCCGCAGAGGCTTACTCACGGGAAGCTTCGCGCTCGCCGCCGGGCGGCCGCGGCAGCCTCACTCGTTCCGGGGTCCGCCGCGGCGGCGGGTCAGCAAAGGAGCTTTTCCGACGTTCTCGATCTCACCCAACCGCTCTTTGAAGGTTTCCCGACGTTTGGCGGCGACAAATGGTTCACCAAAGAGCCGTTTCTCACTTACGCAAAGGATAAGCTTAACATCAACAAATGGACCTTGATGGAGCATACGGGCACCCACATGGATGCTCCGCTGCATTTCTCCCCCGATGGCATGAGCGTCGATTTGATCCCGGTCAGCGATCTCGTGGTCCCGCTCGCCGTCATCGACATCAAGAGCCGCGCCAACGACAACCCCGACGCCGCGGTCACGCCCGACGACATCAAGGATTGGGAGGCAAAGAACGGCCCACTGCCGGAGGGCTGTTGCGTCGCCATGAATTCAGGCTGGGGCGACCTGCTGATGACGCCGAAATTCGCGGGCCGCGACGACGCCGGCAAAAACCACACCCCGGGCTTTCACGGCGAGACCGCACACATGTTGATGACCGAGCGCAAGGTGAAGGGCATCGGCGTCGATACGCTTTCCTTGGATACCGGACTGAACACCGGTCCGTTCCCGGTCCATTATTCCTGGCTGCCGAGTGGGCGCTGGGGGGTCGAGTGCCTCGCCAATCTCGACACTGTGCCAGCAAAGGGAGCGTATCTCGTACTCGGCGGCCCCAAGGTCAAAGGTGCTACCGGGGGACCGAGCCGAGTGTTGGCGCTGGTCTAAGATCTACTGCGCACCGGCGCCCTCAGAGAGCCCCTAGAGATCTGTCGGGCGCGAAACAGCGCCCGCCGGCGATGCCGGTCATGCCGACGTGACAAAGGCGGTTTTACTCTTTTCGCACGAGGCGGCTGATCGCCTCGACCGCCATCCTCTTGTGCTTGTCGCGTCTCTCTGGACTCGACAGATCGACCTCAAAGATCTTGCCGAAAGTATACTTGTTGGACACCCGAAAGAAACACAAAGCGCTGATCGCCATGTGAACGTCGATCGCGTCGAGGTCGTCACGAAAGACGCCCGCGGATCGGCCTCTCCGCAGAATATTTTCGATTACGTCTATAATACGATGATTGATCTTTTGGATCTGTTCGGCGTTTGCAAGATGCTCGCCACGATGAACGTTCTCGATGGCGACAAGACGGATAAAGGCTTCGTTGGCGTCGTCATTCTCGAAGGTCTGCTCCACCAGATTTCGCAGCGCTTCCTCAGGCTCTAACCCCTCCAGCGCCAATAGAGCCTCAATTGCTCTGACCGAAGAATATGCATTCTCCAGAACCGCCGTAAATACACCCTCCTTGTCGCCAAAATAGTAATAGATCATGCGCTTCGACGTTCGCATTCGGTCTGCAATGGCGTCGACCCGAGCCCCACTCAAACCATGCGCGGCGAATTCTTCGGCGGCGATCTCGAGGATGTCTGCCTTGGTTCGGGCCGGGTCGTTCGTTCTGATGCGCCGCTTCGCCTGGCGCTCTTGAGTTTTCGCGTCCATTGCCTCTGAATGGGTCTCTTCGGTAGCCGAACGTGCGGGTCCCGCGGCCGAATTCATCGTTCCGCGACGTCGCGGAGACTAAGTGCCGATCCACAACGGCGCAAGGATGATGCTCGGCCAATTGGCCGCTGATCGCCATTAGGATCGACTGGGATGGGCGCCGCCAGATCCTGGCCATCGAGATGGCCAACCGGGAAAGCCGTTCCCCCTGGAAAGACTTCCTCGTCAAACTGCGCCCGCGAGACCTTCACGGCGTCGAGTTCGTCGCCGACGACGATCACGCCGGCCTTCGCTCAGCCGCCCGCGAGGTTCTGGCCGAGGCCGCCTTCCCACCTTCTACCGCCTACCCCGCCAACATAAGCTTCTCAAGAGCACCAACATGCTCGAACGCCCAACGACGAGATCAAACGCCGACCCACGTCGTCCGTTTCTTCACCAATGCCGAAGCCTGCCTGCGCCTCATCCGAGCCTTAGCCGTCGAGACTCACGAAAACTAGCTCGAAGCCCACCGCTACCTCAACATGAACGACCTTAAGGAGCACAAGAAACCAACCTCCGCCGCGCCGCATAGCGCCAGGCGGCATATGGCGCTTCTGTTCAAGGTCGCGCTTGCCCGCTTAAATTTGCCCCGAAAGGCGCAGTCTTCGTTCTTGGGCTACCGGAACCTGTCTCGTTAGCTGGGTGTTACTCACCGTCCGGAGAGCCCGATGAGCGACGATGAAGAAGACATTCCTCTCGATTTGACCCAACGCATTGAAGTTGACAGGGCGCCTACTGGCGGAATTCTAGCCGGAGTCGTCGGCAAAGATCGCGTCTTCGTCTGCAGGAGCGGAAGTCGCCTCAAGGCCTACAGCGCACAATGCCCACATCTCGGCGGGCCACTCGACAAGGGTATTGTCACTGCGGGGACGATCCGATGTCCGTGGCATCATGCCTGTTTCGATCTTGCGACCGGCGAAGCGACAGCCGCTCCGGCGTTTGACGTCTTGCCCGAGTATCCGGTTGCGTTCGACAACAATTTCTTCTCCGTGGAGGCGCCCAGCGGGGAGACACCGCGACCTATGAGACAGCGTGATCCGTCAGTAGGAACGATGGCAATCGTGGGCGGAGGCGCAGCGGGGTTTGCTGCGGCGAACGCGCTTCGCAGCCACGGGTGGCAGGGCGAAATAACACTATTCTCCGAGGAGCGTGAGCAGCCCTATGACAGGACGCTCCTTACGAAGGACTATCTCGAGGGCGCGTTCGGCGATGACCGGCTGCCCATCGCCCGGCATTCCTTGGCTGACCTTGGCGTCGACTTTCAGGCCGAAAGCGTCCTCCATATCGAGCCCGAAAACAAGAGATTGCGCTTGGCGAATGGGGACGAGCGACCCTATGCGAAGCTGCTCCTCGCGACCGGCGCCGCGCCCCGATCGCTGGATGTTCCGGGAGGAGACCTCCCGCACGTGATGGTGTTGCGGTCCCTTCAGGACTGCCGACGCATTCTCGCTAAGGCGACCGCAGGCGCTCGCGTTGCTGTCGTGGGTGGAAGTTTCATCGCGATGGAGGCGGCGGCATCCTTGTCAGGGCGCGGCCTTTCCGTCGATGTCATCGCACCGGACGACCATCCGCTTGAAAAGGTGTTTGGGCGACAACTCTCCGATCTGGTTTTGGAGGCTCACGTCCAAAAGGGGGTGCGTCTTCACCTCGGCTCCAGGGTCGCTCGGATTGAAGACAAGCAGGTCCTGCTGCAAGGGGGCAAGCGGATCGACGCCGACATCGTGGTCGTCGGCATCGGGGTCGAGCCACGGATCCAGCTGGCGGAGGCGGCTGGTCTTGCTCTCGATCGCGGTGTCCTTGTCAGTTCGCGCTTGCAGACCAGCAATCCGGACATCTTCGCCGCAGGCGATATTGCGCGCTGGCCTGATCCCCATACCGGCGAAAGCATTCGCGTGGAGCATTGGGTCGTCGCTGAGCGCCAAGGACAGGTTGCAGCCCGAAATATGTTAGGCGCCGACGAGCCATTCAGGATGGCGCCATTCTTTTGGACGAAGCATTTCGATCTCTCGATTCGTTATGTCGGGCATGCGGAGAAATGGGACGAGGTGTACGTCGAGGGCAATCTCGCACATCGAGACGGCCTTGTTCGCTTCCGCCGCGAGGGTCGCGACCTGGCAGTCGCTACGGTCGAACGCGACAAAGAGTCGCTTCGCGCCGAGTTGGCGATGGAAAGCGAGGTTGCCCGCCTGTCGTGAGGCGACGCGGCGCCAGGGAACGAAAACCCTCGGCGAAGCGTTCATGCGTGACGAGGCTGTGTCTTGGGCTTCGAATGACGGGAGATGGGCCTAATGTCTGAGCAAAAAACCGGCGGCGACGATACTAATGTTTCGCGGGATCGGCTCGCCGAATTGCTCAATGAAGATCTCGCTCGCGAATACCAGGCCATCATCGCCTATGTCGTATACTCCCAGGTCTTAAAGGGCGCGGAGTACATGAGCATCGCCGACCAGCTAGAGATCCACGCCCAAGAAGAATTAAAGCACGCGCTGATCATTTCGCGGCAAATTGATTACCTTGGCAAGATGCCGACTGTGAGTCCCAAGCCCGTGCGCACTTCGGAGGACGCGAAGGAAATGCTTCGCTTCGATCTGAACAACGAGAATGAAACCATTCGCAACTACCGGCAGCGCGTGCGACAGTGTGAGGCCTTGAACGAGTTCGCGATGGCCGAGCAGATCCGTCAGATTCTGATCGACGAACAGGATCATCAGATCGACTTGGCGACTGCGCTCGGCGAAGATGTGCCGGATCTCACGAAGGCAAAAAACCCGAAAGGCGGTTGAGTGAGAGCGCCGACCGACGCTCATCTGGAAACTTGCCGACCCCACGGGGGGTACGCCATCGTCGTGTTGTGAGCATGCGGCACGGAACCATGATCGAGCAGACCTTGATCAGTCCACGCGCTCTGGAACAATTAGCGTCTGGCGGCGGTTCAAGGAGTCTTATCCAAGGCCTTTTGTAGGAACTCCGTTGTCGATTACGAACCCGCGGTCCGCGACGCGTATCTTCCGGCATCCGCTTCATCCGATGCTGGTTCCGGTTCCGATTGTCTGCTTCGTTGGGGTTCTGTTCACAGACGTCACCTATTGGCGGTCAGCGGATATGATGTGGGCGAATTTCTCCGCATGGCTGGTGACCGTCGGCGTGATCGTTGGCGTTATCGCCGCCATTTTCGGGCTAATCGACTTTCTCAGCAGTCGAGTTATCCGCGCTCAGCCGCCGGCGTGGCCGCACGCGATCGGCAACGTCGCGGTGCTCATTCTCGCCACGCTCAACATGTTCATTCATTCGCGGGATGCATGGACTTCGGTCGTGCCGTGGGGCCTCACTCTTTCGGCCGTTGTCGTGCTCATCCTCATCTTCACGGTCTGGATGGGACAAGCGTTGGTCTACCGCCATCGGGTCGGGGTCGCTGAATGAAATCCGCCGTCCTGTCGATGGTCCTAGTCGGCGCGTGCGTTCTGGCGCCGCTCCGGGCCCGCTCCGACGAATCTTTCGATGTTCAAAGTCAAGTTGGGCCGAATCCCGTATTGCCGGAGATCCAGCAATATTTCTTTCCGCCAATGCATCTCTCGTCAGTCGTTGGTTGGAAGAACGGCGAGAAGCCCACGGTTGCAGCGGGATTAAAAATCGAGGCCCTTGCCCCCGGCCTTCAGCACCCGCGCTCGCTCTACACGCTTCCCAATGGGGACGTGCTGGTGGTCGAATCGAAAGCGCCCCCGCCGCAGCCGATCACACGGCCGAAAGACATCGTCATGCGGTTCATCGAAAAGATGGTGACCTCAGGCGGCGACCCCGGGCCGAGCAATCGTATCACGCTCCTGCGATACGACCCGGCCGAAGGGAAGCCTCCGATGCGATCGGTCTTTCTTGACCATCTCCATTCGCCCTTCGGCGTGGTCCTGGTCGGTGAAGACCTCTATGTTGCGAATACAGACGCCATCGTGCGCTATCCGTACCATGAAGGCGACCAGACAATCTCTGCGAGCGGCGTGACGCTGACGCCGCTACCTGGCGGTCCGATAGATCACCACTGGACCAAGAGCCTGACGGCCAGCCGAGACGGCTCGCTGCTTTATGTCGGCGTCGGCTCTAACAGCAACATCACTGAAAACGGCATCGAGGCTGAGCATAACCGTGCCGCGATCTGGGAAGTCGATCGCGCGAGCGGACGCTGGCGCATTTTTGCGAGCGGCCTGCGCAACCCGAACGGACTGACCTTCGAGCCGGAGAGCGGCGCTTTGTGGGCCGTCGTCAACGAGCGCGACGAACTCGGCCCGAACTTGGTCCCCGATTACCTCACGTCCGTGAAAGACGGTGCATTCTACGGATGGCCTTACAGCTACTACGGACAGCATCTTGACCCGCGCGTGCAACCGCAGCGGCCCGATCTGGTCGAAAAGGCAATCGCTCCCGATTACGCGCTTAGCTCGCACGTGGCGCCGCTGGGCCTCGTTTTTTACACCGCCGACAGCTTGCCTCAGAAATATCGCGGCGGCGCATTTGTCGGCGAACATGGAAGTTGGGATCGGCCGACCTTCAACGGATACCGGGTCGTTTTCGTGCCCTTCAGCGCTGGGCGTCCCAACGGTAAAGCTGCGGATGTCGTCACCGGGTTTCTTGACGCGGACGGGAAGGCGAGAGGACGACCGGTCGGACTCGCCGTCGACAAAACCGGAGCGCTTTTGATTGCCGATGACGTCGGTAACACCGTCTGGCGCGTCACCTCCACGGGCCAGTAGGGCTCGGCCAGTCGAACCGCTAATCGACGGATAAGCGGGGCACGAATCCATTCGCGAGGCGTTGCTGCGGATAACAGGCATTGTCGGGGCGCTCCATGGTCAAAACCAGCAAGACGAAAGGCTTTGAGAATCTCAAAGATCCAGGGCACGACCTTGTCTCTGGTGCGGGAGCGACTGAGAATGGAGCTCGAGGCTCGTCGATAACCACTCAGGACGTCACCGCGGCAGCCGAGGTGATTTCGCTCGCCGACGAGCGCATTTCGATCCGCACGCGACTGTTGCAGAGAAGCGCCAGAGACGTCGGGGAGCGGGCGTTCTCAAGGGCGGACGCCTACGACGAGGACGGGGCCTATCCGGCCGAAGACGTGGCGGCGCTGCACGAATGTGGCCTCGCTGCCGCCGTCTTGCCTGTAAGGAGCGGCGGAGTCGGGCTATCGGGTTTGGGTTTAAGCGAGGCGCTGCAATCGATCGGGTCGGGCAGCCTGCCTTTGGGACGGCTGTTCGAGGGCCATGTGAACGCGCTCGAGCTTGTGCTTCGCTATGGCGGAAGCGATCAGATCAATCTGATCGCGGCGGAAGTCCGGCAGGGCAAGCTGTTCGGTGTTTGGAATACGGACGATTCGAACAATCTGCTGCTTGTTCAGAGGCGAGGGCGGTACCGTCTCGTAGGCAGGAAAATCTTGGCCTCGGGAGCGGCTCATATCGAACGCCCGCTCGTCACCGCGACGGACGAAGAAGGGCGCCGGTTGATGGTCCTTCCCAAGCTGCGCGCTTCCGACCGCGCCGATTTGTCGAGCTGGACAGCGCAAGGAATGCGCGCCTCCGCGACGGGCTCGGTCGACTTTACCGGCGTCGAAATTGATCCCATCGAGATCGTTGGCCGCGCGGGAGACTATGAACGCCAGCCTTGGTTTTCCGGCGGCGCCTGGCGCTTCGCCGCCGTGCAACTCGGCGGCATGGAGCGGCTGTTCGATCTCCTTCGCCGGCATTTGCAGGAAACCAACCGCGGACAAGATGCTCACCAGGCGGCGCGTCTCGGTAAGTCCGCCATGGCCATTGAGACAGCGAGGCTCTGGGTCGCCCACGCGGCGTCAATCACACAAGCGTCCCTGGACTCACGAGCGCCCGAACAGCTTGTCGCCTACGTCAACCTCGCGCGCCTCGCGGTCGAAACGGCGGCTCTCGATCTCATGCAGCTCGTCCAGCGTTCAGTCGGGCTGAAGGCCTTCCTGCGTCCGAACCCGATCGAGCGCATTTCACGAGACCTCGCGACCTATCTCCGCCAGCCCGGCCCGGACCGTGCATTGACGGACGCCGCGGCATGGATACTTCCCCAGCCGGTGAGCGCGCCGGATCTGTGGCGATGACCGTCGACGAACTTCTTAATGCCGCTGATCGGCTCCCGGTTCGGGCGGTGCGTGAGGCGCTCGAAGATCGACCATTCGTCGTAGTCGCGCCGCATCCGGACGATGAGAGCCTTGGCTGCGGCGGTCTGATCGCCGAGGCCTGCCGGCAAGGACTGCGGGGGAAGGTCGTCATCGTCAGCGACGGGGCAGGATCGCATCCGAACAGCAAGGACTATCCGCCGGAGCGATTAGTGCCTCTGCGTGAAGAGGAAGCGAAACAAGCGGGCGTGCAGCTCGGGTTGAAGCCGGAGGATGTGCTTTTCCTCAGACTGCCCGATCGCTTCGTGCCTTACGAAGGCCAAGAGGCCGAGCGCGCGATTGGCGCCATTATCGATTGCGTCAGGAACACCGGCGCGGGCTCGCTTTTCGTGAGCTGGCGGCATGATCCGCACTGCGACCATCAGGCGTCCTATGAGATCGCGCGCCGGGTCCAGGACCAAGTTGGCGAAGTTAGGCTGTTTGAGTACGTCGTCTGGGGACTCACGCTTCCGCCCTCGACGGAAGTCACTCAATTCCGTAGCGGCTTCAAGATTCGCCTCGATGAGGAGGCGCACGAAAGGAAGCGGCGCGCCCTTGCGGCCCACCGCTCGCAGACGAGCAATCTCATCGAAGACGATCCCGCCGGATTTCTATTCGCGCAGATCGACCAGGCCCATTTCGATCGCCCCTATGAAATCTTCCTTGAGGGCGACGCGTGAGCCAAGAGCGGGAAACTCTCAAGCCTGCCTACTTTGATGCAATATACACAGCGAATCCAGACCCGTGGAAGTTCGCGACTAGCCCATATGAGAGCGCCAAATACGCGCTCACCCTGAGCGCCCTGCCGAAATCGCGCTATCGGTCGGCGCTCGAAGTCGGATGCTCGATTGGCGTATTGACTCGCTTACTGGCTGCGCGCTGCGACGCCATTGTCGCGATCGATGTGGCCAAAGGTCCGCTGGTCGAGGCGAAGCGCAAATGCGCGGATCTTCCGGGCGTGCGGTTCGAACAGATGTTCGTGCCGGACGAGTGGCCGAACGGCATTTTTGAACTCATCCTCCTCTCAGAGGTCGTCTACTATTTAAGTCGAGAGGATGTCGGGCGCCTCGCCGCCAGAGTCGCCGGGTCTTTGCCGAAAGGGGGCTCCGTCGTCCTGGTCCACTGGACGGGGGAGACGAATTATCCGCTCAGTGGCGACGAGGCCGCCGCTCTCTTCATCGAACAAGTTGGCTCGACATGCGTGATTACGCGCTCGGATCGATATCGGCAATTTCGCCTGGACGTGTTGTCGCGCCTGTAGCCGGCCGGCGCGCAGGCGGGCGAGCCAACGGCGCGCGACAGATATCTGTTCCGGCAATTGCGCTGGCGTCAGCAGTCGTCGAGTAAATAGCGGGCTTCTATTCTCGATAAGAGCCCATGCCGCGCCGAATGCGAACTGCTCGACAATCTCATCGACATCTCGGGCCTGAATCTCGAGCTTGATCGCCCAGTCTCGATCGAGAGGGAGGCGGCCGGCGCTATGCAGTCGCCGCGACCGTCCGCGCCATGAGGCGCGCGCGAAAGCTATGCGAAATGTCTCCAGGAACTCGTCGCAAAGGGCGTCGGGCTCCTGGCTCCGGATGCGCAGGGTATCCGCAACTCCGCCAGGCGCGCGCCCCTTCGTTCGCCCGGACGTGATCACGTTGACAGCTGGACAATAGCGAATTCTTGCGTCCTGGCGGGACAGCAGAGCAATCAGCGCCTTGTCCTCACCGAGGGGAACACGTGGTAGTCGCCCGACGCGATTGTAAGCGGCGCAGGTTACGCCAAGGCTTGCGCCCGAGATCGTGGCGTGATGAGGCCACGGATTGTGTTCAAGGGGATCGACCAGGGAAGACAGTTCGGTAAGCAGTTTCTCATACGCGTCTTCGAGCGCGCCGCGCTGATGAAGAGCGTCGGGCAAGAGCTTGCCTTCCTCGTCGAGCTCGACGCGTCCGAGGACGGCGTCCGCCCCGGCCTCAAATGCGCTGAGGTTCGTGGCGATCCAATTTGGGGCCGGCTGGCTGTCGGCATCGGTAGTCAGGATCACGCCGTCCCTTTCGCCTCCTTCGGCGAGCCAAGCCTCGGCCATGTCCATCGCCGCGCGACGAGCCGCGCCAGCGTGCGCGATTGCTGGAGGCAATCGCGCTTCAACCACGCGGACGGCGAGCGAGAAGCTCCGCCCAAGCCTTCGGGCGAGGTCGGCGCTCTGATCGGCGCAATTGTTGGCGAAGATGGCGACGCGGATGAGGGGTGGCGGAATCAGCGACCCCGAGCGGTCGCGCTGCCGCGCAAGGGCGCGCAAGCAGGCCGGCAAGCGCTCCTCTTCGTCTTTTACGGGTATGGCGACAACAAAGCCGGGTCCGATAGGCGAGACCGGCCTTGACGGCGGCAACGGGAACAGGGCGTCGCCTAGACCGGCTGAATCGTCAAACATCGAGCGTCCTGAAAGCAAAGAAAGAGCTCGCCATCCCGGCGAGCCGACTAAGAACAGATCGGCTGCGATGAAGTTCCGTCGCGTCAGATTTCGTTTGCGAACTGCGCTGCCGTCGGAGCGTGCCTAGCGAGCGACCAGCGATTGCGTCGATATCTTCTAGGCGGCGCCTCGCCAAACGGAACTTCGGTTTTAATGATCTTTGAAAAAGCCGAGCTTCCGATGCCCGAAGGATTAGGCGGCGGCAGGTCCGCGTTTGACAGCCCTGAGAGGTCGTGTAGCTTCGCTTTCCAAATGCGCTAACAGGGACAAAGTACGTCGGAAGGAGGAGTCATGCGGCCGCTTGTCGTGCTTGTCGAATTCCTTGTGAAACCTTCGTTCATTACGCGATTTCGTGATCTGATTGCCGTCAACGCGGAAGCTTCAGTGGAGCGCGAAACGGGTTGCAAGCGTTTTGACGTGCTTGTCGAGTCAGAGCAGCGGCGGCGGTCCGTCCCCCATGAAATCTACGGGGATGAGGCCGCGTTCGACGACCATCTCGCCTCAAGCCATTACCTAAGCTTTGCTGATGCGGGCGAGAGCCGGATTGAAGAATGCTGCGTCAGGCGCCTTGCCTTCTCCACGGAGATGGCGATGAGCGATGAGATGTTCACGTGACCACTTACGCTGCAATGACACCCCCACGTCGCGGGTGTGGGCCATGAGCTAGGCAAGAACACCACGACCGGCGCGCACGTCGCCGGCGGGCATCGAGGGAGGAAGCCTAATGACCGATGAGCGTGAACGGCGCGAATTCAACGCCGGACTATCAGAGGAGGTCGACGCGTGGCTTAGAGGCGATACATCGCGTCGCGAGTTCCTGACGAGGTTCATGCTCCTTGGCGGAGCCGCGATGCTTCCGGGCTTGGGCTACACCGCCTCCGGATCGAAGGCTTGGGCGGCGATGGCGGACGTCTCGAAGGTCGAGCTCGCTGATAAGAGCACCCCGCTTGGTCAAGCTCAGGCGGCCGCCGTGAAGGCGTCGACCGAGGGCCCGACAGACGGATCGGCCTATCGCGCGGTACAGGCGGCTCAGCAGTACAAAGACAAGGGGATCACGCTCAATCTGACGTATGAGGCCGGGCTTCAGGCGCTCGAGCCGAAGAACTTCTCCGGGCCTCTATGGCAAGCGTTGACTGGCATCAATTTCAACGTGGTCGAACTCCCGCATCCCGACCAGTATTCGAAGCCGATCGCCGAACACATCGCGGACTCCGGCGCATACGACGTCCTCGACATCGAACCGGCTTGGATTCCTGCTCTCGCGAATGGCGGCGTCATTTTGCCGATCGACGACTATGTCGCCAAGCACATGAATAAGGCCGACCTGGACGACTACCACCCGTTATACAAGTCGATCACGATGTACAAAGGTAAGCAATGGGGCGTGTTCGACGACGGCGATCAGTTCGCTCTTTACTACCGTAAAGACGTATTCGACGACCCGAAGCTGAAGACGGCTTACCAAGCGAAGTTCGGCAAGCCGCTGGCCGTCCCGACGACGTGGGACGATTATTCGCAAGTGGCGCAATTCATCACCGACCAAATGGCGCCCAACATCTATGGCGCGGCTCATTTCCGCAAGTTCGGCAGTCCTGGCAACCAATTCAGCTTCCTGCAACAGTATCGCGCCAACGGGGGAAAATTCTTCGACGGGGACATGAAGGCCCAACTCACCGGTCCCGCTGGCGAGACCACACTCAACCAGATGATCGCCCAGAACAAGGCCTCGATGCCCGGCAACAATGATCTCGACGCAGTCGCACTGTGGGCCGCCTGGCTGCAGGGCAAGGTTGCCATGATCTTCTCCTGGCCGCCTACCGGCCGGATGTCCTCCAACTACGCCCAGCGCGACAAGGCGATCAATTTCATTCCCGCCTCGACGATCGCCGATAAGGTTGGTTACGCCGTGGTGCCCGGCAGCAATGGCGAAATGGCCTCAGGCTACGTGCGGGCGCTCGCGGCCGGGTCAAACAACGAAGAAGCGGCCTATCTCTTCATGCAGTGGGTCACGGCGCCGCCGCTGTCCCTCGTGCGCACCATGCTCCCCTATACGCTTCGCGACCCCTATCGGCTGTCGACTTACAAGTCCGAGGAGTATCGAGCGCTATGGCCGTCCGCCAGGGAATATCTGGTCACCCTATGCGAATGCGCCAACAGCGGCGTCGTCGACATGATCATGCCCGGCTGGCAGGACTATGCTCTCTCTATCGACCGGATGTGCTCGGCGGTGTGGGGCGGTCAAGATCCGAAGGCGGCCTTGCAGAAGGCCGCCGCCGAGTGGGATGCATCCACGCAGAGACTCGGCGTGCCGGCGCAAAAGGCGGCCTATCAGGAATTCCTCAAGATACCGGGCAGCTACGCGGACCACACAATCGAAAAGATCGGTCAGGCGGTGCACATAACCTAAGGCTGATCCAGAAGCCCTGGCCGCGCTTTGCAGATTGTTGCGCGCCAGATCAAACGGTCGCGGCTCCTACCCGCCTATAGACCCTGCGCCGAGCTCGAGTTCAAACAAGACACCCATGGGTCAGACTGCGACCGCCACTTCTCTAGCTTCCCCCATTCGGCGAGGACGCGCTTCAGCCTGGGGCGATCGTTATTTCAAATGGCTGATGGTCGCGCCCGCGGTCCTTATCATCCTGGCGTTTTCCATTTACCCACTCCTGTTCTCCCTCTGGGTCGCCTTCGTCAATTACGACTTCCAGATCCCCGGCCACGCCTTCGTTGGGTTACAGAATTTCCAACAGATCATCGACGATCCCCTTGCTTGGTCGTCGCTTGGCCTAACGATCGCGTTGTCGGTTACCGTAGTGGCCATCGAATTCGTTCTTGGTTTGGCGCTTGCGCTGGCGATGGTGAGGATGTTCCGGGGGCGAGGGATTGTCATGTCGATCCTCATCATCCCCCTATTCATCAGCCCGGTCATCGTCGGCCAGTCGTGGGCGCTCTTCCTCCAAAGGCCATTCGGTCCCGCTGACTATCTTCTGAGCCAACTCATCGGCCGGCAGGTCGAAATCAGCTGGGTCGGCGAAGTTCCTTGGGTCTATGTCTCGATTGTGGTCGCCGACGTCTGGCAGTGGACGCCTTTCATGTTCGTCATCCTCCTCGCGGGGTTGGCGGCTATCCCGCCTCACCTCTACGAGGTGGCGGAACTCGACGGCGTCGGGGCGGTTCAGACATTCCTCTATGTGACATTGCCGCACCTCGCCCCGGTCATGCTCCTCGCTGTCACGCTCCGGCTGCTCGATGCGGTGAAGCTGTTCGACGTTATCTTCATGTTGACCGGGGGCGGTCCAGGCACGTCGACCTACACGACCTCCTTCTATCTCTACCAAATTGGGTTCCAGCAGTTTCACTTGTCGATGGCGACTGCGGGGAGCTGGTTGTTTCTCATTTTATTGTCCGTGGTGATCATCGCGCTCGTGCGGCGTCTTTTGAAAGCGGAGACGGCGTGATGGGAAGAAGGCACTCTTCCTCGAGGGCATCGGCAGTCCGCGCGGGCGTAGGTCGCGCGTTAACGATCGGGTTGTTCGTTATTTTTGTCCTCGCGCCGCTCTATTGGGTCGTCATCACCTCGATTAAACCGAGCAGCGACTATCTGACGACGCCTCCGATTTGGTTCCCCACAAAACCGACAATGGTGCACTACACCGCGGCGCTCTTCTCCTATCGGGGACTGCAAGGGCTTATCAACAGTCTAATCATCGCATCCGCCACCACCCTGCTCTCGACTTTGATGGGCACGATGATGGGTTACAGCCTTGCACGCTTCAACACTGGCGGACGGCATCTTTCGCTTTGGGTGCTCTCGCAGCGCTTCTTGCCTCCGGTCGCGATCGTGCTGCCGATCTTCCTTCTCTTTCGGACCTGGGGGCTCTACGACACGCTGACGGGCCTCATCCTCGCCTACACATTCATGACGTTGCCGCTGTCGGTCTGGATGATGTTTGCCTATTTCAAGCAGTTACCGAAATCGCTCGAGGAGGCGGCTTGGGTCGACGGCCTCAGCCGGTGGCAAACCTTCTGGATAGTCGCGACTCCGCTTGCCGCGCCAGGCGTCGTCGCAGCCGCCGTCTTCGTCTTTATCGCCGTGTGGACAGAGTTCTTCTTCGCGCTCATCCTCACCAGTCGCCACGCCTTCACGCTGCCGACGATCTTTCGCGCTTTCCTTGGCTTTCAGGGCGCGCAATATGGCGAAGCCTGCGCGCTTGCCACGACTTCCCTCGCGCCGTCCATTGTTCTCGGCATGGTGGTCCAACGCCATCTGGTGCGCGGGCTCACCATGGGCGCCGTCAGAGGATGAACTGAACGAACCGCCATGGCGAACGTCAGAATCGGCGCCCTTCACAAGAGCTACGGCTCGGTTCAAGCTGTCCGAGGCGTCGATCTCGACATCCCGGACGGCGAATTCACGGTGCTGGTCGGACCGTCCGGGTGCGGCAAGAGTACGCTCTTGCGCACGATAGCCGGACTCGAAGACGCAGATTCGGGGGACATCGAAATCGGCGGCGAAATCGTCAATCACCTGCGTCCACGCGACCGTGATGTGGCGATGGTGTTCCAAGACTACGCGCTCTATCCGCATATGACGGTGTTCGGCAATATTTCCCTTAGTCTGCGCGCACGTCGCATGCCCAAACCGGAGATCGAAGAGCGGGTGAAGCGCGTTGCCGGAATGTTGGGTGTGCACACCCTTCTCGACCGCTATCCACGCCAGCTCTCCGGCGGCCAGCGTCAGCGCGTCGCGATCGGGCGCGCAATGGTGCGCAATCCTCGCGTCTTCCTGTTCGACGAGCCGCTGTCCAATCTCGACGCACAGCTCAGAGACGAGATGCGCGGCGAAATCAAGCGCCTCCATCAGGAGGTCTCGACAACAATGATCTATGTAACCCATGATCAGGTTGAGGCGATGACGCTCGCCGATCGCATAGTCCTATTGCGCGACGGTGTGATCGAGCAACAGGGCGCGCCGCTCGATCTCTTCGAACGGCCGACGACATTATTTGTCGCCGGGTTCCTCGGATCGCCACGGATGAATTTCGTCAAGGGCAAACTCGAGCGCACAGTGGATGGATCGCAGGTGAAACTCGGGGACGGGGGACCAGTTCTCGCCTTGCCGGACAGACGCGGTTCGAAGTTGGTCGAAGGCGCCGACGTAATCCTTGGATTCAGGCCGGAGCACGTCAGACGCGCGGCCGCTGGCCCCGTGGCCAACGACCAGGCGCGCGTCGAATTTGAGATTGAACTCGTGCAGCCGACGGGCTCGCGCAGCTATGCGACATTCAGACTTAGCGGGCAGCCCGCGATTGCCGAACTGCAAACCCAGGACGTTAGTCGAGCGGGGGAGCGGATTCAGTTCGACATCGACTTGCGCCGCGCGGTCCTGTTCGACGCTGGTACGGGAATGGCTTTGCCAGGATGACCGCGATGACGAGCGCAAACAAGAGCGCAGAGCCCCCTCGAGCGGTCAAGCTCTGCGGGACCGAAGAGATCGACTCGCCCAGCAGAAAGCTTATCGCCGGCCCGCTCACAGCAGAGCTGGAAAATGGCCAATTGCGTTATGTCGCGTTCAACGGCGTCGAGGCGCTTCGCGGCATAGCCTTTCTGGTTCGCGATCAGAACTGGGGGACGTACACACCGCGGATCGGTACTCTGTCAGTTACGGAAGGGGCCGGAAATTTCACCGTCGAGTACAAAGCGTTATGCGCCGACGACAATCAGCGGCTTGAATACGAAGCCCGCATCAGCGGGTCGAGCGATGGTGTCCTTGTCTTCAACGCCGTTGCGACGCCGCAGACCGATTTCGTGACCAATCGTGCTGGCTTCGTGGTCCTGCATCCGGCGAGGCTCGCCGGACAAAAGCTCAAGGTCACGCATGTCGACGGTCGTGAGGAGGAGACCCGCTTCCCAGAACGCATTAGTCCATCGCAGCCGGTTTTCGACATCCGCGCGCTCTCGCATGAGGCGTCGCTCGGACTGTGGGCGACTTGCCGGATGGAAGGCGACGCGTTTGAGATGGAAGACCAGCGCAACTGGACCGATGCGTCATACAAGACCTATGTGCGGCCTCTCGCGTTGCCGTGGGGGTACACGCTGGCGAAGGGGAGCCGGCACGAGCAGTCCGTGCGCTTGTCGCTCACAGGCGGCGGCGGTGGCGCCATAGGAGCAAGGGTGAGCGGCTCTGTCACGATTGCATTAGGTCAAGACCTTCCGCTTCGCATGCCGGAGCTCGGTGTTGCGCTGCCCAATAATGAGATCGAAGCGGCGGCCGCGGCCATTGGCCCCCTGCGTGCGCTGAAGCCACGCTTCCTGGTCTGTCATGCCGATATGCGGGCGAGCCGGAATGTCGCTGAGTTCGAGAAGATCCGGCAGTTAAGCGAAACCGTCGGCGCGAAGATCGTCCTTGAGATTGTCGTTCCGGACCAAGCCGACGCGGTAGCGTCTCTTGAATCTATCTCAGCGGCCGCAAAGCGCGCGGACTTAAAGCTCGATTCGATTGTCGTCTCCAGCGCCTCCGATCTCAAATCCTGGCAGCCGGGCGCCGAGCGGCCTGAGAAGCCAATGGTCGAGGAGATCGCGAAGGCCGCGCGCGCCGCGTTTCCAGGCGTCGCACTAGGCGGCGGCATGCTTTCCACCTTCACCGAGCTCAACCGCAAGCGGCCGAACGCGGCGCTGTTCGATTTCGTCACCCACACCACCTGTTCGATCGTCCACGCGGCGGACGATCGGTCGGTGATGGAGACGCTTGAAACCCTTCCGGCGATCATTGAATCAACCAGAGCCATGATCGGCGAGAAGGCCTATCGCATCGGCCCGAGCGCCATCGCGGCCCGCATGAATCCCTACGGCAAAGGCGTGCTGGACAATCCTACCAACGGGCGTATTTGCCTCACAAACAATGATCCGCGGCAGCGCGGCCTGTTCAACGCACCCTGGACGCTCGGCTATGTCGCTGCCTGCGCCTATGGGGGACTCGAAGCCGTGACGGTGGGGGCGACGACCGGTCCGCTTGGATTCATTCACCGCCGTCTATCCGACCATCCGCAGCCCAATTTCGATTCGCTCCACGGCCATGCCGTCTATCCCGCGTTCCATGTGCTGGCGGGCCTGACACGTGGCGGCGGCCATCATCTTATCGAGACCAAATCGTCCGAATCGCGTAAGGCGGCCGCGCTCGCCTGGCGGGAGGATGGGCGCATTGTGCTTTGGCTTGCAAATCTCACGGCGGAGCCCCAGACGATTCGCATCGGCGGCGTCGAGGGCGCGCGCCTGCAAGCGAGCGTCCTGGACGCCTCCGGGTTCGAACGAGCGATCGTCTCACTGGATGCGATGCAGAAGCTGACACATCCGCTTGAGAAAGCGGAGCTCAACCTCGACGCTTATTCAGCTGCACGTGTCGAGGTCGACCACAATCAAGCACCATGAGAAGCGTTGAAAGGGAGAATGGCATGACTGCGCAAGGCCTAAAGGAGCTGGCCAAGACCAAGGCTCCGAAGTTGGGGCATTTTATCGTCGAGTTCGCCACGCCCGGAATCGGGCACATTCTGAAATCGGCCGGTTGCGACTTCGTGCTTTTCGATCTCGAGCATTCCGGATTCGGTTTCGAGACAGTGAAGAGCGTCATCCGCTACTTCGAGGCGGCCGATCTACCGGTGATCGTGCGCGTTCCGTCGAAGGAATACCATCATATCGCTCGCGCCATGGACATGGGGGCTGAGGGCCTAATGTTGCCTATGGTCGGCAACGTGAACGAAGTCCGTCACATCCTTAACTCTATGAAGTACACGCCGGATGGCGGACGGGGCGTCGCCTTGCAGGTCTCCCACGATCGCTATCGGCCCGGGCCTGTTGTGGATAAGTTTGTCGCAGCGAACCGGCGCAGCACATTCTTCTGCCAAATCGAGACCGCAGAGGGCGTCGAGAACGCAGAAGCCATCGCGGCGGCGCCTGGGGTCGATTGTTTGTGGGTGGGTCATTTCGATCTCTCGGTTTCGCTCGGCGTTCCGGGCGAGTTCGGCTCGAAAACATTCACCCAGGCAATCGCGCGGGTTTGCGAGGCCGCCCGCAAGCACGGAAAGTCTCTCGGCCGCCTAGTTCCGACGGTGCAGCAGGGTGTCGATCTTTTTGGTCAGGGATTCGACTTCATCTGCTATTCCGGCGACGTCTGGGTGCTGCACGACGCGCTTAAGGACGCGATCGACAAATTGCGCGAAGGTTGCGTCCCCGCGGAGAAGGCGAAGAAGGCGGGAAGCAAGCGATGAGCGCCCCGTTTCGTGTGGCTCTGTCTGGCGATTTCCGCACGCCTGACGGAGCCCCCGTCTATCCCGACTTCGACCTCGAACCGCTGCGTCGCGCGCCGAATGTCGAGTTTGCTTATCTTGAGCCGCGCAATCCGTTGGAAGCCGGTCAGCTTGCGGATTTCGATGCGCTGATTCTTCTCGCGCACCGCTTCACGAGAGAGAGCATCCACCCGAATGGGCGGCTCGCTGTCGTTGCCCGATTCGGCGTCGGGTACGACACCGTCGATGTGGACGCCTGCACGCGGGCAGGCATTGCGCTCGCCATCACTCCGGATGGCGTGCGCAGGCCGGTCGCGGTTTCGATCATCACCTTCATTCTGGCTCTCAGCGGCAAGCTCATGGTGAAGGATCGGCTGACTCGTGAAGCTGCGGCCGGTTTTGCCAAACGAGGCGACTATATGGGTGTCGGTCTCGTCGGACGCACCCTCGGATCGATCGGAATTGGAAATATCGGGGCCGAGCTCTTCAAGTTGATCCAGCCCTTCAACATGAAGTTGATTGCGCACGATCCTTATACCAACTCGAAGCTCGCCGCCGAGCTTGGCGTGGAGCTCGTTGGCCTTGAGGATGTATTCCGCCATTCGGATTTTGTCAGCGTAAGTTGTCCGCTGACCTCGGAAACCCGCCACCTCGTCAACGCCGAGCGTCTCGCCTTGATGAAGCCGACGGCCTATCTCATAAATACGTCCCGAGGACCGATCGTCGATCAGCAGGCGTTGACCAACGCGCTTGAGCAGCGCCGGATCGCGGGCGCCGGGCTCGACGTGCTCGAAAAGGAACCGCCGGACTCCGACGACCCCATTCTCAAGCTCGACAACGTGATCCTCGCGCCGCACGCCCTTTGCTGGACGGACCAGTGCTTCGCCGGTAACGGGGCTGCGGACGTTCGCGCGGTTCTTGACGTCCAGCACGGCCGCGAGCCGCGCGTGGTCGTCAACCGCGATGTGCTCGAAACGGCGACTTGGAAGAACCGCTTACTCGAGTTCCGGAAGCGCTTTGGGACGTAGACTAAGAGCTCCGATCACCCCTCACGCCCCCGTCACGCGCCAGATCACATTGCCGACGTCATCGGCGACCAGGAGCGAGCCGTCCGGCCCCAACGCCACGCCGACCGGCCGTCCGAATGACGATCGCTCGTCGGGCGCGAGGAAGTCGGTCAGAATGTCTCGCGACGGCCCTGACGGGCGCCCGTTCGCAAACGGCACGAAGATGACTTTGTAGCCGCTCAGCGTGCTCCGGTTCCAGGAGCCGTGTTGTCCGATCACCATGCCCTCGGCAAACCCCGGAAGGACGCCGGCTGGCAGCCAGCAGAGCCCGAGCGATGCTGTGTGACCGCCGAGAGCATAGTCCGGCTGGATTGCGCTCGCGACCAGCGCCGCATCTTGGGGGACGCGGTCGTCGACCGTCTTGCCCCAGTAGCAATAGGGCCAGCCGTAGAAACCCCCGTCGCGAACGGACGTAAGGTAATCCGGAGGCGTTTCGTCGCCCAGGCCGTCGCGCTCGTTGACCACCGTCCACAGCGCGCCAGTCTGAGGCTCCCAGGCGAGGCCGACGGGATTGCGCAGTCCGGACGCGAAGATGCGGCTTTTGCCGCTCGCCAGATCGAGTTCATGGATGGCGGCTCGGCCTTGTTCGACGCCCATGCCCTTGTCGGCGATGTTGGTCAGCGAACCGACCCCGATGTAGAGCTTCGTCTTGTCCGGAGACAAAAGCAGGCTGCGCGTCCAATGGCCGCCGCCATTGTGCGTGGTTAGCTTGCGGCCTTGTCCTGTGATGCTGTTCGCGCCCGCCGTATAGGGAAACGCCACCACGCCATCGGTATTGCCGACGTAAAAAGTATCGCCGACCAGCGCCATCCCGAATGGCTGGTTTTGCCGTTCGAGGAACGCGTTCTTAATCTCTGCGACGCCATCGCCGTCGGCATCCCGCAACAATGTGATCCGGTTCGGGCTCTCTCCCATGGCGGCCGCCCGCTTCAGCGTGCTGATCATGGCGTAGTCGAAGAGGGAGTTTACAGGTTCCGGCGTCAAAAGCGCCTCGGCTGCGAGCACATCGCCGTTCGGCAGGACGCATATCCATCGAGGATGCTTGAGATCGGTCGCGAAGGCGTTGACCTTGAGGCCGGGAGCGACCGTGGGCGTCTTCCCCTGAGGCCAGCCCCTCGCGGTTGGCATCTTGAGCGTCGGAATGCTGCCCTGCGCCTTAGCGGCAGGAATGGCTGGATCGGCGCCGAAGGCTTGCGTCACCTTCCGGCCATCCTGCCCTCGCAAGACGATCGCCGCCGCGCCGATCCCTTCGACCACACGCGAGAACATATCCAAAAACGCCATCGTTATTGTCCTTCGAATATCACGCGCATTCTAGTACAGGCTGATGACGTTTGCGCGCGGAAATCGAAGGTTGGTCAGCGCAGGTTGTGGCGCGCGCGCAGGTCACTCGCTTGGGCCGGGGTCAACGGCCGGATTGCCTGGCCGCGCAGCAGCAGGAAGAGCTTCGCCGTCTCCTCGAGCTCCTCGGTGGCATATTGCGCGTTCTCGAGCGACGTTCCCGCGACGACGGGCCCATGATTGGCGAGCAGCACGGCATGATGCTCGCCGGCCAACGCGCCGACCGCCTTGGCCAGGCTTTCGTCGCCGGGCGGAAAATAGGGCGCGAGCGGCAGCCGCCCAACGCGCATGACGAAGTAGGCCGTGAGCGGCGGCAGCGCATCTCGCGGATCTACGTCGGCAAGCAGGCTGACAGCGACCGAATGGGTCGAATGCAAATGCACGACGGCGCGCGCATCGGCGCGCTCCTTGTACATGCAGAAGTGCAGGAACGCTTCCTTGGTCGGCTTGCCGCCCGAGAGCAGACGACCCTCGTTGTCGAACTTGGTCAGGTTCGCCGGGTCCAGCTTGCCGAGCGAAGCGTTGGTCGGTGTCATCAGCCAGCCGCCTTGGGGTAAGCGAACGCTGATGTTCCCCGTGGAGCCGAAGGTCAGGCCGCGAGAGAAGAGCGAGAGTCCGACCTCGCAGATCTCATCGCGCACCTTCGTCTCATCGCCCATGCTCGCGTCCTCTATCGGGTCATGGACAAAGCGCGGGTGAAGAAATCCCGTCCGCCGAAATTGCCGGACTTGAGCGCCATTTGCAATTCGCCGCCCTTTCGCCCGACCGTGCGCATGAGCGGCACCCCGGGCGCGATTTCCGGCCCGAGCCGGAAGGCCGAAACGCCGAGCCGATCGACCGCGGCGCCCGAGGTTTCGCCGCCTGCGACGACAAGCCGCCGCACGCCTGAGGCCACCAGTCCGGACGCGATCTCGGCGAGGGCATGTTCGATGGCACGGCCCGCTTTGCCTCGTCCGTAGCGCGATTGGAGCGCGGCTACTTGCTCCGGCTCCTCGCTTGACGCGATTACGACCGGGCCTGACCCGATGCGATCCTTTGCCCAGTTCAGCGCCCGATCGGTTTCGCCTGAGTCCTTGATCAGGGCTTCAGAAGAAAGGCGCAGCACGGGAATATCGTTCTCAACCGCCGCGATTTGTTCAAGCGTCGCACGTGAGCAGGACCCGGCCAGGATCGCGGCCCTTCCGCCTACGGCTTCGAGGGTCGCAGCGTGGGTGGTCCTGCCGTGACCGCGCGCGAGAGCCCGTGCAAGCCCGAGTCCGAGGCCCGAAGCGCCGACGGAGAACGCGCTCTCGGCCGCGGCGTCACCGAGCGCCTCGAGGTCACGCTCGAATACGGCGTCGACAATCGCCGTTCCATAGCCCTGCGCGGTGAGTTCAGAGCGCGCGCGGGAGACTGCTTCGCTTCCCTGTACGACTGTCATGAGGTCGATGAGGCCAACGGAACCCTTCGATTGTCGTTGCAACACCCGCACCAGATTGGAATCGTGCATCGGATTGAGCGGATGATCCTTGAGAGGGCTCTCACTCAAAGGCGTCGAGCCAACGAACAGGTGACCGAGATAGACGGTTCGCCCGGTCTCCGGAAAGGCCGGGGTCACCAAAGCGCAGCCACCGCTAGCCTTGGCGCCCAGAGCGTCCGCCACAGGACCGATGTTGCCGGCGTCGGTCGAGTTCGAACGTGGAGCAGACTTTGTACATCACGTGCCGCGCGCCGCGCGCAGACAGCCAATCATAGGCGGCCGTGGCCGCCTCGACTGCCTGCCGAGCTTCGATCGACCGGATTTTAAGTGCGACGACAATCGCTTCGGCGTCATCGATCTTCAAGCCCGGCGCGGGCACGCCAATGGTTTGAATGGTCGAGAGGCCATTGCCGTTGAGCGTATTCGCGAGATCGGAGGCGCCCGTGTAGTCGTCGGCGACAGCGCCCAACAAGAGCGGCATGTCAGACCCTCCGGTAGGGCTTGAACCAGGCGAGCCCCTCGAGTGTGCCGGCGCGCGGGTTATATTCGCAGCCGATATAGCCGTCGTATTGAAGCCGGTCGAACTCGGCGAACAGGTACGGATAGTTCAGCTCCTCGCCGTCCGGTTCGTGTCGCAACGGGACGGAGGCGACCTGGATGTGGCCGACGATAGGTTGCAGGGCGCGGAAAGACATCGTCACGTCGCCGTGCAGGATCTGCCGATGATAGACATCGAACTGAAGCTTCACATTCGGCTGCCCAAGCGCATCGATGAGCGCGCTCGTGTAAGCGAAATCGTTTAGGAAGTAGGTCGGCATGTTGCGCGTGTTGATAGGCTCGAGAAGCAGATCGACGCCGCGCTCGGCGAGGATCGGGGCCGCATAAGCGATGGCGCGCTTGTAGCTCGCCTCAGCCTCGCCGTCCTTGCGTGAGGCGTTCCCCGCCATCACATGCACGCGCTTGATCTTGGTCGCCGCGACATAATCGAGCGCGCGCGCGAGGCCGGACTTGAATTCATCGAACCGCGCGGGAAGGGCCGCCAGTCCGCGCTCGCCTTCATCCCAACGACCGGGCGGCAGATTGAACAAAGCCGGGGTCAGCCGATTGCGATCAAGCCGCTCGGCGATCGCCTCGGGGGGATGGTCGTAAGGAAACAGAAACTCGACCGACGCGAAGCCCGCTTCCGCGGCCGCGTCGAAACGGTCGAGGAACGCGTGCTCGGTGAACATCATCGACAGGTTTGCGGCGAACTTGGGCACTTTTTTCGCTCCGGTAAGGCTAGCGTCTCGTTCGTGGGCTCAGGAGCCGCTCCGCGAGAACGGCCGCAATGATGATGCCGCCGATGGCGGAGCCTTGCCAGAACGGCGAGACGCCGAGCAGATTGAGGCCGTTGCGGATCATCACCATGATAAACACGCCGATCAGCGTGCCGATGATCGTGCCTCGGCCGCCATAGAGGCTCGCGCCGCCGATGACCACCGCGGCGATGGCGTCGAGCTCGAGCCCGGTGCCGGCGAGCGGATCAATGGAGAGGATCTGGGCCGACATGAGCGTCGCCGCGATCGCCGAGAGCGCGCCCGAGACCACGTAAGGCAGTACGCTGTAGAACAGCACGCTGAGACCCGCGGTGCGCGCCGCCTCGCGGTTCGAGCCAACCGCGTAAATCGTGCGTCCGCCCTTGGTGTAAGTGAGGTAGGCCCAGGCGAGCGCGTAGAGCACGAGTAGGGTGAGAACGTTGGTCTGGATTCCGAAAACCTCAGTGTAGACGAGATCGTTCAGCTGCGGCGGAATGTCGCTGATCGACGTTTGCCCTGAGAATATGTAGGCAAGGCTCCTTCCGATCGCCATGACGCCAAGCGTGATGACGAAGGCGGCCAGGTCAAAATAGGCGATCAACAAGCCTGAGAAGAGCCCGATGCCGGCGCCGGCGAGCGTCGCGAACCCGATTGCGACGGGAATTGAAAAGTGATGCAGCGCGAGGCCGAGGATGACCCCGGTCAGGCCAACGACGGAGCCCACGGAAAGATCAATGCCGCCAACCAGAATGACGAAGGTCATGCCAATCGCCACGATGCCGGTGACGACTGATTGATCGAGCAGATTGAGAAGATTGTTCGTTTTAAGGAAGTACGGCGAGAGCAACGATAAGGCGACCGCGATGATGATCGCCAGCGCCAGCATCCGCAGTTCGAGCGGCGCCGAACGAACGCTAAAACTTCGCGCTTGGTGTCGTTCGGAGGTGGAGTTGGGCGTGACCGCGCCGATCGGCTTCGAGGTTTCCTGGGTCATAGCGTCGCGCGGAAACGATCTTGAATCGCGGAACGCATCGCCTCCGCCGGCGGAGTGGGACTTTCTGGCCGGATGACGACGCCGATCGATCCCAATTCATGACCGCGATGGCTATGGACGTCGACCAGCAGGCTTTTCAAGCCGCTTGTCGGATCGAGCACGAAGTCGGTGGAGCGCGCCCTTAAAGCCGCCGAGATCGGCGTCTCGTCGAACCGCGGCGCGGACCCGGCGCTGAGCGAAGGATCCGCCTCCGGGTTTGTGGTCGCGGTATTGAGGCAAAAGATCCTCTCGTTATCGAGAATAGCCCAAAAAGCCGCGCCGTCGCATTGATTGGCGAGCTCCTGCAAGAGATGCCGGTAACGCTCCATCGAGGCGCGCGGCGCGGCCAAAAGGGTCAGTTTCTCTTCATCGAGATAGGCGGCCGGCACGTCGGCGATCGACGTTCCGTCGCTGACTACGATTACGCGACCGGCGAGGCCAAGCAGTTCCTCGAATTCGGAGGAAATGATGATGATGGCCGCGCCGAATGCGGCGAAGTCTCGGAGGATCGCATAGATCGCCGCGCGTGTGCCGATGTCCACGCCCTTGGTCGGCTCGTCGAGGATCAAAACCCTTGGCTCCAGCAGCAGCCATCGCGCGATGATGATCTTCTGCTGCATGCCGCCGGAGAAGTTCAGGAGGTTCGGCTCGGACAGCCGATCCGGCGGCAGTTCGAGGCGCGCCATCAGCTCGTTGACTTTCTTCTCCCGCTTGCCATAGCCGAGGCCAAACCCGCGATGCGCGCCGAGGTGGCCGAGAAGCAGATTCTCGCGCACGGAAAGGTCTGGGACGATGGACTGGCGTCGGCGATCCTCGGCGACGAATCCGATGCCGGCGCGTATCGCCTCGGCCGGAGAGCGCGGAGCGAAGGGCCGACCTTCATAAAGCACTTCGCCGCCGGCGCGGGGACGCAGGCCGAACAGCGTCTCGACCGTCTCGGAGCGCCCGGCGCCAACCAGGCCGCCAAGCCCCAAGATCTCGCCGCGATGGAGATCGAATGAGATGTCGCGCACCATCGGCGGCGCGCGAAGGGCGCGCACGGAGAGCACCGGCTCTCCGCGCGTATCGACGGGCGCGGACGACGCCGCATAGATCGATCCGAGATCACGGCCGACCATCAGGCGCACGAGCTCCGTCTGGTTCAGGCTCGAGATCGGCCGCGAGGCCACGACCGTGCGCCCTTCGCGCATGACCGTGATTTCGTCCGAGATCGCGAACACCTCTTCCAGCCGATGCGAGACGAACACAATCGAGCATCGCGCCCCTTCAAGCCGCGCGATGACGTCGAACAGGCGCTCGACTTCACTCGGGCTCAGGGATGCTGTCGGCTCATCGAAGATAATCAGATTGGCTTTCAGCGCCAGCGCTTTTGCGATCTCGACGAGCTGGCGTTGCGCGGCGGAAAGATCGCGCGCCTCGGTGTCGAGCGAGACCGCTTGCTCCTGTCCGAGATCGGCCAGAATTTCGCTCGCCCGACGGCGCATTGTCGGGACGCGACAGCCTCCCGGGCCGGCCAAGGTCGGGGAGGAAAATGTTCTCCAGAACCGAGAGGTCCGGTGCGAGGCTCGTCTCCTGCATGACCATGGCGATGCCCGCGTCGAGCGCCTCGCGCGGGCTGCGGACGTCTCGCGATTCGCCGCGATAGAGGATTTCGCCGCCATCGCGACGGACGTGACCGGAAATGACGCGGGAGAGCGTCGACTTGCCCGCGCCGTTCGCGCCCAGAAGCGCATGGGTGACGCCCGGCCGCAGCGTGAGATTCGCCCCGACGAGCGCACGCGTTTGCGCGAAACTCTTCGAGATCCCGCGCGCCTCCAGAAGCGGGAGTGCCGGGTCTGTCATCGTTTCAGTCATGAACGAGGCGGGCGCTGACACGCCGGCCTCTATCTCTGTCACTTCAGTTCATTGCCAAACACGGTCTGCTTGATGGTCGGCAGGATCTCATCGATGTTCTTGCTGGTGGCGACCACGATTGGAACCAGGATCTGCTTTTCCGGCGTGCCGCCCTTGATCGCGGTCACCAGCGCTTCGCCGGACTTCTCGCCCATCAGATAAGGCTGTTGCATGCCGGAGGCGACGATCTCGCCCTTCTTCAGAAGATCGACGAATTCCGGAATGCCGTCAAAGGCCGCGACAAGCAGGGTGCCGTCGCGATGGCCAGCCTTAATGGCGCGAAGCGCGCCAAGAGTGGGCTCGTCAGTCTGGATGAACATGGCCCTCATGTCCGGGTTGGCGGTCAGCATGTCCTGCGTGAACTTGAACGTCTCGTCGGCGGTGTAGGCTTGCATCTGCTGCAATCCGGCTTCCTTGGCAATCCCAGCGTTCTTCATCGCTTCGCGGAAGCCAGCGGTGCGCGCCTGGCCGTTCTTGCGCGCTTGCGAGATGGTGACAAGGCCGACGGAGCCGTCGGTCCAACCCTTCTCCTTCAACGCGGCGGCCAGCGCCTCCCCGACGCCGAACGCGCCTTGTTTATTGTCGGAGATGATGAACGAGACATAGTCGCCGCTGTTGGTGCCGATGTCCGCGACGACGACCGGAATCTTCGCGCGGGCAGCGGCGGTAAGAACGCTCGGCGCGGTTGAGCTGTCGGTCGGCGAGATCGCGATGCCGGCGACGCCGCGGGCGATCGCGTCCTGCGCATTCTTGAGCTGCGTCTCAGCACTATTGTTGGAGTCGAGCGCCGTGTAGGTGTAGCCGGCCTTCTTGGCCTCCGCCTCGATTCCCTTCGACAGGTAGCGCCAGAATGGCAAGTCGAGGCCTGGCGTCAGATAGACGATCTCCTTCGAATCGGCGGCGCGCGCGGGCGCTGCAAATCCCATCGTTGTCGCGGCGAGCGCCGACACGACGGATATGAGATCTCGACGGCTGAGTTTCATTGGCTTCCTCCCAATTTGCCGGACTTCCCGGCGTTGATGATTGCGGCTGTGTTCATGCGGCGCCGTCGAAGTCAAGCTGTCTTCTTCGGCTTCGGTTTGTCCGCGAGGATCTCGACGGTAGTTGCGTAGATGCGGTCGATGTGCCGCCCGATGGCGTTGCTCGCTGCTTCTGGATCGCGGGCGCTGAGCGCCTTGAAGATCGCGGCATGATCGAGATAGCTCTTCCCGATAGCGCCTGGGCGAGAGACAGCGATCCTCCGATGCTCAAGCATGAACATATAGAGGTCGGTGACAAAGTCGGCGAGCAACGGATTGCCACAGCTGCGATAGATCGTGAGATGAAACTCCCGGTCGCAGATCAGGAAGTGCACCGGATCGTGCATCGTTTGCTTCTGGATCGCGAGCGACTGTTCGAGGCGGACGAGCGCGGAAGCATCGATATGAACGGCGGCTTCCGCGGCTACAGAGCGCTCGACGAGGACGCGCGCCTTGTGAACGGAGTCGAGTTCATAGGCGTTGATCGCGCTCGGGCTCGTGACGCCGATCTTCAGCGTATCGATCTTCCGGCTGACAACCCGCGTGCGCGAGCCTTGGCTCACCGCCACGACGCCGAGCGCCGCCAGCGTCTGGATTGCGCCGCGCACGGTCTCGCGGCTGACCGCCAACAGCGCAGCGAGCTCCCGCTCGCTCGGCAACTCCTCGCCGACCTGAAGGATGCCCGACGCGATGAGCGAGGCAAGCTTGTCGCTGATCCGTTCCCGCACCGTGCGCGGACCGATCTCAGCCTTGAGATGCTGAGCGCGCGAAAAAATGCTCGTCGGCGGCGACCGCAAACCCTGTACCTTAAGCTCATTCCAACGCTATGCTGGTCTAGTCACCAGACCAGCGTGCCGCCTCACTGTCAAGCGCGCGGTTCATGACCGGCGCCGCGTATTGACGCAATCGTCATTGCGCGGAGCATAGGGCGTCGAGAGACGCCCGTCCTTCGACGGGCCACGGCGACGCGGCGATCCAGGGGCGGCAGGGCGCGCCGCGACTCCTGGATCGCTTCGCTCATGCTCGCGATGACGGATCAAGCTGAACGCGAGTTGCTCTAAGCGCTCAGAGCTGCGTCGGCGACCGTCTCGGGAACGCCAGAGACGATCAGCTCCAGCACCTCTTTTTCCGTCGTTTCGACAATCGCGCGCTCGCCGACGTTGCGTCCGCGCTTCAGCACCATCACCCGGTCGCCGACCTCGAATATGTCGTTCAGGCGGTGCGAGATGATGATCTGCGAGACACGGTGTCGCTTCAACTCCAGCATCGTTTCCAAGAGACGGTTGGTCGCCGTCACTGAGAGATTGGCGGTCGGCTCGTCGAAAATCACCACCTTCGGCTCGAAGGAAATGGCGCGCGCAATCGCCACGGATTGCTGGCGTCCGCCGGAAAGGCTTTCCACCTTCTGATAGACTGAGTTCACGTCGACCTTTAGGCGGTCGAGGATCGTCCGGGCATCGACATGCATGCGCGCGCGATCGACGAAGATCCCGAAGCGGCGGGGCCAGCGGCCGAGGAAAATATTCTGACTGACGTCGAGATTCCCGCACAAAGCAAAGTCCTGATAGATCATCTCGATGCCGAGACCGCGACTCTCGTGCGGGCTTTTGAAATGCACAGGCTCGCCGTCGATCATGACGTCGCCCGAGTCGCGCTGATAGGCGCCGGTCATGATTTTCATAAGCGTCGACTTGCCCGCCGAATTGTCCCCCACAAGGCCAAGAACCTCTCCCGGCAGCAAGGCCAGATGGACATCGGCCAGCGCTCTGACCGGGCCGAAGCTCTTGTCGATCGACCGCATCTCCACGACTGGGCGGCTCATGCCTTGGCCTCCTTGACGGGCTCGACGCGTGTCGGCTCCTCGGCGGTGCGCCTGCGGCCGAACCATTGGCCCAGGATATTGTGCTGGCGCAGCCAGATATCGCCGACGACGGCGACGACCAGGATGAGGCCGATGAACACGTTCTGCCATTGCTGCGGCAGGACGAAGGATGAGCCGTCCTTGAGGATGATCTGCAACGACAGCAGGGACCGGATGAGCGTTATGACCGCCGCGCCTGCGAGCGAGCCGAGCATGGTGCCGTAGCCGCCAAAGATCGATCCGCCGCCGATGATGATCGAGGAGATGCTGTCGAGCTCGCGCAATTGTCCGGCGGTCGGAATGAAGCTGCGATAGAAGGCGTCGTAAATGATCCCGGCGCAGGCGGCGCAGATCGATGAGAGCAGAAAGGAGATGAAGCGGACGCGCCGCGTGTTTATGCCTGCGAAACTGGCGGCCCGTTCATTGCCGCCGATCGCGTAGACTTTCTCTCCGAATGTGGTGTGGCCAAGCACGACGCCCGCAATCAGCGCGACGAGGAGTACAAAGATGGTCTGCACGCTGACCGCCTTGGCGAAGGCGAGCCACAGGCCGCCTGCTGGCGTTAGCCCCACGGCGTCCAGCAACTCGTAGAGATTGCGCCCGATCAGATTGAACGATTCCGGAAAACCGTTGAGCTGCGTGCCTGCGACAATCGAGGATCCAATTCCGCGCGCCCAATAGAATGTCCCCAAGGTGGCGATGAAGGCTGGCAGCCCCACATAGGCGGTGAGCCAGCCGTTGATGAGGCCGGTGACGACGCCTGCCAGGATTCCGCCGCCGACCGCGGCCAGCGGTCCCCAGTTCGTGTCCTTCATGATGACGGCGGCGACCGCGCCGGATAACGCAAGTACCGAACCGACCGAAAGATCGATGTCCCCGTTGGCCATCACAAATGTGAGGCCGACAGCGAGAAGCGCAATTTCGGAGAACGCGAGCAGGATCGCGAAGCTGTTGTCGAGGCCTCCCCAGAAATCAGGCCTTGCCCAAAGGCCGAAGAGCCATAGCGCGATCATGAGGATCACGGCCGCCGCGTCTCGACGATAGAAGAAGGCGGCGAGCCCCCGTTTGCCCAAGCCCCGCGCTTGCACGGTCGCGCCGCGCGTCTGGACGCCGAGGATCGCCACTCCGCCAAGATCGGGGACCGGAGGCGCCGGACGGCCGCGCAGCCGCGCCCAGAGGCGGGGAATTGCGCGGCGGCGGACGAGCCAAGGCTCGATGAGCACGGCTATGATGAGGATCACGCCGAGGCAAGCGGGCACCGCGCCAGGCGGCAATTGCGTCACCGCCGCGACCTGCGCTGTCTGGCCGTCGCCGAGGTCGACCGTGCGGGTCGTCGGGATGCCTTCCCGCAGGACCTTGTCGATCAGCCCGATGAGGATCGCGCCAAGGCATGAGCCGAGAATTCGCCCTCGGCCGCCGAAAATCGCCGCCCCGCCGACAATCACCGACGAGATGGCGATCAGCTCCAGGCCAAAGCCGGCCAACGGATCGGCGTCCTTGTTCTGCGCGACGCTCATCAGGCCCGCGGTCACCGCGCAGAGCGAAGAGAGCACATAGGAGCGCATGCGGACGAAGCGCGTATTGATGCCGGCGTAGCGCGCCGCCTGCTCATTGCCGCCCACAGAGTAAGTGGTCCAGCCGATCGCGGTGTAGGCGAGCGCAATGGAGGCGATCGCGGCTATGATGATGAAGAGAATGATTTGATTGTTGAAGCCGAATGCGTTGATCTCGCCCAGATGGAAGAAGGCCGGAAAATTCGCCGCCTTGATTTCGAAGGCGATGTTCTTGCCGCCGGTGAGGCCAAGGATGATCCCGCGGCCGATGAACAGCATCGTGAGCGTGGCGATGAAGGCCGGCACCTCCAGGACTGTAACCATGAACCCGTTGATCAGCCCGATGATGAGACCCATCACCAGGCACCAGCCCACGGCTGTCCAGACGCCCATGTCGAAATAGGTCGGCGCGAAGACCATGCCAAAGATCGTCGCGGTGAGACCGAAGGTCGAGCCGACCGAGAGGTCCAGTTCCTTGTTGACGATGACAAAGGTCATGCCGATCGCGAGCACCCCGTAGCGCGAGGCGTCGCGCAGGACGGAAAAGAGCGCGTCGGTCGATCCAAAAAAAGCAGGATTGAGATAAAGCCCGCCCGCGTAGAGGATCGCCATAATGACGAGGAGGCCCACCTCCCAGCCTCCGAACAGGAGGGGGGCCTCGCGTCCCATGTCGCGGACGCCCGGATCGTGGGTCAGTGCGGTCATTGATCCTTACCGAAGCACGTGAGAAGGCCTGAGCCTCGCTCACGCGTTCAGACTTCGAGCGATCAGTTTTCGAAGCGCTTGCCGACCTTGTCGACATTGTCCTTGGTCACGAGCTGTGCGCGCGTATCCAGGTTCGCAGCCGCAATGTTGCGATCGAGTTGCAGATAGAGCTGCATGACCGGATAGAACCCCTGCAGGAAGGGTTGCTGTCCGAGCGAGCCTTGCAATGCGCCGGTCTTGATCTGCTCGAGCTGCTTCGGTCCAAGGTCGAAGCCAAAGGAGCAGATCTTGTTGTTGAGCTTGAGCTGCGAGATGGCGTCGCCGATCGCGGGCGTGACCCCGCCATTCGGTCCGAAGAGTCCCACCACGTCCTTGCGGCTTTCGATCAATTGCACGATCGGAGCGGGGCTGATGTCGGCGCCGACATCGACGCCGATGTTGTTGGGGCCAGCGTCAACCTTGAAATCTTGGAGACGGTTAGCGGCCTTGAGAGCCTTGACCGTCGCCTGGAAGGCTGCCTTCACGCGGTTATTGACCTCGATATTGCCGACCGGAACGGTGTTCGGGAACAGGATCGAGCCGCCCTTGATGTTGTTTTTGACCAGGCACTTCACGATCGCTTCGCCGCCGATTGCAGCCGCCGAGGCGTCCTGGCCGGTATGGCTGATGTTGTTGCGATCATAGAGGGTGCCGTCGTACGAGTTCATCGTCGCGACTACGACGCCACGGTCTTCCAGCTTCTTGACGATGTCGTTATAGGCGCCGACCTGCGGCGTCGTCATGATCACGCCGTTGATGGTCGGATCGTTGACAATCTGATTGAGAATCTGGATTTCGCGCGGGATGTCGTCGATCGGCGCTTCGGATCCGAGTTTGATCAGGTTGATCCCGAAGGCGTTAGCGGCGACCTGCGCGCCGACATAGACCGGATCGAAGAAGCCATTCCCTGCCGTATGGGTGATGATTGCGAAGGTGAGCGGCTTGCCGTCTTTTTTGGTGGTCGGCGCCTCTTTCGCGGCATCCTCCCAACTGTAGCCGCCAACAGCTTTGTTGATCGCTCCCGACTGAGCGAATGCCCCCGAACTTAAGAGACAAGTCGCCGCGACAATCGCGGCCGCAAGCCCTTTCTTCATAGCGTATCCTCCTAGTGGTCAGTTTTGGTCGCGCCCTCCGGCGGAACGGCAGACGCGCCCCGATCGACTAAGCGCCGTCTTTCCCAATTCAGCCTGGTCGGCGCGACAGATCGACTTTTGCCAATCCAATCGGAGTAGAACGACAATTCACGGATTTAGCAACTCCCAATTTGGCGGAGTCGACGCTTGGAGAAATTGAGCCGGCGGTCTGCGGCTTTAAGAAGAGCTCGTTGCCATACGTCCCGGAGGCGGTCAGTGGGCGCTGCGCGCGTCAGTTTTGCAGTCTGCGTCCGGTTCCTGCATCAAATCGCGGATAGCCGGATAGAGCTTGCGAAACGTTGCATAACGCTTTGCGTAAAGGGGCGCATTGCGCGGATCGGGCTCGATTGCGAATGCAGCCGGATTCCACTGCTTGATCGCCGACGCGGAAACGTCCCCGATCGCGAGTCTCGCCAGAAAAGCGTCGCCATAGGAAGCGCCGAGGCTAATTTCACGCACGTCCTGGCTCAGTCCGGAAACATCGGAGGTGGCCTGAGTCCAGACCGTGTTTCGCAGTCCACCGCCGACGGCGACGATCGAAGAGGCCGGCGCGCCAGCCTCGGCGTAAGCGTCGAAAATGTGGTTGGTCGCGAAGGCGATGCCCTCGAGAAGAGCCCGGTACATGTCGGCGCGCGTGTTGGCCAACGTCAAGCCGACAACGGCGCCTTTGGCGTTCGGGTCGTGAATCGGCGTTCGCTCGCCGGAAAAGTATGGGAGAAAAATGAGTCCGTTCGCGCCAGGCGGGGACGCCGCCGCCTCCGCCGCCAGCGCGGCCATCGCGGCCTCTGGATTCAGGTCTCGCGCCAGCTGATCGGCGAACCAGTGGGTCAGCGTCCCACTGGTCGCCAGACCAGCCATTGAGGCGTGTTGGCCAGGGAAGAGCCAGGGCGCATGCCAAAGCCTCGGATCCCGAATGCGCTCGGAACCAATCCGGATCGTGAAGATGGTCGAGCCATACATCAACATGAGCTCGCCCGGATCAAGAACGCCGACGCTGATCGCCTCGGCCGCCGCATCGATCGTCCCCACAATAACCGGCGTTCCAACGGCAAGGCCGGTTTGTTCGGCGGCCGGGCGCGTGACTGTTCCAGCGATCTCGGTCGTCCAGGCGATCTCCGGCAGGCGCTCGATGTCCGTAATGCCCTGCGAGAGCGCGTCGCTCCATCTTTCCTGCTCGATGTCATAAAGCGGCGCGACGCTTGAAGCGCTGTAATGGTCGGTCACGAAACGCCCGGTCAGCCGATGCACGAGGAAGGATGTCGAATTGAGGAACATCCGCGCCTTCGCATACAAGTCCGGCCGGTTTCGCTTGAGCCAAAGGATCTTCGGGCCGACAGCCTGCGAAGTCAGCGCGTTGCCGGCGTGGGAGAGGATGCGTTCGGCGCCGATGCGAGCATTGAGGTCCTCGATCTCGCGAGCGGCGCGGGTGTCCACGCCGTAAAGCACGGCGTTCATCAGCGGCGCACCGTCCGCATCGACCGGCAACATGCAGGGGCCGATCGCGCTCGCGCCGACGGCCTTCACCTTCGCAGCGTCAAGTCCGCTGTCAGCGAGGAGTTTTTGACTGAGCCAGACGAAGTCGCCCCACCAGTCCTCTTCGGCGCGATGCTCCGCCCACCCCGCGCGCGGCACAATGAGGTCGTGCGGCCGAGCGGCGCTCGCCAAGACACGGCCGGCGGCGTCGACGAGCACGCCTTTCAATTCGTATGTCCCGATGTCAATGCCGAGAGTGGCGTTCATTCCGGATAGTCGTCACGATCGAGGCTGAAGCCGGCCTCAATGCGCGATAGACCGGCGACGAGGAGCGCCGAGAGGCCGACAAGATCGGAAAGGTCGCAGACCTCGAGAGCCGAATGCGTGTAGCGGCACGGGAAGCCGAGGTCGATCGCGGCCACACCGCTATGGACAAGCTGCACATAGGACGAGTCCGTGAGCACGCCGACCTGAGCGCTGCGCTGCAGCGGCAGGCCTGCGTGGTCCGCAGCGCGTTCAAAGAGCGAGACCAATGCGGGGTGCGGAATCGTGCCATTCAACGTGCCGCGCCCATGGAAGCTGTAGAGGCTCATGCCCGGTCCGCCGCCAAGCGCAAGGTCGCCGCGAGCCTGCATATCAGGCGTGTCGGTCGCGAGCATGAGATCGAGCTGGATGGCGATGTCAGGCTTGAGCGCCTGGGCCGCGGGCATTGCGCCGCGCAGATTGTATTCTTCTTGGGTGGAGAAGACGAAATGGATCGTCGGTCGTTGATTTGTGGGCGCGAGCAGGCGCGCAACCTCTGCGATCACGGCGCAGCCGGCGCGATCGTCGACCGACGTTCCGGCGATCTTGTCTTCGGCGAGCAGGAACGCTTTCGGCGCATAGACAACGGGCGACCCAATCTTGACGCCCGCCGACAAGGCGGCCGCGGCGCTTGAGAAGCCGGCGTCGACCAGGATCTCCTGATACGGCAGGACGCGATACTTTTCCTCGGGGCTTGTCGCGTGGTGACTCTTGTTGCCGACGATTGCCGGGATATCGCAGCCTTCGCCAACGCAGATGAGGAGCTCCTGTGCGGCGAGCGCTCGCTCGGGGACGCCGCCGAGACGTTCCAGGCGAAGGAACCCGTTTCCCTCGATTTTGCGGACCACGAATCCGAGCTGGTCCATATGCGCGAACAGCATCACGCTTGGCAGGCTTGGGTCGCCTTCAGCCGTGGCGATCAAATTGCCGAGCCGATCGGTCGCTGTTGCGAGACCTAGTCCTCGCATTTCCTCGGCCAGGCGCCGGCGAACGCGGCCTTCGTGCCCGCTGAGACCGGGGATCAGCATGAGCTCCATCGTGAGCGCCCGCAGGCGGTCGCGCGAGGGATCGGCGCCAAGCACTGGATCCCCGGCTATTTTCCTGCTCCCGCGGTGAGGCCCATGACGATGTAGCGCTCAAGGAAAATCCCAATCAGGAGAAGCGGCGTGATCGCCGCCGTCGCGAGCGCCGCAATCGTCCACCAGTTGATGCCCGACGAGCCCGTCTGGCTGGCCACCATCACCGGCAAGGTCTGCGCGTCAAACCCAGTCAGGAGCGAGGCGAAGAAATATTCGTTCCAGCAGAGAACGAGCGACAGAATGAACGCCGCGACCATGCCCGGCAACGCGATCGGAAGGACGATGCGGAGGAACGCCCCCCAGGTCGTGCAGCCGTCCACCAGAGCTGCCTGCTCCAACTCCGCCGGGATTGTGTCGAACTGGTCGCGCATCACCCAGATGACGATCGGGAGGACCATGAGTGTGTAGATGAGGATAAGCCCGATGCGAGTGTCGAGCAGCGCCAGCTCCTTGTAGAGAACGAGAAACGGCAGCGCGAGGACGACAGGCGGAAGAATGAGCTGCGAGACGAAGAAGAACGAGATGTCCTTGTTGCGCCACGGGCCGAACTTGTAGTCGAAACGGCTGAGCCCATAGGCGGCAAGCGAGCCGATGACAATCGCGAGGGCTGACGCGCCGACCGAGCAGATGACGCTGTTGACGAACTTCTTGAGGAACTCATCGCGGACATTGGATGTGGCGAAGATCGTGTCGGGGGAAAGCCCGAGCGACTGCCACCCTTTCCAGGACGGCGCAAAATCGACCCAAGGGATGAGGTGGCCCTGCGTGACGTCCCTTCCTAGTTTTACCGACGTGGAGAGCGTCCAATAGATCGGGAAAAGGGCGATGAAGGTCCAGAGGATGAGTAGGGCGTAGACCAGCGTTTTCCCACCGAAGCGCGCGACCCACGACGCCAGCGATCCAGCTTCAATTTGGCCCTCATCCGCCGCCGGGTTCGCAATTGCGGTCGTCACAACGGTCTCTCCAGGACGCGCCAAGCTTCCATTCCTTCGCCGTCAGGTCATCTTCTGCATGTAGCGGCTGGCGACCTTCAGGAGAAGCATGATGAAGACAATGATGATAACGAGGTAGACTTCGGCGACCATTGTCGCGTAGCCGACGTTGGAGCGGTCCCGGTATTCCCGGTAGACGAAGCTCGAGATCGTGTCGGTTGCGCCGGCAGGGCCCCCCGACGTGACATTGATCACGATGTCCGCAAGCTTCAGTTCAAAGATGGTGCGCAGGATTATCGCCGTCAGGCTCACCGGGAGCATGAGTGGAAATGTGATCTCCCAGAAGGACTGCCAGGCGTTCGCTCCATCAACCTTGGCGGCTTCTTTCACTTCATGCGGAAGAGCCTGCAAGCCAGCCAGCAGCAGGATTATCATGAACGGAATCCAGACCCAGGCGTCCATGGCGATGATCGTCGTCCGGGCGATCCACGGGTCGGTAAAAAAAGCGACGTTCTCCCAGCCGAGCCACCTGGCGAAATTCGCTAGCGGCCCGAAGCGGTTCTCCATGAGCGACTTGCCGACCATCCAGCCCACCGCCACTGGACTAAGCATGAACGGCATAAGAAACGCGACGCGGAAAAATTTGCGCCCGCGGATGTCGGCGTTCAGCAACAAGGCGAGGCCGAAGGCGATCACGTACTGAACGAGCACTGTCAGCACATAGAAGACCATGTTGCCGAGCGCGTTCCAGAAATAGGAATCGCCCCAAAGCGTGCGAAGATTGTCGAGACCGTTGAAGTGATGGCCTCCCTCCGCATTGAGGTTCCAATCGGTGAAGGCAATATAGAGACCGAAGATGGTCGGGAAGATCACCATCGCCGCTGTGAACAACAGGGCGGGAAGCACGAACAGCGTCTGCTTGCCGCCTTCGCCATGCCGCAGGACTTGGTTCGCCCCGAGCGCCAATGCCCAGAGCACGAAGACGTAGAGGGTTGGGCGCCAGTTGACGAACGGTAGTGAGATGAGGCCGACCGCCCGCGCCAGTTGCAGAGCGGCGATTCCGACGAGGATTATTGAAGCGAGACGAAAGATCCATGCGCCGAGCGACGCCTGCCCGCGCGGGACGCCTTCGTCCGTCGCCTCAAGTCTGCCGCTGCTCATTGCGCGATGTCCGTTTCGTCGGCCAGCGGATGAGCCGTCGCGTGCGCCGCCAATCGTCCCCGCCGCTTTTCGCGACGGAGACGATTGATCTTGCGCGAGAGGACTGCTTGCTCAGGCAAGGCCCATTGCGATCCGATAGTACTTGATCTGGTTTTCACGGCCGAGCTTGTCGGTCAGCTTTTCCCAGGCCGCCGCGACATTGTCGGCCCCCTGCTGTGCGGTCTGCTTGCCCGCGAACGTCTTCTGCAGTTCGTCCTCGGCGATGCTATAGTACTGGAAGATGCCCGGCATGCGCGGCTCGATCGCGGAGTTCGGGTGGTTGTAGGAGGCCGACTGCGAGTCCATGTACGACCCGATATACTTCTTGTCGTAGCCGGCGAGGGCCCACAGGTCGAGATTGGTGTGGCTCTTCCGATAAGGCTGGAATCCTGACGGATAGGCCGCCGTCCACATCGACAGGTCCTTTCCGCCGAGATGGGCTGCGGCGCTCCAGGCGGCCTTCTGACGCTTTGGATCCGCGTCGACACTCTTCATCACGTAGATGCCCCAGCCGAGATAGGCCATGTTCGGCGCATGGTTCGGCCCACTGGCCAGTTTCTCCCACTTCTGCGTCCGGAAATTGTAGACGTCGTCCGAACCAGGCAGGATGTCGAAATTGAGGACTTCGCCGATCGTCGCGGTGTCGCTCGTCCGTGCGAACGTGCCGATGTCTCCCCACCATTCCAGGAGCGAACCCGTCCCGGTGACGAACTGCTGAAACGCGGTCGTGTTAGGGTCAGCGTTGATCTGATCCGGGGGCTCGCTGGGCAACGCGTCGACCACGTCCTGGATCGCGCGCACCCAGGCAGGATTGTTAACGAGCGGCTTCATGTTTTCATCGAACAGCCAGTTCTTCTCACCGGGATATTTTGCGTAAGCCGTCGCGCGGCTCCCGGTGAAGTAGAACTGGAATCCACCCCACGGCTTGGGCTGGTCGAGGAAGCCATAGACCTCCTTGCCTTTGACCTTCTTGCCTTTCAGGAACTTGGTGACCTGCTGCACCTGCTGCCAGGTCTTGGGCTGACCCCATGTCTCTAGCCCCGCTTTGTCCTTCCAGTCCGCCCATTGTTTCCCGAGATCGGGATCTGAGAAAACGTCAGTGCGATAGTTGAGCGTATGGCAGTCGCTGTCGATTGTGATGCGGTGAATTTTCCCGTTCCACGTACCGACGGGCGGCTTGAGATAGTTGACGTAGTCATCGAAATCGATTTGCGTCTTCACCCAATCCGGCATTTCGGACAGCAGGTCCTTGACGCCCATGTCGCCCTCGAAGGGCGCGCCCATCTCGAGAATGTCGAAGTCCGCCGTGCCGCTCGCGATCGATTGCTGCAGGCGGGCGTTGTAATCGGCCTGCGCGAGATCGATCCACTTGATCTTCGCGCCCGTGTAGGCCTCCCACGGCGTCAGGAAGCCGCGGAACAGGAAATTGTGGAGGTTCTGATTGTTGAGCCCCATGAAGGAGAACTCGACGCCGGCGAATTCGCCCTGCTTGACGTTGGCCTTGGTCGGGCCGAGGCACAATGCGCCGACTTTCTGCCAATCGGCGTCAGTCGGCGAGCCGTTGCCGGCGCCGGGAATCTTCATGATCTGAGAGACGATGCTGTCTTCGGCGAAGGACGGCGTGGACGACAGAACAGACGAGCTTGCGGCGAGCGCGGCGGCGCCGGCCGCCCCTTTCAGGACATCGCGGCGGCTTCTCTGCATCGCCATGAGCATTTCGTAGACGTGGACACGCATGGATTATTCCTCCCTCTTGCGCAGCGTCGCGCCCGCTCGCTTACGTGCGCGGCTAGAGCAAGTTCCAAGACTTAAGCGGGGGTTTTGTGGCAAAGTCAATTATGCACACCTTGGGCATTTGCCCGCTCGACGCCAAGCGCTTTGCGCAAGTGCGCGAGAATGCGGTCCCGCCCTTTCATCCCAAGCTCCGCGCTCGCCTCGCGGGCGGATCGGGAATACCATTCGTCCTCCGAGATCCGCGACTTGTCGACGCCTTCCGGAAGGAGCGCCATTAGAAGCGAGGTCTCGCCCAGGCCGGCGTGATCAAAAGGGTAGCCTTCCATAGCCGAGGACGACATGAGAGGGTGCGCCTTGATCCAGTTGAACGGGTCGTCGCCGGCCGACTGCTGCTTATAATAGTCAGCCATCAACTCCGCGCCCCACCATCCCTCTCCGCGCTCCGCCTCGAGGAAGGCGAATATGGCCTGCCGCGCGGCTAGCTTGAACGCGAGGTCGGTCGGCATGCCGACTGTGAAGTTCTCGGTCTGATGGTGGATGACGAGGTGAATGTTTCGAAAGCCTATGCGCAAGAGCCCGGTGAACATCGCCTTGGCGAGGGGCATGAGCGTCTCCGCGTCGACGTGAAGCGTCCCTGTGCGCTCCGGCCGTTCGACGGCATAGCTCGCCGCGCCGTAGTAAAAGGGCGGCAGGATGATGAGATTTGCCTCCTTTTCCAGGATCTCGAGGATCTGGGTTACGGCAAGCGTGTCCATCCCGACCGCCATGTGCTCGCCATGGTATTCGAGCACCCCCAAAGGTAGAACAATGGGCCACCGGCCGTCGATGGCCGCGCGAATCTCCCGCGGTAACATCAATTCATAACGCATGAGGGCTCCGGCGCCGGCGGGCTATTGCAGCCGCTTGCCGCTTTCGGCATCGAACAGGTGAACCGCATCCAGATTTGGCGATAGCAGCAGGGTTTCGCCGGGCTGAGCCGATAGGCGGTCACGGAAGACGGTGACGATCGGGTGACCTCCGACCTTGGCGAATACCTGGGTTTCCGAGCCAGTCGGCTCGACCACCGAGACCTCCGCCTTGAAGTCGCCGCCGATCGCCAGATGTTCAGGTCGAATCCCATAGATGCAGGGACGCCCGTCAATGTTGCCCGGCGCCGTTTTAAGAGGCAGCTCGACACCGCCCTCGGTCACAAAAGCAAGCTTGCCATTGGCGGTTACGGATCCTTTGAGCAGATTCATTGATGGGGAGCCGATAAAGCTCGCGACGAAGAGCGTCGTTGGCCGATCGTAGAGCTCGAGCGGAGCGCCGATCTGCTCGACGACGCCGTCGCGCATGACGACGATCCGATCCGCCATGGTCATGGCTTCGATCTGGTCGTGCGTGACGTAGATGGTCGTGGTCTTCAGCCGCTGATGCAGCTCCTTGATTTCGGCCCGCATCTCGACGCGCAACTGAGCGTCCAGATTCGAAAGCGGCTCGTCGAACAGAAAGACCTGGGGATCGCGCACGATCGCCCGTCCCATGGCGACACGCTGCCGCTGTCCGCCGGACAACTGTCGAGGGTAGCGGGAGAGGTAGGGCACGACGTGGAGGATGTCGGCGGCCCGCTTAACGCGCGCCTGAATCTCGTCCTTCGGCGTATTGCGCAATTTGAGCCCGAAACTCATGTTCTGTTCGACGGTCTTGTGCGGATAGAGCGCGTAGTTCTGAAAGACCATCGCGATGTCGCGATCCCTTGGCGGCAGATTGTTGACCACCCGCGAGCCGATCTTGACTTTTCCCTCCGTGATCGACTCAAGACCGGCTATCATTCGCAGAAGTGTGGATTTCCCGCAGCCGGAGGGCCCGACGAGCGTGACGAACTCCCCATCTGCGATCGACAGCGAGACGCCGTGAATGACTTCCACGCCGCCGTAGGCCTTGCGTGCGTTGACAACGTCGACCGACGCCATACTTCTGCCTCCCAACGCGATTTCCGATGCGATGTCAGGCGTGAGCGTAGTCTATTGGCGTATTGGCGTCGAGCGCGGAGACAACAGTTGGGCAATTCGGGGAGGACGGGGAAATGAACGAGGGGCGCAAGCCGCGAATCGCGGTCGTCGGGAGCAATATGGTGGACCTTGTCACCTATGTGGATCGGATGCCGATCAAGGGTGAGACCGTCGAGGCGCCAAGTTTTGAAATGGGGCACGGCGGCAAAGGGGCCAATCAGGCTGTGGCCGCCGCCAAGCTGGGCGCCTCGGTCGTGATGGTCACCGCTGTCGGCGACGACATGTTCGCCGACGCCACCATCAGTAATCTCGAAAAGGTCGGGATCGACACGAGCCATGTCCGGCGGGTGAAGGGAAAGCCCAGCGGCGTTGCCCCAATCATGGTCGAGCCGTCGGGGGAGAACTCGATCCTGATCGTTAAGGGAGCGAACGCCGATCTTTCCCCAGCGGACATCGATCGGGCGGCGGAGGTTTTGAAGACCTGCGATCTCATCCTTATGCAGCTCGAGGTTCCGCTCGAAACCGTCTATGCGGCCATCACCTTCGGCAAGCGTCACGGCGTGAAGACGGTTCTCAACCCGGCCCCGGCGACAGCAGCGCTCGACGTCGATCGCATCCGCGATGTGACATTCTTCATCCCCAACGAAACCGAGCTGGCGATCCTGACCGGCATGCCTGTCGATACGGAGCCGAGCATCGTGACGGCTGCTCGAAGCCTGCTCGACAAGGGTATCGGGACCGTCATCGTGACGTTGGGCTCGCGCGGCGCGCTCCTCGCAACGCCGACGAACGCGCAAAAAATTGAGCCGGTCGCGGTGAAAGCCGTCGACACGACGGGCGCCGGCGACGCCTTCGTGGGGAGTTTTGCGCGTTTCTATGCGGACGGCGTCCCTCTCGATGCGGCTTTGAAGCAGGCGGCGCGCTATGCCGCGGATTCCGTCACCCGGCGCGGCACCCAGAAAGCCTACGCGTCCGCGGATGAATTCGAGGCGTTTTGCGAAACTTTGGCCGGGCCGATCGGGTAGCCGTCAAGCCTTATTGCAACAGTGTGGCGAACCTTTTAACGCTGTCTAACCGACAGCCGAATGTGCTGTCCGAGGGAGGAAGCGCTCGTTGTTGCTTCAGGTTGCGATCGACACGCCGGAGAGCCTCAGCGTCGCCGCGCAGGTGCGAGGTGTCGCCGACATCATCGAGATCGGCACCCCGCTTCTCAAACGCTTTGGCATTGGCGCGATCTCGACGGCGCGCGAGCTTTGTCCGGATACTCCCATTCTCGCCGACACCAAGACCGTGGACGCGGGCGACCTTGAAGCCGAGATGGTGCTCGGGGCAGGGGCGCGGCTGATGACGGTTCTTTCCTCGACCTCGGCCCACACCCACGCCGCAGTTGGAAAGGTCGCGGCGCGCTTCGGAGCTTTTGTCGTCGTCGACACCATCACCGAGTCTGGAAAGCCGGAGCTCTTGCCCGCGGGCGCAACCTTTCCGGAGAGCTTCGCCTATGTCGGCGTTCATTCTCCAACCGACGTCCGAGTGGCCGGCGACCGATCCACCGCGCATATCGACGCAGTTTCGGCTATACGCCGCCGAGGCTTCCGCGTCGCCCTTGCCGGTGGATTAGGGCCGGAGACCCTTGACGCGGTGCTGGAGGTCGAGCCCGAGATCGTGATCATCGGGAGCGCCATAACCGGCGCGGACGATCCCAGAAGGGTTGCTAAATGGATCAAGGACCGATTGCGCAATCCGGGGCGTGGCTGGCCGTCGGACGCGAGATAGCGGAAACGCTCGAGCGGGTGGACGTTCACGCGTTCCAGCTTTTCGTCGAGGTCTTCCGGGATGAGCGGCGGCGCTGGTTCTTCTCGGGCCAGGGCCGTTCCGGGCTCGTGGCGGAAATGGCCGCGATGCGGTTCATGCATATGAATCGCTCGGCGCATTTTGTCGGCGAAGCGACCGCTCCATCAATCCGGGCGGGGGACCGGCTCCTCCTCGTGTCCGGCTCCGGAGCCACGCCGGTCACCATCCACTTCGCTCGCATAGCGAAAGACGAAGGGGCGGCGATTGCCTTGATCACCCGGGAGCCAGAGAGCGCGCTGGCGAAACTCGCCAACTCAGTCCTTCAAGTTCCCATCGAGGCGACGCAGCAGTTCGGCGGCAGCTTGTTTGAGCAGACGAGCCTCATTCTGCTCGACGCGATCGTGCTCGAACTGATGCGCGCCGTTCCCGATCCGCACAAGCTGATGCTTGGCCGCCACACGAACTTGCAATAGCGGCCGTCGGCCCGTCGCACGCCTCGCTTCAGCTTTGGACGGCCGCGAGGTCCAGCCCTCGCTTGCGAAACAGCGCCTCGGGCGAAGGGCCTCGACCGCGAAAGGAGCGATAAGCCTCGTCATAGTCTCGGCTGCCGCCGGCTGAATAAACGAAGTCGTTGAGCCGTCGGGCGACTTCGGAATCGAAGATGTCGCCGCGCTCTTCGAACGCCTCGAAGCCGTCGGCGTCGAGGACTTCGGACCATAGATAGCTGTAATAGGCCGCCGAATAGCCGCCCGAGAAAATATGCTGGAAATGCGGCGTGCGGTGCCGCATGCCGATAGCGTCGGGCATGCCGATCCGCTCGAGCTCCTTGCGCTCGAACGCGACGACGTCGACCTCGTCGGGCGATGGATCGAGATGCAGCTTCAGGTCGACCAGCGCGGAGGCGGTGTATTCCACTGTCGCCCAGCCCTGATTGAACCGGCGCGCGGTCATCAGCTTGTCGACAAGCGCCTCCGGCATCGGTTCGCCGGTCTTATAGTGGAGCGCGAAGCGGCGCAGCATTTCGGGCTGTTGAATCCAATGCTCGAAAAGTTGCGATGGAAACTCGACAAAGTCGCCGGCGACGTGCGTTCCGGAAATGCGCGGGTACGTCACGTCCGACAGAAGCCCATGCAAAGCGTGGCCGAATTCATGGAAGAGGGTGCGCGCTTCGTCCACGCTCAACAGGCTAGGCTCGCCCTCGGCCCCCTTGGCGAAATTCATCACATTGACGACGATCGGCAATTGCGCGCGGTCGAGCTTCTGCTGGCCGCGGAAACTGCTCATCCAGGCGCCGCTCCGCTTAGACGGCCTCGCGAAATAATCGCCGAGGAACAGCGCTTTCGGCGCGCCATCGCGTCCAGTCACTTCCCATGCGCGAACGTCAGGATGATAAAACTTGAGGTCGAAGCGTTCGGCGAAATTCACGCCGAACAGACGGTTCGCGACGTAGAAGGCGGCCTCGATGATGCGGTCGAGCTGCAGATAGGGCTTGAGCTCGCCCTCGTCGAAATCGAACTCGGCTTTGCGCCGCTTCTCCGAGAGATAGCGCCAATCCCAGGGCGCGAGCTTGAAATTGCCGCCCTCGCTGACCGCAATCGCCTGCAGCGCCTCTTCGTCTCTGCGCGCTCTGGCGACGCCCGGCGTCCAGACCAACTCGAGCAGATTGAGCGCCGCCTCTGGCGTTTTCGCCATCGTGTCAGCGAGGCGGTAATGCGCATAAGTCTCGTAGCCCAGTAGCCGAGCGCGCTCGGCTCTCAAGCGCACCATCTCCCCGGCGATCGCGCGATTGTCGGTCGCTGCGCCATTCTCGCCTCGCGCGGCCCAGGCGCGAAACGCGGTCTCGCGTAAATCACGTCGGGCCGAGAATTGCAGGAAAGGCTCGACGCTCGATCGTGACAGGGTGACCGCGTACTTGCCGGGATGCCCGCGGTCAGTGGCGCTGCGGGCGGAACTCGCGATGAAGAAATCGGGCAGACCCTCAAGATCGGGCTCGTCGAGCAGCATAAGCCAGTCTTTTTCATCCCTGAGCACGTGCTGACCGAAATCCGCGGCAAGCGTCGCCAGTCGCTCGGCGATCGCTGCTAGTCGCGCTTTGGCTTCGGACGGGGCCGCCGCGCCCGCCCGAGTGAAATCGAGGTGATAGCGGTCGAGCACGCGCGCCTGTTCGGTCGACAGCGCGAGTTTGCCGGCGTCTGCCTTGATCGCGTCGACGCGCGTGAACAAAGCCTCGTTCAGATAGGTCTCGCTGCGATGACGCGCGAGAACAGGCGCGATTTCCCGCTCGATCGCCTGCAGCTCATCGTTGGTGTGGGCGCCGGTCAGATTGAAGAAAACACCCGCCACTTTGTCCAGGTTACGCCCGCTTCGCTCAAGCGCCTCGATCGTATTGGCGAAAGTCGGCGCCGTAGGATCGGCGGCGACCGCGTCGATCTCCGCGCGCGCTTGGGCGAGCGCCGCATCGAACGCCGGCCGGAAATGGTGAGGCTCGAAGCGATCGAACGGAGGCGCTTCGAATGGCCCGGTCCAGGGTTCGAGAAGCGGGTTCGTGTCTGTCGAGGAATTTGTCACCAAGGGCTCGCGGCTCATGCCCCATCAGCTAGGAGGTTGAGCCGCGATGCGCAAGCCACCGGGGCGCTAGAACATAGCCCTTCAGATCGGCACGGGCGCCCGCTATTGGCCGCCCGCCTGGACCTTCTTCACATATTCATCGACCGCGTCGACGACCTTTTCGTCCGGGTGAGCTTTGCAAAAGACGATGACTTCGTGGATCCCCTGTTTGGCGCGAGCGACGTTAATGGAATGTCGCTTCATGTGGCCGTTCCACCAGCCGCTGTACCACGCGCCGAGAAAGTCAGCGTCCTCCTGAAAAGTGCCCGCGAGCTGCGCGCAGGTCAGCGCCCGCACGTTGAGATAGCCTTTGTCGTCCATGTAGGTCTTCAATTCGACTTGGGCTTGCGATGCCGAAACGGACGCGATCAGTCCGGCGGCCGCGATGAGCGCTAGACGCAAATCGATCCGACCGAGCCTTGCCGAGAGCCTTGTGCTTGAGGCGACCATTGTCTTCTCTCTTTCCGATTTCATGAGTTCAACGAGGCGCGCCTTTGGCTGTCCGCGGAGCAGCGAGGCGCGCAAGGCCAAGCTATTTCTCGTCGTTGACCTTGATGCCTTGTTCCTTGCGCATCTTCTTGATGTTGATGTCCATCGCGGTGATGACCTTCGTCTTCGGATTGGCTTTGCAATAGACGATGACGCGGTGCTCGAGCTCCTTGGCGCGGTCGACCTTCAGTTTGCTGTAGCCTGCGAGCCCATTGTACCAGCCGCTATACCAGACGGTCATGAAGTCGGCGTCTTCCTGGAAGGTGTTGGCGAGCTGCGCGCAGGTCAGCTTCTGGACGTCCAGGTTGCCCTTGGCGTCCGCATACGTGCTGAGCTCGACCTGAGCCTGCGCCGAGCTGACGCCAAACAGCGCCATCGCACAAAACGAAATTACGAGTTTCATTCTTTCCCTCCCAACTCAACCGCGGGCGCGCCTGGAGGCGCGAGCGAATATTGGCCACGACCCGTCACATTCAGTCCACACTGTTCACGCGAATCTCCCTGGACTGGATCAAACGGCCGGTCAAGCCACCGCCGCGTGACGATCTCTGTTGTCCACCGCCGTCATCCCCTAGCCAGCAATCGTCCGCTCGCCAGCCAGAAGGGCGGAAGGCACAAGGGCGTCGATGAAAGGGGCAGGATCGAAATCCATGATTGGGATTCCGAGTTCGTCGCGAACGAACTTTCGGCGCGCTTCGGTCCGTTCGGCCACCGCCGGATGGCGGGCTTTCAGTTCGGCGCGCAGCTGGGCTTCGGCGAAGACGATTCCGTCCTCGCAATTGAGAGCGCATCCGTCCCGCATCGGGGTCGGAATGATGTCGACTTGAAACGGCATGCCCGATGCGATGCGTTCGGGAGAGCCCGGCCGGATCGGCGTATGAATCCATTCGTCGTGGCCGGTGAGGTGGCCGGGATTGAGGGCAGGCCGCAGGCCGCCGCGCGCGAGCGCCTCCGTGACCGCCGCAAACACGGCGTCACCGGCGACGCCGATGTCCGCGGCCTCGTACCAGGCGATAAGGCCGTCGAAATAAGCGGCTGCTGTCGTCAGGAACGCCTCATCATGGTCGGCGATCAATCCTGCGCGGGCGGAAAGGCCGCCCCAATAGCCAATTGCGGCCGTGACGCCGTCGCCGTGGCGCAGGATGCGGCCCCCTGCGGAGCGCAGGCCGACCACCGGCTGGTTGGAGTCGCCGCTCGCAAGCATGACGTGGGTGGAAAGGGCCTCGCCGGAATAGCCCATCGCGCTTGCCGCCTCCATTTCGCTTGAACCCGGACGCGTTCTGGTCAGGATGCGCCAGACGGCGGCGGAGGCGCGCGCGGCGCCCCATTCGTGCAAGGCGATCTGATCGACGTCGATCGTGGAACGCAGCCCGGTCGTTGGATGCATGAGGACCGGCGTTGCGTCTTTCAACGCGTCGGCCCCGCCCGTAATCCTGCTCAGCATCGCGACGAGATAGTGGGGAACGAACAGGCCCGGCGCGCCGTCCTCCCATTCCGCGGGCTCGAAATATTTCCAGCCCACGAGCCCGATCGTCTGGCCGCGGCTCATGCCAGCTTCTTTCAGCACCGAAGCGAGATTGGGCTTTAGCGACCGATCCTGACCCATAAGACTCAGGCTTTGCGCGAGCGCAATCTCGAGCCCGGGAAGCCCGGCCAGGGGCGCGTACGATTCGCCCTCATTGCCAACCACGAGCACACGCCGATCTCGCGGGCCAAGCAGCAGCAGCGCCTCCTCGAATCGAGGATCGTAGCCTGAGAGGAAGGCTATATTGGCGAGATGTTCGCGGTCGGCGTAGACGACCAGCCAATCGCATCCGGCGGCCTCATAGGCGTCGCGGGAGCGCTTCTCATAGGTCGCTAGGGGAATACGTGGCGCTTCGAGCGGAAGCCCGAAGTCGGGAACCTCGATGTCGCGCAGCGCACTCGGCATGGAATTCCTTCCCTCGGATCGTTAGGCGGGCCGCCGCCACTCCCTTGTCACCTGATAGCCCCTGATGTCCGCAAAGGCGATCTTCAGGCGTCGGCGCCTGAGCCCTCTTGCCCCCGTCGTGGCGCATGCTATTCTAACTTTCAAAATAGCGTTTGGAGGTTAGTATGATCCGATTGTCCGTCGTCGTCGCCGCCCTTGCCTTGGCGCCGCTCACCGCCACCGCCGGAGATCTCACCGGTCAGGAGATTCGCATCGGCGTTGCTGGTCCGCTGACGACCCCCTCGGCGACGTTCGGCGTAGAGATGCGCCAGGCGGTCGATCTCGCAATCGACGAGCGGAATGGGGCGGGCGGCCTTCTCGGCGGAAAGGTCGTGGCGGCGGTAATCGACGATCAGGCGGACGCCGAGAATGGAAAGGCCGCGGCCAAGGCGCTCTGCGATGATCCGCGCGTGCTCGCTGTCGTCGGCCATGTGAACAGCGGGGTCATGCTTGCGAGTGAGAAGGTTTACGCGGACTGCGGCCTTCCGATCGTGACCCCGATGGCTTCCAATCCGGCGATTACTGAGCAGGGATTGGCGAATGTCTTCCGGCTCACCAACCGCGACGACCATAAAGGTCCGGCTCTGGCGCGCTGGCTCACGACCAAGATGGGCAAGAAAGCGGCTGTGGTGGTCGACGACGGCACGCCGTATGGCAAGGGGATCGCCGATCAGTTCTCGAGCGGCTTCGACACCGCTGGGGGCGCCATTGTCAAGCGTTGGACAGCCAAGGCAGGCCAGACCGATTTCACCGCTGAGCTAGCCGAATTGCCGAAGGATTTCGACGTCATGTTCTTCGGCGGCATCAAGGAGGGCGCCTACCTGCTCAAGGACATGCGCAAGGCCGGCTTGAACCAGGTGTTCGCTTGTGGCGATGGCTGCTGGAGCGTCGGGGGCTTCATCAAGCCGGCGGAAGGCGCCGCGACGTCGGGGGAGGGTGTCCGCGTCCTCTCGGCCGCGCCCGCCGTCGGCAAGGTCCCCGGCTCAGCTGAATTCGCCGACCACTACAAGGCCCGTTTCGGGCCGATCAACAATTACGCTGCGAGCTCCTACGACAGCGCGCGCGTCGTTATGAGCGCAATTGAGGGCGCGGCGAAGAAGAAGGGCGGAACGCCGGATCGCGCCGAGGTGCTCGCCGCGCTGAAGGACATCAAGTTTCAAGGCGTCGCCTACGCCGCGCCTGAGGCCTTCAACACGAAGGGCGACAATATTGCGGCTGTCATCTTCGTCAACGATGTTGACGGCGAGCGCTTCCGCGAGATCGACCAAATTGGCGGACGCTAGAGCGCGGCTCTCCTGTTTTCTTGGCGCCCCTGCGTTTCGTAATGCAAGAGAGCGTTGACGTCGGCATCGGCCACATCGGGGTATCGCGCGAGATAGCCCGCGGTCGAGAAAATTGGCCCGGGGTCTCGGCCCTCCCGACCTCCATGAAACAGATAGTGGAATGCGGCGTCCATTCCCGCCGCGCGAACATCTGGGTTGGTTTCGAGGTAGTGCGTGGAGTTGAAAAACAGCGAGTTGCGAATGACCTTAAGAGCCTTGGCGTTCGCAGCCGCTTTTGAGCGCAGTTTCCAAAAGAAACCAGACCCGCTCCTGGTCGAAATGCGGCTTCTCGACCTGCCTCGATCCATGATTTCCTTGGCGCGCTCAATGTCCGCGGCCGCTCGCGATCGGATTCGATGAACCTCTTCAGCGACCTCGCGCATAGGCATGTCAAAAATCGCCGAGGCGGTTTCGAGACTCGCGCGCAGATCGTCAAGTGTTCTCAAGGCGCGGTTGTCCCCAGGGTCGTGGACAAGGTCCCTCATTGCCGCGTAGGTCTGTCGGACCAAATCGTTGATCGCGGGATGCGCCCTCAGATCCGCTTCGCTCGCCCTTTGGTGTCTGAGATCGGTCGACACGAACCGATCGACGTCAGCAAGAGCGGTTTCACTCCAATAGGGCCACGCCACCCCTAGGTGTTCGTTGGCTCGCGCGAGCGCCTTGCGGCTGTCGCCCAGAAATTCAGACCAATCCAGGACAGCGCGAGCCATGCCGCGAGTTTCGGCCTCTGCGTCCAGAACGTGGCGCAACCAGAGGAGACATCCATAGGCGGGACTGAGTCCGTCACGGCGTTCGAGCGACCAGGTGACTTCGAGCGGCGACCTGATCGGCAGAAGCGCTCGGACCGACCATTTGGCCTCTTCAAACACAGGACGCCAGAACGGCATGAGTCGGCACATACGCGGGTCTTTCATGACCGCGAATCCGACATCCCCGAATTCGTCCGCAAGGGCCGCTTTTGCGCGGACGTGTAACGCGTCGGCCTTCAAAGCGCTGATCTTGTCAACGTCGAATTTACGCCAATCCTTCCAATCGCTTCCACCGGCGGCGAGAATGGCGTCGTTGAGCTCCTTAATGACGGGAGATTCGCAATATCCCTTCTCATTGTTGACGCTTGGCGCCATCAAATGCCTAGGCGCGGCGCCGCCAAGACGAACGAGGGTTCCGGCAGCGCTTGACGTCCCGCTGCGATGCATACCCAATACGACCACTACGGTCGTGTTCAAACATTCGGCGTCAAAGGTTGGATGACCGACGCTAACGAACAAGCACACGACTCCCGGGGAGGGCAAAGCGCCACTCCCCTGCAAGGAAGCTGCGACTCGGCGCCGTTGAATCAGTCACCAAACTATCGGTATGACTTCGAGTTCCGCAACGGAGGAAGTCGGTTGATCTGATAACGAATTGGTGAACGATTTACTAAACTCTGCGGAACGCGGCAGATCGCAGCGTACAAAAGACCGTGTCTACTGTCGCCTTCGCCGAGGGCGGCTGCGACTTCGGGGGATGGAAGGAGGGCGACCAGAGGTTCACGCCGCCGCCTTCTGGTAGTCCTTCACGTCGGTGAAGGCGATTTTCGGCCAACGCTCCTGCTCGTAGCGGAGGTTGAAGGCGCTGGACGCCATGAAGACCGGCGCGCCGTCAAGGTCGGAAGCGATCGAGGACGGATAGGCGTCCAGGAACTTGCCCATCTCCATCTTGTCGGCCGATGAGACCCAACGGCAGATCTCGAACCGGCTCGGCTCGAACGTCACCGGCAGGCCGTACTCGGCGTTAAGCCGCTCGACGAGCACATCGAGCTGCAGCGCCCCGACGACGCCGACGATCGCCGCGGCGCCGTCATGCGGCAGAAACACCTGAACCACGCCTTCTTCCGCCATCTGCTGCAAAGCCTCGCGCAGCTTCTTGGCTTTCATCGCATCGGCGAGCTTGACCCGGCGCAGGATTTCCGGAGCGAAGCTCGGCACGCCGCGAAAAACAATCTCCTCGCCCTCGGAGAGCGTGTCGCCGATGCGCAAGAGCCCATGATTGGGAATGCCGACAACGTCGCCGGCGAAAGCCTCCTCGGCCAGCGAGCGATCCTGCGCAAAAAAGAACTGCGGCGCAGACAACGTGATCGGCTTGCCGGTGCGCACGAGCTTCGCCCGCATGCCGCGCTGGAGCCTGCCCGAGCAAACACGCATGAAGGCTATCCGGTCGCGGTGATTCGGGTCCATGTTCGCCTGGATCTTGAACACGAAGCCGGTCATCTTCGGTTCGTCCGCCTTCACCGTGCGGCTCGCCGCTTCCTGCGCGCGAGGGCTTGGCGCGAATTCAGAAAGAGTGTCGATAAGGTCCTTGACGCCGAAATCCTTGAGCGCGCTGCCCCAGAGGACAGGAGTCATATGGCCTTCGAGGAAGGCCTTCTTGTCGAAAGCCTTCAGGCCTTCGACGGCGAGGTTGAGCTCTTCGATCGCTTGCGCACGCTCGTGTTCGGGCAGGAGCTCGGCGACCCGCGGGTCGTCCGGGCCATTGACGGCAAGCGCCTGGGCGCCCTTGCCAAGCGGTGTGAGGCGACTGCGCCGTATATCGTAGGCGCCGGCTAGCGAGCGTCCACGGCCGATCGTCCAGGTGAGCGGGGCGGTCTCGAGGGCAAGCGTCTTTTCGATCTCGTCGATAAGTTCGAACGGGTCGCGAGTTTCGCGGTCCATCTTGTTGATGAAGGTGACGATCGGGATGTCGCGCAGGCGGCAGACCTCGAACAGTTTGCGGGTGCGCGCCTCGATGCCCTTGGCCGCATCGATCACCATGACCGCCGAATCGACGGCGGTGAGGGTCCGGTAGGTGTCCTCGGAAAAGTCCTCGTGGCCGGGCGTGTCGAGCAGGTTGAAGACGCAGTCGCCGTATTCGAAGGTCATCACCGAGGTCACGACAGAAATGCCGCGCTCACGCTCGATGCCCATCCAGTCGGATCGGGTCTGGCGGCGGTTGGCCTTGGCGCGCACTTCGCCGGCAAGCTGAATGGCGCCGCCAAACAACAGCAGCTTTTCAGTCAGCGTCGTCTTGCCGGCGTCCGGGTGCGAGATGATCGCGAAGGTGCGCCGGCGCGCGACAGGGTTGGGTTCAGTCATCATCTTTGAATTTTCGGGGAAGGAGCGCCCTTTACTTAGTGCGGATGGGCCAGAGAGGGAAGAGCGAAGGCGCTCCCTCAATTGTCTCGCCTCGGTGAGGAGCGCCACGGTCTCCCAACCGATCAACGAACGCTTGAATCTACCGTTGGATTTAAGCGCGCGGAGTATTGTGTCATCCGTTCGGTATGGGCTATGAACTCAATGTTGACGCGCTCGCAAAAGCAGGGATGAGACCGCTGTGCCGCGCGTGGAGGAGGAATGGATCGCAAGTGGCTGCCGCTCAACGCGCTTAGAGCGTTCGAAGCGGCCGGACAACATCTCAGCTTCACCGCCGCCGCCAACAGCCTGACGGTCGCGCAGAGCGCGGTCAGCCGTCACGTGATCGTACTCGAGAATTTTCTAGGCGTGGCGCTGTTCGAGCGGCGCCCCCAACAGCTGGTGCTCACTGAGGCGGGGCGGCACATTCTGCCTGTCGTTTCGAAGTCCTTCGACCGCATCGACCAGGCGCTTGGCGAGGTGATCAAGGAAAAGGGTCGGCCGAAACGGGTGCTCAAGGTCGCGCTGCCGACCTCGTTCGCTCATCGGCTCGCCATTCCGATCTTGCGCGATTTCCGCTCAGAGAATGCCGGCATCTCGCTCGAGATCGTCTCGAAGCCGACCACCGGTCCGGAGGTGGACGGCGACATCGACATCGCCATCGTCTATTCCGAGCCCCGCGTCACGGACGCGATCCATGACCTCTTATGGATGGTGCGCTCCACTCTTCTGTGCAGCCCGAAGCTGCTCGAAGGGATCGACACCAGCGACCTAGGACGGCTGATCGCCGCCAGCGACCTCCTGCATCTCAAGATTGACGGCCGGTCTCGCCACTTCTTCTGGGAAATGTTTGTGCGCTCGATCGGACGTCCTGATATCGCGGTCGATCGGGGCCTCGTGTTCGATACGCAGCAACTCGCAGCCCAGTATGCGATGATGGGCGACGGACTCGCGCTGCTTGATCCACTGCTGTTCCATGAGGAGATCAAGGCCGGCCGGCTGGTGCGTCCCTTCGACCTCTGGCTCGACGAAGGCTACGGCTATTATCTCACCACCCATCCCGAGGATCTGAGCAACGAGGCGGTGGCCTTGTTCCGCTCCTGGCTCATCGCGCGATTTGCGAGCGGCGCGCCGCCCCCAACGCCCGAGTCGGAACACGCGGCCGACGCGCTTAAGTCGCAAGCCCCGCCAGCCGAGGCCCCGAGGCCGCAAGCCGCCCCGGCCGAGCCGCCAAAGCTGCGCGCGGCGAAATAGCAGCGCGAGAAGCTCCGGCGCGATTTGGCATGTCATATCGCCATTTTGGCGCGCGCGGACTTGTGGCGACTCCGCTAGAACAAGCTCCAGGGGCGAATCGCGGTCGGCGCTATCCGCCGCGAATCTGGAGACCTTAATGACGACGGAAACGCCGCAGGAGACGGGCCGCCGCCGCAGGCGCGCGACCGAACGCGGCGGAGGCTCCGTCTCCGTGCCTCCTGGCCAGCCGCAGCTGCCGTTCCCGCCGCTTGAGCTTATCTCGCGCGACGAGCTCGAATCGATCCATCTAGCAGCGCTCAACGTGCTCAAAGAGATCGGGATGGACTTCCTGCATGACGAGGCGCGCGCAATCCTGAAACAAGTGGGCGCTGACGTCGATCCTGCCTCGCGTCGCGTTCGGTTCGATCCCGACCTCGTCCAGGCTCACATCGGGCTCGCGCCGCGGGAATTCAGGCTGCATGCGCGCAGTTCCGCACGCGATCTCTCGATTGGCGGGCGGCATGTCGCTTTTGGGACGGTGGCGAGCGCCCCCAATTCGTTTGATCGCGCGGGAGGGAGGCGGCCAGGCAACCGGCGCGACTATCAGAATTTCATCCGCCTCGGGCAGAGCTTCGATTCGATTCATTTCATCGCCGGCTATCCGGTCGAGCCGATCGACATTCCCGCCTCGACCCGCCATCTCGATGCGCTCTTCGACATGCTGACGCTGTCCGACAAGCCGGTGCACGCCTACAGTCTCGGGCGCGAGCGCAACCTGGACGCCATCGAGATGGTCAAGATTGCGCGCGGGCTCGATGATGAGGGGCTCGAGCGCGAGCCATCGCTGTTCACGGTCATCAACTCGTCGTCGCCATTGAGGCTCGACACGCCGATGGTGGAAGGAATCATCCAGATGGCGCGCCGCAACCAAGTGGTGGTGATGACGCCGTTCACCCTTGCGGGCGCGATGGCGCCTGTGACGCTCGCCGGCGCGCTCGCCCAGCAGCACGCCGAGGCGCTTGCGGGCCTTGTCATGACCCAGGCCGTGCGGCCGGGAACCCCCTTCGTCTATGGCGGATTCACTTCGAACGTGGACATGAAGTCGGGCGCGCCGGCCTTCGGCACGCCGGAATATATGAAAACCGCAGTCGTCGGTGGGCAGCTGGCGCGACGCCTTGGGCTCCCTTATCGCTCCTCGAACGCCAACGCCGCCAATTCGCTCGACGCCCAGGCCGCTTACGAAAGCGTGTTCTCGCTGTGGGGGGCGATCATGGGCGGCGTCAACTTTCTCATGCATGGCGCGGGCTGGATGGAGGGTGGGTTGCAAGCTTCGTTCGAGAAGATGGCGCTCGACGCCGATCTTCTTGCGATGGTCGCCGAGTTCTTGCGGCCGCTGCGCGTCGATGAGGCTGAGCTGGCTCTCGAGGCGATGCGGGAGGTCGGCCCCGGCGGACATTTCTTCGGCGCTGAGCACACCCAGTCGCGCTACCGCACCGCCTTTTTTCCGCCCAGCATCTCCGACTGGCGCAACTATGAAACTTGGCGCGAGGCCGGCTCCCCGACCGCGGTCGACGCGGCTGAGCGCATCGTCGCCAATCGCCTGCGCGATTTTGTCGCGCCCCCGCTCGAGGTCGAGCGCCTCGAGGCGCTGACCGCCTTCGTCATCCGTCGCAAGGCGGAGGGCGGGGCGCCGACCGACTTTTGAGCGCCGTTTCACCGGCCAGCGCCTCCGGCTTTGGCGCCCGCCTTCATGCATCGGTCGCCGCGATCTTCTTCGCCTTGGGCGTGGGCGTCGGCCTTTGGGGAGGGGCCTCCGGCGCGATTTTGATCCGCACCGGCGTTGACGCGTCGACATTCGGCGTCCTTCTGACCGTCTATACCGGCGCCTATCTCATCGCCATGTCAGCGGGCGGGGCGCTCGCACATCGTTTCGGAGTCGAGCAGGCGTTATCTGTCTCGGCGGTCCTGTTCGGCGCGACCCTATGCGCGCTGCTCAACGCCTCGAGCGAAACCTGGGTCGCGACCGCCCTGATCGTCTCGGGGTTCGTTGGCGGCGTGGTCGACGTACTCATGAACGCCGAGGGCGCGCGGATCGAGCGCGGGCTGGGTCGCCCGATTCTGGCCCGGCTGCATTGCGCTGCATCGGCCGGCATGGCGCTCGGCGCGATCCTCGGCAGTTTGATCGCCGTCGGGCCGGCGCCTTGGGCGGCGGGCATTCTCGCTGCCCTCGCGCTCGCCGGCGCGGGCGTCGCTTACCATCGCGCGGCCGATGCCGATCGTCCTCCTCCAGCAGTGGTCGGCTCGATCGGCCGAAGCGGATTGTCCTTCGCGCCGGCTCTGATTGGGCTTGGCGTGGTTGTCGGCGTGTCGATCGCGGCGGAACTCGCGGCTTCTGTGTGGTCGACTTTGCTGCTGCGCGAGGAAGCGCCGAGGCTGGCGGCGATTTCCGGCCTCGGCGCCGCGTTCTTTTCCGCCTGCCAGGCTGCATTGCGCTTCAACGTCGATGCAATCCGTCTTCGCGTCAGCGACCTTCGCCTCGTTACCGTTTCGTTCGCGATCGCCGCCGCCGGCTTCGCTCTCGTCAGCGTACAGGCGGGGTTCGCGGCGAGCGTCGCGGGCTTCGCTTTGATCGGCCTCGGCACGGGCCCTATCGTACCATGCGGCTTCGCGCTGGCCGCGCGTCATGCGGCGGCCGGACCTGCAGTGGGACTCGCCTCCGCCTCGCTGTTCAGCGCGCTGACCCGTCTTCCCGCGCCGCTCATGACCGGCGCCATTGCGCAAGCTCTGTCGCTGCCGGCGGCTTTTGGCGCCTTCGCGCTGGCGCTGGCGGTGACAGCCGCTGCGACGGGGGTGATCGCCTCGATGAATCTCGCGCGGCGAGCGACGCGCTAAGCGTGACTGGGCCGCCCAGATCGGGGCATTGATTTGAAGCCGCCGTTATTGCAGAGGAGGCCGGCTCGCGATGGCGAGCGGCGAACCCGGGGAATGAATGCCCAAGATACAGCCGGTGATCATGTGCGGCGGGTCCGGCACCCGCATGTGGCCCGAATCGCGGGAGAGCTTGCCGAAGCAGTTCATTTCCTTGATCGGGCAGCGTTCGACCTTTCAAACGATTGTCGCCCTGGTTGGCGACCCCGCCGTGTTCGAGCCGGCCGTCGTCATCACCAATCTCGACTATCGCTTTCGCGTCGCCGAGCAATTGAGGGAGATCGGCGCGGAGGCGACGGTTCTGCTCGAACCGGAGCGGCGCGATAGCGCCGCGGCCGTCGGCGCCGCAGCTGCATGGGCGGCTCAGCGCGATCCGGAAGCAGTGGTGGCCGTGCTCGCGGCCGATCATGTCTTTGAGGACGGAAAGCGATTCGCGAGCCTTTGCGCACAGGCTCATGGGGCGGCCAATGCGGGCGAGATCGTCACCTTCGGCGTCACCCCTGACCATCCCGCCACCGGCTACGGCTACATTCATCCGGGCGCGCCGCTGGAGCTCGATCCCCATGTGCGGCGGATCGAGCGCTTCGTGGAGAAACCCGACGAAGCGCATGCCCGAGCCTTCATCGAAGACGGTTATCTCTGGAACTCGGGCAATTTCGTCTTTCGCGCCGATGTGATGCTGGAGGAGCTGCAGCGTTTCGAACCGGAGATCGCGGCTGCGACTGCGGCGGCGGTGTCGGACGCGAAAAAAGACCTTGGCTTCGTCGTCCTCGACCATGATTCCTTTGCCAAGGCGCCGAAAACCTCGATTGACTATGCGGTGATGGAGCGAACCGACAGGGCGGTCGTGTTGACGGCTGACGTCGGGTGGTCGGACGTCGGCGAATGGTCGACGGTTTGGCGGCTCAGCCCGCGCGACGCCAATGGCAACAGCCTGCGCGGACGGGCGATGGTGATCGATTCCTCGAACGTGATGGTGCGTTCGGAAGAGCAACTGACCGCTGTCATCGGCTTGCACGACGTGGTCGTCATCGCCACAGGCGACGCGGTCCTGGTCGCCGACCGGTCGCAGACCGCCAAGGTCAAGAAGCTCGTCGAGCGCCTCAAGGCGGAGGGCCATCCGGAAGCGACCGAGCATCGGCGCAACTACCGGCCATGGGGCTATTACCAGAGCATCGATCGGGGCGCGCGCTATCAGGTGAAACGCATCGTCGTGCGTCCCGGCGGGCGCCTCTCGCTACAAAAGCACCACCATCGGGCTGAGCATTGGGTGGTCGTGCGCGGCGCGGCCGAGGTCACGCTCAACGAGAAGGTGACGCTCGTCCACGAGAACGAGTTCGATCTATTTGCCGATCGGCTCGACGCATCGGCTCGCCAACCCCGGCAAGATCGACATCGAGCTGATCGAGGTTCAGACCGGCAGCTATCTCGGGGAGGATGACATCGTCCGAATCGACGATGTCTATAATCGGAAATGAGGCGATGGCGGCGCCGTTAAGCGGCGCCGCCATTGTTGCTCACGCGTTCTCCTGCGAAGCGAGGCGGGCGATCTGATAGATATCGGCCCGGTCGATCCCGATGTCTTGCAACTCGCGATCGGTATACGCCGAAAGCTCCTGCAAGACGTTCCAATAGACGCGACGCGCGCGCAGGAACTTTGTAAGAGAGAACTTCTTCATGGCGGTCTCCTTTGGTTGACCGCCCTCCTGATTTCGGCCTCAGCCAATCAAGCCGCTGGATCGCTCCCTCACCTAGACGGGATCGTAGGTAGAATGCTGCGCTGCAAAAGTCAATGGTGCGATGCAATAGTAAATGTGAAAATTGCATGACTACGATGGTTGGTATCGCACTGTCGGTGATATTAGGCACTTAAATGCACGAATAATTAACCGTTTTGCTGGCCAGGAAGAGTTAGCAATGCGATTCAAGCATATCACGTCTGCTCTGCGGCTGTACTCGGCGGCGATTGGCGCCCGCGTCAGGAGCTTTTTGCTGCAAATGCGAGCAAGCCGCTCGCCCAGCGTTCACGCGAGGCGTTTGACAGCCGAGATGGAGCCATTTATGAGCGGCGGCTTCAGGCGCGCTCCCCGGCTCAACGGGAGCGCGCTTGTTGTTTGACGCACCCGTGGTCTTCAAGCCTTGCTCGGCTTAAGGCCTGTCGGCGCTTTTGCAAAAGCGCAGAGGAGGGCGCGTTCCTCGTTGCACCTGAACCGACTTTAGAGGAATCGCGATGACGAAGCGCGCGGAAGCGAAATACAAGATCGATCGCCGGATGGGCGAGAATATTTGGGGACGCCCCCGCAGTCCCTTCAACAAGCGTGAATATGGCCCCGGCCAGCATGGCCAGCGGCGCAAAGGCAAGGCGACCGACTTCGGCACCCAGCTCAAGGCCAAGCAGAAGGTCAAAGGCTACTACGGCAATATTTCGGAGCGTCAGTTCCACAAATATTATGTCGAGGCGCTCCGCCTCAAGGGCAACTCCAGCGCCAACCTCATTGGCCTCCTCGAGCGCCGGCTGGACGCGCTGATCTACCGAGCTAAATTCGTGCCGACCGTGTTCGCCGCGCGCCAGTTCGTCAACCACGGCCACATCAGGGTCAACGGCCGGCGGGTCAACATCCCTTCCTATCAGGTCAGGGTCGGCGATCTCATCGAGATCAAGGAATCCTCGCGCCAAATGAACTTGGTGCTCGAGGCCAACGGGCTGGCCGAGCGGGACGTGCCCGACTATGTCGAAGTCGATCACGCCAAGGGCACCGCCAAGCTCACTCGCGTTCCCGGGCTCTCCGAGGTGCCGTACCCGACGCATATGGAGCCGAACCTGGTCATCGAGTTCTATTCGCGCTGAGGTTTTCTCGGTGCTCGCAGAAGCGAGCCCGCTTTTCTCAAAGACCGCCAGGCGAAGAGGCGCTCCGCCTGGATCCGTGACCCGCTAAGGCGGCTCAACGCACGCCGGATCTTCAGGATCTCATGCCGATCCCTCGCTCTGACACCGCGGGCCTCGGCGTCCTCCTTTATCTCGCCGGCGTCGCGATGTTCGCGTTCAACGACGCGCTCGGCAAATGGCTGGTCAAGGATTATGGCGTCGGCCAGCTGATGTTGCTGCGCACGATCGGCGCGGGGGTCGTGCTTGCGCCAATGGTCATTTCGCTGCGGGCCAAACTGATCGATCCGCGCCGACCCGGTCTTCAGGTCCTACGCGTCTTATGCGCGGCGGCGGACACCTTCGCCTTCTACTATGCGACGCGCACCATGCCGCTCGCCGATGTGATGACCTTCTATATGGCGACGCCGCTCATGATCACGGCAATGTCGGCCCCGCTGCTTGGCGAAAAGGTCGAGCGCTTTCGCTGGGTAGCCGTTCTGGTGGGCTTTGTCGGCGTCCTCATTGCGCTCAGGCCCTCGTCGCAGATGCTTTCTTGGGGCGCGCCGATCGCGCTCTTGGGAGCCATCGCCTATGCGCTGAGCCAGACGATCACGCGCGATCTTCGGGGCATCCACTGGGTCCCCCTCGTTCTTTGGCAATTCGTCGGCACGGGTCTCGTCGGCGCGGCGACCATTCCCTGGGCGTGGACGACCCCTGGTCTTTTTGATCTCGGCCTCATGTTCCTGGTTGGGGTGGTGGCGATGATCTGCATCATCTGCGTCGTTCGGGCGCTCGGTTTGGCCCGCGTCGCGGTGCTGGCCCCGCTGCAATATACGGGCTTGCTGTGGGCCGCGATCCTCGGGTGGCTCGTCTGGCGCGATGCGCCCTCGCTACCGATCATCATCGGCAACGCCATCATCATCGGCAGCGGGCTCTATGTGGTGGCGAAGGGCAGGAAGGTCGAGGGGGCGGTCAACTAGGCGCCTTCGCTCACGCCCCGCTGCGGGTCGCGGGCCATGCGCCCGAAAATTTCTTGCCCGCGGTGTCCTCGGCCTCGACGCTAAACATCTTGGCCCCGTTGGGCTTGTAGGTGAAGCGGAAGTTCGGATCCTCCGAGATCGAGATGCCGGCGGCCATCGAGAAAACAAGATCCGGCCCCTGATAGACCGCGAGCTTTTCGATATAGCGGGCCGGCGTGTAGAGCCGCGTCACCTGGTCCATCTGCAGCCCTGAATTGTTCGGATGGCGAATCATGAGGAGCGCTTCGTTCGGCGCTTCGGGGGTCGGCGGCAGGACGCGGAACTTCATTTGTCCCAGCGTCGCCATGGCTTCGTCCATGCTCTTGACCATGGGCGCCGAGCAGCCGCCTGACGCCTTGATGTAGCGCGTCGCCATACGGAGCGAGCCGTCGCTGAGCTCCGCGACCACGTGCGTATTGGTGTAGGAATTGACCCTGACCCGGGTCGAGATGCGCGTGTCGCTCGACTTCTCGCCAAGCGTGAAGGCGGCGGCCAACGGCACCGGATTCTGGTCGATGACAAGCGTGAGCTTGACTACGCGGCGCTTGTCGCCTTCCGGCAGTTTCGCTGAGAACGACACGGGCACCAGCGCCGCATCCTCGGCGCGCGGGGGCGCCTCGAAGGCGACAAGGCCTTTGTCTTCCACGATCGTCGCATCGTTGAACAACATATGCACGAGGTCGGGCCAGACGTCGGGGTCCTGGTCCGCTTGAGCGAATGCGCGTCCCCCTGTCGCGGCAAGAAGCGCGAGGCTTGCGAGGGTCTGCCGTCTGCTGAGTATGTGCGCCATCGAAGCGCCTCCGTACCGAAAAGCCGGCGTCTACTGGTCCCATTCGAATTCCGAATAGGCCGCCGTCACGTTGCGCCGATTATAGTCCTCGAACAGCTTCCAGTCATCCCGCTCCGCCTGGCCTGCCCATTTGGTCGCGCCTTCGACAGGCTCGCCTTTGGCGATCGACGCCTTTACGTCCTTCGCGAGGCCCTCGAAATACGCCCGCTCGCCGTCGAGCGCCTGCGGCCAGGGCAAGTCGACAGGGCCATGGCCTGGAATGACACGCACCGCTGGAACCTTCGCCAACTCCGGGAGATCCTGAAGCCAGCCCTTGAGCGAGCCGTCGACGATCGGCAGATGCTTCACAAAGACGAGGTCGCCGGCGAAAAGCGTGTGCGTCGTCGTATCCAGCACGGTCAGATCGCAGTCCGTGTGCGCCGGCGGCCAGGCCTTGAGTTCGAGCGTCCGTCCACCGAGATCGAGCGTCATGCGGTCGGCCACGGTCAAAGTCGGAGGAATGATCTTGACCTGATCGACGAGCTTGTCGCCGATGATCCGGCGAAACGCCTTAAGGTAGAATTCGCCGCGCATCGCGAGCGCGCGGGGCATATTGTGATGGCCGACGAAGGTCGCGCCGGTCCTGTCGAAAGCCGCATTGCCGAACACGTGATCGGGGTGCTCGTGCGTATTGATGACATAGAGGATGGGTTTGTCGGTGCGCGCGCGAATGGCGGCGAGCAGACGCTGGCCGACGGCACGCTGCCGCCGGTGTCGATGACAGCGACGCCCTTGTCGCCGATCACGAACCCGATATTGGCGATGTCGCCCAGATTCTCTTCGCTCATCAGAGCGATTTCGCCAACGTGGACGAACACGCCCGGCGCGACTTCCTGGACGGGCAGAGGAGACAGAGCCTCGGCGCAGAACGCGCTTTGCATCGAGAAGGCGAGGGCGATGAGCAGAGCGGCGATGAGCCAGCGTGTGGCATTATGTAGGAAGACCTGCAGCGGCTCTGAAGCGTCATGGCCGGGCTTGTCCCGGCCATCCACGGGTGCGAGGCGTGTCAACTGTTCAGGTCGAGATAGAGGTCCCGCCACTCTGGATTCATGGCGAGGATCAGGCGCACCTTCCAAGCGCGAGGCCAATGCTTCATGTTGCTCTCGCGCTGAATCGCTGCTGTGATGTCCTCGTGAAATTCATACCATGCCAACCGCTTGAGCGCATACCGCTTCGTGAAGCCCGGGCAAAAGCCTTCACGATGCTCATAGGCGCGGCCAGCGAGGTTGGTGGTGACGCCGGTATAAAGCGTACCGTGGGGACGATTCGTCATCATGTAGGCCCAGCCGCCGCGCATTGGGCCGAGAGTATATCAGGCGCTACGCGCGGCGAAGGCGTGGATGGCCGGGACAAGTCCGGCCATGACGTCGAGACCTCAGAGACGCCACCGCCAGGGCACAAAAGCCAGCTTGAAGTGGTGGGCCGTTGCGGGGCCCAATGACCAGAACCAACCTCCTATCAGCGCTCGCCGCCGCCCTCGGCTTCACTGTTCTCGCCTTCGCGGCAGCAGCCGGCGCCGCGCCGCCTGAGCCGGACTCCTACCGGCAGAGCGATTATCGTGCGCCGACCCCCGCCACGCTCAAGGGCGCGCGGGTGCTCACGACGGAGGAGGCGGCGGCGATGTGGCGCGCGGGCGGCGCAGCCTTCATCGACGTTCTGCCGCAGGCGCCCCGCCCCAAAGGGCTGCCTGCCGATGTCGTCTGGCGCGACAAGCCGCGCTCCGACATTCCGGGCAGCCTGTGGCTTCCGGATACGGGTTACGGCGAACTTGCCTCCGTCATGGTCGACTATTTTCGGCGCGGGCTCGATAAGGCCTCGGCCGGCCCTAAGCGCCCTCTCGTGTTCTACTGCCTCAAGGATTGCTGGATGTCCTGGAACGCAGCCAAGCGCGCGCTCGCGCTCGGCTACACGAGCATCGCCTGGTATCCCGAGGGATCGGACGGTTGGGCGGCGGCCGGCCTACCGCTGGAGAAGCGGACCCCGGAGCCGCGGCCGTGACGGTCGCGCGTCATCGGAAGTCATTCCGGGCTGGAAAGCGGCTTCCGCCAGGCGATCCAGCCGACGAGTATCGATAGCGCCGCCGCATCACGGCGCAGCCGAGCGCCGCGCCCCACAGCTGCGTCCGTTCCTGCACCAGCAGAACGGCGGTCGTGAGCTCCAGCGATCCGGTCACGAAATGGAACCAGCCTGGATATCCCCACTTCAGGTATTCCTCATAGATAGAACCAGAAGCAAAGATGTTGCTGAGGGATCCCACGACGAAGAAAGCGGCAAGCGCCAGGGCCGAGACGAAGGCCCAGGTTGGCCGCCTCGCCCGCCCGGATTGCGGCGGGTCGAAAAGGCGATCACTGGGACCAGGCTTCACCACAGGATGACCGGCGTCCGCCCCAACCAGGTGTCACTCGTCAGTTGGTCGACAACGAACCGAGCGACATCGGCGCGAGCAATCTTGCCGCCGTTGACGCCTGCGAGGTCGCTGACGGCCCGGATGCCGCCTTGAGCCGGGTCATCGGTGAGCATGGCGGGCCGGACGATGACCCAATCGAGTGAACTGGCGCGGATCGCGGCTTCCTGACGGTCCTTGTCCTTGTACGCCTGGCTGAGCAGCAAAGGCTGGAAGAGCCGGTCGAACACGAAGCCGCCGTGGCCGCGGCTGTCGCCCACTCCCAGAGCAGAGATGCAGACCAGGCGGCGCGCGCTGCTGCGCGTCATCGCCGGAACGAGCGCGCGAGTCGCTTCGGTCAGCAGGCTGACCTTGCGGAAGCCGATGCCGCTGCCCAACCCGCTGACGACGGCCTCGCAGCCGTCCAGGGCGCGTCCGAGGCTGCTTTCGTTGCGAACATCGCCCTCGATCACTTCTGCTCCCGGCAGATCGGCGCGTGCCGTCGAGCGAACCAGCGCCACGACGGAATGGCCTTTCGCCACGGCGTCCCTGACGATCAGTCGTCCCGTTCCGCCCGTTGCGCCCAAAACAAGAAGCTTCATGGTTCAACCCCGATCTTTCTGAGTCCTAACGAGGCAGCTCACATCCATCACCAGAAACATGCCTTTTCTCCTGGCCCCATAAGGTCTATGTTTGGGGGTAGGTCTCATATAAAGACCTCGGTTCTGCGCCGTAAGGAGGCAGTTTTTTGTTACCAGGAGAGGCCAAGGGAACCCCATGAGCACTGCTATGAGCGCAATCGTGCAATTCAGCCGATATCAATCGGACGACGCCCAGTCCGTGGAACCCATATGCTGCCCGGTGCGCGACGTGCTCGACCGCATCGGCGACAAATGGAGCATACTCATGATCATGACCCTCGCGACGCGACCGCAGCGCTTCAGCGAGCTTCGCCGCGCAATCCGCGACATCTCCAAGCGCATGCTCACCCAGACCCTGCGCGATCTGGAGCGCGACGGACTGATCACTCGCCATGTCTTTCCAACCAAGCCGCCGAGCGTCGAATATCGCCTGGCCCCGCTGGGCCAGTCCCTACTGGAGCCGATGGCGAACCTCATCGACTGGGCCGACCGTCGGTATTCCGAGATCCACGCCGCGCGCGACTGTTTTGACGGCGCATCCGGCGTTCCGCGCTGAGTCTCCGCCACGCCGAAACGCAGAAAATTTACTTGGTTTAAGCGCGTTTACTGGCGTTTAAACGCGTGTGTTCGTCCGTCCGAAGCGCGCGCTGAACTCCGCTCGGCGTTACGCTAGAATGCGCGCTTCACGAGAGAGCATGAGCGCATGGCCGACCTGGAACCCATTCCCTATTCCGACGCGAAGATCCGCTCGATCCTCGAGCGGGTGCGGACGATCGCGCTTGTCGGCGCCTCGGCGAACTGGAACCGGCCGAGCTACTTCGTGATGAAGTACCTGCAGGGCAAGGGCTATCGCGTGATCCCGGTCAATCCCGGGATAGCCGGGAAGCCTCTTCTTGGCGAGATGGCCTATGCGTCGCTGCGCGAAATTCCCGATCACGTCGACATGGTCGACGTGTTTCGCAACTCGGACGAGGCGCCAGGGATCGTCGCAGATGCGGTCGCCATCGGCGCCAAGGTCGTGTGGATGCAACTGGGCGTTCGGAACGACGCCGCGGCGAAGACGGCCGAGGCGGCCGGCCTCGAAGTGATCATGAACCGCTGCCCCAAGATCGAGTTCGGCCGGCTCGGCGGCGAATTGTCGTGGAGCGGCGTCAACAGCGGCATCATCCAGAATCGACCCCCCGCGGCGCCGTTGCAGCGCCGGGTGAAAGGCCGCCCGGCGCCTTCGCGCAATCTCGATTACGGCTTCGAAACCCGCGCGATCCACGCCGGCGCCGCGCCGGACCCGACTACCGGCGCGCGTTCGACCCCGATCTACCAGACGACGGCTTATGTGTTCGACGACGTCGACCACGCCGCCTCGCTCTTCAACCTGCACAATTTCGGCTACATCTATTCGCGGCTGACCAACCCGACCGTGTCGGTGCTTGAGGAGCGCATCGCGGCGCTCGAAGGCGGCCGCGCCGCGGTCGCCGCGTCATCGGGACACGCGGCGCAGTTCCTGACCTTCTTCACGTTGATGGACCCGGGCGATGAGTTCGTTGCTTCACGCAACCTTTATGGCGGCTCGCTCACGCAATTCGGCCTGTCGTTCAAGAAGCTCGGCTGGACCTGCCATTTCGTCGATCCGACCGACCCCGAGAACTTTCGCAAGGCGCTGACGCCCAAGTGCAAGGCGATCTTCATCGAGAACCTCGCCAATCCGGGCGGCGTCGTGGTCGACATCGCGGCCGTGGCGAAGGTCGCCCACGAGGCGGGTCTGCCGCTGATCGTCGACAACACGCTCGCGACCCCTTACCTCTGCCGGCCGATCGAGCATGGCGCGGACATCGTCGTTCATTCGACGACCAAGTTTCTCGCTGGCCACGGCAATGCGCTCGGCGGGGTCGTGGTCGAGTCGGGCAAATTCGACTGGGGGCAGGGGGGTCGCTTTCCCTCGTTGACCGAGCCGGAGCCCGCCTATCACGGGCTCAAGTTCTTCGAGAACTTCGGCGATTTCGCCTTCACCATGAAGGCGCGTGCGGTCGCCTTGCGCGACTTCGGTCCGGCACTTGCGCCGATGAACGCGTTCCTCACGATCACAGGAGTCGAGACCCTGCACGTCCGCATGGAGCGGCATGTGGAGAATGCGCTGAAGGTCGCGGAGTTTCTTAGCCATCACCCAAAGGTCGCTTGGGTGTCATACGCCAGCCTCGGCGGAAGCCCCTATTACAAGCTCGCGCGGAAATACCTGCCGAAAGGCGCAGGCGCGGTTTTCACCTTCGGCGTCAAGGGCGGCTTCGACGCCGGCGTCAAGCTGGTCGAAGGCGTCCGCCTCTTCTCGCATCTGGCGAATATCGGCGACACGCGCAGCTTGATTCTCCATCCGGCGTCGACGACCCATCGGCAATTGACCGACGAGCAACGCGTCGCCGCGGGGGCCGGCGACGACGTCGTGCGCCTGTCAATCGGCCTCGAAACGGCCGACGACTTGATCCGCGACCTCGATCAGGCTCTAGGGGGATGAGGTTGTGAACTTTTTGTTTTTTCGCGGGCGCAACCTGTTAGTTGACATTGCATTAAAATTACGTAATGTTGCCGTGTTCACGTTTATGTTCTTACGGCGGCCGCTTTGTTCGCCATAACGACCAGGGGGATTCTATGCTAACACATTATTCGCGTACTATTCTTGCGTCGACAGCTTTGATCGCGTTGTTCGCCGCTCCGGCGATGTCTGCCGATTTTGCCGTATGGCTCGATGGCAATACAACGCCAGGTGGGGGCGGAAATGGCATTTTGACGAGTTTGGACAATGCCTTTGGCGCTAATGACTATACTCTTGTCACAACCTCGGACCTTGAGACTCCAGGGTTTCTTAATTCGTTCAAAACAGTGATCGTTAGCCGATTCGACTCTAGCTTCGGGGGCTCCCTGAGCGCCGCGGCGGCGGCTAACATTGCGAGCTACGTTGGTTCCGGCGCGAACGAGGGTGGCGTCGCAGCGTTCACAAACGACGCGGCGGACAACTTTTTTGGCGCGACCACCGGTGATGTTTTTGACGCCAACTTAGATCAGTTGTTCGTCAACGCCGCGAAATTCGCCGCTCAAAGCGGACACGGATATATTGGCGAGTTCAACGGCGCGGTCATGGCGATGTCAAGCAACAATGCGGGAATGCCCGCGATCGGCCTTCTTCCCGGTTCAGCGGATGCGGTCCATAGCTATGGACCGCAATTCACCTATGGTGTTGGCCCAATAGGGGACGGCAATCCTATCGATGCGGGAGTGACCTTTCCTTTCACTGACGCCGACGACACGACGTTCCTGACTGACATCACCGGGGCGGATCCGAACAACATCGTCGACATCTATACGTCGGAGGGGATTAACGGCGAACCGGCGGTGCTCGCCGATCACTTTGTGATCAGCGGCGGCCATGGCACGGTGCCGGAGGCCTCGACCTGGGTGATGATGCTCGCCGGCTTCGCGGGCATGGGATATGTCGCCTATCGGAGGCGCAACGGGAAGACCGCGCCGGCGGCCGCCTGACCCCAGAAATTTTAATCTGCAGCCTGAGGAGAGACCGTCGTGAGACGGTCTTTCTTTTTTGGCGGTAGCTGGGAGAGACCGCCCGGGGCATTTCGGTCCCCGGCGACCACCGTCTTCTCGCGCTCGCCGGAAGGCGGCCATCGCCGTCGCCTGACAGGGCGATTTCGATCTAGGAGCGCCGCCGGTCCATCCGATCGGCGGCGTTTTTTTGGCGCCGCGCTTATTGAGCGGCGTTCGCGATGTTGGATGTATTTCGCGCCGGGGCGCCGCAGGCCTCCCGTCTTATGACGCGCTATGATATGAGAAGCCTATGCAGTCGCTTCTGGATCTCTTAGCTGCGCATCATCACCTGACCGTCTATCTGACGCAGGTTTTGCGGGCCTCCATCTTGCTGGCGGGCCTTCTCGCCGTGTTCGTTCCGCTCGAGCACTATTTCTCCGTCCGACCCGCGGCGTTCTTTCAGAAAGGCTGGCTCGTCAACCTTGGCTGGTACTTCATCAACAGCCTCACCCCAATTCTCGTGCTCGGGCCGCCCGCGGCGCTGCTCGCCTGGATGGTCCATACTGTTCTGCCCGACAGCTTCACCGGCGCGGCCGCCAATCTTCCGCTATGGGCGCGCATGGTCGCCGCGATGATCGTTGGCGAGATCGGCTTCTATTGGGGCCACCGCTGGAGCCACGAGATCCCGTTGCTGTGGAGATTCCATGCCGTGCATCACAGCGCAACTCATGTGAATTTTCTGGTCAACACCCGAGCCCATCCCGTCGACATGGTGTTCACGAGGCTCTGCGGCCTGGCGCTGCTCTACGCTACCGGGCTCGCCTCGCCGGTCGGAGCGAACCCGACCCTCGTGCCGGCCATCGTTCTTTTCGTCGGCTCGATTTGGAGCTTCTTCATCCACGCCAATGTGCGTTGGCGCCTGGGCCCTCTCGAAGAGGTCATTTCAAGCCCGGCCTTCCATCATTGGCACCATACTCTCGAGGACCATAAGGACCACAATTACTCGTCCATGCTGCCGGTGATGGACCGGGTGTTTGGGACTTTCTATCTGCCAAAGACGTGGCCCGCCGATTATGGCACTTCAACTCCGATGCCGCACACATTGGCCGGCCAGATTCTGGACCCTTTTGCGCCGGCTCCTACCCCCCGCGCTCCGCAGGCCGAGGCTTCCAGTCCAACTTGATCGACCGCCCCGCTCGTTGGGGCGGACCTAGTCGTGTCGTCCACTCAGAAGCCGAAGGACTGTTGAACCGCTTCTGGCGGTCCCACTCGGACGCCTTCCAGTTCGAGCATCCGAGCCTTCGTTTTTGACCCGCCCGGCGCGGAGAAACCACCGATTTTGCCGCCCGCGGCCAGCACCCTGTGGCAGGGGATGATCAACGGCGCTGGATTCTTGGCCATCGCTTCGCCAACGTCGCGCGCCGCTTCGCGTCCCGCGCCGACCTCTTTCGCCAGCGCGCCATAGGTGGTGATGCTCCCCCAGCCGACCCGGCGCAGCGCGTCATAGATTTGCGCAAAGAACGCGTCCTGGCCCGCGAGGTCGAGCTGAACCCGCGAAAAATCCGTGTCCTCGCCCTCGAAGTACCGTTTCGCCGCCTCGATGACCGCTGCAACATTTGCCGGCGGCAAGCCCGGCTCCGCGCCAGATGCGCGGCGGCGCATCAGCCGCTCGGCGACTTCGGCGGTTTTCGTCGGCAATTGAAAGCGCGCGATGCCCGCATCGCTCCAGGCGATCCCGCAGAAGCCCATCGCCGTCTCGAAGACATGATAGTGCTGACTCATTGCATCGCTTCCGATTTTGTCACCAGGGAAGATGCGCCCTCGAGCCCCAAATTCAACCCGATTCCTGTCGTCGCATCCGGCGATGCGCCAAAACCTTAACCCTCGGGGCGCATCATATCGGCGAGCGCATTGCGCATTGCCGTGCTGGGCACGCCGAACAGTCCCCCATAGGGTTCATCCATATCAAGGATGACAAGCACCGCGACGGTGATCGATAGCGCGCACAAGACGGTCATGGTCGTCACCATGACGTTGGGCCGGGCCGTCAGGCCAAACGATCCGAACAGGATCGAAAGCCAGATCACGAGCACCCAGTAGAATGGCGACGAGATCGAGGGACGCGCCCCCTCGATCACCTTCCACCTGGCGTTCAGCAGGTCGCCATATTGTTCAACGCAGGCAGCCATCTCACTCCGGTGGAAGGCGTCTGTGGGCTGGAGCCCGCGGACGCCGCGTCCGACCTCGCTCAAGACGTCGGAGAGGAGCGGCGATTCGCCGATCCTCGGCATCTTTGCGGGGTCCGGAAAAGCGACGCCCACAGGGCGCGGCTCGTCCGGCCAGGTGCTGGCGATCACCGCGGCGACATATTCGCGCAACTGTTGGCGAATCGGCGCCGATCTCAGGTCCATAGTCGCGAAGGCAGCGATCGAGTTGCGCAAGTTGCGCGGCGTCGTCGCCACGCGCGCTGTAGGCAGCGTCGAACCCTGCCTTGACGGAGGTCGTGAGAAGACCAAGCACGATCGCTGTGAAGGTCACGAGCAGCGTGATCATCAGCTGCACCAGCGCGATAGACTCGGGCGACCGATGCCTCTCCGGCAGGCGGGAATGAATGAAGAAGCCCAGCGCGGCGCTCGCGCACATCGCTGCGAAGACGATCAGCGAATAGATTGGGTCTTGCATTGTTCAGACGGCCCGCCGCTCCAATTGCGCCGACCGGCGCCGCAGAAACGTCGCAGCGCCAGTCGCGAGGCGCCGCGCTTCGCCTCGTCCGCGGCTCGTCAGGCGGCCGATGACCTCAATAGCCCGCGCCGCCGTGCCGGTAGGCAAAATCGATTCCAGCCTGAACCTCTCCCATCGCCTCTTCGATGAGATGCATGGCCCGCACACGATGTCCGCCCTTGTTCGGCGTCGACGCCTGCAGGGACTGCATTGCGGCGCCGAGCGCCGACAAGGCGCGCTCCATATTGCCTTGATAGGCTTCCGCCGGCAGCGCCGAAAGCGCAAGCGCCGGGGCGCCGGTCGCGGCCATCAGGAGAAGATCGCGGCGGCAGGGAGTGGAGTTCATGGGTATTGCTGTTCCTTTCGGATCGCGGCGGAGAAGACTTGTTGAGCCCAGACGCAAGCTGCGTAGCGGACAGTTCTTTACCCTAAACATTGCCAGAGAGATAAGCGCCACTTGAGCGGAGGCTTGCCGGCCTCGCGATATCCGAATCACGCAGCGTAACCCGACGACGACGGCTCTGCGGCTCCAGCCTGAATAGAATCGAAGCGGCCAAGCTCCGGCCTTCGCCCTTTTCCCAGCCCCCGATTCGCCCCATATTGCGCCCATGCCCGCCCCCCGAAAAACCGCCGCTGGGCCCAAGCGGCCAAGTCTTCCGGTCCCAAGTCCAAGGCTTCGCGGCCCGAGGTCCATCCGCTCGGCGAGCATCTCGCCGAATTGCTCAATCCCGCTCTGGTCGCGCCCAAGACGCAAGGGTTCGGCGAAGCCCCGCAGCCCAAGTTCGAGGGCGCTTTCCCGGAGAGCCATCCGCGCGGCCTGACCGGGGCGGCGGTGACCGCCGATTCGCTCAAGGCGCTCCTGGAAGAGGGCGACCCCAACATCCGCAACCGGCCCGCCGTGGCTGCCGCACCGGCCGCCGCGGCCGGACAAGTCCGAGGGCGGGCGGGCGTTTCGCGTCGTATCGGAGTTCGAGCCGAAGGGCGACCAGCCGCAGGCGATCGAGGAACTGGTGAAGGGCGTTCGCGCGCCAACGAGCGCGACCAGGTGCTGCTTGGCGTCACCGGCTCGGGCAAGACCTTCACCATGGCCAAGGTGATCGAGGCGACCCAGCGGCCGGCTTTGGTCCTCGCGCCCAACAAGACGCTGGCCGCGCAGCTCTATGGCGAGTTCAAGAGCTTCTTCCCCGATAACGCGGTCGAGTATTTCGTCTCCTATTACGACTATTACCAGCCCGAGGCGTACGTCCCGCGCACCGACACCTATATCGAGAAGGAATCCGACATCAACGAGCAGATCGACCGCATGCGCCACTCGGCGACGCGGGCGCTGCTCGAGCGCGACGACGTCATCATCGTCGCCTCCGTCTCCTGCATCTACGGCATCGGCTCGGTCGAGACCTATACCGCGATGACCTTTTCGCTGAAGCTTGGCGACAAGGTCGATCAGCGCCAGCTCGTCAAGGATCTCGTCGCGCTGCAGTACAAGCGCGTGCAGGCCGGCGACTTCTCGCGCGGACTTTTCCGCGTGCGCGGCGACACGATCGAAGTGTTCCCCGCCCACTATGAAGACCGCGCCTGGCGCATCGGGATGTTCGGCGACGAGATCGAGTCGATCGTCGAGTTCGATCCGCTCACGGGTGTGAAGACGCAGGACCTCGAATTCGTCAAGATCTACGCCAATTCGCACTATGTGACGCCGCGCCCGACGCTTCTGCAGTCGATCGAGGGCATGAAGCTCGAGCTCAAGGGACGCCTGGACCAGCTCAATCGGCAAGGTCGCCTGCTCGAGGCGCAACGGCTCGAGCAGCGCACTTTGTTCGATCTCGAAATGCTGGAGGCGACCGGCTCCTGCGCCGGCATCGAGAACTATTCGCGCTATCTCACGGGCCGCAGGCCGGGCGAGCCGCCGCCGACCCTGTTCGAATATCTGCCCGACAATGCGCTCGTCTTCACCGACGAGAGCCATGTCACGATCCCGCAGATCGGCGGCATGTACAGAGGCGACTATCGGCGCAAGGCGACCTTGGCCGAATACGGCTTCCGCCTGCCGTCCTGCATGGACAATCGCCCGCTCCGGTTCGAGGAATGGGAGGCGATGCGGCCGCAGACCGTGCATGTCTCGGCGACGCCGGGCCACTGGGAGATGGAGCAGACCGCGGGCGTGTTCGTCGAGCAGGTCATCCGCCCGACCGGCCTCATCGACCCGCCGGTCGAGATCCGTCCGGCGCGCAGCCAGGTCGACGACCTGCTTGAGCGAGGTCAAGGAGGTCGCGAAGCGCGGCTATCGCACGCTGGTCACGGTGCTGACCAAGCGCATGGCCGAGGACCTGACCGAATATCTGCACGAGAACGGCGTGCGCGTGCGCTACATGCATTCGGACATCGACACGATCGAGCGCATCGAGATCATCCGCGATCTGCGCCTCGGCGCGTTCGACGCGCTGGTCGGCATCAACCTCCTGCGCGAGGGCCTCGACATTCCCGAATGCGCGCTCGTCGCCATTCTCGACGCCGACAAGGAAGGGTTTCTGCGTTCCGAGACCTCGCTCGTGCAGACCATCGGCCGCGCCGCGCGCAACGTCGACGGCAAGGTCGTGCTCTACGCCGACGTGGTCACCGGCTCGATCACGCGCGCGATGGAGGAGACCGCGCGGCGGCGCGAGAAGCAGGCGGCCTACAACGAAGAGCACGGCATCACGCCCGTCGTCGATCCGGCGCGGCATCCAGGACATTCTGGGCTCGGTCTACGAGGCCGATCACGTGACGGTCGACATCGGCCTCGCCGACGCTCCGGCCATCGGCCACAATCTGCAGGCGACGATCGCCGATCTCGAGAAGCGGATGAGGGAGGCGGCGGGCAATCTCGAATTCGAGGAAGCCGGCCGCATGCGCGACGAGATCAAGCGCCTGCAATCGGTCGCGCTCGCGGTCGGCGACGACCCGATGGCGCGCCAGATGGACATCGAGGCGACGGCCGGGTCTTACGCCGGCGAGCGCCCCTTCGGCCGCGCCGCCAACCTGCCCTCAACAAGGCCCCGCAAACCCACCGACGCCGACATGGGGCCGCACAATTGGGGCGGCGGCGAGGCTCGGCCTAAGGGTGGGAAGATGAGGGGGCGGAGGAGGGGGTGAGCGAAAGCGGATATTCCGATCATCTTAGATAGGAAGCTCGCTGCGCGAGAACCCAACCAATGCCGCCCAGAAGTCCGACTGGGTCCTTCGGCGCTTGGAGGCCGCGCCAGGCGACAACTTGGTCCGGCCGGATCAGGACGAGATCGGCCCCGTAAAGATCGCGAAGTTCTGCGCTTTCCAGGTCGAGAGACGTCAGCGGCATGCCCAGGTGTTTCGCCGCCCGCATTAGGCCGAAGCGCAGGCGGCGGCTTCGGACCAAGCCGCAACAGTGTGAACTCGAAGCCGAGCTTGTCGTATAGCGAGCCGCCGTCAGCGAACCACAGATGTGGAGCGCGTCCACCCCGGACATGCGGTGGGGGTGTAGGAATTGGCGGCGTAGGGGGGCGGGGACGTTCCGTCTCCTCGATGATCGGCGAGCCGTCATAGCGCGCGCCAAAAGCTACTCCGGGAATGTTGAATTCCGCGCGCACCGCCGCATTCAGATAGGCTCCGGCGCGCTCGCGCGCCAGGTCTCCGGCAGGGGACTTGTCCTCGATCTCCGGGTCCGGCGCGACCCCGATGGTCGCCGCGAAACCGCGTGCGAAGGCCGTGTTGCGTCGCGCGACGGGCTGCCGCTCGCTTTCATAACTGTCGGCCAGACCCGGGGCCCCCCATTGATTGGCCATTGCCGCGAGCTTCCAGCCCAGATTCACCGCGTATTCGATACCGGTGTTGTAGCCGAGCCCCCCGCTCGGTGTGAACAAATGCGCCGCATCGCCTGCCAATAAAACGCGCCCCCGCTGAAAGCGCTCGGCGACCAGCGCGAACCCCGCGGTCCATGCCGAGCGCCCCAAGATCTCGACCGAGCACGGCGCGCCTATGGCCTGTTCCAACATGGCGTGGGCGCGCGCGTTCGCTGACTTCAACGCCTTCATCGCCGGCTTTGATTTGGGTGTGAAAGACGAACTCGCCGCGGCCATCGATCGAGCACATGAAGCTGCGCCGTTCGCGATTGAAGGCCCAATACATCCAGGCCTTGCCGTGCGGAATGATTTCGTAGAGGTGCGGCGCGCGAAAATGCAACATGTGCATTCGTCCGCCCATGAAGTCGCGTTGCGCCCCGGCTTCGCCGATGTAACTGATCCCAAGTTGGCGACGCACGAGACTGCGTGGGCCGTCGCACCCGACCAGCCAGGCGACCTTCAGGACGAGTGGAGAATCGTCCGCGACCCGTGCGGCGCTGACTTCGACATGATCGCCGTGGTCAGTGAAGCTTGTCAGCCGAACTCCATGTCGCAGCGACACCGAAGGCAATTTCGAGGCGTGTTGTAAGGACCGGCTCGACAAACATCTGCGAACACCGATGCGGCAGTTCCGCAGCGCTCCAATCGCCGGACAATTGCTTTATCATCCGCCTTGCGTCGCTCGCCGCCGGCAATTCGATGCGCGCCAGTTCATGTTTTGCGTAGCGGGTGAAATAGGCCACGTCAGTCGGGTAATCGGCCGACATTCCGAGCCCGCAAATCTCGTCGGCGAAGCCAAGCCGACGATAGTGCTCCATCGTGCGCGCCTGTGTGGCGTTGGCCTGCGGATTTGGCGATGTGCCGAGCTTCTCGTCTATGAGGATCGTCGGCACGCCGCGCCGCCCGAGCTCATTCGCCAACATGAGACCGCACGGACCCCCGCCCGCGATGAAGACTGCCGCGTCGAGAGAACCAACTGGGTTCAATTGATGTCTCCAAACAAGCGAAGGTCGCACAAGACTTGCCCAAATTCAGCCGTAATTGACAAGAGTTTTTCGGCCAACGTGCTTGGGCTTGCGCCGCGCACACCCGTCGGGCCGTAATGCAATCTATTGCAGAAAATCAAAACCGAGTAACTTACCCATGACTAATCTTTGCGCTTTCTCAATGCCAAGAACCTCGCCGCCCGTCCCGGCGCTGCCGTCGCGGCGGCTAAGGGCGCGAGAAATTTTTTCCAGCGAAATCCGGCGTAACCCATTGAAAAGGCTCGATTCGGACGAGAGAATCCAAGGAAATCCAAGCTTTTCCAACCCCCAAAAGCGAGGGCTTTCGCGGCCAAAAGGCCGGGAACAAGAAAACCCAAACCGGCCAGCCCGGGAGCGCTATTGGTCGTCTTCCCCGCGAGCTGGTCCAGGATCTCCTTCGCCGCTCGCGCGCCTTCGGCCGCGCCGCCCTCCATAAAGCCCTGGTAGTCGGCCGAGCAGTGCTCGCCGGCGAAGAAGATGTTGCCTTGCCGCGCCTTCTCGTAGCCGGCGAACGCGGTGTATTGCCCCACTCTCCAATAGGAATAGGACGCGCCGAGATTGGGATCGAGCGCGGGCAGGGAGCTCGCGGCGCGCGCGTTCCATTTCGCGGTCCCGCCGGGAAAGACCGTCTCGAGCCCGCCGAGGAAGGCTTTAGCGTCTGCTTCACGTCGGGGTCCGCCGCGGTCGCGAACGGCGCCTTCGTCGCCTTGGCGGCGGTCGCCGAGCCGCCGTATAGTTGTTGAGAATCCCGCTCGCGCCGAATTGCCGCCGGCTGACCTCCCACGTGTTCTGGTAGCCTTCATCGGTGTAGGACAAGCCGTTGCCGCGCCCCGGCCAGGGCCCGGCTCGCGCCAATAGCGTGACGCAAACTGCAGCTGCAGCTTGCCGCTCTGGCCGCGCCCCAGCTCCTGGATGGCCGTGTCTTGCGCGCGTCGAAGCCCGCGCCGCTGGTGTCGATCTTGCGCAGGACGGCGAAAGGCAGGCTCAGGATCACAAGATCGGCCGTGACCGAAGGATGGCCGTCGAAGCTAAGGGTATAAGTCCCGTCGCCATTGCGGGCGATCGAAGTCACCGCATTCCCAGCTCCACGGGGGAGCTCAGATGCTTGGCGATCCGCGCCGGGAGCTGCTGGTTGCCGCCGCGAATATGGTAGCGCTCGTCCAAGCGCCGAAGACGTTTAAACCTTTTCCGGCCTCGGTCTGCTTGTTGGCCCCGAGCAGATAGACGATGTTCAGCGCGCTCTGGTCGGTCGTGTCGGCCCCGTATTCGATCGCATAGGCGACATCGATGAGCGCCCCGATCGGCGATTTGCGGCCGCCTGGGACGCGGCTGTCGATCCATGCGGCGACCGACATCTGGTCGAGTTTCTGCCCTTCGGGCGTGAACTTGTCATAAGTGGTCGATTCGCCCGCGGCCTCGAGATCCTTGGCGATCGCTTGCTGAACCCCGCCCCGCCAGTCCTCGTAAGCCTGCTCCACGGTGTAATAGCGGCCGACAGCTTGTAAGTGTCGCGCAGGTTTGGATTGCCCGCGAAGTCGTCGAGCGGCAGCCCGAACCGTCGGGCGAGGCCGATGATCGTCTCGTGATCGGAGTCGATCAGCTCTCCGCACCATTCTGTCACTTGATTGTCCGCCCATATCGACGTCGCCGAAAACATCCGCCCGCCGATCCGGTTCGACGCTTCGTAGACCGTGCTGCTGACCCCGGCATCCTGCAAAGTGAGCGCCGCGTTGAGCCCGGCGATCCCCGCCCCGACGATGGCGATGCGGGTCTGGCCCACGCGGCGAAGGCGCCCGGGAAACGCCGCGCTCGCCGCCGCCGCGGCGGCTCCGGCGACGAACTGGCGGCGCGACGGGGCGGCCAGCCGCTCCGCCGCCAGCTCCGCCACGGAGATGTCGCGGCTTGGCAAAGGCTGATGTCGGAAGACAAGCGTCTTAAGAAATTGCAATAAAGGAGTGCGAGCCACGATGCGGGTCTCTTGGATAAGGCGGTTATCGAGAGGGCCGTCCACCCGCTGCGCAATCTAAGGAAGCCGCGCGGCATAACTGACGCGAGGGTGGTTCCGGTGGCAGCGTGTGAAGAAAGCCCTAACCGCCGCGGAACCTATCCGCGTGGGACCGCGCGCGCCATAGGTCATTTTACTATCTGCCGTTTCGCGGGAGGTGGCGACTTCCTGACGCCGCCCCTGCTTCGGCGAGCTTGATCGAACCGAACTCGATCTATAGCCAAGCCTCTTCGACAGGATTTGGCAGACCATCGCGTCAAACTGGTGACTGGCCTCTTGGCCGGGGTTCTTCGATCGTCAGAAGGAGGTTTGCGGATCATGACGGAGTCCCCATTGAAGGACCTGCCGGCGGCCGGGACGCCGCGCTTCACGACGCTGGCGGCGCATCGGCTGTGGCTCATCGACAACGCCCGCGCGCTGTTCGACTTCTTCCAGCTTCCCTCCTTCAATCCGGCGGGCGGCTTCTTCTCGCTGGATGAGAACGCGCGGCCTCTCCCGCCGAAGCCCGGACACAAAGGGGCGGACCGGCAGATTCACGAAACCACGCGAATGATCCATGCCTTCGCCATCGCGCATCTGCTCGGGCTGCCGGGCGCCGACCGCATCGTCGATCATGGTATGGCGTTCCTGTGGGAGCGGATGCGCGACGGCGAGAATGGCGGCTATTTCTGGGGCGTCGACGACGAGAAGCCGACCGATCCGACCAAGCAGGCTATGGCCATGCCTTCGTCCTGCTCGCCGCCTCGTCCGCGATGTGCGTGGGCCATCCCGACGCGCCGCGTTTGCTCGCGGACGTGACGCAGGTGATCGAGGACAGGTTCTGGGACAAGGCCGCCGGCGCGACCACGGAAGAATACAATCCCGACTGGTCGCCGATGGGGACTTATCGCGGCCAGAACTCCAACATGCATCTCACCGAAGCGCTGATGGCGGCCTTCGAGGCGACGGGTGAGCGCGCCTATCTCGACAAGGCGGAAAGCATCGCCTCGTTGATCATCGACCGCCACGCCCGCAACGAAGGCTGGCGGGTGGCGGAGCATTTCACCGGAAGTGGGAGGTCGACCGGGCATACAAGGGCGATCCGATGTTCCGCCCGAGCGGCACGACGCCGGGCCATGCGCTCGAATGGAGCCGTCTGCTTGTCCAGCTCTGGGAGCTTGGAGGCCGCAGCAAGGCTGGATGATCGAGGCGGCGACGGGCCTCTTCCGCAAGACGGTATCGATCGGCTGGGACCGGAAGCTCGGCGGCTTCTACTATACGCTCGACTGGAGCGATCGGCCGGATCAGGCGGATCGATTCTGGTGGCCCTGCGCCGAGGGCATCGGCGCCGCCGCCGCGCTCGGCTCCGTCGATCCCGATCCGATTTACGAGGAATGGTACCGGCGCATCTGGAGCTTCGTTGCCGCCCATGTGATCGACAGGACGCATGGCTGGCGCCCCGAGCTCGACAGCGCGCTGCGTCCCGTCTCGCGCGTTTTCGAAGGCCGCCCCGACATCTACCACGCCGTGCAGGCCTGCCTCATTCCCCTGTTTCCCGTCGACGGCAGTCTCACCCGGCAGATGAAGCGCAACGGCCTCAAACTGTAGAGCGGCGCCGCCGGCCTATAAGGTTCCTGGCTTCTCGCTTGGGAACTGTCTCGGTTCGCCTGCTCCGCCCTCGGAAACGGAGCCG
>CAWIKX010000014.1:0-227126 GCA_963836695.1 uncultured Alphaproteobacteria bacterium
CTCCAAAATATCGAGGACGGGAAGGCCATCATGCTCGGCACAACACTGAACTTCGCTGCCGCACTAGCAGGATTAATTGCTGCCTGGCGTTGGTACCAAACGACGACCATCCGTCCGCCGACCGAACTGCCCTATGGAACTCCGACGACCATCGATACCGGACCGCTCGTTGCGTTCATTAAGGAGATCGCACGGTTGAACAGGCGAGCAGCGTCTTGGACCGCGTTTGCAGCTTTGTTGGAGGGCGTTGCAACAATCGCCCATTACTACGGGCGATGAGCGTTGGAGATTGCGAGCCAATCCTAGGCTCGCACCTCCTACTAGCCTTCGTGAATGTTCAGCCGGTGTTCATACTAAATGGTTTTGATTGCCGGACGGGGCTAGAGAAGCCTCGAAACAGGGAGGTGGATAATGAGTGAAAACGTTTCGCGCCGAAAGATGCTTTCCCTGCTTGGCCTTGGGGCGGCTCTGGGATTTACGCTGTCGGCAACGCTGGAGCCGCTAATGGCCGAGGCACAAGAAGCCGCTCCGGCCTTTCCAAATCCCACTGCGCCCGCCACCGGCTCCGCTGAGGCCACTGGGACACATGGGATGCAACGACGGCAAGGGCGGCGCAGCCATCGCAGTGAGCGACGCCACAGCCGCCATGAGCGACGACACACGCGCCGCACCGGTCAACCTGCTGCGCCCGCCGCCACACCAGCTCCGACGCAATAGCGATCCGCGCCGGGAAGATTCGAGCGCGAAGTTCGGGGGGACAAAAAGGACGAGGGAAGCCCAAGCTCTCCTCGTCCGTGAGTATTCGAGAACAAGAGGTCTACTGTATAGCTTCGGAGAGTGCACGCGATCCTCCCTCTGCTAAACGGATCAATCCCGCGCGCACATTAGCATGTCAGAGGGTTACCATCCTTTTGACGCTGAAGTTTGAAACGATCCTGACGTCTGTGACGTCGAGCAGAACGGCGCTGACGCGCGGGGAACAAAGAGCGAACATCAGATGGATGGACGATTGCGACCGCCTCGCCTTTATCCTTTCGTTGTCGTCCTAATCGGTTGCCGCCAGTGCTCGCGATCAATGGGGGTCGGCCGAGGATCTGTTCGCCTTCGCTGATTTATGGACTCCGAGCGGGGCGTGCGAGGACCGAAGAGCGCGCCGGTGGATGGGCAACATGAGTTGTTCGGCTTTCTGACGACAGAACCGAACGCCGTCGTGGCCCCAATTCATCCCAGGGCGATGCCGGTCATCCTGACGACGTCGGCAGAGATCGATTTGTGGCTGTTGGCAGATGCATCCAAGGCGCTCGAATTGCAACGACCACTATCGGATGATGCGCTGCAAGTCGTCGCGAGCGGCGAGAAGGAGGATGGTCCGCGCAAGAATGCGATGCTCGACTGGGATTGGGGCCAGGAATGCTCCCGCTTTGACGCGCTTCGAGGGTTTCAGCCTTACCACGACTTCGTTTGAATGACGGCAATGCGCAAGGAGCGGTCGTTCCCGACAGCGTGGCGAACGGGTCAGATCCGACCCATAGAGGGCGTTTGGGCAAAGGCGTGGGGTTGCCCTCGGCAAGTTGAACAGGACTGCTCTGATCGCGTCCTACGTGCTAAGCAAATTCCGTTTGGCTAACCAACGGATAGGTTTTTTACGGTTCGCTGCCTGCGCCGATTCGCAAAGTGTATGGCATGGCGGGAAAGTCTCCGGTTACGGCGAGCGATGAACAGCGCGCCGCCTCCTGACTCTTGCCAATTCACGTGACCGCGGCGAGGCGGACCGGGCACGCGCGCCGTGCTTTTGACGCTGGCTGGTTGGACCAGCTCCAGGATCGCGGAGGCGTTTGGCGTGCGCGAAGATACGGTTCGCCTGTGGCGCGGCGACTGGGGCGGTGTCGCAGCGCTGAAGACCAGCATCGCGCCAGGCCCGCCCCGGTGAAGAGTGAAGCCGCCTTGCGCGTCGTCACTCCTTGCTGGAAGAACCTGTGGCCAACCGGCGCAACTGGACGATCCCCCACCTTCGCGCCGAGATCGAAGCGCGCGAGGGCGTGCGCATCAGCCGTTCGCAACTGTCCAAGGCCTTGCGAAAAAAGTTCCGCTGGCGGCGGCCCCGGCACACGCTGAAGGGACGTCAGACCGAAAGCGAGGTGGAACGGGTGGGCCTGCGCCTACAACTGCGCAAACAGCAGGCCGAAGCGGGCGACATTGTTCTTCTCTACGGCGATGAGAGCGAGGCGCTGACGCATCCCTATCTCGCCCACGCCTGGGCGAAGTCGGGGGCGGACTTGCGAGTACCGGCGTCGGGGCAGGCCAAGAAGGTCGCGATGCTGGGGTCGCTCGATCACGTCACGCGCCAACTCATCGTCCATACCAGCCCGACCAAGCGCAGCAGCGATTTCATCGCCCATCTGGAGCAACTCGACCGTCTCTTTGGACCGCAGCCCGGGCGACAGGCCAAGCCGGTCGTGTTGGTCGAGGACAATGGTCCGATCCACACCAGCAAACGCTCGCTCGCCGCCCTGGCCGCCCGCGCACACTGGCTCACCGTCGAGTGGCTGCCGAAAATACCCCCGAACTCAATGAAATCGAGCCGGTCTGGCTCGATCTTAAGGCCCATCACCTCGCCCACCAGACCTTCACAGACGTCGCCGCCCTCGACCTAGCCATCCATGACGCCGTCATCGATCTCAACCGCGAGCGCATCCCCGATCAGTTGGCCATGCCAAAAATCTCTGCTTAGATGCGTGTGGCCGACGGAGGCTCGGCCTAGTGGCACGTGTGGTAATGCACGTGGCCGTACCGGTCGTGATAGCGGCACTGACCGTGGTGACCTCCGAGCACAGAGCCGGGCCGAGTCGCCACCGCGCCTACCGCGCCGCCAACCACCGCCCCCACCGGCCCGCCGATCGCAGCCCCGGTGGCGACGCCTCCGAGGGTGCCGACCGTTTGCGTCGGCGTCGCGCAGGCGCCGAGCGTAAGGCAGGCCAAAGAAATCAAGGCAATCTTGTTCACGACCCGCTCCTCCCAATTTCGACGCAGAGAAACCATATAGTAGCGCGATTTAGTCCGCAATTCGCCGCGCCACGCTAATTAGTGAGAACGGCTGGGGACGAGGCCCTGGCCGAAACACGGAAACTTGCTGCGCTCTTGGCGGCCGACGTCGTCGGATACGGCCGACTCGCCGGAGCCGATAAGGCGAGCGCGAACGGATGCGATAGTTCAAGGATAATAGGCCCGGCTAGAACTCAAAACAGGAGAGGTCATTGACGCCAAATAATTCCGCGATTGTCCGGCGCTTCGTCGACGAGGTCATCAATCAGGGGAAAATGGACACGGCCGGAGAGTTCGTTTGGGAAGACGTGGTCGAGCAGGTTCCCCTCCCCGGCCAGGGCCCAGGGCTCGAAGGACTGAAGGATGTTCTGCGCGGTATGCGATCCGCGTTCCCCGATATCGACTTCTCCATCGAGGAGCAGGTTTGCGAGGGCGACAAGGTCGCGAGCCGCTTCGAATGGACCGGCACGCATAAGGCGGAGTTTATGGGAGTACCCGCGACGGGGAGGCAGGTCCGGGTTTGGGGTGTGGTCATCGACCGGTTAGAAGCGGGCCGCATCAAGTATACCCGCATCCTCATGGACGCTCTCGGCTTGATGATGCAACTCGGCGCCCTTCCTCCGTCAGTGACATGACGGTGTGACGTGCGCTTTGTTTCGAACCTTCGCTTTATTTCGCACCCGCCGATTTAAGAATGGCTCGCGGGCGTTCCTACAGGCGCCGTGCACCCCAACCACAATTTCTGTGCCCACCCTCCCACCCAGTGACGGTCAAAGCACCACGCTGTGCTGGCGCAACGAAGGGGGCCGGCCGTCATGGGCCCTGAGCGGGGCTCAACGTGAGCAGCGATTATCTCCGCAGCCCCCAAATGCGACGTCCAAGGTCGCGATCTCGAATGACCGATTAACGTCGATATTGTTGAAAAACTCGCAAATTGAGCAACTGTGGAAATCTCGTTCCGGCGCCCATAGCGTCGTCTAAGATGGTCGTCGTCACGGCAACCCATATGGGAGGTCACAGGCGGCAAAGCCAGTCAGTCCGCCGAACCCCTAAGGAATTTGCCATCGAGGCTGCCAGCGGTCTTCTGAATTGTGATCGACGCAAAAATTCGAGTTTTTCAACAGTATCCGTCGAAACCAGTCGTTACTGTTCTCCCGATAAAACTCGGCATGATCGCCAAAAGCGGCCTAGTCGGCGGCCTGCAAAAATGAATTGCATTGACGACGGATCGCAATGGAGTGATGCCGCCGCGGAGCGAACTCACCGCGGCCGGCAATCGCCACCGCGCGCGATCCTTTGACGACAACGACGTGGCGCTTCGAAGACGCATCGGGCGAACACCGGGTCGAGTTCGAGGATGCGGATTCCGCGTTCACGCTCGACCTGGGCGACGACGCCCTCCCGCTTCCCGCACTCAATGGCGGAAGCACACAGCTGCCCGACGATCGCCACAGGACCTCGACCTTCTCGATAGTACTCGGTGTGGTCGAGGCCGGCGTCGCGGTCGCGAATCGCCTGACCGCCGCAGCTGCGGCCGGGGGCAGCCGCGTCGCGGGGCGAGAGGGCGTCGATGGGAAACCCGGCGACGCTGATCTTCCAGTCGAAGAGTGCGCCGAAAGCGTGGGCTCGCTCTTTCCGCTTCGCCCGGTTGAAGGCGGCGCGCCTCTCCGGGAGCATGTCGCGCTCGAACTCGCGCTCGGCCTGGCGGAGGCGAACCGCTTCCTGCAAGCGCGCCTGGACGATGGTGACCGGCCCCCATCGACTGGTCCGAGGCGAATGTTAGTTCAAGGAGGGGCTGTCTGCTAGCGCGGGCGGCGCAGCTGGCCGGGATTGCGAAGCCGCCCGCGCGGCGAACGCGGGGATGAACACTTCAGGCGCTGGAGGCTTGTAGCCCAGTGACGCGTGCGGGCGTTTGGCGTTGTAATGGCGCCGCCAGCTTTCGACCACGATCCTGGCCTCCGCGAGCGAATAGAAAATCTCCCCATCCAGCAGCTCGTCCCGGAGCCGAGCGTTGAAGCTCTCGACGAAGCCGTTCTCCCAGGGGCTGCCCGGCGCGATATAAGCCGCCTTCGCTCCGACAGCCGCGATCCAGTCTTGCACGGCCTTGGCGACGAACTCCGGTCCGTTGTCGGAGCGAAGGCGCTCGGGAACGCCGCGCAGGATGAACAGGTCGGAGAGCACATCGATAACGTCGACGGATTTGAGCTTCCGATCAATCCGGATCGCCAAGCATTCGTGCGTGAACTCGTCGATGATGTTCAGCATCCGATATTTCCTTCCCTCATGGGTGCGATCCTCGACGAAGTCATAAGACCAGACATGGTTAGGCCGCTCGGCGCGCAACCGCAGGCACGAGCCGTCCGCCAGCCAGAGCCGGCTGCGTTTGGGTTGTTTGGCGGGGACTTTCAGCCCCTCGCGCCGCCAGATCCTCTCGACCCGCTTGTCATTGACGACCAAGCCCGCTGTCGTTCGCAACAGCTCCGCGATCTTCCGATAGCCATGGCGGCCATATTGGCGGGCCAGTTCGACGATGTCGGCGGTCAGCCGCTCCTCGTCGTCTGGCCCCGTGGGAATGCGGCGTTGCGTGGATCGATGCTGTCCGAGCACGCGGCAGACCCGCCGCTCGGACAGCCTCAGCTCGGATCGAACATGATCAATGTAGGCGCGGCGGCGCGAAGGGCTTAGTAGTTTCCCCAGGCAGCCTCGGCCAGGATCATTTTGTCGAGTGTCAGGTCGGACACCGCCCGTCGCAGCCGGGCGTTCTCAGCCTCTAGGTTCTTCAGCCTCTTCACCTGGTCCGACTTCAGCCCGCCGAACTCCTGGCGCCAGCGATAGTAAGTCACCTCGGTCACGCCAATCGTCCGGATCGCGTCAGCGACAGACTTTCCCTGTGACGTCAGAACGTCCACTTGCCGCAGCTTGGCGACGATCTCTTCCGGCTTATGGCGCTTCTTCAACATTATGGTCCTCCTCCGTCCGAAGACATACTTCAAGGTGGACCAAATCAGTGGGGGTGGATCAATGGGGTCGTGGGGAAGACAAAAAGTGCCCAAGATTGTGCCCACAAACAGCTTTCGCGGGGAAAGTTTCCACGCTCTTGGTGGTCAAACCTCTTGATTTATTTGATGTTTTTGTGGTGAGCGCGGCGGGAATCGAACCCACGACCCTCTGATTAAAAGTCAGATGCTCTACCTATTGAGCTACGCGCTCGCCTTATGGCCCAGAAGGCAAGGCCCCGTGCCTACATCCTCATCTCGGGTGGGTCAACGGCGACGTCCGCCTCGAACCGCGCCCGTCCGCGCCGCTTTGAGCCGAGCGAAATCGTCGCCGGCGTGGTGCGAAGAGCGAGTGAGAGGCGAGGACGACACGAGCAGGAAACCCTTGGCCCCGCCGATCGTCGCATAGTCGGCAAACTCGTCCGGGGTGATGAACCGCTCGACCGCGTGATGCTTCGGCGTCGGCTGCAAATATTGGCCGATTGTGAGGAAATCAACTTTGGCCGCGCGCATATCGTCCATCACCTGCAGCACTTCGTTGCGCTCTTCGCCTAGGCCCACCATCATGCCCGACTTGGTGAAAAGCGTGGGGTCCAGTTCCTTCGCGCGTTCGAGCAGCCTCAGCGAAGCGAAATAGCGCGCGCCGGGTCTCACGGTCAGGTATTTCGACGGCACGGTTTCGAGATTGTGGTTCAAGACGTCCGGCTTCGCCGCGACGACCGTCTCGAGCGCCCCCTCCTTACGCAGGAAATCCGGCGTCAGGACTTCGATCGTCGTCTGCGGAGCGGCGCGGCGGATGGCGGCGATCGTGCGGGCGAAATGCCCTGCCCCGCCGTCAGCCAGATCGTCGCGATCGACCGAGGTGACGACGACATGGGCAAGCCCAAGCTTGGCGACCGCGTCAGCGACGCGCTGAGGCTCGTCCTCGTCGAGCGCGCCCGGCAGTCCGGTGCGCACGTTGCAGAAGGCGCAGGCGCGCGTGCAGGTGTCCCCCATGATCATGAAGGTGGCGTGGCGCTTGTCCCAGCACTCGCCGATATTGGGACAGCGCGCCTCCTCGCAGACGGTTGCGAGCTTGTGCTCCCGCACCAGCCTCATCGTCTCGGCGAACATTGGCGAGCCGGGGGCGCGCACGCGGATCCAGGGTGGCTTGCGGGCAACCGGCTGGTCCGGCCGGTGCGCCTTCTCGGGGTGGCGCAAGCTCAGGCTCGGTCGCGGTTCAGTCAGGTCGATGAGCCGGGTCATGAGAGCTTATCTAGGAGTGGCCTGCCGGGCGGTCAAACCTCGCGCCGTGAGCGCGCCTCTCCGAGCCGCGATGGCGTGTATAGAACCCACAATCGGCGCGCATAAACACGCATAAACGCTACCTAAATGCGCCTAAACGCTAGTAAAAGTGCTAGCGTTTACTAGCGTTTATTTTTCCGAATCGGGACTTTTCAATGGGTTACGGCCAATTTAAGAAACGAAAATCGGTCGATCAACCCGGCGAGGGCAGAAAGATGCGCCAGATCGCATTCCCGTCTCATTTCTCCCATCTGCGCACGGCCAATCCACATGGCGTTCCTCTAGCGCTAAATCTTATAGCATGTCTTTCGGATTATTGGAACAGGAATCTTTGGCTCTTACAGCGTTAGTTGTTGTTTCGGGAATTCCGCCGTGAGCCGTCATGGCCGCGCTCGTCGCGGCCATCCACGCCGCCCCGCCGCGATGATCTGGATCGCAAAAGGATCGTGTTTCCTATCAGATGTTTATCCTGGGGAGCGGTCTTCTCGTGGGTGGCTGGGTCGAGCCCGGCCATGACGCTTCATGACCTGTTACGCCCTCCTGGGGCCCAAAATCCGGTGGGCCAACGCGTGACGCTATAAGAGCAGAAATCTTTGGGACTCGTGCAGCTCATGGACACCGCGCGTTGCCAAGCCTGAAATAGCCGGCGCAAGGCGGCGCTGGTCTCAAAGCTTAATTCTTTCGGTGGACGCGACCGCGTTGGGTCGAATTGACCAGTTCGCAAGGCCGTTCCCGAACGTTCGCTTTTGCACATTGACGTCGCCCATAGGGTATCCGGACAGCCGCAATCGCGCCCTGCGCTCAATGATCAATCGGCGACAACTCTGCGTTCCGCCTGAACAAGCCCCTTCTCGATTAACCAGCTGACCGACTCGCAAACCGCCTCGATCGATCGATAGCGGGGCTGATAGCCAAGCATGCGCTTCGCTTTGGCGATGCTGCAATTGGGGCTGTGGGCGATGTGGTAGTAGGTCTGTGCTGCCTCCGTGTCGTCCTGCCCTACCTTCCATTCCGCCCAAGGCCGATAGCGCAACTTCGGCTCGCGGCCGAACCACGCGGCCATTGCCTCGGCATAGCCGCGAAGCGTGATCGCCGCCGGCGAAACCGCGTGGAAGGCCTCCCCTACGGAGGCGCGCCAGTGAGCGATCGCGCACATGAACATCTGGGCGACGTCGTCTGCGTGTACATGATGAACCGTTTCGAGCCCAAAATTGGGTAGCGAGAGTTCTTCGCCCCTAGCCAGCATCGTGAAGATGCGTGGGTCGAAGTGTCCGGCAGGGTTCAGGGGCGCCCAACCCGGACCGACGATGTGGCCAGGATGGATTACGGTCGCGGGAAATGACTCCTTCCGCGCCATCTCGATCAAAAAAGCCTCGATTTGCGCCTTTGCGACGCCGTACTCGCCGAAGGGACGCCGCGGCTGCATCTCGGTGGTGGGAACCTCGACGCTTGGGCCATGCACCCAAATCGTTCCCGTATGCAGGAAATGCTGCACATGCCCGCGCAAGGCCTCGACCAAATGTCTCGCGCTTGCCTCGGTGAAGCAGATCATATCGATGACCACATCGGGCCGCAGCTCTCGGATCTTCTGGCCGAACGCGCCAGCCCTCTCCTCAGCTTCGCGGTCCAAAGCAATCGTGCGCACGAATTTCCAGGCGCCATGAGAGTGATAGGGCGATCGATGTCCGCGACTGACCGAAACCACCTCAAACCCGGCAGAGACGAGCCGTGGCACGAGATAGGTCCCGATATGACCACTTCCTCCGATCACCACGACACGAGGCATAGATCCTTCCTCTGACCCACAAGTTGCGTCACAGTTTTAGCAACATGCCTTCAGCCCGGCGAGCCGGTTGCGGACTCTGGAGAACTCTCGCGGTTTTTGCACCTCGAAAGCCCGGCGATCACGCGAGCGCCCGCCTGCGCATGAGCAGCATGATCGCGACCGCGATGTTGAGGACGAGCACCGTGGCGGGATAAAACGAGGTGGCGAACGAAATCGGGTCCATCGCCATCAGCGAGGGAACAAACTTCACCCCATTGAGGGCGAAACTCGTAACGCTGTCCTTTCTCGGCTGCGCCCATCCTCGCACGAACGTGGGGCCATAGCCGAGCGCGTCGATGGCGGTCGTCAGCGCGGCGGCAAAATTGGCGTCTCGGGTGAACATGTACAACGCGAACACCGCGCCGGCCGCGGCGAGGAACGCCCATTCTTGTCTTGAAAAGCTTCGCTCACCCCTCGCCACGCTCGCTGCGACGAACAGAAAGCTGATGATGGTCATGGCGAGCAGCGTCCAACTGCCCTGGCGCGCGCCCTCATCGCGCTGCACCCAATAGCCGGTCAGGCTGAGCACGCCGAACAGAAACCAGGTCAGCGGATGCGGCCGGACTTCGCCGCGCAAGGTCTGGGCGATGTAGATGATTGCCGCGAGCACGGCGAGCGCGACCGAAAGAAGGCCCAGCGCATCGCGCCAACCGTCCAACGCGTGCACGCCCTCACGTCCGCGTCAACGTCGCGACGTAAAACCCGTCCGTGCCGGTCGTTCTTGGGCTGAGACGAAAGCCGGGGCCAAGCGTCGACTGATGCTCGGCCAGCGCCGGCAAGCCGGCGGAGCGCGCCTGGCTAGCCGCATCGATCGGCAAAAGATCATCGTGGCGCTCGAGAAACGTAGCGATCCGGTCCTCGTTCTCGGCGCGCAGGACGGAGCAGGTGATATAGACGATGCGTCCGCCTTGCTTGACGAAACGCAACGCGCTTTCGAGCGTCTCGTCCTGATCCTTGATGCGCTGCTCGAGGGCGCCGGGGCGCATGCGCCATTTGGCGTCAGGGTTGCGCCGCCAGGCGCCGGAGCCCGTGCAGGGCGCATCGATCAGCACGAGATCGCAGCGCCCTTCGAGGTCGGCGAGCACGTCCGTTTGACCCCTCGGCGCGCGCACCTGGACATTGCGCGCGCCCGAGCGGGCGAGCCTGGCGAAGATCGGCGCAAGGCGATGCGCGTCGGGGTCGGCGGCGTAGATCTGCCCCTGGTTCCCCATCGCAGCGGCGAGCGCCAACGTCTTGCCGCCTGCGCCTGCGCAAAGATCGAGGACCTGCATGCCGGGCTTAGCTTCCGCGAGTAGCGCGGCAAGCTGCGAGCCTTCGTCCTGCAACTCGACGAGGCCCTTTACGTAGGCCGGATCAGAGGCGAGCGGCGGCGCGCGGCCGTCCGGGCGCATGGCGATACGCAGGCCGACCGGAGAGAGCGGCGTCGGCTCGGGCTTGAGATGGGCGAGCGCCTTGAGCGCTTTGTCGCGAGTGGTCTTGAGAGCGTTCACGCGCAGATCGACGGGCGCGCGCTCAGCGAGCGCCCTGCCCTCCTCCGCAGCGGAGGCGCCGAAGCTCGCTTCAAGTTGCGGCGCGAGCCACTCAGGGAAATCTCCGGCAACGTGCGAGGGCGCGTCTGTCAGTTCGGCGGCTGTGAGCCGCTCGCGTTCGGCGTCGGTAAGCTTCTCCGGCGCGTGGCCCTCGCCGGAGAACAAAGCGGCGATCGCCTCGACGTCGAGGGTGTGCGTCTGTCTCAGCGCGCCCAGCATTTCGGCGCGCGGACTGGCTTCGCCCATGATCCAGGTGGACGAGCTTTTCCGACGCAGCGCGTCATAGACCAGGCCCGATATCGCCGCCCGGTCACCCGAGCCCGCGAAACGGTGCGACAAGCCCCAATCTTTCATTGCGTCCGCTGCCGGTCGGCGACGGGTTTCGATGTCGGCGAGAACTTCGATCGCGGCGGCGGCGCGGGCGGCGGGGATCATGGGGAGGGTAACCTTTGGGGTATGAATTCCGGTTCATATCCCCGGTAGCCAAGCGAACTTATAACTCGCCGCACCTACGATGTCGAAGATGATAGAGCTTGCCTTCGGAACGAACTAGAGCAAATCGCATTTGGGTTCATCCGCGATCGTCATTGCGAGCGAAGCGAAGCAATCCAGGGGAACGTCGGGCGCTCACGTTCTCTGGATTGCTTCGTCGCTGCGCTCCTCGCAATGACAATTCCATCCGAACGCGGCGCGCTATAGAATAGGCTTCTCGCCATCGCCCAGAAACGACGGACCGAATCTGCGAGGCGGCTCAGGAGCTACCAATGAACGATACAGCGAAACTTGAAGCCCGGCTCCTGAGCGGCGCCGAACTCGACCTCGTCGCCGTGACCCGGCCGCCGGAAATCGAGCGCCAGTCTGTCGATGAGCTGAAGTCGGTCGCGCGTCGCCTGCGGGAGGCGCACGAACGCGCCAAGGCGATCGGAACGCGCCAGGCGCGCGAGATGCGCGGCAAGGCCGAGCCGCGCGGAGCGACGCCGGCCAAGGACAATTCAGGGACGGTCGGCAAAGCGCAGGCTTTGCGCGACGCGCTGGACCGCGTCGAGGCGGAGCTCAGCCGCCGGGAGGCGGCGCCTTAAGACAAGCTGCACGTTGATAGAACCGTCATTGCGGGAAGCGAAGCGACGAAGCAATCCAGGGGGTCAGAGCGCGCCTTACGGCCTGCCGGATCGCCACGCCTCGCTAACGCTCGGCTCGCGATGACGACGTCAAAGGCGCGTCCCTACTGCCCCATCCCCGGCAGCGTTCCCATGCCCTTGCAGAAAATCGTCAGCATCACTTCGTCGGCGCCGCCGGCGATCGACGCAAGACGGCCGTCGCGAAAGGCGCGGCTCACCGGCGTCTCGTTCATGTATCCCATGCCGCCCCAATATTGCAGACAGGCGTTCGGCACTTCGCGTCCCAATTGGCCAGCCTTGAGCTTCGCCATCGTCGCCAGTTGAGTCATGTCGGCGCCCTCGATCATCGCCTCTGCCGCGCGATAGATCAGCGAGCGGAGAAGCTCGATCTCCGTCTGCAATTCGGCGAGCTTGAAGTGCACCGTCTGATTGTCGAGGATCGAGCGGCCGAAGGCCTTGCGCTGGCGCGTATAGGCGATCGTCTCTGCAATCGTGCGCTCGTGCGCCTTAAGGCAGGACGCAGCCGCCCACAGGCGCTCCTCCTGGAACTGCATCATCTGGTAGACGAAGCCCTTGCCCTCGTCGCCGATGCGGTTGCGCTTCGGAATTCTCACCCCCTCGAAGAAAATCTGCGCTGTGTCGGAGGCGCGCATGCCGAGCTTGTCGAGCTTGCGCGCGACCGTGACGCCCTTCGTTTTCATCGGCACGCAGATCAGCGATTTGTTGCGATGCTTGGGACCGTCGCCCGTATTGGCGATGAGGCACATCCAATCAGCCTGAGCGCCATTGGTGATCCACATCTTGCCGCCATCGATGACGTAATCGTCGCCGTCCGATCGCGCGCTGGTTTTGATCTCGGCGACGTCGGAGCCGGCGCCGGGTTCCGACACGCCGACGCAGGCGACCGCATCGCCCGAAATCGCTGGCGCGAGGAACTCCTCGCGCAAGGCGTCCGAGCCGAACCGCGCGAGCGCGGGCGTCGCCATGTCGGTCTGCACGCCGATCGCCATCGGAACGGAGCCGCTGTGAACGCCGCCGAGCTCTTCCGCCATCATGATCGCGTAAGAGTAATCGAGGCCCGCGCCGCCGAACTCGACCGGCTTGTTCAATCCGAGAAAGCCGAGGTCGCCCAGTTTCTTGAAGAGCTCATGCGACGGGAACTGGCCAGCCGCCTCCCACTCGTCGACATGCGGATTGATCTCCGCTGCGATGAATTTCTGTAAAGTCCGGCGCGGCTCTTCGTGCTCGGCCGTGAACAACATATGGAGTCCTCCGCTTCCACCCTGCATTATCAGCGACGTCATTGCGACCCCCGGGCTGTGGGACCCGGGGGAAGCAATCCAGGGAACGTAGGGCGCCTACGGCTCTGGATCGCCGCGTCGCTGCGCTCCTCGCGATGACGGCTTTGGGCCTACCAATCTACCGTTGAATGGCTTTCTGTCGCCTGCATGCGCTTTCGCTGTTCGCGAGTGAAGAGAGCCTGGTTTGAAATTGTTCTAATTGCGATGTGATCGCAGAGCCTTGCGGCGCAAATGGCGTTTCTCTACCTCTCTCTCAGCCCTCGACCGAATTGCGCGTTGAGCACGCCGAGCCGCCGAAAGGATCCTTCGTCATGCAGATCGCCGCCTCAAATGATGACGAAACGATCGCGGCGCTGGACCAGCTGAAAAGGTCGGTGCGCATGGCCTTTTGCGGCGTCATGCAATCCACTCGGCTCCCGCCCATGGCCGCGATGAGTCTCGCGGCGACCGCGGTCGGCTTGCTTTATCTCGAGGTTGCGGATGCGCATCGCGGAGACAACCCCTGCCCTTGCGGCTGGGAGCCGCGCAGTGCCGCCGACCTCGAAGCGCTGCAAACGTCGCTGGCGCTTGCAATGAGGCGCCATCGCCCGGATTTCCGCGCCGTTCAAGTCGAGGGCCACGCGTAAGGGCGGCCAAGCTTAAGGCCGACGGTATCCGCGTCGTCGATTGAAGCGCACTCTGGCCGAAGTTATGGATGCGCCTTGCGCCGGCGCCAACCCTCAGAGGCAACCACCGCATCCCTGTCCGCTCCGAGACAGACGCCTCCGTGATCATCTAATCGACATAAGCAGGTTGACGAAAACCAAACGTTCTGTTTACTTCGGAATTATCTGTTTTTTTACCAAATATTGATTTTTAGGGGGAGGCGGTATTGGCGCGTTATCCGCTAGCAATCTGGTCGCCGCTCGCAGGCATTGGACCGTACGCCACCGGACCCTTTAAAGTTATTCATCACACGACCGAAGGAAGTTCTGCCTCTGGGGCGATAGCAACCTACAAACAAACACGAAACTATCCGCACTTTACCGTCGAAGACGATGTCGTCTATCAGCACGTCGACACCAATTCGGCGGTCACCGCGCTCGAGCATCCAAGCGGCACTATCGAAACGAACCGTAGCCGCGCAATCCAGATCGAGCTGGTCGGCTTTGCGGGACGGCCCAAGAGCCGGACCGCGCTCTCGACGATGGCGTCGCTCTGCCGCTGGTTGGAGCAGGAGCATGACATTCCGCCGGTTTGGCCGAACGGCTCTCCCTATCCGCCGGTCAACGGGCAGAAACCGAACGTTCCCTTCAACAGAAGCGCAACGAACTGGCAAACCGAAGGCGGCCATTACGGCCATTGCCACGTCCCGAACAATAGTCACTGGGACCCCGGTTACACGGCCGACGAGGTTGCTCAGGTGATGAGCGGCGCGGCCAGCGTGGCGGCGCCGGAGGCCGAGCCCGTGACATTGCCTGAAATGGCCGACGCTGAGCCAGCCACCGCTGCCGCACCGCAACCAACGGACTACGTGGCGAAGCTCATAACGGTCGCGACGGGCGAATACGACGGCTACCACACGATCACCGAGTCCAACGAACCCCTGCGGTCGCGCATCGACGCCTATTGCCGCGGCATTGGCATCGCGCCGCCGGACGACATCGCGACATTCGCTTGGTCAGCGACCTTCGTTTCCTGGTGCGTCAAGACGGCTGGCGCCACGCGGCAGGAATTCACCTTCAGCGCCGCGCACGCGGTTTTCGTCCGCGCCGCGATCGCCAACGCGGACCAGCACATCGGCGTCTTCCGCGCCCGGCCGGTCGACAGCTACGCGCCCCGCCCCGGCGACCTCATTCACCGGAACCGCTCCGGCGGAACCGTGACCTATTCGGAAGCGAGGGTCCACTCCGACTATCCCTCGCATAGCGCCATCGTGATCGAGGTCGGCGAGGACCGGATCGGCCGCTATGCGATGACAGTAGGCGGCAACGAGAGCGACTCGATTCGCATGACACGCGTCGACCTCGACGCAACGGGACTGGTCCGTCAGCATGCCGCCAATCCTTTCATCTGCGTCGTCCAGGACCTCAAGGTCGAGGCCCTAAGCCAGGATGCTCCGCTCCCGGTCGCCGCCGCGACGCCGTCGCAGCGTCTCGCGATGGCGAAAATCATCATCGGCTACGAGGCGCAAACGGACAGCCAGGGCCGCCTGATGGTTCACGATCTGCCGCCGGCCGACGGTGGCGGGCGCTACGAGGTGGCCGGCATCAACGAGCGCTACAACAAGACCGTTTGCGACGAACTGGTCGCGCTGATCCGAAGCGGCCAGCAGGACGAGGCCCTGCAGCGCGCGGCGGCCTACATCGCCGACAACACCGACATCGCCGCGAACTGGACATCAAACGCTGGGGTCGAATTCTATCTCCGGGACTGCGTCTTCAATCGAGGCGCGAGGGGGGCCGCCTGGATCCTGCAGAAGGCGGTCGGGGTCGACACCGACGAGGCGATCGGGTCGCATACTCTGGCGGCCGTCGCCCGGGCCGAGGCTAGCCCACTCGACCTGCTCGACGATCTGCGCCAGTCTCGCGAAGCCTACGAGCGGCTTCGGCGCGACGAATCCAGCCCCTTCTGGAGGGGCCTTGTGAACCGCTGGAACAACGCGCTCGCAGCCGCCAAGACGTTCCTCCCGCGGCAGGCGGCAGCGCAGCAACCGGCAGCTCCAGAGCCAACTGATCAGGGGCCCACGCCGCCAAATGACCAAGGCTTTGAGCCCCCCAACATCGCCGGGACCAGCGCCGCCAATCGGCCCGGCGACGCAATTCCGCCTGACCTTTCGGCCGGAGCGGCAGACGTCGCATGCGCCCCGAATGAGGGATTCGATCCCCCCGGCGTCCAAGCCGGCGCCCCTGCCCAGTCGCCGCCGCCAGACGCCTACGCTGCGGCCGCTCCCGGTCGCCGAACGTCGATCCGCCCTAATCTTCTCGAGTTGCACAAAAATCTGGAAAGCCGAGTATTCGCGCGCCGGAGTGCAACCGCGTTCGCGGCGGAAGTAGCCGGCCCGCCAAGCGTCCAGGATACGATTGTTGGCGTCGGCATCGGAGCCGCGCATCGCGATTTCGAATCGGTAGGCCCCGACGGGCCCGGCGCTCCGGTCCTCAATGTCTATGTCGCCCAGGCGTTGAGTATGGATACGGTGAAACGCACCTTGGTCGACGACTATGGGATGAAGGATCTCGCGCCGGACTCCACGCCGGTCAACGTTCACCACACGGGACAGATCGTTGCTCGGGCGTTTACGCAGAGCGCGCGGCCGTCGCCATGCGGGATTTCGATTGGCCACTATAAGGTCACGGCCGGCACCCAGGGAGTCCTGGCGCGCGGGTTGTCTCCCGATCGGCAGAAGCGCTTGCTCGTGCTGAGCAACAATCATATCTTGGCAAATTGCAATGACTGCCAGCCGGGAGACGCGATCCATCAACCTGGCCCGCTGGATATGTCGCCAAATGTCACGCCGTCACCGGCGAACCAGATCGGTGTGCTCGAACAATGGGTGCCGCTCAATTTCGCCGGCCAGCCAAATTACGTCGACTGCGCAACCGCGTGGTGCTGGCCTGACAGAGTAAGAAAGGATTTCATTCGTTCTGCAGACGGCTCCTGGACCTATTTCAATGTCGGCTCGCAACCCATCGATGCCGTCCACGACATGCAGGTCGGAAAGTCGGGGCGCACAACACAAATGACCACCGGCGGCATTGTCGACGTCAATGCGTCGATCAGCGTGTCCTACGGCAACGGAAGGGTCGCGAACTTCAGCGATCAGGTTACGATCACCGGGGCCCCGGACCACCCCTTTTCGGATGGTGGCGATTCTGGGTCGCTAATCTGGACCTGGGACGGAACCCGAGCCCCTGTTGGCCTATTGTTCGCAGGTGGTCGCGACTATACATTCGCGAACAAGATAGGCCATGTTCTGCAGGCGCTCGGCATTGAGCTGTTCACCTGAAATGCGAACGCAGCAGCCATGGCGAGATAAAGGGTGCCGTCATGGTAGACTATTCGTCGATGCCCGAGAGCGGGCCGGTAAGCTACTCGCCGAAGGAGAGCGTAAATCCGCAGCGACAGCAGGCGGAGTCAGCGCTGAGAAGAATCGCAGGTGTGGAGGGCGTCGGCGAGGGGCGGGACGATGCCGGATCCCCGACCTGGATCGCCTACGTACGAGACCGGTCCGTAGCCTCTCTTCTCCCAAGCCAGGTGGCAGACAGGGGCGTCGTCGCGCATGTCACGGGCGAGATCACCGCGCGCGACGCCTGACGGCAGCGCGCGACCCAAGGGCAGCGCAATGAACGTGGGCGATCTGGGGTTTGCGACCGTCCTCGGCTGGTCGGGAACGTTGACGATCGCTCACGTCCACACGGTGCGTGCCGGTGCGGTGTGCTGGCGTGAGATCGTTTTTTTGACCGCGCTGAGTGTCGGAGGCGCCGCTCTTGAATGGCGCTACATGGGGATGGAGGGCCTTCGGATGTTTGCGGTCGGTTTTGTAGGGGCGCCGTCGGCGCATTGCTGCTGACGCACCACACGACAAGCAGACAATGAGCGCGCAAGATTTAGCGACCTTGCAGGTTTGGGGCGCGGGCGGCTTCGGCGCGGTGATCGGCTGGTATCTCTATTTCATAAACCGGTATCGCAAGGGGGACGTGCAGATCGGCGATATCACGACTGTGATCGGCGCGATCGGCGGGGGAGCAGTAACTGCGTTGTTCGATCCGCATAAGACCGGCGATCTGTTTTCGGCTTATGGTCTTGGGCTCGCAATAGGTTTTTTCACCTATTTCCTGGTCCTCGTTCTCCTGGTCGGACATTCGAAGTCTTTCACATCGGATTGGTTCCTCGACGGTCGCCGCCCCAACCCGCCTAACGGGTGGGGATATGCGCCAGACGCGCAACAGTCCGTGCGCGCGCTCGACGCTTCGCCAGGGAGCACCGTGCTTTCCGGGGGGACCCAGAACTTTTACATTTCGCCGACTCCGGCGGGAGCCGCATTCGTACCGCCTGCACAGGCCGCCGCGGCACCCATCCGCCCGGGAGGCGAGAAGACGGAAACACCTGTAGTCGGAATCTGACCAACTCATCTTGGTTCGAAACGGACGCAGCCGCTGCCGTCAAGCGTCAGAGGGCAGTGTTTTCTTGCGTCACGCCCCTGACGGATGATAGTTCGGGCTTTCGCGGGTGATGGCGACGTCGTGCACGTGGCTCTCGCGAAGGCCAGCGTTGGTGATGCGCATGAAGCGCGCCTTCTGCTGGAACTCTGGGATCGTCGCGGCCCCGACATAGCCCATGGCGGCGCGCAGGCCACCCGCAAGCTGGTGCACGATCGCAGCCGTCGGGCCGCGATAGGGCACCTGCCCCTCCACCCCCTCCGGCACGAGCTTCACCTGATCCTTCACGTCCTGCTGGAAGTAGCGATCGGCGGAGCCTTGCGCCATCGCGCCGAGCGAGCCCATGCCCCGGTAGCTCTTGTACGAGCGGCCCTGGTAGAGAAATACTTCGCCAGGGCTCTCGTCGGTGCCCGCGAGCAGCGAGCCGATCATCACACTGTCCGCCCCGCCCGCGATCGCTTTGGCGAGATCGCCTGAATATTTGACGCCGCCATCGCCGATCACCGGCACACCGGCTTCGCGCCCCGCCTCAGCCGCTTCGAGGATGGCGGTGAGCTGCGGCACGCCGACGCCGGCGACAATTCGGGTGGTGCATATCGAACCGGGCCCGATTCCGACCTTGATCGCGTCCGCGCCGGCGTCGATCAGCGCCTTCGCCCCCTCGCGCGTCGCCACATTGCCGGCGATGACCGCGACCTTGTTGGTCGCGCGCTGGATGCGCCGAACCTGCTCGAGGACCGCCTCGGAGTGGCCGTGCGCGGTGTCGACGACGAGGCAGTCGACTCCGGCCGCCATCAGCATCTCCGCCCGCTCGAACCCCTTGTCGCCGACCGTGGTGGCGGCGGCGACGCGCAAGCGGCCGTCAACGTCCTTGGCCGCGTTGGGATGCGTCGTCGCCTTCTCGATATCCTTGACGGTGATGAGGCCGACGCAGCGCTGCGAATCATCGACGACCACCAGTTTTTCGATGCGGTGAATATGCAGGAGCCGGCGGGCTTCTTCGTGGTTCACCCCCTCGCCGACCGTCACGACCTTGCGGGTCATAAGGTCCGTCACTGGTTGTCGCGGATCGTCGGCGAAACGCACGTCGCGGTTGGTGAGAATGCCGAGAAGCTTCGCAGGCTTGCCGTCCGCTCCGCGCTCGACCACTGGAATGCCGGAGATCGAGGACCGGCGCATGAGCGCAAGCGCGTCGGCGAGCGTGGCGTCGGGAAAGATGGTAATCGGATCGACCACCATGCCGCTCTCGAACCGCTTGACCTTGCGCACCTCTTCCGCCTGGTCCGCGGGCGCCAAATTGCGGTGGATGACGCCGATGCCGCCGGCTTCCGCCATGGCGATCGCGAGTCTCGCCTCGGTCACCGTGTCCATCGCCGCCGAAATGATCGGGAGATTCAGCCGAATCGACCGAGTGAGCTGGGCGCCGATATTCGTTGCGCTCGGCATGACCGCGCTTAATCCCGGCCGCAGCAGAACGTCGTCGAACGCAAGGCCTTCGGGTACAGAATTAGGTTCAATAACCGCCATCGCCATGCCCTCATGTGGATCGAAGGGGCGGACGGCGCAAGACTCGCATCCGCTGCATGACGCGGCTGCCTAACACGGGCATGGTGAAGTTCCTAGCGGCGCGCGGTCGGATTTCGGGCCATTCCCTCCAGGCGCGCGCTGCGGCGCGAAACGCCCAATTGGGCTTGAGTCAGGTGGCGCGGACTAGGACCTTTGCATTCGGCCGCGATCGGCGGCCGCGACCCTCGCTGGCCTGGTCGACGGCGATCGCAACGATGCTGTTCGGCGGCAGGAGATTCGTGATGTTCACGATCGACGCGGCCGCGGTTTCGGCGCGGGCGCAGGTTCCTTTTTCTCGGCCGCCTTCGGTTGCGGCGCCTTGGCGGATGGCGGTGTTCCGATGGCTGACGCGGTCCGGCCGGCAAGGCTTCCCGTGGGTATGATCTGCAGCGATAATTTTGCGGGCTTGACTGTCGGCTTCTCGAGCTCAGCCAACGACTGATGATCGTCGGCGTCCAGCAGTTCTTCAAGCTCGATATTCATCTGGCGCAGCTGTTTCCGCTCATCACCCGTCAGATGCGGAAATTTGCGAACTAAAGCGATATAGGCCTCGAAGCCCCACTTCAGGCGACTTGAGGGCGCAGGATACGTCCCATAGGGGACGGGCACCGCTGGAATCAGCGAGGGCCGCAGCACGAGAACGTCGGCCGCCACCCATATGCCGCCCGGCCAACATTTTCCGGAAGTTGCCATCTCGCCCACGAATTGCAACGAAGCTGGCGCGGAAGGGGCGAACGTGTCGAACGCCACACCCCAGTCGTCCGTGTCGAATATCCCCTGTGTCTCCCGCTGAATTCCGGCGATGCCTAAACAGCATAGGCTGGCGACGGGAATATCTCCGGGCTCGACGCCAACTCCCCCCATAACGGTGGTGCGGCTCCAATCCGATCGCGACTCGCCGTTGCTCGGGAAATCGCTCCAGTCTGTCTGGTTGAAGGCGTAGTGAATCCACAGATTGGCTGGCAAACCCGGGGCGCGAGCGGGGATCTGGATGCTTGTCCCCATCGTCTCGACCGTTGTCCAAACGTTCCAACCGAACATAGACCGTGCCCCGTTAGCGTGGCGGCTGCGCGAACGCCATGGCGAAATCGACGCCGTTGGCGGCAGGGGCGGAGGGCGTCAACTGGACGACCTGCTGCGGCGAGAAGCCGGGCGACGCGATGTAGCCGGGCGGCGGACCGACAAGCGTGCCGCCAAGCAGCGCGGGCTGCACTTGCCATTGCGGGCCGAGCGGTACGTTGTCGACCTCATATGCGGCGACCCATCTGTCGCCGGCAAGCACCGGTTTCGAAGAAAATCCGGCCGTATTCTCGATGAATTGCGTCGAGCCAAACCCACCCGGGGGACCCGGGATCGAAACAGTTTGCCCGATCGCGACGCGAAACATCGGATTGCCGCCTTTCAGCACCGCGAACGTTGGATCGCCGTAAAAACGGGGCCATGAAATGAGCCCGGCGATCTTGGCCGTGATCGGATCGGACAGGACGTTGACCATGTAGCAGAAGCGGTGGAACACGCTCGGATTGCCGAGGACCGCGATCGGCACGTGCAACTGCAATGTGCCATCCACCGGATCGGCGTCGACCGTGGCGGAATCGGCCGCAAACCAGAAGTCGCTATCTTCATTTTCAATCGTGGCGAGTCCGACGGCGGCGGTGGCCTCGAAATTCGGCGTGGTCGTCGCGCCGAGGCGCACGATAACCTCCTCGCGGTCGAGATTTCGCTTCGACTCCCAATCTGGAATGGCTACGCCCGAGAAGATCAGCAACTGCCGCGGCGTCGTACCGACGTAAACGGCGATCATTTGCGGCGTTGCGACGCCTATCGGGGGTTTGGCGCCTGCGTCGAGGATCTGAACCACAGCGCGGTCTCCCAAATCAGCAACCCACGCTCTACTTACGCCGGCATGAATTGAATCAGACAGAAGTTACGGCTCGACAGCGATCGTCACAGTTTTATCCGAATGGCGGCGAAGTCGGTGCGGCTAGAACCGGAACGCCATAAGCGCCCGCGCGGTGGCCGCAGAGGGTCGTCGCCTCACACTTATTTCGGCTCGAAACTTTCGCCGGTCGAGCCGTGCGTCTGCTCCGTGCGGCGAATGCGAGGCCGGCGAAGCCGACCAGTATCATTGCCCAAGTGGAGGGCTCCGGTAGATCGGTTTTCGACGGGCCGAAGTCGTAAGCGAAACCGAAGCCATCGCCGATCCCGCTGGCGGCAAGGGCGAACGAGATTTCAATATCCTGATTCCCTGCGTCGATGGCGCCGAAATCGAGTTGGTTGCCCCCGAAGAAGGCTTCCGCCGCGCTGAGCAAGGTGAAGGAGAACGGATGATCGGCGCCGTTGATCTTGACGTCAAGATTCAGCTCGTCGAAGCCATCGCCCGCAACATCGTAGTCGAGCAGGTTGAAGATGAGTTCGTCCCTCTCACTCGTCGCGAAGAGGAAATGCGCGTCCGACGTATAGACAAGGGTTTCCCCGCTTCCGCCGTAGCCCGCCGACATAAAGCCGGCGGCGAAAGTCGAGTCCGCCGGCGTCAGCACCGCGTCGGATACAGCCTCGCCTGCGCCGATAGGCGCGAGCGCGGGCGGCCCGGCGCCAAAGCTGGCTTTGGTGGATGCGCTTGCGGGGTCCCCGCCTGGGGCAGACGCTGTCGCCGTGACCGAACTCAGCATCGTGCGGCTCTCGCTGAGCGCGAATGCGCCTCCTGTCGTCGCCCCGGTGACCCGGGCGTACGCGCTCGCCGCGCCGGGGCTCGTATCGCTGACGCCTCCCAACGCGACAGAGCGGGCCGAGCCAAATCCTCCGTTGGCGTGAACCGCGTCGCGAGCGTTTGCCTCGCCGCCCGCGCCAGCCGACGCGTTCGTCGAGAAATCTTTCCCCCCGCCGCCGCCGGTCGCGGTCACCGACCCCTCGAGATGACTCGCAACTTTCGAGCGGAGATACAGGGTCGCGCTGCTTCCGCCCCCGGCGCCTGCTACTCCGCCAAACGTCCCGCCGCCGAGACCAGCCTGCGACGACGACGACGCGATGACAGAAGCCGCGGACTTGTCGTCTACGCGCAGCTTTGAAGAGGCTGCTCCGCCCACGCCAGCCACGCCGGCCGGCGGACCGAAAGTCAATCCGCCCGCACCCCCCATCGCCGACTGGATTGGGTTGAACGTGCCGGTCGTCGAACCTGTGGCCGCATCGGTGAGGTTGGCCGCCCCGCCCGCGCCGCCATTGGCGCCGTTGACACCATTGCCGCCAGTCCCGCCGCTCGCTCTGGCCGTCGCGGAGACAAAGTCGCCGACCGAACTGCCGAAGGCTTTCACCGCGCCCACCGCAATGGTCCCGCCAGCGCCGCCGGTTCCCCCGATTGAGAAGCTCTGGCCTCCGGCGCCTCCCGTCGCCGCCGCCGAAATCTTCGACCGTGAAAGCGCCGCCGGCGTCCGTGTTCGTGGCTGAGCTCGAGGCCGCGCCCGCGCCGCCCGCCCCGCCGTTCGCGCCGAGACCCGTTGCGCCCGCGAAGCCTGCGGCGCCGCCCGCGCCGCCATTCGCGACCGCTGCCGCTATGGTGGAGGCAGCGCCGACAGAGGTCGCCGCGACGGATGTCGCCGGGCCGCCAGCGCCGCCTGCTCCCCCGTTGCCGCTGCCGAAGCCGGTCCCGCCTGATCCGCCCGCGCCACCGGTGGCGGTCGCTGAATTCAGGGGGTCGCCGTTTACCGCCGAAGCGTCTGCGGGTCCCCCCTCACCGCCGTTCCCGCCGGGATCGCCGGGATTGACGCCATTGGCTCCCGGGGTCCCCGCTACCCCCGTCTGGACGTCGCTTCCCGCGTCGGCGGACGTGAGCCCCATCGCCAAGACGGAAAGCGGCAAAGCGGTCGCGAAAAGGAAAGACCGAAAGCCGGAAAGGTCGCGAAATTTCAGCATCGGTGCGTCCCCCGAACAAGATCTTCGCGAATACGATGACTTGAAAAATTGACCTCGCCGCGCGCTGTGCTCATCCACAACTTGTAACCTGCAGCGGTTGTGGAGCGCGGTATATAGGTAGAATTACGCATCCGCTTTGTGGGCGACGAATTACGCCATCCGGGCGGAGGGAATCAGTCGTCATCCGCCATATCGCGGGCTGCCCTAACAGGGCCGCCGGAAGTTCCTAGCAAGCGCCGGCGTCGACGGCGGGCAACTTCTCGGATCGCGGCTCCGGTGGTAAGATTTTCGGAATGTCGAGCCCGGCAATAAGCGAGATGGACGTCGATGCCTTCCTCCTGTGGGCGGACGGCCTGCAGGGGCGGTGGGAACTGCGCGACGGCCAGGCGGTCATGATGGCGCCGGAACGGGCGGCCCATGCGCTGACCAAGTTTTCAGCGCAAATTGCGTTAAGGGAAGGTATTCAGCGCGCCGGCCTGCCTTGCCGAGTTTTCCCTGACGGAATGACGGTCCGGATCGCCCCTAGGACGGCATTCGAACCCGACGCGCTCGTCGTCTGCCCGCCCCCGACCGACCTCAACACGATGGAGATCCCGAACCCGGTCGTTGTCGTCGAGGTCCTGTCGCCGAGCCCGGCCGCGGACGATCACGGTGTCAAACTCGACGGCTATTTTTCGCTGGGCAGTGTGAATCACTACCTGATCCTCGACCCGGACCGCCGCGTCATAATCCACCACAGGCGCGGCCATGCGGGAGCGATTGAGAACTCGGGTCCTGCGCGAAGGCAAAGTGATCCTCGACCCGCCCGGCTTTGAAGCCCAGTTCGCCGCCTTTTTCGCAACGGAGTGAGGGGCTCCAGGTCAGCCCGGCAGCTTGTCGGCCAAGACGTCGACCTTGTGAATTTCCGGCGGCTTGGCCAGCAGCTCGGAAGCTTTCGCCATCAGCTGCTTGGCGACCTCGCCGTTCAGATGCGCGTCCCGGCCTTGCTGGTTCGGGAACGCATCGAAGATGCCGAATGTGTTTGGGCTCATCTTGATGGCGAACCACGCCGTGGTTTCCGGCTCCTGGTTGACCAGAGCGGCGGCGCTCGACAGGAAGGCGGCGACCTCGTTCTCTTTACCGGGCTTGGCTTCGAGACGGACGTAAAGGGCATATTTGGTCATTGAGCTGCCTCTTCAAACTCGAGCGCCATTAGCGGGTCAGCCTGGCGATAGACTTTGCCGCGACATCAATCCTGACATGTAGTCAGCACGCCGCCTTTTCGCTCAAAGTCAGGACGATGTTACATTACCGATGCAGAACTCCGAAATTCTTGCTGAGGATGTCGGATGCGACCAAACCTTTCGATGCCGGCTGCGGCGATCATCCCGGTCCTCGAATATCGTGACATTTCCACGGCGCTGAGGTGGTTGGAGGAACCGTTTGGCTTTCACGTCCGATTGCGCATCGGAGCCCACCGCGCGCAGCTTGAATTCAACAGCGGCGCGATCGTCGTCTCCGAGAACAATTTCCCGGAGACGCCGCTCGGAAGCGGACATTCGGTGATGGTCAGGGTCGAGTCGGTGGACGCGCACGTGGCGCGCGCTCGCCGGCACGGCGCCCGGGTCGTCCAGGAACCCGAAAACTTCCCGTATGGCGAGCGCCAGCACACCTGCCTCGATCCAGCGGGTCACTTCATGGACGTTTTCCGAAACGATCGCAGACGTCGCGCCCGCCGATTGGGGCGACGGATTGGTGTCGAGCCAGCCCGGCTGACCGCCAGCCCAGGACTTCATATGCATCGTCCTCCGTCGACCTCAAGCACCACGCCGGTCAAGAAGTTCGCGTCGTCGCTCGCAAGAAAGAGCGCCGCCTGACCGATGTCGTGGGGCGTCGAAAAGCGGCCGAGCGGCACTGTCGCCTTGAACGCGGCGCGCTTCTCGGGCGTGTCCTCGCCCATGAACATGGCGAGGAGCGGCGTCTCGCCGGCGACAGGAGCGAGCGCACAGACGCAAATCTTGTCCGGCGCGAGTTCCACCGCCATCGACTTTGTCATCACATGCACCGCGCCTTTCGAGGCGTTGTAGACCGTCAAGCCGGGGCGCGGGCGCAGCGCCGCGGTCGATCCGATATTGATGAAGACGCCGCCCCCGTGAGCGCGCATATGCGGGATGAGGGCCTGCGCGGTAAGTAGGATCGATTTGACGTTGACGGCGAAAATCCGATCGAACTCCGTCTCCTCAACCTCCATGATCGGCTTGTTGCGATGGGTGGTCCCGGCGTTGTTGACGACAATGTCGATGCGGCCGAACGACGCAATCGCCTGCTTTGCAGCCCGCTCGACATCCTCGCGCTTCGACACGTCGGCGGTGAGCGCGATCGCGCCCGCGCCAATGCGCTTGGCGGCGGCCTCAGCAACTTCGCTTTTCAGGTCGAGGCACGCAACCCGGGCGCCCTCGCGCGCGAAAACCTCGGCGATGCCGTAGCCGAACCCCTGCCCCGCGCCGGTCACCAGCGCCGCCTTGCCGTCTAGCCTCATTTGTCCGTCCCTCGTTCGCGCCCTTGAGCGCCATCAGCCCGCTTTTCGCGGCTCGGCCATGAGCTTGTCGTCGATCTCACGCGCTCTTTGAGCAGCCGGGCGCGCGCTCACTAGCCCCCAATAGCGCTCAAACGCGGGCCGCTTGTCGACCATACCGAAGATCATCCCAGATCCGATATGCGACCCGACGTAGACGTCCGCAGCGGTGAAGCGGTCGCCCGCGATGTATTCGGAGCGGTTGAGCTGATCTTCGAGCGCGGCGAGCACGCCTTCTTGGGTCCCGTAGCCGATCATCATGGTTCGATCCGGCGGCACGACGAGTTTAAGCGCTTTGTTGGTGTTCGCCGCTTCAATCGGCCCAGCCGCGAAGAACAGCCAGCGATAATAGGGCCCACGCTGGCGGGAGCCCGGCGGCGGCGCCAAACTCGCTTCGGGAAAGACGTCCGCAAGATAGGCGCAGATGGCCGCCGCCTCGGTGACAACCGTATCGCCGTGTCGCAGCGCCGGGACCTTGCCCATGGGATTGATCGCCAGATATTCAGGCGCTTTCATGGATCCGGCGTATTCAAGAATTTCGGCTCTGTAAGGCTGGCCGACCTCCTCCAGCATCCACCGCGCCATCCGGCCGCGGGACCTTGGGTTGGTGTACAGAACCAATTCGTCCGTCACAGTCAATTCTCCCGTCGCTCTCGGCCGAAAGCCGCTCGTTGAGGTTTGCGTGGGCGATAACTAAATTACCTCGGAAATCCGCCTTCCCGCACACGCTGGATAAGTCATGCGCATCGAAACCGACGTCAAGCTCGATTTCAAGGACGTCCTCATTCGTCCCAAACGTTCGACGCTCAATACGCGCAGCGCCGTCGACGTCAATCGCACGTTCCGCTTCCTCCATACTGGCTCCGATTGGAAGGGCTTTCCGCTGATCGCGGCCAATATGGACGTGACTGGGACAATGGCGATGGCGCGCGCGCTCGGCCAACACGGCGCGCTCACGGCCTTGCACAAGCACTACCCCGAAGCAAAGCTCGTCGAGTTTTTCGCTGGGCCAGACGGCGCTCACGCCTTTTATTCGCTCGGCACGACTGCGGCCGACGTCAAGAAGCTCGCGGCCGTCGCGAAGGCGGCGCAGATCCGTTTCATCTGCCTCGACGTCGCCAACGGATACGCGGAAAAATTCCTCGAAACAGTCAAGCGCGTGCGCGATGACTATCCACACGCGGTGATCATGGCGGGCAACGTTGTGACTGGCGACATGACGGAGGCGCTGATCCTCGCCGGCGCGGACATCGTCAAGATCGGCATCGGTCCGGGCTCTGTCTGCACAACACGCCGGGTGACCGGCGTCGGCTACCCGCAGCTCTCCGCGATCATCGAATGCGCCGACGCGGCGCATGGGCTTAAAGGCCAGGTCTGCGCCGATGGCGGCTGCACCGTCCCAGGCGATGTCGCCAAGGCCTATGGGGCCGGAGCCGATTTCGTCATGCTGGGCGGCATGCTGGCCGGCCACGACGAATGCGACGGTCAAATCCGCTACAAGGAGCGAGGCGGCGAGAAGATCGCGGTCGGCATGACCTTCTACGGCATGTCGTCGGAGACCGCGATGAAGAAACATTCTGGCGGCGTCGCCCACTATAGAGCCGCCGAGGGCAAGACGGTCGAGACGCCGTATCGGGGTGCGGTCGATGAGACGATGGGCGAGATCATGGGGGGCGTTCGCTCGATGATGACCTACATCGGCGCGGCCCATCTGAAGGAGGTGTCGAAGCGCACCACTTTCGTGCGCGTAAGCGCGCAGACCAACGACGTGTTCGGGGGGTGACATTGCTCCCCGCCTGCCCCTGGCTACCTTGCGGCAAACGGACGTTGGTCGCGTCGCCCCCCGTATGTTAGAAGCGCCCTCATGACCGCCGCCGCCTTGAAAATCGGGGACAGTGCGCCTCTACGCCTCGCCGGGGCGACCCGCGCTGAACTCAGCCATGCGCTCGCCGAAATCGGGGTGCCGGAGCGCGAGCTCAAGATGCGCGCCTCGCAGCTCTGGCACTGGATCTACCATCGCGGCGCGCGCGAGTTCTCGGCGATGCGCAACATCGCGAGGCCGGTGCTCGACAAGCTGGCCGAGCGCTGCACGCTCGACCGGCTCGAAATCGCCGCCGAGCAGGTCTCCGCCGACGGCACCCGCAAGTGGCTGTTGCGCATGCCGCCCGCGCACCGCTTCGACAAGGGCGCGGAAATCGAATGCGTCTATATCCCAGAATCTGACCGAGGCACCCTCTGCGTGTCGAGTCAGGTCGGCTGCACGCTCAACTGCTCGTTCTGCCATACCGGCACGATGCCGCTGGTGCGCAACCTGACGGCCGCCGAGATTGTCGGGCAGGTTCTCGTCGCGCGGGACCGGCTGGGCGATTTTCCCGGCGGAGTCGCGCCGGCCGATGGGCTCACGCCCAAGGGCGAGGGCGTGCGCGCTGTGTCGAACATCGTCTTCATGGGCATGGGCGAGCCACTCTACAATTACGAGGCGGTGCGTGACGCAATCGCGGTTCTGACCGATGGCGACGGGCTCTCACTTTCGAAGCGCCGCGTCACCGTCTCGACCTCGGGCGTCGTCCCGGAGATGGCGCGACTCGGGACCGAATGCGGAACCATGCTCGCGGTCTCGCTGCATGCGACCAACGACCGCTTGCGCGACCAGCTCGTGCCCTTGAACCGGAAGTATCCAATTCAAGCGCTCATCAAGGCGTGCCGCGAATACCCCGGCGCCTCCAACGCGCGGCGCATCACTTTCGAATATGTGATGCTGAAGGGCGTCAACAATTCGGTTGCCGAGGCCAAGGCGCTCGTGCGCCTCCTGAAAGGACTGCCCGCCAAGATCAACCTCATCCCGTTCAACCCGTGGCCGGGCAGCACGTTCGAATGCTCCGACTGGGAGACGATCGAGCGCTTCTCGGAAGTCGTTTTCAACGCCGGCTACGCGAGCCCGGTGCGCACGCCGCGCGGCCGTGACATTCTTGCCGCCTGCGGCCAGCTCAAGAGCGAAAGCGAGAAGCTGCGCGCCCGCGCGCGGCTGATGCTCGAGGAAAGTTCGGCGGTTGGACAAGAGTGAGACGCGCGCACATCGCAGAGACGCTCGACAAGCGCCGGCAATTGGCGAATTAAACAACCCGAAAACCAATGAGTGAGGACTTACCAAGCAACGGAGTCTTGCGCACCCCCAAGCGCAGCGAGCGCCTGAGGCAGCGTGCGGCGTGGATGTATTTCGTCGAGGAAATGACCCAGAGCGCCATCGCGGACGCGCTCGGCGTCGGGCGCGTCACGGTGGTTCGAATGCTGGCGGAGGCCAAGGCGCTTGGCGAAGTGCGCATTGCGCTCTCGCGCGGCGACGCGGAGCTCGGCGGTCTGGAAGCGGCGCTGTGTAGACTTTACGGATTGTCCGAGGCGATTGTCGCGCCTCTCTCCTCCGACGCCGCCGATCCGACGGCGCCGATCGCAGCGGCGCTTGGCGATCATGTCTCGGCGCTCTTGCGCAACGATATGAAAATCGGGCTTGGATGGGGGCGCACGCTGAACTCCTCGCTCGAATATTTGAGCGAGCGCTCGCTCAAGGGTCTCAGCGTCGTTTCCTTGGTCGGCGGCGTCACCCATTTCGTGGCCGACAACCCGGCGGAGTTCCCCTCAGGTTTTGCGCGCGCGTTCAACGCCGATTGCTACCTCATTCCCTCTCCGGCCCTCGTCGACAGCCCAGCGACAAAGACAGCCCTAATCGAGCGGTGCGGGCTCAAGTCCGTCTATGATTTCGCTCAAGCTCTCGATGCGGTCGTGCTCAGCGTCGGTTCTCTTGGGCCTGAAGCATCGATCGCGCGCTATGCGGTCATCGGCGAAGCCGACCGAAAGACCCTGGGAGAATATGGCGCTGTCGGCGAGATCCTGTGCAACGTCTACGATGACCAGGGCCGAATCGTCGATCACCCACTCAACAGTTGCGTGATGTCGGTCCCGCTCGAGGTCGTGCGCGCTGCTCCCATTCGCGTGTTGGCGGCGGGCGGCTTGGATAAGCTCGCGGCGATCCGAGGCGCGTTGACGTTGCTAAGGCCCACGACGCTGGTCACCGACGCAGTGACAGCACGCCGCCTGACCAGCGCGCCGAAGTAACGAGCTCCGCGCCAGCTCGCCGGCCGATTACCTCTTAGGGGCCGGCCTTATTGATAGGCCGGGATCGAACTTTTGACTTTCGAGACAATCAAACGTTCTCGCCCTTATTGATATTGGCTATCCATTGTTGATGGGAAAAGCGGAAGATATCCCCACCCTGGTGGGTGACATTCCCAACATTTCAAGGCAGTATGGGAAGGCATGGAGGGAACGTCGATGTCAAAAAACATCAATTGTACAGTGTTGCTCAGTTCGGTTTGCATCGGGGCATTTGTCGCCGCAGGAATAGCACAAGCACAGGAAGTCAAAGGAGCCTCAAGCGCGACGACCGCGACCGCCGCGATCACGCCGGTCTCGCAGCAGCAGCTCACCAACGCCCACAAGGACGGGTCGAACTTCCTACAAACCAACGCCAATTACGAGCAGACGCGCTTCTATCCGAACGCGCAGATCAACCGCGGCAACGTGCGGCATCTCCATCCAGCCTGGATTTTCTCCACGGAGGTCAAGGAATCACTCGAGACGTCGCCGATCATCGTCGACGGTGTCATGTACGTCACCACATCATACAGCCACGTCTATGCGCTCGACGCCAAGACTGGCCAGGAGATCTGGCACTACAAGCCCAAGCTGGGCCCGGTGACGACCTTCTGCTGCGGCCCGAACAACCGCGGCGTCGCCGTCTATGAGGACAGGGTGTATGTCGGCACCCTCGATGCGAAATTGGCCGCGCTCGACGCCAAGACGGGCTCCGTCGTTTGGGAACAACAGGTCGGCGATCCCGAGAAGGGGTACAGCGAGACGATGGCGCCAACCGCCGTCGACGGCAAAATCCTGATCGGCACCAACGGCGGCGAATACGGTATCCGTGGATTCGTCAAGGCTTACGACGCCAAGGACGGCAAGCTCATCTGGAGCTTCGACACCATTCCAGAGAACTCAGTCGGCGTTTGGGCGACCAAGGACGCTACGGGCCGCGACGAGCATCGCGACATCGAGGGCGAGAAGGCCGCGCTGGCGAAAAGCGGCGACCCTTACAAGACGCTCGGTGGCGGCGTATGGCAGAACCCGTCGGTCGACCTTGCGGCGAAGCGCATCTATTTCGTCGTCGGCAACCCCTCGCCCGATCTCGACGGTGCAGTGCGGCCGGGCGACAACCTCTATACGGACTCGCTCGTTTCGCTTGACCTGGACACCGGCAAATACGTTTGCCACTTCCAGTATATCCCGCACGACGTCTGGGACCTCGACGCCGTGAGCCCGACCGTCCTCGTCAATGCCGCCGACAAGTCCGGTAAGATGGTTCCGGCCGTCCTGCACGCTGGAAAGACGGGCTACGTTTACGTGCACGATCGCAAGGATTGCAGCCTCATCCGCTTCTCCGATCCGATGGTGGATCAGAAGGGCCGGTGGACGCTGCCGACCCCGACGAAACCGCTGGATCCCAACGCGGCGCGGATGTTCCCCGGAGCCAACGGCGGCGTCGAATGGTCGCCGCTCGCGACCGATCCGAACCACGGCATCGCCTACGCGATCAACCTGCATCAGCCGATGACCTACACCGTCGCCAACGCTCCTTATCCGGATGGCAAACTGTGGCTCGGCGGCGCGTTTACCGTCATCCCGGGCGAGGAGAGCTTCGGCAACGTCACTGCGGTCAACTACAACACCGGCAAGATCGCCTGGCAGGTCAAGACACCGCAGCCGATGATCGGCGGCATTCTCGCGACCTCCGGCGGCCTTGTGTTCACCGGCGAAGCCAACGGCTGGTTCAAGGCGTATGACGATTCCACCGGCAAAGTGCTCTGGCAGTTCCAGACTGGCGCGGGCGTCAATGCGCCGCCGTCTTCCTACATGGTCGACGGCAAGCAATATGTTGTCGTCGGTTCAGGCGGCAACGCCCAGATCGACTCCAAGCGCGGCAACAACATCATCGCCTTCACGATCGACTAGACGCTTCGCGCCTCGTTGGCCGCTTCCCCCGGATCGCAGTCCGGGCGGGGGCGGCCTTTTTGTTTGACCTTGGGCCGCGCGCCCATGCAAATGGAGGCGATGTCGGGGCGAAGGACTTCCATTCATGTTGCGTAGCGTTGTTGTGGCCGCGCTGATCTTTGCGGCGACCGCGGCTTGGGCGGATTCGACCGAAGACAAGGCGTCGGTTTGCAGCGCCTGCCACGGCGAAAAGGGCCTGCCCTCGGAATCCGCGATCCCGATCATCTGGGGGCAAAACGAGGGCTATCTTTATCTGCAGCTCCGCGACTTCCAGAAGGGCGCGCGCAAGGACGATCGCATGACGTCGATCGCTCAAAGCCTCTCCAAGGAAGACGCACAGGCCCTCGCCGCATATTTCGCCGGCAAGCCATGGCCGAATGCGAACACGCCCCGCGCTTCCAAGGCTGATGAAACGGCCGCCATGACGGCGATCAAGTCGGTCGTCTGCACGAGCTGCCATCTCGAGCAGTTTCAGGGCGATTCGTCCATTCCGCGCCTTGCGGGGCAGAGCCACGACTATCTCGTCAAGACGATGACGGAGTTCCGCGATCGCACCCGCGCCAACAATCCGGGCATGTCGGATCTCATGAACACCGTCACGCCCGAACAGATTACCGCGATGGCGGCCTATCTGGCGGGGCTTTGAAGCTAGCCGTTCAAGGGGAGCGCGTCCGGTTGTGCGCGCTTTCCCTTCTCCCTCCGGGAGAAGGTGTCGCGCGTAGCGCGACGGATGAGGGAAAAGCGCAGCAGCGCTAACGCGCTTTCCGCGCAAACCCTCACCCCCAACCCCTCTCCCGTAGGAGAGGGGCGAGGCCGCGCTATCGCTCCAGCAGCTTCGCCGCCCGCTCGTGACCGAGGCCGCGGGCGATGTCGGCCGCCGTCTTGCCGCGGTCGTCCTTGAGGTCGAGCGACGCGCGATGGTCGATCAGCGTCTTGATCGTGGCGTCGACGTCCTCCACTCCGGCCGAGGCGTCGTAGCCCGCCGCCCACATCAAGGCGGCGAGCCCATGAGCATAGCGGCGGTTCACGTCGACGCCAGCTTGAAGCAAGAGCACGACAGCCGGGGCGTTGCCGTGGCCAGCGGCGTAAACGATCGCGCCCTGCCCTGCATCGTCGAGCGCATTCGGATCGGCGCCGTATTTGATGAGCGCCTTGACGCTGTCCGTCGAACCAGTGTAGGCGGCCGCGGCAAGCGGACGCAGGCCCTTCCCGCCCGAAAGGTTGGGATCGGCGCCCCGCTCGAGCAGCAGCGCGACGGCGGGCCCTCGATCCTGCTCGGCGGCATAGAGCAGCGGCGTCGAGCCATCGACGGCCCGCGCGTTGGCGTCGGCGCCCCGCTCGAGAAGAAGCCTCATCAATGGCAGCTTGTTCGCTTCGGCCGCCTTGGCGAGCGCAGTTTTGCCCTCGCGATCCTTCGCGTCGATCGCAGCGCCGCGATCGAGGAGCACACGCGCCTCCGCCTCGCAGCCGAGCCGTGCGGCGGCGAACAATAAAGTCGAAGCCTGATATTGATCGCCCTCATGCAGTGCCTGCACGGCTTGGGCGGTGTCCGCGCAGCGGTCCTTCGCGCGCGAAACTCCCACAGCCAGGATGAAGGCGAGGCTTGCCAGCGCGGCCAGCCGCAGCAGCGCCACCACGCCAGACGGCCGCTGTCGTGTTGTCGAAGCGTGGCCCATCTGTGCTTCTCTCATTAAGGCGGACTCGAGGCCAACGGACCCGCCGCACGCAAGAGCCCGACTTCGGCGCCGTTCCAGTTCGAGAGGCGCGGCGAGACGAAGCGCATGAAGCGGGCGCTTGCCTCGTCATCGAAGCCGCCGAAACGGCGGATGAGCGCCGCAATCATCACTTGCGCCGCGCGTCCAGCCCCATCGTCCGCCTTGACCGCGAGGCCAAGACCGGCTTCCGGCAGCGCGGCGCAGAATACGCCCTCAGCGCCCGACTTGGTGAAGACGCGCGGCCCAAGCAGGCTCATCACTTCCGTGTCGAAACGGCCCCGACCCGCGACGGTCAAGGGGTGCGCAGCGACGGCGGCGCGGATGCGCGCCGAGGCGTTGCCGCGTTCCGACGACAGTTCGCGCCCGGTCCCCAGCCGCGCGAAGCCTCGCGCGAGCGCCACCAGCGGAATGGCGTAAGTCGGGATGCTGCAGCCATCGACGCCGCGCATCTCCTCGCTTAAGGACGCGCCGGTCATGGCTTCGATCGACGCCTTAGCCTCGCGCTGCGCCGCATGACCGGGCCCGACGTAACCCTTCGGATCCACGCCCATGGCGCAGGATAGGCAGATGAAGCCCGCGTGCTTGCCTGAGCAATTGTTGTGCAGAGCGGTCGGCGTCCTCCCCCCACGGGCCAATGCGCGGGCTTCATTCTCGCCGAGCGGCCAATGCGCGCCGCATTCGAGCGCGCGCTCATCATAACCCGCTTTGGCGAGCATCGCGCGCGCGATCGCCACATGGTCCTCGCTTCCCGAGTGAGACGCGCAGCTGAGTGCAATCTCCTTGTCGCTGAGACCCAGGCGGTCCGCGGCGCCGCTTGCGACAAGCGGCAAAGCCTGGAACGCCTTGACGGCGGAGCGAGGATAAACCGGCCGATCGGCGTCGCCAAAGGCCATCACGACCCGGCCATCCGCATCGACGACCGCGCCGGCCCCGCGATGGGCGGATTCGACGAGCGCGCCGCGCGTAGCCTCGACGACCACGGGATTGGCCATGGGTTACTCGCTTCCCGGTCAGCGTTTCAAGGTCACCCAGGCCATGAATGCGCCGGTCGCGTCCGCCCCGATCGCGATGCGCCCGAACTCGGGGACGTCGAACGGCTGTCGAACGATCTTGCCGCCACGACTCTGAACCTCTGCAACCAATCGATCAACGTCGTCGACTTCAAGATAGCTCAGCCAGTGCGGCGGATCGGCGTCGGGCACGATTCCGCGCATGTCGAGGACGCCGGCGACTGGCTTGTCTCCAGCCTTGGCGACCCAGTAGGTGCGATTCTCATGCGGCATCGGCATGCCTTCGAACGTCCAGCCAACGGTCGCAGCGTAGAACGCTTTGGCGGCCTCAACATCGCGCGTGTAGAGTTCATGCCAACCGAAATTTCCGTGGGGCACAGCCTCCTCCTTGTTGCTGCAGTTTACCGGCGAAACCTCGCGTCAGTCGACCGCCCTACTCCTCTTCGCCGCGATGGAAGCGGTCAATCCTCAGCCGTCAGCCCTTCTCCCTTCCGCCCTTTCGCTTACCAAGGGACCACATCCACGCAAGGACAGAGACATGAAGGACCGCGAGACAGTCTTGTCTGTGCTTGTCTGCTGTCAGCCAGAAGCATACCTACTGGTTGGTACGTCTGTCAAGCCGCTAGCTGAAAGCGGCGACCTACACTACAGAACCACACAAGGACAGAGACATGAAGGTTCGCGACGTAATGACCTATGGCGTGATCAGCGTGCCGGAAAGCGCAAGCCTTGCCGAAGCGATCGAGACGATGTTGCGTTCGCGGGTGAGCGCGCTGGTCGTGTTCGACGCCGACCACGCTCTGAGCGGGATCTTGAGCGAGGGCGACCTCCTTCGCAGGAGCGAACTCGGAAGCGAGCGCAAGCGCCCATACTGGCTCGAGCTTCTCATTGGCAGCGGCCGGCTCGCGGACGCCTACGCTCACGAGCATGGCCGCAAGGCCGGCGAGGTGATGACGCGCGAAGTCGAGACGATCACAGAAGACGCGGAGCTCAGCGAAGCCGTGGATCGAATGATCCACCGCCGCATCAAGCGGCTGCCAGTGCTGCGGGGCGACGCCCTGGTCGGCGTCGTTTCGCGCTCCGACCTCCTCAAAGCGCTTCTCCTCCCGACCCCTTCGGCCAATACCGAGCATTCCGATGCGGAGATCAGGACGGCGATTCTTGCCGAGCTCGACAAGCTCGAATGGGCGCCGAGGGCGAGCGTCGGCGTCGAGGTCCAGAACGGCGCCGTCACCTTTACGGGCTCGATCATCGACGAGCGCCTGCGCGGCGCGCTCAAAGTCATTGCAGAGAACACGCCAGGCTGCGTCGCCGTCCACGATCACATGGCCTGGATCGAGCCGAACTCGGGTGTTGTCATTCCGTCGGACGGGGACGATCCGAAGGCTTAAACTCGCGAGCCTCCTCCTCCGCGCGGGGCGCACTCCCCGTGCAGCCGCAGGCGGCGAGAAAGAAGGCGACCGACCGGGCGGCGTGCGGCTCGATCTCGGCGCGTAACGCGGCGAGGCCCTCGCCGAAGAGCGCCCTCACCAGCATCGGCAAGACCACGAGGTCGAGAAACCGCCGCGCGGTCTCGGTAAGTTTTTCCGGCGCGAAGGCCGGCGATGCGCCGATGGCGTCGGAGGCGGCCAATTCGCCAAAAACGCGCGCCACAGCATCCGTGGGGCGTTCGCGGCCCATGCAGCTCACGCTGATGGCGAGATCGGGAAACCGGCGCGCCTCGGCGACCGAAACCCGGATCAGCCCGATCGTTTCGGGGGTGAGAACGCGGGTTAAAATCAAGGCGGCCAGCGCGTCGAGCCGCTCCTCGATTGACCCGCCAGCGCAAGCGAAGGCGTCGAGGCTCGTGTTTCGCCTGACCAAACGCTCGATAACCGCGGTGAACAACGCCTGCTTGCTCGGGAAACGTGCGTAGATTGTGGGCTTTCCGGCCGAGGCCGCCTCGGCGATCTCATCGACGCTCGCGCCCTGAAATCCGTGTTCGAGAAACACGCGGCCCGCCGCATCGAGGATTCGCTCCTCGACCTGACCCGCAAGCTCGCGACGAGGGCGGCCGTAGCGCACCCCTCGGCCAGCTTCGGCTTGTTGCGACGCTGCTTCCACCGCGCGTTCGTCTCCCATCCGCGTGTCCTTCACTAAACCGCGACCGCCGGAATTTGTCCCTTGATTTAGGAAGGAGCTTAACCAAAGTAAACGAAACGGAACAGTTTCGTTTTGGAAACGTTGAGGGGGCTACATTGGGGAGTTCCCGCCATGGCGCGCAGGAATCAGGACCGAGGCCAGAAAATGTACACGGATGCGCCGGCGTCCGAAACCGAGTGGGATAAGGTCTCCCCGCCGCGCTCCGGAGGCGCGGCGAGCCCGAAGCGTGACATTATCTCCCTGCGCGCCCCGCCCCCAGCGCCGCAGTCTGAACGGCCGGCGCAAGTCCCCGAAAAGACAGAGCCTCCAGCGGAGAAGACCGAGCGCCCGTCCGAACCCTCCGAGCAGGAAGCCAAGCCGGACCAACAGCCTGCCTCGAAAGAGGAAAAGCCGCGCAGGGGCCTTCTCCGTCGGCATCCGCTCATGGCGGGCGTGGGGCTGATCGCGCTCGTGCTCGCGAGCGCCGCTGCATATGTGTACTGGGACAATTCCTCGCATTTCGAATCGACCGATGACGCGTTTATCGCGGCCCGTCAGTTCGCGATCGCGCCCAAGATTGCGGGCTATGTCGTCGCGGTTCCGGTCACCGACAACCAGCATGTCAACAAGGGCGGCGTGATCGCCAAGATCGACCAGCGCGACTATCTCACGGCGCTCGCCCAAGCCCAGGCTCAAGCGGCGGGTGCGGAAGCCGCCATCCACAGCGTCGATACGCAAATTTCGACCCAAGACGCGCAGATCTCCGCCGCCCAGGCGCAGGTGACCCAGGCGCAGGCAAACACGGAGCTTGCAAAAGTGACCTGGGGACGCGACCAGCCGCTCGTCAACAAGGGCTGGGCGACGGCTCAGCAGGGCACCACGGACGTCCAGAACCTGAAAGCCCAGCAGGCGACCGTTGATAGCGCACAAGCCGCGCTTAAAGTGGCGCAGCGACAAATCGACACTCTGAGGGCGCAGCGCACGTCGCAGGAGGCCAATCTCGCACAAGCCCAGGCCCAGCTCGACCAGGCCAAGCTCAACCTCTCCTATACGACTGTCACCGCCGACCAGCCCGGCCGCGTCGTCAACCTCACTGGCGCCGTCGGCCAATATGCGCAGGCGGGCACCAATCTCACGATGTTCGTTCCCGATGAAATCTGGGTGACTGCCAACTATAAGGAGACCCAGCTCGACCGCATGCGGCCCGGGCAGCCCGTCGACATCGCGATCGACGCATATCCAGAACGCGCTTTCCATGGCCACGTCGCCAGCGTACAACCTGGCTCTGGCCCGGCCTTCTCACTGCTGCCGCCCGAAAACGCCACCGGCAACTACGTCAAGATTGTCCAGCGCGTCCCGGTCAAGGTCATCCTGGAAAACCCACCGACAGACGTCTCGCTGGGACCTGGGATGTCGGCCGTCCCGACGGTGCGTGTGGACCCATCTCCCTCGCTCTATGAGACGTTGAAAGCCGACTTCCAGCGTTGGCGGGGGCGGGTGTGAGCGACACCGCGGCTCGCGCCGGCGCGCCGCCCGCCAGCGCCGCCGCCGCGACGAGCCCCTGGCTGATCGCCGTCCTGGTCGCGCTCGCGACCTTCATGGAGGTGCTCGACACCACCATCGCCAATACTGTGCTGCCCTATTTCGCGGGCGGCATGGGGGTCAGCGACGACGAAGCCTCGTGGGTGGTGACGACCTATCTGGTCGCCAACGCTGTCAGCCTGACCGCGAGCCCGTTCATGGCCAAATGGCTTGGCCGCAAGACCTTCTTCCTGATGTGCCTTGGGCTCTTCACCCTAAGCTCCGTGCTCTGCGCGCAGGCGTGGAATCTGAACGCGCTGCTCTTCTTCCGCATCCTGCAAGGCTTGGCTGGCGGCGGCATGGTGCCGGTCTCCCAGTCCATTCTGGCCTCCTCCTTTCCCCCGTCGAAGCGCGGGCAGGCATTCGCGCTGTTCGGCGTCGCGGTGGTTGTCGCGCCGGTTGTCGGCCCGGCGCTCGGCGGGTGGTTGGCCGACAACTATTCCTGGCGCTGGTGCTTTCTCATCAACGGCCCGGTCGGCCTCGCCACGATCGCGCTAATCGCGATGCTTCTGCCCGTCGACAAGCCTAATGAGGAACAAGCCGCGCGGTTCGATATCGTTGGCTTTCTGTTGGTGGCGACGTTCCTCGGTTCGCTCGAGATCGTGCTTGACCGCGGCCTTGAGGATGACTGGTTCGCCTCAAACTTTATCCTAATATTTACGGCCATTTGCGCCCTCGCCTTCATCTCGATGATCCCTTGGGAGGCGACCCGGCGAGAGCCAATGATCGACGTGAGAATGGTGGGTTCACGCCAGTTCGGCGCCTGTTTCCTGGTGATGGGAGCGACCGGCGCGATTCTCTATGCGACCTCTCAATTCCTGCCGCTCCTGGTGCAGACGGACTTCGGCTACACGGCGACCTGGGCCGGCGTCTTGCTTACGCCAGGGGGCCTGGTCACCATGGTGATGATGTTCGTCGTCGGCCAGATCTCGGGCCGAATCCAGCCGAAGTACCTGATCATGGTCGGCGCGGTCTTCTGCGCCATCTCGATGTATCAACTGACCGTCGTGTATGGCGATCTCGACTTCTGGTTCTTCGCCCGCACCCGGATGGCGCTCGGCGTCGGATTACCGCTTATTTTTATCCCAATAATTGCAGCGTCTTACGATGGAATCCCGCCAAACAGGATCGACATGGCGTCGGCGCTGATCAACGCGGCGCGCAACACCGGCGGCTCGATCGGAGTTTCGCTCGCCTCCAACCTGCTCAACCACCGCGAGCAGTTTCACCAAAGCCGACTTATCGAGCATGCGATTCCGTCAAGTCAGCAATATCAGCACACGTTGCACCAGGTGACGCAGTATTTTCTTGCGCAAGGTAGCCTGCTCCCCCAGGCGCAGCAGCAAGCGGTGGGCTGGATTGGCCAGCAGGTGCAGACGCAAGCGTCCTACCTCGCCTACATGGATGTCTTCTGGGTGCTGACCTTGCTTTCGCTCTCGGCCGTGCCTCTCGCCATGAGCCTGCGGAAGGTGAAGCTCGGAGGCCAAGCGCCGGCGGCGCATTGAGGGCTATCGGACCTCGCCTTTCAGCCGCTTGTAATGACTTACGAGCGTACGCTCACAATCGACATCAATCTGGCTCTACGCCCGAAACGTCCAATCGGGCGGTCTCCAAGACAGAACGATTCAGAGGCTCGGTTCGCGGCGGGTCAGCGCGGCGCGCCTCCAGCTTCAGGCGCAGGCGGCAGAAAGACCGGCCGATCCTTCCCCGACGAAAACGGAAGGGGAAACCACTGAATCGCCCGACCCGTCTCGTGGTAAAGCATCCAGGTCTGACCCGTCGCCGTATCCAGCAGCAGAGCCTCGGGGAAGGTTTGGGATTGTGACGCGGGGGCCGCGATCATCTGATAGCGACCGACTTGCGTTTCCTCGCCATGGGCGCTTATGACGCTGGCCAAAAGCATCGCGAGCAACGCAGCTATCGGCTTCGGTCTGCGCAGGCTCCCAGCCGGCAAATTAGCGAGTTGGTTTTGAGCGATTCCAAAGGCTTGCAGGGCCATTTGCGGGTCGTTTCGTTCCCTGGTCGATGTCGCGCGCTAATGTGGAAAGCAGCAACATAGCCAAATCAATTTCTGAAACACAATATCACGCCTCGGCTGGCTTGGCAAGAAATTGTCGGTTTTTTTCATCAAGCGTCCCAGACCGTCCGCAATCGACGCTGACAAAATTCAGGGCCTCGCCCGCCCTTCGCCCGCAACTGCGAGCGCTTTGAGCCCTTCTCGATAGGTCGGATAGATCGGCTCAAATCCAAGAAGCGCTTTGGCCTTGGCGATCGAGACCCGCTTGTTGTCGGCGTAGAACTCCCGGCCCATGGGCGAGAGCAAAGCCTCGTCGAAAGGCTCCCCGGGAGGCGGCTCGACCCCAAGCAACGCCGCCGCATAGGCGATGACGTCCTGCGGCGGAGCCGGCTCGTCGTCGGCGACGTTCCAGACCTGGCCCTTGAGGCCCCGCGTCAGCACGAGCCGGGAAATCCCGGCGATGTCGTCGACATGGGCGCGGTTGAACACCTGCCCCGGCTTGACGATCCGCCGCGCCTCGCCACGGCTGAGATTGATCAGCGTATTGCGGCCGGGCCCATAGATCCCGGCGAGGCGCAGAATATCGGCCTCGGCGCCCAGCGCCCGCGCCGCTGCCGACCAGCGGGCCTCGTCCTCGAGCCGGGCGAGCCCGCGGGCCGTGCGGGCCCGTGTCGCGCTCGTCTCGTCGACCCAGGCCCCATTGTGGTCCCCGTAGACCCCGATGGTCGAATAGTAGACGACGCGGCGCAGCGCCGGCGCGTGCACGATGACGGAGGCGAAGCGCTCCAGCGCCGCCCCCGCCCCATTGCGCGGCGGGATGGAGACCACAATCGCCTCGGCCTTGGCGAGGGCGTGCTCCAGCCCGGTCTCGGCGTTGGTCCCGTCGAACTGATAGGTTTCGATCCCCTTGCGACGGAGCGCAGATACCGTCTCCGCGCTCCGCGCCGTTCCGCTCGGCTCGATCCAGGGCTCGCGCTGTATGAGCCGCCGGGCACAATAGCCAAGGCCGAAGAAGAAGATTTTCACGAGTGCTCCGCTCCGCGTGCCCCTTCTCCCTCAGGGAGAAGGTGGCCCGAAGGGCCGGATGAGGGCAAGAGAAGCGACCCTTCGCGGGCATGGCGCTCTCGGATCCGAACACAAAATCGCGCCGACCGAATCCTCATCCGTCGGGCTGCGCCCGACACCTTCTCCCTTGGGGAGAAGGGGGAACCTGCCTACTTCTTCTTCGGAATGTACAGATCCGTGAGCGTGCCGGCGAAGGCCTCGGCCGACATGGCGAACGTCTCCGAGAGGGTCGGGTGCGGATGAATGGTCAGGCCGACGTCCTCGGCTTCGGCACCCATCTCGATCGCCAGCGCCGCCTCGGAAATGAGGTCTCCGGCGTTCGGCCCGACGATGCCGCAGCCGATCAGACGCTTGGTCTCTTCGTCCCACAGAGTCTTGGTCAGGCCCTCGTCGCGGCCGAGCGATAGAGACCGCCCGCTCGCCGCCCAGGGGAAGACGGCCTTGCCGTATTTGACGCCCTTAGCCTTGGCTTCGGTCTCTGTCAGCCCCGCCCAGGCGACTTCTGGATCCGTGTAAGCGACCGACGGGATCGCCTTGGCGTCAAACGAGGATTTATGTCCGCTGGCCACTTCCGCCGCCACCTTCGCCTCGTGCGTGGCCTTATGCGCGAGCATCGGCTGGCCGACGATGTCGCCGATGGCGAAGATATGCGGCACGTTGGTGCGCATCTGCCGGTCGACCGCGATGTAGCCGCGCTCGTCGACGGCGACGCCTGCCGCAGGCGCGCCGATGCGCGCGCCGTTGGGGCGTCGCCCAACGGAGACCAGCATTGCGTCGAATGTCTCGGTCTTCGCGCCGTCGGGGCCTTCGTAACTGACCTTGAGCCCATCCGGCTCCGCCTGCACCGCGGTCACCTTCGTCTTGAGCAGGATCTTGTCGTAGAGCCGGCCGATGCGCTTGGCGAGCGGCGTCACGATGTCCAGATCCGCCCCAGGCATCAACTGGTCCATCATCTCGATCACGGTGACGCCAGCGCCGAGCGCCTGATAGACCGTCGCCATTTCGAGGCCGATGATCCCTCCGCCGAGGATCAGCATGCGCTTGGGAATGAAACTGATCTCGAGCGCCCCGGTCGAATCCCAGATGCGCGGATCGGCGGGGATAAAGCCGGGCGCGGCCGGTTCAGAACCTGCGGCGATGATCGCTTTGTTGAAGCGGACGACTCGCGCGCCCTCGGCGGTCTCGACGCGCAACGTCTTGGGCGAGGTGAACTCGCCGACGCCCGTCACCGCCTTGACCTTCCGCTGCTTGGCGAGGCCCGTGAGGCCGGAGGTCAAGCGCTTGACGACGCCATCTTTCCAACCACGGATCGCCGCAGGGTCGAAGGTCGGCGCGCCAAAGCTCACCCCATGCGAGCCCATCGCCTTTGCGTCCTCAATAACCTTGGCGACATGCAGGAGCGCCTTGGACGGGATGCAACCAACGTTGAGACACACGCCGCCGAGCGTTGGTCGCGAGTTCGACCAGAACGACATTCTGTCCAAGATCGGCCGCGCGAAACGCGGCGGTATAACCGCCGGGACCGGCGCCCAACACCAGAATATCGGCCTCGAAATCGGCCTGCCCGCCGGGATCAGCCGCAGGCTTTGGCGCAGGACCAGCCGGGGTCGTCGCCTTCGGGGTCGGCTCCTGGATCTCGACGCCACCATCTTGGGCGCCGGCCGGCGCCACCGCTTTCGGCGTCTGCGGCGCGCCAGCCTTTGGCTCTGACGCCTGCTTCTTCTCGTCGCCGCCAGCATAAGTCGCGAGGACATCGCCCTGGGTGACCTTGTCGCCAACCTTGACGCGAATCTCGCCGATCACGCCATCCTCGGGCGCGGGCACCTCCATGCTCGCCTTGTCGCTCTCGAGCGTCAGGATCGGCTGGTCCTTGCGGACGCTCTGCCCCGGCGCGACGAGGATTTCGATGATCGGCACATCCTTGAAGTCGCCGATGTCCGGGAGCCGGATTTCGTTCGCCATGGCCGTCTGTTTCCTATCGGGCTGCGGTCATAAGATAATGCGCCGCATGTCCTCCAAGAGGCCCGCGAGATGGCGCATGAAGCGAGCGGCCGCAGCGCCGTCGATCACTCTGTGATCATAAGATAGGCATAGCGGGAGCATGAGACGAGGCGCAAAGGTCGATCCGTCCCAAACGGGCGCCATCTTCGAACGCACGACGCCGAGAATCGCCACCTCGGGCGCGTTGACGATCGGGGTGAAGGCGGTGCCCCCAATGCCTCCCAGCGAAGAGATGGTGAAGGTCGCGCCTTGCATTTCGGCGGGCGCGAGCTTGCCGGCCCGCGCTTTTTCCGAGAGCCCGCCGAGCTCGCGGGCAAGGTCAATGACGCCCTTCTGGTCGACGTCCTTCACGACCGCGACCACGAGGCCGTCAGGCGTGTCAACGGCGACGCCAATATGCCAATAGCGCCGCATAATCAGTGAGTTCCCCGAGGGAGCGAGAGCGGCGTTGAAAGTCGGGAAGGCCTTCAATGCGGCGACTGTCGCTCGCATGAGAAGGGGCAGCAGCGAGACGCGATAAGGCTCTGCTTTATCTTTCTTCGCGTCTTCGTCGAGAGCTTTTCGGAAGGCGTCGAGATCGGTGATGTCGGCTTCGTCGCAGTGGGTGACGTGCGGAACGTTGACCCAGGAGGCGTGGAGCCGCGGCCCGGAGATCTTCTTGATGCGCGATAGCGGAACGTTTTCGATCGGCCCGAATTTGGCAAAGTCGACCTGCGGCACAGAGGGCAGCGCGCCGCCGCCTGCCGCGGGCGAGAGACCCCCGACTCCGCCCCGCGCGATCGCCGCCTTCACATCCTCGCGGGTGATGCGCGCCTTTTCTCCCGTTCCCTTGATTTGGTTGAGATCGAGCCCCAGCTCGCGCGCCAGCCGGCGCACCGCTGGGCCGGCGAAAACGCCGGAGAAATCAGGTAGCGCCGGGCCTGTCCCCGCTTTCGGCGGCCGCGGCGGCAGATCGCTTGGCGCGACGGGCGAGGTGTCGGGCGCCTCGGCGGCGTCCTCTTCTTCCTTCGCGTCCGCTTCGTCCTCTTGGTCAGCGGCGATCGATGCAGTCTCTCCGCCCGCGTCGAGCTTCGCGATCAAAGAGCCCATCGACACCTTGTCGCCGACCTTGACCAAAATCTCGGTGATCTTGCCTGCCGCCGGCGCCGGCACCTCCATCGTCGCCTTGTCGGATTCGAGCGTCACGATCGGCTGCTCCGCTTCGACCGTGTCGCCGACCTTGACCAGAATCTCGATGACCGGGATATCGGTGAAATCACCGATATCAGGGATCTTTATCTCGATCGCCGCGGCCTTGGCGGACGCGCCGGCAGCAGGTGACTCAGCGGGTTTGGCGGGGGCGGATTTTGCCGGTGCGGCCGCTGGCTTATCGGGGGCCGAAGGCGGCGCCGGCGCCTTAGCGGAGGAGCCGGAAGCCTTCGCCCCTTCCCCCTTCTCGGACTCGACGCGCGCGATGAGCGTCCCCATCGACACTTTGTCGCCGACTTTCGCCACGATCTCAGCGACCTGGCCCGCCACCGGCGAGGGCACATCCATCGTGGCCTTGTCGGATTCGAGCGTGATCAGCGATTGATCGACCTTGACGGCGTCGCCCGGCTTCACCAGCACCTCGATTACCGGCACCTCCTCGAAGTCGCCGATATCGGGAACCTTCACGTCGACCTTCGCCACCGGCGCTCTCCTCAGCGAACAGATTGTCTAGGATGCCGAGATTTCAGTTTCGCGCCGGATTCGGCCCCTCCGGATCGATGCCATATTTGGCGATCGCCTCCGCCACCCGCCGGGTGGGCAGCAACTGATCTTCGGCCAGCGCCTTCAGGCTGGCGACCGTTACGTGGTAGCGGTCGACCTCGAAGAACGAGCGCAGACGCCTGCGATAATCGGAGCGTCCGAAGCCGTCTGTTCCGAGCGTCTTGTACCGAGCCGGCACATAAGGCCGAATCCCGTCGGGAAGCGCCTTTATGTAGTCGGTCGATGCAATGACCGGTCCCTTCCCGCTCGAGAGGGCGTGGGTGATGAACGGGACCTTCGCATCAGACTCCGGATGCAGCAGATTCCAGCGCTCGACGTCGAGGCCCTCCCGGCGCAATTCGGTGAAGCTTGTGACGCTCCAGACCTCGCTGCTGACGCCGTGCTCGCTGGCCAGCATCTCGGCCGCCGCCTCGACCTCGCGCAGGATTGAGCCCGCGCCTAAGAGGCGCACGCTGAGGCCCGACTGTTCGGCCTTGACCTCACGCAGCTTGTACGCGCCTTTGAGGATGCCCTCTTCCGCGCCCTCGGGGAGCGCGGGATGCGGGTAGTTCTCGTTCAGCGTCGTGATGTAATAGTAGACGTCCTCATTGTTCGCATACATTCGCCTCAGGCCGTCATGGACGATGACGGCGAGCTCGTACGCGTAGGTCGGATCATAGGTCACGCAATTCGGGATGGTCGAGGCCAGAATATGGCTATGGCCGTCCTCGTGCTGCAGGCCCTCGCCGTTGAGGGTGGTGCGGCCGGAGGTGCCGCCGATTAGGAAGCCTCGCGTTCGCATGTCGCCAGCGGCCCAGGCGAGGTCGCCCACGCGCTGGAAGCCGAACATCGAATAGTAAATGTAGAAGGGGATCATCGCCACATTCGAGGTCGAATAGGACGTGCCCGCAGCGATGAAGGAGGCCATCGCTCCCGGCTCGTTGATGCCCTCCTGAAGGATCTGGCCCTTCGGATCCTCGCGGTAATACATGAGCTGGTCGGCGTCCTGCGGCCGATAAAGCTGGCCAACCTGACTGAAAATGCCGACCTGGCGAAACAAACCCTCCATGCCGAAAGTGCGACTCTCGTCGGGAACGATCGGAACGACATGTGGACCCAGATCCTTGTCGCGCAGGAGCGCCGTCAGAATCCGGACAAAGGCCATCGTGGTGGAGATCTCCCGTCCCTCTGCCGTCGCTTTCAACACGGCGTCGAAGATGGAGAGTGGGGGAACGGGCAGCGGCTCGCTGCTGCGCCGCCGGGAGGGAAGATAGCCGCCAAGCGCCGCGCGCCGCTCGCGCAGATAGTTCATCTCCTTGCTGTCTTCGGCGAAGCGCAGGAACGGCACCTTGTCGAGATCTTCGTCTGTAACGGGAATATGAAACCGGTCGCGGAACGCCTTCAGCGCCTCGTGACCAAGCTTCTTAGCCTGATGCGCAATCATCTGCCCTTCGCCAGCTGAGCCCATCCCGTAGCCTTTGACGGTCTTGGCCAGGATGACGGTCGGCTGGCCCTTGTGCTCCACCGCAGCCTTATAGGCGGCGTAGACCTTGATGGGATCATGTCCGCCGCGGGTCAACGCCCAGATCTCGGCGTCCGTCCAGTCCTCGACCATCGCCGCTGTTTCGGGATACCGGCCGAAGAAATTCTTGCGAATATAGGCGCCGTCCTTCGACTTGAAGTCCTGGTATTCGCCGTCGACGCATTCGAACATAAGCTGGCGCAGCCGGCCGTCTGTGTCCTTCGCCAGCAAGGCGTCCCAGCCGGAGCCCCATAAGCATTTGATGACGTTCCACCCCGCGCCCCGGAAATCGGCCTCGAGCTCTTGCACGATCTTGCCATTGCCGCGCACCGGCCCGTCGAGACGCTGCAGGTTGCAATTGATGACGAAGATCAGGTTGTCGAGCTTCTCGCGCGCCGCAAGCGAGATCGCGCCGAGCAATTCCGGCTCATCCATCTCGCCGTCGCCGCAGAAGACCCAGACTTTACGGGGCGAAGTGTCTGCAAGCCCTCGCCCATGCAGATAGCGCAGAAACCGGGCCTGATAGATCGCCATCAAGGGGCCGAGACCCATCGAGACGGTCGGGAACTGCCAGAAGTCCGGCATGAGCCAGGGATGGGGATAGGACGCCAGACCCTTGCCGCCGACTTCTTGCCGGAAGTTCACCAACTGGTCGTCGGTGAGACGACCCTCGAGATAGGCGCGGGCATAAATGCCGGGCGAGCTGTGGCCTTGGAAGTAAATCAGGTCACCGCCATGCGTCTCGTTGGAGGCATGCCAGAAATGCATGAATCCGGTGTCGTAAAGGGTGGCCGCTGACTGGAAGCTCGCAATATGGCCGCCGAGCTCGGAGGATTCCTTATTCGCCTTGACGACCATCGCGGCGGCGTTCCAACGAACGTAGCGCCGAATATGCTGCTCGAGCTGGCGGTCGCCCGGATGAGGCGGCTCGGCTTCGGGAGCAATGGTGTTGACGTAAGCGGTGTTGGCGGCGAAGGGCAGCTTGGCGCCCTTGCGACGAGCGGATGTGACAACCGCATCGAGGATGTCGTCGACCTTGCCGATTCCTTCGAACGCTTCTACCAAATCAAGCGCATCGAGCCATTCGTCAGTTTCGTCGGATTGGTCCTTGACCCTGTCGTCCATCGGGGCCGACCTCCCTGTCATTCATACGAAAGTCGTACCGACTTTCGCGCAGTCTTCTCACGCGCAAGCGCCCTTGGCAATCGCGACGGCAAGAGCCGCTGCCATGTCAATTCTGCATGCCGGCGGCGTGCTGTTGGCCGGCGATCAGTGACGCGCTAGAAGCATGTCGCGGTCCGATTGGCGGCCGTTTGAAACGCCCGAGGAACATGATTTGGCCGGCGTTACGACCCATGTTCTCGACGTGACCATCGGACGGCCGGCTCAGGGCGTCCGCGTCGAGTTCTATGAGTTGGGAAGCGGCTCCGAGCGCAAGCTCATCGTCGATATCGTGACCAATGCCGACGGCCGCACCGACAAGCCGCTCGTCAGCGCGGACGAGGCGCGCGCAGGGCGGTTCGAGCTCATCTTCCATGCTGGAGACTATTTCCGGCGCCGGCGCGCAGAGCTGGCCGACCCGCCGTTTCTCGACGTGATCCCGATCCGCTTTGGCTTGGCCGACCTTCAGGCGCATTATCACGTGCCCCTCCTCGTCTCGCCCTGGAGCTATTCGACCTATCGCGGTAGCTGAGGAGGCGCGCAACGATCGATTAGGGTTTTCTTGAATGGTGGCCGTTTCGCGGCGAAGGGCCCTGTTTGGACCTATTGGATTCTCTCGTTCGAATCCAGATTTTTCAATGGGTTGCCCGGATTTTTCACGGGAAGAATTTTTCATCTCGCTTTGCCGAGTAGTTGTCGAGGGGACCGCAATTCGGAATGTCATCACGCTCTGAGGCCATTTTGAACATGTACACAGTGTAATTATAACGAAGGTACGCGCAAAATCACGACCTGCAAGCCGCTTTTTTTTGCACCGCACCCTTGAATAAGCCTACTCACTATATTATAAGCATGCTTATGTTATCGCTTGCTCAAAGATGGGCGGTGTCTCCGGCCCGCGACCTGGGCTTCGCTCTCCACGACGTCGCTCGGCTGCTCCGCACCTATTCCAACCAGCGAGCCCGCGAGCTCGGCACAACTCGCGCGCAATGGGCTGTGCTCTCGCGCCTGCAACGCTGCGAGGGCGCCAAACAGAACGAACTGGCCGAGGCGCTCGATCTCGCGCCGATCACGCTTGGGCGGCTGATCGACAAACTGACCGCGGCCGGCCTCGTCGAGCGTCGCGACGACGCAACCGACCGGCGCGCCAACCGTCTCTACCTCACCGACAAAGCAGCCCCCGCGTTGAGAGACCTGGGTGCGCTCGCGGAGGACTTGATGGGCCGGGCGCTGGCGGGCGTCGACGAACGGGCGATCCACGCCATGCACGACAGCCTGATGACGATGAAAGCCAATATCAAGAACGAATTGATTGCTGGAGCGGAATCCAAGTGACCCAACCCAAGCCAGTTTCCGGGCGCGATCCCGCGCAGGAGGACGATTCGGCCGCAGCGCCCCAGCCTGCGCAGCCGTTGCCCTTCACACCGCCCAAGGGCGCCGCTCCGCAGTCGACCGGGCGCGAATCCACGCCGCAAACGCAATCGGGGCAACCGGCCGCACAAACAATTCAGTTCACCCCTGCGCGGACACCCGCGCCGGGTCCGCAAGCGCCTTCTGCGCCGCAGCCTTCCACAGCGCCGCCAGCCGCGCCGGCGCCGCTTGTGGTCAAGCGGAAGCGCCGCGTCAGCCGGTTCGTGATGCTCGTCGTCATTCCGCTTGTGGCGCTCGCACTCGGTTTCAGCTGGTGGTTGAGCAGCGGCCGCTATGTCTCGACCGACAATGCCTACGTGGGCGCCGACAAGTCGCTCATCACGCCGCAAGTCACTGGCGCGATCGTCGCGATCCATGTCACCGAGGGGCAGAAGGTCAAGGTCGGCGATCCTCTGTTCGACATCGATCCTCAGCCGTACGAGATCGCGTTAGCGCTCGCGAAGGGTAAGCGCGATGCGGCCAACATCGAATTTGCGAACCTGAAATCTTCGTATCTGAGCAACATCGACCAGATCAAAATGGGCGAGGACGCCGTGCGGGTGCGCCAGGCCGACTTCGACCGCAAGAACGAACTCGCGGTCTCTCGCTCAGGCACAGCCGCTGATCGCGACACATCGATGGCCAACCTCATCCAGGCCAAGCAGATCCTCGAATTCGTCAAATGGCAGCAGGCGACGGTCAAGGTGAAGCTCGGCGGCGGCCCGGACACCACGATCGACCAATTCCCGGACTATATGCAGGCGAACGCGGCCGTCGACGACGCCGAGCGCAATATGCGCAACACCAAGGTGCTGGCGCCGATCGACGGGGTCGCGACGCAAGTTCCGTCAATTGAGCTCGGGCGCGTCGCCGCCGCCGGCCAGCCGGTGTTCGCGGTCGTCGCCGATACCGGCCTTTGGGTTGACGCCAACCCGAAGGAATCGGACCTGACCTACGTGCATGTGGGCTTGCCGGCCACGGTGAGCGTCGACACCTTTCCGGGGCGGGAATGGAAAGGGACGGTCTGCTCGATCGCGCCCGGCACCGGCGCTCAATTCGCGATCCTGCCGCCGCAGAACGCAAGCGGCAACTGGGTCAAGGTTGTCCAGCGCGTGCCGCTCCGGTTCTGCTTTGATCCGAAGGAGGATACGACGGGACTGCGAGCCGGCATGAGCGCCTATGTGACCGTCGACACGGGCCGGGTTCGCACCCTCGCCGGCACGCTCGACGGGCTCAAGCAGTGGGTGGTCGGCTACGTCGACACGCTCTTGGGGGCGCGGACCGCAGTCATCAGATGAACGCGCAAGCGCCCGCGCCGCCGCTCTACGAGACGATCTCGCCGACGCTCAAGTGGCTGTTGACCGTCTGCATCATGATGGCGACCATCATGCAGGCGCTCGACACCACGATCGCCAACGTGGCCCTGCCCTACATGCAGGGCTCGCTCGCGACGACGCAGGATCAGATCAACTGGGTGCTGACTTCCTACATTGTCGCGGCCGCGATCATGACCTCGCCGCTAGGGTGGATGGCGACCCGCTTCGGGCGCAAGAAGCTCTTCATCGTCTGCACCGCCGGGTTCACCGTCGCCTCGATGCTGTGCGGCGTCGCGCTCACCATCGAGCAGATGGTCGCCTACCGGCTGTTGCAAGGGGTCTTCGGCGCGGCGCTTGTGCCGCTGAGCCAGGCGGTCATGCTCGACATCTTTCCGCCCGCCAAGCGCGGCTCGGCAATGGCGATCTGGGGCATGGGGGTGATGCTCGGGCCAATCATGGGCCCGACGCTCGGAGGATGGCTTACCAACTCCTATTCCTGGCGGTGGGTGTTCTTCGTCAATCTGCCGTTCGGCATCCTCACCACGGTAGGCCTTTGGATCTTCATGAGCGAAACGCCGACGCGGCGCGACGTGCCCTTCTCCTGGTTCGGGTTCTTGAGCCTGTCGCTCGGCATCGGCGCGTTGCAAATGATGCTCGACCGCGGCGAGCAGCTCGGCTGGTTCGAGTCGCCGGAAATCTGGGTCGAGATGATCCTCGCGATTGTCGGATTCTATTTCTTTTTCGCCGACTGTTTTACGTCTGAGCGGCCGTTCATCAGCGTCCGAATCTTCCGCGACTGGAATTTCTCCATTGCGCTTGTCTTCATGTTCCTGGTCGGCATCATCCTACTCGCGACGATGGCGCTGATCACGCCGTTCATTCAGGTTCTGCTCAACTACCCGGTGCTGTCGAGCGGCTATCTGCTTGGCACGCGTGGCATCGGCACTTTCGTCGCGATGTTCCTGGTCGGGCGCCTCAGCGGCAAGGTCGACGCGCGGATCCTCATCTTTATCGGCCTTGTGCTGGCGTCGGGATCGCTCTGGCAGATGGTCGGCTGGTCGCTCGACGTCTCCGCCCGCGCGATCACGATCAATTCGATCGCGCAAGGATTTGGCCTCGGCTTTATCTTCGTGCCGCTGAACACGATAGCCTTCGCAAGCCTGCCGGGTGAATTGCGCACGGAGGGCGCCGCGCTCTGGACGCTCATCCGCAACATCGGTTCGTCGGTCGGCATCTCCGTGGTCATCGCGCGTTTGACCAGCATGACGACGATGTTCCATAGCCAGCTGGTCGAGCACGCAACGCCGTTCAATGACGCGCTGAGGATGCCGAGCGCCTCGCTGGTCTGGGGCCATGGTCTGCCGAGCATGGCGATGCTCGAAGGGATCATCACCCAGCAGGCGGCGGCGATGGCTTATTCGAACGACTTCCTGTTCATGACGCTGATCTCGCTCTGCGCCTTCCCGCTGCTCGCGCTCATCCGATCACCCAAGTCTGTCGCGTCGGCCGCTTCGCGCGAAGCGGCCGCGCACGCGGTGATGGACTGAGCTAGGCCTGCCGCGCGATCTCGAGCACGAGATCAGCCAGGCGCTCGGCTGCGTCTGGAACTCCGACCGATTTCGCCGCCATCCCGGCCGCCTCGAGCTTCGCAGGCGCGGCGAGCGCATCCCGTAGGATCGCGGCCAGCCGCTCCGGTGTGAACTCGTTCTGCAGCACGACGGTCGCGCCGCCTGACTTGGCCAGCGCCGCCGCATTGGCGGCCTGATCCTGATCGAGGGCATGTGGAAACGGCACGAGGACGGACGCTCGGCCTATCACCGCGAGTTCGGAGACGGTCGAAGCCCCGGCGCGCCCGATGACGAGATGGGCGCCCGCGATACGAGCGGGCAGATCGGGGAAGAATTCCGCGATCTCGACCGGAAAGTTCATCCGCGCGCAAGCCCCCGCCACGCGCGCGTTATCTTCGCCGCGCGCCTGCTGGGTGAGGCGGATCCATTGCCGCTGGTCAGCGCCTAAGAGCGTGATCGCGGCAGGCACAATGTCGGCCATCACGCGCGCGCCTTGCGAACCGCCCGTCACCAGAAGGTTCAAGCGCTGCCCGACATGCTCGGGATAAGGAGTCGCGGCGGCGGCGATGACCGATGGACGAACGGGATTGCCGGTCACGCGAATCCTAGCCGGGTCGACGCCCTTCAAACCCGGAAAGCCGCAAGCGACAAGTTCGACACGCGCGCTCAAGAAGCGATTGGCGCGTCCCATCACCGCATTCTGCTCGTGCAGGACGGCCGGAACCCTGAGGAGCCAGGCGGCAAGCAGCGGCGGCACGGTCGGATAGCCACCGAAGCCAACCACCGCACGCGGCCTGATGCGGCTGAGCTTCACGGCGGCGGACGCGAGCCCAACGCCGAGTGTGAGCGAAGCGCGCGCCTTGGCGAGAGCGCCGGCTTCCGTAGTCGTCGCTGACGGAAAGGCGTGAATCGAACGCGCCGGAAAATCCGCGCCGAATTTGAGCGCCCGGCTGTCGGTCGCAAGCTCGACCTCCGCGCCGCGCTTCGTCAGCGCCTCCGCCAGCGCGGCAGCGGGAAAGAGATGTCCGCCCGTGCCGCCCGCCGCAAGCAGGATCGGACGCGCCGAGCTCATCCCTCCGACGCCGCGGGATGGTCGAGGTCGGCGGCCGGGCGCTTGCGAGTCGTCGCGACGAGGAAGCCCATGCCAAGGCCAAGCGCAAGCAGAGACGAGCCGCCGTAGGAAATGAACGGCAAGGTCATTCCCTTGGCCGGCATCGCGCGCAGGTTGACCGCCATGTTGATCCAGCTCTGCACCGCGAACATGACGGTCAGGCCAGCGGCGGCCAGCCGGCAGAATGGATCGGGGTTGCGCGCCGCAAGCGTGAGCGCGCGCAGGACGATGAAGGCGAAGAAGGCGATCAGCGCCATGCAGGCGATCATGCCAAATTCTTCCCCGGTCACTGCGAAGACGAAGTCGGTGTGCGCGTCGGGCAGGATGCGCTTGTAGACGCCCTCGCCTGGGCCCCGGCCGAACCAGCCGCCGTTGAGGATGCTTTGCAGCGCCGTGTCGACCTGAAAGGTGTCGACCAGACCGCCGGTCGAGTCCGGATCGAGAAAGCGCAAGACGCGCTCGTGCACGTGCGGCGACAGTTTGAAAACTGTGAATCCCCCAGCCATCCCCATGCCGCCGACGGCGACCACCCAGAACCAGTGTAGGCCGGCCAGGAAGAAGAGCGCCGTCCATACGACGGCGACGAGCATCGTCTGACCGAAGTCGGGTTCGAGGATGAGCGGCACAATGGCGATCGGCAGCAGCAGGAAGGACAGAAGTTTCGCCCAAATTGCGGTCGGGCCCGTCCGCCCGCCTTCCGTGAACGCCCAGGCGGCAAGAACCACAAACGCCGGCTTGATGAACTCCGATGGCTGCAGGCCGAAAATCCAGCGCCTCGCCCCTTTGACCTCCGCGCCGAACATGAGCGCGAGAATGATAAGCGCGAAGGACACGGCAAAGGTCAGAAGCGCCGCGCGCCGCACGTGTCGTGGCGAGAGAAACGACGTCGCGATCATCAGCGCCGCGGTCGGAATCAGCATCAGAGCCTGACGGTTGACGAAGTGGAAGGTCGAAAGGTTGAGCCGCTCGGCGACCGCAGGGCTTGCCGCCAGCGCCATCACCACGCCAATCACCATCAGCGCGATGAACGATCCGATCAGCCATCGGTCCGCAGTGCGCATCCAATCCGCGACAGGGCCGCGTTCCACCCTCGAAACCATGAGTTCTATCTCCCCGTTTGCACGCGCGCTCCGCCCGCTCTGCGCTGCTCAAGCCATTTGTCGACATGCGTCCGAAACGCGTCGCCGCGCGCTTCGAAATTCGCGAACTGATCGAACGACGCGCAAGCGGGCGAAAGCAAAACCACGGGCTCGCGGGCTGTCGATTGCGCCGCGTCCTCGGCCGCCGCCTCGATGGCTGGGGCCAAAGCGCTGTAGCGTCCGAAGGGAACAGCGCCGTCAAGCGTGCCCGCGAATTCATCGCTCGCTTCACCGATCAGGTAGGCCTTGGCGATGCGCGGAAAGAGCGGTCGCAGCGGCTCGACGCCGCCCGCTTTCGGCCGGCCGCCCAGAATCCAATGAATATCGTGGAACGACATGAGCGCCTTCTCGGCAGCGTCGGCGTTGGTCGCTTTCGAGTCATTGATGAACAGCACCCGGCCAAGCCGGCCGACCTCTTCCATTCGATGAGCAAGGCCAGGAAAGGTCTCGAAGGCGCGCGCAATGCGCTCGCGCTCGACGCCGAGCGCCCGGGCCGCAGCGTAGGCGAAGGCTGCGTTCTGGCCGTTGTGAGCGCCGCGGAGCGCCGGGGCGCGCCCAAGATCGGCTGCAGGCATTGCTTCTCCCCGCGCCATCACGCGATGCTCATGAACCCAGACGTCGGCAAGCGGAGACTCCATCCCCGAGACCGCCATCACACGCTGCGCGCCGGCGCGCGCCTTGAGCCGCGCATAGATATCGCGGCAAGACTCATCGTCGACCCCGACCAGCGCGACTTCCGCGTTCGCCGCGAGCCGCTCCTTGATCGCCGCGTATCGGGCGAGATCGCCATGCCGATCGAGATGGTCAGGCGTGATGTTGATGAGAAGTCCGACGCTGGGGGCAAGCGAGGGCGCAAGGTCGATTTGATAGGACGAACATTCGACCACGTGCGTACGGCCCGCGGCGGGCGGCGGAAGATCGAGAACCGGAACGCCGATATTGCCGCCCATCGCGACGTCGCGGCCGGCTTGCCTGAGCACATGGGCGATCAGCGCCGTGGTCGTCGACTTGCCGTTGGTGCCGGTGATGGCGACGAACGGCGCATCCGGCGCTCTTACGCCCCGCTCCCGCACGAAGAGCTCGATATCGCCGATGATGGGAACCCCCGCCTCGTCCGCAAGGTTTACGGTCCAATGCGGTTTCGGATGCGTCAGCGGCACGCCGGGCGCGAGCACAAACACCCGGAAGCCGCGCCAGTCGGCATGAGCGAGATCGACCAGGGCGACGCCTACGTCGGCAGCATGCTCCCGCGCAACCGCGCTGTCGTCCCAGCCGGCGACTTCGGCGCCGCCGGCGCCGAGCGCGCGCGCGGTCGAGAGCCCCGACCCGCCGAGACCGAAGAGGGCGACGCTCTGTCCGCGCAGGGTCTCGACCGGCGTCATGGTCACCTCAGCTTGAGTGAAGCGAGGCCGACCATCGCGAGCACGAAGGCGATGATCCAGAAGCGCATGACGATCTGCGGCTCCGACCAACCAAGCTGCTCGAAATGGTGATGAATGGGCGCCATCCGAAACACGCGCCTGCCGGTGAGCTTGAACGACACCACCTGGACAACGACCGACGCCGCTTCCATCACGAACAGGCCGCCGATCACGGCCAGGACGACCTCGTGCTTGATCGCGACAGCTGTTGTGCCGAGCAATCCGCCGAGCGCCAGCGACCCCGTGTCGCCCATGAAGATCTGGGCTGGGGGCGCGTTGAACCACAAGAAGCCGACGCCCGCGCCAATCAACGCGCCGCTGACCACCATGAGATCGCCAGCAAAAGGCACATGATTGATTAGAAGGTAGTGCGAGTAGACATAGTTGCCGGCGATATAGGCGATGAGCCCGAGCGTCGCGGCAGCGATCATCACCGGCACGATCGCAAGCCCGTCGAGGCCGTCGGTCAGGTTGACCGCATTGCCGAACGCGACAATCACGAACGGTCCGAAAAGAAGGAATCCCCAGCCGAAGTCGAATACGAAGCCGCTGACGAAAGGCACGGCGAGCGCCGTCGCGCCCTCGGCGTCGACCCGCATCAGCGCATAGCAGGCGAGCGCGGCGATCACATATTCGCCGAAGAGGCGCGCGCGGCCCGAGAAGCCGCGGTCCGACTGCTTCGTCACTTTCAGATAGTCGTCGTAGAAGCCGATCACCGCGAAGCCTGCGGTGACAAACAGCACAATCCAAACATACGGGCTTTCGAGATTGGCCCAGAGCAGAGCCGAGACGAATAACCCAAACAGGATCATGAGCCCGCCCATCGTCGGCGTGCCCTTCTTGGTGAGAAGATGCGAAGCTGGTCCGTCGGCGCGGATCGGCTGCCCTCCGTGCTGCTTCAGGCGCAAGGCGGAGATGATCGCCGGGCCGAAGAAGAACACCAAAAACAAGCCCGTCCCCGCCGCGCCGAGGGTGCGGAACGTGAGGTATCGAAAGAGGTGGAAGGCGCCAGGTAGCTCGGAGAGCCACGTCAGCATGCCCTAGCCTCCCGCGCCAGCGAAGCGATCGCGCAGAGCCGCGACCAGCGGGCCCATGCGGCTGCCGTTGGATCCTTTGACCATCGCGATGTCGCCGCCGCGCAAGGTCCGAGCGACTTCATCGGTAAGCTCGCTCGACCGCTCGGTCCAAGCAGCCCGCATCGACGCGGGCGCTGCGTCGAACAAAGCGCGCGTCAGCGGGCCTGCGCCGAACAACAGATCCACGTTGCTCGCGCTAAGGTCGGCGGCAAGCTCGGCATGCATCGCCGCAGCCTTCGGTCCAAGCTCCAGCATGTCGCCAATGACCGCGATGCGGCGCCCCTTTGGGCCGGGCTTCGCTGCAGCAAGCAGGGCCAGCGCCGCCCGCATGGAAGCGGGATTGGCGTTGTAGCTCTCGTCGATGATGGTCGCGTGCCCCCCCGGGGTCGGCAGCAAGAAGCGCTCGCCCCTACCCTTCTGCGGCGAGAAACTGCGAAGCGCCGCCGCGCAAGCGTCCAGATCACCCTCGAGCGCGTCCGCAACCAGGAGCGCGCCGAGCGCGTCCTCCGCCATATGCGTGCCGGGCGCGCCAAGCTCGAACGCCAATTCGCGGCCAAGAATGCGCGCTCTCACGCGCGAGCCGCCGGCGATCGCCTCGACATCGAGCAGTCGAGCATCACAATCTGCGCCGCGGCCAAAGCTGCGAATTCTTGCGCCGCGCAATGCCGCCGCTCGGGTCAGCCGCTCGAATTGTGGAGCGTCACGATTCAAGACCGCCATTCCATCAGGTTCGAGGCCGAGGAAGATCTCGGCCTTCGCATCGGCGATCGCTTCGATAGAGCCAAGATGTTCGATGTGGACGGGGGCGATCATGGTCACGAGCGCCGCGTGCGGCCTCGCCATGCGCGTGAGCGGCGCAATCTCGCCCGCGTGATTCATGCCCATCTCGAACACGCCGAAGCGCGCGTCTGCGGGCAAGCGCGCGAGCGTCAGCGGCACGCCCCAATGATTGTTGTAAGAAGCGGCCGAGGCGTGCGTTAAGCCACAGGCCGACAGCATCGCGCGCAGCATCTCCTTCGCGGTCGTCTTGCCGACCGAACCTGTCACGCCGACGATCTTCGCTTTCGAGCGCGCCCGAGCGGCGACAGCCAGCCGTTTCATCGCCTCGAGCGTGTCGTCGACTGCGAACACGGGACCAAGCGCGGCGAGCTCGCGCGCGCGCTCATGCGATACGACAGCCGCAGCGGCGCCCGCTTCGAACGCGCGCGCGACATGATCGTGCCCGTCATGCGCATCGCCCTTGATGGCGAAGAAAAGATCGCCCGCCTCGAGCGTCCGACTGTCGATCGAGACGCCGCCGACCATGGCGCTGAGCGGCGCGCTCGGCGCGGCGCCAAGCGCTGCGCTCAGTTCGGGCTGCGACCACAGAGCTGTCACGCGGCCTCCTCGAGCGCCGCTCGCGCCTCATCGGCGTCCGAAAACGGCAGCGTCTTCGAGCCGACGATCTGCCCGGTCTCGTGACCTTTGCCTGCGATCAAGAGCGCATCGCCGTCGCGGAGCATCGTGACGCCGGCGCGAATGGCCGCCGCACGGTCGCCGATTTCCAGGGCCGAAGGCGCGGTGGCAAGAATCTGCTTGCGGATCGAAGCGGGATTCTCCGAGCGCGGATTGTCGTCGGTCACGATCGCGACGTCGCTCAAGCGCGCGGCGATCTCGCCCATGATCGGCCGCTTTCCAGGGTCGCGGTCGCCGCCGCAACCAAAGACGAGAATCAGACGCCCGCGCACGAACGGACGCAACGCGGCGATTGCCTTCTCAAGCGCGTCAGGCTTATGCGCATAGTCGACGAAGACGCTCGCGCCCCGGATATCGCCGATGCGCTCGAGGCGCCCAGGCGCGCCCTGCAGCGCTTGCAACGCCTCGAACACGGCGTCGGCGTCGCTTCCGGTGGCGATGCAAAGCCCTGCGGCGACCAGCGCGTTGGAGATCTGGAAGTCGCCGGCCAAAGGAAATCTCACGCGCCGGCTGCGGTCGCCAAACTGAAGGTCGAGCAGTGAAGACAGGCGATCGCGCGCGACGGATTTCAACCGAATGGTCTCGCCCTTCGCGCCAACCGTGACCACCTGAAGCCCACGCGCCCGCGCTGCGGCGATCACGCGCGGAGCGACGGCGCTGTCAGCGTCGATGACGGCTGACGCCCCATCCGGCAGGAGGTCCTGGAACAGCCTGAGCTTGGCCGCAAGATAGTCCTCGACTGTCGGGTGATAGTCCATGTGGTCGCGGGTCAGATTGGTGAACGCGCCGGCGGCGAGGCGCACGCCGTCAAGCCGCTTCTGATCAAGGCCGTGCGAGGAGGCTTCGATCGCGAGGTTGGTGACGCCCTGTGTGGCGAGCCGGTCGAGAAGCTCGTGCAGCGCGATCGGGTCCGGCGTGGTCAGCGATCCATAAACCGTCAGCGGGCGCGACACGACGCCGATCGTCCCGATCGACGCGGATTCCGCGCCGCAGGCCCGCCAGATCTGGCGAACGAAGGCGGCGACCGAGGTTTTTCCGCTCGTGCCTGTTACCGCGACGATCGTCTCCGGCTGACGCGGATAGAAACGCGCGGCGGCGTGAGCAAGCGCTGCGCGTGCGTCGGCGACCTGAACGAAGGCGGCGTTAGGGGTCTCCGCCCAACGCTCGGCAACGATCGCGGCCGCGCCTTTCTCAACCGCCTCGCCCACATGCTTGAGGCCGTCGTCCTTCGCCCCGGCGAGCGCGAAGAAGACATCGCCGGGCGCGGTCTTTCGGCTGTCGAACGCCAAGCCCGCAATCGCTCGCGACGCAAGCTCGCGATCGGCGTCCTTGAGTTCGAGGATGTCGCCAAGCCGTCGCATCGCCCGCGTTCTACTCCTTGCCGGTTTTGTCGGCGTCGGCTCCATACCCCAGTCGGGCGATGATGGGGAATGGCTGAGTTGGGGACTCCTTCATCGGCGGCACGCCCTCCAGCGGCTCGACGCGGCGGATGAGCGCGCCAGCCACCCGGCCGGCGTTATAGGCGGCGGTATGGTAGCCGTGATCCTCGGGCGTGGCCTGCGGATCGTCATAGATCGTCAGATAGAGGTACTTCGGCTTGTCGGCCGGCGTGATCGCCATGAAGGTGGTGAAGACCTTGTTCTGCGAATAATGCCCGTGGATGATCTTGTCGGCGGTTCCCGTCTTGCCGCCGACGTAATAGCCGGGAATGTTGGCGAAACTTGCGGACCCATGGGTCGCGTTGGAGCGCATCAGGTAGCGCATGGATTCGGAAGTCTGCGCACTGATCACGCGGTGGCTGACCTTCTCCGCCTCCTCTTCGGTGCGCGGCAGAAAGGTCGGCGTCATCATCTCGCCGCCGTTGACCAGAGCGCAGACCGCCATCACCGCCTGAATGGGCGCGACATTGAGGCCCTGGCCGAAGGCGATGGTCATGGTGTTGAGAAGCGACCAGTGCTTGGGCACCAGCGGTTCCGCGCTTTCCGGCAATTCGGTGCGCAAGCGGTCGAGCTGGCCCATCTTTCTCAAGAAGGCCTTATGGCCTTCGACGCCGACCATCAGCGCCAGCCGCGCCGCGCCGATGTTCGAGGAATGGGTGAACACCTCGGGCACCGTCAGCACGCGGTGTGTGGCGTGGAAATCGTGGATGGTGAACCGCCCGTAGCGCAAGCTGTCGCGCGCGTCCACATGCGAGCCAAGATTGACCTTGCCGGACTCGAGCGCCATGGCGAGCGAAAGCGCCTTGAAGGTCGAACCCATTTCGTAGACGCCGACACTGATGCGATTGATCTTCGTCGGGTCGCGCACGTCGCCGGGGTCGTTGGGATCGAAGTCAGGCAGCGATTCGAGCGCAATCACCTCGCCGGTGTTGACGTCGACGATCATCCCCGCCGCGGCCTTGGCGTGGAAACGTTCCAGCCCATCGACCAGTTCGTCGCGCAAAGCATGAGTGGCCCTGAGGTCGAGCGACAGGCGGACCGGCTTCAGGCTGTCGGGATCGACCATGAAGCCGGGGACGTGCGGGTCAGTCAGGCTCTGCTCGTCGAGATATTTCTCCATGCCGGCGATGCCGACATTGTCCTCGTCGACGAAACCGATCACATGGGCGGCGATCGGGCCATTGGGATAGACGCGCATGTTCTCCGGCAGGAACCCAACGCCGGGAAGGCCGAGATGAAAGATCTCCGCTTGCTCCTTCGGCGTGATGTGCCGCTTGACCCAGATGAAGCCCTTTTTCGAGCTCAACCGCTCGCGCAATTGCTTCGCATCGATGTCGGGAAGGACCGCGGTGATGAGCTCGACCGCCTCGTCCACGTCGATGATGCGGTTGGGCTCGGCGAACACCGACGTTGTCTTGACATCGGTTGCGAGGATTTCGCCATTCCGATCCAATAGATCGGGCCTCGCGCCCGAAACCGCGCCATCGGCCGCGGTTTTCAAGGTTTGCGGCGGGTCATGCGAAAGGCCGAGCACCAGCAGCTTCACGCCAAGCCCGACATAGGCCACGAACAGCCCGAGCGCGATCGTCCGGACGCGCGCGCCCGAACGGTCAAGCCTGGTCGAAAGAAGCGCACGCGCGAAGGCCTTCAGCTTGGCCCGCCTTGCTCCCGCCGGCTGCGGGAGGCGGACCCCGGGCAGCTCCAGGTCGACGCCGAAGTTCTTTGGCAAATAGCGCCGCAGCAAGACGATGCCCGCGTCGGCAAGAACATCAAGGAGCTTGAGGCGCGGCCGCCCTCGTCTCTCGGGCATCGCTCTCGGATCGGTCGGGATTCCGGCCATCTCTCACCTCACCGGCGGTGTCGAGACGGAGGCGGTGACGGCCGGGGTCGAATTGTCAGCGGTGAAGCCTAGCGATTCGAGCGTACGCCCGATCGAGTTGGTCTTGGGCTGGGCGTCAGGCAGCTCGTTGATGGTCGCGATCTGGCTTAAGGCCAGGGGCTGCAGACCGAGCTTCGAGTTGGCGAGCGCCTGGACCCGGTCTGGCCGGGCGAGATGCGCATATTCCGCTCGCAGAAGATTGATCGCGTCCTTCTCCTTGGCGATGAGATGGCGCGTTTTCACCAATTGCTCGGAGGCGTAGATCGTTCGGTATTTGACGCCATAGACATACGCCGCCGACCCGATCAGAGCAGCGATGGCGAACGCGTGCAGAATACGCCACATCGAATCTCATCTCCCCCTTCGCGCCGGCAGTCGAGCCAGCAACTCAATTCCCTCGTCCCGGCCGCGCGGCGGCGCGCCCAACCGCACCGCAAAGCGCAACTTGGCCGAACGCGAACGCGGGTTTGCGCGCGCCTCCGCTTCGCTCGGCTCGATCGGCTGTCCGCGCGGAGCCTCAAAGGTCGGCTCCGCCTGGGCCGGCTCGCCAGGCAGAAGACGCGAGGCGGCTCGTCCGCGGCCCGAACGGCCAGCGAGGAACTGCTTGACGATCCGGTCCTCGAGCGAGTGGAACGTCACCACCGCGAGACGCCCGCCGGGCCTGAGCAGCCGCTCGGCGGCGCCAAGCCCGCGCACAAGCTCTTGAAGTTCGTCGTTGACCGCGATGCGCAAAGCCTGGAAGGCGCGCGTCGCGGGATGGGTGAGCTCGCCATGCCGCGCCGGCGCGACCCGCGCGATGAGCCCGGCAAGCTCAAGCGTCGAGGTGAACGGCTTCGTCTCGCGGTCGGCGACGATGGCGCGCGCAATTCGGCGCGCCGCGCGCTCCTCGCCGAAATAAAACAGAATATCGGCGATCGTCGCCTCGTCTTCGTCGCGCAGGATGTCGGCGGCCGAACGGCCGGTTCTTCCCATGCGCATATCGAGGGGCGCGTCGAAGCGGAGCGAGAAGCCGCGCGCCGCTTCGTCGAACTGCATGGAGGACACCCCGATGTCGAGCGCGATCCCGTCCACCGCATCGACGCCGAGACGCCTCACGACCTCGTCGAGCTCGCCAAAGCGCGCCTCAACAAGTTCCAACCGCCCCCCGGACGACGCAGCGAGTTCCGCGCCGGCGCGAATCGCCGAAGGGTCGCGATCGAGCGCAATCACGCGCGCGCCGCGTTCGAGAAGCGCGCGCGTATAGCCTCCCCCGCCGAACGTTCCATCGACATAAAGGCCATCGGCGCGAGGCTCGAGCGCCTCCATCGCCTCGTTGAGCAGGACCGGAATATGGCCGAGCCCGGCGGGCGCGGCGGGGCTCATCACGAGGCTCCCGGCGGCGCCTGCGCGTCGCGCTCCGCGCGCAAGCGCCGGACGCGCTCCCGCGCCTGATCGAGATGGCCCTGAAAGCGCGCCGGCTCCCAGATCTGGAACTTGTGACCCTGGCCAACGAATACCGCCTCGGCGCCGAGCCCCAACGCATTCCTGAGCCGTTCCTCGAAGAATACGCGGCCCTCCGCGTCCAGGCGCAGGACCTCGCTCATGCCGAGGAGCGCCGTCGCGAATGCATCGCGGGCCTGCGAATAGGGCGGCATCGTTTGAAGCAGCGAATCGATCTCGGCGATCAGCGCGTTGCCGCCGCAATCGAGCGCCGGCGCATCCAGCGACGGATAGGCGTACACGCCGGCGAAGCCATCCTTCGCCAGCACCTGCCGGAACGAGGCCGGAATCGAGATCCGCCCCTTGGCGTCGAAGCGGTGGGTGAAATTCGAAAGAAATCGATCCACCAGGCAGCCCTTCGGCGCGCGAGCAAGCCCGTCCCATCCGCGCTTTTGCGGTGCTAGACGACCGCGCCGGGGCGCAGTCGAGTGACGGGACAGCGTGGGATAGCATGGGCCCCCATGGGTATCAATGGATTAGGGACTCAAGGTTAATCTTCCGTTAGGACGGAACTTGTCTGCGCATTATTTGCCCGCCGCGCCCGTCTTGCGCGGGCCCCGACCCCAGCCCGCCAAGCACACGCGACCGCCGACCGCCAGGCCCGCCTTGGCTTCCGTATGGTTAACGAACTGTGAGCGGCGTCACGGCGCTTCGGGGGCGGAGGGCTTACAACCTCCCCCGTGAACAGCATGATGATCTTCAACCGCCGATTTGCCTTTAACAATTCGTTACTTGCAATCGGGCAAAAAGGTCTCGATCATTCTGTGAAAAGCAGGGGTTCAAGGCGATGGTCGTTGTCATGCTTTTTTGGGGCTTGAGCTTCGCCGCTCTCGGCTGGCTCGTCTTCAAAATCGCCGAGCGGATGTGACGGAATAGCCCACTTCCGACTTTGGCCACGCAACCGAATTCAAGAGGAAACTAAAGTGACGATCGTATTGGCCGGAGCCGCCGGCTGGCTCATTCTTCTACTCATGTGCGCTTACGCGAAAGGACGCGACCGGCGCTTTTAGCCGACCTGCGCGACGGCGAGGCTGCCCGCAGGCAGCGCCTTCAGGATCGACTTAGCCGAGACCGAAGAATTGAGCCACGCGGCCCAATCCGCGCGATCGAGAATGGCGATCTGCCGGTCGTGATAAGGCGCGATGTCGGGACCCGGGGGCATCGTCAGCATGGTGAAGGCCTCGCCGACTTGCTTATCGCTCCGCCAGATCCCGGCTACACAGAACCACGGCTCGCCGGCCTTGGTGAATAGCCATTTGTCCTTCCGCTTCTTCTTCTTGTCCTTGGGCTCGGTGAACTCGTAGAAGCCGTCAGCGGGAATGAGGCATCGGCCCGAGGCGAATTCGCGGCCATCCGAACGGAAATTGTACACCGGCTTGCGGTTCGGCCCGGGCCAGCTCCAGCGCCGTTGCACGAGATCGCCGGCCTCGCCCTCGCCGTCGACCGCGCGGACGATCGGCGCATTATCCGTGATCTTGATGTCCTCTCGCGCCTCGATGTTCGGCGTGCCCTCTGAAAAGCGGATTTTGATTCGCGTCTCGGAGAAGCCTTCGAAGAGCGAGGCTGCATCGGTCACCAGGCGATAGGCGTTGCACATAACGTCAGTCCCAGGAGAGGATTCTTTAGCCTCCCATACACTGGCCGAGGCGTCAGTCGTATTCTAGCCTCTCGAGCGCCGTCCCTGCCCTCGCCGAACGCGTCCATCCGGAGAAAGTATGAGTGAGCTGAGCGACATCATCGACGCCCTGAAGCCCGTGTCCACGGCCACGATCACGACCATCCTGCTCAAACATGGGTTGCGCCGGGTCTGGATGCGAGGAACGCGGCCAATTCGTCCGGGGCAGCCGCGCACGATCGGGCGAGCCTTCACCTTGCGCTTCATTCCGGCGCGCGAGGATCTCGCGACGCCGGCCTCCTGGTCCTCTCCGCGCTCGACGAGAGCGGCGATCGAGGAGGCGCCGCCCGGCTGTATCATGGTCGCCGACGCGATGGGCGTCACGGACGCCGGCATCTTCGGCGACATCCTCTGCGCGAGGATCAAGCAGCGCGGCGTCGCCGGGCTCGTCACCGACGGAGTCGTGCGCGACATGGCGGGCGTTCTCAACACAGGCCTTTCCGTCTGGTGCCAAGGCGCCGCCGCTCCGCCCTCGGTCGCGGGACTCACCTTCGTCAATTGGCAGGAGCCCATCGGCTGCGGCGGCGTCGCCGTCTATCCGGACGATCTTGTCGTGGTCGACGACGACGGCGCGGTGTTGATCCCAGCCGCTCTAATCGAGGACGTGGTTCGCGTCGGCCCCGAGCAGGAACGAATGGAGGGCTGGATCATGGATGAAGTCGCGAACGGAGCGAAGCTGCCGGGCCTCTATCCGCCGAACGAAGAAACCCTAAAACGGTACAAGGATTGGGCTTCCCGTCGCTAAGGCGGAGGAGGCCTCGCCTGTCGAGCGTCGCTTTGCGATAGATTGGCGCCACGCAAGATGGCGCGATATGAGGAAAACGTCATGGCGCCGAGACTCAAATTCTACGGCTGGGGGCATGAGGGCGAAGGCCTCGATGAGGCCGAACGTGAGCGCGTGTTCCGCTTCGCCGCCGAGAAGCTCAGCGTCGCGCAGAACGCAGCAGCCTCGCCGCCGCAAGCCTCCGAGATCACGCTGCGCGCGCCGCGCGTCTCGGCGCCCGCCTCTCTCGCTTCCGTTCTGACGCAAGACCCGCACGAACGGCTGCTGCACACTTACGGCAAATCTTACCCCGAGACCGTGCGCGCCTTCGCCCGCGATTTCGCCAACGCGCCGGACTACGTTGCGCTGCCGGAAACCGAAGCCGACATTGCCGCCGTGGTCGATTGGGCGAGCGGCGCAGGAATCGCCGTCGTTCCGTTCGGGGCCGGCTCGTCGGTGGTGGGCGGTGTCGAGCCGGTCGTCGGCGATGGCTTATGCGGGCGCCGTCAGCCTCGACATGCGGCGCTTGAACCGCGTGCTCGAAGTGGACCCGATTAGCCGCGCCGCGCGCATCCAGGCCGGCATCTTGGGCCCGGCGATCGAGGCGGCGTTGAAGCCACATGGCTTCGCCTTGCGCCACTATCCGCAGAGCTTCGAGTTCTCGACGCTCGGCGGCTGGATCGCCACCCGCTCAGGCGGCCATTTCGCTACCCTCTACACGCACATCGACGATCTGGTCGAAAGCCTGCGCACGGTCACGCCTGCGGGAATCATGGAGTCGCGCCGCCTGCCTGGCTCCGGCGCGGGCCCTAGCCCCGATCGCATGATGATCGGCTCGGAGGGCGCGCTCGGCGTGATCACCGAAGCGTGGATGCGGCTCCAAGGGCGCCCTCGCTTTCGCGCCGACGCTGTGTTCGGCTTCCCCGATTTCTTCGCCGCCGCGCGAGCAGTGCGCGCAGCCTCGCAGGCGGGACTTTATCCGTCGAACCTGCGCGTCATCGACAACCACGAAGCGGGAGCCTACGGCGTCAACGCCTATGAGGAGAGCCTGCTGGTGCTCGCTTTCGAATCCGCCGACCATCCGGTCGACGCCTGGATGGCGCGCGCGGTCGAGCTTATGGCTGACCACGGCGGGCGCCGTCATGTCGATGAGGCCGCGGGTCTCCGCTGGCGCACAGCCTTCATCCGCATGCCCTATGCGCGCGAGCTGACCGTGCCGATGGGAATCATCAACGACACGTTCGAGACCGCCATCACCTGGAATAAATTCGAGCCGTTTCACGAGGCTGTGCGTCAAGCGACGGAAGACGCGCTGGTCGAAGCGACGGGCCGCAAGGGGACCGTCTCGGTGCGCTTCACCCACGTCTATCCGGATGGTCCGGCCGTCTACTACACCTTCAACGTGCGTGGCGATCCCGGCCGGCTCATCGATCAATGGCGGCATATCAAGACCCGCGCCTCCGACGCGCTGATCGCGGCCGGCGGAACGATCACCCATCATCATGCGGTTGGGCGCGACCACATGCCCTGGTATCGCGCGCAGCGTCCGGACCTCTTCGGCAAGGCGTTCGCCGCGGCGAAGAGCGCGCTTGACCCAGCCGGCATCATGAACCCCGGCGTACTGGTTCCGTGAGCGAGATTGAGCAGCGCGGCGACGATGCCGATGGGCGCCGCTGCTAGCCCCGCGGTAGACCGGCGCTTGGGAACGCGTCGGCGCGTTTCCAAATGATGACAACTGGGCCCCAGTCCGTGTCGGCGTCGAGATGCAAGACGTCGCCGTCGATTTGAAAACGGCGCACCTGATCGACGCCATAAAGATTGGGAAACCATGAGCCCTGCACGTGATGTACGACGGAGCGAGCGGAAACGTCGATCGTGAAGGTCCCGAAGTAACCGAAATAGTCCTTGAATGCGCGGGCTGCTTCATCGGGGCGCGCCGCCCGCCAGTCGCTAGACGCGAGCGGACGGACGTCTTTTCGCGCAAGCTGCGCGGCGACCCGGCCGTCAGCCGAGTAGATGATTTGGCCGATCGCATCGGCTCCAAGCGGAAAGGCCTTGCCTCCGTCGGGACGCCGCTCCGACCACTCAACAAGCGTCCAAGCGCCGACAAGGCGGTCCATCAGTCGCTGTGCTTCGGTCATAATTGGGGCGCCTCTTCATCCGTCAATCGTTGGCGTCTGCCGATCAATGGAGGCTCTCATACATGGCGACGGAGCGCACCTTATGGTTCGATGACCGCCGCTCCTATGATCTCGCGGCTTTCGAGATCACGATGCGCCTGCACGATGTCGTCAAGCGCATAGGTGCGGCTCGGACCAACGTCCAGAACGCCATCGCGGATGGCGGCGAACAGGTCGGCGGCGCTCGTCTCGAGCTCCTGTCGGCTCGCCGTATAGATGCGCCGCCCCGGCCAGGTAACATGCAGCGCCTTCGGCGCCAGGAGAAACGGATCGAAAGCTGGCGGGCTGCCCGACGCCTGGCCGAACGCCACCAGCGCGCCACGCGGCCGCAGCGCCTCGAGCGATTTCAGGAACGTATCGCGGCCGATGGAATCGAAGACCGCGGCCACCCCTTCACCCCCGGTTAGATCGCGCACGCGGGTTACGAAGTCCTCTTTCGTGTAGTCGATAACTTCAATGCAGCCGGCCTGCCGCGCGACCGCCGCTTTTGCCGCGCTCGAGACCGTGCCGATGACGCGAACGCCGAGCGCCCGCGCCCATTGCGCGAACAGGAGTCCGACCCCACCCGCCGCGGCATGGAACAGAACCACGTCGTCGCGATGGAGGGGCACGACTTCCTTCAGCAGCATGCGCGCAGTGACGCCACGTAGAAACGAGGCTGCGGCCTGCGCGTCGCTGATGCCCTCGGGGATGCGGACGAGACGATCGGCCGGATAGATGCGCGCCGTGGCATAGGCGCCGAGCGGGCCGTCGGCATAAACGACCCGGTCGCCTATGGAGACATCGTTGACGCCCGGCCCCACCGCCTCGACGACGCCCGCCCCTTCGTTGCCAAGCACCGCGGGAAGCGCGGGCGCTTGGAACGCGCCGCGCCTGAAGTACACCTCGACGAAGTTGAGGCCGATCGCCGTGTGCCGTATCAGCGCCTGCCCCGGCCCCGCCGTCGGCGTCTCAACGCGTTCGATTTTCAAGACCTCGGGCGGGCCATATTCGTGAATGCGCACTGCGCGTTCCATCTGATCACGCTCCAGCGAGCTTGCTTGTGCAGGCGAGGGCGAATTGTGAGCGCCGGTTCAGAACCGTTGAAAACGTTATGCTCGTTGACGGCGCCGCCAGTCCAGGTTTCTGCGGTCAAGTTCCTTGGTCAAAGTTGCGAGCGATCCACCTCAACGACAATGAGACCTTCCTCGCAATCAGTCTCCGGAACTGGGGTGTCGAGCGCCCTCTTGACGAATTCGACGGAGTCAATTGCCGCTCCCACTTGAGCGCGAAACTGGTCGATCGCTTCCTTCATCGATGGCGGTAGGTCTCCCCACCAGTCGATGACGCGACTCATCGCCTCTTCGACGGTGAGGACCATCTGCTCCATTACGACTTCCCTATAGATCCTCGCCATAGCGCCGTCCTCCTTCTTCCGCCTGAGCATTCCTCACGGCCCTTCAACAAGGGCGCAATTCATTCGGCAGGCAACACAGCGTCCACACCCTTTTTCTTCAACATGACCACAACGAACTTCGCCGGCTTGGTCGCGCTCGCGTTACGCCCGACCGTGTGCACATCGTCGGGCCCTTCGTAGAAAGTTTGCCCAGGAGTCAGTGTGACCTCCTTGCCGCCTCTGACCTGCTCGACGATTGTCCCCTCGAGCACGTAGACGAAAGCGTAGGCATCGTGCCGGTGAACGTGCTCCACAGTGCCTGGGGGATATTCGACTGTGAGCATCACCATTTCCTTGCCGGGCACGTCAGCAAGATCCTTTTGCATGACGGGGACGACAACTGGCTGCGGCGGCGCGGCTCGCGCGCTCGGCGTGAGCTGCACGCCCAATGCAATAACAAGCGTCGTTCCAAGAATTCGAAAGGGTGACATGGTTGTCTCCGCTCGTGATAAGAGAGAGATGGAATTCAGGATCAGGCTGCGGCCTGTGAGCGGCGCAGCCATTGGTCAAGATCGATGTGACCGAGGTGCGCTTCGCCCAGCGGCACGAGCGAGCGCTCTTCAACTCGGGCGCCCCAATACGGCGCCTGAGGGTCGCTCACCACCTCCCGCGGATCGCCGATCGCTTTCAGATAGCGAGCCACGATCTCATTGAAGGGAGCCCGTTCCGGGCCGGCAATCTCGACAATGCCATTTCGCGGCTCTGCGAGCGCCGCCTCGGCGACATTGGCGGCGACGTCATCCGCCGCGATGGGCTGAAACAGCACGGGCGGAAGCCTGACTGTGTTTCCGGAGGCGCTCGAATCGGCGATGCCGCGGAGAAATTCCATGAACTGGGTCGACCGCACGATCGTGTACGGAATGCCCGAAGCTTCGATCAATTTCTCCTGGGCGACCTTGGCGCGGAAATAGCCGTTGTCGGTCCGATCGATTGCCACGATTGAGAGTGCGACGTGGTGCCGGACGCCCGCCGCCTCCTCGGCTGGGAGAAGATTGCCCTCGGAAGTCTTGAAGAATTCCAGCACGGCTTTGTCTTCGAACGAAGGTGAATTGGCGAGATCCACTACGACCTGCGCGCCTACCAGGGCGTCGTCGAGCCCCTCTCCGGTGAGCGTATTGACTCCGCTCTGGGGGGAAGCCGCGACCACCTGATGCCCGCGCTGACGTAAGATGGTGACGGTCTTGGAGCCGATCAGGCCGGTGCCGCCGATCACTACGATTTTCATGGGCTTCTAGCCTCCGTTTGGTTCCACGAGCGATGGCTAACGGTGACTGAAGCCCGCCTCAGAGTCCTTGCGGCGAGCTCGAATTTGGCTTGAGCGTCGCTTGAAATTCTGTCCAAAGTGCCCGGGCGCTGTCGATCGCGGACTGGATCGAAGACCGACCGGCCCGCCCTCGCCCGGCGCGATGGGAGCGGCGCGTGCAATACGTGTTCGGCGAATGTGTGCTCGATCCCGACCGTCGCGAGCTCTCGCGCAGCGGCGAGGCCGTCGCCGTCGGGCCTCAGGTCTTCGATTTGCTCATCTGCTTAATCGAGAACCGGGATCGGGTCGTCAGCAAGGATGAACTGTTTGATGACATCTGGCGCGGCAGAACAATCTCCGAGTCAACCTTGGCCAGTCACGTCAATTTCGCGCGCAGGGCCCTGGGCGACACGGGCGACGAACAGCGCTTCATAAGGACAATCTCGCGCAAAGGATTTCGATTCGTTGGCGACGTTCGCGAAATACCGTCGCCAAGCGCGGTGAAGTCGAAAGGAGGCGAGACCGACCCAGGCGCATTGAATGTCGTTTCTTCGGGCGAAGTGGCGCTGCCCGACCAACCATCGGTCGCGGTCTTGCCGTTTCTCAATCTGAGCGGCGATCCGGATCAGGACTATTTTGCAGATGGGGTGGTCGAGGACATCATCGGAGCGTTGTCGCGCATGCGATGGCTGTTCGTCATCGCGCGCAATTCGAGCTTCACCTACAAGGGCCGCGCGGTCGACGTGAAGCAGGTCGGGCGAGAGCTCGGCGTCCGCTACGTGCTCGAGGGCAGCGTCCGCAAGGCGGGGAATCGAGTGCGCGTCACAGGGCAGCTCATCGATGCGGCGGCGGGCGCGCATCTCTGGGCGGAGCATTTCGATAGCACGTTGGACGACATCTTCGATTTGCACGATGAACTGGCGACAAGCGTCGTAGGCGCGATCGCTCCGCAGCTCGAGCGTGCGGAGATTCAGCGCGCAAAACACAAGCCGACCGAGAGGCTCGACGCCTACGACTATTACCTGCGCGGCATGGCGAGCTTTCACCGGGGTGACAGAGAAGGCATGAGCGCCGCCCTGTCGCTGTTCTATCAGGCGATTGAGCGCGATCCTGATTTTGCGTCGGCTTATGCGATGGCTGCGGCCTCGCTTTTCTGGAGCAAGTTCAACGGCTGGGTTGCCGATCGCTCGCAAGCGATGTCTGAAGGCGCGCGATTAGCCCATCGCGCGATCGAGCTCGGCAAGGATGATGCTGTCGCTCTTGCCCGCGGAGGACACGCGCTGGCGAATTTCGTAGGCGACGTCGACGGCGGCATTGCGCTTATCGATAAGGCTTTGCTCCTTAATCCAAATCTGGCAGCCGCCTGGTTCCTCGGCGGCTTCGTGCAAATCATGCGGGGCGAACCCGACAACGCCATTGAACGGCTGGCTTACGCCATGCGCTCGAGTCCTCTCGATTCCGAAATGTATCGAATGCAATGCGGAACGGCGCTCGCACACTTGTGCGCGGGTCGCTTCGACGAGGCGGCGCCTTGGGCCGAGAAGGCGTTGAGAGACCTGCCAAGTTTTCTCATCGCGGTCTGCATCATTGCGGCAAGTCATGCGTTCGCCGGCCGAAGGGATGAAGCGCGGCGCGCGATGCGGAACTTGCGCCAGCTCGATCCCGAGCTTCGCCTCTCCAATCTCAAGGATTGGCTGCTCTTCCACCGGCCCGAATATCTCGTCGCCTTGACAGAAGGTTTACGGCGAGCGGGGTTGCCTGAATGATCACCGAGAGCGGCCCGCTGCGGAACGCGGCGCTTGCTGTTCCTGCATAGCCGTCTGTTTCGTCGGCGCCGTCTCCGGCAAAGTCGCCAGGACCGGCAGGACCAGGACAGCGACCACGGCGATCATGGCGCCGGGGACCATTGTCGAGCCGGTTCGTTCCGTGAGCACCTGGGCGACATAGGGGGTGAGGCCGCCGAAGATGGCGGTCGCCGTCGTCGCTCCAAGCGCCAGGCCGCTGATGCGGCCTTCGCCGGGGAATTGTTCGGCGGTCGTGATCGCGCCGACCGCGCTGACCCCGCCGGCGACGCCAGCCAGGATCAGAGCCCCGATGAGCGCGTAGGAAGGCGAGCCCGTCGCCATCCAATAAAAGAGCGAAACAGGCAGGACCGCGCTCAACGCGCAGAGCGAGATCAGAACGGGTTTGCGGCCAAGCCGGTCAGACAAGATACCGGCAAAAGGCGTGACGACGATGACCGCGATCGCGGCGGCTGTCGAGAGCCTGAGCGACTCGCTCTCATTGAGCTTTCCGACTGAAACCAGGAATGCCGGCACGTAGGTGATCCCGACATAATAGGTGATCGATCCCAAGCCGGAGATGGCGAAGGCCCTCAGAATGCCGAGGCGAAATTTGGTGAGCGCGTCCAGCAACGGACGCTTGGGCACGGTCCCGCTCGCCAGCTGCCGTTCGAAGTCCGGCGATTCCTGCATGGTCGTGCGGGCGATCCCCACGCTCCCCGCGAGAAGCGCGCCGACCAGAAAAGGGATGCGCCAACCCCACGCCTCCAAACTTGCGGAGCTCATCGAGCCCACGGTCACCAGACAGACGCCGACCGCGAACAGGCCGCCGATCTCGCTGGACGCAGAGGCCATCGAAGCAACCAAGCCACGCCGCGTGCGAGGCGCGCCCTCAAGCAGGTAGGCGACAACCGCGTTGTACTCGCCCCCGACAGAAAACCCCATGACGCAGCGCAGGATGAACAGGAGCCAGCCAGCCGTGGCGCCGGCTGCCGCGTAGGTCGGCAGCAAGGCCGTGCCGAGCATCGTCAGCGTCATGAGCGCGACGGACAAGAGCATCGTGCGGCGCCGCCCGAACCGATCTCCGATATGGCCAAAGAAAATGCCGCCGAGCGGGCGCAAAAGATAAGCGATTGCGAATGCGGCGAGAGTCGTGGTGAGCGCCGCCCCGCCGGGCCCGAAGAACACCCGCGAAAGCACCGTCGCGAGGTAAAGGTAGAGGGTGAAATCGTACCATTCCACCACCGTCGAGAAGGCCGCGACCGCGATCGAGGCTCGAGACATGGTCTTCTGCGGGGGCTGAGAGTTGGTCATTCGGGGCGGCAACTCTCAAGACATCTCGTGCTCTTCGCCCGCCGGGGCGCCGGCTCCATTCGGAGGGAACGCAGGTCGCATCAAACGGCTCGACGATAGTCCCCGCGGAAGCCTGCACCGCGCCGGCTGCTTTTACGTCGAGACCCGTCGTCGGCCTAGCGCTGACCATCGGTCGCACGACGACCTCCGGGTTCTTCCCCTTCCCCTTCCCGTTTTTGACGGACGATCTCGCGACGAAGCTGCGAACTGCTCTTCACTCCTCGCGCCGAGTAAAAAAGTTTCTTGGAAAGGCGATTTTAAAGCCTTTCCAAATTGTAAAACTGTGCTAGCAATTAACTGTTACCTGAGGGCATAAGTGGGGAGTCGACCCCAGCTTAGCTCCTCCGAAGCAATTTCTTTGGGAGGCGTTCTCATGACCACTTTTTCCAATTGGAATAATAGCGCTGGCGGGTTGTTTAGCACCTCGCATGATTGGTCGCCGATTGGCGTTCCGAACTCGGGAAGTTCCGATGCGAACCTTCCCACGCTATCCCAAGCCTACACGGTAACAAGCGACCTGAATGACACCCTCGACTTTCTTGACGTGAACGCCAACGCCACACTGGCGATTACCGGCGGCACGTTCTCGGTTGTTTCCACAGCCCATACATTTTCCAATGTGTATAATTTCGGGGCAATTACTGTCGGAGCGGCCTCGACGCTACAGCTAGGGGCGAGCGTGTCCGGCGACAGCACGGAGATCAACGGTCCGGGAACTGTCCCGTGTCTGGCACGGGAAGCACGCCCGGCACGATAGCCACCATGCAGATCAATGCGCCCTTCATGGGCCTCTATGGCGGCGCGCAAGTCACGGTCACCGCCAACGGACAGATTCTCGGCTCGACGACGGGCCTTACCGACTTTCAGATCCACGACGCCACCATCTTTGGCGGCGGCTCCATCGGCAACGCGGGAACGCGCCTGCCGGAGACGGCCTGTCGCTCACTGTCACCGCGCTCGGCACGATCAACGCCAACGGCGGCCGGGCCATGGTGCTGAAGACCGGCGCCAACGCGATCACCAACGGCGGCTTGATCGAGACGACGAATGTCGGCGGCCTGACGATCGATAGTCAGATGTTTCAGAACGGCAGACTGCTCGCCATGGGAACAGGCGCGCTGACAATCAACGGCGTCGAGGTTCAGGGACTGGGAAACGTCACGGCGAGCAACGTCGGGACGATCGTGTTGCACCATGGACAGTTGGCGATCGGCGGCCTCGTCAACATCGGTTCGGCGGCGGCGCCCGGCGGCACGCTGACCACGACCTCGGGGGACACGCTCGGCCTCCTCGCGAGCGCAGGCGATAGCTTCGCCGGCGCGGATGTGCTGAGCGCGGATATCAACAATTACGGCACAATATCTGTAGCCAACGATTTCGACGCTGAATCTCCAACGCGACCATAACCAGTCCGAGCACGGGAACCTTGGCGCTCAACGGTTCGACCGGTCCGACAAAGCTGGAGATCTACGGCAGCGGCGCATCCGTTGACGGCGGCCTGATCCTTCTTTCCAACAGCGCGCAGAATTCGATCGTCAGCGACGGAGCCGGAACACAGTTCAGCAATCACAGCATCATTCGCGGCTCGGGGACCATCGGCGACGGATGGCTGCGTCTCTACAATTCGCCGGTTGGCAGGATTAACGCGAACCAGACCGTTGGCCTCACGATCGTCGCCGACGCGGCCGCCGTCACCGCTGGCACAGAAAACACGAATTACAACGCTGGCACTGTCGCGACGAGCGGTACGGGCGGACTGACGATCGACGGCGCGTTCAACAACGCGGGCACTTTGGAGGCGATGGGATCCGGCGCGCTTATCATCAATGGCGAGAATCTCGCGACCAACCCCGGCGTGTTTAGCGGCGGGGGAATCGTCGAAGTCTTGGCAGGTGGTTCAATCATTCTCGAAAACAATGCCGAGATGACCTCAACAGGGTTATATCTCGATTGCCGCTGGGGGATTGATGCGGACCTCAAACGGGGACACGGCCGACATTGTGGAAGACAATCTCATAAGCAGTGGGTCATTCAACGTCAGATTCGATTCGACTGCGATCTTGGAAGGGACGTGGCAGAATTCCGGCGCGGTGAACCTCAACGGCTCTGCCGCCGGCGCGGCGCAGATCGAAATCGAAGCGGGCAAGAACTGGACATTGTTGGACGCCGGCACAGTCACTCTCAACGGCTTTAGCGACTCGATCGTCAGCCAGGGAGCGGGGGCTGAACTGAGGAACCGCGGCAACACGATCCAAGGCGCAGGCACGATCGGCGACACAAATATGACGATCGAAAACGATTTCGGTTCCACCATCAACGCGATGGTTGAGGGTTCCTCTAAGACACTCACGCTGGATGCGACCGCTTTCAATGCGGCGACGAATACGACCTTCATCAGCAATGCAGGAACTGTGGAGGCGAGCGCCGGCGCCACGCTCGATATCGACAGCGCGATGTATAACTCGCAATATCTCATCGCCAATTCCGGAAGTACGGTCGATGCGCAGGACGCCGTCTTGGGGCCGGGCCTCTCGATTATAAGAGGCAACGGGTCGATGGAGTTCGGTGCAGAAGCCGACAATGATGTGCGTTACGCCCAGGGTTCCGGCGGACAGCTCATCCTTGACGATTCCGCCCAGTTCTTCGGCAACATCTACCAGATGACGGTTGGCGACTCAGTCGATCTCAGGGACTTCGCGTTCAACAGCGCCAACCCGTCGGCCATGAAGGTGGGCGGTGATTCCGGCTTCGGGACCCTCGACGGCGCCCTGCAGATCTCGAACGGAACGTCGTTAAGCTCGAACCTGTTTTTCGAGGGCAATTACTACGTCAGCTGCATGGGCTTTCAAGTCGGATGGCCACGGCGGCACGACGGTTACGCTCGCAGCGAATTCGTGACTGACCGAAAGCAGCGCAAGGTGATCCTGCGGCCTTGACTAGCGGGGCCCGAATCTTCCGCTGCTGAGTTTCCGGGGCCGGAGCTCTCGGGGTTGAGGCGGGCCGCCCCGTGCACTCTCGGGGAAACCTGTCACGAGTCCGATACGTTAGCCACGTATAGGGAGACCGCTCTCACCGACCTTCTGGGGGCATGGGCCTCGCCCGGTTATTTCTCCCGTGTACGGGCGAGGCCGCTTTTCGTGCTAGCAGTCAACTCAGCCTTCATCGCGATCTGGATCGTTGGTGCACCCAGCGCCGTGATCGCCACGATGCGCGACCGAACCCCATCATGGTGCGGCCGGGAGTGCTAGGCGCGGTGCTTCGGAGAAATTGCCTAAGTCTCCGTCGCGCCGATCGCCGATGTTCGTATTAATTCTGCCGCTTAAGACCTATTTCACGCTTCTGAGCAGAGCCGCGCACGCCTGGGACACGCCGGAATCGGCGGTCTTGCTGCCAGGCATCACCGCCCACCCGCCTTTTTCGACATAGGCGGCCTGTTGCCACGTGTCAGTCTTCTTCAGGGTCGTCAGGTTCGTGGTCGCGTCGGCGCTACGTTGGAACTGGTCGACGCAGATCGGCGCAACCGCGGCAACCACGGCGCTGCTTGCCGTATTGTCGGCGAGCGTCTTCGCCGAGCTTCCGAGCATCCACCCGCCCCAGCCGAAGCCGACGGCGACAGTCGCGACGACGCCGACGGCGACGCCTTGCAGGAGCCTCTTTAGGGAGTCTCCCTGGTACCAAACCACGTTTTGCATGAGCCTCTCCTCCCGATCGGGGCGGAAAAATTCCGCCCCTTTCTGAGTCTTGGGCGACACGTCGCAATGGAGCCGTCGCCGAGGCCCGGTCTTTTACAGAGCGGTCAGTAGTCCATTCCGCCCATGCCGCCCATTCCGCCGCCGCCGCCCGGCATCGCCGGAGCGTCGGCCTTCGGCCGCTCGGCGATCATCGCCTCGGTGGTGATCATGAGGCCTGCGATCGAAGCCGCGTCCTGCAGCGCGACCCGAACCACCTTGGCCGGATCGACGATGCCGGCATTCAGCATGTCGACATATTGCTCGCTCTGGGCGTCGAAGCCGAAGGTCTGCGACTTGTTCTCGAGGATCTTGCCGACGACGATCGAACCCTCAACGCCCGAATTCTCGGCGATCTGCCGGATCGGGGCTTCGAGCGCCCGGAGCACGATGTTGATGCCGGACTGGACATCTTCGTTCTCGTTGGTGAGCTTGCCGATCGCAGCCTTGGCGCGAAGCAGCGCGACGCCGCCGCCGGAAACGATGCCTTCCTCGACCGCGGCCTTGGTCGCATGCATGGCGTCGTCGACACGGTCCTTCTTCTCCTTCACCTCGACCTCTGTCGAGCCGCCGACGCGGATGATGGCGACGCCGCCCGCGAGCTTCGCCAGCCGCTCCTGCAGCTTCTCCTTGTCGTAGTCGGAAGTCGTGTCCTCGATCTGCGCCTTGATCTGGGAGATCCGGCCCTCGATGTCGGCTTTCTTGCCGCCGCCATCGATGATGGTGGTGTTCTCTTTCTCGATCCGCACGCGCTTCGCCTTGCCAAGCATCTGCAGCGTGACGTTCTCGAGCTTGATGCCGAGATCCTCGGCGATCATCGTGCCCGCGGTGAGAATGGCGATGTCCTCGAGCATCGCCTTGCGGCGATCTCCGAAGCCCGGCGCCTTGACGGCGGCCACCTTCAAGCCGCCGCGCAGCTTGTTGACCACCAGGGTCGCCAGCGCCTCGCCCTCGATATCCTCGGCGATGATGAGCAGCGGCTTGCCAGCTTGCACCACCGCCTCGAGGACGGGCAGCATCGGCTGGAGCGAGGAGAGCTTCTTCTCATGGATGAGGATGTACGGGTCTTCGAGCTCCGCGATCATCTTCTCGGCATTGGTGACGAAATAGGGCGAGAGATAGCCGCGGTCGAACTGCATGCCCTCGACGACATCGAGCTCGGTATCGAGGCTCTTGGCCTCCTCTACCGTGATGACGCCCTCGTTGCCGACCTTCTTCATCGCGTCGGAAATCATCTTGCCGATCGTCTTGTCGCCGTTCGCGGCGATGGTGCCGATCTGCGCGATCTCATCCGACGACTGCACCTTCTTGGCGCGTTTTTCGATGTCCTTGACGACTGCGGTCACCGCGATGTCGATGCCGCGCTTAAGATCCATCGGGTTCATGCCGGCGGCGACGAGTTTGAGGCCTTCCCTCATGATCGAGGCTGCGAGCACCGTGGCGGTGGTGGTGCCGTCGCCGGCAAGATCGTTGGTCTTGGAGGCGACCTCGCGCACCATCTGCGCGCCCATATTCTCGAACTTGTCGGAAAGCTCGATTTCCTTGGCGACGGTCACGCCGTCCTTGGTGATGCGCGGCGCGCCGTAGGATTTGTCGAGAATGACGTTGCGGCCCTTGGGCCCGAGCGTCACCTTGACAGCGTTAGCGAGGGTGTCGACGCCGCGCAGCATGCGGTCGCGGGCGTCGGAAGAGAAGCGTACATCTTTGGCTGCCATTGGTCTGATTCCTTCAATTAACGAAAAATGGATTTGGTCTTAGGCGGCCTTCTTGGAGGTGGTCTTGGGGGCTGCCGCGCCTTCGATCACGCCCATGACGTCGGTCTCCTTCATGATCAGGAGCTCCTCGCCGTCGATCTTCACTTCCGTGCCCGACCACTTGCCGAACAAGATGCGTTCACCGGGCTTGAGCTCGGTCGGCGTGATCTTGCCATTCTCGTCGCGCCCGCCGGGTCCGACGGCCACGACCTCGCCCTCTTGCGGCTTCTCCTTGACGGTGTCGGGAATGATGATGCCGCCCTTCGTCTTGGCGTCGGCCTCAACGCGACGGACGACGACGCGGTCATGTAACGGACGAAATTTCATGGAGCGTTTCCTTTCAGTCGAAGTTGCTTCGCCGGGCTCTGGAGCATCTGGCTCCGGCTCTCGACGGCAGACCGACAACGACCGTTACATAGCGATGTTTGGCACTCATTGCAAGAGAGTGCTAACATAGCCCTTGCTCGGGCGCGGATTTCCTCGATGAAGGCGGGCCTAGCGCGGCCGGGCTCCTGCAAGTGGAAGCTGCAGGCTTTTGGACTGAGCATCACTCTGGTCCCGCAGCCACGTCTCGCGGCGCGCCAACTTCCTGTGTCACCTGATGCACGGGCGACATCGAATTGTAATAACATTGGAAAATCCGACTTGGCCAGAATTTTTATTGCCAAGAACAGAACCGGCTGCTAGTCTCATGCTGGGCCGAAATTGCTTCAGTTGCGGACAAGGCGATTGAACTCGAGGACGTGCAAGGACTGCTTGACGGAAAAGATGAGAGGCGCGCGGTCGAACGAACCACACAGAAAAGACGAAATATCGATCGCGCCGGATTTTCTAATTGGAATCGGCTGTAACCCATTGAAAAGTCCCGATTCCAAAAAATAAACGCTAGTAAACGCTAGCACTTTTACTAGCGTTTAGGCGCGTTTAACTGGCGTTTATGGGCGTTTAAGAGCGTTTATGGCAGCTCCTAACGCCCTCCCTGGACATGCAAAGCGGCTCAGCGAGGTCGGCGTGGGTGCGGGGCCTAGTCAGCGAGCCGCTGCTCGAGCTCAGCGCGCGCCGCCGCGGTGCATATGCCGGCCTTCATGCCGTCTTTCGCCTTGTCGGGCAGGCTCATGAGCTTCGCCTGCCGCGCCTTGGCCTGCTCCCAGGCTGCGGTCTGCTGCGCCTCGGTCATCCCGATTTGCGCGAAATCCTTCTGATAGGTGGCGCGAATCTTGTCGTTGAGGTCCCACCCGCAGAGGTCGCTCTGGCCCATGAGATAACCGATGGACGGTCCGATCAGCGCCGCGATCGCATTGGGAACCGCGGCGCCAGCTGCGGAAACCGTGAGGCCGACCAGAAGAGCGCCGACGGCCGGGGCAAGGATTCGCATGATATCTCCAGATAAGGGGTGGAATACAGCACAGTGTCGGAAGACCATCATCCTGTCAATCTTGGCGCCCTGGCCTGGCCTCCGGCTCGTCTTCTCATCCCTTGGGGAAATCAAGCCCCATCGCCCGGTACCGTTCAGGGTCGTCGAGCCAGCGCTCGCGCACCTTGACGTGCAGAAAGAGGTGCACGGGCGCGCCATGGGCTTCGGAAATGTCCTTGCGGGCGGCGGTGCCAATCGCCTTGATCGTACGCCCGCCCTCGCCGAGCACGATCTTGCGGTGGCTCTCGCGGGTGACGAAGATCGTCTGCTCGATGCGGGCCGAACCGTCGGGCCGGTCCTTCCACTCGTCGGTCTCGACCGTCGCCTGGTAAGGCAGTTCGTCGTGCAGCCGCTCGATCAGCTTCTCGCGGGTGATCTCGGCGGCGAGCGAGCGGATCGGCGCTTCGGCGATCTGGTCCTCCGGGTAGAGCCAGGGACCGGCCGGGATCATCGCGGCGAGACGGTCGATCAGCCGGTCGAGCCCGTCGCCGGTCGTGGCGCTGATCATGAAGGTCTCATCGAAGGCGAGCGCGGCGTTGAGCCTGGCGGTGAGGTCAAGCAGTTTCGGCCGCTCGACGAGGTCGATCTTGTTGAGGATAGCGAGCCGTGGCTTCCGCGCCTCGCCGAGCGTGGCGAGGATCGATTGCGTCTCCTCGGTCAGGCCTGATTCCCCGGCCTCCTTGCGGGCGTCGATGATGAGCATGAGCGCGTCGGCGTCGGCGGCGGCGCCCCAGGCGGAGGCGACCATCGCGCGGTCAAGACGGCGCTTGGGGGCGAACAGGCCGGGCGTGTCGACGAACACGATCTGCGCCTGCTCCCGGGTCAGAACGCCGCGCACCGTCGACCGGGTGGTCTGCGCCTTGCGGGTGACGATCGAGACCTTCTCGCCGATGAGCGCGTTGATCAGGGTCGATTTGCCGGCGTTGGGGGCGCCGATGATGGCGACGAACCCGCATCGGGTGTCGCTCATGTCGCGCCCCAGCGATCGAGAAAGGCCTGCGCCGCGGCCTGTTCCGCGGCCCGTTTCGAGCTCGCGGCTCCGACTTCCGGCTCGAAGCCGTCGAGCGTGACCCGCATGACGAAATGGGGAGCGTGCGCCGGTCCGCTGCGCTCGACCTCCTCGTACCGGGGCGGGGCGAGCGCGCGCGACTGGGCCCATTCCTGCACTGCGGTCTTGGCGTCGCGGGCGGGCTCGGCGTCGGCGGTGATTCGCTCGCCCCAGGCGTCGAGGATGACCGCCTCGGCCGCGGCGAAGCCACCGTCGACGAACACCGCCCCGATCAAGGATTCACAGACATCCGCCAGGATCGCAGCCTTCTTGCGGCCGCCCCCGCGCGCCTCGCCTAAGCCTAGCGCGACATGCGGCCCAACGTCCCATTGGATGGCGATCTCGGCGCAGGTTTCGCGGCGCACGAGCTTGGCGAAGCGCATCGACAATTCGCCCTCGCTCGCCTTTGGGAAAGCCTGGTAGAGCCGGCTGGCGATGACGACGCCCAGCACCCGGTCCCCCAAGAACTCCAGCCGCTGATAGGACTGCGACCTGCCCTGCCCGCCCGAATTCTGCGCCGAAAGGTGAGTGAGCGCGAGCACCGCCAGCCCGGAATCGCGGAAGCGGTGGCCGAGCCTGGATTCCAACGCGGACAGTTCGGCGCGCGGATGTTTGTTCATTGTCCAACCGATCGAGGAGCAGTCGCGCCTTGGCGCCGCCGTTTGACAGGCAGGAGGGAGGGGAAGACGGCCGCGCGACTATACCGTCTTTGGGCGGCTGGCGGGAGCCCGTTTGCTTGGGCCTAACGCACCCGTTGGAAGATGCGGTCCCAGCGCACGTCCCACGGCCAGCGCCACACCTCCCAGGCCGGCGTGCCCTCATCGATTGAGAAGAAGATGATTTCGGCCCTGCCGATCAGGTTCTCGAACGGCACATAGCCGACCCCGCCCTGATCCCCGGAAAGCCTGGAATCGCTCGAATTGTCCCGGTTGTCGCCCATCATGAAAAAGTGGCCCGGCGGCACTTCATAGACCTTCGTATTGTCGAAGGTGCCGTCGTCGCCGTCGATCTGGATGATCTTGTGTTGGACGCCGCCCGGAAGCGTCTCCAGATATTGCGGAGCCTCCATCGGCTTGTTGAAATGGTTAACAGTGAGGAAAGGCTGGATCGGCTCGCGGGGAACCATCTGGCCGTTGATGATGAGCCGCCCGTGGGTGACCTGGATCTTGTCGCCGGGCAAGCCGATCAGCCGCTTGATGTAGTCAGTCTGGCCGTCGCTCGGCAGCTTGAACACGATGACGTCGCCGCGCTTGGGCTCCGAGGCGAAGATGCGCCCGGGCATCGCCGAGGGGTCAAGGTCGAGAAAGCTCGGCAGCGAGAAATGGGAATAGCCGTAGGCGTATTTGGAGACGAACAGATAGTCGCCGACCAATAGCGTCGGCACCAGCGAGCCCGAGGGAATGTTGAACGGCTGGAACAAGACCGTGCGCACCACGAGCGCGATCAAGAGCGCCTCGATGATGACCTTGACGGTTTCCCACCAGCCCTCCTCCTTCTTGGCGGGCGTGACGGCGACGTCGGCGGATTTCACGGTGGGTTCGATCATTCGGCTCAATACGCCCTTACTTGTTTCATCCGAAGATTGGCGGCCTCGGGCGGCCCCCGTCTCATATACAAAGGCGGGCGCCTTGCGCCAAGCTTCGGCTGGTGACGCGGAAACTTGGCGCAACCAAGGCCGACGGCTTCGCCTCAAGGAGTCAGAAGCAAAGAGCCCGTAGTTTCGCGTTTCTCGAGCGCAATGTGGGCCGCAGCCGCTTCCGCCAGAGGCCATTTCCGGCCAATCTGGATCTTGACCTCGCCGCGATCCACCACCCGAAACAGCTCGCGCGCCATTTTCTCGCCCCGCGTGCGATCCGCCATGAACGTGGTCAGGGTCGGCCGGGTGGCGAACAACGAGCCCTTTTGCGCCAAAAGGCTAATGTTGAACGCATCCACGGCGCCCGAGGCGGAGCCGAAGCTGGCGAACACCCCGAACGGCCGCAGGCAGTCGAGCGAGGCCGGGAAGGTCGCCTTGCCGACGCCGTCATAGACGACATGGCATTTCGCCCCCTTGGTGATTTCGTCCACCCGCTTGGCGAAATCCTCCTCGCGATAGAGGATCGTGTGCTTCGCGCCGGCGTTCTTGGCGATCGCCGCCTTTTCCGCGGTCCCGACGCAGCCGATCACCGTTGCTCCGAGCGCCTTGCCCCATTGGCAAAGGATCAGGCCCACCCCACCGGCGGCGGCATGGACCAGGATCGTGTCGCCCTCTTTGACCCGGTAAGTCTGGCGCACCAAATATTGCGCCGTGAGGCCCTTGAGCATCATCGCCGCGGCCGTGTCATACGAAATCGATCGCGGCAGCTTGAACAGGAACCTGGCTTCGATGTTGCGTTCCTGGGCATAGGCGCCGGAGGAGCCCGCGTAAGCGACGCGATCACCGGGCTTCAATCCCTCAACCGATGGACCGACTTCGACCACCTCGCCCGCGCCTTCGGATCCAGGCGTGAACGGGGTCCTTGCTGGCGGATAGAAGCCGGTGCGGTGATAGATATCGATGAAGTTGATCCCGATCGCGTGCTGGCGCAGCCTGACCTCGCCCTTCCCCAGCGGCGGCAGCTCGACCTCCTCGAGGCGCATGACCTCCGGGCCGCCCGGCTTGTCTATTCGGATGGCGCGCATTGTTTTCCTCCGGGGTTGCTTAGCCTCAGACGCAGCGGTCAGGCTTGCCAGCGAGAGCGGCCGACCTTATAGCATCGCGCCGATCCGGCGGAACCGGATTCCTCTTACGAGCCCGCGCCCATCGTCTAGCGGTCCAGGACGTCGCCCTTTCACGGCGAAAACAGGGGTTCGATTCCCCTTGGGCGCGCCAAACATCTCAAGGGGTTCAGCGGCTTCGCGACGTCATCGAAGAGGAAATCACCCAGGGTGTGTTTCGGCCGGGCGCTCGGCTGGACGAACTTTGGCTTGCCACGCGCTATCGGGTATCGCGAACCCCCGTCAGAGAAGCTTTGCTGCAACTCGCCGCTTCCGGCCTCGTCGTTTCGCGGCCGCGGCGCGGGACGATTGTGGCGGCCCCATCGGCCGAGCAGGTCGTCGAGATGTTCGAGGTGATGGCCGAGCTTGAAGGGGTTGCCGGGAAACTTGCCGCACGTCGTGCCGACGAGGAGGATCGCGATCGCCTGCTCAAGGCGCACGAAGCGTGCCGAATCGCCGTGGCTGCATCCGATCCAGATAGCTACTATTATCGCAATGAGCTCTTCCATGACGCCGTTTATCTCGGCAGCCACAATCAGTTCCTCCTCGAGCAATGCGGGGCCTTGCGCCGCCGCCTGAAGCCCTATCGACGCCTGCAGCTTCGCTTTCCGGGCAGGCTCGGGACGTCTTTCGCCGAGCATGAGTCCGTCGTGAGGGCGATCCTGGATCGCAATCCCAACGAAGCGCACACCCTGCTGCGCAGCCACGTCATCGTTCAAGGCGACCGCTTCGCCGACCTCATAGCCTCGATCCGGCAACTGGGCCGGCCCGCGGACGATCCGATCTCGAAGCCTAGGCCCGCTTCGCCAAGGGCTGCGACAAGAGGTGAGTGAACATGCCCAATAGCGTCGACCGCTTTCTGACCACCCATACCGGAAGCTTGCCGCGCCCGGACGACCTCATCCAGATGATGTATGCGAAAGAGGAAGGAAAGCCGGTCGATAAGGCCGCCTTGGCGGCGCGCATCAAGAGCGCAGTTGGGGAAGTGGTGGGCAGACAGCGAAAGGCCGGCATCGACATCGTCAACGACGGAGAAATGTCGAAGCCGAGCTACGCCACTTACGTCAAGGACCGTTTGGCGGGCTTCGGCGGCGCGGGCAACAGTTTCGTCTATCAGGACCTCGCGGAGTTTCCGAGCATGGCGAAGCGCGTGTTCGGCGATCCCGGACGGTCGCGGCGCAAGACGCCAGCTTGCAACGGGCCGATCTCGGTCTCCGACCCTGACGCGGTGAAACGCGACGTCGACAACCTCAGAGCGGCGGTGGGCGAAGCGAATGGGCAGCGCCCATTCATGAGCGCCGCATCGCCGGGCGTCATCTCGCTCTTCTTTCACAACGATTATTATCCGAGCGAGACCGCCTATCTCGAGGCGATTTCAGGCGCCATGAAGCCTGAATACGAAGCGATTGTCGCGGCCGGCTTCGACCTCCAGATTGATTGCCCGGACCTCGCGATGGGCCGGCACATTCAATACGCGAATCTCGAACTGAAGGAGTTTCGCAAGCGCGCCGCCGAGCACGTCGAGGCGCTCAACGCAGCGCTGGCGAACATTCCTGCGGACAGGGTCCGGATGCATCTCTGCTGGGGCAACTACGAGGGTCCGCACCATTGCGATGTGCCGCTCGCCGATATCGTCGACGTCGTGTTCAAGGCTAAACCGATGGCGCTCTCCCTCGAAGCCGCCAATCCGCGCCATGCGCACGAATATGCCGTGTTCGAAACGACGAAGCTGCCGGACGGCAAGGTGCTGATACCGGGCGTCCTCGAATCGAAGTCGAACTTCATCGAACATCCCGAGGTCATCGCCAACCGGATCGGCAACTACGCCAAGCTCGTCGGACGGGAGAACGTGATCGCGGGAAGCGATTGCGGGTACGGAACATGGGTCGGCCAGGCGGCCGTCGAGCCGGACATTGTCTGGGCGAAATTCGCGGCGCTGGCCGAGGGCGCCCGCATCGCCAGCAAGCGGTTCTGGCGATGAGTTTTTGACTCAGACGTTTATCATCTTGAACGAGCGCGTCGTGGAACCGCCCGAAGCCGTTGCTTGTCATGTCCGGGGAAAGCGGGGATCCACGAAGGCTTTGGCCGGAAGCGAGATTCCTGCCTGCGCTGGAGTGACATCATCAGCGAATGCGCAGAGCAAGCCCACCGGGCCGAAATCTGGATTCGGTTGATGAGATCGCTCGGCGCTGGGCGGCGGCCAAGCGTGGGTCGATAGCGATTAAGGAAAAACCGACAGGTAAACAGCATCTATTGACAAAATCAGAAACTAGAGCTACGATGGCGATGCTGGCTGAATTCGCTGGGCTCAGCGATGGCGGAGCGTCCGATGGAGTCGGACGGTGGTTTGCCATCCCCGACCGCAACCCAGGACGCGAGTTGGAAGGGACAGGAACTTTTTTATTTTTTTGCTTGTAACCATCTGAAAAGGCTAAATTCGTAAAAATTTATGAAAACAAATGAAAGGAATTTTGCTTTCATTTGTTTTCATTCATTTGCAGAGATTTCGCGTTAAGGTTGCAGGGCGCAGTCTAATGCGCCGGCTCTCGCCCGGCCATCACGGCGCTGGGTCGAGGCTTACTTCGGCTCGGACAGCCAAGGCGCGGTCGCGACATCAATGCGGGCGAGTTCCGGCATCTTTGCCTTCAACTCCGCGAGCGTCTTTGATGTCGCTCTTGTCGAGGTGGTCCTAGGTGATGGGCACGGGCCATTCACGTCAGGCAAGGATTCACGTCATCTTCGGCGGAATGGACCGGAAGGCGGCTCCGTACGTTCGACCTCACCGTAGACCCAACGACCGCTCCATAAGGCGCGCGGCCGGCTCCAGGCCCTAATACGAATCTTAGGCCAGCCGATCGAAGCCGCCGAATCGTTGGTCGGAACGGCGCCATCGCCGTTGGCGAGGACAGGCCCATCGCCCTCTATGCCCGCCTCGCTTTTTGTCGCGCAAAGACTTCGTGGCCCTCGCGATCGAGGATCCGCACTCCGATCGTTTGAGGCGGCCACTTGATGTTCGCAGCCGCGATGATGGCGGCGGGCGTATCCGGCGCCTCGATCCGCTCTTCCGTTAAATTGTTCGGCCCCTGGTCGGCTGTCGCGCAAACGAATTGGATCCGGAAGGTCCGCGACGGTTCCGGAACGATCTCGGCCGGCGGATTAGGCTCTGGAAGTGTCGGAGGCGCAGCGTCAACCTCAATGCGCCTGGGCGTCCAGCGAGCGACGACCAAGGCGACCCGTCTCCAGGCTCCCGCCGTCTCGTCGCGTTTGGCCTGACGCTCGCGGAGTCGCGCCTGCGCGTAAGCTTCGTCGCCAAACTCATCCATGAGTGCGCTTGCGGCGGCGCGTATTCGCTCAATCTTCTCCAGTTGCCAAAGCAACCACGCAAGCATGTCCGCCCCCTGGTCTCGACGACTGAGTGCCGCTCGGGTGCGTGTCCTAGCGACGGCGCGTCGATTGCCCAACGGTTTGCGCAATATTCAGCCTATCGCGTTGACATAGAATTAACGTCGGCCAAAGCGAGAGACGGCGCCTGTTCATTCCCTGCCTGAATTCGGGGCTGAAAATGCACAATGCAGCGCCACCCAAAGCGCGTTGGCGCGCCGGGAAAGCTCCGGTAGTCTTTGCGCGAAAGGCGGGGAGCCTCCGGAATGATGGTCAGCGTAGCCAATCTCTTCAACGACAGCCGTCAGAATATCCGCGGGAGAGTGACCGCGGTCTACATCCTCCTCCTTTTCTTCAACGCGGCCGCATGGCTGTGGGCGCTTGCCGCCTTCCACGCCTATCCGGTTCTGCTTGGCACGGCCGCGCTCGCGTACAGTTTCGGCCTCAGGCACGCCTTCGACGCGGACCACATTGCGGCGATCGACAATGTCACCCGCAAACTCATGGCCGAAGGCCGGCGTCCAGTCGGGGTCGGATTGTTCTTCTCGCTCGGCCACTCGACAATTGTCGTCGCATTGACGATCGCCATCGCCATCGCAACCACAACGCTTCAGGGCCGATTTCGACTCCTTCAAGAGCGTCGGCGGCGTTGTCGGCACGCTAGTGTCGGCGCTGTTCCTGTTCGCCATCGCTATCTCCAACATCATTGTTCTCGCCTCGGTGTGGCGGACGTTTCAGACGGTTAAAAGGGGTGGCCGTTTCGTCGAGGAAGATCTCGACATCATGCTGGCCAATCGCGGCCTTCTTGGGCGCGTGTTCCGCCGCTTCTTTCGGCTGATCGAATGGAGTTGGCAGATGTATCCGCTCGGCGTCCTGTTCGGTCTAGGCTTCGACACCGCGACGGAGATTGGCCTGCTTGGCGTTTCGGCTAGCCAAGCGTCACAGGGCCTTTCGATCTGGTCGATCCTGGTCTTTCCCGCCCTGTTCACCGCTGGCATGACCTTGATCGACACAACCGACAGCATTCTCATGCTCGGCGCGTATGGCTGGGCGTTCATCAAGCCGATCCGCAAGCTCTATTACAATCTGACGATCACCGCCGTGTCGATCATCGTCGCGGTTATCGTCGGCGGCCTCGAGACGCTGAACCTGATCGGCGGCCAGCTAGGCCTCAACAAAGGGGGCGCGTTCTGGGGCGTGATCGGCTCGCTCAACGACAATTTCGGCGTCCTCGGCTATGCGATCATCGGCTTGTTCGTCGCCGCCTGGGCAGTCTCGTATGTCGTCTACCGGGTCAACGGCTACGACGAAATCGAGGTCTCGGCGGGCTGGACTGGCTGCAGGCAGACACAGTGCCCGCCCTAAGCGCCGAAGACGCACGTCCGCCCTTGCGAGCGCGCGCCGCGCGGCTAAGTGCTAATAAACGTTAGTAAAAATGCAATAAACGCTAGTAAACGATAGTAAAATAGCTAGCGTTTACTAGCGTTTAAGTTTCCAAATCGCGATTTTTCAATGGGTTACAAGCGATTTAACTAAGGAAATCTGGCGGCCTGCCTTCGCCCGCTCCAGTCACCGCGAACGAAGATCGCCCTCTCTCTCCGCATCGCTCAGTTCCGGCCCACCGCTTTTTTCGACGAGTGAAGGTTACAGCACGAATTCTGCCGGACAGAAAGAAAATGTCGCAATCTCGAAGGAACCGAAGGCCGACCAGACCGCCTCCCCACCTCATGGTTGCTTTTTTGAACCGATATAATGGTCAAGCTTCGCGAGGGGGGGGTTCATGACGAAAACGAATCCAATCCACGTGGCGCGTTGCCGGTGCGGGCGGTCGAGCTCGGCGCCTGGGCTGAACCGATCGTAGTCAGCGCCTGCTATTGCGACGACTGCCAGGCCGCGGCTGAGCGGCTCGCCGCATCCGCGGCTTCAGCGCCGGCGCCGAGCGCGGACGGCGGCACGGAGTTCATGGTGTTCCGCCGGGACCGCATCGCCTGCACCCGCGGCGTGGATCACCTTGAGGCTACGAAGCTGACCCAAGCCTCGAAGACCCGGCGGATGATCGCCGGCTGCTGCGCAACGCCGATGTACGTGGCCTTCGACGACAGGCGGCCCTGGGTGTCGGCGCTCCGCGCCCCTTTCGGCGCCGACGCGCCGCCGGTGGAAATGCTGATCTGCACCCGGTTCAGACGATCGGAAGACAGGGCCAGCGACAGCTTGCCCAGCCACCCCGGCTATCCGCTCGCGATGATCCTCCGCATCCTGGCCGCTTGGCCGAGCACGCTGTTCAGCCGGCCGGTCGGCGCCCTGCCCCAGAGTCAAAACTCAATCGGTTGACTGGTTTCGACCAGAGCGGAAGTTTCGACGCGATCGATCGAATGTTGCTTTCGACGTTAAGTGGTCGTCCTGGACCGCGCCTGTGGACCGGACGGTTGACGGAGAGCGGACCGCGCCCGTCTGATTTCTACACCGAGTAGCCAACGAAACGGGTTTTGAGAGCCGAGTTGTGCGATGCCTTGGCGGGACTGTCGGCTTCCCCGGTTCTGTGATGAAGGTCACAGCGTGTTATCGTGCACGCGCCATACTTTCGGTTGCCTTTGGGGGATAGACTATGGCGTCCCGCGTCGTTCTTTGCCTGCTCGCCGCCTTCGCCGCATCGCCGGCGGGCGCCCAGGGCAACGCGAACGCCGCGGTCTGCGCCGCGGAGGACGACAGCGCCTTCTCTCCTGAACAGCGCATAGCAGCCTGCAACGCGTTGCTCAAAGCCACGCGGAACGCGCCCAAGAAGGTCGCCGACGCGCTCGTAAATCGGGGCCAAGCCGCTTGGTACGCCGACAAGGTGAAGCAGGCCTTCGCCGATCTCGATCGCGCCATTGCGCTCGATCCGAACAACGCCCGAGCCTTTCGCGAGCGGTCCAACGCTTACCGCTCGATCGGCAAGCTCGACCGCGCGCTCGCTGACGCAAGCGAGGCGGTGCGCCTCGATCCCAGGGACGCGAAGGCCTTCGACAACCGCGGCGACGTGTTCGTCGACAAGGGCCAATACGATCGCGCGATCCAGGACTACGACGAAGCGTTGCGGCTCGATCCGAAACTGAGCCTAGCATTCAGGGATCGCGGGGCCGCCTTTTATTTCAATAAGGATTACGAACGCGCGATCAAGGACTATGACGAGGCGATCAAGCTCGATCCCCGCAGCGCCCCAGCCTACTCCAATCGCAGCGCGGCCTATCGGAAGCTCGGCCGCCACGGGCAGGCGATCACCGATGATAGCGAGGCGATCAAGCTAGAACCGTCTGAGCCCACCTATTTTGACAATCGCGGTCTGTCCTACGCCGAAGAGGGCGACTATGACCGCGCCATCATCGACTATAATGAAGCGATTCGAAATCTCCCCGCGGGCCAATTTCCTCACCAATCGCGGCAACGCATACCAAGCCAAGGGCGATCTGAGCCGCGCTATCGCCGACTACGACCGCGCGATCCAGCTTAACCCAGCCTTCGCCGACGCCTACAACAACCGTGGCGCGGCCTTCCGCGGCAAGGGCGATCTGGACCGAGCGATCGCCGACTACCAGGCAGCGCTGCGTGTCGATCCGCAGCTTAAGACAGCCGCTGAGAACCTTGCGGCCGTCCAAGGTCTGCGCAAGCGGGCAATGAAATAGGATAAGAGTTCAAGGCCGAATGTCGCCTTTCGACGGTGAAGCGGCCATTGCAGATCACGATCCCGAAAATCGCGTGTGCGACCGTGCGGGGTGGTAGACTTGCGTGACCTCGAGCGCAGAATTCCGCCCGACGTTGAAATTCCCGCCGGCTTGCCGCAAGGCCGTGGCCGACGCAAATCAAACTTCTCACGTCGCCTCCGTCGGGCGAGGCGAAGTGAAACTCAAATGGGATCAAAAGGCTTGGATTCGGTCGACAGCAATCTCCCCTTCCGCCACGCGCCTGGGGGAACGCCGACAAACTTCTTAAACGCGCGATTGAAGGCCGCCTCGGATTCGTAGCCGACTTCCGCCGCTGCGCGCGCGACGCCAAAGCCCGGCTGTTCCAGCAATCGACGCGCAAGCTGAAGGCGCCAGCCCATCAGATAGTGCACGGGGGAAACGCCGACATAGTCGGAGAAACGCTCGGCGAAGACGGTGCGCGAGAGCCCGGCTTCGCGTGAAAGCCGCTCCAAAGTCCACCCCTCAGCTGGGCGCGCATGAATGAGCCGCAGCGCCTTGCCGACATGCGGGTCACGCAAGCCGGAGAGCCATCCGCGGGTCTCGGCCGGGAGGGTCTCGACGTAGCAGCGGATCACCTCAACGAACATGAGCTCACTCAGCTTTGCGAGGACCGTCTCGCCGCCAGCCCGGCCGCTGCCGCCCTCCTTAAGCGCCATACTGAACAGGTCGGTTACCCATCGTCCGCCGTCGGTCGGCCTGCTCACGCGCAGCATCGGGGGAAGCGCCGCGAGCAGCGGGTTGAACGGCCGCGCATCGCAGCCGAGATAGCCGCAGACAAAGCGAGTCCGCTCCTGCCCCTCGCCGCCACGTATCAGCGTGAACGGCAAATGCTTATCAACAGGCTTGTAGTACATCGCCATGTCCGGTTCGCCCCGCACGCCCGCCTCGGAACCCAAGACGTTGGCCGCGCCGCCGGGAAACACCACCACGTCGCCCGCATTGAGATTGAGAGCCGGCGAGGAGCCGTCGCTCAGAGCCGCCCAGCAACTCCCGGACAGGATGGCATGAAAGGATATGACGTGCTCCACGCCCGGCATGACGGCGGTGGCAATCGCCGCCGTCCCCGGCAATTCGCCGGTCCAGGGGTAACCTGCGTCAATATCGAAATACACCGCGCCGTTGAGCCGCACTGCGCGAAGCACATCGGATAGGACGTCCATGCGACCGTTCCCCAATCCGCCACGTCAATTGTAATGGCAACTCGCCCCGACCCGCAACCTCGCTGAAGAACCTAGGTCAGCGCTCCGCCCACCTGAGCAAGAAAAGCGGACGATCGGGCATTCCTACGCCCCGTGCTGGCGACTAACGTCCGAGGATCGTGACCACACTTTGGAGCGCGTCATGAACAATGAGACCGTTGTCCGTTTCGCCACATCGTTGCGTGGGTCCGTCATTCAACAAGGCGATGCGGGCTATGACGACGCCCGCAAACTTTACAACGCCATGATCGACAAGCGGCCAAGGCTCATTGCGCGTTGCGCCGACGCAGCCGACGTGATCGCGGCCGTCAATTTCGGCCGCGATCAGGGGCTGCCCGTTGCGATCCGGGGCGGCGCCCACAATGGGGCGGGGTTCGCCAGCGTCGACGACGGGTTGGTGATTGACCTGTCGACCATGCGAGGCGTGCGGGTCGATCCAAAGGGACGCACTGCGAGGGTGGATGCTGGCTGCACGACGGGAGAGGTCGACCATGCCACGCACGCATTTGGACAGGCCGTGCCCTTCGGAATCATCTCAACCACCGGAGTCGCCGGCCTGACCCTTAGCGGCGGGCACGGCTACCTCTCGCGCCAGTATGGCCTAACCTGCGATAGCCTCATCGAGGCCGACGTAGTGTTGGCCGACGGCAGCTTCGCGACCGCCAGCGAAAGCGAGAACAGCGATCTCCTATGGGCGCTGCGCGGCGGCGGGGGAAATTTTGGCGTCGTCACCAGCTTCCTGTTCCGCACCCATCCGGCCAAGACGCTGCTTGGCGGGCCGATCATCTTCGACCTCGCGGACGCTGCGGTGGTGATGCGCTGGTATCGCGAGTTTTCGCGATCGGCGCCGGATACGTTCGGCAGCTTCCTCGGGTTGCAGACCGTGCCACCCAACGATCCGTTCCCCCGGGAGCACTGGGGCAAGAAGATGACGGTGCTGCTGCTGGCGCACACCGGAGACACGGCCGCGGCCGCGATCGACGCCGTCCGCAAGGCCTTGCCGAAGCCACTGATCGACTGGGTTGGGCCACTTTCTTACCCGGCGCTGCAGGGCATGTTCGACGCGCTCAATCCGCCGGGGATGCAGTGGTACTGGAAGGGCGACTTCGTCGACACGCTGCCCGATGCTGCGATCGACGTCCATCTCGTCCATGCGGCGAAGCTGCCGAGCACGTTCTCCTTGATGCACCTCTACCCGATCGACGGCGCCGTGCATCGCACAGCCAGCGCCGCCACGGCCTGGGGCGCGCGCGATGCGATGTGGTCGATGGTTATCGCCGGCATCGACCCGAACCCGGCGAAAGCTACAGAGCTCAAGGCGTGGGCAACGGACTATTGGGCCGCGGTGCATCCGTTCGACCGCGCCGGCGCCTATCCCAACTTTATGATGGGCGACGAGGGCGAGGCGCGGGTCAGGGCCAGCTACGGCGACAACTATCCGCGCCTCGCGGCGCTGAAGCGCAAGTTCGACCCAGCTAACTTATTCCGTATCAACCACAACATCCGCCCCGCAAGCTGAAAGAGCTCCCGCCCATTTGCAGGCGAGCCCAAGCCGGACCCAGCAACGTCGGAAAGGCATCAGGATGACCTCATATGCTGATAGCCAAGCCCCATCCGAACTCATCACTACTGAGGAAGGGCTGGAGAATATTCTTGGTAGGCCGGACCCACATGTACTCACTAAGGTCGTGAAAGCCCTGGACGGCATGTGCCTTGCGTTCGTCGCCCGGTCGTCATTTGTGAACGCCCTGGACGACATGTGCCGTGCCTTCATCGCCCGGTCGCCATTCGTCTCCCTCAAGGGCGATCCGGCGGGCTCCGCGCGTGCTGGACCATCGGACGGTCGCAACCCCTGAGCGTCCCAGCAACCTACGTGCTGACACGTTGCGCAATGTGTTGGACGCCTCCTTCACCGGCCTGACACCTTGGGTGTTGCACGAAAATAATCATCCGCCGGACTGACAAGCTGTCAGCCGGCCCAGCCCGCCCCCGCAATCTCACTCCCGCGACCGCAGATTGGCGAGCACCGCGTCGCGCAGGTCAAGCTGACGCTCGATGCGACGGCGTCCGTCGTCCTTCAATTCGCTAGTGCGATAGAGCGTATTGACGAGCTCCCGCTCCGCTTCAATCGGCGCAAGTTCGAGTTCGTCGCCGTTGGTAAAATACACACAAATAATTCCTCTCTTTTGTTTTTGCTGTTCGTACCTATATGTAGGAAATACATTCATTTGTACGACTAGGCGACAAGCCTTTGGCCACGGTTAGCCGCTTCTAATTTGCGATTAGCCTCGTTCTCTGACGTCGATTCAGCAGCACCCTATCCGTAGACCGCCGCTTTGGGGGCGCCTAGGGCATGTGCGGCGCGCTACGTCACGCGTCTGGGCTTTGGTCAAGGGTGACCAGCGTGTCGATCGGCGCCGCGCGAACGAGGAGACGTTCATGACGTTAGAACTTGCCTCGGCGCGCGCGGTCGAAAAGCCCTGGGGTCGCACCGATCTCCGGCCGTGGAGCGAGGCCGGCGGAGCAAACCGCAAGATTGGTGAGATCTGGTACGAGCGGAGGGACCCAGCGGCCCACGAGTCCTCCCTGCTCCTGAAACTGCTTTTCACGCTCGAGCCGCTGTCGGTCCAGGTGCATCCGGGAGACGCTTTCGCCCGCTCGATCGGCGAAGCGCGCGGCAAGTCTGAGGCCTGGTATGTCCTCTCCGCAGAACCGGGCGCCCGCATTGCTCTCGGCCTCGATCGGCGGCTGACTTCGGAACAACTTCGCCAAGCCGTTGCCGACGGATCGATCGCCGAGCGGATCGCCTGGAGGCGAGTCGCGCGTGGGGATGTTGTTGATGTTCCGTCTGGCTCCATTCACGCCATCGGAGCCGGTCTCGTGATCGCCGAAATCCAACAGCGCAGCGACACGACCTTTCGTCTCTTCGATTATGGGCGATCCCGCGCACTGCACGTCGAGCAGGCCGTCGCGGTCGCCGATGCCGGGCTGGCCCCGGCTGGTCCCGTCCCGCAGGCTCTCGGGGCAGGAAGGACGCTCCTCGTCAGCTCTCCCCACTTCGCTCTTGAAAAGGTCGATGCTCTTCCGCGCTCAAAGTGGAATGTCCGGGCGCAACACGAGACCTGGCTGCTCCTCCTACATGGCCAGGCCCGCGTCGGACTGCTGAATGCGTTCCCGGGCGAGGCTGTCTTCCTCGAGGATGAGGAAACGACCCTGCAGGCTGGAGCCCACGGGATGGAGGCGCTGGTCGCCTACGAGGCGAGCCGTCCCGACATGATGATGCTTCGCCCGGTTATTGGCGAGTCCCACCCCGCCGGAGTCGCCTCTCCGCCGGTCGCTGCGCTCTCGGAGATATCGCAGCCTCCGCATCGCTTAGTCCTGGAGGTCCGACCGTGAGCCAACCACAGCGCGTTGCCTTCGTCGGAAACTCCCTGCCTCGTCGCTGCGGCATCGCGACCTTCACCACCGATCTGAGAAAGGCCGTTGCATCCCTGGACGGCGACATTGAAACCTGCATCGTCGCGATGACTGATAACGGCCGCACGTACGACTATCCGGCGGACGTGCGGCTCGAGATTGGCGACCAGTCGATCGAGGACTATGCCTATGCGGCGGATGTGCTGAACGACGGCCGGTACGATGTCGTCTCGCTCCAACACGAGTTCGGCATCTTTGGCGGCGAAGCCGGCGACCACATCCTCACGTTGCTCAACAGGCTGAGCATGCCCGTGGTGACAACGCTGCACACGGTCTTGTCGCAACCCTCGCGCGCTCAAAGGGTAGTGATCGACCGGATTGTGGCCGTCTCCTCACGGGTGGTGGTTATGGCTGAGAAGGCCCGCGAACTTCTGCAGAAGGTCTATGACGTGCCCGCAGAGAAGATCGAGGTGATTCCGCACGGCATTCCGGACGTAGCATTCGCCGAGCCGGAAGAAGCAAAGGTGCGCTTTGGCTTCACGGGCAAAGCTGTCATCCTCACCTTCGGCCTTCTGTCCCCCAACAAGGGGATTGAATATGTCATCGACGCCATGCCAGCGATCCTTCGCAGCCGACCCGACGCCGTTTATGTCATCCTCGGCGCGACTCACCCCAACCTGGTTCGCGAGAAGGGTGAGGCTTATCGCGAGAGCCTCGTCGCGCGCGCAGCCAAGCTCGGTGTTAGCGACCACGTCGTTTTCCTGGACCAGTTCGTTGACCAGACGACGCTGCTCGGTTTCATCTCGATGTGCGACGTTTACGTTACCCCCTACTTGAACTCCGCGCAGATGACGTCCGGCACGCTGGCCTATAGCTTCGGCCTCGGCAAGGCAGTGGTCTCGACACCGTATTGGCACGCAGCCGAACTGCTGGCGGATGGCCGCGGAATCCTTGTCCCCTTCGCCGACGCGGAGGCCATCGGAACAGAGATTGCTGAGCTCTTAACGGATAATGAAAAGCGTAACGCCATGCGGAAGCGCGCCTTTGCCACGAGCCGATCAATGACCTGGGGCCGCACGGCGCAACGTTATGTCGCGGCATTCGAGCACGCCCGGCGCGACCGCAAGCTCACCGTTCTGAAGCTGCACGAACGTGGCGCTCCGCAGCGCGGGAAATTCACCCCGCCGGACCTCCGGACCCAACACCTTCAGTCCATGTGCGACGATACCGGCCTTTTCCAGCACGCCGTGCACTGCGTCCCGGACAGAGCCCATGGCTATTGCGTGGACGATAACGCTCGAGCATTGCTCGTGGCGTGCGCTCTCGCCGCTCCCGGCGAAGAGGCGCTCAGCGATACGCTGACGACCCGTTTCGCGTCGTTCATCCAACATGCGTGGAACAGCGATGCAAATCGCTTCAGGAATTTCATGAGTTTCGACAGGCGCTGGCTGGAGGACATCGGTTCCGAGGACAGCCACGGTCGCACTGTGTGGGCGCTGGGCGAGTGCTCGCGCTCAGACTTGAGCCCGTCGCGCCGGCGCTGGGCCTCTGGCCTGTTTCGGGAGTTGCTCCGAGTTGTCGAGGACTTTTCGTCGCCGCGCGCCTGGGCGTTCGCGCTTTTGGGACTGGAAGCGTATTGCGATGTGACCCGTTCCGACGAGGCGGCAAGGCGGTCGCGCCGGGTCTTATCGGAAAGGCTGATGTCCCTATTGCGATCCGTCGAAACTCCAGATTGGGTTTGGTTCGAGACTGGCCTTGCTTATGACAATGCACGATTGCCGCAGGCGTTGATCGTCACCGGCATGGCGACGGGCGATCTCGACCAGGTCGAAGCCGGACTGCGCACGCTTCGGTGGCTAATGAATGTGCAGACGGCGCCAGCCGGGTTCTTTCGGCCCGTCGGATCCGCCACGTTCGGTACGCACCGCGTGCCGCCTGAGGCCTTCGATCAGCAGCCGCTGGAAGCGGCGGCCGCGATCTCGGCTTGCCTCGCAGCCTGGCGCGCCGACAGCGCGGCCGAATGGCGCACAGACGCGGCGCGCGCTTTTGCCTGGTTCACTGGCCGCAACGATCTGTCGGCGCCGCTTGTGGATGTCGAGACCGGAAGTTGTCGCGATGGGCTCCATAGGGACCGCCCCAACGAGAACCGCGGCGGCGAGTTTGTCGTTTCATATTTGCTTAGCCTCGCCGAGATGCGACAGATGGCCCGCATGACGGATCGCCGACGAGGTCTGCCGACGATGCAGGCGCAGGGCGCATGACGACGTTCGTTGTCGAAGCCCAACCAAAAGGGCTCCCCCGTGTCAGCTTCCACCTTCTTCAACCGCCAGCCGCTCTATCTGCGGCCCGATCCGTCGCGGGTCGTGGTTCGACCTTTCCGGCTGGCAAGCGAGCCTCGGGACCTCAACCCGACCGACTGGAAGCGAGCCGACCACATCGTGGGGCGGGTGCTCGCGATGGACGCCGACACGACCGCAAGCCTCCTCGATGACGTATTGCAGAATTTCGAAGGCCGGCACCGCAACCTGCTGGCCAAGTTCGAAGCGCGCACGACTGAAATGGAGAGTGCCTTCTCCAGCCACCCGAACTTCTCGCGCTCTCAGCGTCAGCTCGTTGGCGCCTACTTCATGCACGAATATTCATTCGAGGCCTCAGCCCTCTTCAATCCGAGCATCGTGCCGCATCCCGATCAGGCCGGAGCGCCTCCGGGAGGATGCCGGTTCGTCCTGAGTGTCCGGGCTGTCGGTGAGGGCCATATCAGCTCGCTCACGTTCCGGGCGGGCTCGATTGCTTCGGATGGAAGCGTCACCATCGATCCGACGACGCGCCTCGCATCCGTGCCGCAGGTGGTGAATCGGCTCGCCGGTCCGAACGGCGATATTGTCGACGTCCACTTCAATGACGAGGACGACATCAGTGAGAGGGTGATTTTCCCCATCACGCTGGCCCAGGCGAACGGGATCGAGGATGCGCGGTTCCTCGCGTTCATAGACGAAGGCCGGCGGACCTATTACGCGACCTACACCGCCTATAGCGGAGGAGCGATCCGCTCCGAGCTTATCGAAACCAGCGACTTCCGGTCTTTTCGAATGACGCCGCTAAGAGGCGCTGCCGCGACCAACAAGGGAATGGGCCTTTTCCCTCGCAAGATCGACGGCCGCTACGCGATGATCGCGCGCCAGGACAACGAGAATCTCTACCTGATCTACTCGAGTGATCTCTTTTCCTGGGACGGCGGCACGCCCCTCCTCGAGCCAAGGTTTCCCTGGGAGTTCGTCCAGATCGGAACCTGCGGCGCTCCGATCGAATTGGACGAGGGCTGGCTTCTGCTCATCCACGGCGTTGGCCCCGTTCGCAAATATGCTATCGGCGCGGTGCTTCTCGACCGGTCCGATCCGTCGAGGGTCCTCGGGCGGTCCTCAGAACCGCTCGTTCGGCCCGAGCCGTCCGAACGTGAAGGATACGTGCCCAACGTCGTCTATACCTGCGGAGCGATGCGCCAAGGCTCCCGGATCGTTGTGCCCTACGCCGTGTCGGACACATTCTCGACCGTTGGGACAATCGAGATCGATGCGCTTCTGAGGACGCTCCAGAGCTGAAGACAGCGCGCCTACACACATCACGCGACCACGTCAGGGGCGCGTAATGTGAAGAAGCGAACAGAGTCACCACTCACATCGGATTTGAGCCATCTGCCACGTCGGCGCGTAGTGGCCGCTAGCTGGGCCTTGCGGCCGTTCCTTGGATCGGCGCCAAACGCCCGCAAGCCATCCTAAGCGTGCGCAGGCTGCCCTTCGGAAATCTCACTCCTGCGACCGCAGATTGGCCAGCACCGCGTCGCGCAGATCAAGCTCGCGCTCGATGCGACGGCGTCCGTCGTCCTTCAATTCGCCGGTGCGATAAAGCGTATTGACGAGCTCCCGCTCCGCTTCAATCAGCGCAAGTTCGAGTTCGTCGCCGAGCTCGGCGAGCTTCATGTGACGCTCATCGCCATCCTTGCGGTTCTCGACGTTCCTGAGCCGGGTGCGAAGATGAGCGCGGATCGGCGCGACCACCGGCTCGGGAAGCTTGCGGCTCTCGTCAAGCGCGGCGAGCCGTTCGATCGCGGCCTCGATTGCGCGCTTGCGAACCTTGAACTCCTCCTCCGTTTCGGCCTCCCGCTCGAGCCTCCCAGCGTTGGCGAGACCGAGCACGCGGACGACCGCCGGAAGCGTCAGGCCTTCGCCCACCAGGGTCACGAAAATCACGGCGAAGACGAGAATGAGAATGAGATCGCGATGCGGAAAGGGGCTTCCGTCGGCGATGGTGAACGGAATCGCCAGCGCCGCGGCGAGCGAGACGATGCCGCGAATGCCGGTGAAGCCTAAGAGCATTGGCTGCTGCCACGGCGGAGAGGGGTCATAGCGCTTGATCGAGGGAACGAGCAAGCGCGGCAGATAGGTTGACGGAAACACCCAGATGAAGCGGGTGACGATCACAACCACGCAGACGACAGCGGCGGCCATGGCGATTTCGGGAAGCGTATAGTGGCGAATCGACGGGAGCAGCGTCCGCGCCTGCAGGCCGGTGATGAGAAACACCAAGCCTTCGATCAGATAGGTGAGGAAATCCCAGAACACGACGCCGGGCAGCCTTGTCGCCGCGGGAATCAGCCGGTGGCCATTCCAGCTCACGTAGAGTCCAGCCGCAACGGTCGCCAGAACGCCGGAGCCGCCGAGTTGCTCGGGCGGCCAATAGGCGATGAATGGCGTTAGAATTGAGAGCAGGAACTCCACGCCCGGCTCGCGAACCCAACGGCGCAAGCGAAGCATGATCCAGCCGACGCCGACGCCCCACACGACCTCCCCGGCCAGGATCGCCGCGAAGGTGCCAGCAGCCTGAACGAGCGAGAACGATCCGACGCTGACCGCTGTGACCGCGAAGCGATAGAGAACGAGCGCCGTCGCATCATTCGCCAGCCCCTCCCCTTCGAGAACGACGAGCAGGCGCCTTGGAAGCTGCATTCGCCGGGCGATCGCCAGCGGCGCGACGGCGTCGGGAGGCGAGATGATGGCGCCCAGGACAAAGCCGACCGCCCAGGGAAACCCGAGCAGGAAATGGGCCGCGGCGGCGACGGCGATGGTGGTGAAGACGACGCAACCGATCGCCAGGAGCGCAATCGGGCGCAGGTTGAAGCGGAACTCCTTCCAGCTCATCTTCACCGCGTCCCAATAGATGATGGGCGGGAGCACGAGCACGAGGACGAGATCGGGAGCGAGTTGCAGCGTCGGCAAGTCGGGAATCAACGCGAGGACTACGCCGGTGATCACGAGCAGAATCGCGGCCGGAATTTTCAACCGTCTCGCAACCAGCCCGACGACCGAGATGACCGCCAGAAGCAGGATCAGAATTTGAAAAGTCTCGGTCATCTTTCGCCTGGGCTTGAGCCGCGCCATGTCGCCGGAGCCGGCGTATCTCCGGATCGACCCCGTTGGCCAGCAGCGCTCCTAGAATGGCGGCCTCGAGAATGGAAGATGGAACCGCCGACAGTGAAGAGCCCTACGCCCGCCGTCCCGCCAAAACGACAATCGCCGCAATCTCGAAACGGCTCAAGAGTTTGATGTCGCGATGACCTGACTTACGGAAACAGGGCGCGTTGGCGAGCGGAGACTTCGGGCATGGCCGCGTCAAAATTCGCGCGATGCATGAAAGTCCAGCCAAGCGACATGTGTGCGTGTCTCACCATGCGTGTAAGCCACGGCATGGCCTCGTGGTCCGTGGCGACCAAGCCGTCGCCCATCATGGCGGAGCGCAGACTTTCGGTGTGGCCATATTGCGCTTGCGCCGCCACCGCGGGGGGCTGCGTAGCCGCATAGGCGGCGTCGATGTGCTGGAAAAAGGTCGAGACGAGACTGCGCAGCCAATGTCCAACTTCGTGCGCGGAGGTAATCTGGCGGAACGTCGTGTCGGGCCATTGTTGGAAGTGGAAAGTCGTGAAGTCGTTGCTCTCGTCAGTGATCCGATTCATCCAGACGCGGAACTTCCCGTTTTGCGGGGTTGAATGATCGATGTGGGCGACTTCCATAAGAGCGTGAGCCACCCCTCCGACAGGGACGAGCTGGATGTCGATGGCGCAGGCGACGTAAGCGGGATACCGCGGATTGAAAACCAGCTGGCGAAGCTCTTCGTCGCTCAAGCGGTGGTCCTGATCGTCGTCGGTCGGCAGAAGGAGAATTTGATTGTTCCACCCGACCTCGACCATCTGCTTGAAGCGGATCTTGAATGCATTCCATTCGTTCACGATCCAGCTTCGGCAAAGGAAGGGAGACCCGTTATAATCGATGACCGCGCCTTTCCTGACCCCGGCCAGATTGGCGGCGAGATGAGTCGGGGGTTGCTGGCCATTCTGCGGTCGAGCAACCCATGACGCGGCAGGATCGAGCGGGTTGAGCGCCACTTTCAGGCGGATGGTCAGTTTCGCTGGGCGGCCTCCGGCGGCGGGCTCGAAGACGGAATCATAGTTTGTTTGCGCGATCGCAGTTCGAAAGGCCATTGGCTCCCTCCAATCCCCGACAACGGCTTGACTACGTTCGCCAGTCGCTGTGCTGCTTCCTCCCGCGGGACATTGCCCTGCGCTTGAAAGATTACAGTCTGTGATCGCGAAAACCCAGAGCTCAAGATCGCGCCTCGCTTCGGAAGCGCATATAGTCGAGACCAATGGCTAATCCCGTCTTCGCCGCGCAAATCCCTCGCTACCAGGAGACGTTTCCTGACCTGACGGCACAGGAGATCGATCGATTGCGGCGCTACGGCTCGCTGCGCAAATTTTCGGACGGCGAGAAGCTGTTCGAAGCTGGAAAGCTCAGTGCCGGCATGTTCGTCGTGCTGAAAGGGCTGGTCGCGATCAGCCAGCGCGACGGCCTGGGCCACGTCGAGCCGATCGCCGAGCAGGGCCCCGGTCAGTTCCTTGCGGATGTCGGCCAGCTTTCCATTCGCGCGGCGCTTGTCGACGGAACGGCGGAGGGCGACGTCGAGACGCTGCTCATTCCGACAGAGGGCCTGCGTGCGCTCTTGGTTGGCGAGGCGGAGCTCGGCGAGCGCATCATGCGGGCGCTTATTCTTCGGCGAGTGGCCTTGCTCAAGGGCGGGGCGGCCGGCGCCGTGCTGATCGGCTCGTCGAACGCCGCCGACGTGATCCGGCTACAAGGCTTTCTCACCCGGAATGGCTATCCGCATCATCTGCTCGATCCGGCGCGAGATCTCGAAGCCAAAGAGGTGATCGCCCGCTACGCCGACATAGCGGGCGGGTTGCCCTTAGTTGTCTGTCCGGACGGCTCAGTGCTCGGCAATCCCTCCGAACAGGCCCTGTCCCGGCAAATCGGCTTGACCGTCATGTCGCGGTCGAACTTCGTCTATGACCTCGCGGTGGTCGGCGCGGGGCCGGGAGGACTTTCGACCGCGGTCTACGGCGCCTCCGAGGGCCTGTCGGTCGCGGTGCTTGACGGCCGCGCTTACGGCGGCCAGGCGGGGGCCAGCGCACGGATCGAAAATTACTTTGGCTTCCCGACCGGAATCAGCGGCCAGGCGCTCACCGCCCGCGCCTTTGTTCAGGCGCAGAAATTCGGCGCCGACATCATGATCCCGGTCGCGGTCAAGACGCTGGACTGTTCGCGTCCGAACAACGCGTTCGTTTTGGAAACGGACGGCGGCGAGCGCATCCAGGCCCGTACGATTGTCGTCGCCAGCGGCGCGAGATATCGCCATCCAACGATCGCCGATATCGCCCGATTCGAGGGCCGCGGAATCTGGTACTGGGCCTCGCAGATCGAAGCACGTCTGTGCGCTGGCGAGGAGGTGATCCTGGTCGGCGGAGGCAATTCCGCCGGGCAGGGCGCGGTGTTTCTCTCCGCCCACGCCTCCAAAGTGCGCATGATGGTGAGAGGGGCAGGCTTAGCCGAAAGCATGTCGCGCTATCTCATCGATCGCATCGCCGCGAGCCCGAACATCGAGCTTATGACTGAGACCGAGCTCGTCGCGCTGAGCGGCCCGCCGGGCGGCGGACTTGAGAGTGTCCGGTGGCTCGACCGTCGCGCCGGTCGGGAGACCGAGGCTCAGGTTCGCAATGTCTTTCTGTTCGTCGGCGCCGATCCGGCGACGGAATGGCTGGAAGGCTGCGTGGCGCTGGACAAAGCGGGGTTCGTCATGACCGGGGTCGGGGCGGCCGAGAGCGGAACGCTGTCGCCGCTGGAATCCTCGGTCGCCGGCGTGTTCGCTGTCGGCGACGCGCGCTCCGGGTCGGTCAAGCGGGTCGGCGGCGCGATCGGCGAAGGCGCCGCCGTGGTGGCGGCGATTCATAAGTTCCTTTCACATTCCCCAGGTCCGCACCTCTAGCAGCGGGAGCCCCATGAGCACGAAGACCTGCACGCATATGAACGCCATTCGCGACGTGACGCCGAGCGCGCTCGGCTGCGAGGAATGCCTCAAGACTGGCGACGCTTGGGTGCATCTGCGGATCTGTCGCACATGCGGCCATGTCGGATGCTGCGACGACTCCCCCAACAAGCACGCGACCAAGCACTATCAAGCGACCCACCATCCGATCATCGAGGGCTATGACCCGCCGGAAGGCTGGGGGTGGTGCTATGTCGACGAGGTGATGTTCGACCTCTCGGACCGCAAGACGCCGCACAACGGTCCGATCCCGCGCTACTACTAGCAAGCTGGTATCCCCAAGTGTCTCGAGGTCCGGTCTTTGACTTATTGTATATAAAGTTTATAGATTTTGTTGCGGAGATTCTGATGATGCAAATTCGAACTCGAGCCAGGGCCTTGACCTACGCCCTCGCTTTCACAGCCCTCACCGGCCTCGGCGAGGCGCCCACGGCCCTCGCCGACACCACGCTACTCAATGTCTCGTATGATCCGACGCGCGAGCTTTACCGCGCGATCGACGACGCCTTCGCCGCGAAATGGAGGAAGGACGCGGGCGAGACGGTGACGATCCAGCAGTCGCATGGCGGGTCGGGCGCACAGGCCCGCGCCGTGATCGACGGGCTGCAGGCGGATGTCGTGACTCTGGGGCTCGCCGCCGATATCGACGCCATCGCAGGCAAGACGGGCAAGATCCCGGCCGACTGGCAGAAGCGCCTGCCGAACAATTCCTCGCCCTACACCTCGACGATCGTCTTGCTCGTCCGGAAGGGCAATCCGAAGGGGATCCACGACTGGGACGATCTCGCCAAGGCCGGGGTCTCCGTCATCACCCCAAACCCGAAGACGTCGGGGGGCGCGCGCTGGAACTTCCTCGCCGCCTGGGGCTACGGGCTCAAGCATTTCAACGGGGACGAGAACAAGACGCGCGATTTTGTCGCCTCGATCTACAAGAACGTCCCCGTTCTCGACACGGGCGCGCGCGGCTCGACGATGACCTTCGCCAAGCGAGGCCTAGGCGACGTGCTGATCGCCTGGGAGAACGACGCGCTCCTGGCGAACGACGAATTCGGCAAGGGGCAATTCGAGATCATCCCGCCTTCGGTCTCGATCCTAGCCGAGCCGCCTGTTGCAATAGTTGACGGCAATGTCGACGCCAAGGGCACGCGCAAGGCCGCCGAGGCCTATCTCAATTTTCTCTATACGCCCGAAGCGCAAGCCATCATCGCCAAGAACCACTTCCGCCCGATCCACCCCGAATTCGCCGCGAAGGTCGATCTCGCGCAGTTTCCGAAACTGGACCTGATCACCGTCGACGGAAACTTTGGCGGGTGGAAACAGGCCCAGGCGAAGTTCTTCGCCGACGGCGGCGTGTTCGACCAGTTCCAGAAGGCGAACTGAGTGGCCTTCAGCGCAACCGCCGCAATTCTGCCGGTTCCGCGCCGGAGCGCGATTCCAGGCCTCGGACTGACGCTCGGCGTGACCGCCCTCTACCTGGCGCTCATTGTCGTCATCCCGCTCGGGGCCTTGTTGCTTAAGGCCTCGGGGCTGGGGCTCGCTGGGATTGCGCATATTACGACGCAGCCGCGCGTCGCTGCGGCGCTTGGAGTTTCGTTCGGCGTCGCGCTCGCGGCCGCCGCCATCTCCGCGCTAATCGGCGCGCCGATCGCTTGGGCTTTGGCGCGCTATCGCTTTCCCGCCCAGCGCCTATTCGACGCGGCCATCGACCTGCCCTTCGCTTTGCCGACCGCCGTCGCCGGCATCGCGCTCTCGACCCTTTACGCGCCGAACGGGTGGTTCGGAGCGCCGCTCGCGACGGTGGGCGTCAAGATCGCCTTCACACGGCTTGGGATCCTGGTCGCGCTGGTCTTCGTCGGCTTTCCTTTTGTCGTGCGGACGCTGCAGCCGGTGATCGCGGAGCTTGAGATCGAGCTCGAAGAAGCCTCCGTGACGCTCGGCGCGACGCGTCTCATGACACTCAGGCGCGTGATCGCGCCGCAACTGGTCCCCGCGCTTCTGACCGGCATGGCGCTCGCGTTCGCGCGCGGCGTCGGCGAATACGGGTCAGTGATCTTTATCGCCGGCAATTTGATCGGCGTCACCGAGATCGCGCCCCTTCTCATCATCGAGAAACTCGAGGAGTTCGACTATGCCGGCGCGACCGCCATTGCGGCGATCATGCTCGCCATCTCCTTTGTGATGCTGCTCGCGATCAACCGCTTGCAAGCCTACGCCCGGACGAGGCTCGGCCATGTCTGACGCGCTTCAGAGAAGCGGCGCGGTCGCCGTGCGCGATCCCACCGCTCTCCGCGTCGCGCTGATCGCGCTGACGCTCGTCTTTCTAGGCCTGTTCCTGGTGGCGCCGCTCGCTGTTGTGGCGACGGAAGCCTCCCGCGAAGGACTGGGCGCCTATTTCGCCGCCATCGCCGATCCTGTGGCCCGCTCAGCCATCCTGCTCACGCTGACCATCGCCGTGATCGCCGTGCCGATCAACGCGGCGTTTGGCGTCTGCGCGGCGTGGGCGATCGCCAAGTTCGAGTTCCGCGGCAAGAATGCGCTGATCACCCTGATCGACCTTCCGTTCTCGGTGTCGCCGGTGGTGAGCGGACTGGTCTTCGTGCTGGTGTTCGGCGCCCAGGGGCTGCTCGGACCGTGGCTCGCCGCCCACAAGATCCAGATCATTTTCGCCGTTCCTGGCATGGCGCTAGCGACCATGTTCGTGACCTGCCCGTTCGTGGCGCGCGAGCTCATTCCGGTCATGCAGCAACTTGGGAACGCCGACGAGGAAGCTGCATTGTCTCTCGGCGCGAGCGGATGGACGGCCTTCCGCACCGTGACACTGCCCAACATCCGCTGGGCGCTGCTGGCCGGCGTCCTCCTGTGCAATGCGCGGGCGATGGGCGAATTCGGCGCCGTGTCCGTCGTATCCGGACATATCCGTGGCCTCACCAATACGATCCCTCTTCAGGTGGAGATCCTTTATAATGAGTACAACATCGGGGCAGCCTTCGCTCTGGCGTCCCTCCTCGCCCTTCTGGCGCTGGTCACGCTTGGCCTCAAGTCCGCTCTCGAATGGCGCGTCCGCGCCGCGCTCAGCGAACAACCAGACTGAAGCCCGGACGCTCGCGGGACGGGCCTTTGCCCCGCGCGCGATCGAGATCCGCGGCGTGTCGAAGAGCTTCGGCGCCCATCGCGCTCTGGATTGCATTGATCTGAGCGTGGCGCCTGGCGAACTCGTTGCGCTGCTCGGACCGTCCGGCTCCGGCAAGACGACGCTCCTGCGCCTTATCGCCGGGCTCGAGCCGATGAGCGAAGGCTCGCTTGCTTTCGACGGAGAGGATGCGGGACCGCTCTCGATCCAGGAGCGGCGCATCGGTTTCGTCTTCCAGCACTACGCGTTGTTTCGGCACATGACGGTGTTCGACAATGTCGCCTATGGCTTGACAGTGCGGCCGCGACGCAAGCGACCGTCGCCGCGCGAGATTTCGGAGCGCGTCAACGAACTGCTCGACGTCGTTCGGCTCGGGGACCTCGGAGCGCGCTATCCGTCACAGCTCTCGGGCGGACAGAAACAGCGCGTCGCCTTCGCCCGCGCGCTCGCCATCGAGCCGCGCGTGCTCCTGCTCGACGAGCCGTTCGGCGCGCTGGACGCCAAAGTCCGCAAGGACCTGCGCGCCTGGCTGCGCGAAATCCACGACCGAACCGGGCTCACGACGATCTTCGTCACCCACGATCAGACGGAGGCGATGGAGATCGCTGACCGCGTTGCGATCATGAACGCGGGCCGCATCGAGCAGATCGGCGCGCCGAAGGAGGTCGTCGATCGCCCGCAGACGGAATTCGTCCGAACATTCCTGAGCTAGGCCAACCGGGTCTTAACTCTCCGCGGCTTCCACCAGTGCGACCGTCGCCGGCGGTGGGGCCCGATCAGATAGCGAGTCTGCGCCGGCGCTTTCAAGAATTGCGCCGCCCGGTCCTCGATGATCTCGTCCGCTTTGGTGACGCGCGCCTCGCGATATCTCAGTTCGAGCAGGGAATGGATAAGGAAGGTCTCGACCACCTTGCCTGGCTCACTCGGATCTTCAAACGTGTGCCACGCGTAGGCGCCGTCGCGCTTTCGCTCGAGGCTGACATCCTGCATCACCGCGTGAAAGGCGGCGCTCTCCGACGGGTCGATCAGATATTCGATGATCGCCAGGACCGGCCCCTCCTCGTCCGCGACGCGATTGGCGAAGGAAGGCGCGCGCCAGCGCATGGACGGAGTGAGATCGTCGGCTTCGCTGGTTTGCAGCTTCCATCTCCATGTGAGCGCGAGACCGATCAACGTTCCCGCTCCGGCGCAAGCGAGCGCGAAAGGCACCCCCTTGACCGTCGCGACCTCACCCCACACCGCACTCCCGAGCGTCAGCGCGCCGAAATAGACGGTGAGGAAAATCGCCAGGCCCCGGCCTCGCACCCATTGCGGCAAAGCCACCTGCGCCGAGACAAAATAGGTCGTGAGCGCGATGATCGACGCAGCGCCGGAGATGAAGCTTGCGATGAACGCCAGGATCGGCTCGCGCGCCGCGGCCAGGAGAAACAGCGCGACGACGGTTCCGAAGGCGCCAAGAGCAGCCTGCCCGTTCGCGCCGAGTCGCCTCTTCAAGCCGTTCAAAGCGAACGTGGTCAGGATCGAGCCGACGCCGACCGCCGCCATCAGCTGCCCATAGACCTCAGCTCCATTGCCCGTCTGACTACGCGCCACGAGCGGCAGCAGGGCGAGATAAGCGCTGGCGAAGGGAAAGAAGGCGATGGCGCGAATGAGCGTCGCGTCCATTTCGCGGCTGTAGCGAACATAGCGCACGCCGGTCGTCATTGCGCTGATCAGGCGTTCGGCCGGCAGCGTTTCCTTCGGTCTTCGCGGCGCCCGCCACCAGATCAAAGCCGCGAGCAGCGCCAGATTGCCGGCGCAGCAGCACCAGAAAGGAACAGCGATGCTGAGCTTCGCGATCGCATATCCGGCGATCGCCGGACCGACTGCCCGCGCGACATTGTATCCGGCGGTGTCGACAGCGACTGCGCTGTCGAGGTCCGCCGTTCGCACAAGCAGCGTGGTGACGAGGAGCCATGCGGGCGCGGCGAGCGCGCCGCACAGGCCCATCAGGAAGGACGTCGTGAGCAGCGAGCCCGGGCCTGCCAATCCAAACGAAGCGGTCGCCGCGAATACGACCGAAATCACGACCGCGACCGTCTGCGTGACGATCAGGAGCCGGCGCGGGTCCACGACATCGCTCAGCGCTCCGGCCGGCAAGGTCAGGAGAAAAAGCGGCAGGGTGGTCGCGACCTGGACCGCGGAGACCAGCCTCGGGCTCGGATTGAGGCTGGTCATCATCCAGGCCGAACCGGTGTCGAACATCGCCAGCCCGACGCTCGAGATCGACGTCGCGACGAGGATGACCATGAAGGCGGGATTATGGGTGAGGCCTGCGCGTGGTTCGCTCGGGGCCGTGGTCGGGTCGAGGTCCAATTCGCTGGTCAAGTCATCCGCCCGGAACGCAATTCCGCCCTAACCTTGCCTGCCCGCATTGCGCGCCTTTGGCAAGCGCATCCGCCCTGGGCGCGGCGCTTAGAGGTTCCGGCGCAGGAACGCGCCCGCCTGCGCGAGCGCACGACGGCCAGGTTCGAGCCGCGCGTTCCAGAGCGGCCAGGCGTGGATCATGTGCGGCCAGATTTCGAGGGTCGTTGCGACGTCGGCCGCTCCGGCCGCGGCGGCGAAGCGGACGGCGTCGTCGAGCAGGGTCTCGGCCGAACCGATCTGGATGAGGGTCGGAGGCAGTCCCTTGAGATCAGCGTAGAGAGGCGAAAGGCGCGGGTCTTTCCGGTCCATTCCCGCCGGGACATAAGCGGCGGCCAACTCCTCCAGATATCCTTTCTGAATGAGCGGATCGACCGCGCTCTTGCTCACGAGCGTCCCCCCGCACATTGTTAGATCGACCCAGGGCGACAGCAGCCAGAGCGCCGAGGGCAAATCCTCGCCCATCCGCTTAAGTTCGAGGGTGAGCGCCAGCGCCAGGTTCGCGCCGGCGCTGTCGCCGCCGACCGCAATGTGGCGGGCCGCATAGCCTTCGCGGCGCAGCCGACGCCAGACGGTCAGCGCGTCGTCGCGGGCGGCCGGGAACGGATGCTCGGGAGCGAGGCGGTAGGCAGGGGCCAACGTGCGCAAGCCCCCTGCCCGTCCGGCCTCGGTGACCAGCCGGCGGTGGCTGACGATCGAACCCGAGCAATAGCCGCCGCCGTGAAAGTAGATCAGCACGCGGGAGGGGTCGGCGCCCGGAACGATCGACCATTCGCCCTCGACCCCGTCGAGATCGGCCGTCTCGAGCTTGACGTCATCCGCCGCCGGCCAAGCTGCCCCGACCTCCTCGATCCGGCGGCGTCGTTCTTCCCAGCCGACCGGCCGGGGCTTGGAGTTGAGAAGTGCGCGAACAGCGTCGATTTCGCTTTGAGCCATAGCCGGACCCCTCTATTGCCCTCGCCCACTCTATGCCGGCGCGAGCTTCGATTGGACAGAGCGCTGCGAGCGCACGAGCCGGAAACGATATTTTCACTTGATGTTACGCGATACGTAACGTATATATCCCAGATGATTGTCGGTTTTGCTGATGCGAAAACGGAGCGGTTTTTCCGAGACGGGATCTGCCCCGCTCAGTGGCGGTCTATTTCCAAGGCAATCGCTCGCAAGCTGGACATGCTGGACGCGGCTCCGACGCTCGCGACTTTGCGTTCGCCGCCGGGCAATCGACTTGAGGCGCTGAAGGGCGACAGAGCGGGACAATCTAGCATTCGCGTGAATCAGCAATGGCGGATCTGTTTTATTTGGACCGAGAGCGGTGCGGACCTGGTCCAAATCGTCGACTATCATTGAAGGAGCAGGGCATGGCCCGACTGCGAACACATCCCGGCGAAGTCCTAGCGGAAGAGTACCTCCATCCTCTCGGCCTCTCGGCGAGCGCACTGGCTCAGGCCGTTGGCGTTCCTTCGAATCGCATCAGCGACATCATTCGCAAGCGGCGGGACGTATCCGCTGACACCGCAATTCGGCTTGGCAAGTTCTTCGCCGTCGACCCACGCTTTTGGCTGAACCTACAGACGGCCTACGACTTGTCGGTGGCTGAAACCGAACACGACTATTCGAACGTGCGTCCGCGATCGAAAGAACCAGCAGCGGGGGATACACGATAACGAGGCAGATCTTCAGGCGGCGCGGCCCTCGCGACCTTGCGAATCCGCTCAGCGCACGTCGCACTTCACGCCGTGCCGGTCCGCCAGGATCGGCAGCAGCGCCTTGAACATGAGCTTCGCGACCCGCTCGTTGCCCCGTTCGGTGAAGTGGACGATGTCGAGATAGAGGTCGTCATCCCATATTCCGTCGACGCCGGCGGCCATGTCGATGAGCGGCAGGCCGTCCTCGCGGGCGATGAGCTTGACCATGCGATTGTGCGCTTCGTTCGCAGAAATAATGTCGTCGATCGGCTTGAACACCGCGCCATAGAAGTCCTTGACCTCGCGCGGGCTCGATTGGTTGACCGCCATGGTTGAATCGGCGAGCGCGATATCGGCGCCGTTCTCACGCGAGAGCGCGATGAGCTTGCGATAGTCTTCGGCGTAGCGGGTTTTCATCAGTTCGGCGTCGGTCATCGGCGGAGGCTCGGCCAGACGCGCCCGCGCCGAATTCCGATCGCGCCAATCATGTGCGGCGCGCTCGATCGTTAGCGACGCGCGGGCGATCAGCGCCGAGGCCCGCGGCCTGACGCCAGGCTCGTTTGGCTCGGGCACGCGCCTCAAGCCGAAAAAGAAGCCGTTCATTCCATGCGTGCTGACGATCAGATCAGGCTTGAGGGCTCCGATATCGCGGCGCATGCGCTCGAGATTGTCTTCGATCGTATAGGCCTCGGTTCCGCCGTTGATGATCTGAATTCTGCGCCCACACGAGGCGTGCTGGTCGAACTCATCCTGCAAGAGGTCGGGCCAGGGCTTCTCGCCATCGCGCAAGGTCGGCCCGAAGGTCTGCAATTCGCCGAGCGCGACGATGCGGAACGCATTCCCCTTGTCGGGCGCGATGTCCGGCCCGCGGAAGCCGAGGTTGTTGATGTGGATCGTCGTGTCGAACATACGCCCCGAGCTGCCTGGAACCTGCACGAAGGGCAGTTTCTTCTGCGGGTCCGGCGCATCGATCGCAGCCCTGATCCCGTCCTTCCGAATCCACTCGTTGAGATAATAGAACCACCAGGTCGCAAAGGCGGTCGGATTGGCGTGCGCGGCGCGATAGGAATAGGTGGGCTGAGCGACCGTCGCGACTAGCGGCAACCCGGTCGAGCGCCGGTAGAGAGCGTCGGCGAAAGGCAATACGAGCGCGAACAGCAGGAAGGCGCGCGCGGCGACTGCGATCGCGCCGGTGGAGAGGGGTCGCGCTCGCTCCACAAGAGCAAGGACGAGAAGCGTCGTCGCAATCAAGAGCGGATAGAACACGTAAGGCTTGTCGGCCATGAAGGCGTTGCGGGCGAGCACGCCGGCGGCAACCCCTGCAAGGCCAAGCGCAACGCCGACAAGCGACGGACGAAAGCGGTGAGGTTCGCCGTGTGGCGCGACGGTCTTCAAGGGCTCGCGCCCTGGACCGCCGTAATAGGGGCGAGCCACAAGGATCGGCCGCTCGAACCCGGCGAAGAAGACGGTCGCGAGCGCCAGGATCGCGAGCACATAGACGGTCAGTTGGAGCGCGAGCGGCGTCGAGGCCATGAGCGGCTTCAGCGCCATGATGACGATGAGGTGGAAGAGATAGACCGAGTACGAGACGCGGCCGAGATAGAAGCTCGCGCCTCTCACGACGCGATTATGAAAGAGGCCCTCGGCCCGCCAGAGGACGCCGACTGCGATCATGCCGAAGGCCGCGGAGACATAAGGAAAGGCGCGCTGAGCCGTCACATCGCCGCCGACAGCCAGGATCGCGACGCCGAGCTCGACGGGAATCGCAACCGCCAGCAGCGCGAGCAGTACGCCCAGACGCCCTTGGCCTGAGGCGGCCTCGAGCCCGATCGGCGCACGGCGCTCGAGCGCGAGATAGAGCAAGAAGCCCCAGACGATGGAGTCGACGCGAAACAGCGTGACGCGGCGGACGTTCAGGTCCCAATCGTGCGGCGCGAACGAGAGGCGCAGCGCCGCGACAACAACAATGACAAGAACCGCGAAGATCGCCTCGAACCGCCGGTCGCGTCTCCCGAGCAGCCTTGCGACGAGAAACAGCGCCGGAGCAAACAGCACATAGAACCATTCCTCGACCGCGAGACTCCAGGCGACGGGATAGAAGTCGACATGGTTGGCTGAGTAAAAGAGGTTCTCGACATAGAAGAGATAGCGCGCAAAATCGGCCGTCATCAGGTTGCCGGTCAGCGCCGCGATGACGGTGAGAGCGACGATGTAAGGCGGGATGGTGCGCATCCAGCGCCGGACGAGAAACACGCCCAGATTGCGCGACGGCTTGCCCACCACCCAGTCGACGATCTGAGGAGCGAGCACGAAGCCGCTGAGCACGAAAAAGACCTCGACGCCGGCGATCGCAAACGCCTCGGCGTACGGCTGGAACGGCGCATTGGCGGTCAAATAGTGAGGGATCGCGACCGCGAAAGCTGCCGCTCCCCGCAGGAAATCGAGCGATGCGCTGCGCTTCATTTCGGCGCGGTATAGACGAACGGGGCGGTGATCGTTTGACCGGCGAGGGCGAACAGAACGACGAACGCCGCGAGGCACACCAGCGCCGCAGTCGCCCAGGGGCCTTTGAGGAACCGCAGGCCGTACTCAATCATTCTATGACAATCTCCCGAGCAACCAACGATCGCGCGCTCTGCCGGTCATGGCCTTGCTCGCTCGCGCCGCCTATCGCATTCGGAGCGCGATGTCATGCGCGTTAAAGAGCCCCATCGCCATCGGAGCGGCCACACGACGTTCCCGTGGCCAGTCTGATTGCGCGGGATGGCGAGACGGCGCCCGAGACGGAACATTTCTGTGCGTCGAAGGTTGGTTTCGTAAGCGCTCTCCAGAGCGCGCCAAGCGAGAATATCCCGTGCACCCTCGTGCGCGCGAGTGGCGGCAAGCGCCCGTATTTTTCCAATGTGGTCGCGCTTGGCGTCATGCTTCTCGGACAGGAGGCGAAGATGCTTAGAACGCTTGCTTACACGGCCTTGTGTAGCGCCGCCTTAATCGGGTCCAGCGCTTATGGCGCGGACAATCCCACGGTTCCGGCCAACCCACCGGCGCAAACAAAGGCGTCCTCGGGTGTCAACTTCGTGACGGCGCAAGAAAAGACGCAGTGGCGCGCGCCGAAATTGGTTGGAGTGGGGGTGTACGGTCCCGATGACAAGCAAATCGGCAAGATCGACGACCTCTTGATTGATCAGAACGGGTCGGTCCAGACCGTCGTGATCGGGGTGGGCGGATTTCTCGGGTTCGGCAAGAAGGATGTCGCGGTTCCATTCGCCGTGGTGCAATGGCAAACGGAAGCGCGAAAAGTTCCCGCGCCTTCGGTCGATCAGCCCCCGTCTTCGGCCGGTAACCCCGCTGCTCCTGCGCCAACAACCGCGCAACAGCCGCCTATGAAGGAAGTCGATCCGGCCACCGCTGCGGCGAGCCAGGGCTATCCTGACAAGGCGGTCCTGAACGTGACCTTAGATCAGCTGAAGGCCGCGCCTGATTTCAAATATACGTCGACTGCGGTTGCGGAATCCAACATGCGCCCGACAGCCGACAAGCCAATGAAGAAAAGCACCCCGTAGCGCGCATTCGAGCGTGTTTCGACAAAAGCTTGACGCTCCGGTCGGCCTTAAGGGGCTCGCCGGGGCGTCGACCAGTAAAATCGCCCGCCGCTTTCGCTTATTGCGCCGGCGGCGCGCTGCTGGCCAGCGGAACAAGCTGGAGCGGCTTAAGGACAAACTTCACAACATCTCGGACCGTGGCCGACGGCAAAACCTGCTTGGAGCGCGCATCGTGCAACGTCGCGGCGGCCTGCCGATCGCTGTCGCTCGCCGACTCGAGATCGTGTTGGTAGAGGTCCCGGATCCATGCGTCTCCAGGCGCAGGCGCAGCATCCTTGGCGAACTCAAGCCACATCAATCCGCGCGCGCGTTGGTGCGGTACGCCGTCGCCCAAGAAAAGCATGTGCCCAAGCAGGGCCTCTGACGGGGCATGGCCCTTTTGCGCCGCCACCGCGAGCCAACGAACTGCGGCGACGTTGTCCTTAGCGAGTCCCCCTCCGCCCACCATGTACATGTGGGCGAGATTGTATTGCGCATTCGGGTCGCCAAAGATCGTGGCTGCGTACTGAAACAATTCGTGCGCTCGCCGGGGATCGGCCCGCACTTCACTATTGGGTATGCCGCTCAAGCAATAGACGCCGACCGCAACGAAAGCGTTGGAGATCGCGCTGAGATTTCGCCGATCAGGGTGGTCTTCGTCGTAATCTTCCACCAGCTGGTTGAAGTAATGGTACGCCTTCAGGTCATCCTGCGGAACGCCCTGGCCGTCCGCATACATCTCGCCAAGTTTCCATCGCGCCAGATCCTGCCCGCTATCTGCGGCGTAGGTCAGCGCTGCGATCGACGCATCGGCGTCGCCAGCTTTCAAATCCGCGAGACCGGCGCGCAACGCTTGATTAGGATCGGAGAAGTTTTTCGGGATCTTCTCCGACGGGTCGGATGTTGACCCGTCGAACGCAAAGGCGGGCGGCAACCCAAGCGTCATCGCTCCGATGATTGCGAAAGCGAAGCGGCGTCGCAATGACGTCGTGTCGGCAAGCCTCGCAAACGCAACCACGCACATATTAATCCCGAGCTGCCATCCTGCCGCGTCGCGGTCCTTGACGGCGCTCGCGACACGGACGACCTTCGCCATCTATGATTTGAAGGTGCGGGCGGTTTATGGCGCAATCGCGGCGCCTTCCAGCCGGAATCTCGACTTCGCAAAAGTTGCATCGAGGATGTTGCCCAAAAGCAACAACTTGGGCGTCCGGAGGGCTCCTTTAGACGCGCTCCAGACGCTCCCGGGCGCCGGTAAGCTTAATAAGTCGCGCCTGAAACGTCTCCAGTCTGTCCTGATGTTCGGCGATGACGTCCTCAGGCGCCCGGGTCACAAAGTCGTCGTTGCCCAGTTTGGCCACGACCTTGGCGATCTCGAGTTTCTCCTTCGCGATCTCCCGGTCGAGACGCGCCTTCTCCGCGTTGAGGTCGACGACGCCGGCAAGCGGCAGCGCCACCGTCTCGCCGCGCACCACTAGAAGGAGGGCGCCGCGCGGCGGGGCCTCGGCGTTCTCGATCGAGGTGACGCGGGCGAGGCGTCCGATGCTCTCGCTCCAGGCGCGGGCGCTTCTCGCCGCTCGCTCGCTCGGAGCGATCAGAATAAGCGGCGTCTGGGTCGAGGGCGGCACGCCCATTTCCGACTTCACCGACCGCACCTCGGCGATGAGATCGACCACCCAGCCAATCTCGCTTTCAACCACCTCGTCGACCTCAAAGCCGTCGCGCGGCCATTGGCTCAGCGCCAAGGGGCCGGTGCGCCCGGGGCCCGCTTCTCCCTTTATCGCCCAAAGCTCCTCCGTCAGGAACGGCATGAAGGGATGCAAGATCGCGTAGATCAGGTCGAGCACATGGGCGATCGTAGCCTGTGTCTCGGTCTTGGCTGCGGGGTCGGCCGCCCCTTGCAGCACGGGCTTGGCGAGTTCAAGATGCCAGTCGCAGAAGACGCTCCAGACGAACCGATAAACAGCGTTGGCGGCGTCGTTGAAGCGATAAGCCTCGATCGCCCCGGCTGTCTCCGCCGCAGCGGCGGCTGCCTCGCCCAGGATCCACCGGTTGAGCGGTTCCCGCACAGTTGACGCGTCGAAACTCTCGACGCGGACGCAACCGTTCATCTCGGCGAAGCGTGAGGCGTTCCAAAGCTTGGTCGCGAAGTTGCGATAGCCTTCGATCCGGGCCTCGCTCAGCTTGATGTCCCTGCCCTGGGCCGCCATCGCCGCGAGCGTGAAGCGCAATGCGTCCGCGCCGAAACGGTTGATGAGATCGAGCGGGTCGATGACGTTTCCCTTCGACTTCGACATCTTCGCCCCCTTCTCGTCGCGGACCAGGGCGTGGATATAAACGTCGTGAAACGGCGTCTCCTCCATGAAGTGGAGCCCCATCATCATCATCCGCGCGACCCAGAAAAAGATGATGTCGAAGCCTGTAACGAGCGCGTCGGTCGGATAGAAGCGCTTGAGCTCCGGCGTCTCCTCCGGCCAGCCGAGGGTCGAGAAGGGCCAGAGGGCAGAGGAGAACCAGGTGTCGAGCACGTCCTCGTCGCGCGTGAACATTTCGGCCAGTCGATCGGGATCGCCCGCGAGGGCGTCAGCATTGGCTTGCGCCAAAGCGCCGTGCTCAACGCCGTCGGCTAGCGCCGCGGCGTACGCCGCCTCCTCGGTCTCCTCGACATAGACCGCGCCCCAAGGGGCGTACCAAGCTGGAATTTGATGGCCCCACCAGAGCTGGCGCGAAACGCACCATGGCTGGATGTTCTCGAGCCAATCGAAATAGGTCTTCTCCCAGGTCTTGGGGACGAACTGGGTCTTGCCTTCGCGGACGGCGGCGATCGCCGGCTCGGCGAGGGTCTTGGCGTCGACATACCACTGATCGGTGAGCCAAGGCTCGATGACGACATTCGACCGGTCGCCGTGCGGAACGGCGTGCGCGTGAGCTTCAATCTTGGTCAGAAGACCGGCGAGCGCCATCATCTCGACGATCCGGCCGCGCGCGACGAAGCGGTCCTGGCCGTCGACAGCGGCAATGAGGCGCGCGTGATCGTGGTCGCTCTCGAGGCCTTCGAAGAAGTCGACGTTGCCCTTGAGCGTCACCTGCCCGTTAGCATCGAAAATATTAATCGGGCGGACACCCTCGGCCTCGTGCCGCTTGCCAACTTCGAAATCGTTGAAGTCGTGCGCAGGCGTGATCTTGACGGCGCCGGCGCCCTTTTCCGGATCGGAGTATTCGTCAGCGACTACCGCGATCAGGCGGCCGACCAGGGGCAACCGGACGCGCCTGCCCTGCAAATGCTGATAGCGTGGATCGTCAGGATGGACCGCAACTGCAGTGTCGCCCAGCATCGTCTCAGGCCGCGTGGTGGCGACGGTCAACCGCTCTTCGGTCTCTTCGCCGTGCTCATCCACCACTGGATATTCGAAGTAATAGAGGTGGCCGTTTGGGTTCTTGGAGAGGACCTTGGCCAGCGCGGCCGCGTCGAGAGGGACGCCGTCGTCGCGCGACCACTTGAAGGAGCCTTTGGTCTCGACTTGGACGACCTCGAGATCCGAGATCGCGGTCTGAAACTTGGGGTCCCAGTTGACCAGCCTTTTGTCCTTATAGATGAGCCCTTCGCGATAGAGCTGAACGAACACTTTTGCGACGGCGCGCGACAGACCCTCGTCCAGGGTGAAGCGCTCGCGGCTCCAGTCGCAGGAGGCGCCAAGCCGTTTGAGTTGCGCCACGATCGCGCCGCCCAATTCCGCCTTCCACGCCCAGACGCGCTCGACGAACGCCTTGCGGCCTAGGGCGCGGCGGTCCGGCTCCTGTCGCTCCATGAGCATGCGTTCGACCACCATTTGCGTGGCGATGCCGGCATGATCGACGCCCGGCTGCCACAACACGTCGCGGCCCTTCATGCGCCAGTAGCGGCACAGGACATCCTGAAGCGTATTGTTGAGCGCATGGCCCATATGGAGATTGCCGGTGACGTTCGGCGGGGGAATAACGACGCAAAAGGGCTCTGCCGCCGCCCGGTCGGCCCGACCGGCGCGAAAGGCCCCTGTCTCCTCCCAAAGCGCGGAGGCGCGGCCTTCCGCCGCAGCGAAGTCAAACGATTTGTCCATCATGGATTTCTAGTCCGCGGTCCCCGTCGGAGGCGCCGTTGAGTTTAGACGACGGCCATCCGAGCGGAGCAGTGGGCTACGGACGCCGCGGGCGCAAGCGCCACGGCCGTTATAAAGGCGTCGGCGCGGTCGAAGTCAACGCGTGGGCAGCCCTCGGCGCCGTCTATTTTCGCCCGCGCGCGACCCGCTGTATTTCGTCACGGACCATCCGCTCGACAATGGGCGGAAGATTGTCGTCCAGCCACTGCTTGAGCATTGGCCGCAGCATATCGCGCACCATGCTGTCGGCAAGCTGGGCGCTGCGCGCCTCGAGGCCCGCCGACAAGGCTCCGAACGACAAGGCCGTCGCCTCGGCCGCTTCGAGCGACAACAGCGGCTCTTCGCTCCGCTGAAGGGCGCTCTCGACGGGATCGGCTTCAACCGCCTGCGGCTGGCGCCAGACGACTGTCGGCGCGCTCGCCTCCAGTCGCAAGTGCGGCGATCCAGGAGGCTCGCCTCGCGCCGCCGCGGCTTCGTTGGCCCCGGCGTCCTTGGGAGGGGGGGTGTACGGGACGGGCGCCGGCGCCGATTGCGGCGCTTTGGGCAGCGCGGCCTGGTCCGGGTCATCGGCGATGATGTTGCGGATCGAGGCGAGAATCTCCTCCATCGACGGCTCGTGCGCCCGTTGGGCGCGATGGATCGCGTCGAAATCGCGCTCGCTGGAAGTCGAATTGATGGGACTCATCACACCGCCTTGCTCCAATCCGAGGAGCTTGTTCCATGCGCCTGTCGCGAAGTCGGACTTCAAGCCGACACTGCCGCCGGCTCGAACGGCGCTTCGATACGGGTCGATGCACGATAGTCGCTCAGGACCGCCATCTGCAAGCGGTCCAAGTCAATTGATCCTTATTGTCCGCTCGGCGTTCTGAGGCCGATCCACTTGCTCTTCACCTGATCGAAATGCACTCTCGGATCGTACTCGGCGACCGCGAGTCCAAGGGTCGGGATGTTCAGTCGCCCAATCGCCGACAACAACGTATACGAGTTCGACGACCTGGTCGTGTTCGGCCTGGACCAGCGTCGTTCGCGCCTGCAACAAAGCCTGCTGCGCGTTAAGCACGTCCAAGGTCGTCCGCTGGCCGACCTTCGCCTCTTCGCGCACCCCCGTCAGGGCCACTTCGTTGGCGGAAACCGCGGCGCGCGCCGCACGCACCACGCCGACCGCCGCCTCATTGAGGCCCCAGGCGGCCACGACAGCCTGGCGGACCTGATTGCGAATGGAATCCGTTTGGATTTCCTGCTGTGACAAGCTCTCCTTCGCTTGGCGGGTCGCGGCATATTCCGCACCGCCTTGATAAATCGGAATGGTGATTTGGCCCAGGATCTGGCCCGATAGCAGGTGAAAACCCGGAATTCCGTTGACGTCGTATTGATTAGAGATTGCAGCGCTCAGCCCGACTGACGGGTAAAGCGCGCCCTCGGCGATCTTCACCTGCAGTTCCGCAGCGTCGACGCCGTGCAGCGAACCACCGATCGCCGGATGCTCGATCTGTGAGATGGATATCGCTTGCGGCAGCGTCTTCGGCAGCGGCCTCGTGATTGGCTTTACCGGCGCGAGACTGGTCGGCTGATCGCCGACGAACTGACGGTAGCGCGCGACAGCGGCCTGCAGGGTGGCCTCCGCGCTCAGCGCAATCGCCTGCGCGCTTGCGAGGCTCGCTTCCGCCTGAGCGACGTCGGTGCGCGTGACCTCGCCGACGGTAAATCGGTCCCGCGTCTCACGCAGCTGTTCTTTCAACACATCGACGTTGTTGCGATCGAGGCCGAGAATAGCCGTATCCTCGAGGACATCCATGTAAGCGGTCAGGGCCGAAAGCAGGGTGTTTTGCTCGGTGTTGCGCAATTGCTCGCGGGCGCCGAAGACCTGCGACTCGGCCTGACGGATGCTATTGAGCGTCCTATTGCCGTTGAACACGGTCTCGTTGGCGGAGACGCCGTAGCCCCGCGGTTGAGCAAACACGTCTGCGCTGCCGGCGACGCCGCCATTAGGGCCAGTCACACTCGTTTGGGCGCGTTCGATCCCGATGTTGCCCGTCGCTTCGACCGTCGGGAGATACCCCGCGTTCGCCTTCGGAATATTTTCGTCCGAGACCCGAACGGCGGCGCGCTGCGTATTGATGTCGGGATTGGTCAAATAGGCCTTCACGAGCGCTCCGCCGATTGTTTCCGCCCGGCCTGCGCTGACGCCGAGCGCGGCCAAGCTGGCCGCCGCCAGGAGCGCCGTCCGCAACGCGCCGAATAGGGGCCTGCCGCACGATGCGGCGGGACGCTCTTGAAATGCGCTTGAGTCCCAGATCATCCCAGCCTCACGCGCCCTTCACCGTACCGTGAAGTCAAGCGCCCAACTCTCTCGCCATCGCTAACTTGCACGTTCAACACAAAAATTAAAGACGCGAGCGCCATGGTCAGGACAGAGTTTACCACCGCCTCCCGCTCGCTCGCCGAAAGTAGCCAATACAGCGTGCATCATAGGCGGAGAAATCCTCATCGCGCTACGCAAGCCACGCCCGGCCGCCGGAATGGCCCCACTTTTCCAGCGAGCGTCGCAAAGAAGAGACACTTGGCGCAGCGGGCGCCCCTGCGCGGAATAGGGGCCAATGGCTTAGAAGGCGAAGCTCACCCCAGGCTTGAAGCCTTCGAGGACCTGCGCTTTGGTCTCGAACAACACCCTGCGGCTGGTCGCTCCACCGCTTCTCTCATAAACGACCGCCTGAGACGGCTCGGAGGAGGCGTCAATGCCGACGAGACGTCCGGGATTGGCGATGAGAGCGATAAGACTGTCCGGGAAGACTCCGAACGCGCCTTCGACGACGATGAGATCGAACGGTCCCAGGGCCGCGGCCCCGCTGTCGAGCGGCCCGACCACCACAGTGACGTTCTCGCGATTGTGAAGTTCACTCTTTGCCGCTTCGGCCGCGCCGGCGTCGGATTCCAGCAGAACGACCTTGACGTGCATGGCGGCCAGGACAGCCGCGCCGTAGCCCGAGCCGCCCGCAACATCGAGTACGCGATCGGTGGGAACGACCTTCACCGCCTGAAGCATCCGGGCCAAGACCATAGGCGCAAGCAGACGGCGGAATTTGGCCCCGCGCGCGGGCAGTTCGCGATCGAGATAGGCTAGCGGCTCATGCTCGGGCGCAACGAACCGCTGGCGAGGCACATCAAGGAACGCCGCCAGCACAACCTTGTCGACCACTCCGCCAGTGCGAATCTGGCCGTTGACCATGTGCAAGCGCCGGTCAAGCATTGTTTCGGCGGAAATTTGCGCCCCCCTGGCTCAGACCCGCGACATGGGCGGATCGCCGCCCCGGATGAATTGTTGGAGGCCTCGCCCGGAATCGAACCGGGGTGCAAGGATTTGCAGTCCTCTGCGTAGCCACTCCGCCACGAGGCCGACGATGAAGCCAGGCAGCATCGTGCGCGGGCTATACCAAGGATTCAATCCCGCTCGCAAGGCGGCTTCTTCGTTTATGCAGCCTTTGCTCAGTCGCGCGCGAGCGGCGAATGACGCAGGAACGGCAGGCCGAGAAAATAGACCGCTGTCGCGATCAGCCCCCACCCGACCCAGGCATGGGGCTCAAGGTTCTCCACGATCGCTACCGCGGCGAAAGCGAACCACGCGCACGTCATCGCGATAGTCAGGCTGCGCAGGCGGATCACCCGCAACGGATGGACGAAGACGACAGGGGTGAACATGAGCGCCGCCGCGCCAAGCAGAATGAGCGCGCTGATCACCCAGGGTGGCCGGAGTACGAACAGATAGAGGACAACGATATTCCACGTGGCCGGAAAGCCGCGAAACCACAAGTCGTCGGTCTTCATCCGGGTGTCGGCGAAATAGAGCGCGGATGCGATGGTGACGATGAGTCCGATCCAGAACGAAGCTTCGGTCGGCATCAGGTCCGAGCGCCAAAGCGCCACCACCGGGACCAGCACATAGGTGAGGAAATCGATCACCAGGTCGAGAACCGTCCCGTCGATCGACGCCGCGGTGATTTGCACCTTTGCCGCCCTTGCGAGCGTGCCGTCGATTCCGTCGATGAAGAGAGCCAAGCCCAGCCAGGCGAAGCAGATCGCGAAATTCCGCTCGATAGCGGCGTACAATGCGAGCAGAGCCACCGCCCCGCCCGAGGCGGTGAAGATGTGGACTGAGAAGCCCGCGGCGCTTGCGACGTCCACAGGCCGCTTTTCGATCGACATGCCCTGCCCGTCACCTTTTCGCCGACTTAATTGAACGCGCGGCGTTGGCTTGACCTTAGTGCGTCCGCCTTATCAAACTTGCGCGACGCCGTCTCGTTAATCGCAAGCGGAAGTTGCGCAAGGATCGATCGCGGCGCGGAGACCGACAATGACCGAAGGCCACAAGCCTCCCGAACGCGGCTTTGACATCCTGGTCGCGGGGGCGGGACTGGCCGGTCTGACCGCCGCGTTTGGCTTTGCGCAAGCGGGTTTTGACGTCGCCTGTTGCGGCGCGGCCGAGCGAACAGGCGGAGGACGCACCGTCGCGCTGCTCGACCAATCGGTGGCATTTCTGAAGTCCCTCGGCCTTTGGGCGGGTCTGGAGCCGCGAGCGGCGCCTTTGCGCGGTCTGCGCCTCATCGACGACAGCGGAGCGTTGTTTCCACCGCGTCCGATCGAGTTCCACGCCTCAGAGATTGAGCTCGACGCCTTCGGATGGAACATCGAAAACGACCGGATGGCCGAGGCGCTCGCGGGCGAGATCACCCGGGTTTCGCGCGTTGAACGCTTGGCGACCGGGATCGCAGATTACGAATTCGGCGCCGACGCCGTTCACGCGAGGCTTCAGGACGGACGTCTGATCGCCGCCCGCCTCGCGATTGGCGCCGATGGCCGCGCTTCGGCGGCGCGGCGCGCCGCCGGGCTCGAAGCGCAGGTTCACCGCTATCCGCAAACCGCGCTGACGGCGCATCTCGCCCATCGGTTGCCGCACGACGACTTCTCAACCGAATTCCACACTCGTGGCGGGCCATTCACCCTCGTTCCACTGCCGGCGAACGTCACTGCGACCAACCGCTCAAGCCTTGTCTGGGTGATGGGGCAGGAGGAAGCGCGCAGGCGCAAGGATTTGGACGACGAAGCCCTTTCGCGCGAGATCGAGCGCCAATCGCATTCCCTCCTTGGCGCCATTCGCATCGAAGGCGAGCGCGGGTTCTTTCCGATGACACGCCAGATCGTGCGTAAGATCGCGGGGGAACGGCTGGCGCTAGTCGGCGACGCGGCGCATGTCCTGCCGCCAATCGGCGCGCAAGGCCTCAACCTCGGCCTGCGCGACGTCGCGGCGATCATCGCTTGCGCGGTCGAAGCGCGGACGGAGGGGCGTGATATTGGCGGATCGCAGGCCTTGCGCGCTTACGAGCGCGCGAGGCGGGCCGACATCGCGCTCAGGACCGCCGCAGTTGACGGCCTCAATCGCTCGCTGCTCACGCATTTCCCGCCCTCCGACTTCGCCCGTGGCGCTGGCCTGGCGGCGCTTTCCTCGGTCAGGCCGCTGCGCCGTTTGGTGATGCGGGCCGGAATTGGGCCCGGGCGCGCAAGATTGCCCTGAGCTGAGCTGGTGCGTTAGGCCTCGGAGCTCGGCGAGTTGTTGATCGTAAGAGGGGCGGTGCCTAGCCTCGCGATCGAATGACGCGAGGTTTCCATGCGAGGCGTATTTCCAGGATCGCCCGGGTGATGGACGGCGATAAGCTTGGCTTCGCAAGGGCCTGACAAATGTCATCTTTCACCCTCCGCAAGCAGGCGACCGCTCTGCAATGGGTCGTGCTTCTCGTCGCGTCGGTCGTGTGCGTCGCGGCTTTTGAATGGATGCGTCTGCCCGCCGCTCTGATGCTCGGCGCGATCGCGGCGGCCATCCTTCTTTGCTGGTTCGAGGGGCGCGTGATGATTCCGCCCTGGGGCTTTGTTATCGCTCAGGGTTTTGTCGGCTGCCTAGTTGCGCGCGCCATCACCCCCGACATTGTCGTGACGATTTTTCGCAAGTGGCCAATGTTCCTTGTGTTGATTGGCTCAGTCATATTCTTCGCCGCCCTTCTCGGGTATCTGCTCGCGCGCTTCAAAGCGCTTCCGGGCACGACCGCGGTCTGGGGATCGTCGGCCGGCGCTGCGACGGCGATGGTGCTCATGTCAGACGCCTACGGCGGCGACATGCGGCTCGTCGCCGTCATGCAATATCTGCGGGTGGCCTGCGTTGGACTAGTGGCGTCGCTCGTCGCTCGGGCATGGGCGCCGCCGGGCGCCGCGGCCGCCGCATCGATTATCTGGTTTCCGCCCCTGGCGCCCGGTCCGTTTTTGGCGACGCTGCTCTTGGCGGTGGGAGGCGCCATCGTCGGGATGAAATGCAGGATTCCCGCCGCCGCCCTGCTTGTGCCGATGTTCATCGGCGCTCCGCTCTCCGCAACGCACCTTTTGACGATCACGTTGCCGCCATGGCTTCTGGCGATCTCTTACGCGCTGGTCGGCTGGTCCATCGGCCTGCGCTTCACGCGCGAGGCGGTTCTCTACGCGTCGAAACAATTGCCAATCATCTTGGCCTCGATCTTCGCGCTCATCGCGATGTGCGGCGGTCTCGCCTTCGCGCTTCACGAGGCCGCGGGAACGGACCCGCTGACGGCGTATCTCGCGACCAGCCCTGGAGGCGCCGATGCGGTCGCGATCATCGCCGCGTCGTCTCCGGTCGATCTACCCTTCGTCATGGCGATGCAGGTCGGACGGCTCATGGTCGCGCTTCTCGTCGGCCCCGCTCTCGCCCGAACAATCGCGCGCTGGGCTGGGAGCGCCAGCCCAAGCGTTTAAAGCACGAAGTGAGGACGGCCCGATGTTCAGCGGGCCCTGGTATATTTTCCTCCTGCAATTCGTCGCAGGGCTCTTTCTCGCCAACGGGGTTCCGCATTTCGTTCAGGGTCAGCGGCAACTGGTTCCAGAGCCCTTTCGCGTCGCCGCCCGGCGTCGGGGAATCCTCACCGCTCGTCAATGTGTTATGGGGCTCTCTTAATCTCGCGATCGGGGTCGCGCTTCTGTTCGCTTTCGCGCCCAAGGGCGCGGACGTGATTCTCGAATGGGCGTGTGTTGGGCTCGGCGCGCTCGTGATCGCCATCTTTCTCGCGCAGCATTTTGGCCGGGTGCGGTCGAAGCGCGGTTAGCCGTGACCGACCGGACCTCGGTCGATCCCGGGATCCCCGCCGGCCGCGGCCACCGCCAGTCGGTCCAAGTAGTAAGTCCAACCCTTGGTGTGGCCAGCGCATTCGTAAGCGTTGGGAAGTCCGGTGTGGGTCATGCGGACAAGCGTGCCGCCGTCCCGATCGATGAGGTCGATCTCGACCAAACTCGAACCCGGCGGCACATTTTCGTCGTCCTCCCAGCCGAAGCTATAGGCAAGCCGATGGACCGGCACGACCTCGCTAAACTGGCCGCGCGCCGTGCGGCCGGGGCGGCCGGCGACGTCCTTGACGAGATAGAGGCCGCCCGGATGGGCGTTTGTGTCGGCCTCGGCGCCCATCCAGCTCAGGATCTTTTGCGGATCGGTCAGGAAGGCGAAGACCGTCGCAGGCGGAGCTGCGATCTGGGTCTCCCGCCGGACCACGAGCGATTCATCCATGCGCCTCTCCTCGAGCAAACGTCATTCTAACCCTAAGACGGACGACCTGCCGCCAAATCGACGCAGCCGCCGTCGCTCAGGTGGAATATGAGCCTGCGCGCCCCTAAGATCAACCATTTGGTTGAATGACGCAGCGGGCAACCAACAGGAGAGCGCACACGACAAGCGAAAATCTGATGGCGCCTCGGACGAATCGCGCGGATCATCGACCGATGGAGCTCAATTCGACTCTCTCCTGGCTCATCGACTCGGCCGCCCAGACGCCAACGCCTGAGCTTTTCCTCGCAACGCTTGGCCAGCGCTTGATCAAGGACGGCTCGCGGCTGGCTGGCGGAGCGCTCACATTCGCCTCCCCCCATCCGCTGATCGCACGGCGGACTTGGCTGTGGCGAGCCGACAGCAACGAGGTGATCGAGACGCTGGGATTTGTGGCCGGAGCGCATTCCGGGATGGGCGCGGAGGGCTCGGCCGGCGAGGCCGGCCGGCGCTGGCTCGCGGGGCTCGCGCCCGGCCCGGTGCACGAAGACGTTGTCGGCCCGACGCTCGAGCGGGCCGAGGCTCGCGTGGATCGGCCCGCATAACTTCGCACCCGATGAACCCGACCGCCTCAGCGAGGCGGCGCGCTTCGCGGCGGCGCCGTTAGCCGCGCTCGCGGCGCGTGCGACGCTAACGGCGGCGCTCGAGGCCTATCTCGGCCGGCGCAGTGCTGCGCGCGTGCTGGCGGGTCCGCTGCGGCGCGGCGTCGGCGAGACGATCGAAGCCGCGCTTCTGTTCGCCGACTTGCGCGGCTTCACCGCCCTGTCCGAAAGCGCTCCGCCGTCCGCGGTCATCTCCGCCCTCGACGCCTGGTTCGATCGGATCGCGGGCTCCGTGCACGCCTTCGGCGGCGAAGTGCTCAAGTTCATGGGCGACGGCGTGTTGGCGATCTTTCCGGTCTCAAGCGGTTCGCCTCGCAACGCCTGCGACGCGGCGCTCAAGGCGGTGGCGGCTGCGCGCGCCGGAATGGCGGTTCTCGACGAGACGCGCGAGCGGGATAGCCTCCCGCCCCTGCCCTTTGGCGTCGCGCTGCATTTAGGCGAGATGTTGTGGGGCAATATCGGCGCCGCCGACCGGCTGGATTTCACCGCCATCGGCCCCGCGGTCAATCTGGTCAGCCGTCTCGAGGGCCTATGCCGCCCGCTCGACCGCGCGCTCCTTATCTCGGGCGCTTTCGCCGCTGAAACCAGCATGGCCCTCATCCCGCTCGGGACGCATGCGCTTCGCGGCATCGCCGAGCCCTGCGCCGTGTTCACTGTAGCGGACTAGTTGAACCGCCTCTCCCTCTCCATCGGGAGAGGTGGCGCGATAGGGCGTCCAGAAGGACGCCCGTCCTTCCGGACGAGCTGTGGCCCAGGTGAGGGCTGGTGGCCCTACAGCACGACGACCGGCGTCCCCTTGGCGACCCGCCCGTAGAGGTCGATCACGTCGGCGTCGAGCATCCGGATGCATCCGGACGACACGGCCTTGCCGATCGACTTCGGCTCATTGGTCCCATGGATGCGAAAGAGCGTGTCCTTGTTGTCCTCGAACAGGTAGAGCGCGCGAGCGCCGAGCGGATTCTCCATGCCGCCGTCCATATGGACAGGCAGGCCGGGCTGGCGCGCCAGCATTTCCGGCGGCGGCGTCCAGCCGGGCCAGAAGGCCTTGCGGCCGATCTCGGCCTTGCCCTTCCAGGAGAAGCCCTGGCGCCCGACCCCGATCCCATATTGCAGCGCCCGGCCATCGCCGAGCGAAAGATAGAGCTTCCGTTCGTGGGTATTGATGGTGAGCGTGCCCGCCGGCTCGCGGGTCGGATCGGCGACTTCCTTACGGGTCGTGCGGCTCATATCGACGTCGCTGTCGAACCCTCCCGGGGTCGAATAGTTCGGATCAGCGTCCGGCGGCAGGAAGGTCTGTGGATTTGGCGGGGGCGCTGAACCGGGCAAGCTCAGCGGAAGACCGAAAAGCGATTGGGCCGAAGCCGAGCCCGCCGCAAGGCCCAAGCTCGCAACCCCGATCAGGAAAAGAGTAACCGCCCCACGCATCGATCGACCCCGCTGCAACAGTCCGCACCGCACTGTTCAACAAAACTAAGTCGGATCGGCGATTTCGTAAAGCTTCGTCACGCCACCGAAAACGCGCACGCGCCGCACGACCAAGATCGAGGCGGACCTAACGGCATTCGGGACGGATCCCCCGGTGTCTCGGCTGTGCGCCACGATTCTCTCGGAGTTTCTTGGCGCCTGGGGCCCGGCGGGCCCCGCAAGAGATCGGCAACAAGCGACCCACTTGCATCGCTTATCGGCTCGTGGCGCAACCGTTGGTTAGGCTTCGAGTGCGAACCTCATCGGATGGCTCCGGGGATTCGCACAATGATCGTCGCCACCACTGAAAATATCGCCGGCCATCGCACCGTGCAGACACTCGGACAATGCTTCGGCGTCGTCGTGCGCAGCCGCGGGCTCGGCGGCAACATCATGGCGGGTTTGCGTACGATCGTCGGCGGGGAGATCCACGAATATACCCGGCTCCTCGAGGAGGCGCGCCGACATGCTCTGGATCGGCTAGTGGAGAATGCGACCGCGATGGGCGCGAACGCCATCCTGATGATGCGCTACGACAGCGCCGAGATCGGCAACACAATGAGCGAGATCGTCGCCTACGGCACCGCGGCGGTCGTCGAACCCGTTGCATGATCCCGTTTCTCTTCCCGCTGGGCTTCTTTCTCGCGCTCGTTCTGATTTGGTTCTTCTTCCGCAAGGGCGGCTACAAGCGCCGCCCGCTCGACGCTCTGCCCGGCCCGGATTGGCGCTTCACTGGCGAGCGCTTCCTCGATCCGCCGTCGGGTGAGACGGTGGAAGTCTGGTATCGTCCAAAGACGGGCGAACGCGCCTATGTGCGGGCGCGGTAAGTCGCGCCCCGAGTTGAACATCAAGACATAGTTTATTCTTGCGCCGTAGCCGGCGCCCTAGTCTAGAGCTTGTCCGACGCCGGCTCGTGAGACTGCGCTAAGCCTGCGGAGTGCTAAAAGCTAAGCCCTTCGCGACCGGCGAAGACATAGATCTGCCGACGACGTCTCACCAAGAGTAATTAGAATATCCGGTTTTTGTCCCCAAACGTTCGTAGGTAATAACCCCTATAGCTGCGTTGGGTGAGGCGAGATATCCTGTCATTTCCTGTTTCATCCAGAATAACTTATGGTGGTTTTCGCTCGAAGCGCCGAACATTCTAGCAAGAAACAAGTACATTCGGCTGATCGTAGCCGCTACGATAAGCCGCGCCTATACCGAACTGCCGATATTGCCTGCGCCCGAGGAGACGCCAATGATCGATTATTACGCCCATGCTGCGGTGTTCGACCAGGTTCGCGCGGCGCTTGCGGGCGTAGGAGATCCGGCCTTGGCGGGCGCGCGCGATCAATTGCTGGCCGACGCAGCCGCGTTCCCCGAAGCGGCGCTCCTCGGGTCGTTTGTCGATCACCTTCTCATGCACGCCTCCAGCACAGCGCCGGAGATCGAGATCCTCAGTCAGGCGTCCGATCTGTGGATCCAAGGACGCTCTGTCTACGACGTCGCTGGCAGCGTCCGGACGGACGTCGAGGCGATATTCGCGAATCCTACGGCGCCGGACGCGCCGGCGCGTTTCAACGCCGCGATGGCGACCCTGGTCAGCCTGCGCGCGCAGTTGGCGACCATCCAGGCGGGCCTGGACGCGGTCGGGAGCGACGTGACCCAATGGAAACACGTGCCGAAGCCTCACCCCAGGCAGGAGGATTTGACGATCTCGCAATGGGACTGGGGCGACCGATTCCTCGCACGCCGCACAGAGGCGTTCGTCCGAGCGGCTTTCAAGCATGCTAAAGATTCCCCCTCGAATACATTCGCGCTCGGCGCCTTGGCATCCTACGGCGGCAACGTCGCGGGCTCGGCCTATCTCGGCCACGTGGTTGGCGGACCGCGCCGGTCGCATCCGCGGCGTGACAGAGTCGCGCGCAACGTCGTGGGCGCCTGGATACGGGCGCACCGAACCTTGCCGGATCTGGAAACCCTGCGGGCCGCCATCCGGCGCAACGGCGCCGGCAAATCTGGCGGCTTGCGACCGGACCTCGAGAGCTTCATTCAAAAATCCCTGAAGGAGGCGTTCCCGGGCATGCCCGATGCCGACCTTTCAGGCGGGTTCAATCGCCTCGAAAAGCACCTCGCGCTGCTTGCTTCATTCGTCCTGCCGCCCCTGCCGGTTCCCCCTTCCCCGGAGCTCATGGCCACCATGGCCTCGATCGGTTCGGACGGGAGCATCGACATTGCGGCTCAGCCAGATGCCGGAGCGGGGCCTGACGGTTCAGAGCCACCCTCTGGGCCGGACCCCAGCCCAACAAGCCCGCCCCAAGGCAAAGACGAATCCAGCTCCAACGGCTGTCTGATTGGCTTGCTGGTCGTCACCGCGCTTTACTTTTTAATCGACGGGATCGTCGCCCTTGCACAGGGCAAGAAATACGATCCGTTCGGCGATCTCGAGAACGTCAATACCGGGGACGGGTCGGACGACGGAGATGTAACCGCCTCGTCGGCTCAACTCGTCGCGATGGCCTCCTCGTCCGGGGGAACCCTGATCGTCATGGAGCTTTTCAGCATCCAGATGCGGGTCTGGCAACTGATGCAGGACGGCCGAGTCGTCCTGGCGAGAAAGGGCCTAGTCTATCCCGAGACGCTCGTGAACTTCTCTGAATTCACTGCGCTCGGCCCCGTGTCGCCGTGGCCTTTACGAAACGAAATCACAGCGGACGAGAGCTATTTGGCCTTCCCTTCGGGGACCCTGGAACATCCCGTGACGACAGCCTCTCCATTCCCAGTCGGCGCAACGCCGTTCACGTTCGTCGACTTGCCGACGTCCCCGGCGCCGTTCCAGTCGGCGCCGACAGAGGCGGTACGCGTATGGCTTCAAGTCGCGCGCCGCGAGCAGGACAGCGTGAACTACGATCTCGACGCCGATCGCGGCCATCATGCCGACTGCTGGCAAGTCGCCGACCGCACTTCGGTAGGCGATGATCCCGTTGTCGTTGACATTCTCGCCTACACACAACTCTGACCAACCCCATCCTGCCGCCCAGGCGCAGCCGGGGCAATCAACGATCAGACGAGGCGCTTCAAATGCCCCAAGGAAACGACGGCGGCCAGCAGATCCCTGAAAAGCCATGGGTTGTGATTCCCTATTGGACCGGCGATCTCGGCAGGAAAACCTTCGAGCGTCCGCTTCCGCCCGCCCCGACTCCCGGATCAGCCGTCTCGCCGGGCGTCCTGTCGTATTTGTGCAACTCGATCGCGGTTCTGGGCGGGGCTCCTGGGGTCTTCACCCCCGGCGTCCCCACGACCGTCGCGGTGACGGTTCGCAACTACGGCAGGGGGTACGGCCTCGATCTGCTGAATCTGGATCTCTGGTGGTCCGCCCCAACCACCGATTTTGGCCTGCTGACCCAAAAGCCGCCAATGGCGCAGGCGGTCGCGACGCTGGAGCGCGATTCTCAGGCCAAGGAGCCGCCTCTGGTGCAGAACATGACGTTCACGACTCCCGCCGATTCCGGCCCTCATGTTTGCGTGGTGGTTCGGGTGACCGCGGGCTATTCGATTTTGCCAATCGACCCAAACACGAGCGACGGCATTCCGGTTTGGCCGGCCGATCCGACCGGCGATCGCCACTGGGCGCAGCACAACCTGCATGCGGTTGTTGCGACCTCGGGCGGCAAATTTCATCTCAATTTCTCATCCGCGAACCCGACTGCGCATGCGCTGCCGTTTCTTGTTCGAGCCGCTCCAGTCAGCGGACGTGCGATGGAAACGCTGGCGCGGGAGATGCGGGCGACGCCGCGAAACGCGGAAGGAGTCTCCCTATCGGTTCGCCCGCTTCTCGTTCGCCGAAAGGAACAAGACGACACGCGAGCGGAAGCGCCCGTCACCATCGGGGCTCATCGCCGGGTGCAGATGATCCTTGAAGGCCAACTGAAGACCCCGCTGCGCGCCGGCGAATTTGTCGCCTTCGATGTGACGCAGACCAGCGCCGGCGAAGCCTCTAAAGCCAAACATGGCGACGCTGCGAAGAATCGAACGCGGCCATGTGGGGGTCGGTCACATGGGTTCGATCGGCGTGGTCGTGTACGGCGCTGAACAAGGCTAGGAGATCGACTCGCCGAGGACCAGCGAACGCGCCTATATGCGGGCGCGAGAGCTAAAGGAGCTTCTCCTTCATACTCGGCGAGGGGCCGCTACAGGGGGTCGGATCGTTCCATTTGGGTTTTCTTGGCCCCGGCGATTTCGCCGCCAATTATTCATATCGCAACTGCCCACGTCGAAGGCTCTGGAACCGCGGCGCCGACGGAGCTATCGGCGATCACGATTTTCGCGTCGCCATCGGAGGCGAAGAACGTGCCGGTCTTCTGGAAAATTCCGTCTTCAAGAAAGGTGGCGTCGAAACACGTATTGAGGAATAGGCAGCCTGGGCTCACAAGCAAGATATCGGAGCTTCCGAAGGTGACACGGTCTAAGTTCGCGGAGTGGCTGACAACCACGCCACCCGGACCAGGGATATTTCCACCTTGGAAAAAGAGGGAGAGAGGTAGGTGAAATCTCCGCCGTCGCTCGTGAACGCGTAGGTCACCCTCGCCGACGCCGGCCCCGCCAACAGAAGGCTTGCCCAAACGGCGACGAAGGCTCCGCTCCGCTTTCTGAGCATTCGCTCCACCAAGGCGCCAACGAGAAAGGCTAAGGAACGCCTCTATTGTCGCCCATACCGCTGACTAGACTTTAACACTCCCGGCAACCGCCACGCCAGCCTGACCTCTGATTTTCTGCAATCAATTCTCGTCCGGCCGCTTGCGCGACCGCCTCAATGAATAAATGGGCCATTGGCCCCGCGTAGTCGAGTTACAGATTGACGCCGTCTGCCTTTGAGGATAGCATTTTTCTCGTGGGTATTTCTACCCATTGCTTGATTGACTCAAATAGTTAAAGCTCAAGCTTGATCACTTGCTTGCTTGCCAAGATACCGAACGTAGACATTGGAGCCAAGTTGAAGTCTTAAACCCTAGCTCCAGAGGAGAGCACCATGGATATGATAAATTCTGTCGTGGGTTATTTGCCTGACAGCATCGCCAAGGGTTTGGATCCAAAAGGGCAAACGAAGGAGGCGCTTCACGTCCACTTGGAACGCGGCGCCGCTGATCATTATATCGCCATTCAGCCAAGTGACGTGATGGGTGTGCTAAAGGGAGCCTCGCAGGGTGGTTCAACGAGCGTCCAAGTATTTGTGAAACAAGGCGCGCGGCTGGACACTGTCTACCGAGGCGCGATCAGCGACTTCCTCAAGCCGATAAATGATCTCGGCTTCCTGCGGATTCGGCCGCCGATCAACGCAATTTACTTTGATCCTCGCGCAATCGACAAACTGCTGCAAATTGATCAATCTGCGCGGTAGCGGTTAGGGTTGGGCCGGCCACAATCAGGCCGGTTGCCGGCTTTAAGAGTTCGAAGTCTACGTCCGGCGAGGTTGGCTGGGGCTGGCCCAGGGCCCAACGAGCTGTTGGCTCGTCTCGAGGGTCCGAACGGCGGCGGTGGTCATTCAATAGCCTGCATCGGCTCAACCGCGACAAGGCAATGATTTCGTTGCGCAGCGCCGATTGCGGGCTGCGAGGTCGGACTACATTCGTCGTTGACGCCAGAACCTTTGGTCCCGGGGATTCCGATGAGGCTGCTTCTTGTCCATCCGCCTCTGAGCGCAAACCGGGAGGTCACGCCACCTCTCGGCCTGTGCACCTTGGCGGCGGGATTAAAGCGGCGCGGCCATCTTGTGAGGATCCTGGATCTTGATTTGGAGATCAAGGGGCTCCCGAATGGCGCGGGGCTTTACCTGCAGAGATTTGAGTACGCCCTGCACGACTTTGCGCCTGAAGCGGTCGGCATCACGTCGATGTACAGCAATAGCCTCCAGGCCGAGCGTATTATCATGGCAGTCAAGGCTTTCGACCCTTCCATAGTCACCATCGCCGGCGGATCGCATTTCGGCGCGCTGGGCCTGCAAGCGCTGCAACGGCTGCCCGAACTGGACTATGCCGTCGAAGGCGAAGGCGAGGAGGCTTTTTCGGCGTTGCTCGAGGCGCTTGAGCATGGCGTTACTGTCGCGGAAATTCCCAGGCTACACTACAGGGTCGACGGAACGGTGTTAGGTAACCCGTCGAAAGCCTTGATCGACCTGTCCGCTTTGCCCCCAGTCTGGTCCGAACTGGGTGACGTCATCGACTTGAAACGTTACGCCGACACGGTTCCCGCGGATTCGCAGCGCAGGACCATCTACATCGAAGCCGGCCGCGGATGCCCTTTTGCCTGCACGTTCTGCGCGACTGCTCCATTTTGGGAACGCAAATATCGAGTGAAGTCGATTGAAAGCATAATAGAGGAAATGCGTTTCCTCTTTGAGAACTATGGCTACAACGGTTTTATGCTTGTGCATGATCTTCTGACCGCCGACAAACGGTTCATCAATGCCTTCAGCGAAGCGATGATCAAATCACGCCTGCCCGTCGAGTGGATGGCTAATCACCGCACCGACATAGACCTGCATGGAATCTTGCCGAAGATGAAAACCGCGGGTTGCTGGGCGATGTTCTTTGGCACCGAATCCGCCTCGGCCCGGTTACAAAAGGAGATGCGCAAGGGATTGAAGCGCGAAGAGACGATTTCGACGATCCGCGCGCTGTCCGATCTAGGAATCGCTTCGACCTGTTCGTTCGTGATGGGATTTCCTGATGAGTCCCCTGAAGAGCTGTCCGCGACAATCGCCATGGGCGCGGAATTGAAGATTATGGGGGCCGGCCTGCTGCAATTCCATCGGTTGCGGACGTGGCCCCCCTCGCCGCTGTCGCGCAAGAATTTGCCCGCGGAGTTCGATATCGACTCTCTCCGCATCGAATATCCTTTCCTGGTGGTGCCCCCGCAAGACACCACAATCATTGAGGGCGATCGGGAGTTTTTCGCCGGCTATTTCGCGCCTATCAGCCAAGCCGGAACGTTTGCGCAACTGGCGCAGGCGGAATTGTTTTTCACTCAAGCAGTGGCTGCGGCTCCGTTGACGATCGCGGTGCTCGGACGCCTACTGGGGCCGAATCTCCTTGAGAATTTTTACGACGTGCTCACGCGGCGCGGCGGCGTCACGCGAGACGAAATCGAGGCGAATTCGTCAAGCATGCTAGCCCTATGGTCCGTGGTGAAACCATTTCTGCAAGAATGGGCTTCCCAGCGCCGGATTTCATGCGAGTGGTCGCGGGAACTCTTGCGCAGCGTGATGGCTTACGAACAGCGGCGTCTAAGATTTGTCGAGGGCGAGGCAAATGCCGACGATGACATGGATGCTTCGGGCGAAAATTGGGGCGCATTCGTCTCGAACGCAGACATTGCGGCCGTCTTCGACGCCATCATCTCCGGTGGTGAATTAACCTCGGAATTCGTGCGACGGTCGGCCATTGTCTTTGTTCGTCTTGGAGTCAACTCCTTTCGCGCATACACGATGGACGTCGATCGAATAGAGGAATTGCGCGGCCACACGCTTCTGGTCCAGCCCCAAACTCGCTCGAACCAAATCAACGAGCAATTCGCCCGCAATCCGATGGAGGCGCAATTTAAGCCGCCACCGCCAAGGCTCAACGCCTGAAGGATTGAAGCTTCACCCGCGAGCGTTTCCCCAATTCGAATTCCGGGCGCCCAGGAAACACAGTTCACCTAGGCGTGGAAGGTCGGCCAGCGCATGCGGGGGCGAGGGGACAAGCAAACGTAATGGTATCGGTCGATATGTTCCGTTTCAACGATTTCTGTGGACTGCCTTAGAGATCACCCGCTGACTTAGCTGGGCCGCCCGAGGGTTCTTTGTGTCCCGCCCCGCCTCCATGAGCCGTGCGGCGTAGCGGGCCATCTGGTCGACTTCGATATTGACCCGGTCGCCTGCCCGCCGTTCTCCCCAGGTCGTCACCTCCAGCGTGTGCGGGATCAAGAGCACCTCGAACGTGTCGCCGTCCACCGCGTTCACCGTGAGCGATGTCCCGTCGAGCGCGACCGACCCCTTCATCGCGATGAATTTCGCCAGGTCCGTCGGCGCGCGAAAGCGGAAATGCGCCATGCCGTCGAAGTCCCGCCGGGACAGGATCTCGGCGACCCCGTCGACGTGGCCGCTCACCATGTGGCCGCCGAGCTCGTCGCCCACTCTGAGCGACCGCTCGAGGTTGACGCGACTCCCTTCCCGCCATCGGCTGAGTGTTGTCACCGCTAGCGTCTCAGCGCCGACATCGAACGAGATCGCCGCCCCTACGCTACGCGGCTCGACGGCAACTACCGTGAGGCAGGCGCCGGAATTGGCGATCGATGCGCCAAGCGAAATCGTCCCGGCGTCAAAGGCGCTGGCGATCCGCAGGCGCCTCAGGTCGCCGGACGGCGTAAGATCAATGATTTGCCCGACGTCGCTGATAATCCCGGTGAACATCTGGCTCCTCAAGGCCCGTGACGACTGAACGAGGATATCGGCGCCGGCACGCCATTTCCAACGAGGACCGAGACCGGCCGCGAAATGATTTCGAGAGAATATTTTTTTGGAGAACTCCATAAGTTGGTAGGGGAGTCCGGACTCAGATACTATGTTAGGTCATTCTCTCCCTCGGCGGGGCTAACAGCTACATTCGAACATGACAACGGGGACTGTCCGCACTTCGCCTCGCGAACGCTTGGATTCGCGCTCCAGACTGTACTGGCTGGACATCGACGTCACCTTCGGCGACATCATGCGCCAGCAGCGGATGATCTCGAACGATCAGATCGGCCGCTTGCCACCGTCAGCCCTGCAATATTCCATCTTGAATGGCGTGGGCACGGTCGAGAACGCCCTCACCGTCGGGAATAGCGACACGACCTTCAATCGCTTCGAGGTCGACGTCGCCGCATTCATCCAAACGGACGAGTATTTCGAGCCGGCCGAGCTCAATCGGTCGGCGAAGATGATATGGAACGATGTGGACGTCGAGGCGCCGCGCCTCGAAATCTATGTCCAACCCAAAATGCTGCGCCATCTGGTCGAGCTCTACGTTAGCAAACGGATAGATAATGTTGTCATGTCGATGAAAATCGCCGTGACGCGGCAGCCCGTTGTCGATCGAAGTCCGGGTTCTGAACGGCTGCCGCTGCTTGATCGTGATGGGCGCTTGTACTTCCGGCGAACCCAATGCGAGTTGTTGTCGGTGCAGGCTTCCCTGGCTCATGAACGTACGAAACGCCACGCCTAGCGTTGGAAGTCGGGACGGCGGCTCATATGCGAGAACGATAAAACTCGACTAGGTGAAGTGAAATAGCAGCCGCGGCTGCATCATGCCGCTTGCCTTAAGGCTGCTTCGGCTTTGGGCCTACGCAGGGCGAGGTTGGCCGCTTTCGAGGCCTTGAGACGAATGATCGAGGTGGACATGAAAATTTGTGGGAGACAGCATCGGCGGCTTCGCTTGCTTCGCGCGGTCGGCCTGGGCGCTGTTCTTTTCGCGCTTTCGACGATCGGCGAGAAGGCTTCGGCCTTCACGCTCCTACAGTACGATTTCTCGCAGAGCGGCTATATCAGCGGATCGAGTGAAGGCACTCTTACCGGCAATTTTACTGGGGAAGTCGATCCTGACGGTTTGGTCACCAGCGTCTCGACCCTGACCTTCCAGTTCCAACTGGTGTCGGGGGGAACCACCTCGCTTATCAATGGATCTTTGGCGCCCTTCTTCTTCTCCTTCGACCCGACGTCGAACACGCTCGCGCTCGCAGCCGTTCCGAACCGAGGCAGAGACGCCCTTGTCTGCATCAATACCGACTTGGACGGCTGCAACGCCCCTTCCGGCGGCTCTTTCATTTTGAACACGCGGCTTGGACTCTTTAGAACCGTCAATCAGCCGGTGTTGACATTTGATCAGGGCATCTTCGGTGTCACGGACCCCCCTCCTCCGATCGAGCCGCCGCCGATTCTGGCCGTCCCGGAGGCGTCGACGTGGAGCCTGATGGCGCTGGGCTTTGCGGCGTTCGGCTTTGCTCATTGGCGCCGCAAGCCCAAGCTCAAACGTTGCGTATTTTCCTCCGCGCAAAAGAACCGACCGCATAGTTTCGGCCCAAAGAGCCTGTGAGGATCGCCACCTTCAACGTCAATGGCGTCAATGGCCGGCTGCCCGTTCTTCTACGCTGGCTCGAGGAGACGTCGCCCGACATCGTCTGCCTGCAAGAGCTCAAGTCGGAGACCTTCCCGCTAAGCGCTGTACGCGCGGCTGGCTACGAAGCGATCTGGCAGGGACAGAAAAGCTGGAACGGCGTCGCCATTCTCACGCGCGGCAAGGCGCTGATCGAGACCCGCCGCGCTCTCCCTGGCGACGATGACGACCTGCACAGCCGTTACATCGAGGCCGCCGTCGACGGCCTCCTCATCGGCTGCCTGTACGTCCCGAACGGCAATCCGGTGAAAAGCGAGAAATTCGGCTTCAAACTCCGCTGGTTCGAGCGGCTCATCGCCCATGCCGCCGAGCTTCTCGCGACCGGCGCGCCGGTCGTTCTCGTCGGCGATTATAACGTGATGCCGACCGAGCTCGATGTCTACAAGTCCGAACGATGGGTCAATGACGCTTTGTTTCGCGTCGAAGTCCGCGACGCCTTCCGCCGCCTCGCCGCGCAGGGCTGGACCGACGCGTTGCGGACCCTCCATCCCGGCGAGCGAATCTACACGTTCTGGGACTATTTCCGCAACGCCTACGCCCGCGACGCCGGCTTGCGCATCGACCATCTGTTGCTCAGCCCGGCCCTCGCCGCACGCCTCAAGGCGGCCGGCGTCGATCGCGACGTGCGCGGTTGGGAGAAGGCAAGCGACCACGCGCCGGTCTGGATCGAACTCAAGAGCGAGGCGGCGGAGCCGCGGAGGCGAGCCCCCCGGCGTTCCTCTCGCGCAGGCGGATAAGGCGTCCGAGCGCGTCCGGCCTGTGCGCCGGCTGCTCGACCGCGACTTTCGCGCCGGCCGTCTGCTTGACCACGACCTTCGCGCCAATTTGGACGCGATTATAGAGATCGATCACGTCGGCGTTGTCGAGGCGAATGCATCCAGATGAAACGGCATGTCCGATCGTCTCCGGCTGATTCGTCCCGTGAATTCGAAATTCGGTGTGGCCGAGATAGAGCGCTCGCGCGCCGAGAGGATTTCCGGGACCGCCCGCCATGAATCGAGGCAAATAGGGCTGCCGTCCAATCATTTCCGGCGGCACGCGCCAGTCCGGCCACTCCTGTTTCTCTGACACGCGCTCAACGCCCGACCATTGAAAACCGATCCGGCCGACTCCGATGCCGTATCGAATAGCCATATCGTTTGGCTGCACCAGATAGAGATAACGCTCGCCCGTATCGACAATGATTGTGCCGGGCCGTTCGCTCGTGTGGAACGGCACGACCTGTCGGGCGTAGGCCTCATTCGACTGGTCATCGTCAACCGAGGGCTCCGCGATGGCTTGCCCCTCCGCGTTCGCGTTGTCCTCTGTGCTCGCCGCGACCTGCTGAGCCGCCGCGAAGGTCGCGGACCCATAGGACGCGAAAACCACGACGCCAGCCGCTAGAACGCTACGCAAGACAACACGAGGTGCCCGAACCATGAAACTCTCCCACCCACTCCACGTTTGCAGCGCTCATATGCGCTGAGTTTCAAACCGTGGGACGACCGAAGATGTTCCACGTTCGCTGTTCGCCGCGAGGGGGTCACAAACTCTTGACCGGATCAGGCAGACGTCGTTTACGAATCGTAAACCCAACGACATGCGGCGCCTGGAACGAGTTTTACAAAGGCACGGAGCAAGTCCGCTATTTTGAACTCAACGGCGACAAATTGAGCATTCGAACTCCCGAGCAGCAAAGCGGCATTCTGATCGGCAAGCGAACGGTCGCTACTTTGGTTTGGGAGCGTAAAGCGCCCTGACCATGCCGCCGCGCAGGGCTGGACGGACGCATTGCGAGCCCGCAATCCGCGAGCGCCTCGATACTTTCCGAGATTAGCTCTCCTCAAAGGCGCGGGTTCGCGACCAATGCTCGTCCGCCTTTCCTTCTGGATAGCCCTCCCTTTCCCACAGAGCGTAGGCGCGTTCCCGGAACCGCTGACCCTGCGCTTCATGCCAAAAGTCGTCGGCGCGTCCACTGGGCCGACCCGCATGCTCCCACAGCAAATAGGCGCGTTCACGGACGACCTGGTCTAGACCCGCTTTGGTCTCCGCCAGCACGCCATGAGGGTCTCCGTATGGACTGAGTTGGCCGCCGCGGCTGATGTGCATCTTGGCGCTCAAACCGCTTAGGTCTTCGTTCGGCACTAATTTGGCGTTGGCCGCCGCTTCGAGAGCCTTCTCTTTGAACGCCGCCTCTTCCACAGGGAGGCCACTGATCGTGACAGGAAACGTGTGCAAAACCTTGGAGTGCTGCGTCTCCACGTCCACTAAGCGTTCCGACATGAAAAACTCCTTACGGCGACGGCGGCTCTCTTGAGGCCAGGCGCTCCCGGACCTCCGAACTGCTATTTCTTGGATGAGCCCTTCGCGCGAGCCTCATTGGTGGCTGCGTTGGCGGTCTTCGATTGCTTATGAGCCTCAGTTGCATGCTCGTAAGCCTTCTGGTGGTCGTCCCTGCTGTGATGATCTGCGGCGGCGCGATGCGATTTGGCCGCGCTTTCGTGGTGCTCGGCCGCCCTTAGGTGTGATTCGCTGGGCATCTGAGTCTCCGTTTGGGCCGGGGTAATTCCGGTTCATCACTTGCTGCTTCAATAGTGTTCGCAGCGAGTGCTTTTGTTGTTTTTAGTGAGTTAAGCGATGACGGGCGCCGCCTCTATCGAATGGCGTGGCGGAACCTTATCCGAACTTGGCGATTGTAGCTGTAGGCGCCGTATATTTTGTGCCTGGAGGATGCCCAATGACTGGCGCGAACATTTCTCCTCTATTAAATTTGTTTGACGTTTTTCTCGGCTTTTCGCCCATTCTATTGGTTGTCATTCTCATCGTAAACTTCGGCGAGCAGATTCGCATGAGGCCGTAAGATCTAGTTATAGTATAACGTTCGGGCCAACTCCTAGCTCTTCCCGTAGAGACCTTAAGCGAACAAAGAAGTCATCTCGCAGCCGTGAGTTGAGCCATGTCAGAATCTAATAAGGATATTTCGCAACCGGAACCGCCTCCAGTGCGGCCGCCGGCCCTTCCGCCCGATTTCCCCGACGTCTCTCAAAACCCTAGCTCGGTGTTGCAGCCGCCCCCCAATTCCTCAGCGGATCCAAGCGAGGTTGCAGGCGCCACGCCTGCCCTGGAAAACGCCCAAGATCGCGAAAACCGCTCCCACGCGACGAAGCCCCGCGCTGACGCTGCGAATGCCTCTGAGCTTCGAGGGTTATGAAGTGAGGTTGGCGCCTAATGGCGCGCCTTCACATGCCAGATCGTCGACAGATCTTGGCCCAACGGAGCGCGCCGGGTAGCCTCGCCGCTCGCCGGACAATTGGCGCTCTAAAACGCGCCGTTGGCCCATTGCTCGGATCGGCGCGATGGCAGTCGCAAGCCTACCGCGGCGTCCCTGCAATTCTGCCTCGGAGTCGCTGCCGCTGATCGAAGTCGAGCCGACGGAAGGCTTGGTAGACTAGCTCGACTGCGTCCGCGTATTGCTCGGTCACGATAACCGGACGCTGTTCGCGGCGAATGCGGAATGAAGTGAATGGAAGAGACGGGAAGGAAATGTCGTTCAAAAATCTCATGGATGACTGCGCGCCCAATAACCGGCATTGTCAAGTGCGATTGGCCTAATCGACAGCCTGCCTTTTGCCGGCGGTTGCAGCTTGCAAGGCCAATCGAACTATGGCGTTATCGGCCACTCTGACATGGGGCTCGCGATCCACGGGATGCTAGAGCTCCCCTCAGGCAGCCACGCGCAAAAGCTGCTTGCCTTCGTTGCGGCCTTCGAAGAGTCGCCGCAGCGTCGCCGGCGCGTTCTCGAGCCCTTGCTGCACGTCGACTTTGTTCTTGATCTTTCCCGATTGCACCCAGCCGGCGAGCGCGCCGATCGCTTCACTCGCGCGCGGCATATAATCGAGGATGATGAAGCCCTCCATCCGTCCGCGCTGGACGACCAGGTTGAGGTAGTTCTTCGGTCCCGGCGGTGGTTCGGTCGCGTTGTAGTTTGCGATCCCGCCGCAAAGCACCACGCGGCCCCGCATCGCGAGCCTCGCCAGCGCCGCATCGAGAATGTCGCCGCCGACGTTGTCAAAGAAAATGTCGATGCCCTTGGGACAGACTTCCTTGAGCCGCGCCGGAACGTTCTCCGCCTTGTAGTCGATCGCCGCGTCGAAGCCCGCCTCATTTGTCAGCCAGCGGCATTTCTCGGCCCCGCCGGCGATCCCTATGGCGCGGCAGCCTTTGACCTTGGCGATCTGCCCGACGACCGAGCCCGTCGCACCGGCGGCGCCCGAGACGACAATTGTTTCTCCTGAGACCGGCCGGCCCACCTCAAGCAAGCCGAAATAGGCGGTGATTCCCGTCAGGCCGAGCACGCTCATCGCCAATTCCAGCGGTGCTCCCAGCGGCAGCTTGTTGAGCTGACCCTTCGGGTTCAGCACCACATAATCCTGCCAGCCGACAAGGCCGGACACGATGTCGCCGACCGCGAAGTCGGGATTGTTAGACGCCTCGATCCGACCCGCGCCGATCGAGCGGACAACCTCGCCGATCTTGACCGCCGGCAGATATGTGTCGAAGGCGATCCAGCCGCGCTGCGTCGGGTCGCAGGAGAGCATGAGGTTGCGCACCAGCACCTCGCCCGCGCCGGGCGCCGACGTCTCGGTCTCGACGAAATTGAAGTCGCTGTCCTTAATCGCTCCGTCTGGACGGCGCGCGAGCAACCACTGGCGGTTCTTCATGGCTTATCCTCCCATGACAAATGGAGGGACGTTCATATCACATGATGTGTCCGGGCCCGGGCTCTTTCCTCGCGCCGCACCCCAAGATGACGGGATTTGACCTTGTTATAGACCTACATAACCAGGGGTGTCGTGAATAAAAATCGACGTGAAGCGGCCATTCCTAATCGCACTGTGTAGTCGCGCTTCCGACGAAGCGCACATTGCCACTCGCTTAAAATCGGCGGGATTTCAGACGTTTCTGCCGGTCCGTGTAGACGGCGCTAATCCTACGAGTTGCTTGAATTGATCCTAGAGACGCCGAGGTAATTAAATTTTTATTGCCTTGAGATGACAACCATGGCTTGATTTTGGTTTAGGGAATTTGGGCGTTGTACTACTCTTATGGAAACTCCCTCGCGATTAAATGATGTGACTGGATCGCGCGTCATTTGCTCGCGCAGCAAATATGAGACATATAGCCCCGCGGAGTTAGGTTTTATTTCATGGAGTAGCACTTGGTCAGCTGGAATACCAGCGTCCCAGCCATCAGGTTTACGAAATTCCACAGTCAAATAATGGTTAGGATCTTGGGAATCGAATGGCACTCGCACAAGGAGAATCCCTGTGGTTTCTATATGATTAAGGGCTGCAAGCGTTACTTCTACCTTGTTAGCGCCCTTCTCGATGGTCAGAACTCGGTCCGGTGGTATCCAGCCCATGCGGTCGACATGGAACGCGTTGAGGCCCGGGCCTCCGGAGCCGAATTTTGAACCGGGGCGGTAATAGACATTAGCATAACTCATCAAATCCCATGGATCATCGTACTCTCCAATCCCCGACCAAGCCACGTTCTGATAATTTGGATCGTCAGAGTATGAGTGATCTAGGCCTATGCCATGTCCCAATTCATGAGACAGCCCGCTTACGTTAGCGAGTTCGCCGGCGAGAACACCATCGGGGCTACCATACCCATCAACTGCCGGCGAAGTAATTACCAGGACTACGCTCCCCTCTGACACATTGAAAGGGGCCAGTTTATCCTCCCGTGCCGCTTCGACGCAATCTGTGACGAGCTCTGGTCGTTTCGGGTTGGGGCCGCCAGCTTTCGCTTTAGCCTCGTCTATAGAGAGTATTTCTCTATACCACCCGTGTACTTCGGCATTGGATAAGTCCAACGCTCCGTACGAAACACTACTCCAATAATCTGCCAGTGAACCTTTTCTTCCGGCAAGGAATATTTCGCGGAAATAATCAACTTCTTTTGTTGGTGAGGGACTATCACTAAAAGTACACAGAAGCACCGTTATCGGAACTCGTAGACAGTTCCCACTGGATTGTATACCCGGAAGCGACTTCCCACACTGACCACTGTTCGGGCTTGGGATCTCTTTAAGACCCGCCTTGCAGGCCCCAAACGCAAATTCGCTCGTACAACAGGCGCGCTGGCTATCACCGCCGCAAGGCGTTATCGCCATGCAGACCCCGCTCGACTGAACCCCCGGCAAAGACTTTCCGCATTGACCACTGTTGAGTTGAGGGGCCTCAGCAAAACCCGCCTTGCAGGCCCCAAACGTCGCTTCTCCCAAACAGCAGGCGCGCTCTCCGTCACCCCCACAAGGCGCTATCGCCATGCAGACCCCACTCGACTGAACCCCAGGCAAAGACTTTCCGCATTGACCACTGTTGGGTTGAGGCGCCTCAGCAAAACCCGCCTTGCAGGCCCCAAATGTTGCTTCTCCCCAACAGCAGGCGCGCTCTCCATCACCCCCACAAGGCGCTATCGCCATGCAAACCCCACTCGACTGAACCCCAGGCAAAGATTTTCCGCATTGACCACTGTTGGGTTGAGGCGCCTCAGCAAAACCCGCCTTGCAGGCCCCAAACGTTGCTTCCCCCCAACAGCAGGCGCGCTCTCCATCACCCCCGCAAGGCGTTATCGCCATGCAGACCCCGCTCGACTGAACCCCAAGTGGATTGAAACCACCGCATAGACCTGAGTTGGCGTTAGGGATCTCAGCAAGTCCGGCACGGCAAGCGCCGAAATTTGCCTCCCCCAGGCAGCATGCGCGTGCGCCGTCGCCGCCGCACGGTTGCGCAAAGGCCGACCCAGGTTGAAGAATGACGAAGTGCAACGGAAGTAATATGAAGCAGACAACGATTATCGCATATACGTTTCTGCGTTCCAATCTCGATATATAAGAAATAAAACTTTCAGATCGACACATATACTCTCCCACAATATTATCGATGTATTTTCTAAATACAATACGGTATGAGTCAGTTACTTAGCTAGAATATTTTCGTATAAATTTTTCAGAGCTGCTGAAGAAATTGCTTTCAAATTTTCTGACTTCTGCGTTCCAGACCGCCTAAAGCCTTGAAACAGGCCACGCCGCTTGATAGTTTGTCAGGTATCTAGGGCACGATGTCGCTGGAACGGCAATAAGTAGAATTACCTACTACTTCGCGACCTGCGGCCTGCCGAACGACGGCTCTCGATCGCCTCAGCCTAGCCGTCAGCCGAACCCTCGCCCGCGCCGGGCGTCGACGCCTTAGTCTCGACGAAATTGAAATCGCTGTCCTTAATAGTTCCGTCTGGACGGCGCGCGAGCAGTCATTGGCGGTTTAGCACGGCGCGACCGGAGGTGACTCACCTCCTCGCATCCCGGGTCCCGCGACAGGCGGAAGGCGATAGACTTTATGGCAGGCGCCAATCACGTCACGCTTTGGCGCGGAGCCGGCGCCCATGCTTGCGGACGAGAACGGCAGTCAGGCCGGCAGCCGCCAACTCGAAATTTTCGGCGCATTTGATTGTGATGGGCAGAAATCTGTGCTATGATTTCGTTTCAATCGAAATGAGTAGTCCGTGCAACACCGGAGCAGTGAGAAGAGCGATGGGGCGATCGGCGCAGGAACCGAGGCGGCGGCGGATTTCCTTGATTTGAATCGGCCGTAACCCATTGAAAAGTCCCGATTCCAAAAAATAAACGCTAGTAAACGCTAGCAATTTTACTAGCGTTTATGCTCGTTTAGCTAACGTTTATGCTCGTTTATGTACGTTTATGTGGACGGGCCGAAGCCTCCTGAGCGAACGTGACGCGCGCCAGAACCGCTAGACCCACTTCCGGTGAGCCCACATCCATTGTTCGGGCGCCTGCCGGATGAAGGCCTCGAACTGGGCGTGGAGCGCGGCCGTCCCCGCGACCGCGTCGGCGGCGTGATCGTCGGTATGCGGCACCTCCACCCGCGCGCCTCGGATCACGAAGCGCACCTTCGGCTCGCGGAAGGCGGCGCCGGCATAAAGCGGGAGCCCGGACTTGCGGGCGAGAAGGGCGGGGAAGACGGTCGCGAGCGCCGGGACGCCAAAGAAGGGCACAGCCCCGCCGTTGTCATCGCGCAGGTCGGCGAGAAACGCGGGATAGCCTCCGCTTTTCGCCGCCTTCATGAGCGAGCGCGCGGTCACCGGAGTCTTCGGCAGAAGACCTCCGCCATAGAGGAAAGCGCGGAGCTTCCGGGTCTCCTCGTCGACCAAAGGATTGCTAAGCCGCTGATAGACGCCAGTGAATGGCGCCCCCATAAGCTTGCTGGCGTAGGCGACGAGCTCCCAATTGCCGAGATGCAGTCCGCAAACGACGCATGGGCCGCCGCGGATGATCTCCTCAAGCTGTTCCATGGGTTCGAAGCGGATGCGCCTCTCGGCGATGATCTCCTTGAGGTGAAAGGATTCGCCGAAGGTGCGCCCGAGGTTTTCCCACATGGCCCCGGCGATGCGCTTGCGCTCGGCGTCCGAAAGCTCGCGGATAAGCCAGCTCGATGTTGCGGAGCGCCCGCTCCTGCCGGTGGAGACGAGGCGCGATAAGCCGCCAAGCCAGTCCCGAGCTCCACGATACAGCCTCGAGCGGCAGGGCTGTCGCGGCCGCCTGGACGGCCCGGAAACCGAGATATTCCAGCTGGTGACGCAGAGGTTGGGAGAGGATCATCTTTCGGTTGGATATCGGGCGCCCGACCGCGGCGGCTGATTGCGACGACCCCGACGCCTCTGTCAAGCTGGTCTCCCGCGAGTTGAGTTCCGGGAAGGTTGAGGTTACTCCGTCGGCCGGGGTTATAATGCAGTGGGTCGATCGGGATCGCGATTGAGGCAAGACATGACGGGTATGGCCGAGGCCAGCGAGAAGGTTGGCGCTTCCCTAAACGGCGCGGCAGACGATGAGTTCCGTGGGGTTCTCGAATCCGCGGTCAACTCGATCCTTGCCGCCGAGACATTCCGTAAGCCCTACCCGCTGATTCGCTTTCGCGACTTCTTCCCGAGCGACTTCTACGCCCGGCTGTTGCAGCGCTTTCCCGACGTCGACCGCTTTGCCGGCCTGAATGGGGACGGAACGCGGCGCGAATACGCACTTTACGACGAGCAAAGCGACCCGGGCTCCGCGGACGGCCGCAAACTCTGGAGCATCGTGCGGCGGGTGCTGTCGTCGGAGGAAGTCGCCTCCGCGCTCCGCGAGAAACTGGACGAAGGGTTCCGCATCCGCTCGAAGAAAAGCGGCGAAGGCTGGCCCGTTCCGATGCACCCGCGCCCGGTGCTTTATACCGACCTTAACGGCTACGCGATCAAGCCGCATCCCGACACCCGCCGGAAGGTCTTGACCATGCAGATCTACCTGCCTCAGGACGAGACCCAGCGCGAGCTCGGCACCGCCATTTACAAGATTTCGCCGATGGGCCTCTTCGCCTGGAAGTCCTATGGGCTCGTCAGGGACAAGACCGTGCCTTTCCTGCCGAACTCAGGCTACGCGTTCGTCGTTATCCATCCGGCCTATTCGCTGTTGAAATCGAGCTGGCACGGGCGGGAGGCGATCACGGTCCCCGTCGAAAAGCCGCGCCTCTCGATCCTCAACACCTATTATCGCGAGGCCACGCCGCAGCATGCGGCGAGCATGTGATTAGGGAACGCGATGATTTTGGCAGGCCTCGTCAGCCCATCGCGAAGTCCCAAAGCGAGCGCCAGACGCAGCGCTTCGCGGGATTCTTGAACGCCGCCGCATCAAAGTAGGCCAAATGCCCGGTCGTGCCGTCGTCCGGCCAGCGGAAACCAACCTCCACTTGGCCCGCCCGCTCGATGACGAATTGCTGGACCGGTCCTGGGTCGTCAGCAGCGGCTATGGCCGGGCCAAGCCGGCCTATCGCCCCATCCTGGTAGAGCCAGAGGCGGCCGTCGCCCGAGGTCACTTTCACCAGGCGGGCGGATTCGTCATAGGCCACAACCAGGGGGCCGAGCTTGCCTTCACCCCTATAATCGCATTGACGCGTCACCGGCCCGGCCGCATTGGCCGTTGCCCCGGAGACGATCAGCGCGCCGAATACGACCAGAGCGAGAGGGACACGGGACATATCGTTTGGAGTCCGATCGGAGGCCTGAATGCGAAACGACGATCTATACTATCAGACGAGCGGACTGCAAAAGCCCCAAGTTTCGCGCCCTTGTCTTCCATCAAAGAGGCCCAAAGGGTGCCGGTTGCAATGCCACTTTAACCTGCTATCAAGCCGCGCGCCCTGAGCCGGCGCCGCTTCTTAAGGATCCGTTCATGTTTGCTTGCAGCCGACGCTTCGCGCTCGCGCTTCCCCTCCTTGCCACTACGACCGCCTGGGCTGCCGAGGACGCCGACAACACAGCGATCCTCACGACGAAGCACGGCAAGGTCACGATCGAGCTTCATCCGGACTGGGCTCCGAAGACGGTGGCCCAGTTCAAAGCGCTGGTGAAGGACAAGTTCTATGACGGCCTGAAATTTCATCGCGTGATACCGGGCTTCATGGCCCAGACCGGCGATCCGACTGGAACTGGCGGGGGCGGCTCGAAGCTGCCGAACGTTCCGGCCGAGTTTAATCAAACTCATTTCAAGCGCGGCATCTTAGGGATGGCGCGCACCGACGATCCGAACTCCGCAAACTCGCAGTTCTTCATCATGTTCGGCGATGGCGGGTTTCTCGATGGCAAGTATACGGCCTTCGGCGAGGTCACATCGGGGATGGACGCAGTCGACAAGCTCAAGGCGGGAACCGAGGGCAACAACGGCTCGGTCGACAATCCCGACAAGATTGTAACCTTGCGCATGGCCTCTGGCGCGAAGCAATAAAGGGAATAGCGACATGAGCAGCGCTGGCGATACATTGACCCTTGAGACGAGCAAGGGCCCTGTGGTGATCGAGATGAACCCGTCGCTCGCGCCGGGCCACGTCGCGCACATCAAACGCTTGGTGTCGGAAGGATTCTACGACGGCATCGTCTTTCACCGCGTGATCGAAGGGTTCATGGCGCAAACCGGTTGTCCGCGCGGAACGGGTACTGGCGGATCGCAATATCCTGACCTCAAGGCGGAATTCAACGGCGAGCCGCACGTCCGCGGCACGGTCTCGATGGCGCGCGCCGCAAGCCCGGATTCGGCCAATTCGCAATTCTTCATCTGCTTCGGCTGACGCGTCCTTCCTCGACCGCAAATATACGGTCTGGGGCAAGGTGGTCTCCGGCATGGAGAACGTCGACAAGATCAAGCGCGGCGAGCCTGTCCGCGATCCCGACAAGATCATCAAGGCGACGCTTAGCTGAGACCCTCGCGGAAGCGAAGCCGCGACAGTTTGACCGCGCCGTCAGGAGGCCTGTGACCGCGATGCGGGTCGACGCCTTCGACTTCGCCCTCCCGCCAGAGCAGATCGCGCTCGCTCCGGCGAATCCGCGGGACAGCGCGCGAATGCTGGTTGTCGGGCCCGACGGCGATCTCATGGATGCGCACGTACGCGATTTGCCGGATTTCTTGAACGCTGGCGACGCGCTCGTCGTTAATGACACGCAGGTCATCCCAGCGAGGCTCGACGGAATACGTGTTCGAGGCGAGGCCGTCGCTTCGATTGAAGCGACGCTGGTCGAGCGTGTCGACGATTGCCGTTGGCGGGCGCTCGCTCGACCGGCAAAAAGGCTTGAGGTCGGCGAACGCATCCGTTTCGGCGAAACGAGCGAAAGCATGGCGTGTCTGCTCGCCGCGCTCGATGCGGAGGTAGAAGAGAAAGGCGAAGCGGGAGAGGTTCTTCTGCGCTTTGAATTCGCGGGCGCGGCGCTGGACGAGGCGATCGAGCGCTTAGGCAGTCCTCCTCTGCCGCCCTACATCGCCTCGCGGCGCGCCTTGTCCCAAAGCGATAGCGCGGACTATCAAACGATGTTCGCGGCCAAGCCCGGGGCGGTCGCGGCGCCGACGGCGGGCTTGCATTTCACCCCGGCGCTCGTCGCACGCCTCGCGGCGCGAGGCGTGCCGCTATATAGGGCCACGTTGCATGTCGGGGCAGGCACCTTCGCGCCGGTCAGAGTCGAGGATACGCGCGACCACAAGATGCATTCGGAATGGGGGTCAATCGATGCGGCGACAGCCGAGGCGCTGAACGCCGTGCGGGACGCCGGAGGCCGGATCGTCTGCGTCGGGACCACCTCCGCTCGCGTCCTTGAAAGCGCCGCCGACAAAAACGGACGGCTTCAGCCGTTCTCGGGCCGCACGAACATTTTCATCAGTCCCGGCTATCGGTTTCGCTTTGTCGATGTGCTCCTGACCAACTTCCATTTGCCGCGATCAACGCTCTTCATGCTTGTTTCGGCCTTCAGCGGGCTCAAGACCATGCACGCGGCCTACGCGCACGCCATTCAAGGCGGCTATCGTTTTTACTCCTACGGCGACGCATGCCTGTTAATGCGCGCAGCTCAAGCAGCCCCCAGCAACGAGAGCCCGTGAATTCCGACTTCTCTTTCGCCGTCCACGGCACCGACGGCAAAGCGCGTGTCGGCGCAATCTCGACCCCGCGCGGCGTCATTCATACGCCGGCCTTCATGCCGGTCGGCACGGCCGCGACCGTCAAGGCGATGCACCCGAATGCCGTCAGAGGCCTTGGCTACGACATCGTGCTCTCCAACACCTATCATTTGATGCTGGCGCCGGGCGCCGAGCGGATCGCGGCTCTTGGCGGCCTCCACAAATTCATGAACTGGCCGCATCCGATCCTGACTGATTCCGGCGGCTTTCAGGTGATGAGCCTCGCGAAACTGCGCAAGCTCACCGAGCGCGGCGTGACCTTCCAGTCACATGTCGACGGATCGCGGCACGAACTCACGCCCGAGCGCTCGATGGAAGTCCAGCGGCTCTTGGGCTCGGACATCCAGATGCAGCTCGACGAGTGCGTGCGATTGCCGTGCTCGCACGATGAGGCCGAGCGCGCGATGCGGCTGTCGCTCCGATGGGCGGAGCGATCGAAGAGCGCCTTCGGCGATCAGCCTGGCCGAGCGATGTTCGGCATCGTCCAGGGCGGAACGGAAAAGGATCTTCGCGTCCTCAGCGCCCAAGCGCTGGTCGAGATGGGCTTTCACGGGTACGCGCTTGGGGGGCTGGCGGTCGGCGAGCCACAGGCGGCGATGCTCGAAATGATCGAGACCGTCGTCCCGCATCTGCCCTTGGATAGGCCCCGCTACCTCATGGGCGTGGGAACTCCGGATGATCTGCTTCAGGCGATGAGGCGCGGCGTCGACATGTGCGACTGCGTGATGCCGACCCGCACTGGAAGGCATGGGCTCGCGTTCACCCGCCGGGGCAAACTCAACCTACGCAATGCGCGCTTCGCCGACGATCCGCGGCCGATCGATCCGATGTCGTCGTCGCCGATGGCGCGAGATTATTCCCGCGCGTATTGGCGCCATCTCACGAAATCAGGCGAGATCCTCGCGATGATGGGCCTGACCGAAATCAATCTCGCCTATTACCAGGACCTCATGGCAGGCGCGCGTCTTGCGATCAGAGAGAGGCGCTTGGACGCCTATATCGCCGGTACGCGACGCAACTGGGCGGAGGGCGAGGCGGAAGGACGTTGACGCGCGCCCCAATAACACGCCTGCTGGCGTACTAAGTTACGCGAGACAATGATTTCACTGGCTTGAGTGCGCTTTTTCGCGACTTTCAGATTGCAACGTTCGAGATCCAAAGCGGAGTGGCGACGATCAAAGCAAAACCGCTTGCGTCGAACCCCGGTCGTCATCGCGATCGCGGCGTCAGCCCTTCGGCCTCCCCGTGGCAACAACGAGGTCCGAGCGCGGTGAGCCCCAGGTCCGTTTCGTTTCCTGCAATGAAGAAGCCCCAGCAGGAGGAAAAACGAAACGAGCGTTTCGCCAAGCCAAACGAAACATTTCGCGTCCCAGGCGGTAAGTCTTGAAATTATTATGTACGTCGAATCAATCGTTCGCGGAATCGTTTGCTTTCAAGGGGTTAAGGACCTTTTCGTTTACCGTTTTTCCACATCAGCCGTCTGCAAGCGAAACACGCCGGGCTCTCGGCGACCCGGTTTTCCACTTGCGGAAACAGCAAGAGTGCCATACCGTCTGAACGTGTTGCGGACCGGATTGGGCGTCTGGCCTCGACTGTGACAACAACCACACATACGGCAGATAGTTTTAAAAAAGGAAATACCTTTCTGATATTTTAGATCCCGTCGGCGGGGGAAAGCGTGACACGTGAGCCCATTGGTTGGTCAGCGCTCCAGCAGTCAAACATTGTTCTATCGAACAAGTAGAAAAGTCGTTTTACCGAAAAATAAGGGGCGAGACGCTCTTCCCGCGGCTCGCCCCTCTTCATTCTAGTCTTTGCGTTTCACAATCCTGGATATTTTTACTATCCCTTCCGCGTATTGATGGCGGTTAAAGACTGTCGAACGCTTTTGTCCTCCCACAGACCCTACGGCGTCCGGCGCCAAACCTTTTGGCAACGGCCTCCTTTTGACAAATGAACGCTATTCCAATTTTTTGGCGATGTCACGCGGCTGAGCGCCTCTGCCATGCATATTTTTTCTAGCTTGGTCCAATTTGGTCAAATGTGCGCCAGCGAATGCAAAAGTGCTGTGCAGCGGGCGCGCTTGATGCATAGGGTTCGTCTTTCATCGCTTAAATGGATGCCGTAAGACCCACGCCGATGCTGCCAGCCCTGGAGTCAAAATGACTGCGATCGTCAACGTCGTCGGCCGCGAAATCCTCGACAGCCGGGGCAATCCGACGGTTGAAGTGGATGTCGTGCTGGAAGACGGCTCGACGGGAAGAGCCGCCGTTCCATCAGGCGCTTCCACCGGCACGCGCGAAGCGGTCGAACTGCGCGACGGCGACAAGGGCCGCTTCGGAGGCAAGGGCGTTTTGAAGGCCGTTGAGGCGGTCAATCGCGACATCTTCGACGCCGTTTCCGGCCTCGAGGCTGAAGATCAGCTCAAGATCGATGAGACAATGATCGCCCTCGACGGCACGAATAACAAGTCAAGGCTAGGCGCCAACGCAATTCTCGGTGTTTCGCTTGCCGTTGCCAAGGCTGCTGCGGAAGCTTCGGGCCTGATGCTTTATCGTTACGTCGGCGGCGCTATGGCTAAAGTCCTGCCAACGCCCATGATGAATATCGTCAACGGCGGCGCCCACGCCGACAATCCGATCGATTTTCAGGAATTCATGGTCCTTCCTGTCGGCGCGCCGTCGTTCGCCGAGGCGGTGCGTTGGGGCGCGGAGACTTTTCACGCGCTGAAAGGTGCGCTGAAAAAGGCGGGACACAACACCAATGTCGGCGACGAAGGCGGGTTCGCGCCAAACCTGCCGTCGGCGGAGGCCGCGCTTGATTTCTGCCTCAAGGCGATCGAGGCGGCGGGCTTCAGGCCGGGCGAGGAAATGGCCCTCGGGCTTGACTGCGCGGCATCCGAATTCTTCAAGGACGGGAAATATGTCTACGAGGGCGAAAGCACGACCCGCACGGTCGAGGAGCAGGTCGACTATCTCGCCAAGCTTCAGGGCGCCTATCCGATCCTCTCGATCGAGGACGGGATGGCCGAGCAGGACTGGGCAGGCTGGAAGCTGCTCACCGACAGGATCGGCGGAAAGTGTCAGCTCGTCGGCGACGACATCTTTGTGACAAATGTCGAGATCCTCGAGCGCGGGATCGAAGAAAAGGTTGGAAATTCGATCCTGATCAAGGTCAACCAGATTGGGTCGCTTAGCGAGACGCTGGCCGCTGTCGATATGGCCCAGCGGGCCGGCTATACCGCTGTGATGTCCCACCGGTCGGGGGAGACCGAGGATTCGACCATTGCTGACCTCGCGGTCGCAACGAATTGCGGGCAGATCAAGACAGGCTCGCTTTCGCGTTCGGATCGCCTGGCCAAATACAACCAACTGATCCGGATCGAGGAGGGGCTGGGCGAGCAGGCCCGCTATGCTGGCCGGGGTGCGATCAAGGCGGCTTAGCCGAGATCGTAACTCGCCGTTAACCGCATCGCAGCCAGGATCGGCGCATGGTCCGAAGGACGCGTCTGCGCTCGATCGTGCTGCCGATCGTTCTCTACCTCGTGCTCGGGGTCGCGAGCGGCTACCTGGTCTGGGGCGCGTCGAACGGCGAGCACGGGCTCAAGGCCAAAGCGAAATTCGACGCAGAGGCCGTTGAGCTCAAAGCTCAGCTCGCGGGGCTCAAGGATGAACGAGCGCGCTGGGAGTTGCGCGTCGCCAGCCTTAAGTCCGAAAGCGTCGACAAGGACCTCCTAGATGAGGAGGCACATTCGCTGCTCGACCGCGTGGCGAAGGACGAGGTTGCCATTTTCCCCGGCGCCTCGAAGAGCCGCTGACGACGCGTGGCAGGGCCCGGGCTTCGCCGGGTCCTAAGACCTGTGGGCTCTTGACACGACGGAGTCACGGTTCCTACAACCCCCGTGGTGCGGATGGCCTTTTCAGGCCGATGACGGTTGAACGGGGGATTTTCCGATGAAAGTTGCAACGTCGAGCGCTGTTGCGCTCATTTTCTCTGCTGGGTTGGCGGGGGCGGCGCATGCTGCGCAGACACAAATCGATCTCTCGTCTCTGACGAACTCTAATATGCAAACCTACACCAACGGAACGAACTACCCGCTGGCGGGATCAACTGTGAACATCACCGGGGGCAGCGGGCCGGTTTCCTTTACGTTATCGTCTGAGGGCGGCGACGCTGACACCACAGGAGCAATCCTGGCCACTATGCCGACCGACAGCTTTGTCATCCCAATCAACGAGGCAGGCTATTCGATCGTTTATATGCTGGTGAATTCCGGATTCGGAGAGATCGGCTCAACTGTCGGCTCGCTTGTCTTCCAGGACTCGGCTGGCCATTCGGATACGATCTCTTTGGAAGAAGGGGTCAATATCCGCGATCACTACATCTCCTTCAACAATGTCGCGACGGAGGTTTACGGCACGGCTCAATATCCAGGGGACGTCAAGCTCGACGCCTACGAATATTTCCTTCCCGCTTCGTTTGCTGGCAACACGCTGACCTCGATCACCCTCAACGGCGCGCCGGACACGGGCGTCCCGGACGGGGAACCCTTCATCGCCGGCATTACGCTCGCGACTGGCGGCGTGGCGCCCGCCCCCGAGCCTTCGACCTGGGCCATGATGATTGCAGGCTTCGCGGGTCTCGGTTGGCTCGGCCATTCGCGCCGTCGTGCGATCGGGTCCGCGGCCGCCTGATCGAAATCAGAGAGCCACTCTGCGAGGGCCGCCGCGAGGCGGCCCTTTTTGTTTGCCCTGCATTCTCTTCTTTGCCCGCCTCGCATCCGCCGTGTTAAAGCCGCCTTGAGATCAGGGAAGGTCCGCCGCCATGAACGTAACCGCTCAAGCCCCCGCCGCCGCATCGACCCGTTCAAACTCGTTCTTTTCCGCGGACCTCGCCAGCGCCGATCCCGAAGTCGCCCGAGCGATCGAACTCGAGCTTGGCCGTCAGCGCGATAGCATCGAGCTCATCGCCTCGGAAAACATCGTGTCGCGCGCCGTGCTCGAGGCGCAGGGCTCGGTGATGACCAACAAGTATGCGGAAGGGTATCCGAGCAAGCGTTACTATGGCGGCTGCCAGTTCGTCGACATCGCGGAGAAGCTGGCGATCGAACGGGCCTGCCAATTGTTCGGCTGTGCTTACGCGAACGTCCAGCCCAATTCCGGCAGCCAGGCCAATCAGGGCGTGTTCCTCGCTCTGATGCAGCCTGGCGACACATTCATGGGCCTCGATCTCGCGGCGGGAGGACACCTCACCCACGGCTCGCCGGTCAACATGTCCGGCCGTTGGTTCAATCCGGTCGCCTATGGCGTCGATCGGACGACTCACCGGGTTGACATGGATCAGGTCGAGGCGCTGGCGCGCGAGCACAAGCCTAAGCTGATCATCGCCGGCGGCTCGGCCTATGCGCGTCACTGGGACTTCGAGCGCTTCCGCGCCATTTGCGATGGCGTTGGCGCTTACTTCGTTGTCGACATCGCCCATTTCGCCGGGCTCGTCGCGGGCGACGCCCATCCCTCGCCCTTTCCGCACGCCCATGTCGTGACCACGACGACGCACAAGACCTTGCGGGGGCCCCGCGGTGGCATGATCCTCACCAACGATCCGGAGCTCGCCAAGAAGATCAATTCGGCGATCTTTCCAGGACTTCAGGGCGGCCCCCTGATGCATGTCATCGCCGCCAAGGCGGTCTCATTTCACGAGGCGCTGACACCCGAGTTCAGGGCTTACGCGCATGCCGTGGTCGCTAATGCCAAGGCGATGGCGGAGCCGATCCTCGCCGGCGGCTACAAGCTCGTAACCGGAGGCACCGACAACCACCTGATGCTGGTCGATCTGACGCCGAAGGGACTGACCGGCAAGGGGGCCGAGGCTGCCCTCGACCGCGCCGCTATCACCTGCAACAAGAACGGCATCCCGTTCGATCCGCAAAAGCCGATGGTCACCTCAGGGATTCGCCTTGGTTCCCCTGCCGCCACTTCGCGCGGGTTCGGCACGGAGGAATTCGCAGAGGTCGGGCGAATGATCGTCGAGACCCTGGACGGCTTGGCGGCGAACGGCGAATCGGGGAATGTGGCGGTTGAGGCGAAGGTGCGGGCCGACGTCGCTGATCTCACACGACGGTTCCCCATCTACTGAGGGCGCCGGACTACCTTTGAAGGGCGGGCTCAGATGCGGTGCCCCTATTGCGGCGGCCTCGATACGCAGGTGAAGGACTCGCGGCCGACTGAGGATTCCTCGTCGATCCGCAGGCGCCGCATCTGTCCCGATTGCGGCGGGAGATTCACCACTTTCGAGCGCGTGCAACTGCGCGAACTCATGGTGGTCAAGAAGAATGGCCGCCGCGCGCTGTTCGATCGTGACAAGCTCATGCGCTCGGTCCAGGTCGCGCTGCGCAAGCGCTCGGTCGAGCCGGACCGGGTCGAACGCATGATCAACGGCGTAGTGCGCCAGCTCGAGAGCCAGACAGACGGCGACATCCCGACTGAACGGATCGGCGAACTGGTGATGGAGGGCCTGAAGGCGCTCGACGACGTAGCCTATGTGCGCTTCGCCTCAGTCTACCGCAATTTCCGCGAGGCGCGGGACTTCAACGCCATCGTCGGCGAACTGGAGGCGGAGCCTGAGCCTGAGCCCGGCCCGGCCAGAGAAGCTCCCCGCCAGCGCAGGAACGCACCCGCTACATGAGCCAAAGCTCAGGCGCGGACCCGCATGAGGATCTGCGCTGGATGGAGGCGGCTCTCAATCTGGGATCGCGGTCGCTCGGCCTCACCGCCCCTAATCCCGCCGTAGGCGCGATCCTAATCAAGGACGGCGCAGTCGTCGGGCGCGGCGCGACAGCGCCGGGCGGAAGGCCGCATGCCGAGTGGATCGCGATCGCCGAGGCTAGCGAGGCGGCGCACGGCGCGGCGCTCTATGTGACGATCGAGCCCTGCTCGCATTTCGGGGTCTCGCCACCCTGCGTCGACGCCATCATCTCGTCGGGCGTCGCCCGCGTCGTTTCGGCGATGGAGGATCCCAACCCCCTCGTCGGCGGTGAAGGGCACGCGCGGCTCAAAGCCGCAGGGATCGCGGTCTCCGTTGGGGTCGGGGCCGATCAAGCTCGACGCGACCATGTCGGCCATATCCTGCGCGTCACAGCGGGACGGCCGTGCGTGACGCTCAAGCTCGCCGAGACAGCGGACGGGTTCGCTTCCGCCGGCTTGAACGACGCGCGCCTGCGCATCACCGGGCCAATCGCCGACCTTCGCGTCCAGATCATGCGCTCGACCCATGAGGCGATCATGATCGGGATCGAGACGGCGCTCGTTGACGATCCAGCCTTGACCGTCCGGCTGCACGGGCTCGATCGCAAGCCGTTGCGCGTGGTCCTCGACACCCATCTGCGGCTCCCGGAACGCTCGCGCCTCGCGGCGACGGCGCGAGAGATTCCAACGCTGGTGATCGCGGGCGAAGGGGCGCCCGAAGACGCCGCACATCGGCTTCAAGACCAAGGCCTCATGATCGAGCGAGTCCCACTCGACGCCGAGGGCCATGTCGATCTCCACCACGCCTTGCGAGCGCTCAGCGTCCGCGGCATCACGCGCGTCTTCAGCGAAGGCGGGCCGCTGGTAGCGTCACGGCTCATCGCGCTGGGCCTCGCCGACCAGGTCGCCCTGATCACGGCCGACAAGCCGCTCGGCCGGCCGGGCGTCGCCGCGCTCGACACGGAAGCCCGCGCGGCGCTCAGCGACGGATCACGTTATCGCCCCGTCGAGACGCTCGACTACGGCTTGGACACGATGCGGCTCTGGCCGCGGGCGGAGGGATCGGGCGGCGAGGTTCGCTCTTAGGGCGATCGATTTGGATTTTCTTGGTCCTTGGCTCCTTCTCGCTAAAAACCCCCGATTTTGGGGGTTGGATTTGTTTGGATTTCCTTGGATTCTCTCGTCCGAATCGTGACTTTTCAATGGGTTACACGGGAAAACCGCACAAAACTTTTTTGCGTCGCCTTCTTGCCTTTCGAACCGCGGCAGCGCGTGTCTGACCCCTTCGGACCGACCGGATTGTTCATGGGCCAAGCGTAATTCGTTTTCGGGTTTTCTGCAAGAACTTGTCGCCCGCCGGCTGCCGCTATTTTTTAACAAAACTCACTTAGAGATGACATGTTCGATCGGGCCAGCGGCCGCGTTTGCGCCGGAGCGGTCAGGAGCGACGCGAAGACGCGGGCGCGATTTCAGGAACATCAGAGGGTATGAACAATGAATAAGACGCTGATCGCGCTCGCACTTGCCAGCGCGCTTGCGGGGCTTGGCGCCTGCGACGCCGACGCCTGCACCTCGATGATCTTCAAGGCCGAGGACGGCACGCGCATCTATGCGCGCACGATGGAATGGGGCGCCTCCGACCTCAAATCCGAGATGATGCTCGCGCCCCGCGGAATGGCGTTCTCGTCCGCGCTCGGCGAGGGCAAGACCGGCGCGAGGTGGACGAACCAATATGGTTTCGTCGGCGTCAACGCGGGGGGCCTGGCTTATGCGACCGACGGCATGAACGAATCCGGCCTCACAGTCGGCGCGCTCTTCTTTCCAGGCTTCGCCAAATACCAGGAGCTGAAGGACGATGAATTGGCGACGACGGTCAGCAACGTCGATCTCGTCAATTACATCCTGAGCAACTTCAAGACCGTGGATGAAGTGCGCGACGCGATGCCGAAGATCCGGGTGGTCCGCAACGCCGAGATCGAGAAGGAGTTCGGCACGCCCCTGCCCCTGCATCACATCGTGAGCGACGCGACCGGCGCTTCGATCGTGATCGAATATGTGGACGGCAAGTTAGCCATGACCGACAACAAGGTCGGCGCCATGACCAACTCGCCCAATTACGACTGGCATCTCTTGAACTTGAGGAACTATGCGAACCTAACGCCTGACGCCGCACGCCCACGCAGCATCGACGGGGTTTCGCTCGCGCCCTTTGGCGCCGGAAGCGGTATGCTGGGATTGCCGGGCGACTTCACGCCGCCCTCCGCTTCGTCAGAGCCGTCGCCTTCGTCAACACGATGATTCCGGCCAAGGACGCGCCGACGCGGTCAACGCCGCATCGGTCATGCTCAACAACTTCGACATTCCGAAGGGGCTCGTGCGCGAGGGCGACGCTGAGGACTTCCACCTCGGCTACACGCAATGGTCGGTCATCGCCGACATGAGCCACAGGGTCTATTATTACTGGACGATGTACGACCGCAGGATGCGTTCGGTCGAACTGTCGAAGCTGGACTTCAACGGCAAAGCGATCTCCACCTTCCCGCTTGACAACGTGCGCACCGAAGACATTCAGGATCGCTCGGCCGACTTCCCGCATTGACCGGTCCGACCCGCAGGCGCCGCGGCGCCTAACTATTTGCTCGGCCGTACACTAGCTGGGATCGGAGCGGGACGGCAGGGGCGCGACCCCGATCACCCGCCCGGCGGCGTCGGTGGTCAACTTTCCTTTCGACTGATCCAGCAGCACCAGATCATTGCCGAATGGATCGCGAACACGGACGCATCGGCCAATTGCGATGTCAAACGGACGCTGCAAGGCCTCGCCGCCGGCGCTTAAGAAGAGGGCAAGCGCCTCGTCGACATCTTCAACCAGAATATCGGTTTCGGGACCGATATTGAGGTGCGCTACCAGCTCCGCATCGGTGTCGGGAAGGGCAAAGGCAACCGCTTCATTGGTTCGCCACAACACGCGATGTCCCAGACGATCGCGATAGAACGATATCGCCGCATCAAGATCGGCGACGCGAAGCATATGATTGTCGAGCTTTCGAAACAGGGGGCCGTTCACGCTCATCGGCAATCGATCCTCCCCTTGCCGCGAATATCGTTGGCCCTACCTCTTCGCTGCGGCGAGGATCGGCCCTGCCCCGTCCGCCTGCACGATCGCCGCCTCGGCGAGACCTGGATCGCTTCCGGCAGGCACGGGGAAGGTGGCCGCTTCGCCGCGCCATTTGCCCAAGAGGACCATTTCGCGCACCACGTGCTTATAGGGCAAAGTGTGGCCAGCGTTCTCGCCGCGCGGAATCGCGACCTCGACCGCGTGTGGGATGTAGCGAGCGAGCCAAACGTCAGCGCCGCCGGCGGGCGCCGCGCCCGCTGCGACACTCACCGCCCCGCCTGAAAAATCGACGCTGGGGCCGCCCGCGCCGCGGTCGCCGCGGCTGATCAGCGCAGCGAGTCCGCTGGGCTCCAGGCCGTCGCCCTCGACCTTGCCGTTGACAACCACTTGCGGCGTATAGACGTTATCGCCGTGGCCTAGAGCTCGGGCATAGGCGAACTGGCGCGCCGTCCAGGCGGGCTTGGAGAACGTGTCCTTCCAGCCGAGGCGATCCCAATAGTCGACGCTAAACGAAAGCGCGAGCACGTCCGGCCGATCGCTGACGGCGCCAACACTCGCTTCAGCCGGCGGGCATGAAGAGCAGCCCTGGCTCTGGAAGAGTTCGATTACGGTCGGATGCGCCGCGTCGCCCGCCAGCGCCAAACGCGGTGACGCGAGGACACCCAACACGGCGACCGCAACACGGATTGTTCTTGAGGTCGACATGCCCTGTCCTTCCACGAACGGCGCGCGCAGCGCGCTCATCAGTCCCGCGTTCGCCGGCGAATGGGATTTGTTACGGGCGAGCCTGATGGCCGATGCAGAATGGGACGTTCTGGCGCATACCACTGGAGAGTTGTAACGTGATAGGCATAATACGCTTCGCAGCATGCCCCGCACCCTGGGAATGCGGGAAGTCGATTGCGTGCTGAATAATCTGCCCATCGATTGGGCGACTGGGCGCCGCACGAATTTGTGCGTGGTTCAGGTGGAGCAGGCGCGAAGCAATCGGATGGGCCTTGGCGGATGCAGACACAGGATGCTTGTGTTGGCTGGATTGTTTCGCTCGTCGAGGCCGCTGACCCGAGCGCCGCGCGAAGGGCGCTTGCGGAGGTCGACGCCTTTCTCTCCTCCTTTGGCGACCCCAGCGGCACCGCGGCGCGCCGCGCAGACCTGCTAGCCCAACTTCTCCAAAGCCTGCCAAAGACCGCGCTGGCCGCGGAGGTGATCGAAGCAATCTCAGGAGGGACAGTCGCCTCCTAATGCAAGTTGCACCTGGGCCGAAGCACGATCGTCATTGCGAGCGAAGCGAAACAATCCGGGTTATCGCGCCACTCGGGCGATGATCCCGCGTGGTTTCGCGGGCCTGGCCTGGGCTGGCGGAACCACGAGACGGAAGACCATCCCGTCTAAGGCGCGCTCGCCGATTCTCGGGCCGCTAATCCCCCGGCTCATGGAGAGGGCGCGCCGAGCAGCAGTTCCGCTTCGCTGCGGGTCGAGAGAACCCGATCGATCAGGCCCCATTCGCGCGCGCTTTCGGCATCCATGAAATGGTCGCGATCCAACGTGCGCTCGACCTCCTCATAAGGCCTGCCGCAATGCTTGGCGTAGAGGCGGGTGATGCGTTTTTTGGTCTTCAGGATGTCCTCGGCGTGGATGAGGATGTCGGATGCCTGCCCCTGAAAACCGCCAAGCGGCTGATGGACATGGAGACTCGCGTTGGGCAGCGCGGCGCGCTCGCCGGGTTCACCCGCCATCAAGAGAAATGATCCCATCGAGCGGGCGGTCCCGACGCAAAGCGTGCGAACGGGCGCCTTGATGAATTGCATCGTGTCATACATGGCAAGGCCGCTCGTCACGACGCCGCCGTAGGAGTTGATATAGAGATCGATCGGCTTCTTCGGGTTGTCGGCCTCCAGGAACAGCAACTGGGCGCAGACGAGCGACGCCATTTCGTCATTCACCTCGCCGCTCAGAAAGACAATGCGCTCCCGAAGCAGGCGAGAGTAAATGTCGAAAGACCGCTCGCCGCGGCTTGATTGCTCGAGAACCATAGGGACGAGCTGCATCGTGTCGCGCATCACGCGAATTCCTTCCACGCTTTTCAAGATTGATCGGCTTCGCGCCGCTCTCAGGCGGCAAGAACTCATGGGGCGAAGATTGTCGTTGGCGCTTCTCCGAAGGGCATCGCCTTCGATCCGATGGATGATCCGGAGCAGCGCGCCGCCCTGAATTCCAGGCTCGATCTGGAACGTCACGGTGCTTTCCGAGAATGGAGCGCCTTCGTCCCGCATTCGGTACCGGACCTCGACGCCGGGAATGGACGCGATGGGCTCAGGCTCGGCGAGGTCAGCCTGGGGCAGCCATCGCTCGCGAAAAGCCGCAATCGCGATGGCCCGCCATACCTTGTCCGGCGCAGCGTCGAGTTCATACTCGAGCGCGATCTCGGCTTCCTCAACTGACTCGGTCGTGACGTCGCTCATTGATCCATGTCCTTCAAGAGCCGCTTGAGGTCGTCAATCCGGCGCGGCCAGTAGGCTCGATACCGTGCGAGCCACTGTCCGATCTGGACGAGCCCCTCCGGGTCCACTTCATAGTTGACGAAACGACCGTCTCGACGTTCGCGAACGAGGCCCGCGGAGCGTAGGACGGCGAGATGCTGCGACATCGCAGGCTGGCTGATCGTTATGCCTCGCCGCAGATCGCTCGCGTTCATGCTCCCACATGCGAGCTTCTCGAACACGCTGCGACGCGTAGGATCCGCCAACGCCTTGAAGATGTCACTCTCCATGCAGGACAGATAAGCACATACTTATGTGACACGCAAGCTGCTTCTCGGTTGCGTGCGGAGATGAAAAAGCTCGCCCGCGATGGCCCCCGACCTCGGCGCGAGTTATGGGAGCGCATGGCTCGAACCGACTTCCGGACCCCGCGTCTTTACGTCCCCCAAGACTTGGCCGCGGGGATCGAGGTCAAGCTTGATCCTCAGCAGACAAACTATCTCGTCAACGTGCTGCGGCTCAGCGCTGGGGCTCCCGTTCTTCTGTTCAATGGCCGGGACGGCGAGTTCTCGGCCAGCCTCAACACGAGCTCGCGCAAGGCGGCTTCGCTCGTTGTCGGGACGCAGACCAGGGCCCAGGAGCAACCTCCCGATGTCGACTACCTGTTTGCGCCGCTCAAGCACGCGCGGCTGGACTACATGGCGCAGAAGGCGATCGAGATGGGAGCGCGCCGCCTGCGGCCGGTCGTCACGCGCCACACCCAGGTCGCCCGCGTCAATCTGGAGCGTCTGCGGGCGAACGCAATCGAGGCTTGCGAACAGTGCGGCGTGATCTGGGCGCCGGAGATCGTGCCCGTCCAGCCCCTTGCCGAAGCCCTCAAAAGCTGGCCGGCCGAGCGGCTGCTAGTCTTCTGCGACGAGGAGGCCGAACCGAACGGTGCGCTCGACGCGCTCGGAAGCGCGCCCGCGGACAGCGGCGTCGGCCTCCTGATCGGGCCGGAAGGCGGATTCGACGACGACGAGCGCGTTGCGATCCTCTCGGCGCCGCGCGTGCTGCGCTTGAACCTGGGGCCGCGCATCCTCCGGGCCGACACCGCCGCCGTGGCGGCCCTGGCGCTCATTCAGGCCACGCTGGGCGATTGGCCGAAAAGACACACCCGGCGTTAGATTGAACATCACGGGCCCCGCTTGCCATTTTGCCGCCACGATGCGGCTTCATTCCGGAAGTGATGATTCACCATTCGGTCGGCGCGTCGCGCAAGGTTGCTGGGGTCGTTACTGCAGTGGGGGCGCCGTTATTGGCGCTCATTGCAGCCGGTCTATCAACTCCTGCCAGCGCCGGGGGCAGCGGCGCGCTCGGGTCTCAATCCGAAATGCGCGGGTCCTATTGCGGCGGATCAGACGAGGACTCCGCTCCGGTTCGAGCTGGGTGCGCGCGGATCAGAGGCTACATCACCGCGGGGGAGCGCTTCGGTTCCAACGATCGGATCGGCGGACCCCCTGGGCCGTTTGCGCCCCTTGATGAGCCGGGCGTCGCCGGCGCTCGCTTTTCATCCGGCCTGACAGTGATCGGCGCGCCGCTCAGCGGTGATCGCCTTTTGACTCCGACAGGATCAGGCGACATCGCGCGCTGAGGCCGGAGCGTCTAGCCGTAGGCCCTGGACTAAAACACCGCCTCTTTGAAGGCCGGCTCGACCGAGCGGCCCCACGGGCCTTCGTAGCCCTCGATCCACTGCCTCGCCGGCTCCCGGCCGCTTTCCGCGATCGCCACGAGGGGACGAAGAAAGATGGTCTCGTCCTCGCCTTTCGCGTTGAGCCGCGCGCGCCGTTTGAGGCCGCCATGGGCGATCGCCAGCATATCGAGCGCAATCGCACGCAGATCCCGACCACGGGTCTCGGCGGCGAGTCCGAGCAGCGGGGCGTCGTCGCGCAGTTTCTGCCGGTCTTCGGCGGTCCAATCTTCTGTGAGCGCTTCGGCCGCCCGGAGCGCATCCGCATCGTAATAGAGGCCGGCCATCAGCGCCGACATCGCAACGATGCGCTCCGGCGGGCCAACGTCAGGCCCGCGCATTTCGAGATAGCGCTTGAGGCGCACCTCGGGAAAGATCGACGACAGGTGGTTCGCCCAATCGGCGAGCGTGGCGCGCTCGCCGGGCGCTTGGGTAAGTCGACCCGCAAGCAGATCGCGGAAGCTTGCCCCGGCCACGTCCTGATAATGGTCGCCGCGCTTGACGAAATAGAGCGGCACGTCAAGCGCGTAGTCGACATAGCGCTCGAACCCCATGCCGGGCTCAAAAGCGAAGGCGAGCATGCCCGTGCGCGCCGGGTCGGTGTGGCGCCAGATTTCCGAGCGCGCGGACAAGAGGCCGTTAAGCTTGCCGTCGGTGAACGGCGAATTGGCGAACAAGGCCGCGATTGCCGGCTGCAGCGCCAGGCCCACGCGCATTTTTGACACCATGTCCTGTTCGCTCGAAAAGTCGAGGTTGGCCTGGACCGTCGATGTGCGAAACATCATGTCGAGGCCGCGGGTTCCGACTTTCGGCATATAGCGAGCCATGATCGCATAGCGGCTTTTTGGCATGACCGGCGTTTCTGCCAGCGACCATTTTGGGCTCATGCCAAGGGTGAGAAAGCCGATCCCAAGAGGCTCGGCCACCTTACGGCAGGCGGCCAAATGACGATCAAGCTCGTCGGCGGTCAAGTGCGCGTTTTCGAGCGGCGCGCCGGAAAGCTCGAACTGCCCTCCCGGCTCGAGCGAAATGGCGCCCTCGCCGTTCGCGTCGTAGAGGCCGATCAGGTTTCCGTGGTCCTCGATGCCGTCCCAACCAAGATAGTGGCGCATGCCTTCCAGCAACGCCCTGATCCCGCGCTCGCCCCCATAAGAGACCGGAGCGTGATCGGCGCGGCGGAATGGGATCTTCTCGTGCTCCGTGCCGACCCTGAACGGGCCTGACGGCTTGCATCCCGAACTCGAGCCAGGCGACCAGCGCATCGCGCGATTCAACAACTTCACTATCAACGACGTCGCGAGCCATAAAGGCGCTCACCCCAGCGGCCGTGGAACCGGCGAACCGGCTAGATAGTCGCGCGGCTCGGACAATGCAAAGGGCGTAACCGGGAAAGATAGAGACGGGCGCTCGGCATTCGGGCCGCCTTAACCGTTGCGGCAGGCGCCCGCCACAACCCCAAGAGTCTTCGCTCGGCCTCATCCAATGTTAGGAACTTTCAGGCCTTATGCGGTCGACTTTCGAGGATGCCCGCCATGACCAAGCTGTTGCATCGGTTCATGCTCTGCCGCAAGGGGGTGACCGCGATCGAATACGCGCTTATCGCGTCGGGCATTGCCCTCGCGATCGTAACCGGCGTCGGCGCGGTGGGAACCTCATTGAATACAGCATTCACCAACATCGCCAACGCGTTTCCATGAAAGCAGGCGGTCAGGGCGTTTTCGCACCTCGCCCGGCCGCCGCGGGCCGCAAGCCAATGGGAGCGCCCGCTTCTACCCCCTTCGCGAGCCGCCACGTCACCGCATAGGCGGTCGCGACCGCGAGCAGGCCGAATACGGCGGCTCCTAGCGCGAAGCCCAACAGGCCGCCCTGCACGCCGCCGTAACGCGCGCCGATCGTCACGAAGGGAATGGTCCCCAACGTCGCGCGCGCCCAGTTGAACACCATCGAGAGGACCGGAAAGCCCAGATTGTTGAACGATACGTTGGCGACAAACAGGCACGCCAGGAAAAGCCAGGCGACAACTCCGTATCGACAGTAGAACGCGACATATTGCGCGCTCTCTCCTTTGGCCTCGAAGGCGGCGACAAGGGCGGGCTCCGCTAACACCAGAATTGCCCAGGCGAAAAGCACGTATCCGATCGAAAGGATAAAGGAATCGGTCAGCGTCCGCTGCACCCTTCCCATCAGTTTCGCGCCATAGTTCTGGCCGATGATCGGACCGACCGACGCGGTCAGCGCGAAAACCACTCCGAAAGCCACAGGCGTCAGGCGATCAATGATGGCGGAAGCGGCGATCGCAGGCTCGCCGAAATCCGAGAAGATCCTCAGCGTGTAGGCCGAGCTCACGGGCGCCGCCATGTTCGCCATGATGGCCGGAAACCCGATCGCCATGATCGGGCCGAAGTCGCCGCGCGCGGCGTTGAGTTTCGGCCGAGCGACGAGATCGTGCACGCCGACCGCACCGAGCCACCCAACGGCAAGGAGGATGAGACGAGAAAGCACAGTCGCCCAAGCGGCGCCGTAGACGCCGAGCCCGAAGCCGAAAATGAATAGCGGATCCAGAAAGGCTGTCGCGATCCCAGCGGACAAAGTTACGTACATCGCGCGCCGGGCGTCGCCGACCGCGCGCAGCACGCCGGAAAAGGTCATACCCACGGCGAGCGGCACGTTCGCTGGGATACTGATGGCGATGAACTTCGAGGCGACTTCGGCAAACTCGCCGTGCGCGTGCAACACGGTCGTCAGGATCCAATCGCGTAGGATGAACCCAGCCGCCGCAGTCAACGCGGATAAGACGAAGGTGATGGTCAGGGCCGACGCTGCAAGCCGTCGCGCGCGCGGCCTGTCGCCGGCGCCAAGAGCCCGCGAGACCATGGCGGAGCTCGCAATCGTGAGCCCGATATTGATCGACATGATAAAGAACGTGACCAGTCCGACATAGCCGACGGCGGCCTTGAACGCCTGATCGCCAAGCTTCGACACCCAGAACAGCGACAGGAGGTCGACGACGAATACCGCCATCAAGCCGATAGCGCCGGTCGCGGTCATCACCGCGACATGTCGCATGAGCGACCCGTGCGTAAACACGGGCCGCTTGTCGTGAGCCGCGCTGGGGGCGTTCAAGACAGCTTCCTTCTGGCCAAGGGCGCGGTCTTAGAGCCTGGCGAACACGGAAGCTAGGGCCGACCCATCCGACGGCCCTTCACGAATTCGCTTTTACCCAATTAAGGAAAAGTTTTTCATTTGACCGTGGGGAGCGCTCGCCCTATCGAATCGAGCGCAAACGCCGCCGCTTCCGGTGGCAGAGGGAGGGGAACATGCGCGTCCGTCATTTCGCTATCGCCGTCACGCTTTCGCTCGGGGCTCTCGTTTCTGCGGCGCCGAGCGCGCTCGCCCAGCAGGCCGAAGCGATGAGATATTGCAAGGCGGATGTGGCGCGGCTCTGCCCCGGCGTTGAGATGGGCGGCGGTCACATCATCAAATGCCTCAAGGCGCACAAGGAAGAAATGAGCATCGGTTGCGGCAAGGCCTTGCAGGCGATGAAAGCGAAGATGGGCCAGTGAGGGCGATCGACGATCTCGTGCTTCTTAGAAGCGCTCGCCCACCATTTCCTCGCTCTTCGCCCATAGCGCCTTCGCCGTCTCGGGGTTGAGGGCGTAAGGCTTGACGCCTGAGCGCTTGGTCGCGTCGGGCTCGATCTCCGCGACGTTGCAGTCCTCGCAATAGCGTCCACCGATGTCATCGGCGGCTGCGACTGCGCCTGCCCAGACGCTAGTCGCCGCACCTTGCGGTATCGTCTTGAACTTGAAGTCCGGCTCTCCGGCCGCGCGCGTCTGCGCGTTGATGCGCTCGATGAGCTGGTTGATCCCCTTCTCGCCAATGTGGCGGGAAAGCTCGGTATGAATGCCGCCTGGATGGACAGCGGTCGAGCGAATTCCATTTCCCTTGTGGCGGCGATCGAATTCGACCGCGAACAGAATATTGGCGGTCTTCGACCTTCCATAGGCCGACCATGGATCGTAGGGCGTGCGCTCGAAGTTTGGGTCGTCGAGATCGACGTCGGAATAGCGGTGGCCGGCTGAGGACAGATTGACCAGTCGCGAGCCCGGCTTCATCAACGATGCGATGCGGTTCACCAGCACGAAATGGCCGAGATGGTTGGTCCCGAACTGGGTCTCAAATCCGTCAGTGGTTTTGCCGAACGGACAGGCCATCACGCCGGCGTTGGCGATCACAAGGTCGAAAGACCTGCCGTCGTCGAGAAGCGCGTGGGCGCAAGCGCGCACGCTGTCGAGCGAGGCGAGATCAAGCTTTACAAGCTCGAATTTGCCGCCGTTCGCTGCGGCCGCGCGCACGCCCGCGGTCGACATTTTGGCCTTGGCGAGGGCGCGGGCGGCGCCGACCACTTCAGCGCCGTGAGCCACAAGCGCTCGCGCCGTCTCGACGCCGAGCCCTGCTGATACGCCCGTCACCAGCGCGCGTTTGCCACTCAAGCCCACGCCGTTCAGCACTTCGTCGGTCGTCGATGTCACGCCAAAGGTCGTTGTTGCAGCGATTTGAGCAAGTGCAGGCATGAAAGTCTCCTGGATGTTGGGGTCACTCTACGACCAGCATTGGTGACCGGAAATTTTTTGCGAAGCGCGCAGGTCTCTTCAGGCGAAGCGCTCGCCGACCAACTCTTCGCTCTTCGCCCACAGCGCCTTCGCGCGCTCGGGATTGAGCGCATAGGGGCGCACGCCCGAGAACGTGAAGCCGGGAACATCCACGACCTCGGCGACGTGGCAATCCTCGCAATACCGTCCGCCGACCGCATCGGCCTCTGCGACCGCCGCGGCCCAGACCGATGTCGCTGCGCCCGCCGGGACGGATTTGTACTCAATCGGCTTTGCGCCCGGCAGCTTCGCGACCTGCGTCATGATTTCGGTCAGCTCCCGTTGCGCTTCCTCGTCCAGGTAGCGGCTGAGCTCTGTACGAATGGCGCCCGGATGGACGGCCGTCGCGCTGAGGCCGCTTGCCTTGTGCCGGCGGTCGAACTCGACGGCAAACAGGATGTTCGCGGTCTTCGACCGCCCATAGGCGTCCCACGCTTTGTAAGGCGCGCGCTCAAAGTTTGGATCGTCAAGATCGACATCAGAAACTTGGTGACCGGCGGAGGACAGATTGACGAGCCGCGCACCGGGCTTCATCAGCGACGCCATGCGGTTGACCAGCACGAAATGACCGAGGTGGTTGGTCCCGAATTGCATCTCGAACCTGTCCGAGGTCCTCCCGAATGGCGTCGCCATGACGCCGGCATTGGCGATGACGAGATCGAAGCCGCGCCCCTCGTCAATCAACCGGTCGGCGCAGGCGCGCACGCTCGCTAGCGACGCAAGATCGAGTTGCACCAACTCAAGACTGCCGCCGCCATTTGCTGCGTTGGCGCGGACCGAGGCGGTCGCAGCTTCGGCCTTGGCCAGATCGCGCGCGGCGCCCACCACCTCGGGGCCGTGAGCGGCAAGCGCGCCCGCCGTCTCGACGCCGAGGCCGGCTGACGCGCCCGTCACCAGCGCGCGTTTTCCACTTAGGTCCATACCCTCGAGCACTTCGTCGGTCGTGGATGTCGCGCCAAACGTTTTCGCCATTGTCTCACGATCCAAATGCTAAAACGGCGTCGAGGCGCCGGCCGGAGGTTGCCTAAAGACCGGAAGCCGGGATAAACGGAGGACGCCTCCGTTCGATATACGGAGGAACCCTCCGTTTGGCAAGAGGACACGCGAAATTTGAGCGCCGACGTTACGAGCCGCTTCCGCCGCAGGGGTAGCAGGGAAGCGCCTGGCGCCGCGCGTAAGCCCCGCGCCGACGCGCAACGCAACCGCGAGGGGCTGCTTGAGGCGGCCAAGGCGGCATTCGCGGAAGTAGGGCCGGAGGCGAGCCTGGACGAGATCGCGCGGCGGGCGCGCGTCGGGATCGGAACCCTCTACCGTCACTTCCCAACGCGCGACGCGATCGTGGAGGCGGTTTATCGCCGCGAGGTTCGGCAGCTGGCCGACGCCGCGCCTCGTCTGGTCGAATCCCTACCCCCGGCCGAGGCGCTTCGCGCTTGGATGCGGCTCTTCATCGATTATATCGCCGCCAAGAGGGTCATTGCCCCGGCGCTCAAATCGTTAGTCGGCGGCGGGTCGGCGCTGTACGCGGACTCGAGCGCCCGGATCAACGAGGCGATGGCGCTGCTCGTGGAACGCGCAAGAGCGAGCGGCGACATACGTCCGAGCGCCGATTCCGCGGATCTCCTGCGAGCGCTCATCGGTTTCGCGTACGTCAATTCCGCTCCAGACTGGGAAGCGAGCGCCGTCCGCCTCATTGACCTCCTGATCGATGGCTTAAGATCGCACCACGGCGACCAGCCAAGACGCAGCGGCCTCGTGACTTAAGGAGTTAGGCATGGACATCAAACGGTGCGGCTCGCAGCCGTCGGGCAAGGGGCCGGCGGATTGGTTCACCGGCGTGGTCCGCATCGACCCGCTCTTTCCCGTGAGCGCTCCAGCGCGCGCGGCCGGCAATGCGGTCACGTTCGAACCGGGCGCGCGCACCGCCTGGCACACGCACCCGCTGGGCCAGGTCCTCATCGTCACCGGCGGCTGCGGCCGGGCGCAGCGCGAGGGCGGCTCGGTCGAGGAGATTCGCGCAGGCGACGTCGTTGTCTTCGCTCCCGGCGAGAAACATTGGCACGGCGCCGCGCCCACCACCGCCATGACCCACATCGCCATCCAGGAGGCGCTCGACGGCAAGGGCGTTGAGTGGATGGAAAAGGTCGGCGACGAACAATACCGGGGCTGAGATCCCGTTTCGCCCGCGAGAACGCCAACCGGCAATTTCACGCGCTGCTTTCGGACTGTGATCTGCGTCACACCCTCAGACGCCGAGTTATGGTTAGTTACACCACGAAAGAACCGCCGCAAGGGTTACGAACGGCGGACGAAATGGAGATGCGACGATGTCGCGACTTTTAGCAAATTCAGCCTTCTATGACGAAGGATTGATCGATCACCGCAACGAGCGGCCTTTGGCTGTGGCGTTTGCGACGATTCTCATCGTGTGGACCCTGGCGTTCGGCCTGGTTTCCCTCTCAGGTGATCTCCACGCGCAGTCCAGGCATCTCGCGGACGGCTGCGTGCAGATGATCTCGACGATGATGAAGTAGGGGCGAAGCCTAAAGCTTCCCCCGAGGCTGTTCACCGCACTTGCACAGAAACGCGCTTTCACGTAAACGACGCGCGTTCAGAACCGCCCGGCCGTAAGGGCTGCCGTGGCGGTTCTTTTGCTTGTTCCTGAGCAAACGGGGTTCGCCCCGCGAAATTCAAAAGGGCGTCAAGCCTTGAGGAGAGCCAAATGCCCAAGTTGAAGACCAAATCGGGCGCGAAGAAGCGCTTCAAACTCACCGGGACCGGCAAGGTCGTCTACGTCCAACGCGGCAAGCGCCACGGCATGATCAAGCGCACCGCCAAGCAGATCCGCGATCTGCGTGGCACGTCGGTTCTGTTCAAGACCGACGGCGACAAGGTCAAGAAGTTCTACCTGCCGAACGGCTGAACCTTTTCCCGGAGATTTGAACGATGTCGCGCGTCAAAAGGGGCGTAACCGCCCACGCCAAACACAAGAAGGTGCTCAAGGCCGCCAAAGGCTTCTTTGGCCGGCGCAAGAACACGATCCGCGCCGCCAAGGCCGCGGTCGACAAGTCAATGCAGTACGCCTACCGCGATCGCAAGAACCGCAAGCGCGAGTTTCGCGCCTTGTGGATTCAGCGCATTAACGCAGCGGCGCGCGAGCATGGGCTGACCTACAGCCGGTTTATCTCCGGCCTCGCCGCGGCGGGGATCGAAGTCGACCGCAAAGTGCTGTCGGACCTCGCCATTACCGAGCCCGCGGCGTTCGCCGCGATCATCGAGCAGGCTAAGGGCGCACTGCCTAAGGCCGCCTGACGCGGCCCAACAGTCCCCGACCCTGCCCGGGGACTGGAAACGGCTTGGTGAGGCGCGACCTTCCCTGTGAGATGAGGGAAGCCGTAACCCGCTCGCCGGGAGTCAAAGATGTCGGATCTTGCCACCCTTGAACGGGAGACGCTCGCTGCGATTGACGGCGCTGGCGACGAAGCCGCGCTCGAATCGGCGCGCGTTGCCGCGCTCGGCAAGAAGGGTTCGATCTCCGCGCTCCTCGCCACCCTTGGCAAGCTTGCGCCGGACGAGCGCAAAGCGCAGGGCGCAGCGATCAATGCGCTGAAGGATCAAGTTACGGAAGCGCTCACGGTCCGGCGGGCGGTGCTCAAGCGGGCGGCGTTAGAGGCGCAACTTAAGCGCGAGGCAGTCGACATCACGCTGCCGGTCCCCCTGCCCGGCATCGAGACCGGGCGCATCCATCCGATCAGTCAGGTAATGGACGAGATTGTCGCGATCTTCGCCGAGATGGGCTTCTCCGTCGCCGAAGGGCCGGACATCGAGAGCGACGATTACAACTTCACCAAGCTCAACTTTCCCCCCGGCCATCCGGCGCGCGAGATGCACGACACGTTCTTCCTCGAGCCCGATGACAAAGGCGAGCGGAAGGTTTTGCGCACCCATACGAGTCCGGTGCAGGTGCGCACGATGCTCAGCCAAAAGCCGCCGATCCGCGTCATTTGCCCTGGCCGCACCTATCGGCGCGACGCCGACCAGACGCACACGCCGATGTTCCATCAGATCGAGGGCCTCGTCGTCGATCAGAGCGCGACGCTGGCGAACCTTAAGTGGGTGCTGGAGGAATTCTGCAAGGCCTTCTTCGAAGTGCCGCATGTCGGCATGCGCTTCCGTCCGAGCTTTTTCCCCTTCACCTCGCCATCGCTCGAGGTCGACATCCAGTGCCGTCGTTCAGGCGGGGAGATCCGCTTCGGCGAGGGCGAGGATTGGCTCGAAATCCTCGGCTGCGGCATGGTCCATCCGAACGTACTTACGAATTGCGGCCTCGACCCCGAGGTCTATCAGGGCTTCGCCTGGGGCATCGGCCTCGACCGCCTGGCAATGCTCAAATACGGCCTGCCTGATTTGCGCGACTTCTTCGACGCGGACCTGCGCTGGATCAATCATTATGGGTTCAAGCCGCTCGACGTCCCGACACTTGCGGGAGGATTGAGCGGATGACGTGGCTTAGGATTTTGGCCAATGGCCTGGATTAAGAGTTTTGAGAAGCGCGACGGGAGAGGAAAGCTCCAACCGTCTCAGGTTGTGGGGGTAGTCAAAATCTTCGAGCCGACCGATGGTACCCCGATTGTGCAAATCGATACCAACGGATCCGTTGATAGAGCTAATCCCGGGAAACAAAGCCAGACCATCCAACTGGGGCGAGAGGCCGCAAGGGAACTCTTCGACATCCTCAAACGCATCTATGACTTCAAATAAAGCGACGCGTCCCAGCGGACACGATTGATGAAATTCACCCTCTCCTGGCTCAAAGACCATCTCGACACCTCAGCCTTGCTCGCCGAGATCGTCGATGCGCTGACCCGCGTCGGCCTCGAGGTCGAGTCGGTCGAGGACCCGGCCCGCAAATACGACGGCTTTGTCGTCGGGTCGGTTATCGAAGCCAAGCAGCACCCCAACGCCGACCGGCTGAAGGTCTGCATTGTGGAGGCCGGCCAAGGCCCGGTGCAGGTCGTCTGCGGCGCGCCGAACGCGCGCACCGGCATGAAGAGCGTGTTCTCGCCCGTCGGGACCTATATTCCCGGCAAGAAACTGACGCTCGCCAAGGGCGTCATCCGCGGCGTCGAGTTCGAATGGCATGCTCTGCTCGGCGGCGGAGCTCGAGCTCAGCGAGGATCACGAAGGCATCATCGAGCTCCCCGACGACGCGCCGGTTGGCGTCGCTTACGCCCACTACGCGGGTCTCGACGATCCGGTCATCGACGTTGCGGTGACGCCGAACCGACCCGACGCGACAGGCGTTGCGGGAATCGCGCGCGATCTCGCCGCGGCGGGACTCGGCAGACTGAAGACGCGCGCGACGAAGCCTTACGAAGGCGCGTTCGACTGCCCGACCGGCGTCCATCTCGATTTCGCTCCCGAGGACAAGTATCTTTGTCCCGCGTTCGCCCTGCGGCTTGTCCGGGACGTGACCAATGGGCCGTCGCCCGAATGGATGCAGAAGCGACTACGGGCGATTGGCCTCCGGCCGATCAGCGCGCTGGTTGACATCACCAATTACATCACCTTCGACCGCGGACGCCCGCTGCACGTGTTCGACTTCGCCAAGGTCGCCGGTGATCTCACGGTCCGCCGCGCTCACACGGGGGAAAGCGTGACCGCTCTCGACGGCAAGACCTACGCGCTCGACGAGAGCATGGTGGCAATTGCTGACGCGAACGGCGTCGAGTTGATCGCCGGGATCATGGGCGGCGAACATTCCGGTTGCGACGAGACGACGCGCGACGTGCTAATCGAAAGCGCACTGTGGGACCCGACGACGACCGCGCAAACAGGCCGGAAGCTCGGCATCACGACCGACGCACGCTATCGCTTCGAGCGCGGCGTCGATCCGGACTTCTGCGTCCCCGGCTGCGAACTCGCGACTGAGTTCGTGCTCTCGATCTGCGGCGGCGAGCCGTCACGCATGATCGTGGCGGGCGATCCGTTGACCCCGCGACGCTCCGTTCCTTTCCAATATAGCGAAGTGAAGCGACTGCTCGGCGTCGATATTCCTCAAGAGGAAGGCGAAGCGATCCTAAGCCGGCTGGGCTTTGGTCTTGAAGACGGGCGCGCCCTCGTTCCTTCATGGCGTCCCGACATCCAGGTCAAGGCCGATGTCGTCGAGCAGATCCTGCGCATCGCCGGAGTCAACCGCGCGCCGCCCGCTCCCCTGCCCCGGCTCGACGACGGCGTGCCGAAGCCGGTGCTTACGCTCATGCAGAAGCGTACGCGCGCCGCCAAGCGCACGCTCGCCGCGCTTGGCTCGCGCGAGGCGGTCACCTGGTCCTTCGTCTCCAAAGCCGCGGCTGAGCTGTTTGGCGGCGGCTCGCGTGCGCTCGCGCTCGCCAATCCGATTGCCGCCGACCTTTCCGACATGCGGCCGAGCCTCATTCCGGGGCTGGTCGCCGCCGCCAAACGCAATGCGCGCCGGGCGGTCGCCGACGTCGCGCTTTTCGAGGTCGGGCAGGTGTTTCTCGGCGCGAACGAAGACGATCAGCGGATCGCGGCGGCTTCCGTGCGACTTGGCTGCGCCAAGGCTGGCGAGGAAGGCCGGAATTGGACTGGCGGAGGGCTTGTCGATGTCTTCGACGCCAAGCGCGACGCAATGACGCTGCTCTCGGCTCTCGGCGCTAACGCCCATGCAGTCCAGGTCGTCCCTGGCGGCCCGCCATTCCTACACCCAGGCCGGGCGGCGACGCTCCAGTTCGGGCCGAAGACCGTCGTGGGGTGGTTCGGACAATTGCATCCAAGCGCATGCGAGGCGCTCGACGCCGAGGGACCGATCATCGCCTTCGAGATTACGCTTGACGCCATTCTTGCGCCGAAGGCGAAACCGACCAAGACCAAGCCGAAGCTCATCCGCTCGGATTTCATGCCGGTCGAGCGGGACCTTGCGTTCGTCGTCGGTGAGGCGGTCAGCGCCGCCGACATTCTCAAGGCCGCGGAGAACGCCGAACGGTCGCTCGTCGCCAGAGTCGGCGTCTTCGACGTTTATCGCGGCCAAGGAGTGCCTGAGGGTGCGAAGTCGATCGCCATTCAGGTGACATTGCAACCCCGCGAACGGACGTTAACCGACGCCGAAATCGACGCTGCAATATCCAAGATCGTGGCCGAGGTGGCGAAAAAGACCGGCGCTACGCTCAGGAGCTGAAGCGATGGCCGCCCGCGCCACAATCGCGCTTTCGCTTGCCGCTCTGGCCTGGACCGTGGGCGCGCGGGCTCAGGACGATCCGGCCTGCGCGCAATATCGCGAGCCCATGGCCTATAATGCCTGTCTCGCCCGGCACGGGCCCAAGGCAAATGGCGTGGGCCAGCTCCACGGGGGCCCGCAACCCAGCCACGCCGGGCAGGACCGAGTTTGGCACGGGCAGACACGCCACCGCGCCCCAACCACGCGGTTCTATAGCCCGCATGCCGCCCATCGCGGCCGGGTGCATATGGAATTTCGCGTCCGCTGAGTAAGATTTAGGTGGTGAGCGCGACGCCCGAGCCCGCGGAAAATAGCGCAGGCGCCGCGCTCGTCCTCACGCTGTGGGAGATCAGCGCGAGGGCCGCGTTTCGCGCCAAGCCCCAAGGCGCGTCTGCGCGGGATTATCATTTCCGGTAGCCCACCGCCCCGCGACCACACCCTTTACGCTTCGGGCGGACGGAGAAGCCAACCGGATAAGTGTGACCTAGACGATTGCGCGGCCCCCGGCTGTGATCGCCGTCACAGTGTGATCGGAAAAATGCTAATACACCGCAATTCATGGAAAAGTTGGCGCGTAAGCGCACGGGCAGTCTCCACATTTATGTCAGGCCAAAGCCGTTGCGGCATTGGCAAAAGACTTGACGTGAGGGTCGGTGTCCGCCACCGTCAGCTGGGATCGTCGGCGGCGGAAGATGGTCATAGATTCGCTTTCAATCCACCCTTGCTTCAAAACGCTCGACCCGGAATCGTGCCAGGATCTCGATCGCCAGTGTACTTGGCTCAAAACGCCAGCTGGCGCATGGGCAGTTGGCCAGGCGGAGAGCGACCGCGACGTCTATTTTGTTCTGGCCGGCCGCTTGAGGATGCGGCAAGAGCTTGTTTCGTCCGACATTGAGGCCGGCTCCTTCTTTGGCGAATTGAGCGCCCTTGAAGGCATCCGAGGTTCGATAAGCGTCTACGCGGTCGATGAACTCGACGCTAGCCAAGATGCCGCGCACGGTCTTCATCGCGACCATGTTCAACCACCGGCCGCTCGGCGAAGCGATAGTCGCTACGCTGGTCGTGCGCAATCGAGCGATGACTCGGAAGGTCGAAGCGGCCCATCTCTACGGGAACCGCATCGCCCCTGCCGAGGCGACGCGGTCGTGGCCGGGGCAACGTCGCTTTGACATGGGTGCGGACCTCCGCCACATCGGCGTCAGCCATCGACGGGCGCGACGATGGTCATAAGCTCGCTTTCGGGGCATCCCTGTTTCAAAACGCTCGATCCGGAACCCTGTCGGATTCTGGATCGTCACTGCACCTGGCTGAAGACTGCGGCGGGCGCGTGGGTCCTCGGTCAGACCGCCAGCGACCGCGATGTCTATTTCGTCATGACCGGACGGCTGAGAGCGGTGTCCCACGGGGTGCGGCAGGACCTGATTTTCTCCGACATGGAGGCGGGTTCGTTCTTCGGCGAACTGGCTGCTCTCGACGGCGGTCCGCGCTCGCTCAGCGTCTTCGCGGTCAACGACTCGACAGTCGCGAAAATGCCGAGCGCTGTCTTTGTGGAGACGATGTTCACGCACCGCCCGCTCGGTGAAGCGGTCGTAGCCACGTTGGTCGCACGTAATCGCGCAATGACCCGGCGGGTCGGCGAACTTGGCGCGCTCGATGTTCGCAGCCGCGTCCACGCCGAGCTCCTGCGCCTCGCCCGCCCCGATCGCGAGGATCCGAAGCGCGCCATAATCCTCGGGCCGCCGAACCAGTCGGAACTCGCTTCGCGCATCAACACGCGGCGCGAAACCGTTTCGCGGGAAATCAACGCCATGGAGCGCGAAGGCCTCATCGAGCGCCGGCGCGGAGCGATTGTGATCAACGACGCTCTGAGGCTCAGCGCCAGGCTCGAGGCGACCGCAATCGGCGCCTAGCGGCCGGTACCGCCCTTAGTTCGGGGCCTGCCCCCTATGACAAGCCTGAGCCGGCCGTTATGCCTATTACAGGCGCGCGAGGACTGCTATTCCGCGAGTCGCCGATCATCGATTTCTTGGGCATCGCCGTCACGTCTATCGCGAGCCCAAGAAAGGCGCGGATGGTTCGCGCGAACGGCTCACCAATGGTTCGCTGACGCCGGCGCTCCTCCGCGGCGTGACGATCGACGTCGCTGAGTTGCTCGGGTAAACGCGCGGCGGCTCAATTCGCAATAAGAGGCGAGTTCCCGATCCCTCTTGCGGCGTTGTGAGCCTCGTCACACCACGCAACTTCAGTGGTTGCTAAAAACCTTGCGCCCTTCCTCGGTTGTCCCCAACTGAGCGTTAACAAGGGTGGGAGGCGGCTCCAAGCGGGATATGACGCGGAGTTGGCCCATGCCCTTTCACATTCTCGACAATTCGACCACGCAAGAGGATGGCGCTCCGCCGTCCGCTGTCATGTCGGGGGGTGAGTATCCGAGAATCGCAACGACGCTCCGCGCCGGCCATCCCTCTTGCCGCTAGACGAAGCGCGGTTGACGCGCCTCCCGGAGGAACGGACATTGAGCGATTCGACCCCCCAAAGAAGACTTACCCGCGAAAGAGCGACGCCCGCGCCGACGTCCCTGGCTGGCGACAGCGCCTCGACTTCACAGAGGCTGAGCGCGGAAGCGGTTGGAAAAGACGCATCATCCTTTCCCATTCCCGCCAACGAACCGGAGCGTCTCAATGCTTTGCGCGCGCTCGACATCCTGGATAGCCCGCCCAAATCGGCCTACGATGAGATAGCGGTGTTGGCGGCGCAAATTTGCGAATGCCCAATCGGCTACATCAGCTTCATTGACGATGATCGCCGTTGGCTCAAGGCGAAGTATGGCCTTCCGCCGCAGATGACGCACGCACCGCGGGCGGCCACAGTCTGTTCGACCACGATATGCGGCGCCGAGATGTTCGTGGTGCCGGACATGACGCAGGACTCTCGGTTTGATCATATTGCTGTGGTCGTCGACGAACCACACTGCCGGTTCTATTGCGGGGTGCCGCTCATCACCGACGAGGGCTATGCGCTGGGGGCGCTATGCGTCTTGGACTTTGAGCCGCGCCGGCTCACCTTTGAACAGATGGAAGCGCTTCGCCGACTGTCGCGTCAGGTTCTTACCCTGTTGGAGCTTCGTCGAAGGCTGATCGGACATAACCAAACGATCGCGCAACTCGAGTTGCCGCGCGACGAGGTTGCCGTACAAAAAGTGCGCGCCGAGGATCTTCTTGACAATCTTCTCCCGCGCGCGATCGCCGAGGAACTGAAGAGAGACGGCCGAGTCCAGCCGAGATATGTTCGCTCCGCAACTGTTTTATTGGCCGATTTTCAGGGTTTCACGCTGCTATCCGAGCGCGCGGAGCCAGCGGAGCTCATTGGTCTCCTTGACGAGTATTTCAGCGCGTTTGACGACATTATGGCCCGCCATCGACTGGAGAAGATCAAGACGATCGGCGACGCCTACATGGCGGTCGGGGGCGTGCCTGAGACCGGCCTGCCCCATCCAATCGACGCCGGTCTGGCAGCCCTGGAAATGCAGGCGACCGTCGCCCGCATGAAGTCGCGAGCCGATGCCCTTCGACTGCCATCGCTCGAATTGCGGATCGGCATTCACACCGGCCCCGTTATCTGCGGAGTCGTCGGCAATCACCGCTTTGCTTTCGATATCTGGGGCGACGCCGTGAACATTGCGTCGTTTATGGAGGCGGAGTGCCTCCCCGGTCGGGTCAATGTTTCGGACACGGCAGCCGGAAACGCCAAAACCCTATTTGATCTTGAGCCGCGCGGTCCCGTCGAAGCGAAGCACCAGCGGACCCACGAGATGTTTTTCCTCAATCGCCTGAAGCCGGAGTTTTCGCGCGATGACGCCGGCTGCCACCCGAACGAGAATTTTGCGGCGGAATATGAGCGGCTGACACGCCGACCGCCAACTCAACTCATGCAGAGTTTGTGGGCGCCCTAGCCGCTCGCATTCTTGCCGCGCCAACTCGTGTAGGATCCAGCAACTGAGGGGAATTCAATGACCCGACGAGCGCGCGACGTTCTCCTCGACATCCTGCGCGATGAGGGCATCACTCACGTCTTCGGCAATCCGGGCTCGACCGAGATGCCGCTCATGGACGCGCTCGTCGATGCGCCGGACATCCGCTACGTGCTCGGACTCCAGGAGGCGACTGCGGTCGGCATGGCCGACGGCTGGGCGCTAGCTACAGGCCGCACTGCCTTTGTCAACCTGCACGCGATGGGCGGACTCGGCAACGCCATGGGCGTGCTGGTCGCCGCGAAGGCGAGCGAGACCCCGCTTGTCGTCACCGCCGGCCAGCAGGACACACGGCATCTAATGACCGAGCCCTGGCTCTCGGGCGATCTCGTCGCCCTTGCCGAGCCGGTGACCAAATGGGCGAAGGAGTTGCGCCGCGCGGACGATGTCGGTCCCGCGCTAAGGCGCGCCTTCGGGCTTGCGCGCACTCCGCCGTGCGGCCCGGTGTTTCTGTCGCTGCCCATGGACATTCTCGACCAGGACGTGAATCATACGACGCCGCCTGCCTCCGCGCGGCCGCGCCTCGGGCCTTCGCCTGACGCCGCGCGCCTTGCCGAGAAGCTCGCGACCCTCGATCCGGATCGGGTCGTCGTCCTGCTCGGCGACGACCTGCCCGCGGCCGCGAGCGCCGGCCTTGTCGCCTTCGCCGAGGGTGGCGGTTTTCCGGTCTGGGGCACTCAGCTCACGTCGCGCACCGCCTTTCATTCCCATCACCCCTGCTGGGCGGGAGTGCTGAAGCCCGATTTCGCCGAAATGCGCGAGCACCTGCAGTCGGTGCAAGCGATCGTGCTGGTCGGCGGCCGCGCCTTCGTCGCCTACCCCTATCGAGAGGCCGAACCGGTGCCCGAAGGCGTGCCGGTCATGCATATCGCGGACAGCCCCGAGGCGTTCGGACGCGAGCACGCGGCGGACATGGCGCTCCTCGGCGACATCAGCGGCACGCTCGCGACGGTCGCCGAGCGCCTCGCGGAACTGGTCGATAAGAACAAGGTCGCGGCCCGGCTTGCCGCGCGAGGCGCGCGGCGGCGCGAGGCCAGGGAAGCGACGCGCAAGGGCATTCTGGCGGAAAGCGCTAGCGCTCCCCTCGGCGCCGACGCCGCCGTGCTCGCAGCGATCGACGCGCTGCCGGAGGATGCGATCATCGCCAACAATTCCGCCGCGACCTTCGGCCGCGTCCAGGATCTCATGACAATCGAGCCTGGCCGCTATTTCTTCGCTCGCGGCGGCGTGCTCGGCTGCAGCATGCCGGCGGCGGTCGGCGCGGCGCTTGCGACCAATGGCTGGGTCGCCTCGTTCGTCGGCGACGGCGGGGCCATGTATTCGCCGCAGGCTCTGTGGAGCGCCGCGCATAACAAGGCGCGAACGATCTTCGTCGTCTTCAACAACCGCCGCTATGGAGTCTTGCAGAACGTCGCCAAGTCGCTGGGCTACGCCAATGCGAAGGCTGGCCGGTTCGTCGGCATGGATGTGGTCGATCCCCCGATCGACTTTCAGGCTCTGGCCGCATCGATGGGCGTGCCGGCGGAGCGGGCGAACGACCGCCCCGCGATCGGCGCCGCGCTCGAGCGTGCGCTCAGGCGCGAAGGCCCGTCGCTGGTCGAGATTCCGATCCTCTAGGGTGGTGCGCCCAGCGCAGGGATCAACTGGGTAGACTTGCCCATAGGTAGCAACTTTTCCTGCGTACAGTGTCAACCACCCGCCGCTCGTTGATTGCAGTGCTCGCCCGGCGGAACGAATCCCTCGCTGGGCGAAATTGTAAATCCGCCGCCGTGAAGAAGCTGACCATTGCCGTATCGGTCAGCTGAAATCCGCTAGTGCAAATCGCGCGTGTAAACAAACTTCGGCATATTCCAGCCGTAGCGGATTGCGAGCAGACGCAGCGCCAGGCCCGCCGCCATTGCCCCGATCATCACCGGATCGTGGGGCAGAGCGGCGCGTAGGCCGCCGACATAAAGGGCGCCCGCGACGACCGAGACGCTGGCGTAAAGCTCGCTGCGAAAGAGCAGAGGGACGTCGTTGCAGAGCACATCGCGCAGCACGCCGCCGATGCAGCCGGTGATCATGCCGGACATGATGACTATGAGAAACGGCAGGTCGAGATCGAGCGCGACATTGCAGCCGATCACGGTGAAGAGAGCGAGGCCGATCGCGTCGAGCACGAGAAAGACGTTGCGTAGCCGATGCACGACGTGCGCGATCGCGATGGTGGACAGCGCGGCTCCCGCGGTCACCAGAAGATAATAGGGATGCGCGACCCAAGAGAGCGGATAATGCCCGAGCAGGATGTCGCGCATGGAGCCGCCGCCGAGCGCCGTCACACTGCCGAGTAGACAAACTCCGACCCAATCCATGGATCGGCGTCCGGCCGCTAAAGCCGCGGTCATCGCCTCAACAACAATGGCGACAACGTAGAGAGCGTGAAGCAACACGATACATACGCCCTGGCGCCAAGACGCGCAGCTACGGCTCTCTGGGGCTCGATGCGAAAACCACCCTCACGAGGCAAGGCTCAAGGGCGTGCGCAATTCGACCGCAAGTCTCGGTTCGATCGTGCGGACATACCAATCGACGAACTGGACGACGCCGCCCTCGTGAACCGTGGAATACGGGCCAGGCTCGTAGGCCGGGGAATGGATCCCCCGTGCGTTCTCCTCGATGATTCTTCGATCCTGGTTGTTGGTCTCTGTCCAAACGTGGGTCAGCTCCTCGAGGTCATAATCCTCGCCCTCAATTGCGTCCTTGTGGACAAGCCACTTCGTCGTGACCGCCGTCTCCGTCGCGCTGATCGGCAGCACGCGGAATGTACATGCGTGGTCAATCAGGACGTGGTTCCAAGTCGTCGGGTAGTGGTAGAGCATGAGCGAGCCGATGCGCTCGGCCGACACCTCATCCGACAGGTTTCTCCGCGAGGCGGGCTTGCCCGTCAAGGTATAGCTCTCAACGTTCGGCAGTAGCGGCGTTCTCGTCGTCCGAAACTGGCCGGTGGGGTCGATACGGAACCAAGCGGGGAGCCCAGCCGCCTCCAGCCGCGCCCAATGCTCCAGCATCTCGGGGTCTTGCTCCGCGCTCTGGATTCCAGTCGCGCTCGGCGCTTCAGGGAAAGTCTTGCACAGCTCTGGATGGTTAGCCTGGCAGTGGTAACACTCGCGATTGTTCTCCCAGACGAGCTTCCAGTTGCCGCGCTCGACGATCGTGCTCTCATGCGCGACCTTCGCCTCGGCCAGGCGGTGAGGCGCGAAATAGGGCTCCATCACCTTTCGGAACGGAGTGAAGTCGGGCGGCGTCTCGGCAAGGCAGACGAACAAATATCCGGCCACGCTCTCGCAGGCGACGGTTTTCAGCCCATAGGCCGACTTGTCGAAACCCTCGGCGACCTGGCGGGCGAACAGAAGGCGCCCGTCAAGATCGTAGCTCCATTGGTGATAGGGACAGACGAGCCGCACGGCCGAGCCCTTCTCGGCTGCGCAGACCCGGCTCCCACGATGCCGGCAGGTGTTGTGAAACGCCCGGATCGTTCCCTTGAGATCGCGGACCAGGATCACCGAATAGTCGCCGATCTGCACGGTCATGAAAGAGCCGGGCTTGTCGAGCTCGCAATCGTGTCCGACGAACAGCCAGTCCCGGTACCAGATCATCTCCATGTCGAGCCGGAAGTAGCCAGGGTCGATGTAGAAGGGTTGCGGCAGGGTGAAGCCTTCGCGGCGGCCTCGCAGCCGATCCAGCATGTCGTTGCGTGCGTCCATCGATGACGTCCTCGACGGGAAAGGTTGTATGCCGGCGGCGAATCGAACCGCTGGCGGGTATGTCAACATTCGGACCGCACGCTGGGATTCGTCGAGAATAATCCGCAGCTTGACGTATCTGATTTCTAGCGGCGCCCCGCGCGCGACCGGACGAGGGGCGCCGCCTTCGCTCAGGCCCGGGTGATCGTCGCCTCAGTTGTCGGCGAACGCCGTAATGTCTGCAAGACGACGCAATAGCGCTCGGTCAGTTTCAGCAACGTGTCGAGCTGGTCCTGGGCTGCGTCCGTGTCAAGTTCGAATTTGAGCCGGATGTCGCTGAATCCGACCGGCGACTGCTTGTCGACGCCGAGCGTGCCGCGAAAGTCGAGGTCGCCCTCCGCCGCCACCTTGCCCGAGCGCAACTCGATTCCGAGCGAGGTCGCGACGGCTTTCAGCGTCACGCCCGCGCAAGCGACCAGGGCCTCGAGCAGCATGTCGCCGGAGCAGAGCTCGGCGCCGCTTCCCCCGGTCGCTGGATGAAGGCCGGCGACGGCGAGCGCCCGTCCCGTCTCGACCTTGCAGGCGATAGCCTCAGAAATCGAGCGCGCCACTGGCTTTGAGCGTGATGAGCCCTGCATTCGGGTCGGCGCGGTAGCGTTCCTTGAGCGGCGCCTGGATGGCGCGCATTTCCTCAGCGTTCATTCTCGTGTGTCTCCTCTCGTTCAGATAACTTCAGGTTCGGACCAATCGAACTTCAGCGGCGCCTCGCGGAACGCGAACCGATCAAGGTGCGAAGCCACCACGCCTTTCATGCGCTCGACCGCCTCTTCCTCTTGGCCGTCGATGGTGACCACCAGGTCATCTGGTTGCGCTTCAAATGCGACGACCACGGCGGGAAACCTGACCACGCCTCTCTGCTCCGTGAGCTCAACTTCCTGCTTGTGGCTCCAATGTTTGCATAGTTGCTGCATATATTTTGAGGCGTTGACGGTCGGAACGTTGGCGCTAACGATCGGCATGCTGGTGAGGCTTTCGGTGTTCGGAGCTGCTTGGCGCCGGCTCAATCGGGTGCAAGCCCGCAATCATCGTGCGGGCGCACAGTCAACGGTTTTAGCTCGAAACTCGCGTCCGGCTCAACGGCAACCCCAGGGACGTGGGCATCGCAAGCCCGCTTGTCGGTTCCCCCCAACCGGGCTAACGCTAAGGATGATGACCCGCACCGGCTTCTTTTCCGGCTCGTTCGACCCAATGACCAACGGGCACTTGGACGTGATCGAGCACGCGGCGGCGCTATGTGACCGGCTGGTGATCGGCGTCGGCTCCAATCCGAACAAGGCCGCCCTGTTCACGGTTGATGAGCGACTCAAGCTGATCCGCGAGGCGACCGCGCCGATCATGAAGAGGGCGCGATGCGAGCTCGACGTCGTCGAATTCACTGGCCTCGCCATCGAGGCCGCGCGCAAAGCGGGGGCCACACTGATCTTCCGAGGTCTGCGCGACGGAACCGATTTCGACTATGAGATGCAGATGGCGGGCATGAACGGTGCGATGGCGCCTGAACTGCGCACTGTATTTCTGCCGGCTTCCTCACCGGTGAGACCGATCACCGCAACGCTCGTGCGGCAGATCGCCTCGATGGGCGGCGACGCCTCCCCCTTCGCGCCGCCGAATGTCGTCAAGGCCCTGAAGGCAAAGTTCGTCACGCGACTCTGATCGGAGCTCGGAAAACCGGCATTTTTTTTGCCGATTGTGACGCCCATCACAGACATGTGAACAGTGTTGCGAGCACGTTCGCGCGACCGTCGGGAAGCGTCGTTGGATACGCTGAAGGTCGATCGAAGGGGAGGACGACACATGTATTCCATCACCGCGCTGACTTACAGTTCAAATACAGGGATCGTGCCGCCAGGCTCAGGCGCGACCGGTTTGAATCAGAATGGAGATGTCGCCGGGTCGGTTGAGGGCGAAATCGGCGCTCAAAATGAAATTGGTGGCGCCATCTGGTTTTACGATACAGGCGCCCCGTACTTCACGCCTCCAAATATCGTCGCAGCCTTGAACGACATAAACGACAGCCGTACCGCCGCCGGAATTCTTAGTAACCGTGCTGGGTTGGTATTCGACAACGGCGCCACGCAAGACCTTTCTTTGATAGCTGGCGCTCAGACGGCCCAAGAGGCGTACGCTATCAATAACTCGGGCTTTGTTTGCGCCGGCGATGACAATGGAGATAACGGCCTCATTATAGATACCGTGAATTCGACGGTGAGACAGTTAGATTTCGGGCCAGACTACGGGAGCGCGCTCCCACTCACAATAAATGACGCCGGGGATTTCGCCGGAACTTGTACGTTCAACGGCACATTTTCTCCGCTGCACGGATTTCTATGCCGTGGCACAGCTTTTCACGACCTTGGAGCCAATTACCGACCGGCCAAGCTGAACAACAACGGCGTTCTCGTCGGTTCTTACCTCGGCGGTCCCACCAGACCAGCGATCTGGACGTGGGACGCCACCGACCCTCAATCCGTGCCGGCGTTGCAATCGTTGACCCTTCCGCAGGGCTACGTCGACATCATGCTATTCGGAGTCAACGACTTGTATGGAACCAACGATAGCAACGGAGGGGCGATCGGCTACGCGAACGGAAACGTGGCGATGCTCTTCGACGGCGTGAAGTGGACCGATCTCAACACCCGAATTTCGGACGCCAGCTGGGTGCAACTCGCTGAAGCCGTTGCGATTAACAATCGCGGTCAGATAGCGGGCACGGGATATCTGGGTGGCGGAGTAGAAACTGGATTCTTGCTTACGCCGGCGCGCCCCACGCTCTCTCGGCCGGAACTGGAATCCTTGTTGCAGTACGTCTGGGTCTCGTGGGGCGTGATGGTCGACGGCGGGGGGTGGACTAGCGGCGGGCCGGTTGACCCCTATGGTCCTTTATCTGCGGCGTGGAAGGACGCCCTGATGGGTCTCGCGATGGACGCGGCGGCAGGTCGGGTGAGCGATAAATTTGGCCGCGAGGCGATCCGCACGGCGGCCCTTGAGTTGACGCGCCGATCCGTCGATAGTCTGATTGCTCAGGCCAAATCGCCCGCATCGGTCTCAATTCGCAAGAGGCAGGGCGATCTCAGGGGGCGGATCAGACGCAAGCGGTTCGCTCGATCATCCGGGCGCCAAGCGGACCCACCAAAGAACTGAACCGGGTAGCCCGCCCTTGCGCTCTACCCGTCGCCCCGCTCCTGACGAAGCTTGGCCCAGTATTCGATCCGCTTCTTGATCTCGCGCTCGAAGCCCCGCTCGACCGGCTCGTAGAGCGTCTGGCGGCCGATCTTGTCCGGCCAATAGTTCTGACCACTGAACGCGTCGGGCTCGTCGTGATCGTATTTATAAGTTGCGCCGTAGCCCTCGCTCTTCATGAGCTTGGTCGGCGCGTTGAGGATGGTCTTCGGCGGCGCGAGCGAGCCATGCGCTTTTGCGAGCGCCTGAGCGGCCCCGAACGCCGCATACACCGCGTTCGATTTGGGCGCCGTCGCGACGTAGACGACTGCTTCAGCGATCGCGAGCTCCCCCTCGGGGCTCCCCAGAAAGTCGTACGTCTCTTTGGCGGCGTTGGCGACGACGAGCGCCTGCGGGTCGGCGAGACCGATGTCCTCGGACGCCATCCGCACAACGCGCCGCGCAATGAACAAAGGATTCTCGCCGGCGTCGAACATGCGCGCAAGATAATAGAGTGCAGCGTCCGGATCGGAGCCGCGGACGCATTTGTGCAAAGCCGAGATTAGATTGTAATGGCCGTCCTGGGCCTTGTCGTAAATCGGCGCGCGTCGCTGCACGATTTCAACGAGCTGCGTCGCGTCGAGCGTCTCGCCCGGACGCGCGGCCCGCCAGACTTCCTCGGCCAAGGTCAGGACAGCGCGGCCGTCCCCATCAGCCATGCCGATGAGCGCCTCTCGCGCTTGGCCATCGAGCGGCAGGGGCTTGCCCATCACATGTTCGGCGCGCTCGATGAGCGCTTCGAGCGCCTCTGGGCCGAGCGGACGAAAAACCAGCACGCGGGCGCGCGACAACAAGGCCGCGTTGAGCTCGAACGATGGATTCTCTGTCGTTGCGCCGATGAGCGTGATCGAGCCGTCCTCCATCACGGGCAGGAAGGAATCCTGCTGCGCGCGATTGAAGCGATGGATCTCGTCGACGAACAAGAGCGTCCCCTGCCCCTGCGTACGACGCGCGCGGGCGGCCTCGAAAATCTTCTTCAATTCGGCGACGCCCGTATGGATCGCCGAGACCTGCACGAAAGCATCGTCGCGGGTCGCCCCAATGAGACGGGCGACCGTCGTCTTGCCACTACCGGGTGGCCCCCAGAAGATCATGGAGCCAAGTGACGGCGCGGCGAGCAAGCGCGTCAGCGCACCGTTAGGTCCCGTCAGGTGTTCCTGGCCCGAAACCTCGGCGAGCGTCATCGGCCGCAGCCGCTCGGCGAGGGGCGCCGGCGGCGGCTCAGGCTTAGGATCGAGGCCGTCGAGAAGACTCATGGCGAGCTTTGTCCCGCGCGCAAGCCCTGCTGTCCAGCCGGCCGCACTCCCGCTTGCCGGCCGCTCACGGGTAGCCCATGTTCACCATTCCATTCGAACCCAAGAGCCGGCTGATGAGTTCATTCGCCCTGCCCTACGCCCCGTCCGAGACGTTGGGGTTCATTCCGCAAAGGCTCGAGCGGCTCACTGCAATCATGGCTCGTCAGGTCGAGGAGAAGAAGGCGCCTGGGGTCTCGATGCTGATCGCCCGCCACGGCAGGATCGCTTATCGACAAATGGTCGGCGCTTTGCGCCCCGGCGGCCCACAAATGACCGACGACGCGATCTTCCGCATCTATTCGATGACGAAGCCGATCGTCTCGGTCGCGACAATGATGCTGGTGGAGGAAGGACGACTTCTCATCACCGATCCGATCTCGAAATATATCCCCGCCTTCGCCAACGTGAAGGTCGGCGTCGCCAACGGCGACAAGCTCGACCTTGCGCCGCCCAAGCGACCGATCACCGTCCAGGACCTCATGCGCCACACCTCCGGCTTGACCTACGGCTTCACCGGCGCGTCACCTGTCCAGAAGCTGGTCAAGGCGGCGAATGTCGCGGATCCGAACCGGACTTCAGCGGAAAATATCGAGGCGCTCGCGGCGCTTTCGCTCATGTATCAACCGGGCGAGGTCTGGGAGTACGGTCTCTCGACCGACGTGCTCGGTCGAATTGTCGAGATTGTCGAGGGCGCTCCGCTTGGCGACGTCTTGCAACGTCGCCTGTTTGGCCCGCTCGACATGGTCGATACGGCCTTCTATACGCCCGAATCGAAACTCAGCCGACGCGCTGACCCGTTCTCCTTCGATTTCATGAAAGCGGCCGGGGCCGACACACGCGCTTCGACCTCGCCGCCGAAATTCGAGTCCGGCGGCGGCGGCCTCATGTCGACGCTCGCCGACTACACGCGGTTCGTCGCCATGCTGAGCTTTGGCGGGACACTTGACGGGGCACGGATTCTTGGGGCTCGGACCCTCGCTTTCATGACGAGCGACCACCTCGATGCGAGTGTGAGGAAGGGCCACTACCTGCTGTGGCCCGGGCATAGCTTCGGCCTCGGCTTCGCGGTTCGCACCGATCTGGGCCAGGCGCCGACGGCGGGCAGCGTCGGCGAATTCTTCTGGGGTGGGATGATGGGCACGGCGTTCTGGGTGTCGCCGCGCGACTCCCTGTTCGCCGTGCTCATGGTTCAGACGCCCGAGAACCGCGAATATTTCCGCGTGCTGTTCCGAAACCTCGTCAGCGCCGCGATCGCATGACCGCCGGGACGCGGCTCACCACACGCCGATGTTGGCCGCCGACGCCCACGGCTCTGCCGGCGCCTTCGGCTCGCCCTTCTGGATGAGCTCGATTGAGATGTTGTCGGGCGTGCGAATGAAGGCCATGTGACCGTCGCGCGGCGGGCGGTTGATGGTCACCCCGCCCTTCTGAAGCTTGGCGCAAAGCGCATAGATGTCGTCGACGGCATAGGCGAGATGGCCGAAATTGCGGCCGCCTTTGTATTCCTCGGGGTCCCAATTGTAGGTAAGTTCAACAGTCGGCTTCCGGCTCGTCTTCGCCTGCTCAGCATCATCAGAGGCGGCGAGAAACACCAGCGTGTAGCGACCCTTCTCATTTTCGATGCGCCGCGTCTCGGCAAAACCCATGAGCTCGAAGAACGCGATTGTGGCCTTAAGGTCCGTCACGCGGATCATCGTATGCAAATATTCCATAGATTCCTCGTAGGGTTTGCTTCGTTTATGGCTTCGGAGCATAACGCCTTCAACCTTGAGGGGAAGCCCCCCGGACACGTGGACGACTCGTTTTGGCGACAGAGCCGCGCCATCCAACCGAGGACCACTCGACCCTGAAGCAGCGCGCGGCGGCGGCCTCGATCGTCGCGAGCACCATCCTGGCCGTGCTCAAGCTCATGGCGGGCATGGCGTCCGGCTCACTTGCGCTTCTTTCGGAAGGCGCCCACAATACAATCGACATCGGTGCAAGCGCCCTCACACTTTTCGCGGTGCGCGAGGCCGACAAGCCCGCCGACGCCGATCATCCCTTCGGCCACGCCAAGATCGAGGCGGTGGCGGCCTTGGCCGAGACCGGCCTCTTGGCCGCGCTTTCGATCGGCGTCGCGATCCAGGCCTTCCAGCGTATCCGTGGCGGCGACGCTGAGGTCGACGTCGGCGCGTTCGCCATCGGTGCGATCTTGGTTTCGATCGTCGTCGACATCGTGCGCTGGCGCGCGCTGACCTATGCCGCGCGCACGACTTCGAGCCACGCGCTCGCCGCTGATGCGCTTCATTATTCGAGTGATCTCGTCGCGTCCGTTCTGGTCCTCGCAGGCCTCGTCGCGACCCGCGCGGGAGTTCCCCACGCCGATGCTCTGGCGGCAATCGGCGTCGCTGGCTTCATTGCCATCGCGGGTTATCGCCTGGGCCGAACAACGATCGATGCGCTCGTCGATCGCGCTCCCGACGGGCTGACTGACGCGATCAAGAGCTTGGTCATGCACGATACGGGCGTCGCTGGAATCGAGGCGATTCGGTTGAGGCCAAGCGGCGCCAAGATCGTGGGTGACGTCGTCGTCTCGGTGTCGCGCACCCTACCGCTCGAGCGCGTGGCGGAGATCAAGGCGGAGCTGCAAACACGGATCGCCCGAAAATGGCCGCAGGCCGAACTGACGATTACCGCCAATCCGCTCGCGCTTGACGATGAGACGATCCTCGAGCGGGTGCTGGTAATAGCCGCGCGCCGCGGCCTGCCGGTGCACCACGTAACCATCCAGGACATTGAAGAGCGCAAGACTGTAGCTCTCGATCTCGAGGTCGATGGCGCGATGACGCTCGGCGAGGCCCATCGGCTCGCGTCCGAGCTTGAAGATGCGATCGCCGCGGAGATCGGCAACGACGTCGAGGTCGAGACCCATATCGAGCCGGCCGAGCCGGAGGCTCGTGGGCAATTGGCGGAGCCTGGCCTCGCGCAACGCATCGAAGCCTTGCTTGCCGCCGCGGCCGCCGAGCAGGGGCGCGTGCGCGACATCCACGATGTGCGGGTGCGCGAGACTTCGGGCGGCGTGTTCGTTCTCTTTCATTGCCGCGTCGATCCGTCGACGCCGGTCAAGACTGTTCACGACGCTGTCGATTCGCTCGAACGCTCGGTCAAGGAATTTTTTCCTGAAGCGCGCCGGGTCGTGGGGCACGCGGAGCCAAGGGGCGCGTAGGCGCCCACTCGACTCCGCCCGCTCACGGTGCTTCGATGCGGCCGCTCATCCTGATCATCGGCGCGAGGGAAAATCCGATGCTTCGAGTCACAGCGCTGTTGTGGGTTCTTATCGCAATGAACGCCGCCACCGCGGCGGAAGAGGACAAGCAAGACACCGTCCAGGTCCATGGCAAGTCGCTCACACTTAGCTGTGCAGAATGGAAGCGCAGTCAGGATGGGTCGTGGACCAACACCGGCCCTCTGCTTGTCGGGACAGACACGGTGACCAGCGTGACCTTGCGCGGCGCGAAGGAGACTCAAGCCTTAGAGACGAAGTGCGCAAACGGGTCGAGTCCTCCCGCCGCGCCCGCGCGAAGCGACGATGCGACGAAGCACGCGAGACATAGGCGTCGCCTTGCACAGCCGGCCGATGGGACGTAGCGACCCGCGCAAGCTTGCGCGCGTGGCCGGTCACGACCGGTCACGCCGATGGGGAGCAGTCTGAAGCGCCGCTTTCGGGCTTCTGTCATACTGCGCTATTCAAGGAGAGGCGATGACCGAAACCCGGCCGACGAGTGACGCTGCAGCCGAGACCACCGCCCCAGGCTGGCGGAGCCACTGGCTCTATCCGGTCCTCAGGATCGCCTTCCTCATCTTCGCCGCCTGGCTCATCTGGTACACGGCGGGACACTGGGACCGCTGGACGGGCGCCGCGCGTTTGGAATCGACCGACGACGCCTTCGTTGCGGGCGACGTAACGCCGCTCTCCGCGCGCGTGTCCGGATACATCACGGAAATGCCGGTCAACGATTTCCAGACTGTTCGCAAGGACGACTTGATCGCGGTCATCGATCCGTCCGATTACAAGGCCCAGCTTGACCTGGCTCAAGCCAATCTCGCCGCGGCTGAGGCCACGTTCGCCAATCTGCAAAACCAGCGCGCCGTCCAGCAGGCGCTCGTCCGGGAGGCGGAGGCGACGATCGATGGGGCCGAGGCCGACGTTCTGCGCTATCAGCTCGAGGATCAACGCCAGCGCAACCTATACAAAACCGGAATCGCCGGCACGCAACAGCTAGTCGAACAGGCCGACGCCAACGCGACGAAAGCGATTGCGCAGCGACGACTGAACCAAGCGCAGCTCGATCAGCAGAAGGCGGCGCTGGCGGCGATCGACATTCAGGAGAAGCAGCTGCGCGCCCAAATACAGGCAACGGAGGCGCAAGTCGCGCTGGCTTCAGACAATTTGCGCTACACGCGCATTCTGTCGCCCGCCGATGGGCTCGTGGGCCAGCGTCAGGTGCGCCTGGGCCAATTCGTCAATGTGGGGACGCAAGTGATCGCCGTCCTTCCGCTGCCGAACATCTGGGCCGTTGCGAACTTCAAGGAGACGCAGATGACCAACATCCGCGTCGGCCAGCCGGCCCGCGTGACTGTCGACGCCTTCCCCGACCTCAAGCTCACCGGCCACGTGGACAGTTGGTCGCCCGGCACCGGCAGCACCTTCGCGCTGCTCCCGCCGGACAATGCGACTGGGAACTTCACCAAAGTGGTCCAGCGCGTGCCCGTAAAGATTGTGCTCGACCACAACCCTTCGCTGGGAGCGCTGGTGAGGCCCGGCATGTCGGTCGAAGCCACGGTCGACACCGGCGGCGCCGCCGCGCAGAGCGGAGGCGCGGCGACGAGCGAGGCGGCGCCTCGCCCATGACCGCGGTCTCCGCCCCGCTTGCTTCGGTGGAGGCGGAGGTCCGCCTGCCCGTGCCGATCACCTGCGCCGGCATCGCTGCCCAAGCCGGCGGAACCCGATATATCCGGCTCGACGCCGATTCACTCAGGCCCTATGTCGGCATCCTGGGCGTTCTGATCGGCGCGCTGCTCTCCACGATCGGCAGCCGCATTACGACCTTTGGGCTCGCGGACCTGCGCGGCGGGCTGCACTTCGGGTTCGACGAAGGCGCGTGGATGACGACGAGCTTCGGCGTCGGGCAGATGCTCGTCGGAGTCGCGTGCCCCTATCTCGGCGCCATCTTCAGCGTCAGGCGTGTGCTTCTGCACGGAATGGCGCTCCTGTTCGTCGCCAGCCTGCTCGCGCCATTGTCGCCCAATCTCAACGCCTTCTTGACCGCCCAGTTTCTTGCCGGAGTTGGCGCCGGAACCTTCATCCCGCTCACCATCGGCTTCATCGTCCGCAATGTGCCACAGCGTCTCGTCGTCTACGGGCTAGCCGTCTATGCGATGAACTCCGAGCTGTCGCAGAATGTCGCGGCCTCGCTTGAGGGCTGGTACTCAGACAGCGTGTCGTGGCGGTGGATCGAATGGCAATATTGCGCCGCCTTGCCGATCATGTTCGCCTGCATCTGGTATGGAGCGCCGCGCGAGAAGGTCAACACCAGCCTCCTTAAGGACCTTGACTGGCCTGGGCTCGTCTATTCCGGGCTCGGTTTCGCTCTGCTTTACGCAGGCCTCGATCAGGGCAACCGCCTCGACTGGGCTAACAACGGCCTCGTCAATGGGCTTTTGCTGGCGGGAGGCCTGCTCACGATCGCCTTCGTGGTGCGCGAGCTGATCGCGGAAAGGCCGTTCCTGAATCTTCGGTTGCTCACCCGAGAAGGGCTTGTGCCGATCCTGCTTTTGGTGACCGGCTTTCGCTTCATCATCCTCTCGACCGCTTATATCATTCCGACCTACCTCCAGGTGGTGCAGAATTACCGCGAGCTGCAAGTCGGCGCCGTCCTGCTCTGGATCGCCCTGCCGCAACTTGCGATCGTCCTGCCGCTCGGCTGGCTTCTGCAGCGTGTCGACGCCCGTCTAACGCTCACGCTCGGGGCGATTTTGATCGGCGTCGCCTGTCTGATGGGGACTGGGCTCACCACCGATTGGGCGACCAACGATTTTCTCCCGTCACAGGTTCTGCAGGCGATCGGTCAATCCTTCGCGCTAACGTCTGTCGTCGTGCTGGCGGTAAGGTCGATGCATCCGGCGGACGTTCTGACAATTGGCACCATGTTCCAGACCAGCCGCCTCTTTGGCGGCGAGATCGGAACCGCCTTCATGCAGACCTTCGTGCGTATGCGCGAGCAGATTCATTCCAATCTCATCGGTCTGCATGTCGACAGCCTTGGCGGCATGACCGCCGATCGATCTCGCGGCGTATCGCAATGCTGTCGGCGCACATTCGAGCGATGCCGCGCTCGCCGCGGAGCGTGCGACGAGCCTGCTTGCATCCACCGTGGCGAAGCAAGCCGCGGTTCTCGCCTATATCGACGGATTTCTCGCCGCGGCGGTCGGCGCCCTCGTCTGCCTCCTGCTCACCGCCTTACTGAGGCGGCATTGAGGACCGTTTACGCGGCCGCAGAGGCGTCGCGCCATCCGCGAGCTTTTGCGCTAGTATGGCGCCCATGACAGACAAGGTCAGGCGGCGGCTCACGACGCTCCTTTGCGCCGATGCCGCAGGATACACCCGCCTCATGGGGGCGGACGAAGCGGGCACGCTCGCGACGCTGCGCCGCCGCCGCGCCGCCATGGCGACGCTGATCGAGCGCCACGAGGGGCGCATCGTCAACACCTGGGGCGACGCCGTCATCGCCGAATTCGCCAGCGTCGTCGAAGCGGTGCAATGCGCCGTCGAGACGCAGCAGGAACTCTCCAGTCACAACGACGAACTGCCGGAAGAGCAGCGGATGAATTTTCGCATCGGCATCAATCTGGGGGACGTGATGCTGGAGGGCGACGATGTCTATGGCGACGGCGTCAATATCGCGGCCCGACTGCAGGAGCTGGCCGAACCTGGGGGCATCCTGATATCCGGCCCGGTGTATGAACAGGTGCACAACAAACTGTCCATCGGGTTCGACTGCCTCGGCGAACAGCGCTTGAAGAACGTCGCCAATCCGGTGACGGGCTATCGCGTCCTTCAAGGGGGCGCGCCCTCGCGGCCACAGACGCCGCCAGAGATGATGAGAACCGCCCAGGCGGCTCCCGAAGGCGCCGCGTTTGGCCTTTCTCGCGCCTGGGAATGGTACGCGAGGCTGCCTCGTGTCAGCGCCGTTATGATCACCATCGCGGTCTTCTTGTTTGTGGTCAACATGTTCAGCGGCCCTCGCCATATCTGGTTTCACTGGCCGGTCGCCGTGCTCCTGTTGATCGCGGTTTTGCGCGCCCGGCGCAGGAGTGGGCCGCCATAGAGATCAGGGACTCGCTTAAGAATGGCATGGATTGGCTCGACGCAGATCCCTTGGCTTGGATGAGTCTCACTGAAGCCCGGCGATTGCCTTTCTCGGCAGGCGGGACAGCGTTGAGCCCACCGCGGTTGGCGCGGACGTCGACACGCGTTCAACTTTGGAGCTATTCGCATGCGATCCGACATCGTTCCTGGCGCCGTCTTCCCTGATTACGAGCTTTCTGACCACACCGCGAAACGCCGCCAGCTGTCAGAGCTTCAAGGACAGCATCCGATGGTTCTCGTTCTCAGCCGAGGGGGCTACTGTCCCAAGGACCGCCGACAAGCCGAAGGCCTTGTTCAACTCCATCGCGAGATGGAGGTCGGCTATTGCAGGCTCGTTACAATAAGCACCGACAGCATCGTCGAGACGAATGAATATCGCAGTGGAATCGGCGCTCACTGGCCTTTTCTCTCCGACCCGAGGCGCACCGTCCAAAAGGACTTGGACATCGCCGAATACACCGACCTGGCCCACAACCCGATGATTCCGCACACGATTGTGCTCGAGACCGGTCTCGTCGTCTATAAAATCTATAACGGCTATTGGTTCTTCGGCCGCCCGACGACTGAGGATCTCCGCCAGGACCTGCGCGTAGTCACCAGGAAGTGTCGCCCGGATTGGGACATCACAACGCCCGAGCTCAAAGCGGCTTGGGAGCAAGGCCACAAGGAACGCTTCTATCCGTACGGCAAGACCTACGCCCAAACGATCGGCGAGCAGGATTGAGCGAGTGGGTAGGCCAAACCTAGCTTGGCCGCCAAGCCCGGCGCGGCTTCATAGCGCCCATTTTGGCTGTGCGAGCGGCCCAGCGATAGCCGGCGCTAACGGACCCGAGACTTGTGGTTGGCTCATAACACCGAATAAGTGGCTCAATGCGAACCGCTTATTGTTTCACGCCCGACCGCTCTTTCTTTGCGCCGGCTGTGCGCGCGATCGCGTCACTGGTCGAGGCCGAACCCAAAGTCGAGCGCGAGATTTTCCTTATCTGCGAGCCGGATGATGTCGCGCCCGGCTTCGACAAGCTCGCCGCGGCCTTGCGCGAGCGCATCAAGCTCCTGACCTTCGACTTTAAGCGCTTCGACACCAATCTCGCGGGCAGAGGCCGCTTTTCGCGCGCAGTGTTTCGACGCCTGTTTCTCGACGAGATCCTGCCCGCTCAGTTCGAGCGGATCGTCACCGTCGATTCAGATATGCTGATCGTTCGCGATGGGCTCGAGCGGCTTGAAAGCTTGGACCTCGGGGGCAGGCCGCTCGCCGCGGCTTACGACATGATCTTTCTCATGGACTTCAAGGGCGACGCGCTGGCGCGTCAGTTCCAGCGTTCGCGCCGGTCGCTCGGCCTTGCGCTCGACACGCCCTACTTCAACGCCGGGCTCATGGCGATCGATCGGGCGGCGTGGCGGGCCGAGAAGCTGACGGAGCGTGTGACGAAGGCGCTTCGCGATCAGCCAGAGCTTTATCCTTTCATGGAGCAGGACGCGCTCAACGCCACGCTCAGAGGCAGTTTTGCGCCGCTCTCGCCGCGCTTCAATTTCATGGGCGACTTTTTCCTGCTCGACCTCGAACGCCGGCTTGAGCCGATCGTACTGCATTTCGTCAACGCGCCGAAGCCATGGGAGCTTGGCTCATGGCGCGGCGAAGCGAGGTTCGCTGAGAACTATCGCGCCTGGTTCGCCACGTCGCCCTGGCCGGAATTGGCGAAATCGCCTGCCCCCCCGCGGTTTCGGCGGACCCGGGCGCCACTCACGCCGCTTAGACGGGATTTCGCCCGGCGATTGTCCGGGTTCCTTGCTGAGACGCGTTTTGTCGATGGGACGTTGACCGTCCGAGCTTAAGCCTTGAATCTGGGAGTGGGATCTTGAAAGCGACCTTATGGTTTGTTGCGATGGCGTGCGGCTGCCTCCAGGTGGTTCAGGCCATGTCCAATGGCTCGGCTGTCCGGTCGGGAATAGGTCCGCTTTGGGTCGGCGCGATGTCGGCCACCGTCTCCACTCTGTCGCTCATCTTGGTTGCGGCTGTGCTCTATCGCCTGCCGCTTCCCGACAAAAGCCTCGTCATGGCGCAGGGATTGAAAGTCGTGGCCGGTGGCATGATGGGCGGTTTTATCGTCGCGGGCCTCGCCTTCGTCGCGCCGAGGCTCGGACCGACGCAGACATTCATGCTCTATTTCGTGGTGATCGCAGTCTCGTCGACACTCATTGACGGTTTCGGCCTTCTCGGAACGGAAGCAAGGCCGCTCGAAGCTCGACAGTTCGTCGGCGTGGTCATCGCCGGCGTTGGGCTCCTGCTCGCGCGCTCCTGAGCCTGACGACCCCCGTGCCGCCATCCAGTCCCACGCAAGCGTTCCCCGATAGACTTGATGAAGAGGGGTCATCGCTTAGACCACGTTGAGCGATTTACCTTACGTTACTTATAGTCTCATGTATAATACGGGTAAAAGTTTGTTACAGTTAAACGATATTTAAGTATTGACGACCAGTATGGCCTCGAAGCGTCGACCGTATCTCGGACCGACGCGGCGATTCTGGGGTGGCCAATGAAGGTTCTCATATCTCTCGCTTGCGCCGGAGGGATCGTGGCGGCGCCTGCCTCAGCCGCCGATCTGTTGGGGACCGCTCCGCCGCTGGATCTGCCGGCGCCCTCAAGCCCACTAATCTTCGAGTCCGGCTCGAACTGGTATGTGCGCGGCGATCTCGGGATCACCTTCGACAACGCGCCCAGCGTGTCGTTCGCGAGCATCTCCATCCCGCCGCCCGGCTTCTTCGGTTCCCCGCTGCCGGCATACTCCGGGCGGAACATCCACACGACCGACTTCACCGGCGGCGCCGGCGTGGGGTACCGCTTCAACAATTACTTGCGCTTTGACGCGACCTGGGACTACCGCAACGGGCCTGGAGGATCGAGCAATTCGACGGTCGTCTGTCCGTATGCGCTGACCGGACTTACAAGCCAAGCTCCGCCCAATCCCCTCCTCGGTTACCTCTATAACACAACGAACACCTGCGTCGGTTCGGCGAGCATAAACCAGCACAACAATACGTTTCTGGGCAACGCATATGTCGATCTCGGGACTTACTACGGCTTCACGCCCTACCTCGGCGGCGGGCTCGGTTTCAACATCAACACCATGTCGGGAACCCTCAACTTCAACGAGACCGCCAACGGTCAGCCTTATGCCGCCAATCTGACCCCGACTGGCGCGTATCCGCAGCTTTGGATCAATCAGTTCGGCACTGCGATCAACCCGCAGCCCAATATCGCCTTCACCCAACAAAACTGGAACCGGTCGATCAGCTCGACGACCTACACCGTGGCTTGGGCGCTCTCAGCAGGTCTTGGATTTCACCTCACCCCCAGCGCGACGCTCGATATCGGCTATCGATATCTGAACAGCGGCGCGATCACCAACCTCATCAACCCGCAGACGGGCATGACGATCAAGCAGAACAATTGGTCGCAGCAAATCCGGGTCGGCCTTCGCTACGCCATACAGTAGCGACCACCCCTGATCGACAGGCCGTCCGGCCGTCGACTGCCTGACACATCGAGGCGCCGGCCATCATATTTCGGCGCCTGACAATGTCGCGACGGGTCCTCTCGCGAAGAGGCTGCGCAACAGCGAAGCACGAAGCCCAACCCGTAGCCTCCGCGAAAGAGCGACTTGTTTCGATCGCGCCGCCATGCGAGGTTTGCAAGCTGCCGATAAGATCGAAGCGAATTCGGCGCGGATTTCGAATGAGGGAGGGACGCTCATGGTCAGAATGGTCGCGCGGCTGATCGCCGTCGCGTTGTTTGCACTGTCGCTGCCGCTAGCGGTTCAAGCCAAGACTTTTTATTGGATTTCGCACGGTTCCCCGGCCGATCCGGTCTGGACCTATTTTCTCGCTGGTGCGGAGATGTGGGCGAAGGACACCGGCCAGACGGTCAAGACGTCGTTCCACAACGGCGACGTGCCCTCGCAGCAGGAAGCCATCCGCACTGCCATCGCAGCGAAGGCTGACGCAATCATCACCACGAGCCCTGATCCAGGCAGCCTTGTCGATGTCGTCAAGGAAGCGCGCGCGGCCGGCATCCCGGTCATCAATTTCAATACGCCCGACCCGAAAGTGAACTTCACGGCTTACGTCGGCGGCGACCTTCTCGTCGTCGGAAAGGCGTGGGCGCAATATCTCGTCGACCACAAGCTAGTGAAGTCCGGCGACTTCGTCTGGATGCCTGTCGAGGTCCCTGGCGCTAGCTATGGCGTCGAAGAGAAAAAGGGCATCGACGCCGTCTTCGGGCCGCTCAATATCAAGACGGAAGTGACCGACGCGACGCTCGATCAGGCGACCGTCATTTCGCGCATGAGCGACTACCTCACCGCCAACAAGGGCAAGATCAACGCGATCATTGGCCTCGGCGACATGGTGACCGGCTCGATCAAGCGGGTGTTCGATCAGGTCGGCGTGAAGGCGGGCGAAATCCCGGTCGTGGGCTGGGGCAATTCTCGCGACACGACGGCGGAGGTCAAAGACGGCTTTGTCAACGCCGCTATGTGGCAGGACCCGCAGGCGACGAGCTATCTCGCTTTGTCGCTCGGCGCAATGGCGGCGGGTGGCGTGCCCCCGGGCTTCAACATCACGGTCGGCACGCTCTACGACAAGTCGAACGCCGACATCTACGACAAGATGATGGCCGGCAGCAAGTAAGCGCCGAACGCGTTCCCCGTCCCGCGCCGATGATCGCGCCGGGACGGGACCCGCCCCCTAAGCTTGAGCCTGTCGGCGCTTGCCCCGCCTCCCTTCCTCCGGTGACCGGACTTGACACAAACGTCTCTCCTCCGACGCTTTATATCGGCGCCGGAGTTTGGCCCCTTCGTGCTGCTGGTTCTCGAGATCGCGGTCTTCGCCGGGCTTAATTCCGCCTTCCTGTCTCCGCTCAACGTGTCCAACACGCTCACTTTCACCGTCGAGCTCGGTCTTATCGCGCTCGCCATGACGCTTCTCATGACGGCGGGCGAATTCGACCTCTCCGTCGGCTCGGTGTTCGGCTTTGCGCCGGTCGTGATGTGGACGCTGTACAATTCCGGGGCGACCTCGCTGTTCGTCGGCTTCGCCGTCGCGCTGCTCATTTCGGCTGGGATCGGCTTGTTCAACGGGCTGTTCGTCACGCGCCTCAAGATCCCCTCATTCCTTGTGACGCTCGGCATGCTGCTGGTCGTGCGCGGCGTCGCCCTCTTTGTCACCGATGGCTTTCCCCAGCGCACCTGGAGCGCAGGCGGCCAATGGCTGGCCCATCTGCTGGTCGGCGATTTCTATATCGGTCCGTTCCGCGTCTATGCGTCACTGTTCTGGTTTATCGCGGCGGCGATCATCCTGGGCTATGTCATGACGCAGTCGAAATTCGGCAACTGGATCCAGGCGACCGGCGGCAATGCGGTGGCGGCGCGGGCGCGCGGCGTCAATGTGAATGCGGTCAAGGTCTCGCTATTTGTCTTGAGCGCGGTAATGTCGGCCTTCGCCGGCATTATCAGCTCGATCCGCACCTCCGCCGCAAATCCGAACAGCGGAAGCGGCTATGAGCTCGAAGTGATCGCGATGGTCGTCATCGGCGGCACCGCGCTCACCGGCGGACGAGGGACGATAATCGGCACCGTGCTTGGCATCCTCATCCTACGCGTGATGCGCAACGGCATCGTGCTGGTCGGCGTGCCGGGCCTTGCTTACAACATCTTCATCGGCGCCATCATTCTTGGCATGATGGCGCTCCACTCGTGGCTCGAGCGCCGACATCAGGCGGGGACCTGACCGATGAGCGAAGATCTCATCCGCATGGAGCACATCAATAAGTTTTACGGCCGCGTGCAGGCGCTCGACGATGTCAACTTCAATGTCACACGCCAGGAGATCGTCGGCTTGTTGGGTGACAACGGCGCGGGCAAATCGACGCTGATAAAGGTGCTTTCGGGCGCCGTGCGCGCGACCAGCGGCGACATCATCGTGCGCGGCAAACGCGCCGATATCCGCAGCACGACGGACGCGATCGCGCTGGGGATCGAGACAATCTATCAGGATTCGGCGCTCGTCACGCAGCTCTCGATCGCCCGCAATTTGTTCCTCGGCCGCGAGCCGCTCAACGGCCCGCGCTTCCTGAACCGGATGGACTCGGCGCTGATGGAGGAAGTCGCCGGAGAGCTCCTGAGAAAAGTCGGAATCGGCAAGTCAATCCCGGCCTCGACGCCGATCTCGTCTCTGTCGGGAGGCGAGCGGCAGGCAGTGGCGATCGCCCGAGCGATGTATTTCGACAGCGACCTCATCATTCTCGACGAACCGACCAACAATCTAGGCGTGGCGGAGACCCAGGGGGTGCTGCGCTTTGTGCGCAACGCGCGTGATTCCGGGCATTCCTGCATCCTGATCGCGCATAACATCCACCATGTTTTCCAGGTGGTCGACCGCATCGCAGTCATGAGACACGGCAAGATCGTCGCCGACGACATCGACCCGAAGCGCACGACCGTCGCGGGGGTCGAGGCGGTCATCACCGGCGAGCTCGAAGGCTCCGCGCACTGATCGACTAGGCCTGGCGAACCCACCGAGCACCCTCGTCGTTTCCTCAAGCCAGCATGCCGAAAATTTGTCCGGATTTTGTCCGATTGTATCGGTGGGGAGGCGACTGGCGTCAGACGGGACGCATAGGGATGCCGAATGCCAGAAGCGAAGAGAAGTTTCCATCATCTCCTGGGCTCTGGATTTCCCACCCGCAATTTCCGCAAGGGCAAGACGATCTTTGAGGAGGGCGATCGCGGCGACGAGTTCTTCATTGTCGTGCGCGGCGAGGTCGAGATTAGAAGCGGCGACCGTCATTTCGAGACCCTCGACGCGGACGGCATTTTTGGTGAGATGGCGCTGATCGACGACAGCCCCCGCAGCGCCACGGCGGTCGCTTTGACCGACGTGACGTTAGCGCCGATCAAGGAGACGCAATTCCTGTTTCTGGTCCAGAACACCCCGTTTTTCGCGCTGAGCGTAATGCGCGTCCTGGCGCGCCGATTGCGCCGCCAGAACAGAGCGGCGTGATCGGCGTGGTTCTTTCACGTCCCGAGCGGCGCCGCCGCTAGGCGACGATCGCAATCGCCTCCCGGCCCTTCGGCGTCTCGACGACGCGCATCGACACCGCCTGACCTTCAACGAGGCTTCTGACGCCGGAGGCGCCGAGCGTTGTGCTGTGCACGAAGACGTCTCGGCCAAAATCGTCGCCGGCGATGAATCCAAAGCCACGGGCGTCATCAAACCACTTGACCTTGCCGGTCAAATCGAAGGCGGCGGAGGCATCAAAAGCCGAACGCCGCGGCGACCGGTCGATGGCGCTTCCGGCGTCGACCTCGACAACGCGCACGACCTCCGCGCCTCGGGCGCCGGTGCGAACGATGACGCGAATCTTCGCGCCGGACGGCAAAGTCTGGCGTCCGATCTCGCGCAGGGTCTTAAGATGCAGGAAAGCATCGCCACCGCCGTCCGAGAGCTCAACGAAACCATAGCCTTTTGCCGCGTTGAACCATTTCACCGCCGCCTCGACCGTCATCCCCTCAGTCAGCGGATCAGAGATCGGTACAACCGCATCGAATTTGGTGGGCGCGACAGATGCCCCAATCCCTGCGTGCTCAAACTCGCGCCTGCCAATTTCCAACTCTTGAACCTGACCCATCATAGCGACCACCCTTGGTGACAAGACTTATCCAGACCGGTAATCGCGGACTGGAACCGCAATTATCGCCGCCGCTTCACGCCCTGAGAGTGCTCGTTTCGCTTCCCTCGGGCCAACCGCCTAAACACCGGTCATTTTTCAGGGATATAGCGCGGTTTCCGCGGCGACAGTGATCCAGGTCACACTCAGCGTAATTTTTTGGGAGGATGCTTTCCCAAGTGGAACCAGAGCGCGTACGAGCGCACAGTGGCGGGCGCGCCGAACCGCGCGTTAACCTTCCGCAGCAATGTGGGTTTGATCTCTCAGCCGGCGCCGCGTGGAGCGCTTGACGTCCCTTAGGCGACGCGCGCCAACGCGACCGTGCGCGAGGCGCGCTGGACCTTCGGCAGGGTGACGAGCGCCGCCGCGCCTCTATCGGGCCTGGACTGCAGGCGCAGCGTCCCGCCATGCAATTCGACCAGCGAGTTGGCGATGGCGAGACCAAGGCCCGATCCCTTCATCCCATTGACCATAACGGAGGCGGCCTGTTCGAATGGACGACCGAGGCGCACAAGGTTCTCCGCCGCGACTCCAGGACCATTATCCTCGACGATGAAATGGATAGACTCCGCGCCAACAACGGCGCCGATTGAGATTTCCCCGCTCTCGGGCGCGAATTTCACCGCATTGCGCATGAGCGTTATCAAGATGCGCTCGACCGCCAAGGGGTCCGCCTCGAGCATCACCTCGGCTGCAACGTCGACCCTAATCGCGACCCTTTTCTCGCGCGCGGTCGTCGCGATATCGAGCACCGCCCGGTTGACGGCCTGCTCAGCGCGGAAGCGCGCGTAAGTTAGGTTCTCGCGGCCCGCCTCGAGCCGCGCCATATCGAGGACGTCGCTGACCACGCGCAAAAGGTATTCACCGCTTGCGAGAATGTGAGCGCAATACTCGCCGTATTTCTTCGAGCCTAGGGGGCCGAACGTCTGGCCTCCCATCAGCTGCGAGAAGCCAATGATGGCGTTGAGCGGCGTGCGCAGCTCGTGGCTCATATTGGCGAGGAATTCCGCCTTCGCCCGGTTTGCCGCCTCGGCGCGCGATTTTTGCTCGTGACAGCGTTCGGCGAGGTCGGCAAGCTGCTGGGCTTGCTCTTCGAGCGACCGACGCGATTGTGTGAGCTCGGCAACAGTGGCCAGCAGCAGTCGCTCCGAGTTCGATAAGCGCCCGCGCATGACCGCCTCTGCCCGTGAGCGCACAGAGGCCCGCAGCCGCGACCATGAGCCCAATGGTCGCGGCAAGCAGGACCGTCGTGCTCAGCGCCAAATGGCGCCAGGCAACGAGATGATCATCGACTGGCGAGGCAAACGCCACCCTGGTCGACGTCCCCGGCAGCGCCCGTACGGCGGCGAAATCATCGCCGCCGCGTTCCGTTCGGATGCGGATGGCGCCGCCTTCGGGATCACTGACCGTGGATGGTTTTGCGCGGACCACAAGCGCCGCCAAATCCAGATCGGAAGCGTCCTGCGTCCCGTCATACGCGACCACGTGGCCGTCGCGACCGACGAGGATCGATTGCGTGAACCGCTCATCGGGATGGGCGTTAAGAATGCTGCGAAAAACCTCAGCTTCCAACGCATGTGGATCCGCGCTCAGCGCCGCGCTTAGCCGCTCGGCGAGCAGCGTCGCGCGCATGTCGACCTCGTGCGCGCCAACATGGAGCGCCAAATCGCGCTCGACCCGCAAATGCTGAGCCATGAGCGCGACAACGATCGCAAACGCGACGCCAACAAAGACCATAGGGGGGCTAAACCGTCCGAGGACCACCCCGCCGGCAGGACGAGAACGCGCGCGTCGGACCACCTCGCTCGCCCGGTGCTCCCACCCTTCGGCGAAGCGAAAGGCTGCTTCCCCACTCAGTCTTTGAGCTATCCCCACTGGACAAGCGCCCCCGTTTGCCGCGCTTCACGCGCGTCATCGCCATTCCCAGACTTCGCCACAAATTACACTCGGACTGCCGCCTTAACGCCCGAATCACTACGATAAGAATCCTTGTGCGAATCTTTGTCTAGTCCTTGACAACGCGTCAGGCGCAAAAAATGTGGCCGAAGGGAGTTGGTAGATAGGCGCCCGCCCGGAAACGTGATCAGAGCGGCGCTTGCTTCTCCCTCGGGGAGACGGTGACGCGTGTAGCGCGCCCGATGAGGCGTCCCCCAGAGGTCGGCGGATTTCGCGTGACCCCTCGCCCCAACCCCGCTCGGAGACGACGGACGCGGCTCAGCCGAGGCTGCGGGTCACGATGTCGCGGACGTCGGGCGACAGCGACGGCTTGGCTGCGATGCGCCGCAGCATCGCCTCGGCATGGCCTCGGCGGACGTCCTCCAGCGCCCGCCAGGATCGCATGGCCGTCAGGAGCCGCGCCGCGATCTGCGGATTGGTCGGGTCGAGAGTCGAAACCACTGCTTCCAGCAGCGCAAAGCCTGCGCCATCGGCGCGGTTGAACTCTCTCTGGTTGGCCGAGAAGGAACCGATCAGCGAACGCACCCGATTGGGATTGGCCAGCGAGAAGGCGTGGTGGTTCATGAGGCGCCGCACACGCTCGAGCGTCTCCCGCTCGGGTATCTGCGCTTGAAGCGCAAACCACTTGTCGAGAACAAGCGGCTCGGCGGCATAGCGCCTGCCAAACGCGTCGAGCGCGCGTTCACGCCCGTCGTCAGGCCTGAAGGCGATCGCCGACAGCGCGCCGAGGCGTTCAGTCATGTTGTCGGCCTCGGAGAGCTGACGATGAGCCAGCTCGAGTCCCTGGACCACGTCGCCGTCGACGAACAGGCCAAGCGCCACGTTGCGCAGCGCGCGGCGCCCCGCAGCAGCTGCGTCGGGGCTGAAGGTCGAGGGACCGGCAAGCTCGGCGTGCAGCGCGGCGAGCGCGCCGGCGTAAGTGCGGCCCAACGCGCCACGCAGGCCCCTGCGCGCGGCGTGGATCGCGTCCGGATCGACGTCTTCGCCGATCTCGCGCGCGATGTCGGCTTCGGTCGGCAGACCCATTGCGAGCGCGGCGAAGGCGTGATCGATGCGCCCTGCGCGGACGTCCTCGATCAGGGCGCCGAAGGCGGCTGCGAGGCCGCCGTTGCGCTCGGGCGCGCGCCCATCCCGAATCGCCTTGACGCCCCGCAAGAGGATTCGCGTCGACAGACTCTGCAGCGACTGCCAACGGTTGAAATTGTCGCTGTCGTGCCGGGAAAGGACGATGAGATCTTCCTCAGTGAGGTTGTCATCGACTCGCACCGGCGCGGAGAAGCCTCGCAGGAACGATAAGGTCGGCCGCTGAGGCACATCGCGAAAGACGATTGACCGCTCGGCATCCTTGAGCTCGAAGACGCCGCTTTCGAGTTCGCCTGCACTTGCGTCCGACGACGTGAGCGTCAGGTCGCCGCCGTTGGCGCCCACGAGACCGAGCGCGAGCGGCATCGTCATCGGCAGCTTGACGTTCTGCCCTGGCGTCGGCGCGAGCGATTGCGCGACGTCGAGCCGATAGGTCTTTGCTGCCGGATCGTAAGCGCCGCGAATCGTCACCTTTGGCGTCCCTGCCTGATTGTACCAGCGCATGAATTGGGAGAGATCGCGCCCTGAGACGGTCTCGAAACAACCGATGAAATCCTCGACTGTCGCCGCTGAGCCGTCGTAGCGATCGAAATAAAGATCCATGCCGGCGCGAAACGCGTCCGCGCCGATCAAGCGCTTCAGCATCCGCACGACCTCGGCGCCCTTTTGGTAGACGGTCGCGGTGTAGAAGTTGTTGATCTCGTGATAGACCTCGGGGCGCACGTTGTGCGCGAGGGGCCCAGCGTCCTCGGGGAATTGCGCCGCGCGGAGCGTGCGCACGTCGCCAATGCGCTCGACCGGCGCCGAGCGTATGTCTGCGGAAAAGTCCTGGTCGCGGAAGACGGTCAGGCCCTCTTTGAGGCAAAGCTGGAACCAGTCGCGGCAGGTCACGCGGTCGCCGGTCCAATTGTGAAAATATTCGTGCGCGATCACGCCCTCGATATTGGCGTAGTCGTCGTCGGTCGCGGTCTCCGGCGAAGCGAGGACATATTTGTCGTTGAAGACGTTGAGGCCCTTGTTCTCCATCGCGCCCATATTGAAATCGGAGACGGCGACGATGTTGAAAATGTCGAGGTCGTATTCGCGCCCGTAAGCTCGCTCGTCCCAGGCCATCGAGCGCTTGAGCGCATCCATTGCGTAGTGCGCGCGCTCTTCCCGGCCATGCTCAACATAGATCGCGAGCGTGACCGTCTTGCCCGACATCGTAACAAACGAATCCGCGATACGGCCAAGATCGCCGGCGACCAAGGCGAAGAGATAGGAGGGCTTCTTGTGGGGATCGCGCCAAACCGCGAAATGGCGGCCGGGCGTGTTCGCTTCGCCCACAGTTTCGAGATTGCCGTTGGACAGAAGAACAGGCGCCTCGGTCCGATCCGCCTCGACCCGCACGCGATAGGTCGAGAGCACGTCTGGCCGGTCGAGAAAATAGGCAATGCGACGAAACCCTTCCGCCTCGCATTGCGTGCAATAGGCCGAGCCTGAGCGATAAAGGCCCATGAGCTTGGTGTTGGCGGCCGGATCGAGGCGCGTCTCGATCGTGAGGGTGAAGGCGCGCCGCGGCGCCCGACGCAGCACAAACCCGGACGGGCTCACCTCGAAAATGGCCTCGTCGAGCGGCCGGCCGTCCAGCCGGGCGGAGACGAACGCGAGTTCGTCGCCGTCGAGCGCAAGCGCCGCGCCTTCCCGGCCAGCGGGATTGGGCCGGAGCGAGAGGGTCGAGACAACGCGCGTCGCATGGATGTCGAGCGACACGTCCAGCTCGACGTGGTCGATGAGATAGTCCGGCGCGCGATAGTCGCTGAGGCGAACAGCCTGTCCGTCCGACGGACGCATGGGGAGACCTTTCAGAGCTTTGAATTTGTAAGGCGATCAGGCGGGAGCGAAGCCGATCATTGCGGCGGAGGTAAACGCCAGCCCGTAGCGAAGCAAGGTCTTTTGCAAAGAGAGCGGCGGCGCCTCGCCGCTGGTAAAGATCGCGGTCCCCTCACGGCTCGCCGGCGCGTCCGGACGACCCGCGCCGACCAGCGCATCGAGACGGCGCGCGATGGCCGGCGCCGGGTCGACGAAGCCGACCGGCCAGGGCGAAAGACGCTCAAGCCTGTCCGCAATAAGAGGAAAGTGGGTGCAGGCGAGCACAATCTGATCCGTGCGTCGGCCGTCGTGTTCGACAAAGCACGGCGCGATCTCGCGTGCGATTTCGGCTTCGTCAATCATCTCTTCGCGCATGACCCGCTCGGCGATGACGGCTAGAGTCGGCGAGCCGACCAGCGTCACCTCGCAATTGGCGGCGTGATCGCGCACCAGCGCGCGGGTGTAATCGCGCGCCACGGTCCCGCGCGTCGCCAGCACGCTGATCAGTCGCGACCTCGAGGCCGCCGCCGCCGGCTTGATCGCCGGCACGGTGCCGACGAACGGCAGGCGCGGATAGGCGGCCCTTAAGGGGGGCAGCGCGAGGGTCGAGGCAGTGCTGCAGGCGATGACGACAATGTCAGGCTCGGTTTCGCCGATCAGCCGCGCCATCACCTCCGCGACCCTGGCGACGAGCGCTGCTTCGCTCAGTCTACCGTACGGGAAGGCCGCGTCGTCGGCGGCGTAGACAATCTCGACGTCCGGCCTGAGCCGCCTGATCTCGGCGAGGACCGAAAGTCCGCCTAGCCCCGAATCGAACACCAACGCCCGCGGCGCGCGCGGCGGCGCCACTGGGTTCGCTTCGACTTCGGCGGTCAAACTTGGGGGCGCCTCGCCGCCCCCACCCCGGCGGTTCATGGGCGAGGACATACGCGAGTCCGAGGCGCGCGGCAAAGTGACCAATTGGGCCATTGACCGGATATGAGCGATTCAGCCAAGGAAACACAGAACGCTGTCGCGAGAGGAATTGCGGGCTGACCGCCACGTTGTTGTCCGAGGCCGATTTCACGGCCGAGCCGGTTGAGCGCCTCGACGCGCCGGATCCGCCGACGCCTGCCGAGCGCCGGGGTCACGTGCTCGCGCTCATTTTGGCGGTGGCGCTCCATATCCTAATCCCCCTCTCGTTCTTCCTCTATTATTGGTATTGGCCGCACCCAGTTCCGACCGTCGTACAGGAAATTCCCGTCGAGGTGGTTCAGGAGGAGCCCCCGCCCCGCCCCCGCCGAAGCCCAAACCGCCGGAGGACAAACCAAAGCCCCCGCCGAAGCCCCTGGACGAGAAGCCCGCCTATGACGCGCCGGCGGCTCCGACGGAAGAGAAGGTCAACCGGGAGTCTCCCGACAAGAAGACGGAAGCCAAGGCGACGCCGGAGGCCCCGCCGCCGCCGAACCCTGGCGCATCGCCCAAAACGGACACGCCGGCTCCCGCGCCCCATCCGGCTGAAGAGCAAAAGGGCGAGGCCGCGCCGCCCGCGCACGATCTGAAGCCTGAACCTGAGGGCGAACTACCCGCGGACCAGAACCCGAAGCCGGAGGACAATCCCACTGAGGCCGCCGCCCCTGCGGCGCCGCCCGCGCCGCCTAACAAGGCTCCCGTCGGCGAGCCGCTGCCGACCATCGAGGATCTGCCGCAATACAAGTTCGCGCGTTCGGTGGAAAAATCCCCGATCGCCGGCGGCAGCGCCAACACCCGCTATCTGACGATCATCTACGGGATGATCAAGGCGCACCTGCGTGAGAGGCCGGAGCTCCGCCTCGATCTCGCCAACAGGCACGGAATCGTGGACTTCTATGTTGATGAGGGCGGCAATCTCGTGGGTCGCAGACTGGTCGCCTCAAGCGGATCGCCGAACCTCGACATCGCCGTCATGGCGGCGATCGCGGAGGCCGCGCCCTATCCCGCGCCGCCCAATTGGAGTCCCGTCTCGCTCAATTACAACTTCGGCCGGGGCCCTAAACCAGGCGACCGTGATCATTGAACGCAATTGTAAGTCGTCCTGATGCGATCGAACGTGGTGTAGGTGCTCCAGTAAGGGCTCGCCCTCATTCCGTATTTCTCACACTCTTTGTCCGCCTGCGCGTAAAACTCGTACGGCCGTGGGAATGTGTCGTGGTGCGGCGCATTCGGATAGTAGATAAACGTCACATCGCGGTGCATTGCGCAGCCACTTAGGACTGCGAGCATTCCGAACAGGAAGACAAACCGCATTCTCGCCCCACGCTTCGAGAACCGCCGGGCCGTCCCAAATCGCCCGACTCTCTGACGGCCACTCTGCCCGCCCTCCGCCTGTCGCGCAAGACTTTCTCCGGACTGGCCGCCAATTGGGGCGCAAGCGCTCCCGATAGAACGCGGGACCGTCAGACTTGTTTGGGCGAGCGGCGAGCCAAACCGCAGCGCAACCTGGTTGAATGTAGGTAGTTCTACCAAATTGACCCGCCGCAGATGAGGCGATAGAAATAATAACACATTGACGGTGCTGGATTAACATCAGAAACCCCCGCCCCACTATATCATGTATATTATAAGTCATTCGCGAGAGATCTTCGTAGTCATCCAGCTCACGCATCAAAAGCTAAGCGGATTTATATTCGGGACAACTAAAGCAATATTTGTTCTAACTCAAAGCCGTCGCGCGTTCCGCAAGTTTATTTGTACTTCTGGCCAATCTTTTTTCAGTCTGTACAAGTCGACAACCTGACGCGCGATCAAACCTTTAGGATCAGAACCATGGCCACCACGGCATCCTTTTCGTCGGGCGTGCTGACGGAGTTCGGCGACGCCAACAACAATTCGCTCATCACGAGTCGCGATGCGACCGGACGGATTTTCGTCAACGGCGGCGCCGTTCCGATCGCAGGCGGCGCCCCGACGGTCGCCAACACCAATCTCATCGAGGCGTTTGGCCAAGACGGCAACGACACAATCTCGCTCAATGAGTTCAACGGCCCGTTGCCCGCGGCGGAACTGTTTGGCGGCAACGGGAACGACACGCTGACCGGCGGTTCGGGCAACGATCTCTTGTTCGGGCAGGCCGGCGCCGACATCTTGTTTGGCGGGGCCGGCAACGATCAGCTGTTCGGAGGGGACGGAAAGGACATCCTCACGGGCGGGCCCGGCGACGATCAAGTTTTCGGCCAGGACGGCAACGACGTCATGATCTGGAACCCTGGGGACGGCAGCGACACGTTCGAGGGCGGAAACGGCGACGACATCGCGCTCGTGAACGGCGGCAACGGCGCCGAAACCTTCACCATCACCGCGAACGGCGCGCGCGTCCGCCTCGATCGCGTGACCCCGGCGCCGTTTTCCCTCGACATCGGCACCACCGAGAGCCTTGTACTTCACGCTGGCGCCGGCGACGACGTCATCACCGCCGGCAATGGACTTTCCAGCCTCATCAGCCTCACGCTCGATGGCGGCGACGGCAATGACACGATCACGGGCGGCGACGGCGCCGACCAACTGAGTGGCGGCGCCGGCAACGACCTTGTCGTGGGCGGCCGCGGCAACGACACCGCGTCGCTCGGCAACGGCGACGACACGTTCGTGTGGAATCCGGGCGACGGCAGCGACACAGTCTTTGGGGGAGCCGGCTCCGACACGCTCGCCTTCAACGGCGCCAACATAAACGAGAACATCAACATCACGGCGAACGGCGGCGGGTTTACGTTTACCCGTGACGTTGCAAACATTATGATGAGCGTCTCCCAGGTCGAGACGATCGAGTTCACCGCCAGAGGCGGAGCCGACACCATCACGATCGGCGACCTGACGGGGACCGGCGTGTCGGCCGTGGATGTCGATCTCGCCTCGACCCCCGGGACCGGCACGGGCGATAGCGCTGCGGACACTGTGACCGTCAACGGCACGGGCAAAAACGATGTGATCAGCATCACCGGCGCTGGAACCGCAGTCTCGGTCGCGGGGTTGCCTGCTTCGGTCAACATCAATGGCGCGGAAGGCGCGAACGATAGGCTGATCGTAAACGGCGGCGATGGCAATGACACGATCAACGCCGGCGTGCTGCTCGCTGGAACTATCGGCCTCACGATCGATGGCGGCACGGGCAATGACACGATCACCGGCAGTCAGGGCGCGGACACCCTGCTAGGCGGCGATGGAAACGACAGCGTGATCGGGGGGCGCGGCGATGACATCGCCTTTCTGGGCGCCGGCAACGACACGTTCACCTGGAATCCGGGCGATGGCAGCGACATCGTCGAAGGCCAGGCCGACGTCGACACGCTCCTGTTCAATGGCTCCAACGCCGGCGAGCGAATTGACATCTCCGCCAACGGCAGCCGGGCGAGATTCACCCGCGACGTCGCCAACATCACCATGGACTTGAACGGCGTCGAGCGCATCCAGTTCAACGCTCTTGGTGGCGCGGACACCGTCACCGTCGGCGATCTCACGGGAACCGGCGTCAATCAGGTTTCCGTCAACCTCGCCGCGTCGGTCGGCGGCGGTGACGGGGCGGCTGACAGCGTCATCGTCAACGGATCGAACAACGCCGACACGGTCAACGTCGCGAGCAGCGGCTCGTCGGTCCTCGTCAACGGGTTGGCGGCGCAGACAATCATGAGCGGCATGGACGCCGGCGACACGCTCACAATAAACGGCCTTGGGGGCGACGATGTCATCAACGCGTCGGGGCTCAATGCCGGCCAGATCGGTCTCGCGATCAATGGCGGCGCCGGGAATGATCTCATAACTGGCAGCGCGGGCAACGATCTTGTGACCGGAGGAACTGGAGCCGACACCGCCCTTCTCGGATCGGGGGACGACACCTACGTCTGGAACCCGGGGGACGGCAGCGACATCGTCGAGGGCCAGGCCGGAACTGACACGCTGCTGTTCAACGGCGCGAACATCAACGAGAAGATCGACATCTCGGCCAACGGCGGCCGGGCGAGATTCACCCGCGACGTCGGCAACATCACCATGGACCTCAACGGGGTCGAGCACATTCAGTTCAACGCCCTCGGCGGCGCGGACACCATCACTGTGAATGACCTGACCGGGACGAGCGTCAAAAACGTCGACCTGGACCTCTCGTCGCCGCCCGGCAGCGGCATAGGCGACGGTCAAGCGGACACGATCATCATCAATGCGACCAGCGGCGCCGACGTGATCAACGTGAGCAGCAGCGGCGGCGTAATCACGGTCTCCGGTCTCGCAGCGACTGTGACAATCACCGGCGCGGAGGCAGCCAACGATCGGCTTGTGATCAATGGGCTTGGGGGCGACGACGTCATTTCTGCGACAGGACTGACCGGCATGCAGCTTACGGAAGACGGTGGCGGCGGCAATGACGTCCTCATTGGTAGTCCCGGCAACGATACTTTGCTTGGCGGCCTTGGAGACGATACTCTAATCGGCGGCCCCGGGCAGGACATTCTCGATGGCGGACCGGGCAACAATATCCTGATCCCGGATATCGCGGCGGCTCATACCGCGCCGGTCAGCATGCTGTCGCATTCGATGACGTCCAGTTTCGCGTCGGCGAGTATTACGGACCGCGCCTCGAGCTTTTTCGCGCCGCCGTCTCCGGTGCTGGCGCACCCGCACGGCTGATGGCGTCGCGGCTGCACGAGCAAGAATGGCGTCGATGCGGTGTTGGCCGCCGAGTCAGTGTTGCGCCATTTAGCTGCGCTTAACGCGCCGCGCCGCAGGCGGCCAGCTTTAGGATCGGTCCGCGCTCACTCGATCACGCGCGCCGGACGATCCTTCACGGCAGCGCCTCATAGCGCGGGCTGCCCGCATAGGGTTTCAGCTTATCCTCCGCTACGAAGCCCTGCGGAACAAACTTCTGCAGGCGGCGGCCGTCGATGGTTTCGCTCGTGTAAAGGGTCCCCTTTGAATCGACAGCGATCATGTGCACGAGCGTGAATTCGCCGGCATTGTGGCCAGCGCCGCCAAAGCCGCCAAGAATGCGTCCGCTCTGGTGATCGAGGATCCATAAGACCTCGTTGCCGGTGTCGACGACATATATGTATTTTTGCTCGGGATCGGCGGAGAAGGCGACGTCCAAAGCCGACCCGATCGCTTTACGCCCCGGCGCGCCGTTTGGCGCCGGCGAATAGGCTGTTCCCGGCTTGACCTCGATGACGCGTTTGACGGCGCCGGTCTTGTCGAACACCTCGATCCGGTCGTTTCCACGGTCGCAAACATAGAGGAGCCCTTCGCGGTCAAACTTGGCGCAATGGGGATGACCTCCGCCAATCACCGCGAAGAGTCCTCTATCCGTCCCCGCATCGCCCCATTGACGCAGGAACTTGCCCTGAGCGTCGAAGACAACGACCCGATGATTGCCATAGCCGTCGGCGACATAGATATCGCCGTTTTCGGGATCGATCGCGATGTCGGCGGGTTCGTTCAGGAGCAGCGGACTCTTGTTGGCTCCGGGCTCGCCACACTTCTCATCCGCATTGTCGCATACGCCCTTGCGGCCGATCTGCAGGAGCAGCCGCTTCCCGTCATGCGACCATTTCTGCACAATCCCGTCGGCGTTGCCGCCGATCCAAATATTATCGTTCTTGTCGACGAAACAGCCATGGACCGATTTGGGCATCTGCTTCCGATCGCCCCATGAATTCACGATGTTCCCGTCGGAATCATATTCGATGACGACAGGCGCGGGCTCCTTGCCGACCGTCTGCTCCATCGTCGTGAGATCGGATCGATTGACGCCGAACACGTGATCTTCTCTGTCGACGCAGACGCCGCCGACTGCTCCCGTCACCCATCGATCCGGCAGCGGTTTCGGCCAATAGGGATCGACGACGAAGCGCGGGACGTCGCTGTCCGCGGCGCGGGCGGACCCATGGCAAAGCAGGACAACGACCCCGACCCCGATCAAGCCTGCGTACAAGATCCTCCGGGCCGCCATCCGGAGTTTGAGCCAAATCCACTGACCGGCGCGCCTCGTCACCATGATCATTAAACTCCTCCCGCACGGCGCGCAGAACAGCTGGATCTGAACCCAACGCATGCTCCTGAAACGCGCTACGACCGCGAACTCACCGAATTTCGCACCTCCGTGGAGGCGCTTAGACTCCGATAGTGTTGATAGACTTTCGAATAGGCGCGTTCCCGCTCGGGATCCGGCTCGTAGGCATCGAAACGGCGCGCGCCGAATTTGTCGCTGCCTTCGCGGAAATTCGCGACAAAGTTCGCGGCCACGGCCCCATGGATCGCCACGCCGACGCAAGTGGGGTTGTCGATGGTTGGCACATGCACGGTTTGCGCCAGAACGTCCGCCATGATCTGCAGTAAAAATGGATTGCTCTTCGCCAGCCCGCTCGTCAGCACGACGCGATCAACGGGCATGCTCGCCTCGCGAAACTGGTCGACAATTAAACGCGCGCCAAAGCAGATGCTGTCCATGAGCGCGCGATAGATGTCGACTGCACTGGTCGAAAGGTCGAGGCCGGCAAGCACCCCTCGCAAACCCTTGTCTCCGTACGGCACGCGATTGCCGTTCCACCAGTCGATCGCGACGAGTTGGTTTTGCCCCGGCGCCAGGGCTGATGCCTCGCGATTGTACTCGGCGAAGCTCATGGCCATGTCTGAAGAGCGGGGAAACGTTCGCACGAACCACGCAAGGACATCGCCGAACGCCGCCTGCCCTGCCTCGTAACACCAAAGGCCCGGGAGCGCGGCCCCATAGGCTCGACCCTCGATCGCAGAAGGCATTGGCCGATCTTTATCGTCCAGAACGAGGTAGGCGGCCGAAGTGCCGAGCGCGCCGACGAGAACGCCCGGGCCGTAAGCGCCCACAGCCGGCAACACGACATGAGAATCGATCACCGCGACGGCTACGACAGCCTCACCCCGGATCCCCGTGCGCTCCCGCCATTCGTTCGTAAGCTGACCGGCCGCCGAGCCGACAGGCTGGGGAATGGAGAGCTTCTCCGAAAGGCCGGGAGCGATCCCGTCGGGATAACCGACGCTCGATTCGTATTGAGCCTTGTAGGCTGCGAAATCGAGACTGCGCGCCTCCCGCCCGGTCAGCCGCCAGACCAGCCAATCGCCAGCTTCGATGAACTTGTCGCAACGGCGCCAGACGTCCGGAGCCTCGGTTGCGATCTGAGCGGCCTTGGCGAGCAGCCACTCGCCTGAGACCTTGCCGCCGAAATTCGCAAGATAGGAACCGCCGTGGCCGTTGATCGCCTCGGCGTAAGACTGCGCCGCCGCATGCTTCCAGAGCTTCACATAAGCGTGCGGCTCATCCGGCATTGCCTCAGACAACGCCCGCCCATCAGCGAACGCGGGCATGGGCGAGCTCGCCGTGAAGTCCACCCCGATTGCCGCGACGTTTCGCCCACCGCCAATCGCGGTCAGGATGATCTCGGCCGCCTCGAGATAATCTGCGGCCTCCTGCAGCGCGAACCCGATAGGCAGAGGCCGCCCACTGGGAAGCGCCTCGGTCATGATCCCGTGCCGATAGGCATGGACGTGATAGGCCGCCTGCCGCCCCGTCCTCGCCTCGATCAGGACGCCGCGCGCCGACTCGGATCCGAAATCAAGACCGATCATAAAGGCTTCAGACATGCGGTCTTCGATCGTGTTGCGGCGCGCGCTGCTACCCCGTCGAGCCCACGAACATGCGGGCATGACGCCGGCGGCCGACTAGGCGCCGCCGGCGAACTTTCCGTCAACCGCTCGCTTAGCAGTTCAGCCCCAGCACTTGGCGAGACCTTCCTTGGACGAGATCGACGGAACGCCTTCGACCGGCTTGTCGGTCACAAGCGAGACGCCGGTGTTGAAGAAGTCGAGGCCCGGGGTTGGCTCCGGCTTCTTGCCCGTCTTCGCGTATTCGACCGCCGCCTCGACGCCCTTGGACGCCATCAGCAGCGGATATTGCTGGGACGTCGCGCCGATGACGCCGGCGGCGATGTTCTTCACGCCGGGACACCCGCCATCGACGGAGACAATGAGCGCGTCCTTGGCTTTGCCGGCCGCCTTCAGCGCGCCATACGCGCCAGCCGCGCTCGGCTCGTTGATCGTATAGACAACATTGATATTCGGATCCTTCTGCAGCAGCGTCTCCATTCCGGAACGGCTTTTTGCTTCCGCGCCGCCTCCCCATTGATGGCCGACGACACGCTTATCGGTCTCATGTCCGTATTGCTTCCAGTTCGAATTTTCGACGCCGAAGCCCTTCGAAAAGCCGAAGTCGCGCATGCGATCCACCGAAGGCTGGTCTTCGAGCGCGTCAATATAGGCGATGTGGGCGTCCTTGGCCTTGTCCCCAAGCGTCTTTGCCGCCCATGCGCCAATCAGCTCTCCAGCCTTTTCGTTGTCGGTTGCGAAAGTCGCATCAGCCGCGCTTGGCGGATCAAGCGGCGTATCGAGCGCGATCACCAAGAATTCCGGCTTTGCGCGCCCGCTCGATCGTCGGAACGATCCCCTTGCTGTCGCTCGGCGTGATTAGGATCGCCTTAGCGCCCGCGTTCATGAGCTGCTCGATCGCGTCCACCTGCCCCGTGTTGTCGCCATCGTATTTGCCGGCGAAGCTGCGAAAGTCGACTCCGAGTTCCTTTGCTTTCGCCTGCGCGCCCTCCTTCATTTTGGCGAAGAATGGGTTGGTGTTCGTTTTCGTGATCAACCCGACAATGATCTTATCCGCCGCTAAGGCCGGAGCGGACGCGAGCGCCCATGCGGAAAGAGCGCAGGCGGCGATTGTCTTCCAATGCGCGCCGCGGCGCGGACCAACGTTCCTCATCATGGCTTCCTCCTCAGGGACCTCGCCGTTGTTGCTCACTTTCGTCAGCGACGACGATCTGCAAGACGAGGCTATGTCCTCGATGGGGCGCTGGCAAACGCCAATCTCATTGCGCTGCTCGCGTGTGAATTGCGCGGAACGAAGCACCCATCAGCAAGTTGGCCTCACACTCCAGATCACTTGGCCACTGCGCCCCCACACGTTGACCTTCCGTTCTCGTTGCGGGCGTACTAGCTTTCATTGCGCGCTCACGAGCAACGACGCCGAGCGATCATTCCGGAGGATCCGCGCGCAGCCCGCGCCCTTCCGATCCGGGGAGCACTACGCAAGGCGCCGAAGCGCGTGTCTTTCGGGAGGACGCTGCTCATGTCGTTCAAAGTCGGCAATCTTTTTCACGATGGCGACGCCTCGACGATCGATAAAGCCATCGCCGGCAGCGTGATCGCCCACTATGTAAGCGGTACGTTGCGGACGCTTGCGGGGCACTTCGAAACGGCCGAACCGAACCAATTCGCGGCCTGGTACAAAAACTGGGGAGAGTCAAAACTGCCCGTCGAAGACGTGCCAGGGTTCACCAACCGAAACGATAAAAAGAAGCCGATCAAACTGAGACTTTTTGGCACATTGACCAGCATTTCCGCGAACAAGACGCTGAAGGGCGCCACTTTTGAATTTGCTGTTCATGAGACGGTTCATCTGAATTCAAATCCAAATCGATTGTTCGCGAAGAACTTTGGCGACGTCTATAACGAGGGCGTTACCGAGTACTTCACTCTGAAGGTTTTCAATGTGACGACGGGCGACGCCTATCCGAAGGAGTTGGCGTTAGCGAGCGGATTGGTGGATGCGTTCGGCGAGAGCAGCGTGGCGAGCGCATATTTCAAAGACGACGCACATGCCCTGCTCACTCAGATTCAACAGAAGTTTTTGCGGGCGTCCGGGAACCTGAAGAATTTCCTGGTGTGGCAGACGAAGTCGAAACAGTCCGACAATCCGCAGGATTGGCCCGATGCGGACAAATTGCTTCAGGCTGCGGTGTCGAGTTCCGCCGGCAGCTCCTCAGGTGCGGGCGCGGGGAGCGGCTCTGGCGCAGGCAGCGGGTCCGGCTCAGGCGCGGGCAGCGGCTCTGGGGGATCCGCGTCTGCGGGTTCCGGTTCCCGATCCTAGAAGACCGCGTGGGTCCGCGTCGCGCAAAGGGCGCGTCTTCAACGATAACCCGAGCGCGCGACCGCGAACCCCCGCATCCCGCGGACATGGGGAAGCCATCGATTGAGATTTGCGAGGAGCCTGTGTAAGGCACGCAAGCCTACCGTGATTGCGGTCTTATAGAGGGGGAAAACGTGAGGAACGAGGCGCGCGCTGCAATTGTCATGACCGCGGTCTTCGCTCTGGCCATGGGCGCCATAAGCGCAACCGCAGGAGCGCAAGAAGCCAGCGCGAAGATAGCGTCACAGAATAACGCGTCGAAATTCTCTTACGCTCGACTTTACTGCGGTCCTGACCACGAGACGCACTTTGCAGACTTGACGACGGAACTCGCCGAGCAGAATTTTGCGCCTCCCGCAGCGCCAATCCATATCGGCGCCGCCCAACCGTCTTCGAGCGTGTTCATCGCAGGGTTTGAGCCGCGTTGGGGCGCGAGCGACCTCGTGAACCGCCTCTACCATCCCACCCCTGCAGTCCAGTTCCTCACTGTGGCCCAAGGCGTATTCTCGATCACGGCGACAGACGGGGAGACGAGGCAATTGCATGCGGGGGACGTTGTCCATCTGGGGGACGCCGCGCCTTGCAAAGGGCACATCACGGTGGTGGGCGACACGGCCGGATTTTTGGTGTTCGCGCGCTGATCGCCGGCTGGAACGGCGGCGAGGGCGCCTTTAGCGCCCTGTCGCATCCCGCTGCCTTCGCCAACATAGTCAGAGATCCCGAGTACCGCAAAGGCCGGCCGCTTTCGGCGGTGTCGGAGACGGTGCTCCCAAGGCGATCGAGAGTCCTAGGCTCGAGGCTGGGCGTCGGCTCAAATGTGACCACGTCAGGCATGGGGAACAAAGTTCTGTTAGCTGTCTTATGACGAGCAATCTGCGGCAGTGACATTGAAGCGCCGCTGTGCGCAAACTGAAGGTGTGAGGCGTCGTTGGCGAGCAAGGAGATTTTAATGGGTGACGGAGGGAGGTTGCCGGGCCTGTTGCCGCCCTCTTCGCTAGACGGCGAGCCCACAAACGGGGTGGAAATCCTCCGTGGGACCGGGGTTCTGCCATACCAACGGCTGAAGGCAATGATTTAGCAGCGCACAATTGACAGTGTGACTCCGATCGAGCCCGACCAAATTCAGCCAGCTAGTCTTGATCTGAGATTAGGACGGTACGCCTATCGCGTGCGTGCCAGCTTTCTGCCCGGAGCCGGCGTCGCCGTTATGGACAGGGTTAAAGAGTTAGATGGATTGCCAAGGATCGACTTAGCAGAAGGCGCTATTCTGGAGCGCGGTGCAGTGTATGTCGTTGAATTAGCGGAAGCCGTACGCTTAAACGCCGATACTTTTGGTGTTGCTAACCCAAAAAGCTCTACTGGTCGTCTAGATGTTCTGACTCGCCTAATTACTGACGGCGGAACTGCCTTTGATAGAGTTGACAAGTCATATTCTGGTAAATTGTACATAGAGATTGCCCCGCTAACCTTTAGTGTCGTTGTATATCCAGGTGTTCGGCTGAATCAACTCAGAATACACCGCGACAGAGGGTTGACAGGAGGTTTGCTAAATCAGACTGAGACAGAAAGGTATTATATTCAGGGGCAACTGACGCGACCTATTTCTGACAGCTCAATTCTACGGGAAGGCGTTCTTGTTCCCGTAACTGTTGACCTCCGGGGAACTGGGCCGGGCTCTATTGTTGGGTACAGAGCAAAGAAGAATGCGAACCGTATCGACGTCACCTGTGTTGATCATTATGAACCACGCGAGTTCTGGGATAAGATAGAGAGCTCTAACGGTAGACTCAACTTGGATAAAGACGAGTTCTATATTCTTGCGACTGTTGAAGATGTGGGTGTACCACCTCAAACGGCGGCAGATATGGTGCCCTATGATCCTAGATCTGGAGAATTTAGGGTACATTATGCTGGGTTTTTCGACCCTGGCTTTGGATGGGCGGGGGGTAAGGCGGGGGGAAGCAAGGCTGTTTTAGAAGTCCGTTCGCACGGCGTGTCGTTTACTCTGGAACACGGGCAAACCATAGGGTGGCTTCGCTACGCTCAAATCGCCGGCGGATTTACCGACAAACCATACGGGGGCGGAGACCTGAGCTCCAATTACCAAGGCCAAGGGCTTGCGTTGGCCAAACAGTTCAAGAAGTGGCCGACCTACTCTGTTTAGTCCCGGCATTTGATGGTGCATTGTTTTCTCCGGCCTGGAGGGATGCGCTATGGGACAGGTTCTTCACGCAAGCGCCACGACGACAGAGGCGGTCCGTCGAGCGATACAGCACAGTCAAGCGAGCCTGAGGGAGCTGGCAAAGCGCTACGGGATCAATCCGAAGACGGTCGCCAAGTGGAAACGACGAAAGTCCGTCTCCGATTTGCGGACGGGGCCGAGAGAACCAAAGTCGACGGTGCTGACGGTCGAAGACGAGGCCGTCATCGTCGCCTTCCGTCGGCATACGCTGCTGCCGCTGGACGATTGCCTCTATTCCTTGCAGGCCACGATCCCGCATTTGACGCGATCAAGCCTGCATCGCTGCCTTCAGCGCCATGGGATCAGCCGCTTGCCGGACGTCGAAGGCGACAAGCCCACAAGGAAGAAGTTCAAGTCTTATCCGATCGGCTTCTTTCACCTCGACATCGCCGAGGTGCAGACTGCCGAAGGCAAACTCTATCTATTCGTGGCCATCGACCGCACGAGCAAATTCGCATTCGTCCAGTTGGTGGAAAGCGCCAACCGGGTGACGGCCTCCGCCTTCCTGGTCGCGTTGATCGCCGCCATTCCCTACAAGATTCATACGATCCTGACGGATAACGGCATCCAGTTCCGCTTCGCGCCGCGCTACGCCGACGGCCCCACCGCGCGCTACATGACGCACATGTTCGACATGCGATGCCGCGAGAACAGCATCGAGCATCGCTTCACCAAGATCAATCATCCCTGGACCAACGGACAGGTCGAGCGAATGAACCGCACGATCAAGGAAGCGACCGTCAAACGCTACTGACCTGCCACTGAGATTTTCCTCCACGGGGATTTAGAGTCCGGCCCTCTTGAAGGACGGACAGATGAAGCGAGCACGGTTCACGGAAGATCAGATCATCGGGGTGCTGAAGGAGCACGAGGGCGGGGCGAAGACGGCGGATCTGGCGCGCAAGCACGGCGTCTCAGAAGCAACGCTTTACAACTGGAAGTCCAAGTACGGCGGCATGGATGTCTCCGAGGCCAAACGGCTGAAGCAGCTCGAGGACGAGAACGCCAAGCTGAAGAAGCTTTTGGCCGAGCAGATGTTGGATGCCGCCGCGCTTCGCGAGCTTCTGTCAAAAAAATGGTAGGGCCCGCCGTCAAGCGCGAAGGCGTCGCGCATCTTCGGGCCACGATGGGCCTGTCGGAACGGCGGGCTGCTCGATCGTCAGCGCTGACCGCAAGATGGTCCGTTACCGCTCATGTCGGCCGCCAGACACGGAGCTTCGGACGCAATTGCGCGATCTCGCCAACGAGAGGAAGCGTTTCGGATATCGTCGGCTGTTCGTCCTGTTGCGGCAGGCGGGCGAGCCCTCGGGCGTCAACCGCATCTACCGGCTTTATCGCGAAGAAGGCCTCACGGTGCGCAAGCGGCGGGCTCGGAGGCGCGCCGTGGGGTCGCGGGCGCCGATCCTTGTCGAATCCAAGCCAAACGCTCGCTGGTCGGTGGATTTCGTCCACGACCAGCTTGCCTGCGGCCGGCGGCTCCCCATTCTGAACATCGTCGATGACGTGACGCGGGAGTGCCTGGCGGCGATCCCCGACACCTCGATCTCAGGCCGGCGCGTGGCGCGCGAACTGACTGTTTTGATCGAGCGCCGCGGCAAACCCGACATGATCGTCTCGGACAATGGGACCGAGTTCACCTCGAACGCCATGTTCGCCTGGGCGCAGGACAACAGGGTCGTCTGGCATTTCATTGCGCCAGGAAAGCCGATGCAGAATGGCTTCTGCGAGAGTTTCAACGGGCGCATGCGCGACGAGCTTCTCAACGAGAGCCTGTTCCTCGGCCTCGATCATGCCCGGACCAAGATTACGAACTGGGTCGACGATTACAACCAGCGACGACCGCACTCGGCGCTGGGCTATCTCACCCCGGCAGCTTATGCCGCCAATCTCTCCGCAACATGCGATCGTCTGCGCAACCCCGACCATATGTGGACGGCCCCTTGGCAAGCTCTTTTTCGGCGACGTCTCTTTGGCGATTGCGGTCATATGTCCGGCCTGTTGATGCGAAGCCGAAGCTCGCTGGCCATGATGCTATCCGCTTCTTCCGGTTTCTCATCAGCTCCGCGCGCTCGAAGCGCCGGTCGGGGTACGGAATGTCCGGGTCGGCGGTTCGCCGGGAGTTCATCACCTCATTGCGCGCTTGCCAAACTCGTGACCTAAGTGCGGTGCAATCTTGGCCGTATGTCTTTGATCATGCTACGACGGAGAGCGCTTCTCGGCGGTACAGTTCGCCGGTCGTCATGATCGCCCAGGCGATACGCGCCAACTTGTTGGCCAGCGCCACGGTGACGAGCCGGGCCGGTCGGCGTTGCAGAAGTTGGCGCGTCCACAGGGCAAGCGGATCCGTGCGCTTGTTCAGCCACCGAAGGCTCGCGGTCGCCCCGAGCACCAGCAGTCGTCGCAGGTAGGGATTGCCCTGTTTCGTAATCCTGCCGAGCCTGTCCTTGCCGCCACTAGAGTTTTGTCGAGGAACGAGGCCGAGCCAAGCCGCAAAATCGCGGCCGCAAGAAAAGCCGATGGTTCCGGGACATGGGCGGCGAGGGCCGCGCTGATCAAGACGCCAACGCCCGGGATCGTCTTCAGAGCCTGCGCCGAAGCACTCGACTGCCGCGAGGCCTCGATCTGCTCGTCGAGCATCGCCAGATTGGCCTCGACCGCGCGGAGTTGATCGGCGAGAATCCTCATCACCGCGAGGGCGGTTTCCGGAATGTGGGCGATGTCCGGGTCTTTTTCATCAAGGCGCCGTACGAGTTCCGCGAGATTCACGATGCCCCGGTTCTCGATGACGCCGAACTCGGCGAGTTGACCGCGCAGCGAGTTCGCGACCGCCGTGCGTTGGTCGATCAGCAGTTGTCGCGACGTATGCTGCATCAACGCCGCCTGCTGCTCTTCGGTCTTCACGCGAACGAACCGCATGTCCGGTCGCGACGCCGCCTCGCAAATGGCGCGCGCGTCGTGGGCGTCTGACTTGCCGCGCTTGACAAAGGGCTTCACGTAGTTCGGTGAGATTAGTCGCACCCGATGGCCGAACCGACCGATCTCGCGACCCCAATGATGCGACGACGAGCAAGCTTCGAGTGCGACCTCACAAGGCGGCAGCGATCCGAGAAAGCCGAGAACCTTGTCACGCGGAAGCTTCCGGTTGAAGACCTCCTTCCCCACTTCGTCGACGGCGTGAACCGGAACCAGCGCTTAGCGATATCCAATCCGATGCGGACGATCTGACGCATGATGTGGGACCTTTCCCGATACGGGTCGAAAATCGACCGCTCTGGCCCCGGAGCCTAACGCCCAGGGCGGGGCCGTCCACATCATCAGCTCCGCCGATCGCATGTTGCTCCACCCGCGCCCCATCGCTTAAAACCCGCCGAGGCTCTAATCGCCGCTGGATGATACTTCAG
>CAWIKX010000015.1:0-98438 GCA_963836695.1 uncultured Alphaproteobacteria bacterium
CAAGGGTGCGTTGGCCATTCCCTTCAACTCCCGCCACGCCGACGACCTCTCCCGGTGCGATGGCGAGGCTGACCTCGCTGAGCGCCGGGCCCTCCGGATCCAGCCGGGTGGAAACGCGATCGACAACGAGAACGGCTGGCGCGTTGGCGGTGACCGCGACCACGGACCGCGCTTGGGCCGGAAGATCGGAGCCGACCAGCGCCTCCTCATCCCTCACGGTCAGGGTCTTCTCAGCTTCGGCGCCTATGATCGCGGCGGAAAGCTCACGCGCATCCACCGCGTTCGCCGCGAGTGGCCCCTCGACTAATCGTCCTCCGCGCAGCACTGCCACCGTGTCGGCGGCCGCCATGACCTCCCGGATCTTGTGAAGAACGAGCAAAATGGTGACGCCACCCGCCTTGAGGCCTCTCAGTCGCTGGAAGAGCGTCTCGATGCCGCTTGGCGACAGGACCGCGGTCGGTTCGTCGAGGATCAGGAGCTTCGCGTCGGCCACGAGCGCGCGGGCGATCTCCACACCCTGCTGCGACTCGACCGGCAGATCGCGAATCCTGTCCGAGAGCCTCGCTTGAACCCCGAGATTTTCGAGATGCCGACTCCAGCGCGCTTCAAGCTCGCGTCGGGTGAAGATCGGGCGGCCCCGCCTTGCGCCGAACTCCATCGCCTCGGCGACGGTGAATGAGGGAGGCAAAGCGAAGCTCTGGTGAACAAGCTCAACTCCCGCCGCACGCGATCGATTGACATGACCGAGGGCGACTTCACGGCCGTCGATCTCAAGCGTCCCGGAAACGGGTCTTACGATCCCGGCGACGACGCGCGCGAAGGTTGTCTTGCCGGCGCCGTTCTGTCCGACGACGGCGTGGATAAGTCGTGGCGCAAAGGCGACGCTCACGTCGGTCAGCGCGGCGAGATCGCCGTAGCGGACCGAAATGTTCCTGCATGTCACCGCCGATGGAGATTCAGCGATCAAAGGCGCCTACTTGCTCATCCGCATTCGTCGTTTCGCCCTTGCGCGACTCCCCGGCTGCCCAACACACCCTGCGTCTGCGGCCAAGCAAGACCTGGCTGCCGAGATCAGAGCTGCGTGTTGAAAGGCGGCTTCAGTGCGCCGGAAATGATGTCCGCCTTAGCCTTTTCGATGTCAGGCCAGACCTTCTTCGCCTTTTCGACGAGGTCTGTCGGCCCCTGCTCCTGCCAGACGGGCGAGAGCACGAAGTCAATCACGCCGGTCCCGAGACCTGTGGCCAGATGGCCCCCCTTGAAGTCCGGCCCGAGCGCTTTCGACACTTCGTTGTAGAGAGATTGGCCAAAGTCGAGCGCGACCAGCGCCGCCACGGTCTTGGGGCCCACCTTGTACTGCGCTGGCGAGATGGCGCTGACCATGCGGCCCTCGCCTTCGTTCGCCGCCTGGATTATGCCCGTGTCGGTGGCGGCTGAATTGGTCTGAATGTAGTCTATGCCACCCTGATACATTTGGCTGGCGATCTCGTGCCCTTTGGCGGGGTCTTGAAACGAACCCGCAAAGGCCGGCGTGAAGGTATAGCTCGGGTTGACGGAGGCGATTGCGGCCTTGAGGGAATTCACGTCCGCATTCAAAGGCGGCAGACTGACCCCGCCGATGTAGCCGATCTTACCTGTCTTCGACATCCTGGCGGCGAAGAGACCCGATAGATAGCAGCCGAGGTAGTAGTCGTAGGAAACGGTCTCGAAATTGGGGATTGGCGGCTGGATCGGATCCGCGAATAACTGGATCCACTTGGTCTTCGGATATTTCGGCGCGAGCGCCTTCATAGGCTCGCCTACTTCGTTGAAGGTTGCGACGATGATCGCGGCGTTCGCGTCCGCGAGGCTCTTGAAGATGGTGCCGTAGGTCGCGGCGTCTTGCGCATAAATTGTTCGGATCGGGAATTTCTTCTCTTGAGAGAGTTTCTTCAGGGCTGCGATCATCGCGTCGACCGGACCGTTGTCGCCAGCGGCCTGCGTGTGCACCAGGGCGACCAGCCCGCCTTCCGCCGCAGCGGCAAGCCCCGGCACCCCGAAGGCGCCTGCGCCCGCCATGGCCGCGCTCGCGGACGCTCGCAGGAACGACCGGCGCGAGATCTCCGGCGCGCTCACTTTATGGTCGGAACTTTTTCGCATGTTTCTCTCCCTCTCTTCCCTGTGCGTCCGGGCGCACAGGAGAATCTTGCACGGCGCAAGCCTCGCGAGCGCAGGATCGCTGAGCGAGATTTGCGATAGGAAATAACTGGCGCGAGGATGGGACCGAGCGCATCGTCGAAGCCGACGCAATTTTCATGCCGAACCTCGCTTCCGTCAGAGGCGAATGCAGGGTCGGCGTGCCTTGATCAAGGGTCGATTTTTCCCTTTGGCTCCCCGACGTCATTTTGAGTTGCGGGGAGGATGCCAGGATCATCAGGCGCTCCGCACAATCCGCTCTATAACGACGGGCCTTTCGCTCGCGCCTGGCTCCGGCCCTACACGTACTGCAGTCCGGATCCGCTCCGCCGCGCGATCGAAGTCTGCTTCGTCACGAGCATGCACGACGGCAAGCGGGATTTCGCGCGAGACTTCGGAGTCGACCGGCGCGAAGGCGGTGAAGCCCACCGAGAGGTCGATCTCGCCGTCAGGATGCTTGCGACCGCCGCCGAGCTCAACCAACGCGCGCCCGATCGCGCCGGCGTCCATGCCGGAAACAAAGCCCGCAGTCTTCGGCAGGACGGGCCGTACAACCGCCGCTACGGGGAGATAGGCAGACGCCCTTTCGACAAAATCGCTCGGGCCACCCAAAGCCTTGACCATGCGCCCGAAATGCCCTGTAGCTGAGCCGTCCTCCAATCGGGCCTGCGCCATCAGCCGGGCCGCCGCCGGATCGCGCTCCGCGCCAGCGAGAACGACCATTTCCGCGACGACCGAGAGCACGAGGTCGAGCACACGACTGTCGCGATGACGCCCGAGAAGGAATTCGACCGTCTCTTGCACCGCAACCGCATTGCCAACGGACGCGCCCAGCACGCAATCGAGATCGGTTAGCAACATGACACTCGGAACACCGACCCGCGCCGCGACCTCCGCCATATAGGTCGCGAGCTGGCGCGCGTCCTCAAGTGTCCGCATATATGCGCCGGAACCTGAGCCAACGGTAATCGTGAGACCGTGCGGCGCCACGGCGAGCTTCTTCGACACGATTGAGCCGGTAATCAGCGGCACACTCTCCACGGTCGCCGTCACGTCGCGAACGAAGAAGAGTTTCCGGTCCGCAGGTGCAAGATCGAGCGTCGGGCCGATGACTGCGCAGCCGACCTCTTCTACGACATGGGTAAACAGATCCATCGACGGTGCGGTCTGGTAACCCGGCACCGCGTCAAGCAGATCGACTTCGCCCGCGCAATAATCGAGTCCGCGCGCGGAAAGATTCGGGACATAGACGCCACAGGCCGCCGCAAGCGGAGCGACAATGAGCGTGATCTTTTCGTCGCCAACGCCGCCTGAAGAATGCTTGTCAATCAACCGAGAGCGGTCGATCCGGCAGTGAGACCAATCGAGAACCTGGCCTGAGTCGCGCATTGCTAGCGCGAGGTCCGCCGCCTCGTCGATCGTCATGCCCCGAAGGAAGACGGCCATGGCGAAGGCGCCGATCTGGCCCTCGGACACCGAACCGCGAGTTGCGCCTTCGATGAAGAAGCGGATCTCCTCCGCGCTCAGCGCTAAGCCGTCGCGCTTCCTTCGAATGATGTCCTGGGGAAGCGCGCCCGGCGTCAACCCCTCGTTTCCTTCAACATGGGCAAAAGCGCCACCCCGAGCCCTTGTTCTCCATACTCGAGAGCGAGGATAGGCAGAACCTGACCAAAGCGTCAACTTTCTCTGGAGCGTTCTCCAGACTTGATTTCTTCGCGGGCCTTCGTCTGACTGTGCGGCTCCGGTTCGATCTAAAGGGACCTATGACGGCTTCTCGGCAGGCAAAACGTGAAACGTCCGACCGCACGGTCGGAGACCGCAATCGCGCGCGCATTCTCGAGGCGGCGGTCCAGGTCTTCGCAATACGCGGCTATGACGGCGCCCGAATTGCGGAGATCGCGGAGCGGTCGCAGCTGCCGAAAGCCAACGTCTATTATTACTTTCGCACAAAGCGCGTGATCTATGAGACGATCATCGGGAACCTAGTTAGGGATTGGGATGCGGCGCTGGCGCAACTTGACGCCGCGATCGACCCGGCGGAGGCGCTTTCAAACTATATCCGCGCCAAGTTGGAGTTCTCCCGCAAGCGCACGGCTCAATCGAGGATGTTCGCCAATGAGGTGGTGCACGGAGGCCGCTTCCTGTCGCGTGCGGTCCGCCGGCACATGCATGCCGCGACTGCGGAGAAGGCGAAGGTGTTCCAGAGTTGGATTGAGGCGGGGCTGATGGACCCGGTCGACCCCGTCCACCTTTTCATTCTTCTTTGGGGCGCGACCCAGTTTTACGCCGACTTCGGCGTGATGGCGAAGAATGGGTTGGGCGTCCAACGCCTCACCAGCGCTCACTTCGACGCCGCCGCCGAAACCGTTGCGCAAATCGTTTTAAAGGGATGCGGTATTCATCTGCGCGCCACTAAACGAGAGGCGTGCCCTCTAGCCGAGCCAACTCACGGCAGCTTGCCAAGCCGCTCTGTGAGCAGCGCATAGAATCCGTCGACGTCCACGTCTCGCAGAAATAACGCATTCGGCTCGCGATCCGTCACGCGCCACCAGTCCACGACGGACATGCCGGACGTATAGGTTCCGGTCGTCTCGACCATCACATTGACCTTTCGTCCTCCGAACATGCCTGGATTGATCAAATAGGCGATCGCGCAGGGGTCGTGCAGGGGCGCCCCCTCCCACCCATACTTCGTGATATCAAAGGCTTCAGAAAAGGCGAGCATGTCTGTCGCCGCGACGGAGCACGCGTTGCCGTTCGCGCGCAGCGCCGAAAGCCTGGGGGACGTCGTCAGACACTGGTGGGTCACGTCCATAGGGACCATCGTCAGCGGGATGCCGCTCGTGAGCACGACGTCGGCGGCCTCTGGGTCGACATACTCGTTGAACGCCGCGGCAGGGGTGATGTTGCCGTTCTCCGACCAGGTGCCGAGGACCGCGACGATCTCCCGGATCCGCGGCGCGATGTCCGGCGCTTGCACAAGCGCCATCGCCACATTGGTCAGCGGCCCGAGCGTAACCAGGGCTATCTCTCCGGGCTCGGCCTGGCGGAACGTCTCGATCAGATACTGCACGCCGTGCCGGCTTTGCACTGGCATCGTCGGTGCTGGGAGATTGGGGCCATCAAGACCGGTCGGCCCGTGGACGTGCTCGGCTGTAACGAGGCGGCGGCGCATCGGCCTCGCGCATCCGGCGTACAGCGGAAGGTCCGGCCTGCCGGCTAGCTCCAGCACCTGCCTCGCATTGGTGGTCGTATGCGAGAGCGGAACGTTGCCCGCGACCGTGACGACGGCGAGGACCTCCAAATCCTCAGCCGAGGCCAACGCCAGCAGGAGAGCGACCGCGTCGTCCTGTCCGGGATCGGTGTCGATAATGATCTTGCGAGGCATGCGCGTCCTTCCCCTTTTTGGCGCGAGTTCGCAAGGAGCGACAGGCTGTGGCAAAACGCAATCCTCCGTTCGAAGCGGTACGTGTAAACAATCCTAGATGGGACTGCTGAATGAAGACGCGCATCGACTGGGTGCGGGAGAATTGCCTCCTCCTAAAGGCGATCGGCGAGGAGTTCGGCGCGACGCAGCCATTTGCGGGCAGGACCATCGGCACGGGGATTCACCTCGAACCGAAAACGGTGGCGCTGCTCATGACATTGCAAAAGGGCGGTGCGCGGCTCGTCTCAACCGGCAACCTGAACACAACGCAACTTTCGGCTGTCGAGCGCCTCCGGGAAGAGGGCGTGACCGTGATCGGCGGCCCGACAACCGATCTCGCGGAGCATAAGCGGAATCTTGAGGCCGTGCTCGATCAAAGGCCGGATATGCTGCTCGACAACGGCGGCGAACTCTTCGATCTCTCGAGGAAGCGGCGGCATGCGGGCCTTCTCGGAGGAACCGAAGAGACCACCTCAGGAAGGATGCGGCTCGCGCCCCTGCGCGCGGAATTGGCCATCCCTATCCTCGTCATCAACGACAGCCCGATCAAGCAATTCGCCGAGAATGAACATGCGGTCGGCCAGAGCGTGCTTGAATCCTACATCCGGATCACAAATCGCATGACAAACGGTCAGTGCGTTACAGTGTTCGGCTACGGAGCCTGCGGGCGCGGCGTCGCGGCCAACTTTCGCGCGGCGAACGCCAAGGTCAGCATCGTCGACCGCGATCCCCTAAAGCGGCTTCAAGCGCATCTCGACGGCTTCGACACGCCGCCCCGCGATAGAGCCGTCGCCAGTGCGGACCTCATTGTCACTGTCACCGGCGGTCGTGACGTCGTCGGACCTGCGGATATTCCCCTTTTCAAGGATGGAGCAACCCTGGCCAACGCCGGACATTTTCCCGTCGAGATCCAGGTGGAGGCCATCGTGGGCAGCCAGCACGTGGCGAAACGAGAGTCCTTTGCAGACGACATCAAAGAGCTGACGCTCGCCGACAACCGCGTTATTCGCATTTTAGCCGGCGGCCACATGCTCAATCTCGCGGGTCCGCGCCCAATGGGCAATTCGATCGAGTCCATGGACCTTGGCTTCGCGCTCCAGGCACGCTGCCTGGAGGCTGTCGCGCTCGGCCGGGTTGGCGCAGTCGACTGTGTGGTTCCAGTCCCTCGAACAATCGACGATCAGGTCGCGGAAGCCTTTCTGATGCTGCGCTATGCATCGATTTGACTACGATGATTGTCCACATCGTGGCCAGAGATGCGTCTTCCCGCTGAAGGTCGCAATTCATATCTGGCGGGGAAAAAGTTCGGATCAATTCGAGGGCAAGTTTATGCAGCTTGACCTTGTTTCAATCAGCGTTCCGATCTATCGGCTGCGGGACGATATCTAGTTGTTTAGTCCCGGCATTTGATGGTGCATTGTTTTCTCCGGCCTGGAGGGATGCGCTATGGGACAGGTTCTTAACGCAAGCGCCACGACGACAGAGGCGGTCCGTCGAGCGATACAGCACAGTCAAGCGAGCCTGAGGGAGCTGGCAAAGCGCTACGGGATCAATCCGAAGACGGTCGCCAAGTGGAAACGACGAAAGTCCGTCTCCGATTTGCGGACGGGGCCGAGAGAACCAAAGTCGACGGTGCTGACGGTCGAAGACGAGGCCGTCATCGTCGCCTTCCGTCGGCATACGCTGCTGCCGCTGGACGATTGCCTCTATTCCTTGCAGGCCACGATCCCGCATTTGACGCGATCAAGCCTGCATCGCTGCCTTCAGCGCCATGGGATCAGCCGCTTGCCGGACGTCGAAGGCGACAAGCCCACAAGGAAGAAGTTCAAGTCTTATCCGATCGGCTTCTTTCACCTCGACATCGCCGAGGTGCAGACTGCCGAAGGCAAACTCTATCTATTCGTGGCCATCGACCGCACGAGCAAATTCGCATTCGTCCAGTTGGTGGAAAGCGCCAACCGGGTGACGGCCTCCGCCTTCCTGGTCGCGTTGATCGCCGCCATTCCCTACAAGATTCATACGATCCTGACGGATAACGGCATCCAGTTCCGCTTCGCGCCGCGCTACGCCGACGGCCCCACCGCGCGCTACATGACGCACATGTTCGACATGCGATGCCGCGAGAACAGCATCGAGCATCGCTTCACCAAGATCAATCATCCCTGGACCAACGGACAGGTCGAGCGAATGAACCGCACGATCAAGGAAGCGACCGTCAAACGCTACCAACTACGACACACACGAGCGGCTGAAGTCCCACCTCGCAAACTTCGTCGACGCTTACAACTTCGCCCGACGATTGAAGACCCTCAAGGGCCTGACGCCCTACGAATTCATCGCCAAAGCATGGACAAAAGAGCCCAAAAGATTCAAACTCGACCCAATCCACCAAATGCCGGGACTAAACACCTAGGTCGGGCGGCTGGCATCGCGACCGAAATCCTCCTCGGCGCCACGCTCTTAGCTCTGGTTTACTACGTCAAAGTCAAATTGGTCAGGAACACCAAGGATTTCGTCATAGCCAACCGGAAGATCGGCTTCGGCTTCGGCGTGGCCGGCCTGATCTCGATCTGGACTTGGGCGATGGCGGTCATGATGTCCGCGGCGCAGACCTATTCGTTCGGCCTGTCCGGGCTCTTCTGGTTTACGGTTCCGAACGGCCTCGCAGTGATCGCGGCGATCCCCTTCGTCCGCAAGATCCGCGATCTCATGCCCGAGGGCTACACGATCCCCTTTCCCGGCTCGCCTCTGAGGTTGCGGCAGGTATCCCCTCAAAGCGCATGCCGCATGTGTCCTTCCCTCGTTCCGATAGGCCTGGGCCCCGATCGCCGAGCAGTCCCATGGTATAGCATAGATTCCAATTTTCCACAAGCACCTGCATAACTCTTGTCGGTAGCACACGATATGTCCGGTTTAGGTAGCGCACGACCTGTCCGGTAGATCCGGCCCTTTTGGGAGGGTTTTGGATGCGCGGGAGGGAAGCCCGAGAGGCTGTGCGCATGGCGAGGTTTTTGAGCCTTCTGCACCGTTGGGAATTTGCGGAGCTCAATCAGGAAGAGGCGGCCGAGTTGCTGGGGGTGAGCGAACGGACGTTCCGGCGCTGGACGCGCCGCTACGAGGATGAGGGCGAAGCCGGGCTCTTGGACCGCAGGCTCGGCAAGGCGTCGGGCAAGCGGGTCCCGGTCGACCGGGCGGAGGAGGTGGAGCGGCTCTACCGCGAGCGTGACCTGAGGCTTCACGGTCAAGCACTTCCACGAGCATCTGGTGAGGGACCATGGCTTCGGGTGGGGTTACACATGGCTCAAGCTGCACCTGCAATGGGCGTGCGTTGTTCCCAAGGCGCCGCGCAAGGGGGCGCATCGGAGGAAGCGCGAACGGCGGCCGCTGCCGGGCATGATGCTGCATCAGGATGGCTCACGGCATGAATGGCTCGAGGGCCAGGGCGCGCTCGATCTGATTGTGACCATGGACGACGCGACGGGGGCGATCTATTCGGCGTTTCTCATCGAGGAGGAGGGCACGGCCTCGACCTTTCGGGCGCTCAAGGAGGTTTTCTCGGAGCACGGCCTGCCGATGAGCCTCTATACGGACCGGGGCAGCCACTATTTTCGCACGACCAAGGCCGGCGAGATCGACCGCTTCTGTCCGACCCAGGTCGGGCGGGCCCTTGAGCAGCTCGGGGTCGAGCACATCGGGGCGTATTCGCCTCAAGCCCGTGGTCGCTCCGAGCGGGCGTTCCAGACGCTGCAGGACCGATTGCCCAAGGAGTTGAGGCTCGCCGGGATCAGCGACGGTCGAGACGGCCAACGCTTTCATCCGCGAGGTCTGTCTGCCCGCCCACAACACCCGCTTCGCCGTCGATCCGGCCGGCGAGGGCTCGGCTTTCACGCCCATTCCAGGCGTCGATCTTGATGAGATCCTGTGCGTCGAGGAGGAGCGGCAGGTCGGCCAGGACAATTGCGTCTCCTACCGCACCCTGAAACTGCAGATCCCCGAAAGCCCGATGCGGCCCCATTTCGTGAAGGCCCGGGTCAAGGTCCACGTCTATCCCGACGGCTCGCACGCTCTCTTCCACGGGCCACGCTGCATCGGCCGCTACGACGCAAACGGAGCGATCAAGGACAGCCACGATGAAAAACGCGCCGCTTAAATCCGCTCAGCGGCGCGGGCCGGGGAAATGTGGACAAGGTCCCGCCTCGCCCACAGTCCCACAGCACAACCGAACCAGAAGAAGCGGACATTTGATGTGCTACCAAAACCGGACAACTACTTTCGCTATCGACAGCACCTGCATAACTCTCTGTCTGTCCGGATTCAGATTGAGGCTGCGCCAAGCGCGGCGGGGCTTGCCTCTCGCGGCGGCGACGGCCAAGACAAAACCCTTCATGTCCTCCTCCCCTCCCGACACGAGCCCCGCGGGCGTCGTCGCCGCTGAAGTGGTCCTGCAACATCCGGCCACGCTCCGCGACCTTCTGCGCGTCCGACCTTATGTCTGGTTCTGGCTCGGCCGGCTGTGCACGACCCTCGCCGTGCAGATCCAGGCGATCGCGCTCGCCTGGCAGGTCTATGCGGTCGCGCGCCACACCGCCTCGGTCAATCAAGCGGCGCTGGCGGTCGGCATGCTGGGCCTCGCCCAGTTCCTGCCGATGTTCGCGCTCACCCTGTTCGCCGGCCACGCCGCGGACATTTACGACCGTCGCAAGATCATGATGGCGGGCCTTAGCGTGCAGCTCTTAACGTCAGTTCTGTTCGGGGCGATGGCCTATGGCGGGCTTAACCTTCTCTGGCCGATCTACGGGATCGCGGCTTTGTTCGGCTGCGCCCGGGCCTTCTATACGCCCTCGAGCGCGGCTCTCGCGCCGACCCTGGTCGAGCGACGCCTCATTCCGCGCGCGATCGTGCTCAATTCGGCCGGCAATCAGATGGCGACCATCGTCGGCCCCGCCATCGGCGGGATCCTGGTGGCGTTCTCGCCCGTCGCCGCTTTCGTCGTGTCGGGGGCGCTGTGCCTCGCCTCGGTCGTCTCGCTCGTGTTGGTCAGGTCGCCGCCGCGTGAGCCTCGTCCGACCGCCTCGCGCTGGGCGCTGATCGCCGAGGGCTTGAACTATGTGTGGACCACCAAGGTCGTGCTCGGCGCGATCAGCCTTGACCTGTTCGCGGTTCTCTTGGGCGGCGTCACGGCGCTCCTGCCGGTCTATGCCCGCGACATCCTGCATGTCGGGCCGGAAGGCTTCGGCATCCTGCGCGCCTCCCCTTCGGCAGGCGCGATCGTCAGCGGCTTCGTCTTGGCCGCTCGGCCGCTTAAGGCCCGTGTGGGCTTAAAGATGTTCGCAGCGGTGGGGATCTACGGGCTCTCGACGCTGGTGTTTGCGCTCTCGCGCTCGATGACCTTAAGCGTCGCGGCGCTTGCGACGCTGGGGGCGGCCGACATGGTCTCGGTCTTCGTGCGCCAGTCGCTCGTGCAGATCGCGACCCCCGACGCCATGCGCGGCCGCGTCTCCGCGGTCTCGAGCCTGTTCATTGGCGCGTCCAACGAACTGGGCGAATTCGAATCCGGCGGCATGGCGCGCCTGCTCGGGCCCGTCGGCTCGGCGATTTTCGGCGGCTGCGGCGCGATCCTCGTGACGCTGCTCTGGGCCGGGCTTTTCCCGGCGCTAAGGAAGGCGGACAGGCTGGAGTAGGCGGGTGGCTGTCCATCCTCCTATGTCATTCCCGCGAAAGCGGGAATCCAGCCCGACCGCGCTTCGTAGGTCGGTGTGAAGGAGAAATCTTGCGGTACGCGCCCGTCAGCGACTGGATCCCCGCTTGCCCGAGGATGACAGGAGAGTGGTGAAGACGGCGCGCTGAGACGTGATCCGCCGATGACAGTCGTCCCCCGCCATGTCATTCCCAGGCAAGCACGAATCCAGAACGGCGAAAGGCGGCGATGCAAGCCGGCGAACGTTATGCGGTCTACATCATGGCAAGCCGTCGCAACGGGACTCTGTACGTTGGCGTAACGAATAGCCTTGCGGCGCGCGCCTATCAGCACCGGAATGGCGAAGGCAGCGAGTTCACTCGGAAGTATGGCGTGACCCAGCTGGTCTGGTACGAATTCCACTCAGACATCAACGAGGCCATCATCCGCGAGAAGCGCCTCAAGAAATGGGAGCGCCGGTGGAAGTTGGAGCTCATCGAGAACTTCAATCCCGAATGGACTGACTTGTATGACACGCTGAACGGGCGAGAGTTGGCGATAGGCGGTTGCGTGGATCCCCGCTTGCGCGGGGATGACATGGCCCGATCATCCCTTCATCAGCGCCGTCGCAGCGGTGCGCTGTCACGACAGCCTTCGTGGCGCCTGTTCACATATAATTCTGCCTCCGCCTGCATCCCGGAGCGAATCCCACCGTACTGCATGTATCCACACGCAGCGAAGGCGCCCTCCCATGCAGAAATTCCTTGGTATTCTCGCCCTCAGCACCTTGCTTTCGGCTCCAGCTTCGGCCGCAGTTGTTCTCGGCGGGCCGGAAACTCTCTCCGCAACACCGTTTACATTTGGTCCGTCGGCGACGAACCAGTTTTCTCTCAGCTACCCGGTGAGCGGGTTCTTCAACGACACGTTCGTTTCGACGACGGGCACGGCCGAGGTATCCTCCGTTTTCGGGTCTCCAAGCGTGGACTTCACCGACGGTCGCGGCGGCGATGTGATCTACGGGCCGGCGGAGTTCGGCCAGTATGCGTCGTTCCCGACCGCGACGGATATCCCTTTCTCCGCGACCGACAGTTTCCTCGGCCTTCGCTACATGGTCGGGGCGGATGCGTTCTACGGGTTTGCGCAATTCGCCGGGGGCGATCTTGAACGCTTTGGATTCGAGACGACGGCCAACACCGCCATCGACGCCAGCGCGGCGATTGCGCAGGTCCCGGAAGCGTCGACCTGGGCGATGATGGCGCTGGGATTTGCCGGAATGGTCCTTGTCGCGGGACGCGGCCGGTCGTTCCGCCTCGCCTGACGCCGTCCTTCGGGACGCGCCTTCGGCGCTCCTCTGGACGAAGGCGGAAGCTCAGGCGAATTCGGCGATCGCGCCGTCCGACAGTACCGGCAAGCGTGCCTCGCGAGCGGCTGCTGGGAGAGTAAATACGTGTCGAAGGAATGCGGCTTCGCCAAGCGGTAGCGCGCTTATTCGAACGCCTTCGCTCCCTCGTCAACTGCCTCCTCGGGCGCGACCCATCGGAAGCCCGAGAGCTGGTGGCGCGCCCAGGTGAACTGCCGCTTGGCGTAATGGCGGGTGTCGAGCTTCGAGCGTGAGGCGGCCTCTTCGAGGGTGAGCTGGCCCTCGAGGTGGCGAATGAGATGCGGAACGCCGTGCGCGCGCATGATCGGCAGCGCTGGATCGAGCCGCCGCTCAGCGAGCGCCGCGACTTCGCCGAGCGCGCCCCGCGCGAGCATCGAGTCGAACCGCGCGTCGATCCGCTTGCCCAGCTCAGCCCGATCCGGCGCGAGATAGAAGCCCGCCCACTCGCCTTCGTTCAGCGCCGGGGCGGCGCGGGCGCCGAGGAACGAGACAAGTGACCGCCCCGTTGCGCCTATGACCTCGAGCGCGCGCAGGATTCGCTGCCGGTCGCTCGCATTGAGGCGCTTGGCGGTCTGGGGATCGCGCGCTGCGAGTTCCTCGTGAAGCTCCGGCGTGGCGCGGCCTTCCGCTTTTGTGCGCACCTCGGCCCGGACGGCTTCAGGCACTGGCGGGATGTCCGACAGCCCCTCCGTCAGCGCGCGGAAATAAAGCCCCGTGCCGCCGACGAAAACGACCCGTCCGTCGCCGATCTCGGCCAGAATCTCGTGCGCCGCCTGGGCCCATCGGCCGGCGGAAAAATTGACCGCGCCGTCGATCAAGCCGAACAGGCGATGCGGCGCGATCCTCTCCTCCTCCGGCGTCGGCCGCGCGGTCAGGATTCTCAAGTCCCGGTAGACCTGCATCGAATCGGCGTTGACGATCGTCGCGTCGAACCGCGTCGCGAGCTTGAGCGCCGCGGCCGACTTGCCGCTCGCCGTCGGGCCTGCGATGAGGAGCGCCCGTTTCACTTAGGGCCCCCAGCGTCTGGAAGCGTCATGTCCGTCCTTGTCGCCACGCTCATCGCCGATTCGTCGAAGGCGCCGCTCAGCGAAGCAACAGTCGACCGCGCGGCGCAAGCCCTCAAAGGCATCGAGCGGCGCCGCTGGCTCGACGACGGCGTCGCCGCCGACCTTATTTTCACGGGGGACCTCACGACCAAGCGCGCCGCGCTCGAGAGCGCGCTCGCGAACGAGCCTATCGACGTCATCGTCCAGCCGCTTGCCCATCGCCGCAAGCGCCTTCTGGTGGCGGATATGGATTCGACGCTGATCGGTCAGGAATGCGTCGACGAGCTTGCGGATTTCGCCGGCGTCGGCGGCCGCGTCGCCGCCATCACCGAGCGGGCGATGCGCGGCGAGATTGCGTTCGCCCCGGCGTTGCGCGAGCGCGTGGCCCTGCTTCAAGGTCTGCCAGAGACCGTGATCCACGATGTGCTGAGAGAGCGGATCACGCTCAACCGCGGCGCGCGCACGCTCGTTCAGACGATGCGGGCGAACGGCGCCTATGTCGCCATTGTCTCGGGCGGATTTCGCCAGTTCACCAGCGCGATTCGGGAGCGCCTCGACGCCGACGAGGACCGCGCCAATACGCTCATGATCGAGAACGGCCAGCTCACCGGCAAGGTGATGGAGCCGATCCTCGGCCAGGACGCCAAGCTTAGCGCGCTTAAGGAGATCGCCGCCGCGATGGGGCTTTCGCTTGACGACACGCTGGCGGTCGGCGACGGCGCCAATGATCTTCCGATGCTGCAGGCCGCCGGCCTCGGAATCGCCTATCGCGCCAAGCCCAAGGTCGCCGCGGGAGCGCATGCGCGTGTCGAGCACACCGATCTCTCCGCGCTCCTCTATGCGCAAGGATTCGCGCGCAAGGATTTCGTCGAGGGGTGAGCGTCTGGCGTCATTCCAAGGAGTGGGCGCGAGGAGCATCGCGCATCAGCATCAGCGCGGCCCGGATCGTCGCCTCGACACAATCGATGTAATGCGCGTTCGTTCCAAAGCGACTGGTCAAACCCGCGAAGGCTCCGCCGCCGAGGATGAGGGTGCGGGCGCCAGCGGCGACGGCTTGCCCTCCGAGCCGATCCAGCTCTTCCACGGCCGAGGCTTCCCGACGGCTGACGTCGAGGCCCGTGCCATCCCCCGCAAACACGCCGACGAAACGCGTTCTGGGTTCGGCCAGGCCCACGCGCTCGTTCAGGATGTCCACCCACGCTTTGCCCATCGTCAGAATCGCGAATGGCGCCGCCAAAGCGTCTGCTTCGCGAATGGAGGATTCGGCAAGCCCAAGCACAGGCGCTCGTCCGGCGTCGCGCAGCGCTTCGAGCCCGGGATCACCGAAACAGCCGATGATGACGGCCTCGTGCCGCCTGTCGTCGCGTTCGTACATCTTGACCGTTTCGGACGCGGCGGCCCCGTAGGCCTCGCGGGAGGCGATGACCGGGACGCCGTGCGTCGCGGTCATGCTCGCGATCGTCACTCCCTCCGGCAGACAGCGAGCCGCGACACCCGCCATTTGCGCGGTCATGGCGAGGGTCGTGTTGGGGTTTATGAGTAAGATGGTTCGCATGCCGGCGCTCGGGCTTCGACGTTGGCGAGCCAATGGCGGGCGATCGCATCTCTTCGCGCGATCCAGACTCCGCCACGCTGGATGAGATGCTTCAAGATTTTCTCAAGTCCGCCAATTCGCGCCGGGCGGCCGATCATTCGCAAATGCAGTCCGATCGAAAGCATGCGAGGCTCGCTCGCTCCTTCAAGCCATAGCCGATCGAAGGCGGCAATGACGTAAGACGCGAAATCGTCTCCTGTCACGAACCGGTGAGCGCGGAAGAAGTTCATGTCGTTCGTATCGAAGGCATAGGGCAGAACGAGGCGCGACTGACCGGCGACTTCGACGAAAAAAGGCAGATCGTCGGAATAGGCGTCGCTATCATACAAGAATCCCCCATGCTCCAGGAGAAGCCGTCGCGTATTGAGGGATGGGGCGGAGCGTGTGTGCCATCCGACAGGCGTCACTCCGGTCGCCTCGCGGATCGCGGCGACGGTCCTTGCGATGGCGCGACGTTCGACCTCCTCGCTCATGCCGACGTGGCGCTCCCAGCGCCAGCCATGACAGGAGATCTCGTGCCCCTGGTCGACGGCCTCGCGAGCGAGCCACGGAGAGCGCTCGACCGCGCGCCCGCAGGCGTTGATGGTCGCAAGCGCGCCGCTGACGGCCAGCGCGGCCGCGACCCGTCGCCAGCCTGCTCGCGTTCCGTATTCGAAGTGCGAATCCTGGCAGAGGTCCGCATAGCCCGCGATTTCCTCGACCGCTTCATAGGCGCCCTCGTTGCGCTCATCGCCGTCCGAGATTGAAAGTTCGGCGCCTTCCTCGAGATTGACGACGAAGGACACGGCGACACGCGCCTGGTCGGGCCATCGGACAGGAGGCGGATGGCCGCCGTAGCCCCTGAAATCCCGCACGGGCATGTTTGTCATGTGGATCACCTGTCGATAAAGCGGTCTATATAGATTGTTTCAGGAGAGGTCGGTGTCTGTCGAAGAGCGGATGCGCTGGATGGAAGCCTACGAGGCGACTAAGAACGCGGGCGCGGTCTGCGCTCGGTTTCGCATTTCGCGTCCGACGCTGCGAAAATGGTGGGGCCGCTACAAGCTTTCGGGACCGAAAGGGCTCGAGGACACGAGTCGAAGGCCCGCTTCTTCGCCCAATAAGAAGGTGTTCGAGCGCGAAGAAGCGCTGATCCTCGATTTGCGGAAAAGGCAGCGCCTCGGCGTTCATCGACTGAAGCAGGAATTGCATCGCCGCAACGGAATCGACCTCTCGGCGGAGACGATTTTGAAAGTGTTGAAACGAGCCGGCGAGCCAATGAAGACGGCGCGCAGCAACGCAACGGAGCATCCGCGCCAGTTTGGGGTGGGCGGGCTCTTTCATGGGCTTGGGGTGGACGACCGAGTGGCGAACGCCATCGCCTCGCTGATTGTCAGCGAACGGTTCCAACCGGGACAGAAACTCAGCGAGTCCTATCTCGCGGCGAAGCTCGGCGCCGGCCGCACGGTGGTCCGCGAGGCGTTGCGTCGCCTTGCCGCTGCGGGAATCGTCAAGGTGCAGCGAAACCGCGGCGCCTTCGTCGCGGATCCTTCGCTGACGGAGGTTCAGCAGGCTTATGCGGCGCGTCGGCTGATCGAAGGCGAGATCGTCGACGACCTTTGTCGCCACTGCACCGCTCACGACATCAGGACGCTGCGGGGTCACCTCGAGCGGCAGGTCGAGGCGCAGGCGTCGGGCGACCGAGGGCGCTTCGTTCAACTCCTCACGGAGTTCCACGCGATTCTCGCCTCCCTCGGCGAGAACCGGCTTCTTGAGACTTTCGTTCAACAACTCGCGGCCAAGACGTCGCTTGCCGTCCTTCTCTACGATCGGGACCCGCCGGTCTGCGCCATCGAGGAGCACGCTCTGCTCATCGATCTTTTGGCGGCGGGAAGGGCGGAGGCGGCGCGGGACCTGATGAATCAACATCTGAGGGGGCATCAGGAACGGCTGCCTTTGAAGAAGCAGCCGTAACTCGACTTCGGCCTCGGTCAAGCGCCGCCGTCTGTCGCCGGTCAGTGCGAGATGTCCGTTAGCTCCTGCCCCGGCCGTATGGAGCGAGCCGCCAGCAGACAGGCCGCGGCGGCGAGCGCGGCGACCCCTCCCGACGCGGCAGCGACCGTCGGGCTCGCCCCGGCCTGCTGAAGGAGCCCGTAGACCAGCGGACCAAAGATCCCGCCAATCGGGCCGGTGATGTTGATGAAGGCGGCGCCCGATCCGCGCACCCGTGTCGGGAAGGACTCGCCGACATAGGCGAAGAACGGCGCTGCCGCGCCCTGCGCGAAGAACAGGACGAGCGCGTATCCGATCACCACCGCGGTCAGACTGCTCGCCAGGAAAAGAAGCGCAAAGGTGCAGAGCGCGGCGAGCGTCTGGGCGATGATCACGGTCTCTCGCCGGCCAATCCGGTCGCCGAGCCAGCCCAGGAACAAATAGCCAAGCACGGCGACGCCGTTGCCAAAGAAAATCGTCCAGAGCGCATTGGTCAGGTCGATGCCCTTGGCTTGGCCGAGCACTGAGGTCGCGAGCACCGTGAGTTGCGAATCGGCGATGATCTTGAAGAAGAACATTGCGCCGAGCGCGATCGATTGGCGCCTGAGCGCGGGCGTGAAGAGCCCGGCGTAGGTGTTCGGGCGGTCGCCCGTCATGTCGAGTTTCCATCGCCTGGCGAGGTCCTCCGCGGCCCCGCTGTCGCCTGCGGCCTTCAGCTGGCGAAGATGACGGATCTTGACGAAATAGGGGGACTCCCGGAGGCCAAAACGGAGGAGCAGCATCACGATGAGCGGAAAGGTGGCGACGAGGAATACGCCACGCCAGCCGACATGGGTGAGCAGCGTCGCCGCCAGCGCCGACGAAAGCATGACGCCGAGGGGCCAGCCCGACTGAACGATCCCATAGAGGAAGCCCTTGGCGCGCGGTCCGAACACTTCGTTGAGATAAGCCGCGTTCACCGCCTGCTCGGACATGCCGAAGCCAGACAGGGCTCGGAACACGACGAGCGACACCGGCCCCATGGCGAAGGCGGCGAGACCGGAGCTGATGGCTGCCCCGCCCGTCGTAAGCATGAGCGCGAACCTGCGGCCGAGCCGGTCGATCACCGGGCCGACGCTGAGCGCCACGACGAGCGACGCAAGACCAACGAGTGTGGCGACATAGGACGCAGTCGCGTTCGACCAGCCAAACTCCTGCTGGATTACTGGAAGGAGATTGCCGAAGGTGATGAGGTCGTAGACCGCGAAGGTCCAGGCGAGCAGTGCCACCACGGCGGTGTAGGTCACCTGCCTCCTGGTGAAGGGCGAGACGTCGGGTAGATCCGTCGTTTCTGGAGCGGTCGTGTCGATAGCGATGGCGGCGGTATTGCTCGTCATGGCGAACTCCTTGTTCGCGCGGGTCCGACAGGAGCGTCAGATTTTCAAATTGTATGCAAAGTTGAAATTCTGAGTCAATGAGCGGAGAGCCCATAATTACAGCATATTAACTTGAGTTTTGAGCAATTTTTGTAACGATGTATGTTGACAGAGAACGGGAAGGAAAGTCCAGGTGGGCTTCGGGCGCGGAGAACTGGGCGCGCTGGCGCGTCTCAAAAGGGCCGGACTCACCGGACAGATCGCGCGCTACCTATTTCGTCTGCTGCCGACAAAAGAGCCAACAATTTGGCTCTTATAGCGTTGCGCGTTGGCCCACCGGATTTTGGGCCCCAGGAGGGCAAGACGGGTCATCAAGCGTCATGACCGGGCTCGACCCGGCCACCCACGAGAACACCGCTCCATCAGGATAAACATCTGATACAAAACACGATCCTTTGCGATCCAGAGTATCGCGGCGGGGCGTCGTGGATGGCCGGCACAAGCCCGGCCATCACGGCTCACGGCAGACTTCCAAAAACAACAGCTAACGCTATAACGGGCAGCAATTGATTGCGGAAATTCGGAAATGGAGCTAGGCTTGGCCCATGAACGATTCCGCCCTTCCCCAAGCTGGAAAGCGCCGGCTTGCAGGCTTGGGCCTCCCTGCCTTGCGGGCGAAAGGGGGCTCGAATTTTTTTCCGACGAAAATCCCGTGTAACCCATTGAAAAGGCTCGTTTCGGACGAGAGAATCCAAGGAAATCCAAACTTTTCCAACCCTCTTTAGCGGGGCTTTTCGTGGCGAAACGGCCATGCGCCAAGACAATCCAAACGGATCGACCGGCCGATGGCGCAGGTCAACGGCCCAACAATGATAGACATGACAGATTAGTATAAATACTCCCGGCCCTAGCCCCTTGCGAGGACCTCGCGCACCCGCTCGACCAGCTCCGCTTCGGGCGCAGAGAACTGGGCGCGCTGGCGGAGCTCCAGATAGTCGGCGCGGTCCTTTGTCGTCTTGGCGAGCTCGGCGCCGAGGTTGAGATCGCGAATGGTCACCTGCGGACCGCCCTCCGCGTTGCGCTCGTTCGAGCCTTGGATGACGGCGACACGGCTCCTGCGCTTGTCCGCATATTTGAGCTGCGCGTTCATACCGGCTTGGCCGAGAAAGAGTTCCGCCGCGATGCCCGCTTGGCGCAAGCTCGCCACGAGCCGCTGATAATTCGCCATGGAGTCCCCGTCGCGATCGAGCGCGAGCACGACGACGGGGCCGGGCGTCGAAGCGGCCGCGACAAGGGGGCTCTTGATCGCCCGCAACGCCGCGAGCAACCGGGAGACGCCGATCGAAAAGCCGGTCGCTGGAACCGGCTCCGGGCGAAAGCGCGCGACAAGTCCATCGTAGCGCCCGCCGCCCCCGACCGAGCCGAAGCGCACGGGCCGGCCGCCGTCGTCCTTGACCTCGAAGGTGAGTTCCGCCTCGAAGACGGGCCCGGTGTAATATTCAAGCCCGCGCACGACGGAGCGATCTACCAAGACACGATCTTCGGCATAGCCCGCCGCAGTAGCGAGATTCGAAATGGTCTTGAGTTCTTCGACGCCTTGTCCGCCGGTGGGGCCAAGCTCAACGTGTGTTTCTAACCATGCAAGGCGCTCACCGCTCGTGCCGGCCTGAGAAAGGAGAATGTCGGGTTCGTAGCCGCGATCGACGTCGTAGGAAAATCCCAGGAACCGCATAACGTTGTCGGCTTGTGCGCTCGACAGGCTTGCCCCAGGCGTGAAGTCGCCACTTTCGTCTTTGCGGCCTAGTGTTAAAAGAGCGAACACGCCAGCCGGGCCCAGCCTATCCAACTTGTCGATAGCGCGGAGGACCGCCAGTCGGTGTCTCGGGTCAAAATTCTCCCCCGAGCCTATCGACTCGAGCAATCCGTCCAGCACCTTGCGGTTGTTGACCTTGATCACATAATCGCCGCGCGCGATCCCCAGCGCTTCGAGGCAATCGGCCGCCATCATGCAGATCTCCGCGTCGGCTGCCGACGATGAAGCGCCGACCGTATCGGCGTCGAACTGCATGAACTGGCGGAAGCGTCCGGGCCCCGGCTTCTCGTTGCGGAACACCCAGCCGGCGCGATACGAGCGGTAGGGTTTGGGCAACCGGTCGTAATTCTCGGCGACATAGCGCGCGAGCGGCGCGGTCAGGTCATAGCGCAACGACAGCCACTGCTCGTCGTCGTCCTTGAACGAGAACACACCCTCGTTCGGCCGATCCTGGTCAGGCAGGAACTTGCCGAGAGCGTCGGTGTACTCGACGAACGGCGTCTCGACCGCCTCGAACCCATAGAGCGCGTAGACTTCACCAATCTTGGCCATCATAGCGGCGGCCGCGGCAAGATCGCCCGCGTCGCGGTCAGTGAATCCGCGGGGCAGCGTGGCGCGGGCGCGGGGGGAAGCGTCGATGTCGGTCATCGCCGCTCTATATCCGGCAAAGGCGGCGGCTAGAAGAGGTTGGCGGCGACGTTGATGGTGAGCGCAAGGATGATCGCGTTAAAGAAGAAGCAGGCGACGCCTTGAAGAACCACAATCCGTCGCATCCGCATCGTGGTCACGTTGACGTCGGAAGAGGCGAACGTGCAGCCGATAACGAAGGCCTGGTAAAAGAATTCCATCCACCCCGGCTGGGGGCAGTCGGGAAACACGAGGCCTGCCGCATACCCACCCTTCCGACGGACGAAGTAGACGCCTGCATAGTGCAGGGCGAACATCACTTGCAGGAATGCCCAGGCGCTGAGCACCGTCGCGCCGACCAGCGTCAGATGCCCGGCCTTCTCCCAACCGGTCATTCTCTTGACCGGGCCAAGCTCCCAAACGATCGCTGCGACGGCGGCGAGAGACGCAACAATCCCGAGGACTACCAGCACCCATTGGCTCTCGTCCTCAGGCCTCGAGTACACGCTCGCCTCGCGCCTCGGGTCCGTCACCATATGCAGAATCATGATCAGGAATGCCCAAGCTCCGACGTTCCAGGCGATCAAAAGGCGCGTCGCTTCGCGGATGTCGACGCCAAGCTGCAATGGGATATAGGCCGCGACCATCAGGATCGCCCCCGTCAGAAGACGCGGCCGATGCGCAAAGTCGGCCAAAAAGCCAGTCGAGGTTTTGGCGGCTGGCTTAGCGGCCGTTGGCGAGGGCGACGCAGGCGTTCCGGACGCCCTGTCGGCTCTTGGCGGGCGCGGCGACTTGGGCATGGGAAGGCCGTTCGGATCGAGACCAGTCCTGCCTTGCCCGAGGCGGCGGCGAGGGTCAAGCGAGCTAACGGCGCTTGCCTCTTTAATGCTAGATACGACCATGCGAGAGGCGCCCCGCAAGCAATCGAGCGTTATCACCCGCCCAGACCGGCGCGTCAGGATGGCGGTGATCGACGCCGCCCCGAGCGCCGCAACGTTGTCGACCTCTTTCGCGGCTAAGAGGGCAATATCATGAGTTCGGACCCTGGAGATCGCGACGACGAGGCCGCGAACTTACGCGCCCGGCTCGATCGGTTATCGAGTGAACTTAAAGGTCGCGCTGCCCGGACTCCTGCTCCCGAGCCGAAGGCCGCGCCAAAAGCGAGCGGGAGCGCAGCGGGGTCGGCGATGTCGCTTGGCTTGCGGGCCGGCAGCGAGTTCGTCTCCGCAGTTATCCTCGGCGCGGGAATCGGATGGGTTCTCGACCGCGCTCTTGGGACCAATCCGGCGTTTCTGATTGTATTTTTCCTGCTCGGCGTGACGGCTGGAGTTTGGAACCTGATCCGGCTGACGTCGCCGAAAGGGACGTCATCGAACCGCAATTCGCCCTTGTCTCGCGCGAACTCGCCAGATAAAGACGTCCCGCGCTCGGCTGCCCAAGCCGAACGTGAGGCCTCGTTGGGGGGGCGCGGAGCCGCTGGCGGGGCGCTTCAGCCTCGCGACGAGGCGGACGACGACGAGGACTAGAGGACGTGGCGACAGAGTCGGGACCGGCGATCAATCCGATCGAACAATTCGCCCTGCACCCGGTCGTTTCGATTCAGGTCGCGGGTCACGACGTTTCCCTGACCAATTCGGGCCTCTTCATGTTGCTCGCGGTCGCACTGAGCTGCCTCCTGGTGGCGATCGGCGCGCGAGGCGGCCCGGGCGTGCCGGGACGCCTGCAGGCCATGGCCGAAATGTCCTACGAGTTTGTCGCCGGCATGGTGCGGTCAGCCGCGGGCGAAGCTGGGATGCGGTTCTTTCCGTTCGTGTTTTGCATCTTCTTTTTCGTTCTGCTGGCCAACTTGATCGGCTTCTTTCCCTACTCGTTCACGGTGACAAGCCAGATCGTCATTACCGCTGCGCTAGCGCTGATGGTCTTTCTAACCGTCGTGATCGTGGGAATCATGGATCACGGAACGCATTTCTTCAAAGTGTTCGTGCCGCCGGACGTACCGATCTACATCCTTCCGTTGGTGGTGGCGATCGAAGTTTTTTCCTTCTTCGTGCGCCCCGTCAGCCATTCGGTGCGCTTGTTCGCCAACATGCTCGCCGGCCATATCACGGTGAACGTCTTCGGCGCTTTTGTCGTGATGCTGCTGGGGGCCGGCGCTGTGTTGAAGGCGTTCGCGGTGTTGCCGTTCGCCATGACGGTCGGGCTTTTCGCCCTCGATCTGCTCGTCGCCTTCCTGCAAGCTTACGTATTCGCGATGTTGACCTGCATGTATCTCAACGACGCGGTGCACCCCGGCGGGCACTAACTTTCCGATCAATGTCAAAACGTTAAGAGACGTCAAAGGAGTCACGAATGGAACCGCATGAACTCGCTATTGCCGCCAAGTATGTCGGCGCCGGCCTCGCCGCTATCGGAACGGGGGCCGCCGGCATTGGCGTCGGCACGCTGTTCGGCCAGTTCCTGAATGGCGCGTTGCGCAACCCTTCGGCGGTGGAAGGCCAGTTCGGCCGGTTGATTTTCGGCTTCGCGGTCACCGAAGCGCTCGGCATCTTTGCGCTTCTGATTTCGTTCTTGTTGCTGTTCGCGGTGTGACAAGCCAGAAATTGGCTCGCTTCATGAGAGGGCGCTCCGCGTGGCCACGCAGGATTTGACGACGGGATCCGCGACGGATCCCGGGACGACACAGGCTGCGGTCGGTCAGGACGGCGGCGCGCATTCGAACTTTCCCCCGTTCGACCCGAGCACGTTTGCATCTCAGCTGGTCTGGTTCGCGATCGCCTTCGGCTTCCTCTACTGGTACATGTCGAAGCGGGGCCTGCCGCAGCTAGGTGCGGTCATCGACGCTCGCAAGGCGCGGATCGCGAGCGACCTCGACGAAGCGACCGCGATGCAGCAGAAAGCCGACGCCGCCGCGGCTGCGCATGAAAAGACATTGGCCGAGGCGCGCGCGAAGGCGCAAAGCCTGGCGCAGGTCGCGCGCGACGCAGCGGCCGCGGACGCGCAGGCCAAGAGACAGACCCTCGAGGACGAGCTTGCAGTAAAGCTCGCCGCTTCCGAGCGCGAGATCGCCAAAATGCGAGCCGACGCCATGGCCAATGTCGCCGATGTCGCGCGCGACGCCGCTGGGGCGATCGTCGAGCGTCTCGGAGGACGCCCGGCTGATCCATCGTCGATCGCGGCCGCCGTCAATTCCGTGAAGTCGCTGAGCGGAGCCGCATGATGGAATATGATGCGGAATTCTTCGTCCTTCTCGGTTTTCTCGTCTTCGTCGGGATTCTGATCTATTTTGGCGCCCATCGCACCGTGCTCAAGGCGCTCGATGCGCGCGGCGAAGCAATCGCGGCCGAGCTGGCTCAGGCCGCGAAGCTTCGCCAGGAGGCGACCGCGCTGTTGGCGAGTTTCGAGAGAAGGACTGCCGAAGCCGAGGCGAACGCCGCCGCCATCGTCGCCGAGGCGCGCGCTCAGGCCGAGCAATTGAATGTCGAGGCCGCCGAGCGCTTGAAGGAATTCGTCGCCAGGCGCACCAAACAGGCTGAAGCCAAGATCGCGCTCGCCGAGGCTCAAGCGACCGCCGAGGTCCGCGCCGCTGCGGCGGAGCACGCCGCCAGGGCGGCGGAAATCGTGCTTACCGACCAGATGAAGGGGACCGGCGGCGCTGATCTGGTGGCCCACGAAATAGGCGAGATCCGGCGGCGCCTCTCTTGAGGCGCCGAGAGGCCTGCGTAGGGTTCCTCGTCCGCAGGCCAGGCGGCCTGAGACCTTCGCTCTGGCTTGATTTGGCGTGCGCCGAGCGCCATGGTGGGGGCAACCGAGCGGCGGGCGCCGGGGATTTCTGAGTCGCGAGGGGAGCAACGGCGTTGAAGAGAGCGATCTTCGGCCTCATGGCGTTTTTCATTCTCGTTCCGCTCGCGCGCGCCGGCGGCGGTCCAGCGCAGCTCAATCTCTATGATACGCCGGCCGAAGCCCGTTGGGCGCCGTTCTTCAACGACATGCCCGCCTGCGAGGACGCAGGAGTGCTGTCGAAGATCAGTGGGCGGTTCGCCGGGACTTAACGTGAGTTTTGGAATTCCAATCTGGCGATCGCGGGCTTCGAGCGCGTGCGCGAAATCGGTTTCCGCTCTAACGGCCTTTCCTACATTCCCCGCCGCTATTGCATCGCCCGCGCCATGATGTCCGATCAAAGGCAGCGGACTGTCGCCTATGCCATTGCCACGCAGACGGGCATCATCGGAAACACATGGGGCGTAGAGTGGTGCGTCGTCGGCATCGATCCGACCCTCGCCCATGCGCCCGATTGCGAGGTCATCCGGCCCATTCTAGAGCGGGAAATCGGCAGGACGAGGTGGCTCGCCGAATACGGCGTCAAACCGGGCTACTAATCGACGCGAGGAAGCCGGAGACGTCAGAATGCGGCGTTTGACGCTCGGGTCGGCCTTGAGTTTGACGTTGGCCTTGGTTCAGGCGCCCTTTATGGCCGCCGCCCAGACCGCCCCTTCGTCTCCGCCCGTCGCGACCACGCAATTCGACTATTACGTGATGACGCTCTCATGGGCGCCTGGCTTCTGCGATCTCGGCGGTAAGGAGACGTCGTCGCCCGAATGTGCGGAAGGCTCCGGCGATGGCTTCGTCGTCCACGGTCTGTGGCCAAACAACGAGTATCGCCCCAACCCCGAATCCTGTTTGGGTCGCGACCCCACGCCCGCCGATCTGGACGATGAGCATGGCGTCTATCCGAACGATCGCCTTGCAGCCTATGAATACCGCAAGCACGGAACCTGCACGGGCCTAAACCCGCATGACTATTTCGCGACCGTTCGCAGCGTGCGCGCACGGCTCAAAATCCCTGAGATGTTCCAGGCGACAAGCGATCCGTTGCATATGGCGCCCGAAGAGATCGAACAGACCTTCATGAAGGCCAACCCTAATCTGCACCCCGACAATATGGCGATCAGTTGCAGCAACGGCGAACTCGTCGACGTGCGTTTCTGCCTGGCTAAGGATCTTTCGTCATACGCCGTTTGCCGCAAGGTCGCGCGCCACACCTGCCAACGTGTGTCGATCGTGGTTGCGCCGGTTCGCTGACCAATTTTCACGAGCGCGCGGGCGCCGGTGCGGTTGAGTTGCTGGTTTGTCCTCTGCGCTCCCGGCCGAACCCGCGGCCCATCATCTTCTGCGCGCCATCGATGCGGCGGAGATAATGGCGGATTGAAACTTAGCTGCGGATCGCTCGCTAAGGTCGCCACTGTCTTAAGTTGAGGCCGCTCCACTCAGTCGGTAAAGCTCGAGCGCCACCGCCGATGATCGCAGCGTCCTTGACGCCGGCGCGTTTCGCGAAGCCCCTGCGAACTCAGATTAATGCTTGCGGAGTGGCCGGTCTGCCGCGCTTCGATCAGCACAGCGGAGAGTCGAATCGCAGATCCGCGACTTGGACTGGTCGAGGGACGGACTCTCGCTATCCGGCGCCGCGAATTCACATGGATGATTTTTACGATCCGTCTCGAATTCGCGATTTTGGATGCCGTCATCTTGAGATACGATTTGGCCTGCTGTCATCCCATGGTATTCGCGAAGGCAAGAAGACAGGCTGCCAGCCGTTGGAATGCAAGGGAGGCAGCGATGAAAAGTAAAGCGGTATCCTGTGTGCAGGCGATTGCAGCCGCAGGGATTTTGATGCTTTCCAGCTATGCCGCCACGACCGCGTTCGGCGAGGACGCGTCCGGCGTGCCCGACAGCGCGCTGAAGGGTAAGAAGGTGGCTTACGTCGCTTGCTCGGACCTGAACCGATGGTGCAGGAAAGCCAGAAGTTTGATCCTCGATGCGCTCAAGGCCAAGGGCGTCGTCGTGACCGATCTACAAGATCCGTATGACCCGGTTCTGCAGGCCCAGCATCTCGACCAGGCGATTGCTCAGAAGCCAGACTTGATCGTCCTTCTCGCCACCAATGCCCGGTCTGTCGTCCCGGGGCTGCGCCGCGCGAAGGCCGCCGGCATCCCCGTCATCAATTTCGTCGGCCCCACAGTCCCCGAGTTCGCAAGACTACTTTCTGGCGTCGATCGAGAACAACCACCAACAATTGGGCGAATTCGCCGCCACCAACCTTGTCGAGGGCCTGAAGAAGGAGGGCCGCACGAGCGGAAATATCATCGTCATCACCGGGGCGCAGGTTCAGCCGGAAGTCGCAGTGCGCATGGGCGGCTTCAAATCGGTGATGGATAAATATCCCGAGTACAAGGTCGTCGACATCCAGGACGGCAACTGGGACCAGGGCAAGACCGCGGACATTGCCCGGACGCTGTTCGCCAAATATGCCGACAAGGGTGGAGTCCAGGGTGCCTTTGGCATGGCCGATCACCAGGCGGCCGGCATCATCGAGGCTGCGCAACAGGCTGGAATACCGGTCGGCGTCGACAAGAATGGCCTCGTCGTGGTTGCCAGCAATTGCTTCCAGATCGGCATGGTCAACGTCGGCAAGGGCCTGCAATACGGCACGTCTACGCAAGCCGCTGATCCTACGGCGGCGTTCGCCATACCGCTGATCGAGAAGGCGCTTGCCGGCCAGCCAATTCCGAAGCGGTCGCTGATGGAGGAATCGCGGATCACTAAGGAGAACCTCGACAAATGGCGAGACATTTGTGGTGGTGCATAAAGCTCCCTCGGTCCCTCCGTCAGTGTCGGAGGGACCAGCGGACTTAACCACCGTATCCGAGCCGGCGCCTCTCGCAGTCGAGATACGCGGAGTCACCAAAGCGTTCGGGCCCATTGTCGCGCTCAACAATGTGTCGTTCTCATTGTGCCGGGGCGAGATTTACGCCTTGGTTGGTCATAATGGCGCAGGCAAGAGCACGCTCGTCAAAACGCTCGCTGGCGTCGTTTCTCCCGATCAGGGAGAGATCCTGGTCGAAGGAACTCCCGTCGCGCTGACGAGCGCCCGGCACGCGCAGGCGGCCGGCATCGTGGTCGTCGAACAAGAGCTCAGCCTCGTCCCCGCTTTGACGGTGTTGGAAAACATTCTCCTCGGCCGAGTTGGCGGCGGCCTTGGCTCTGGCGGCGACGACCGGCGCCAGATCCAGGCTCTGCTGACGCGGCTAGGGCTCGACGATGTCGGACCCGACACAGTGGTCGAGGATCTCTCCATGGCCGAGCGCCAACTGGTGGAGATCGCGCGGGCGCTTAGCCGGAACGCGCGCATCCTCATCCTCGACGAGCCGACGGCTACGCTTGGCGAGCGGGAGATCAAGCGCGTCTTCGCCGGCGTCCGGGAACTGGCCAGCGCGGGGAGCAGCGTTATCTTCGTCTCGCACCGACTCGGCGAGGTCTTGGATCTCTGCTCGCGCGTGACGGTGCTGCGGGACGGCCGGATGATCGCCTCTCAGCCCGCCGCCGAAATGGACCGGCAAAGCATTGTCCAGCTCATGCTCGGGAAGATCGCCGAGAGCGGCAAAGTGGAGAGGCGCGGCGCCAAAACCCGCGAGGGCCTCGTCGTAATCGAGCAGCTTTCCGTCCCGGGCCATGTAACGGATTTTGAACTGCGCGCGAACGGCGGCGAGATCATCGCCATCGCGGGCCAGGTCGGCTCGGGCGCAAGCGAGGTGTTAAGAGCGCTTGCGGGGCTCGCGCCGGATGCACGCGGCCAGGTATCGATCGCGGGACGCGCCATGCGTCTCGGCGCCCCGCAATGGTCGATTGAGGCCGGCGCGGTGTTCGCTTCCAACGACCGCAAGAGCGAGGGGTTGTTCTTACGCCAATCTGTCGCCCGCAACCTTCTAGCCACACGGCTGAAGGCGGTGAGCAACGGCGGCGTTGTCAATCGAGGCCTGTCCGCCGCGCTCGCCCAGCGTCTCGCCGGGTTGATCGGCTTCGACCGCAAGCGGCTCGGCGCCGCCGTGGAAACGCTCAGCGGCGGCAACCAGCAGAAGGTGTTCCTCGGGCGCTGCCTTGAGAAAGAGAATGTGATCCTGCTTTTGTTCGATGAGCCGACCCGCGGCGTCGACGTCGGCGGGCGGGCCGATATTCACAACCTTATCCGCCACGCCGCATCGACGGGCGCCTGCGTCATCTTCGCGTCCACCGAGCTCGATGAGATCGTGGACCTGGCCGACACAGTGGTCACGATGTTCGCCGGCCGGATCACGCGGATCAGCCGCCGCGAGGACATGACGACTGCAGACATCCTCGCAGAGATGACTCACGGCGAAGCCAAGAAGACGGCGGCGTGACCGGCATCGACTCGACCACGGCCAAGTCCGCCGGTTCGCCCGCCGCCCGGCCAATAGCGCGTTTCACCTCGGCGACTCTCGCAGTGTACGCGTTTGTGGCGCTCCTCGCGGCGCTCATCATTTTCGGCGGGTTCGCGACGCCGGGCTTCCTCACGATCAGCAACCTCAGCGCGATCCTCACCTCGACCGCATTTGTCGGCATTATCGCGGTCGGTTCGACGCTGATCATGCTCTCCGGCAGCCTCTTCTCAATTTCCCTCGGGACGTCGACCGCCATCACCGCGATCCTGTTCATGGCCCTGCTGCACTATGGCGTAGTCGCCGCAATCGCGGGCACGCTGGTGGTGGGGACCGCGATCTTCGCCATCCAGGGCGCGCTGGTCGGTTTGATCGGCGCCAATCCGATCATCGTCACCATCGGCGCCGGGGCGATCCAGGAAGGCGTCATCGGCTGGCTGTCGCCGGGAGACATCACGCCGCCGGCGGGAGCCAGCATCGAGTTTCTGGCGCGCACCATCTTCGGCTTACCGTTCTCGGTCTATGTGTTTCTTGGGCTCGCGCTCGTGCTCGATCTCGCCATGCGCCACAGCCGATTCGGACTGGAGCTCTATCTCTTAGGCGAGAATCAGCCGGCTGCGCGCGCGGCTGGATTGCCGGTCGCATTGCTCACGACGGCGGCCTTCGCGGTCGCCGGCTTCTGCGTCGCGGTGACGGGCATTCTCGTCGCCGGCTTCGCTCAGAACGTCAATCTGCAGGTCGCGGGCACCTACACATTCGACGCGATCGCGGCGATCCTCGTCGGCGGCAGCGCGGTCACCGGTGGTTGGGGCTCGGTGGGCCGCACCGTCATCGGCGCGCTGATCATCGCGACCGTCACCGACATGCTCCTGCTCGTTGGCGCGAGCACGGGAATGCAGATCCTGGTCAAAGGCTTGATCGTGACCGTGGTCGTCGTGCTGCTCCATTTGTCGCGCGGCGAGCGCCGGTCGCTATGACTTCCGCAACCGGGACATCGACCCGCAAAACCCCGCTGTCCAGGCGCGTGCGTACGTCCATGCCATACGCCTTGCTCGCGATCATGTGCGTGGCTCTCTTTGTGCTGCCTCAGTTCTCCGGCCATCAGGCGTCGACCTTCAACGTCTACGATGCGCTCCAGCTGTGGTCCTCTTATGGGCTGGTCGCGCTCGGAGTCGGGCTGACGATGATCGTGGGCGAATTCGATTTCGGCGTTTTGGGTGTGTTCGCCCTGTGCCCGATGATCGCGGTCAAGCTCGGCGAGTACAATCTGTTTCTGGGCCTCGGCGCCGCTCTTGCTCTCGCCGCGCTCGTCGGTTTTCTCGAGGGGGCGATCGTCGCCAAGCTGCGCGTTCATTCCATGCCCGTAACGCTCGGCTTTTACATCGCGCTTCTCGGCGGGAACATTGCAATTGGGAATTCCCAGAGCGTGTCGTTCTCGAACCTCGACGTCGGCTCGGCGATTGACACCGTCCAGCTCTACATCTTGTCGTGGCGCAGCATCATCGCCTTCAGTGTCTTCGCGCTCGTCTTCGTCGTCATGCGCTTCACCCATTTCGGGCGGGACATTCGCGCGGTCGGAGGAGACCGGCGTGCAAGCCGTATGGTGGGCGTCGAAGTGGATCGGGTGCTGATCGGCGTCTTCGTCGCTTCCGCCGTGTGCTCGGCGCTGGGCGGCATCCTCTTGGCCTACAGCTTCGCCACGGCGCTTTCGAATCCTGGTCTCTATCCGCTGCAGTTTGCGGTCACAGCGGCGATCGTTGGCGGGGTCAGCCTAGTTGGCGGAGTAGGCGGTCCGGTCGGCATCGCCGCCGGAGCGCTGACGCTGAGCCTGCTGCAGGAGCTCTTCTCCCTCTTGGCCGCGCCGACCTATCTCTCAAGCCTCATCACCGGCATTTTGCTCGTGCTGGCGACTTTCGTGGCCGCGCCAGATTTGGGCGCGCGGTGGAAGTCGTTCCGTTCGCCTCGCCCGCGCGCCCTCGACGGCGTCGCGTCGCCGGTTCCCCAACCGGCGCCGGACTGACTAACGACCGGGCGCGCGACGGCGCCGAAGGTCGGGCTCAGGCCCCCTGCGGCAGCCACCATTCGGCGCCGCGCGGGGTGCTGACATATTCAGGCCAGCGATAATGGATCGGCGCCTGAAAATCCTTCGGCAGGAGAGGCGCGAGCCAAGTCTTGCCCCCGACGCCCCCGCCTGTGCGCTCGCGGAACTCGGCCTGAGCCGCCGCGAGAGCCTGCGGATCGGTCAGAAGATCGACCAGGCTGCCGGCGATGACGCGGGCGGCGGCCTGGACTGTAGGGTCGATCGTCGCGGGGAAGCCACCTAACGCGTTCCACACCCAGGCTGGATATTGATAGCCCGGCCGAGGCGCTGCCAGCATTGCGCGCCCGACATAGACATGCGCCGTCGGACATTGCCAAGTGTATTCCGTGTAGTCGTCGGATGTGTAGTTCTTCTGCCAGGGCGGCAGGATGGCGCGCAGGCGCGCCTCGTCTTCTTCCGGCGTCGTCAGTTCGGTCATCGCAGGATGGATGGGATCTTCCATCGGTTCGAGCTTGAGGTTCTTCTGGATCTCGCGGCCAAATCGCTTGGCCTCCTCGCCCCAGCGAGGCGTTCCGCCAAGCGCGAGGTTGCCGTAAGCGAGCGCCGCCAGAGCATGGTTGGGAAGGCCCGGGCGGGTCTTGGTCACCCATTCCTTGCGCACCGTGCAATGGGTGATCCGCGCGACGTTGTCGGCGTTGTTGTCCAGGACGGCGAAGACGCGCTCTTGCATTTCCAAGGTCGGGCAGCGGCTTGAATATTGGATCTGACTGAAATTGGGAGCGAGATTGTCGGCCGTGGCCTGACCAGCGGCGAGAATGGCCTCGTTGATCGTCCAGGTACCGGTATGCGGCAGCATGGCCTCCTTGGTCATCTTGCTGGTCATGTACATGAGGCAGACAGCGTCGATCGCGCCGGGCGCCCGCGCCATCGTATGAGCCGATGCGCCCTCGCCCGCGCCCATGCCGGACCATTCCTCCGGATGCGGGCACTCGAAGCTGTAGATCCGGCTCCAATAGCTGCCGCAATGGGTGTCCAAGATCACCGTGTTGGCGTGCGCGGTGCTGAAAGCCGGGTGAAAGGCGATGGTCGCGTCTAGGTCGTCGTAATAGCCGTGCGCTGCGTGGACCGGCTTTGAGCCACACACCTTCTCCGCCGGCTCACCGAAGAAGACAAGCTTGCCGGGCAAGCCATGCTTCTCCATCGCCGCCTTCGCCGCCAGCAGGCCGCCTAGCGAGCCGAGACCGAGCGCCGAATGCGGATCGGTGTGGCCGGCGGCATATTTGTGAACGCCGTCGCGCGGCTTCTCGAACGGGACGGGGTCCTGGCTGTTGCCGGGCACGGCGTCGTATTCGGCGTAAGTTGCGATGACCGGCTTGCCTTTGCCGAAGGTGGCGCGGAAGGCGGTCGGCATGGTCGCCGTACCCTCTTCCACCTCGAAGCCCTGTTCGCGCAGGAGCTTCACATACCAAGCGGCGGATCGATATTCCCGCCAAGCCGGCTCGTGGAAATTCCAGACCTCCGAATGGCGCTTTGACAGCCAGTCCGCCTGAGCCTTGACCCAGTCCAAGGCGGTCTGTTTGGCCGGCGTCAGCGTAGCCGGACCCCAACCGCGGGGCGTGGTCGAATGGTCGTGCGGCATCGAGCAGACTCCCGGGGAAGCTGGCGGGTCAGGCAGGGCAAGGACGCCGACGGTCTCAGCCGCCCCCGACGTCCGTTGGATCAGGTCAGCCGACGATGAAGGCGTTCCAGCGCTTCACGATGTCGTTGATGTTGTTCATCCACCATACGGTGTCGAAGTTGATCAGCTTGCTCTTGATGTCGGGCGCGGTGGGCAGGACCTTGAGCCGCTCTGGTGAGAGCAAGGCCGCCGACTTGTTGTTGACGAAGCCATAAGTGATCAGCGAGGAGAGCCGCGCCTGCGGCGCTGCCATGGTGATGAAGGCGGTGAGCTTCTGGGCGTTCCCGGCGTTGGCGGCGCCCTTGATGACAGCCCAGCAGTCGTTGCGCAGCAACTGATCCTGCCAGACGATCTCCACCGGCGCCTTGTTCGCCTGAATCGCCGCGATGCGGCCGTTCCAGGCGGTCGCCATAACCACCTCGTCGTCGTTTAGGAGCTGCGCGGGGATTGCGCCCGCGTCCCACCATTTCGTCACATTGGGCTTGATCTTGCCGAGGCTGGCGAAGGCCTTGTCGAGATCGATCGGATAGACCTTGTCGGGCGCCACGCCCGTGGCCATGGTCGCGACCTCGAGGTCAGCGTTCGATCCGCTCGCGCCTGATTGCAGGGACCGAGGACCAGGAAAATTCACCGTGTCCCACAGATCCTTGTTATCCTTCGGCGCCTTCCCTTTGAACGCGTCGGTGCGATAGGCGAAGATCTGCGCGTAGGGCAACATGTTGACGTAGAGCTGCTGCCTGAACACCGGGTCGATATTCTCGACGTCGAACAGGGAATAGTCGATCGGCTCCCAATATTCGCCTTGCTTTTGCAGATTGAGAACATCGGCGCCGTCGAGCTCGGTCACGTCATATTCAATGTTCTTGCTGTCGACCATCGCCTTGACCTTGGCCGGGTCGGGGCCTTCCGCCTCGATGACCTTGATGCCTGACAGTTCCTCGAAGGGCTTGAAATAGGCCTTGCGCTGAGCGTCCTGCAGGGCGCCGCCATAGGAGCAGATGCGCACCGTGCCGCTGCCCTTGAGCTTGTCGGGAATGGAATCGATCTTCGGCAATTCGACATCGGCCGCCAGCGCCGAAACCGGAAAGGCGAAGGGCTCGCTGAGCGCCGCCGCAGCCGCCATGGTCAAGCCGTAGCGGCCGGCGTTCGCAATGAACTGACGCCGCGAATAGTCAGCGACATGCAGCGGCTGCCCCGCCATGGCCGAAAGCGCCTGTTTGATCTTCTCGTCCATCCTATCCTCTCCTTTTCACGTTGTTAGCGGTTGGAACCTATCTGCCGATACTATCGGCCTATTGGAGCAGTGCGAAGCCGCTCGGACCGGCGGCGCAAAAGCTCGGCGCCGACCATCAGGCTCGTCGTGATTGTGATCAGCAAGGTCGAGACCGAAGCGAGCGTCGGATCGATATCGAAGCGGATCTGCTCCCACATCCGCCGCGGCAGCGTCACCGCCGTCGTGCCGGATAGGAACAAAGCGACGAGCAGCTCGTCGAAAGAGGTGATGAAGGCGAAGACCGCGCCGGCGAAGATGCCGGGACGGATCAGCGGCAGGGTGACTTGGCGGAAGGTCGCCCAAGGGCTCGCCCCGAGGCTCTGCGCCGCATATTCGAGACGGCGGTCGACGCCATAGAGCGTCGAGGAGACATTGATCACCACGAAGGGCACGGCAAGCGCCGTATGGCCGAGGACGAGAGCCAGCGGGCGGCCCGACGAGCCCGTAGCTGGCATAGGCGAAATAGAGCCCGATCGCGACAATGATGCCCGGCACAATCACCGGTGAGAGGATGAGAGCGTTCACGAGCCTCTTGCCCGCGAACTTGCCTCGAACAAGGCCAATCGCGGCCGGCGTTCCAAGAAGCGTCGAAAGCGCGGTGACAACGAGGCCGACCCAGATGCTGAGCCAGGCGGAATCCGTCCAGGCGGAGCGGGTGAAGAAGTTCTGGTACCACTGCAAGCTGAAGCCGGGCGGCGGAAAGGTCAGGTATTTGCCCGAGGAGAAGGAGAGCGGGATCACGATCAGGATCGGGAACAGGAGATAGGCGAAGACCAGGACGACAAGGCCATAAAAGGCGATGCGCGAGACGGCGCGCATCAGCGTTGACCCTGAAAGATTTTCTCGATCCCCATGATGCGGGTGAAGCCGGCGAAGATGAGGAGCACCACCGCCAGAAGCACCACCGCCATGGCGGCTGCCTGGGGCCAGTCGAGGATGGTCACCTGATTGGCGATCAGGATCGAGATCATCAAATCGCTTGGGCCGCCGACCAAAGCGGGGGTGATGTAGAAGCCGATCGCCAGCGTGAAGACCAGGATGCAGCCGGCCGAAATGCCGGGCAGGGATAGCGGCAGCAGAACCTGCCGGAAGACGGCGAGAGGCCGGGCGCCGAGACCTTCGGCGGCGCGAATGAGCCGCCAGTCCAGGCTCTTCAATGTCGAATAGATCGGCAGCACCATGAAGGGCAGGAGGACGTGGACCATCGCCACGCAAACCGCAAACCGGGTATTCAGGAGCTGTATCGGCCGGTCGATGAGCCCGGTGGCGATCAGGAAATCATTGATGATCCCGCGCCTGCCGAGCAGCACCATCCAGGCATAGGTCCTGACCAGGATGCTGGTCCAGAACGGAATGAGGACGAGGATAATCAAGAGGTTCGCGGTCGATTGCTTGCAGCGGGCCAGGAACAGCGCGACCGGATAGGCGAGCACGAGACAGGCGATGGTGACGATCAGGCTGATCGTTCCAGTGATCTGCATAACGCGCCAGAAGACCGGATCCCGCAGGAGCTTCATGAACACATCGAGCGTCCATCCTTTCTCGTACACGCTGCGCTGCAGCATGAGGAGGACGGGATAGGCGTAGAACACGATGAGATAGAGAACGAGGGGCGCGGCAAGAAAACCGGCGGGCGGCAGTCTTGCGGCGGAGGCGCCCAGGAAAGTTCTGCGGTTGAGCATCGCCCTTGCCACCCGGTCCCGGCATGACGGGAGCAGCGGAAAGCCTACTGGCAATCAAGCGGTCGCGTCAAAGGGCTTTTGAAGGATCGCCGGCCGGTCACTCGACAATCGGGCCGCAGCCTCATACTCATAAGTCCAAGGAATTAACTCTAGCCAAAGTCGGTTGGCGTCGCGGATGAAGGCCATGCCTCCTGTCGAGGTTCAGTCCGGATCGTCGCGGCACGCCGGCGCGCCGGTCACGCTACGCCATATCGTCAAGACCTTCGACCAATATCGCGCGATCGATGATCTGTGTCTCGCCATCGAGCCTGGCGAGTTCATCACCTTTCTCGGACCCTCCGGCTCCGGCAAGTCCACCACGCTCATGATGATCGCCGGCTTCGAGCAGCCGACATCGGGCGACATCCTGATCGGCGGCTCTGTCGTCACGCATACCCCAGCCTATCGGCGCAACATCGGCATGGTGTTCCAGAACTATGCGCTCTTTCCGCATCTGACGGTCGCGGAGAATATCGGCTTCCCACTTAAGCAGCGCGGCGTGGCCAAGGGGGAAATCCAGGACCATGTCCGGCGCATGCTCGATCTCATCCAGCTTTCCGGCTACGAGGCGCGCTTTCCCCAGCAGCTTTCAGGCGGCCAGCAGCAGCGTGTCGCGATCGCGCGCGCGATCGTCTTCAACCCGCCAGTCTTGCTGATGGACGAACCCTTGAGCGCGCTCGACAAACAACTGCGCGAGGATCTGCAATTCGAGATCAAGCGGCTGCACGACCGCTTGGGCATCACCTTCATCTATGTGACGCACGACCAGAGGGAGGCGCTGGTGATGTCCGACCGCGTCGCGGTGATGAACGAGGGTAAGATCGCGCAAATCGGTTCGCCCACGGCGCTGTACGACACGCCGGCCAATCGCTTCGTCGCTTCCTTCGTCGGCGAAGCCAATCTCATCGAGGCGACGATTGTGGGTCATGAGACGGACGGGCTCATCGTTCTCAAGATCGGCGACGTCGAGCTCCGGGCGCCGGCCGAGAGCTTGGGTGACGGGAACGACTGCCTTTGCATGGTCCGGCCCGAGAAGATCACCGTGGGAGCGTCCCCTTCAGCCGATGGCCGGCCCGTCAACTCGATGAAGGCGACGGTGCGGGAAATGGTCTTCATGGGCGAGATGATCCGCTATGTGGTGGAGATTGGCCCGGGCGCGCTCATGACGGCGAAGCAGCAGCACCGCGCCGAAACGGCGATCCTGGCTCCTCATGATCTCGCGACCATCGAATGGGCGATCGCCGACACAAGGTTAGTCTAAAGGCCAATCGCCGCGGTTCAGCTGTTGTCGCGATAGGCCATGAAACAAGAACGGGGCGAAGGCTGCGAGGGCGGGCCCTCGCCCGGTCTTGACGTGGCCGTCGCGGGTGACTTCGAGGTCCTGCGCGAGCCAGTTCGCGCCGTCGAAGGTGTTGAACCAGATGTCGTCGCTGCCGGAGCCCTTGTAGGCGAGGAAAAGCTTGCCGTTGTAGACGGCGAGCGCCGGGCCGGCGTCGGTCTTGGAATGTCCGTTCTGGGTGATCTTGAGATCGGTCGCCAGCCAGAAGAGCCGTCAAAGGTGTTGAACCAGAGATCGTCGCTGCCAGCGCCCTTGTAGACAAGGAACAGCTTGCCGTTGAACACGGCGAGCGCCGGGCCGGCGTCCGTCTTTGTGTGTCCGTTCTGGGTGATCTTCAGATCGTTCGCGAGCCAGTTCGCGCCGTCAAAGGTGTTGAACCAGAGATCGTTGCTGCCGGCGCCCTTGTAGGCGAGGAAAAGCTTGCCGTTGAACACGGCGAGCGCCGGGCCGGCGTCCGTCTTTGAATGTCCGTTCTGGGTGATCTTGAGATCGTTCGCGAGCCAGTTCGCGCCGTCAAAGGTGTTGAACCAGAGATCGTTGCTGCCGGAGCCCTTGTAGGCGAGGAAAAGCTTGCCGTTGAACGCGGCGAGCGCCGGTCGGGCGTCGGTCTTGGAATGCCCGTTCTGGGTGATCTCGACATCGGTCGCCAGCCACGAATGGCCGTCGAAGGTGTTGAACCAGAGATCGTCGCTGTCCTTCCCCTTGTAGGCGAGGAAGAGCTTGCTGTTAAAGAAGGCCATGGCCGGCCCCTCACTGGTCAGCGAGTGTCCGTTCTGCGAGACGGGAACGTCGGGAATGACCCAATCGGCGCCGTCGAAGGCGGTGAACCAGATCCTCGCCGACGGCCCGGAGAACAGGCCGCCGATCCAGTCGCCGATTTCGCTGATCGCCCATCCGATCGCGCCGCCGATGAGCCCGCCGATGATCGAGCCCAACAGCGCGCCGAGGAAGGCTCCGATCGCGGCGCCGATGGGGCCGCCTAGGATTGCGCCGAGCACAAAGCCGAAATATCCGCCGATGATCCCGCCGATGACGACGCCCGCTCCTGACCCGATCGCGCCGCCGAGGTTGCTGAACCCGAAAATCGAGAAGGCGCCGGCGATCAGGGACGCCGGCCAGGTGATGAGAGAGCACCAGGTCCTTCCGACGTCGCTCCCGGTCTTGACGAGACCGGCGGCCTTGATCGCCCCGGCATAGCTCTGCCCGCCGACAGGGTTGGCGACTGGCCAGGGCGCACGAGTGCAGTTGCAAGGGGGGACGCCAATTCCGTACACGAAATCGCGGACCTTGCCCTCGGCGCCGCAATTGGCGGAGGGCAGGCCGTTGGCGAAGTCGTAGGCCTCTTTCTCCAGCCTATTGGAGCAGGTCGACCACCCCCGCGTGCAATTGAGGGTCTGCGACGTATAGTAGGCCGTCCACGAGCCCGGGATGTGGCCGCCGCCCAGCATCCCCTGGATCTGGATGACGTGCACGAGTTCGTGCGCGATGTTCAGGAAGGTGTCCTGCCCGCAGGGCTCGTAGTCCTTGATGTACACCCGGATATCGGGCGACGCCGCGCCCGACGCCATGGTGAATCCGTCAGGCCCCGCAAGGCTGATGACGCTCGGCAAGCCCGAGTAGAATCCGACGCGCGAGAAATCGAGCTCGGGATAGAGCGCCTTGTAGGCGTCCATCTGGCAGGAGGGTAAACTGACCGCGGTTGGCATCGGCGCCTCCCATAGTGGTGATTACCGTGCTTGGAGGCCACGCTTAACAGTCCGGCGCCCAACCCCAATAAAACTGCTCGAAGCACGCCGGTCTTACAGTGACGGCTGTCACAGTTCGGTTGAATGACTTCAGGCGGGTTCCACGTCTAACTGCGGACATCCTTGCGGGTAGCGGCGACTCTAAGCAGCGCCCACAAAAGTTGCGCGGAAGCGCAGTCAAGCGGTTGAACTCGTGCGTGCGCGTAACTTGCGCGCGCACCCGAAGCGCCTGGTCTATCGCCGGGGAAAGGCGGAGCCCGCAACCTCGTCAGCGTTTCGCCCCGCCCAGTCCAGTTGGCGGATTTTCGACAAGCCACGCGCTTGAGCCTCCTCCAGCGCGGCGCTCGCAGCCTCATAGTCGATGGTCAGCACCTTCTGGTCGCGGACGACCTGCACGCCGTCGACAAAGACATGTTTCACCGCCCGGTCGGACGCCGAATAGACAAGCGATCGAAGCGGATCGTGACAGGGCCTCATCGCGGGATGGGCGCAGTCCGCGATCACGACGTCGGCTCTGCAGCCAACCGCCAGACGCCCGATATCGTCACGCCCGAGCGCACGCGCGCCGCCGATGGTCGCTGCGTTGAACACCTCCGTCACGCTGACGCTGCGGGGACTCTCTGAAACGATGCGCCCGATGTAGGAAGCGAGCCGCATTTCATCGAGCATGTTGTGAGGATAGACGTCCGTGCCGATGCCCATATTGACGCCGCGCCGCACGTAACGGCCGAAGTCCCGCAACGCGATGCCGCGCCGCGCGAATACGGTCGGGCAATGCGCGACCGTCGAACCGCTCCTCGCCAGCGCTCCAAGATCATCTGTCTCGGGCCAGTGCGCCCAGGGGTGATGATCGAGAAAGATGCCGTGACCGATGATCGTGCGCGGCGAGAGGACGCCAAGCGAGTCGAGCCACTCGATCGGCGTCTTGCCGTGCCGACGGATGATTTCGTGGAACTCCGCCAACGATTGAGCGGCATGGGTCTGATAGGGGAGGCCACGCCGGGTCGCTTCGCTGAAGGCGTCGCGAAGGAGGCCCTCGGTGCAGGTGTCGACCTGTGCAGGGCAGATCATGCCCGTGAGGCGGCCACCGGGATACGCTTCCGCTTTGTCGATCTCGCGCAGCGCCGCCTCGAAAGCTTGATAGCCGCGTTTTTCGTCGAGATCGTATTCCACGACGTAGCCGTTGCGAGTGAACCAGCGGCCCGACCGGAACATTGGCGCGACGCTGACACGCAGTCCGGAGCCCGCGAGAATATCGAGCCAGCCGTCTGTCGGGAGCGAGAGGTCGCAGAGGGTCGTGACGCCGGAAAGCAGGACTTCGGATAGCGCGACGCCATACGAGGCCTTCACGCCCTCCTCGTCCGGATTCAGGATGGGAAGATACTCGTAGAGTGAGGTGTTATAGAGTTTGAGGCTTCCGACCTCATCCCACATGCCCTTGTTCATCGGCTCGCTGAACGGATGCGAGTGAATATCGATCAGGCCGGGCATCACGAGCCAGTTCGCGCCGTCCATGACGTGATCGCTTTCGCCTTGATAATTCTGGCCGATGAAGACGATCCGATCCTTCGCCATCACGAGATCGACGCCGGATCGGTAGACATGCGACTTAGCCTCGCCGTCCCACACGACAGCGAAGCGACAGTTTCTGATCAGCGTTGTCGTCACTCGTTGTTCCTCGTTGGCCCGCTGGCCGTGTCGAGCGCGAAACCTGGCGGAGTTGTCAGGGGCTCAAGGCCGCGAAGCGAGATACCGATCCACGGCGTCAAGCATTTGACCTCGAGTCATCGTCGCGTTGTGACCGCCGAAAACCCGTGTGACCGGGAGCTCCGCAATGCGCTTCATCGTAGCCCGATAGACCTCCACGTCCGAACCCGGGAGGTTGTCGACGATGACGCCGTCGTAGATGGCGTCGCCCGATAAGAGCGAGCCGCTCGAACGCTCCAAGAGCGCGATGCTTCCCGGCGAGTGTCCCGGCAAATGCAGGACTTCGAACTCGCGGTCGCCGGTTTCGATGATGGCGCCTTCCGACACGAGCCGTGTCGGCTTCACCGGCGCCCGCCGGTACGTCTCGAGGTGGTACTCGGCGAAGGGAACCGCCTCGATCATGAACTCAGAAGGTCCCATTCCGGAGCTGGCGATGGCCTCCGCGCTGCGTTTCGAAAAGCGAAGGCCTTGCTGGCCGGGCTGCGCGAGCGCGTCGGCCTCGACTGGATGCACGAGGATCTCGCAATCTGCGAACTCAGGATGGGAGCCGACATAATCGACATGCACGTGCGTCGTGAACAAGAGTCTCGGCCGGGAGGACAGGCGGTCGAGGGCCGACCGCAGCGCCGCGATCCCCATCCCACTGTCGACCAAAATATCGCGCTCCCGGCCCAGGATCAGAAAACAGTTCGCTCGAACCCATTTGTGGCAGCGTCGCTCGGTGATCCGGAAAAGGTCAGGCGAGAGTTGCGTCACCTCAAACCAGGGGTCCTGTACCGGCAGGTTCGCGCTCGCGGACCCGTCTGCCTCTCCGGGGCTTTTGGTCATGCTGCTCCTGGCGGTTTGGCGCGCTCAACCGGACGCGGCTCGCGCTATTTTGATAAGGTCGTTTGGTGCGGACGGCGGGGGTCGAACCCGCACAGCCTTGCGGCCGAGGGATTTTAAGTCCCTTGCGTCTACCGGTTTCGCCACGTCCGCACGGTCCGCGCGCTTGTTTCACAATTCGCGACGAAAATGAACCTCAGCCACCCTTATCGTTCGCGATCGGAGGTTGGAAGGCGAGGCCCATGTCCCACGGAAAATAGATCCACGTGTCCTGAGAGACCTCGGTGATGAACGTGTCGACCAGAGGCCTCCCTAAGGGTTTGGCGTAGACGGTGGCGAAATGCGCTTTGGGGAGCATGTCGCGAACCAGCTTGGCGGTGGCGCCGGTGTCGACCAGGTCATCGACAATCAGGATCTTCGCCCCGTCGTTGAGATTGCTGACCTCCGGGGCGATGGTCTTGAGGACCTTGAGGCCCCCCTGCGTCTTGTAGTCGTGGTAGGAGGCGATGCTCACCGTCTCGATCACCCGGACCTCGAGCTCCCGCGCGACGATCGCCGCCGGGACGAGACCTCCGCGGGTGATGGCGACGATGGCGTTGAACGGCCCTGACGAGGCGAGCCGCCAGGCTAATGCGCGTGCGTCCCGGTGGAATTGGTCCCATGAAACCGGAAAGGCCTTGTCGCGGGGGGAGTTCACCATGTGCTCCTTGGCGGAAGATCGCTTTCCATAGCAAGCGCGACGGCTGTGAGCGAGCAACCAAGCCCTCAATCAACACCTTTTCCAGCGGGCTGGCCCGTCTCAACGCGCGACGACGTCTCCCGACAGCGCGGTGACCATGGCCTCTACGGCGCGCCGGGCCGCGGCGACCGCATCCTCGTCTTTGCCGCGCACCACGATCTGATTGCTGAAGCGACCCTCCTTAAACGACGGATAGGAGCCGATCGCCACGTTTGGATGGTCCGCGGCGATTGCGCCCAAAGCCTCGCCATACAGCCCTTCCGGGACACTTCCTGCAGCGATGGTCTCGACCAGCATCACAGATCCGGTCTTCATCGACTTGACGGCGAAATCGAGCATCGCCTGCATGACTGCCGGCACTCCGGCAAGCACGAACACGTTGCCAATGCGAAAGCCGGGAGCCCGCGAGATCGGATTCTCGATGAGGTCCGCCCCCTCGGGAATCCGCGCCATGCGGCGGCGCGCCGGAGTGAGATCGGCCGACGCGTAGCGCTCGAGCATGATCGCGATCACCCGTGGGTCCTCGTCCACCGCCACGCCAAAGGCGGCCCCGATCGAATCGGCGGTGATGTCGTCGTGGGTCGGCCCGATGCCTCCAGTGGTCACCACATAGTCGTAGCGGGCCCTCAGGGCATTGACCGCCGCAACGATTTCGTCCTCGACGTCGGGCACGACCCTCGCCTCCCGGACGTCGACGCCGATCTTCGCCAGATATTCGGCGATATAGCCGAGGTTGCGGTCCTTCGTACGCCCCGAAAGGATCTCGTCGCCGATCACCAGGACGGCGGCGGTTACATTCGTCGGTTTCATCATGCCAAGTCGCCTCCGTGGCGCAACAGCGGCAATCTGCCGCAACCTGACGCGACGCTAGCATGAACGCCAGAAAGTCCGCCAAACCCACAGTCCGTTCGCGATCCCCAATTGGTGACTTGTGTTCGGCGCGAAGCAGAGCATATGTGTGGGAGTTTCTGTAACCCGGACTAGGGAACGCTGGTGGCGACGTCGACGACATTTGTGCTGGCAAACGAAAAGGTTGTCCGCCGCAACGGGCAAATCCGGCTGCATGGCCCAGAGGACTTTGCTGCGATGCGCAAGGCTGGGGCGCTGACCGCCGAAGCGCTCGATCTGATAGGTCCGCTTGTCAAACCGGGGGTCACGACTGCCAGCCTCGACCAATTCGCCTTCGAATTCGCGCGCGATCACGACGCCTATCCGGCGTCCTTGAATTACCGCGGCTATCGCAAGTCGATCTGCACCTCCATCAACCACGTCGTGTGTCATGGCATACCCGACGAAAAGCCCCTTCGCGAAGGCGACATCGTCAATGTCGACGTAACCTTGATCGTCGACGGCTGGCATGGCGATGCGAGCCGCATGTTCGTGGCGGGCGAGGCCTCGCGGCGGGCGCAACGCCTGATTGACGTCACCTACGAGGCGATGATGCGCGGCATCGAAGCGATCAAGCCTGGCGGGACGACGGGCGACATCGGTTACGCCATCCAGACTTACGCCGAGGCGGAGCGCTGTTCGGTCGTGCGCGACTTTTGCGGCCACGGGGTGGGAAGGCTCTATCACGACGAGCCGAACATCCTACATGCTGGCCGAAAAGGGGAAGGCGTTCCGTTCCGCCCCGGTATGTTCTTCACGGTCGAGCCGATGATCAATCTCGGCGGGTACGGGGTGAAAATTCTCTCCGACGGTTGGACGGCAGTGACACGCGATCGGTCGCTGTCGGCCCAATTCGAGCATACGGTCGGCGTGACGGAGACCGGGTACGAGATTTTCACCCTCTCGCCCACCGGAGCCGATCGCGCGCCAATCCGATGACCTCGGGAGCCGACCGCGGCGGCAAGGTTGATCATCGCCACGAGCGGCGCACTCAGTTGCACGAGGCCGGCGCGTCGGCGCTGGCTACACTTCGACCACAGCCGGTTCCTGGTCTGCCGCCGCCCGAAGGCGAAGGCGAAACGCCTCATTATCACGGGCACCGCGAGCGTCTGCGCTCGCGCTTGAGGGAGGCGGGCGCAGGCGCACTTGCCGATTACGAGCTGCTTGAGCTCATTCTCTTTCGCGCGATCCCGCGACGGGACGTGAAGCCGCTCGCCAAGAGCCTGATCGCCCGCTTCGGCTCCTTCGGCGAAGTCATCGCGGCTGATCCCGGAAGGCTCGCCGAAATCGACGGCATGAGCGCCGGCGTCATCTCGGAGTTCAAGGTCGTCGAGGCCGCCGCGCAACGTTTCGCCAAGGGCGCGGTCAAAAAGCGGCTCCCACTCGGCTCATGGAGCGAGGTGATCGACTATTGCCGCACGTCGATGGCGTTCGAAGGCCGTGAGAGCTTTCGGATCCTCTTTCTCGACAAGAAGAACGGCCTGATCGCCGATGAGGTTCAAGGATCGGGCACTGTCGATCACACCCCGGTCTACCCGCGCGAAGTGATGCGCCGTGCGCTCGAATTGTCCGCGACGGCGATCGTGCTTGTCCACAATCATCCCTCGGGCGATCCGACGCCTTCGACCCAGGACATCAAGATGACCCAGGACATCATCGCGATCGCCAAATCGTTGGGCGTCGCGGTGCATGACCACATCATCGTCGGACGTGACGGGCATGCCTCGCTCAAGGGAATGAGGCTGATCTGACTTAAGCCTCGGCTGGCTTGAAACGACGTTCGTCTCCTGGGCCGGGATACAACCCAAGCGCGAGCTGCCTGCAAATAAACGCAAGAAGATGAAAGGAAATCAAAGCAAAATTGCCTTCATTTCCTTTCTTTTTCTTTTCCGAATCTAGACTTTTCAAAGGGTTACGGGCAGAAAAATAAAAAAATCCGTCCGACTCTCAGCTCGCGTCCAAGGTTGTGCGCGACGGCGCTCCGGGCACCCACAGGCGTGCGTCGGCCGGCCAAATCCTGGCGCGCTCTGATCGTCCAGAGGTCCGCTTTTTCCGATCATTGGGCAATACTATCACAAAATGCAGATTAGCCAAAGAACTTGTCATGGGCGGAATGGCGATTTTTTGCCGCCCTTACCCTCCGCCCCGAAAACGCCGCGCGGCCGCCAGATCTTCCGGCGTGTCGATATCGAACGTTACGCCCGTGTCTGGCGCTTCGACTTCGACCAGTTCGCTAGCGCTGAGCGCGCCGATCAGCCTGCGCGCGCCCTCGTCGCCTTCGAGCCGCATCGCCGCCTCGAAGAGGCTTCGGCCCAGAAGAACGGGATTGCCGCGCCGACCCTCGCGCCAGGGGACCGCGGCAAGCGCGCCCTTGCGGGCCAGGAAGGCGTCAATGAGGGCGTCAATGAGCCGGGGCTCAATCCAAGGCATGTCACCGAGGAGCACAAGCGCGCCCGCCACGTCAGAGGGCGCTGCGGTCAAACCTGCCTTGAGTGAGGAAGCAAGGCCGCTTGCAAAGCTCGCGTTGAAGGTGAGCTCAACCTCGAGGTCCGCGACCGCCGCGTCGACCGAATCTCGGGCGTAGCCGGTGACCAAAACAACCGGGCGCGCCTTGCTCGCCAGCGCTGCCTCCACGACCCGCTTCACGATTGGCTTGCCGTCGAGTTTCGCCACCAGCTTCGTCGCGTCTGGCGCGCCACCAGCGCGAAAACGCGACGACTGACCTGCGGCAAGCACGATTGCGCTGACCCTAGTCACCAGGCGCGCGCGGCTGCGGGCGCGAGCCGATCTCCATCAAAAGGCCGCCGAGGCCCATAGCGCGGATGTCTGCATCGCGGATCAGCACCCCCGCCAGCACACGCTGCAGAACCCAGTCGAAACCGTTCTCCTTTGGCGACCGCGCGCAACCCGGCGCGCCGATGATCGGCATTCCCTGGCGTTCGGCGAGGAGCAGCAGATTGCCGGGATCGACCGGCATGCCGAACCGTTCTATGCGCCCGCCGATCGCCTCGACAGCGGCTGGAATGACATCGCGGCGATCGGTGATGGCGGAGGCGCCGAAGGCGATGAGGGCATCGGCGCCGTCGATCAGCTTGGCAAGCGCCTTTGCGAGCGGCTGAACCTCATGCGGGACGATCTCCTGCGCCACGACTCGCGCTCCCGTCGGAGCCAGGCGCGCCTCGAGCACGCGCAAGGTCTTCGCCACAGTCGAGGCCTTCAGGCCCGGGAGCGTGGTCGAGACCACCCCGATCCGCATCGGCTTGAACGATCGAACGGTGATCGCCTCCGCCGGGCTCAAGGTGAGCGCGGCCTCGAGCGCTGAATTTGGAATCGCAAATGGAATGATCTTGACCGTCGCGACCATGTCGCCGGGGGCGACGGCGCGATAGGGCGGCAAGGTCGCGACGGTGATCCCTTCATCGATCGCATTGACCCGGTCGATGGCCTCCGCGTCGATGATCGCAAGCCCAGCAATCTCGGCGAACATGTTGACTCGCCCCGTGAACGCCGCGGCGCAACGCAAATGTGCGCCGGCGAGACGCTTGGCGAGGTTGCGGGCCGCTTCGTCTTCGCCGACGTCGCCGGGCTCGAGCCGCGCCGCCACGACGCTTGTCACGCCGGCCTCCACGAGCGCCAACTGCCGCTCGCGGGTGACAATGTCGCCCTTCTTGAACGCTATTCCGTCAGTTCGAACGGCATGCGCGAGGACCGCTCCTTCGGCCTCTCCAATCGGCGTCGGTCCAAATTTCATGCCGCCGCGCTTTCGGCGCGCAATGGCTTCTTGCGCAGCGAAGCGACGATCTCGCCGATGATCGAAATCGCGATTTCAGCCGGGCTGACCGCGCCGATGTCGAGCCCGATCGGCGCATGAATGCGCGCAAGCGCTGCTTCGTCGAAGCCCTGAGCGCGCATCCGTTCGATCCGCCGGGCATGCGTCTTTCGCGATCCAAGCGCGCCGATATAAAAGCATTCGGCGCGAAGCGCGACCATCAGCGCCGGGTCGTCGATCTTGGGGTCATGCGTCAAGAGGCAGATGGCGGTGAAGCGGTCGAGCGGCGCCTCGGCTAGCGCTTCGTCGGGCCATTTGGCGATGACGGGGGTGTCGGGAAAGCGCTCGGGCGTGGCGAAAGCGGTGCGCGGATCGATGATCGATGGGTCGAGACCCGCGATTCGCGCGATCGGCGCTAAAGCCTGGGAGATATGCACCGCGCCGATGAGGGTGAGGCGCGGCGCGGGCGCTTGAACGGTCAGAAAATAGTCCTGTCCCTCATGCGCGACCGATGCGCTCTTGCCCATGCGCAGCGCTGCGTCCAACTCGGGGCCCAGCGGATCGGCGTCGATGAGCTCGGCGCGAACGAAACGCTGCTCACCGTCGGAGAGGCGGGTGACGATGGCGCCGGCTCGCCGTTCGCCGCGAGCCAAGTTCATCGCTTTGAGAACGTCGAGACGCATCAGGCGAGCTTCTCGACATAGACCTTGATGCGGCCGCCGCAGGAGAGTCCGACGCGCCAAGCCGTCTCGTCAGCGACGCCGAACTCCAGCATACGAGGCGCGCCGTTCGCAATCACGTCCGCCGCCTCTTCAACGACGGCGCCCTCGACGCATCCCCCGGACACGGAGCCGAGAAAGTTCCCGTCTGCGTCGATGACGAGATGCGAGCCGATAGGGCGAGGAGCCGAGCCCCAGGTCTCGACCACGGTCGCAATCGCCACGTCTCGTCCAGCTTCGCGCCACGACTCGGCCGCAGCAAGAACGTCTTCATCTCGGGTCAGCATTCAAACGTCTCCCTTTGTCGACGCCTCAAGGCGCAACGAACCCGACTTTTGCGTGCGCGCCGTCGCAATAGGGCTTGTTGGCCGAATGACCGCAGCGGCAAAGCGCGGTCCTCTCGACCCGATTGACCGTGCGTCCTGTGCCGGAAATGATCTCAACAGGACCGGCGACGCCAAGCGGTCCATTTGGATAGGGCGTGATGGTCAACGCGCCGTCGCGCTTGGCGAGCGCGACGCTCGTGGCGCTGGTCGGCTCGCCAGTCGCGCCGAAAGCTGCTGCAACATGGGAGCCGTCACAATAGGGCTTGTTCTTCGACTCGCCGCAGCGGCAGAGGGTCGCTCGGGTTCCGATCGGCGCCCCCGCCAGAACGATTTCCGCGTTGATGGCGAGCGGACCGTTTTCGCGCACCGAGATGGTGTTGACTTTCGGGTTGGTTTCATTGGCGCCGCCCCGGGAAACCCGGATGGCCCCGGACGGACAATTCAGGGCTACGTGCATGAGGGCCTCGGCGCTCGCCGCGTCTGGATCGATCCAGGGCCCTTCGACATTCGCCTTGAACACAGTTGGCTGCGAGAGGACGCACCGGCGGGCGTGGATGCACAGCTGGCCGTTAAACTCGATCGTCGCCGACTTGCCGACGGCAGTTTCAACGGCCATTTTTCGCCTCCTCCGGCCCGCGGCCAGTTCAGGAGGAAAATGGACCTGCGCCGGTCGCTTCGCAAGGCCATGACGCGAGGCTCAACTGGCCGCCAGGAGCCTAGCCGTGGTGTCGTGAGCCAAACCCCTGTCGCCGGAGAGCGCCCGGCAGAGGTCCGCCATGCTGGCGAGATTGTGGATCGGCCGGAACGAATCGACGTAAGGCAGCATGGTTCGAATCCCTCCGGCCTTGGCGGCGAAGTCGCCAAAGCGCAGCAGCGGGTTGACCCAGATCACGCGCCGGCTCGATTTGGCCAGCCGCTCCATTTCGGCATCGAGCTTGTCCAGATTGTCGCGCTCGAGCCCGTCCGTGATCAGGAGCGTGATCGCGCCCTGGCCGAGCACGCGCCGCGCCCAATCTCGGTTGAAGCGACGGAGCGCCTCGCCGATTTGGGTGCCGCCGGACCAGTCGGCCGCCATCGTCGAACACCGCGCCAGCGCGTCGTCGGGATCGCGAGCGCGCATCGCGCGCGTCACATTGGTCAAGCGGGTGCCAAACAAAAAAGTGGAGACGCGCCGCGTTTCGCCCAAGGCGTGCAGGAAGTGCAAAAAGAGGCGGGTATATTCGTTCATGGACCCAGAAATGTCGCACAAGGCGACGATCGGCGGAGGGCGATTGACTGGCGAACGGAACTCGAGGTCGATGACGCCGCCAGGCTGGAGCGAGCGGCGAAAACTGCGGCGCGCGTCAATCCGAGCCGGGCGGCCGCCTGGCGCGAAACGCCGCGTTCGGCGCTTATCTTCCGGCATCGTGAGCACGCTTGATCGCCTTGCGAGCCAGCTCAATTTCCGCCGCGCTCATTTGGGCGAAATCCTTCGAGCGCAAGATCTCGGCCCCAGACATCGTCAGGCGGGCGTCGAGTTCGATCGCGGGGGGCGGTTCGGCGCGGTCGCGAGCTGATTTGAACAAGGCGTCGGCCACCCGGCTTGACCCGGCTTCCGGCGGCCTCGCGTCAGGCTGGCTCGGCGCCCGGGGAGAGAGCATCGCGATCAGCTTCTCGAGGAAACCCTTTCGCTTCCAGAAGATCCGGAAAGCCTGGTCAAACAGCACGCTGTGCTCATGCTTCTTGACGAAGACCGCATGGAGCGTCGTGTAGAAGTCCTCTCGATCCCCGATGCCGGCAACTTCCACGGCGGCCAGAGCATCGATCACCGCGCCCGGTCCGAGCGGCACGCCCGCGTCGCGCAGGGCGCGGGCGAAGTGGATGATATTTTGCGCCAAGACGCCGCCGTTCGCCGGCTCGGCTTCCACAATCGCGGTCATTTTCGCTTAACTCGATCTCGCTCGATCGCACGCGCGCGTTGAAAACATAGTATTGGCCGCAGCGTTTGTCATCGCACTCTTGGCCCGGGCCGCCGTTCGAACTCGGTGGGCGTGAAGGGAAGATCGCTTACTCGATCTCCAGCCGGCGAAGCTCGGCCCGCGTTTCTTCGATCATCGCCTGCGTCTTTGCGCCGTCGATCTTGGCGATGTCGTCCTGATATTTGAGCAACACGCCGAGCGTGTCCGAAACCTGAGCCGGATCGAGCGCGACCGAATCGAGCTCGGCCAGCGCAGCCGCCCAATCGAGGGTTTCGGCGACGCCCGGCGACTTGAACAGGTCCTGTTTGCGCAGTCGCTGAACGAAGGCGACGAGCTCGGCGGTCAGCCGCTCCGGGGCGCGCGGCGCCTTGGCCCGCACGATCGCCATCTCGCGCTCAAGATCAGGGTAGCCGAGCCAGTGATAGAGACATCGCCTCTTGAGCGCGTCATGAATTTCGCGCGTGCGGTTGGAGGTGATGACCACGATCGGCGGTTCAGGCGCCGCCATGACCCCGATTTCCGGAATGGTCACCTGGAAGTCGGACAGGATCTCGAGCAGGTAGGCTTCGAAAGCCTCGTCGGCGCGGTCGATTTCATCGATCAGGAGCACCGGCGCACCAGCGACGCCGGGCTCGAGCGCCTGCAAAAGCGGGCGCTTGATGAGATAGCGCTCAGAGAAGATGTCGTGCTCGATGCGATCCTTGTCATGCTCGCCGGAGGCCTCGGCCAACCGGATCGCCATCATCTGCGCGGGATAGTTCCATTCATAGACCGCGCTCGCGACATCGAGGCCTTCATAGCACTGGAGTCGGATCAGCTTTCGACCAAGCGAGGCCGCGAGAACCTTCGCCACCTCTGTCTTGCCGACGCCGGCCTCGCCTTCGAGAAACAGCGGTCTTCCCAGTCGCAGACTTAAAAAAATAACCGTCGCTAGGGCGCGATCGCCGACATAGGAAGCTCCGCCGAGCAAGGCCAAGGTTTCGTCGATCGAGGCCGGAAGGGCCGGCGGTTGCCCGGACAATTCAAACTCCACGTCGAGATACGCCGGCGCACGGTGCAGAAAGAGCGAGGGCCGGGTCAAGCCCGGCCCTTAAGGAACGGTTCGGAGTTCGCCGCTTCTTCGGCCTCAGCCTGCCGCCGTGACTGCGCGTCTCGCCATGACTCCGATGAGATGAGCGCGGTAATCGGCGTCGCCATGGAGGTCGGCAATAAGATCGCTCGCCGAGGCGGCTACGTTCTTAAGGGCATCCGCTGAGAAGTCGCCGTCGAGCGCCTTCTCGAACTCGGTCGCGCGGAACACCCCACTCTGGCCAGCGCCGGTCACCGCGACGCGCACGCCGCCGGTCGTCTTGGCGACGAAAACCCCGACCAGCGCATAGCGCGACGCCGGATTGCGGAACTTCATGTATGCGGCTTTCTGGGGGATCGGGAAACTGACCTGGGTGATCAGTTCGCTGGTCTCGAGCGCTGTCTCAAAAAGGCCTGTGAAAAAATCTTGCGCCGGAATGCGGCGCTTATTGGTGATTATTGTCGCCCCGAGCGCAAGCGCCGCCGCAGGATAGTCTGCGGCCGGATCATTGTTGGCGATGGATCCGCCGATCGTGCCCATGTTGCGGACAGCGGGATCCCCGATGACGCCGGCAAGCGATGCAAGCGCTGGAATCGCCGCTTGCGCGACATTGCTGCGAGCGACGTCGGCGTGCCGGGTCATGGCGCCGATCACGAGGTTCTCTCCCTCGCGCGCGATGCCGGCGAGTTCGTGGACGTTCTTGAGATCGATGAGCGCGGCCGGCGACGCAAGCCGCTGCTTCATGGTCGGCAGCAGGGTCATGCCGCCAGCGAGCGCCTTGGCGTCGGGCTTCGCCAGATCGGCGATGGCGCCGGCGAGCGACTGCGGGCGATGATATTCAAAGGCGTACATTCTCGAATTCTCCCAAGAAGGAGCGGATCGCGTCCGCTCAGTTTTATTCCGCGGCGCGTTTCGCCATCGTCTTTTGCGCGGCGCGCCAAACAACCTGCGGGGTTGCGGGCATGGTCACGTCCTCGTGACCCAGCGCGTCGGTGAGGGCGTTGATAACGGCCGGCGGAGCCGCGATTGCGCCCGCCTCGCCGCAGCCCTTGATGCCGAGCGGATTGGACGGACAGACTGTCTCGATCGTCTCGACTTTGTACGAGGGCAGGTCGTCGGCGCGCGGCATGCAGTAGTCCATAAAGCTCGCCGTCAAGAGCTGGCCGTCGTTATCGTAGTGCGCGCCTTCGAGCAGCGCCTGACCGATGCCCTGCGCGATGCCGCCATGCACCTGGCCTTCGACGATCATCGGATTGATCAGCTTGCCGAAGTCGTCGACGGCGGTCCACCGATCGATTGTCACCACGCCGGTTTGCGGATCGATCTCGAGTTCGCAGATGTGTACGCCCGCCGGGAAGGTCCAGTTGGTCGGGTCCCAGAACGCGCCTTCTTTCAGGCCGGGCTCGATTTCCTGGGTATTGATCTTGTGCCCGGAATAGGCGTTCAGCGCGACCGAGCCAAAGTCGATCGACTTGTCCGTGCCTTTGACCGTGAACTTCCCATCCTTGAACTCGATGTCCTGTTCGGAGGCTTCGAGCACGTGGCCCGCGACCTTCTTCGCCTTGGCTTCGATCTTGTCGAGCGCCTTGGAGATCGCCGACATGCCGACCGCGCCGGAGCGCGAGCCGTAGGTGCCCATCCCCATCTGCACCTTATCGGTGTCGCCGTGGACGATCGTCACATTTTCCATCGGGATGCCGAGACGACTTGAGACGAGCTGGGCGAACGTCGTTTCATGGCCCTGCCCGTGACTGTGCGAGCCGGTCAAGACCTCCACCGTGCCGATCATGTTGACCCTGACTTCAGCCGATTCCCAGAGGCCGACGCCGCCGCCGAGCGCGCCGACCGCCGACGATGGCGCGATGCCGCAGGCTTCGATGTAAGCGGAGAATCCGATGCCGCGAAGTTTGCCCTTCGCGGCCGAGGCGGCCTTGCGCGCCGCGAGGCCCTTGTAGTCGGCCTCCGCAAGCGCCTTATCGAGGGCGGCCGGAAAGTCGCCAGCGTCATAATTCATCAGAACCGGAGTCTGGTGAGGAAAAGTCCTGATGAAATTTGTGCGGCGGAACTCGGCGGGGTCGCGCCCCGTCTCGCGCGCCGCGACCTCAACCAGACGCTCGATCACGAATGTCGCCTCCGGGCGGCCGGCGCCGCGATAGGCGTCGACCGGCGCGGTGTTGGTGTAGACCCCGTCGACCTCGCAGTAGATATTGGGGATCGCGTATTGTCCCGACAGCAGCGGCGCGTAGAGATACGTCGGCACGGCGGAAGCAAAGGTCGACAGATAGGCGCCGAGATTGGCGGTGGTGTGGACGCGCAACCCGGTTATCTTGCCGCTTGCGTCGAGCGCGAGTTCGCCATGCGTGACGTGGTCGCGCCCATGCGCGTCGCAGAGAAAGGCCTCGGTGCGATCGGCGGTCCATTTCACCGGCCGGTCGATCTTCTTCGCCGCCCAGAGGCAGACGGTTTCGTCGGCGTAGATGAAAATTTTCGAGCCGAAGCCGCCGCCGACGTCGGGCGCGATGACCCTCAGCTTATTCTCGGGCGCGAGACCGACGAAGGCCGACAGGACCACCCGCGCGACGTGCGGGTTCTGGCTCGTCGTATAAAGCGTCATCGTGTCGGTGCCGGAATCGTAGTCGCCGAGCGCGGCGCGCGGCTCCATTGCATTCGGGATCAGGCGATTGTTGACAAGATCGATTTTTGTCACATGCGCTGCGGAAGCAAAGGCCGCATCGGTCGCCGCCTTGTCGCCGAGGTGCCAGTTGTAGACCGTGTTGTTCAGCGCGGCTTCGTGGATGTGACGTTGGCCGGGCTTGGCGGCGCCCGTAATGTCGATCACCGCAGGCAGCACCCCGTAGTCCACGACGATTTTTTCCGCCCCGTCCTTCGCCTCAGCGTATGTGTCGGCGATGACAACGGCGACATGATCGCCGACATAGCGCACAGCCCCTTGCGCGAGCGAGGGATGGCCGCCGACGTTCATCGGCGAACCGTCCTTGGAATGAATCATCCAGCCGCAAATGAGGCCGCCGACCTTGTCGGCCGCGATGTCGTCGCCGGTGAAGATCGCGACAACTCCTGGCGATTTCAGCGCCGCCGACGCGTCGATTCTGTCGATCGTCGCATGGGCGTGCGGCGAGCGGAGGAAATACGCGTAGGCCTGGCCCGGACGGTTGATGTCGTCGACGTAACGGCCCTTGCCGGTGATGAAGCGGATGTCTTCAGTGCGCTTGACGGAGGCGCCGAGTGCGGTCACGCCCATAATGTCTCTCTCCCTTTGAACGGCATTGAGGCGTCCTTGTTATTCTGCTGCTTGAGGCGTCGCGGCCGCGCTCATCTCGCGCGCGCCCTGGGCGATCGCTTTCACGATATTGTGATAGCCGGTGCAGCGACAGATGTTGCCCTCGAGGCCATGGCGGATCGCAGAATTCGTCGAGGTTTGGGCCCTCGCGATTCACGAGATCGATCGAGGCCATGATCATGCCTGGCGTGCAGAAGCCGCATTGCAGCCCATGATTGTCCTGGAAAGCCTGCTGCATCGGGTGCAGCTTGCCCTTCGTCGCGATCCCTTCGATCGTCGTCACCTGCGCGCCCTCGCAGCTCGCCGCCAGGACCGTGCAGGACTTTATCGCGCGGCCGTCGACGTGGACGACGCAGGCCCCGCACTGCGATGTGTCGCACCCGACATGAGTGCCAGTCAGGCGCAGATTCTCCCGCAGGAACTGCACCAATAGCGTCCGCGGGTCGACCTCCGCCGACGCCTGGCGCCCGTTTACCGCCATCGAGACTTGAACCATTCCGATTTTCCTCCAAACCAAGACATTTCCTGGAGTTGCGCTCGACCCGGCTTAGCCAGGTCGCCTCAGGCTTTAGCCGCCTGCGCCTCGCTGCTCGTGGCGATGGTCACGAAGTTGGCGAAAAACTTGTCAGCCAGATTCTTGGCGACGCCGTCGATCAGGCGTGAGCCAAGCTGAGCGATCTTGCCGCCGACCGTCGCGTCCACGTCATAGTGCAACAACGTCCCTCCGGACGCATCTGACAGCGACACCTTTGCCCCGCCTTTGGCGAAGCCCGCGACGCCGCCCTCTCCCTCACCCCTGATCGTGTAGCCCTCGAGCGGGACGATGTGGGAGAGCTCCACTTTGCCTTTGAAGGTGGCTGAGACCGGCCCGATCCTGGTCTTCACGACCGCGGCGAAGCCGTTCTCGCTCGTCTTCTCCAACGATTGGCAGCCGGGAATTGCGGATTTGAGCGCCTCGGGGTCGTTCAGCAAGGCCCAGACTTTTGCTCTCTCGGCGGGCAAAGTCACTTCGCCCGTCATCGTCATGGCCATGAATGTTCCCTTCCCGGACAACTCGGCTGATCGGGCGCGGTTCGAGATCAGCGGCGGTATATCGCCAGCATTTCGTAATGCGCGAGAAAGATCAAGACGCCGCGTATCCTCTCATTTTCACGAAGAGTGGGCCGCGTTGCTAAAGTGTGGGCGTCGATTTAAGGATGATCCGAAATATTCTGCTGTATATTACGACGATAATCGCAGGATTTGGAGGTCAACTGGCGGTCCGGGCCAAACGAGGAAAACCTCCCATCGTCGGGTTGCCGCGCGCGCCTCTGCCAGTTACGTTGCCCAAATCTGGGGCGAGGGATCTGCCGGCGCGGCGCCGTCGTTGGGTCAAGCGCTGGAAAGACAGGACGGCCGCGCACGAATGGCACGTTTCCTGCGAAGCGGGAAGAAACGAGAGGGTAAGTTGGCGCATGGATAACTTCCTGCAGCAGCTGATCAACGGGCTCACGCTGGGGTCGATCTACGGACTCATCGCCATCGGCTACACGATGGTTTTCGGCATCATTGGCATGGTCAATTTCGCTCATGGCGACGTGTTCATGCTGTCCGCCTTTATCGCCCTCATCATCTTCATGATTTTGACCCAGATTCTGCATGTGGGGTCGCTGCCGCTGGCGTTTGTCGTTGTGATGGTCGGGGCTATGGCGCTGACCGGGTTGTGGAACTGGGCGATCGAACGGCTCGCGTACCGGCCCTTGCGCGGATCGTTTCGGCTCGCGCCGCTTATTTCGGCGATCGGAATGTCGATCTTTCTTTCGAATTTCGTCCAGGTTGTTCAGGGACCGCGCAACAAGCCCGCGCCGCAATTGCCTAATCACGTGTTCAATCTGAGCGGGGACGTCACCTTGTCGGTGCGCCAGATCCTCATCGTCGTCATCACGGTCATTCTTTTGGCCGCCTTCTGGTACCTCGTTCAGTTCACCTCGCTCGGGCGGGCGCAGCGCGCCTGCGAGCAGGACCGCAAGATGGCGGCGCTGCTAGGGATCGACGTCGACGCGACGATTTCGATCACTTTCGTGATCGGCGCGGCGCTGGCCGCGGTCGCCGGCGTCCTGTTCGTGATTTACTACGGCGTGGTGAATTTCGCCGACGGGTTCGTGCCTGGCGTCAAGGCCTTCACCGCGGCTGTGCTCGGCGGCATCGGCTCACTGCCCGGGGCGGTCCTCGGCGGCCTCCTGATTGGCCTCATCGAAGTCTTCTGGTCGTCCTATTTCACCACCGACTACAAGGATGTGGCCGCGTTCATGATCCTGGCGATCACGCTCATCTTCATGCCCTCGGGCATCCTCGGCAGGCCCGAAGTCGAGAAGGTCTGAAAATGACCGCGCCCTCGCAGACTTCCGAGATCGCGGCGCCTGTTGCAACCGCAACACAATTCGTCCCGGCGCTCCGCAACGCCGCGGCGGCGGGACTGGTCGCCTTCGGCCTGTCGTTCCCAATTATCAGCTATCACGCCGAATCGAACATCAACAACGAGCTTGTTCTGGCCAGCCGCTGGCCGTTGTCGTTCGGCATAGCGGCGATCGTCTTTGCTTTTGTTCTCCTGCGCCAGATGGCGCGCGCCGACTGGCGTGTCTGGTTCGACCGCATCGGCTCGGCCGCCGTCGGCGGCATGGGCGGCGTCATGGTGCAGGCGGCGCGGGAAGGCGAGGGCACCGCCCCGCCGTCAGCCGCCCGGGTGGCGTTCGGGCGCTATGTCGGCCCGTTCATGCTGGGTCTCGTGATCTTGTTTCCGTTGATCTCGCTTGGCCTCCTCGGGCCTCAGGGATCCCTCAAGTGGATCAACAATTACGGCGTCCAAATTCTCATCTACGTGATGTTGGGTTGGGGATTGAACATCGTAGTCGGCCTCGCCGGCCTGCTCGATCTCGGCTACGTGGCCTTTTATGCGGTTGGCGCCTATTCCTATGCGCTGCTCTCGACCATCTTCGGCCTTTCGTTTTGGATCTGTCTGCCGCTCGCAGGATTGCTCGCCGCGATGTGGGGCGTCATTCTCGGCTTTCCTGTCCTGAGGCTCAGGGGCGACTACCTCGCGATCGTGACGCTGGCCTTCGGCGAGATCATCCGAATGGTGCTGATCAACTGGGTCGATCTGACCAACGGCTACGCCGGCATCAGCGAAATTCCGCATGTCACGTTCTTCGGCATTCCCTTCGATGATGACGAAAACGGATTCGCGGCGATCTTCCATCTCCCCTATACGCCGATCTACCGGACGATTTTTCTTTTCTACCTGATCCTCGCGCTCGCTCTCCTCACCAATTTCGTGACAATTCGGCTGCGCCGGCTGCCGATCGGCCGGGCCTGGGAGGCGCTTCGCGAGGACGAGATCGCATGCCGCTCGCTCGGCATCAACACCGTCAACACCAAGCTCACGGCGTTCGCGCTCGGCGCGATGTTCGGAGGCTTCGCCGGTTCGTTCTTCGCCGTTCGTCAGGGCTTTGTCAGCCCGGAGAGCTTCACCTTTATCGAAGTCGGCGACGATCCTCGCCATTGTTGTCCTCGGCGGAATGGGGTCACAGCTTGGCGTCGCCATCGCCGCCGCGGTGATGATCGGCGTTCCCGAACTCATGCGTGAACTCGAGTGGATGAAGGCGATCTTCGGCGAGAACTTCGATCCGACCCAGTATCGCATGCTGCTATTCGGCGCCGCGATGGTCATCATGATGATCTGGAAGCCTCGGGGTCTCGTTTCGACGCGCATGCCCTCCGTCTTCCTGAAAGAGCGAAAGGCCGTGTCCAGCGATCTCGTGAAAGAGGGACACGGGTAAGATGAACTGGCTGACCGGCCCGCTGCTGGCCGTTGAAAACCTCACCATGCGATTTGGCGGCCTGGTCGCGGTGAACGCCTTCAGCTTCTCGGTCGGACGGGGAGATATCACCGCGCTCATCGGACCGAATGGCGCAGGCAAGACGACCGTCTTCAATTGCGTCACAGGCTTCTACAAGCCGACCGAGGGGCGGCTGGCGCTTGCCCGCGATGGCGTCGCGACGCCCGAGGACATAGCCGCAGTCACCCGTTCCAGCGGTCGACACGCCATGACGGCGAACGGCGAACTCTTTCTCCTCGAGCGGATGCCCGATCACGAGATCGCCCGCAAGGCGCGGGTGGCCCGCACCTTCCAGAACATCCGCCTGTTCCAGGGCATGACCACGCTCGAGAATCTTCTCGTGGCTCATCACAATCCGCTCATGCTCGCCAGCGGTCTCACCGTGCTCGGGTTGATCGGCGCGCCAAGCTATCGCCGCAAGGAAGCCGAGTGCATCGAGCGGGCGAAATACTGGCTGGACAAGATCGAGCTGATCGACCGCGCTGACGACCCGGCAGGCGAACTGCCCTATGGCGCCCAGCGCCGGCTCGAAATTGCGCGCGCCATGTGCACCGATCCGGTGCTGCTTTGCCTGGACGAGCCGGCCGCCGGACTGAACCCACGCGAATCGGCGGATCTCAATGCGCTTCTCAGGTCGATTCGCGCCGAACACAATACCTCGGTGCTCCTGATCGAGCACGACATGTCGGTCGTGATGCAAATCTCCGATCACGTGGTGGTTCTCGACTATGGGGTGAAGATCGCCGACGGCACCCCGGCGGAAGTGCGCGCTGATCCGAAAGTGATCGCCGCCTATCTGGGCGTCGAGGATGAGGAGGAAGTCGAACAGATCGAAAAGGAGCTGGAGCAATGAGCGTAGCGGGCGGAGCCGCCCTTGCGCCGCTCCTGCAACTGCGCGGGATCGAAACGTTCTATGGGAAAATCCAGGCGCTCCGAGGGGTCGACATCGACGTCAACAAGGGCGAGATCGTCACCCTGATCGGCGCCAACGGGGCCGGCAAGTCGACGACGATGATGACGATTTTCGGCGCGCCGCGGGCGCGCCACGGACGGATCACGTTCGACGGCCAGGACATCACCAACTTGCCGACCCACATGATTGCGCGCCTCCAGATCGCCCAGTCGCCTGAAGGGCGGCGCATCTTCCCGCGCATGACCGTGTTCGAGAACCTGCAGATGGGCGCCTCGATCAACAATTTCGCCCATTTCGACGCCGATCTAGAACGCGTGTACACGCTTTTTCCGCGTCTCAAGGAGCGCGCGCCGCAACGTGGGGGAACACTGTCGGGGGGCGAGCAGCAGATGCTGGCGATCGGGCGCGCGCTGATGAGCCGTCCCCGGTTGCTTCTCCTGGACGAGCCCTCGCTCGGACTCGCGCCGCTGGTGGTCAAACAGATCTTCGCAGTGATCGCCGAACTGAATAAGAGCGAGGGCCTAACCGTGTTCCTGGTCGAGCAGAACGCCTTTCATGCGCTCAAGCTCGCCCATCGCGGCTATGTCATGGTGAATGGCGCGATCACGATGCAGGGCGGCGGCGCCGAATTGCTCGCTCGTCCCGAAGTGCGCTCCGCCTATCTCGAGGGGGGGCACTAATGGCTGGCTTCCTGTGGTCGGATGGGCCTTACGGCTTCCTCACCTTCGTCCTCATCACGCTGATTTTGGGCGGGGCTGGAGCTTGGGCGACCGGAAGGGCGATCGCCAAGACCTGGCGGCCGCTGGCGGCGCTTGCGCCCTACATGATCTTTCTCAGCGCTGGCGTGCGCTTTCTCCACTACGCGCTTTATGGCGAGCCGCTGCTGTCGCCTACTCTCTTTGTCGTCGCCTTGATTTGGACGCTTGCAGTCAGCGGGCTTGGCTATCGAGCCATGCGCGCGAAGCAGATGGCGACCCAATACTCCTGGGCTTACGAAAGTTCGGCGCTGAATTGGCGCGCGAAAGGAAACGGCTGAGGGAGCGTCGCTTGGGGCCAAACCTTTGTGTTTTTTAAGGTGACTCCTGACCAAAAAGGGGAAAGTATCGGCGCTCAAGGTGGAATTATCTTCTACCACGGGCGTCAGGGAGGGCTTGGCGCCCGCAACTTATGGGAGAAAAATGAATGACTAAACATTGGTTGTCCGGGGTCGCGCTTGCCGCGGCTTTGGTATTCTCGGCCGGCGCCCACGCGCAGATCAAAATGGCGGTCGCAGGGCCTATCACGGGGCCGAACGCGGCTTTCGGCGCGCAGCTCGTCAACGGAACGCAACAGGCCGTCGATGACATCAACAAGGCCGGCGGCATTCTTGGCCAGCAAATCACGCTCGAAACGGGCGACGATGTGTCGGATCCGAAGCAAGGCGTTTCGGTCGCCAACAAGTTCGTCGGCGACGGCGTCAAGTTCGTGGTCGGCCACTTTAATTCGGGCGTCACGATCCCGGCATCCGACGTTTACTCGGAGAACGGCATCCTGTTCATTACCCCCGCGGCGACTAATCCGAAGGTGACAGACCGCAAGCTGTGGGACGCATTCCGCACCTGTGGTCGCGACGACCAGCAGGGCATGCTGTGGGCCGAACTCGCTCGCGACAAGCTCAAGGGCAAGAAGATCGCCATCGTCCACGACAAGACGACCTACGGCAAGGGACTTGCGGACGCGGCGCGCGACAACATGCACAAGTTTGGCATCAAGGAGGTGCTGTACGAAGGCGTCAACACCGGAGAAAAGGACTATTCGGCGATCGTCTCCAAGATCAAAGAATCGGGCGCCGACTACATTATGTGGGGCGGCTTGCAAACCGAGGGCGGACTCATCCTGCGGCAGATGCGCGACCAGGGCATGAACACGGTCATGATCTCCGGCGACGGCATCACCAATAACGAGTTCTCTCAGATCGCCGGCCCGGGCGTGGAAGGCACGCTGATGTCCTTCGGTCCCGATCCGCGCAAGAACCCGGCGGCGAAGGATATCGTTGCGGAATTCAAGGCGAAGAACTTCGATCCGGAGGCTTATACGCTTTACGCCTACGCCGCCGTCCAGATCATGAAGCAGGCGGCGGAGAAAGCGAAGTCGGTTGACCCGAAAAAAGTCGCGGAAGCGATGCATTCAGGCATGACGTTCAACACCGTGATCGGCCCGATCGCCTATGACAAGAAGGGCGACCGCACCACTGTCGACTACGTCTGGTACGTCTGGAAGAAGGGTCCGGATGGCAAGATCAGCTACGAGCAGGTCGGCTCCTGATCCATCGCCGCCGCTGGGCAGCGCTGAGCTCCTCTATGTCGTTGTAATAGGAAGCCCGCCGTTGTCGGCGGGTTTCTTTTTGCGGTCATCCGATCTGGCCGAACTGCGGAAAGGTTTCGATCAGCCACAGCGAAACACTCTGAAACCCGCCGGTCAAAAATGCGACGCCCGTCGCGACGAGGAGGACGCCAACCGCTTTCTCGATCCGGCCGAACTGCGCCCGCAGATGGCGCGACGCGCGGATGAACGGGCCGATCGCGGCGGCGGCGGCAATGAAGGGCAGACCCAGGCCGAGGCTATAGACGGCGAGCAGCGCTGCGCCGCTGGCGACCGTATCCCGGCTGCCAGCGACCGCGAGAATGGTGGCCAGGATCGGACCGATGCACGGGGTCCAGCCGAGGGCGAAGGCGAAGCCCATCGGATAGGCGCTCCATAGCCCCGCCGGTTTCTCGAGCTCGAGCCGCTTCTCGCGCAGCATCGCGCCGATCTTGAAGACCCCAAGAAAATGCAGACCCATCAGGATCACGCCGATTCCGGCCGCGATCGATAAAGCGTGGCTCCATTGCCTGAGCACCGATCCCAACGCGGACGCCGTCGCGCCGAGGCCTACGAACACAGTGGAGAAGCCGGCCACGAACAGGACCGCGGTGATGAGAATGTCGCGCCTGGCCTTCGTCTCGCTCTCGTCGGCGAGCGCTTCGACGGATGCCCCTGCGAGAAAACAAAGATACGGCGCGGCGAGCGGCAGCACGCAGGGGGAAATGAAGGAGAGGAGCCCGGCGCCGAACGCGGCGGGAAAGGAGACGTCGGCCATGGCGGCGAGAAATGGCCCCTCGACGGGCGCGCGTCAAATGGGCAAAGAAACTAATATGCTGATACACACTGTGAATATATTTGGCACAACGCCCAGCGGCGACCGCCCTCAATGAGCCGCAGGGCGACTCGCTAATGGTGCCGTAACGCTTTGAAAAGATGGAATCCGGACTCGCAAATGGCGCGGCGGCCCGAGAGCCGGTATGGATTTGTGGTCCGTCCCACAATGGCTGGAAGGAGGCGTCCGCAATGGCCGAGCCCACTCCCATCTTCGACGTCGTCATCGCCGGCGGAGGCGCGAACGGATTGGCGCTTGCCGCGGCGATTAAGCAAGCGATGCAGGAAGGCGCGTCCGTCGCCATCGTCGATCCAGCGGCGCCGGCCGCGGCGAGCGCCAGGCCTTTGCGGACGGTCGCGATTGCCGATGGGCCGCGGCGCCTCCTTGAGCGCATTGGCGCCTGGGAGGCGATCGAGCGCCATGCGCAACCGATCCTGTCGATGGCGATCATGGACGGGGAAGTGCGCGACGCGGTGCGCCTGCCCCATCTTCATATCGGCGCGAAAGCCCGCTCGCCTCTCGCTCATATGGCGTTCAACGACGATGTCGTTGGCGCCCTCTCGGCCCTCTGCGATCGGCTGCGGGTCCAGCGCTTTACAGCGTCCGTCACGAGTTGGAACCCCGGGAAACACGGGGGGAATCTGGGGCTATCCGATGGCCGCGCGTTGCGCGCGCGTCTTGTGGTCGCCGCCGATGGCGCGCGCTCGAAACTGAGTCGGCTCGCCGATGTCGTTACGGTGGGCTGGGACTATGACCAGACCGGCCTCGTCGCGACGGTCGCCCACGAGCGTGATCACGAAGGTCGGGCTGAGCAGCATTTCTTGGCCCCCGGCCCGTTCGCGATCCTGCCGCTCCCGGGCCGCCAGTCGAGCATTGTCTGGAACGAGCGGCGCGCCGACGCCGAGGCGCTGCTCGCCCTCGACCCCGAGGATCTGACGCGCCAGCTTGAATATCGCTTCACTCCGAAATTGGGCGAAATCCGTCTCGTCTCACGCGTCGAGGCTTTTCCTTTCCGCTTCCAGGTTGCCCGACGCTTCGTAGCCGAGCGGCTTGCGCTCGTTGGCGATGCGGCGCATGTCGTGCACCCGGTCGCGGGCCAAGGCCTCAACCTGGGTTTGCGCGACGTGGCGTCGCTCGCCGAGACGATCGTCGGCGAAATGCGGCTCGGTCTTGATCCCGGCGCGCCCCGGCCGCTCGCTGCTTACCAACGCCAGCGGCGCTTCGACGTTGCGGCCAGCGGTCTCGCCCTCGACGCGCTCAATCGCCTGTTTTCCAATGATCTGGCGCCTCTACGCTTCGTGCGGGATCTCGGGCTTCGGATCGTCGATCGGGCGCCTATGCTCAAGGATATGCTGATTGCGGAAGCGGGCGGCGCGGGGAGCGGGGCGCCAAAACTGCTTAGGGGTCTTGCGCTATGAGTGAACCGCCGTTCTTGAGCACGCGGACCCTTGCCGCACAGGCTTTGGGGACCATCGACGAACGCAGCCGGGCGATCGTGCCGCCAATTCATGTCGCCACGACTTTCGAGCGCGACCCGGACAATCTTTATCGCAGCGGCAATGTTTACGGCCGGCCCGACAACGACACCGTGCGCCAGGCCGAGGCCATCATCGGCGCGCTGGAAGGCGCGTCGACCACCTTCGTCTTTGGCTCAGGCATGTCGGCGGCGATCGCGCTCATATTCAGCCTTGGACCGGGCGCGCATGTGATCGCGGCCAAGGGTATGTATTGGGCGTTCCGCGCGTGGCTCATCAACGAGGCGCAGGGCTTCGGAATCAGTGTCGATTTCGTTGACGCCGAGGATGCGCCGGCGCTTGCCGCGGCGCTGAGACCGGGCGCCACCAAGCTTGTATGGCTCGAAACGCCGAGCAATCCGCTATGGGGTGTGAGCGACATCGAGGGCGCGGCGCGCGCCGCTCATGCGGCGGGCGCGGTCCTCGCGGTCGAACTCAACTTGCGCGACGCCCGTTTTTACGCGGCCGATCGCGCTCGGCGCCGACGTGGTCATGCACTCGGCGACCAAATACCTGAACGGACACTCTGACGTCATTGCGGGGGCGCTCTGCTTCGCGCGAGACGACGCCCTTTGCGCGCGGGCGCGCACGATTCGCCAGTCGCACGGCATGATCTTGCATCCGTTCGAGGCGTTTCTGTTGATTCGGGGACTGCGCACCCTCGACGTGCGGGTGCGCGCGGCGGCGGCGAGCGCGATGGAGCTCGCCAATCGCCTCTCCAATCATGCAGCGGTCTCCGCCGTCCTCTATCCAGGACTTTCCCACCATCCTGGCCACGAGGTCGCGCGCCGCCAGATGAAGGGCGGATTCGGCGGCATGTTGTCGATTCGGGTCCGCGGTGGCGCGGAGGCCGCGATCGCGACCGCGGCGCGGGTGCACTTATGGAAGCGGGCGACCTCGCTCGGCGGCGTCGAATCGCTCATCGAGCATCGCGCCTCGATCGAAGGGGCGAATTCGCCATGTCCGCCCGATCTGTTGCGGCTGTCGGCTGGAATTGAAGACGTCGAGGACCTTTGGCGCGACATCGATCAGGCGCTGGTAGGCTCGTCCTAAAAAAAGTCCTCAGTTCAGCTGCGAATCCGGCTACACCGGCGCGATGTACCGTAACATATTCCTGGTCGGCGGTTGGACGGTCGCGTCCCGGCTGACCGGCTTCTTGCGCGACATGGCGCTCGCAGCCCTTCTGGGGGGCGGAGCGCTCAACGACGCCTATGTCGCGGCGATCAAGTTGCCGAACCAGTTCCGTCAAATCTTCGGCGAGGGATCCTTCAACGCCGCCTATCTGCCCACCTACACCCGCGTGCTGAAGGCGGGAGGCCGCGAGGAGGCGGACAAATTCGCGAGCCATATCTTCACGCTGCTTATCCTGTCGCAAATCGCCTTGCTCGGCCTCGTCTATCTGGACATGCCGCTGCTGGTGCGGTTGACCTCGCCCGGCTTCGTCGATCAGCCCGACAAGTTCGCCAACGCTGTCGCGATGTCGCGCATCATGTTCCCTTATATCGCCTTCATCGCCGTCTTCGCGCTTCACCAGGGGACGCTCAACGCCAATAACGCGTGGGGATCGCCGGCTTTTGCGCCCGTCGCCGCTAACGTATGCATGATTGCGTTTCTCGCCTTCGCCGCATTCTTTCCCAAACTGTCGCCCGGCGTGGCCAGCATGGCGAGTTGGGGATTCCTCGTCTCCGGCGTGGCCCAACTCGTCATCGTGATGATCGATGCTCGCCGGCGCGGGCTTCTCGAGCGTCTGAGCTGGCCGCGCTGGACGCCCGAGATCCGCAAATTCCTCTGGATGCTGGGGCCCGCGATCGGCATTTCCGCGAGCTATCAGATCGGCGCGCTGGCCGACCAAATCGTCGGCTCGCTCCTGCCGACAGGCGGGCTCTCCGCCATCAGCTATGCCGACCGACTTTATCAGTTGCCCGGCGGTGTCATCGTCATCGCGACCGGCTCGGTGCTATTAAGAGAAATGTCGGCCCTCGTCGCTCTTGGCGACGATAAGGGCGCTCTCGCCGCGCAGAATCGCGCCGCTTCGCTGACGCTGGCGCTCGGCGCGCCCTTCGTGGTCGCGTTCCTCCTCATTCCCGACCTCATTGTCGCCGTCGCCTTCGAGCATGGCGCGTTCAAAGCCAACGCGACCCATGAGGCCGCAGCCGTCCTTGCAGCCTACGCGCTTGGCATGCCAGCTTTGTTCGTCGATCGAATCACAGCGGCGAGTTTCTTGTCGCGCGGCGATACGGCAACGCCGCTCAAGGTCACGCTCGTCGGGGTTGCGGTTAACGTGGCGCTCAAGATCGCGCTGTTTCGCCCGCTTGGCGCACCAGGCTTGGCCCTGGCGACGGCTGCCGGCCTCTGGATCAAGGTTGCCGGCGTGTTCGGGCTCGCCCGCCGACGTGGTTGGACCGCGCCGGACGGACGCTTGCTCGCCACCGCTTCGGCGACGCTGTTCGCCGCCGGCGCGCTTGCGCTTGCGCTCATTCTAGCCGACGGACTGCTCGTCGCGTTGGTGGGGCGCCTGCCGCGCTTTGCGCGAGAAGCGCAACTCCTGGGTCTGATTGCGATCGGAGGTTTCGTTTACTTTGCCGCGCTGGGCTTTGGCCTTTGGCTCACTGGCGCCGCGCCCGCTGCTCCCCTCAGGCGGGTCCGGCGCGCGCTTCGGCTGGCCCGATGACGTTTGCAAATCCTGATATCCGGCTGCGACCGTCACGCGCGGCAGTGGACCGTCGAGCGCCGGGCCCAACTACTTCCGCCAAAAGGGCTTGCTTATTTCCACCCAGCGCTCCGATGACGAGAGGCGGATATCGTGAAGCTCATAGCGCGACATTCGCGCAAGCTCCGCTCGGTCACGCTCTCGCTGACGCAAGGCCCGCAAAGCGTACATCAGTCGAGAGATTGAAGAGAGTGCGACTGGCGCGATCAAGACGGCCATCCTCCCGGCGTCCGTCACAAAGGCAAGCGGCCCCGGACCCTGCGTGCGCTCGACGACACTTGCCCGCATGTTAAAATTCGCCATGTGTCCACTCCGACAGAGGCTGTAGGTCTTGGCTCCACAGCTAGAGATCCTTTTGTTCGCAGGACTGCAGTGACGCGCGTCACATGGGAGGACTTCAGATGAGCGTTCAGGTGCGCGACCTTGCGGTCGAGTTCGCCTATCGGTTCGGTGGCGCGCCGACGGTCAGTCGCGCGCCAGGCCGCGTCAATCTGATTGGCGAGCATACGGACTACAACGACGGCTTCGTCATGCCGGCGGCGCTCGAATTCTCCACTTTGACCGCCGTCTCGCCTCGGCCCGACCGCCGCCTCAGAGTTTATTCCATGATCATGGACGAGGCGCGCGAGTTCGATCTCGACGCTCCCCCTCAAGGACCGAGCGGCGACTGGTCCGACTACGTCATCGGGGTCGCGCTCATGCTCGAGATCGGCGGGTTCGCGCTTTCCGGCGCGGACCTCGTCATCTGGAGCGATGTCCCGATCGGGGCGGGCTTAAGCTCATCTGCGGCGCTCGAAGTCTCCGTGGCGCACGCGCTGCTCACTCAGAGCGACCTGCCATTCGACCCGATCAAGATCGCCCAGATCTGCCAGCGGGCCGAAAATGATTTCGTCGGTATGCGCTGCGGCGTGATGGATCAGTACATCGCCTGCTGTGGCGTCGCCGGGCATGCGCTTCTGATCGATTGCCGGAGTCTCGACTCGCGCCATGTCGCCATTGCGCCCAACTTACGGCTTCTCATCGCCAACAGCGGGGTCCGCCATCAGCATGCCGGAGGCGAATACAATTTGCGGCGCGAGGCCTGCGAGGAAGGGGTGAGGCTGCTCAGCCGCCATCTCGGGCCGATCAAGGCGCTGCGCGACGTGACTCCTGAGCAACTCGAAGCCAAACGCCGCAAGCTGCCCGAGCTTATCTACCGCCGCTGTCGCCACATCGTCACGGAGAACGCGCGCGTCCTGGAAGCCGAGCGCGCGCTTGGGGCCGGAGATTTTGCCGCCTGTGGGCGCGCCATGAACGCCTCCCATGTCTCGATGCAGCAGGACTTTGAAATTACCTGTCCCGAGGTGGATGCGCTGGTCGGACTGGCCCAGACGGTCAAGGGCGTCTACGGTTCGCGCATGACAGGAGGCGGCTTTGGCGGGTGCACGATAAGTCTGGTCGAAGCATGGGCGGTGGACAAGGCGTCGCAAATTTTGACCGACGGCTATCGCATCTCGACGGGCATGGATACGGACATCTTCGTCTGCGCGCCGTCCGATGGCGCCGCCCTGATCCAGGTCTGAGGAGCGGATGATTGGCGATCTTCGATAAGCTTCGGGGGGCCTCGCACCGCCGCCTCAACCCACTGACCGGTGAATGGGTTTTGGTGTCGCCGCATCGCGCTCAGCGCCCGTGGCAGGGCAGGCGCGAGGCGACCGCAGCATCGCCTGGGCTTGCCCACGATCCCAACTGCTATCTCTGCCCCGGCAATTTGCGTGTGGACGGCGCGCGGAATCCCGACTATCCGCACACGTTCGTGTTCGACAATGATTTTCCTGCGTTGCAGGCCGACGTCCCGACGCAAGTGGAAAGAGACGGCTTGCTGGTCGCCGAGGGCAAATCCGGACGCTGCCGCGTGCTCTGCTTTTCCCCGCGCCACGACCTGACCCTCTCTGGCATGGCGGTCGCCGACATTGAGCGGGTGGTCGACGTCTGGGTCGAGGAGACGATCGCGTTCGGCAATTCGCCAGACATCGCGTCGGTGCAGATTTTCGAGAATCGGGGCGAGATGATGGGAGCGTCCAATCCTCATCCCCATGGCCAGATCTGGGCCACGCGCCACCTGCCGAACGAGCTGGAGAAAGAGACCCATCGCCAAAGCGAATATCTTCTGCGCCATGGCCGGCCGCTGCTCCTCGACTATCTTGCAGAAGAGCTTCAGCACGGCGAGCGCATCGTCATTGGCAATGACGATTTTTGCGTGCTCGTGCCCTTTTGGGCGAATTGGCCGTTCGAGACACTGGTTCTGCCGCGCCGCCGCATCGGCGGATTTGACGAGATGAGCGCGGGGGAGAAGACGTCGCTGGCGCAGGCACTATCCCGACTGACCAAGCTCTATGACAGCCTGTTCGACGCGCCGTTCCCTTATTCGATGGGCTTCCACCAAAAGCCGACGGACGGCGCGCTGCATGCCGAATGGCAGATGCACGCGCATTTTTATCCGCCGCTGCTTCGCTCCGCGACAATCCGGAAATTCATGGTCGGCTTCGAGATGTTGGGCTCGCCCCAGCGGGACATCACGCCTGAGGCCGCCGCGGCCAGATTGCGGGAGGCGGCGGGATAGCAGCCTTCCAAGCAGACCGCGATCAGCACCTGCGCCCGTCGCAGCATGACGCTCCCCACGGTATTGCATGTTCTCTTTCGACGCGATCACGGGTCGCGGCGATAGCCACTCCCGCCTTCCTAGGGCGTGCTGTCAGGGCGCGAGATAGCGCCGTCGACGACGAGCGAAGTTCCTGTCACGTAGCTTGCATCATCGTTCGCGAGAAAGAACGCGCGTAGGCGGTTTCGATCGGCTGGCCCGCTCGTTTGAGCAGACTGCCGCTGATCAGCGCGGCCTCGATGACCGGCCCTTGGTCCTTGTTCATCGGGGTTACGATATAGCCTGGATGCAGCGAGTTGCGGGCGACGCCGCCCTGCCTGTGCTGGTCGCAACGTCGTTGCCGATGTTGAGGATCGCGCCTTTAGTTATCGCAAGCGAGATAGGTCATCTCCCAAGTTGTAGGGGAAAGACGCCTGGCTCTTGTAAAGGGACCGTGATCGTCGGTCGCTGTCTTACCACCGGTTGACGGGCAGGACGAAGAGTTGGGCGATTTGCATATGCGCCGGCTGCTCGAGCGCGAACACCGCCATGCGCGCAATGTCTTCGGGGTCCAGGGCCATTCGAGCCTCGTCGAAATAGGCTTTCTCGAGCGCACGGTCGCCGCGATGACGTTTCAGAATAATGTCCGTCCGCGTGAGACCTGGAAGCACTTCAGTGACGCGAATGGCCGTCTCCGCGAGATCGGCGCGCAGCCCATCGCTGAAGGCGCGCACGCCTGCCTTGCTGGTGGTGTATGCCGTCGTTTCGGGCACGAGTTTCAGCGCGCTGATCGAGCTCATGTTGACAATATCGCCAAAGTTCCGCTCGATCATTTCCGGCACGATTGCGCGTGTCACCCGCACCATGCCCGTCAGGTTGACGTCGAGGATATTCGTCCAGTCGTCAGCAGGCCCGCGCACGAAGTTGGTGCGGCCGCCAATATCGTGGCCAGCGTTGTTGATGAGAATATCGACCGGACGGAAGTCGGAGGGGATCGATTCGAGAAGCCTGTCTACGCTTGGGTGATCCGTCACGTCGAGCTTCAGGGGATGCGCGAGCTGGCCAAGCGTTCCCGCAAGCCCCCTCACGGCCTCGACGTCGATGTCCGCAAGCGTAACCCTTGCGCCGCGCTCCACGAGCGCGGCCGCGATCGCTTTGCCGATTCCGCTTCCGGCGCCCGTGACCAGAGCTTTGCGTCCCCTGAGCGCCATCATCGGCACGACCTCAAAGCCCATGATCGAGCTGCACGTGACTTTTTCAGCCTCGTACAGCAATCCAATTCCGGCAGAAAATCATAACTGTTATTTCATCCGTTCGTCTTTGCATCGACCGCGGCGCGGTTGATCTTCAACTTCAATAGGATGAAATGCGCGGGAGCGCGCCAGTTGGGTCCCCAAACGGGCGGCGCGATAAGCAGAACATGCCATCGCTAGATTTTCGCAAGCTGCGCATCACCCAAGAAAGCGTTGTTTTTGCGCTTGCCGCGATCCTGTTCGTTATCTTCTCGTTCACGCTGCACAACTTTCTTACGCCCGGCAATCTTATCGCGCTCGTTCGAAGTGTCTCGATCCTGGGAATCCTCGGACTCGGCATGGGGCTGGTCGTGATCGGCCGCGGCATCGATCTGGCGATGGTCGCGACCATGGTCGTGGCGGTCTCCTGGGTCCTCTCGCTCGCCACCCATCAACACGTGCCGCTCGGCTGGGCCTTGCTCATTGGCGCGACCTTCTCGATCATCGCGGGACTGGTCAGCGGCGTTCTCATCGCCTACGCGGTCGTCCCGGCAATCTTCACGACCCTCGCGATGGGTCTTGTCATTTACGGCGTCGGTCGGGCGTGGCTGTTCGAGGTCGACGTCCAGAACACTCCAAACGACTCTGCGTTCTTCCAATTCCTTGGCGACGCGAAGGTCTTCGGACTGCCCCTGCCGATCGTCTTCTTCGCATTGTTGGCTCTGATCCTCTGGGCCCTCCTGCGGTGGACGCGCTTCGGACGATATATCTACGCAAGCGGGGACAATCCGGCTGCAGCGCGCAACGCCGGCGTTCCGCTCCGGCCCCTGATCGTTTCCCAATACGTGATCACAGCGCTGGTCGCCTACGCCGCCGGCCTCGTCATGGCGGCGACATCGGCCGGCCTCAGCACGCGCGTCTACAACTCGACTATGATCTATGACGTTCTGCTCGTCGTCGTGCTCGGCGGAATTGGCTTGAGCGGCGGCCGCGGCGGCGTCCGCAACGTCCTCGTCGGCACGCTCCTCATCGGCGTGCTTCTGGACGGGATGACGATTCTCAACATCCCCTATGTCGAGCAGAACCTGATCAAAAGCGTCATCCTCTTGGCCGCCATCGTCATCGACAGTTTCGTGAACCCTCGTGACGAGCAGACGGCTCAGCAGGAGCAGGGGGACATTTAGGGTAAAAGACCAAAGTCATACGAAAGGGAGGATCAGATGAAACTAGGAATGGTGCTTGCTCTCGCACTTGGACTCGTGTTTACGGCCGGCGCGCAAGCGGAAGAAAAGGGTCTCGACAACCACGCCAAACGAGACCCCTATTACGAGAAGCTCAAGGGCAAGAAGGTTCTCTTCGTCCCGCTGGCGATGGGCTTTGACCTCACAGAAGGCTGGGCGGCGATCATGCGCCGGCAGGCCAAGGATCTTGGCTACACCTTTGAGATTCGCGATCCGAACTGGAGCACGGACGCTGGCACCCGCGCCATAACCGACGCGATCGCGCAGAAGCCGGATCTGCTTATCGTTCACAATCCGGACCTCCAGTCCTACGCGAAGCTCGAGCAGCGCGCGGTCCAGGCGGGAATCAAGGTGCTGCAGGTTAACCTCGAGACGGTCAACCCGACGGATTATTACGTTGGCGCCGACTGGGTGAAGGTGGGCCTCATCGAGGCGCAGGCGCTTGTCGACCATTGCGGCAAGGGATCTGGCAAGTCCGGGAAGGTCGCCATCCTCGAGGGCCAGCCGACCGCGGCGTCGAATCTTTACGAGCTCTACGCCTACTACCACGTCTTCGCCGATCATCCCGAGATCCAGGTAGTCGCCGATCAGGCCGCCACCTACGATCCCGCAAAGGCCCGGGCGATTACCGAAACGGTGCTGCAACAGCACCCTGACCTGTGTGGCATCGTCGGCAATTGGGACAACCAGGATGTGGGCGCGGGCGCGGCCGTCCAGGCCGCCGGCAAATCCGGACAGGTGTTCGTCGTGACGTCCGGCGGCGGAAGCAAGACCGGATGCGACAACATCAGCAAAGGCTTGATCAGCGAAATCGTCAGTTATGACGTGCCGCTGCAAGGCGATGCGCTCAATCAGGCGATCGTCGAGCTGCTGCTTTCTCCGGCGAAAGCGGGGGCGGTCCAAACGACCTATTTCACGCCGCTTACGCTCCAAACGAAGGATACGATCTCGCCTCGCCAGTGCTGGACCCTCGATGATCTCAAGTAGGAGATCGTTCCATCCTGGGCGCGAGCACGGGTTGACCCCGTGACGGAACGCGCCGGGAGCGTGCTGACCCAATTGCGCTATCGATATTTCCCCGATCACCTGATCGGGGAAATATTGACCAAGCGCTGGATCGATAATGCGATCCCCTTCCTCGTCCTTCTCGTCGCAATCATTGTCTTCGGGATTTTGCTCCCGGGCTTCTTAACCATCAACGGCCTCAGCGATCTTGGTAGGCAGTTCGCGGAGTTCGGCCTAATCGTGCTCGGACTGACAATCGTCATGATCTCGGGCGGCATCGATCTGTCCGTTGCGTCGGTCTACACGCTCGCCGTTCTCCTTTCGCTCATTTGCGTGAATGTGGAGGGTTGGCCGGTCGGCCTGAGCTTCCTCGCCGTCATGGCGCTTGGCGTGGTTTGCGGGTCGATCAACGGCTATCTGATCGGCTATCTCCGGCTTCGCGCCTTCCTGACGACGCTTGTCACCCTCATCATCTTCCGGTCGATCTACGACATCGTTTTCTTGCGAACGTCGACCGCGATCATTTCTAGCCTCTCCGATTCCGACCTCTGGACTTTCATTGGCGAGGGAACGGTCCTTGGCGTCCCCTTCACCCTCGTCGTCACAGCTGTGATCGCCATTGCCTGGCATATCGTCTTGTCGCGGACCCGGCCCGGGTGGCGGTTGACCGCGGTCGGCGGCGCGAGGCGCTCAGCATATAACGCCGGCATCAAGGTGCGCCGAACCGTATGCGCGGCCTATATCTGGTCATCGGTCTTGAGCGCGCTGGCCGGCTTCCTTTTCGCTGCGCGCATCGGCAGCACTGGCGCTGACACGGGGGTGGGGTTGGAGGTGTCCGCTCTCACCGCGGCGGTGCTCGGCGGCAATTCGCTCGGCGGAGGTCGTGGGTCCGTCGCCAAGGCGGTCATGGGCGCCCTGTTGGTGCTCATCGTGACCAACAGCCTCACAAGCTTCGGCGTATCCGGGCCGGTCAACTCGACAGTTCTGGGTTGCGTGCTTATCGCAGCCGTCTTTGTCGACATGCGCTTCCTGCGCAATCGCGACAGGTGGCTATCGAAGGTCTATGTGTCGCCCGCCTATCTCTCGCTTCCTCCTCCTCCGTCCGCCCTCGATCCCTCCTCGCCTTACGCGCTGAACGACAAGCTGCGGTCCGTCGAGGTGATCGGACTTGGCCAGATCGAAGGGCCAGAGGATGTCATTCTCGACCGCGACGACAATCTCTATTGCGGCACTCGCCACGGCGACATCGTCCGCTTCTTCGGCCCCGATCATACGCGCCATGAGGTTTTTGCTCATATCGGCGGTCATCCGCTTGGCATGGCCTTTGACCGCAAGGGCGACTTGCTCGTTTGTATCGGCGGCATGGGGCTCTATGCGGTGTCGCCCGACAAGACGGTGACGAAGCTGACCGACGAGACGAACAGGAGCTGGCTCTCGGTAGTCGACGATTCCCGTCTCCGGCTCGCCGACGACGTGGACGTCGCGCCGGACGGGCGCGTCTATTTCAGCGAGGCGACGATCCGATACGAACAGGAGGACTGGGCGACCGATGCTCTCGAGAGCAGAGGCAACGGCCGCATGGTCTGCTACGATCCACGGACAAGGGTCACCCGAACAATCATCCACAAAATCGTGTTCGCGAATGGCGTCTGCATGTCGCGAGATCGGCAATCGTTTTTCTTCGCGGAAAGTTGGACGTGCGCGATCAAGCGCTACTATTTCGACGGCCCGAAAACGGGTCGGCTCGAAACGCTGATCGACAACCTTCCGGGCTACCCCGACAACATCAACCGCGCTTCGGATGGCTGCTACTGGGCGGCGCTTCTCGGCATGCGGACCCCCGCCCTCGACCTCGCGCTCACCATGCCGGACTTTCGGCGGCGCATGGCCAAGCGTGTGGCGCCGGAATTATGGCTTTATCCCAACATCAACACAGGTTGCGTCATCAAGTTCGACGATCAGGGCCGGATCGTGGACAGCCTCTGGGATCTCGGCGGCGTCAACCATCCGATGATCACCTCGATGCGCGAGCACAAGGGCTATCTTTATCTCGGCGGCGTCTCCAACAACCGGATCGGCCGCTACAAGATCCCCGGCGCAGATCCGAATTGGGTAGCCCAGGACGACTACTGGGGCGAGGCGGCGCAATGATCGCCGCGCTCAAGCGCGCCTATGCGGCGTTTCGCGGCTTCGACGACGAAACCGGAGCGGCGCCGATGATGGACGGCCCGCTTCGGCCAAACTCTCTGCTCGACGCCGCGCCGATCGCCTTGTCGCTTCCGGATGTCGACAATCTCACGCAGCACCGCGGCGCGCTTCTCTGTTCGAGCGGCTCTCAGGTCTTGCGGCTCACGCCGCAGGGAAGCTCTCTTGTTGCGAGCGACCCACGCGCGTTCGAACAATCTGTGGCCTTTATCGCCGCCGGTCCTTCAGACGGCGTCGCCGTTGGTCTCGACGGACGCGGAATCCTGATCCTTGAAGGGCCCCACGCCGGCAAGACAATCACTGACGTCGGGGGACAGTCGCTTTGCTCCCCGACCGCGGGGCTTTTCATCGATCAAGACAGGCTCATCGCAGCTAACGGGGCCGAAGGCCGGAGAGCCGCGGATTGGAAGCGCGACCTCATGGAACGCGGCGCCGCCGGAAGCCTTTGGCTTCTCGATCTGTCCACGCCCGGGGCGCCCGCGACGCAGCTGGCCAAGAACCTCGCGTTTCCCACGGGTCTCGCCCCCGCCGCCGACGGCCGATTATACGTCTCGGAGGCTTGGCGGCACCGCATCCTGGGCTTTGAGAAAGAGGCGATGAGCGCGCCACAAGCCGTCGTCTCCGACCTTCCAGCCTATCCGGGACGCATCGCGGCTGCGCGGGGCGGCGGGTTCTGGCTCGCCCTCTTCGCGCCGCGCAATCAGCTTGTGGAGTTCGTTCTGCGCGAAGACGATTATCGTCGCCGAATGATCGACAATGTCGATCCGAACTACTGGATTGCGCCCGCTCTCTCGAGCGGCGCGAGTTTTCTTGAACCGATCCAAGGGGGAGCCCGCAAAAAGCTCAACATGCTGAAGCCGTGGTCGCCAAGCTGGTCCTATGGGCTCGTCGCGGCGTGCGGTCCAAACATGCAGCCTCTCGGGAGTTTCCACAGTCGAGCTGACGGCGCAATCCACGGCGTCACGTCTTGCTGTGAGTTCGAGGGCAAGCTTTATGTCGCCGCCAAGGGCTCCGGCCGCATTGTCGCGGTCGATCTTGCCGACGTGGGAACGCAGAACCCATGAGCCCGATCCTCGAGTTCCGCCAAGCGACCAAGGAATTCCGCGGCATTCCCGCGATCAAGACCATCGACTTCACGCTGAAGGCTGGCGAGATTCATGCTGTCGTAGGGGAGAACGGCGCAGGCAAATCCACGCTCGTGAAGGTGCTGGCCGGCGTCTATGAACTGACCTCCGGTGAGTTGATCTTCGACGGAAAGCCGCTTCGCCTCAAATCTCCCGCCGAAGCGCTCGCTGAAGGGATCGCGATGGTTTTTCAAGAAACCAACCTGGTTCCTTCCATGAGTGTGGCGCAGAACATTTACCTTGGCGAGGAGCAGCTTTTTAACCGGCTGAGAGGCCTCTACATCCAGGCGCAGCGCTTCCTGCTTTCGCTGAATTTCTACGTCGATCCGATGGCGCTCGTCTCCACGCTCGGCGCGGGCAAGAAGCAAATGGTGGAGATCGCCCGCGCAGTTCACCATCATGCTCGAGTCCTCATTTTCGACGAACCGACCGCCAGCCTGACGCCGGAAGAGAAGTTTCACTTCTTCAATCTCGTACGCCGGCTCCAGCGCGATGGCATGTCGATCATTTTCATCAGTCACGCGCTTGAAGAGGCGCTCACCCTGTCAGACCGGATCACCGTGCTGCGCGACGGCGAGGTCGTGGCGACCAATTCGACCGGCAATTTCGATCGCTCCCGGCTTGTTCACGCGATGGTCGGCCGGAATTTGTCGGGCGAGCTTTACGGGTCCGCGCAGGCGCGCAAAACGCGTCCCTACGGCGAGGAAATCCTCAGCGTGCGCAACCTTTCCATGGGCAGCATTGTCCGCAACACCTCGTTCTCTGTCTTCGCGGGACAGATCACCGGCATGTTCGGACTGGTCGGCGCAGGACGAACGGAGACGATGAAGATCATCGCCGGAGTGCTCAAGCGCGACTTCTTCCATGGCGGCGAGGTGCGCTTTAAGGGGCGCCATGTTCGCTATCGAACCCCCAGGCCGGCGGTCGTCGACGGGATCGTCTATGTAACGGAAGACCGGAAGGTCGAAGGCTTCTTCGAGACCATGTCAATCGCCCAGAACATTCAGGTCGGCGAGTTGACGACTGGCGAGAATCCCCTGGCGGTGGTCAGCATGACGCAGGCGCGCCAGATGGCCGCCGAATGGACGAAGCGCCTTGGCGTCCGCGCGATCGACCCGGGAGCTCGGGTCATCGAACTCTCGGGGGGAAACCAGCAAAAGGTCGTCATCGCAAAATCGCTCATCCAGAAACCGAAACTGGTGATTTTCGACGAGCCAACGCGAGGCGTCGACGTTGGCGCTATCGTCGAGATCCACCGATTCATCAACGAACTTGCCGACGACGGAATCGCGGTCGTCGTGATCTCGTCCTACCTGCCCGAAGTCTTAGCGCTCTCTGACCGCATCCTTGTTGCTCGCCAGGGCCGGATTGTTGAGGAAATGGATCTGTCGGAGGCGACAGAGGCCAAGATCATGTACGCAGCAGTGCATTGACGCGGTATATCTCTTCCGCCTCCCGGCGCTAGCGCTCTGGCAGGTTCGGAAGGCTGCGAAGCGACGATCTGGCAGGCTGGCGCCATGCGATCGATCCAGGCCTGGCGTCGCGCGACGAATCCAGAGTGCCGTCGCAAGCTCATGCCAATCGAAGCGCTGCTCAGGGGCTGGCTGATCGGCGCTCTGGCTGTCGTCGGACCCATAGCGCCGAGCGCCTCGCCCTTTGCCGAAAACGCGCGGCCCGCGCTGGTCGAAGGCGGGTTATTGGCTGACGCCGCGAGGGCGCAGACGAGATTGTCTACGACAAGACCGCCGTCAATGAGCTTTTCGCCGGGAGCCCGCAGGAGATGCTGGAAGCCGAGGTAGCGGATCGGGCACACGACCCTGCAAGTTGTTTGATGCGGCAATCAACGACGGTTTCGCCACGGACCAACGGGCATCAAATGGCGAGGCGATAATGGCTGATCGCGTTGGCGGCAAAGAGCTTGTCGCGCTCTCCAGCGGTGAATGTCTTCGCGATCGAGAAGAACGCCTCCCACACTGCCCGCATCGTGCTGAAGGCGCCGTCGGTCGGAAAGTTGGATGCAAACATGCAGCGGTCGATTCCGAAGATGTCGATCGCTTCCAGGACGTAAGGACGGATCGAATCCTCCGTCCGTCTCGGCACGGTGTTGCCGAGGCCCGATAGCTTGCAGACGACATTTGGCGCAGTCGCGAGCGCGCGCATGCCCTCCCGCCAGACCGCGAGGCCCTCGGCCGTATGGTCGTACGGCATGCCTGTATGCTCGACATAGACGGTGACGCCCGGATTCGCGTTCGCAAGCTTCGCCATCGGCTTCATATGGTTCGGGAAAGCCATATAGTCGAAGCCGAGGCCATAGCGTGCGAGCTTGTGGAAGTTGGCGAGAAACTTAGGGTTCTCGAAATAATCCTGGCTGCGCACCCATCCGGGCTTCGCCTTGTAGCCCTGGTCGGCCCACCAGTTGGCATGCGACCCTGGCAGGTAGTTCACGACGTGCCGGATCGAGCGGGCGCTGCGATCGGCGGCATGACCTTCGAGCTCCCTTTCCACGTCATCGGACGAAATGTTGGCTTCGCCAACGATGCCCTTCAGAAGTCCACGGTCGCTTCCGCCAGTGGCGAGGCTTCGGACCCATCGCGTCTCGCCCACCCGATCTTTCGGGTTCCAGTGCGCCTCGATATGCACGATGCCTATCACGTTGTAGCCGGCCGCATCCTCGAGATAATCGTCCGGCAGATAGTCGCGGCCGTGGTCGTGTTTGTAGGGGTTGTCCTTTCTGAACCAGTGGATGTGGGCGTCGACGATGCGTTGCGGGTTGATCTGCGCCATGAACCGCTTCCTCTGGCGCTGAACCGGCGTGCGTCGTTAGAATCCCAGTCTCGGTATTTTTATCGACAATAATGACCCACTTCAGAAAATCAATCCTAGTCCCAATTCCTCCTTCCTCTGCGACCTTTATCGTCCCGTCGATTGATCGGAGCTAGCGTAGAAGTCTGATCATCGAAATATACTGCTGCTGCTTTCTGGCAAAGCAAACGCTTGCCTTTCTCGCGCGGTCGGCCACAGCCCTGAAGTTCCACCACCCATTTTTGTCGTGAGTTGCGGGAAGCACATAGTTCATCGATAGAACTTCACAACCGGCGGATGTCCTCGGCGGTCCCGCGGGCCTGCCCACCCCCGAGGACTGGCCAGCGTGAAAGGGGGGATGGAAGGGGTCGAGTAACGTTGAGTTTCGGCAACGGCCCGCATGGACACGTCACGCCGTGGGGTCCTCGACGTGCTCGCACGCCACGCGGTGAAAGCCATTTTTCATCATCTGCGACAAACTACGGAGGTCTGAGCTCTGGCCTTCACTTCACCTCTGCGAGGGCACGCTTTTTGGCTCCAACGGCGCCGTCCGAACTCAGCAAAGTCGCCGTCCGTCGGTAGTGAGCGCACAAGAGCTCAACGGAACGTTCGACCTCACGCGCAAGCGCCGCCGCGGTGATCTCTCGATGCTCGGCCGCGCGGGCAGCGTGAGCGCTCTTGTCCAGCCGCACGTGCGACAACAACCGATAACGGGTTGCGTGGTCGTAAAGTTGCGAGCAGATGTCCTGAACAACTTTGTTGTTGCAGCCGGAGATCAGCGCCACGTGGTAGCGCCTATGCAAGCGTTCGAATTCCGGATTGGGAATGCCTTGGTCCGCGTCAAGAAGCTGGTATCCCTTGTCGAGATCATATCCCGCGATCAGCACCCCATATTCCCACGCGGAGCCGCCGCTTTCGATCGCTTCCCGTAAGGCGAGGCTCTCGATCCAGCATCTGGCGTTCAAAAGATCAGAATAGCCGGCGACGTCCGCCTGGGCTACTCGAAAGCCGCGATTTTCCGTGCGCGTGACGAACCCGTCTGCGGTCAGTTTGCTTAGCGCCTCGCGCAATGGGCTCGAGCCGGTGTTGTACCGGAGCCGGAGGTCGCGGATCTTCAGCTTCTCGTCCGGTAGGAGCTTGCCGTTGATGATGTCGTCGCGAATGGTCTGATATGGGGCCTGAGCCGTCGCACTGAAGTCCAGTTCCGGAATCTTCAGGTTCATGGGATCATCCCCGCATTCGGCCGTTTCAACGCGCCGGTAGGCCATTACAGCCGGTTTAGCCGACATAATTGCTTTACCTGCGTTTTTTATCGGTGTAAACGCGCCCGAGCGCACTATCGAAGCATCCTGTGCGTGATCCCTTCTCCCTGACAGGACCTCACATGGACCTCGATCTCTCGCGGAAGTCGCCCTGGTCACGGGGTCGACCGCCGGCATCGGCTTGGCCGTCGCGAAGGGACTGGCGGAAGCGGGCGCGCATGTCTGGGTGAATGGCCGCACCTCAGAGCGCGTCGACACCGCCATCGCAAGCATCAGGTCCTTACTTCCGGGCGCCATTGTTTCACCCGCGCCGGGGGACCTCGCGACCGCGGAAGGCGCCGAAAAAGTGACCTGGACCGTTTCTTCCGTCGACATCCTGGTCAATAACCTTGGCGCTGTGAATGTGCGCAAAAGCTTCGTTGACCTCACCGACGACGAATGGCGCGAGATGTTCGAAATCAACGTCATGAGCGGGGTTCGCATCACACGCGCCTATCTGCCGCAAATGAGAGAGCGCGGTTGGGGCCGCATCGTGTTTGTTTCGAGCGAGTCGGCGCTGCAGATCCCGGTCGAGATGATCCACTACGGAGCGAGCAAGGCAGCCAATATCGTGGTGGCGCGGGGAATTGCCGAAACGCTCGTCGGGTCCAACATCACTGTGAACTCGGTCATCCCGGGCCCGACGATGGCGCAGGGTCTGACGAAGCGCATTGCCGAATCCGGCAAAAGCGAAGCTGAGTACGCGGACGAGTTCTTCCGCACGGTGCGCCCGACCTCCCTCAACCGGCGCTTTGCATCGACCGAGGAAGTCGCCAACCTCGTTGTCTATTTGTGCAGCCCCGCGGCGTCAGGCACCCACGGCGCGGCGTTGCGCGTCGAAGGCGGCATCCTCAAGAACGCTTTCTGAGGCGCTTTCCAACTCGGGCTTACAAAAGCGAAAGAAGCTGGCGTGCCTGTAATCTCCAGTTCGGCCGGCACTGACACCCCCAATCCGGTCATTACCCCGACAGGCGGCGGCCTCAAATACGTGACCGACGTCGGGACGGACTTTCCTGCGGTTGGACGAGGCCTAGGCGATTTCGCGGTCAAAGACTCCGGCGGCAAGGCCAATGTCGTCGTATTTGAAGACGACGAATATCCTTCCGCAGTTTCGAGCCTGAAGGGGTTCGTGGACACGATCAAGAAGTGCCCGGGCTGCAAGGTGTCCGACATCGTGAAGATGGACAGCCTCGCAGATCGGTTCGGTTGGCCAGATGGTCGTCGGTTATCTTCAGACCCACCCCGAGGTCGACTGGGTCTACGCGCCCTATGATCCCGCGGCCGCCGTCATGGTGAACGCCATCGTCCAGGCTGGATTGCAGGACAAGGTGAAACTGGTCAGCATCGTCGGCTCGGCGCAGAACATCGACTTCATTCGCCAGGGCCGCGTTCAGGTTGCGGATGGCGCCTACGACAATTTCTATATGGGTTGGGCGCAAGTCGATCAGGCTATTCGCACACTCAACAAGCAGCCCCTGATCGAGCCGAATGGCGAAGGCACGCCTTTTGCGATCATCACCAAGGACAATCTGCCCCCGCCCGGCGGCGAGTTCGGCACCAAGGTCGACTATCGCTCGAAGTTCCTGAGCCTTTGGAAATAGGCCGGTCTCCGCATCGGCGGTGCCCTTTGGGGGGCGCGCTGCTCAAAGGCAGGATTTGTCGACGGGCGCGCCTTCTTTATTCACGCTTTACAACCCTGATCGACGCCGTTGTGTGACGAGGGCGCCAGCCTAGTCAGTTTGCGCCCGAAGCGCGGCCGCCAAGCCATCGACAGCACGGCAGCCAAGGCGCACCGTTCGCCGGCGGATGGAAAAGGGGGTCCGGGCGATTGGTCGCTCGCGCGGCGGCGCGCAACGAAAATCCACGCCATGGTCGACGCGCGCGGACGCCCCATCGCCATTGAAGTGACCCCTGGACATCTTGGCGACGTCCGGTCGCGGCAGCTTTTGATCAGCGCTGTTCCCCCAGGCGCTTGCTTGGCCGCCGACGCGGCCCATGACAGCGGTGGGCTCCGTCGTCTCCTGCCCGAGCGCGGGACAGTTCCGGTTATCCCGAATAATCCGACCCGCAGATCGCATCGTCCCTTTGACGAGACCGCCTATCGCCGGCGCAATCTCATCGAACGCACGTTCTGCCGCCTCAAACATTGGGCGACGCTTCGCAACTCGCTACGACAAGCTCGCCGCAAGCTTCGCCGCGCCACAATCCTCGCAGCCGTGGCGTGGACCTGATTGAGTTTGGAGCCCATAGCAATTTCCGCTCATATTGCATCGTATCCTGCAGCGGCGAGATCGTTGGCGCATTCTTGCGGAGTGAAGCGGCGAAGGGGGTCGGCGATGGCTTGCAGAGATCGGGGATGGTTCGCGCTTCGGCGGCGCGCAGCGGGGCCTTGAGCTGGCGAAGGCCATTTCGATGGGATTGAAGTCGGGGCTGTAAGGCGGCAGATAGCGCAGGCTTGCGCCGGCGGCCTCGATCGCCTGTCTGACGCCATGGACTTTGTGCGCGGGCAGATTGTCCATGATGACGATGTCGCGTGGCCGCAACTCGAGAACGAGCGCCTATTCGACATAGGCGAGAAAGGCCTCGCCGTTCATTGGACCATCGAGGACCATGGGCGCAGCGATCCGGTCGTGAAGCAGCGCGGCGGTGAAGGTGGTGGTTTTCCAACGGCCATGGGGCACGGCGGCGCGGCATCGCTCGCCCCTGGGCGCACGACCTTAAAGGCGCGCCATCTTGGTGTTCGCGGCGGTCTCGTCGATGAAGACGATCCGCGTCGGATCGAGGTCGAGTTGGCCTTCAAACCACGCCTGACGGGCCGCGTTCACCGCGCTGCGGCGCTGTTCGGCCGCGTGCGCCGACTTTTTTGCGCGTGATCTTACGACGCTTGAAGAACCGCCAGAGCGCGCCGATGGCGACGGCGACGCCGCGCTCCTTCAGCCGCTCCCGCAGTTCCGAAAGCGTAATGTCGCTCTTGGCGGCCACGGCCGAAAGGATCAGCTCGGGATTGCGCCTCGATCCGTTGCGAATGGTGGTCGCCGTCCTGGGGCTCGGGCTTGATGTTGCCCTCGCGCCGTTCCTGAGCACGCCGTCGGATTGCACTCGACGCGCTGACGCCAAACCGCTGCGCCGCCGCTCGACACGACAACCCGCCCTCAATCGCGCCAATGACACGCCTCTCGAAGGTCAACGGATAAGGATCTGGCCATGCACGCCAGCCTCCGTCGCTAGCCAGAAGCATGAATCGGAACCAAGCCGATTCGGGAATCCCCCGCGATTCATCAGTGCGGAAAATGCTCCAGCACTCGACCCGCTAATGCTCCCGGTCCTGATCGGCTTTCTGGTGATCGGGGCCGCACTCCCCGTGCTTCCGCTTGTTGTTCAGAACGGTTTTGGCTTCGGCCCTGCCATGGTGCGCGTTGTTGCGGGCTGTCAGTTCATCGCCGCGCCGATCGCGCGCATCTGGGCCGGCCGTGCCGTCGTCCACGTCAGAGGTCCAAAATGGGCCGTTATGATAGGGCCCGCAGGCGCGGCGCTCGCAGGCCAATTTTGTCTCTGTGCCTTCGGTCTTTGAGCTTGCCCGCGTTTCGATTGGGGCGCTGCTTGCCGGTCGCGCCGTGCTCGGCGGCTCGGAGAGCCTCATCATCACGGGGGCGACGACGTGGGGCCTCGCCCGCGGGAGGCGCATAACGCCGGCAAGTTGATTGCGTCGATGGGAACGGCGATGTTCGCCGCATTCGCAATCGGAACCTCTCTCTACGAGAAGGATGGGTATGCCGCGGTTTCAGCTGCCACCACGGTCGCACCACTTTTAACTCTAGCGCCCTCAATCCGCTGTCAGGAACGCAAGCGCTGATGATCCGGACGATCGCCAACGTTGTGCCGAGTCGCGCCGTCGACACGCGCCAGCTCGGCTGGCTATCGGGCGCCCGCGCGACGACCCGCTCAAATTTTCCGGCAAACTTTCACTATTTCGACTTACGCGGCGCGCCGCTTGCGCTTGTCGATCGCGCGATGGCCGAAGAGCGGGATGGCTACACCTACCTCGAAGCAAACGGTTTCAGCGACGCGGCTGTTGACGAGATTGATAGGCGTCAAATCCAAGGCTCGTCTTTCCCGATGCTCGACTTCGGAATGAGCGCCGCCGTCGCCGCGATCTCGGCCCTCGGGTGTGTCCCGGTGACGAGTTGCCGCGGTCCAACGTTAGGCCGACGGCCACATGCCCAGCCGGCGCCGATGATCGTCTTCTATGCACGAAAGCACCACGTCAAGCGCTTAATCGACGCTGTCGTCGAGGCGGACTGCCAGATCGTCAACAATGGCGCTAAGCTCGAGCTCTATGCGGACGACCTGCGCAAGCTACATCAATTCGCAATCGTGTTGCGCGGACTGCTGACTTGAGACAGGGTCGGCGATCCGAGACCGTTTTCCCCGTCACGTAACGGCGCAGCATTTTCGTGCGCGTCGGCGGGAAGCCGATGTATTCCCACCAATTCTAAACTTAATGGGGCCGCCTCTCGACGAACCGCGACGGCCCGACCCGCCGTCGCGTCTCCGGAGCTCAGTCTTCCGGCACGTCCATGTCGATGGCGCTTGCCTCGAAGCCACCACCGTCGACACGCACCATATGGCCATACATGAACGAAGCTGCGTCCGAGCAGAGGAAGAGCACGACTTTCGCCTGTTCGTCGGGATGACAGAGGCGTTTGGCGGGCACGAAGCGGGTGATGATCCGTTTCGCTTCATCCATCCCGCCAAACATCTCGCTCAAGAGATGCGTCATCACGGGCCCCGGAGCCAGCGAGTTCACACGAATACCCTTGCGCGCGACCTCAAAGGCGACAGACCGCGTCAACGCCGCGAGGCCCGACTTGGTCGCGCAATAGACCGCGGTTCCCGGGAAAGCGAGGTCGCTAAACAAGGAAGCCGTATTGACGATGGCGCCGCCGCCGTGCTCGAGCATATGCGGAATCTGGGCCCGCATCCCGTAGAAGACGCCTTTCAGGTTCACGTCGAGGAGCATGTTGTACTCCTTGTCGGTAAACTCCTGCATCGGCTTGTTCGGCCCCGAGACGCCGGCGTTGTTGAACGCGCAGTGGATGCGGCCAAACGCTTTTACCGCCTTATCCATGACCATACGGATATCGGCGTCTTTGGTGACGTCGGCCTCGATGAATTCGACGTTCTTGTTGCCGGCCGTCTTGATCTCCTCGACAAGCGACTTGCCGTGGTCCTGGCCGAGGCCCGAAACGAATACCTTGGCGCCGGCCTTGGCAAAATCCTTGGCCGTCGAACGGCCGATGCCTGTGGTCGCGCCGTAGATCAGCACGTTCTTGCCCGTGAAGTCGAAACCAATCTTCCCGACGTAATCGTCCGCTTTTGCCATTCCTTACCTTCCTCCTCTTCAATTTCGAAAATTTGACAGTTCACTTAACGATCAGATTGGCGAGACGGTCCTGGCTGACGAGCACGGCTCCGATCACGACAAATCCCTTGATGACGAGCTGCCAGTAGGGGCCAACGCCGACCAGATTCAGGCCATTGCTGAGCACCGTTATGATCGCGACGCCAATGAACGTGCGCTGCACGCCGCCGGCGCCGCCGGCGAGCGATGTACCTCCCACGACAATCGCGCCAAGCGTATTGAGCAGCAGATCGCCGCCGAGGCTTGGCCCGACCGCGCCGAGCCTGGACATTGCGAAAATGCCGGCAAGCCCGGCAGTCAGGCCCGATACGGTAAAGGCGTAGATCTTATAGCGATCAACAGGAATTCCGGCGGTGCGCGCGACCTGCTCCCCGCCGCCGATCAGCATGACGAAACGGCCGAAACGAGTGCGCGCGCCAACGAATATGGAAATGAGCCAGAGGAGCAGCGCCCACAGGGCGATATTCGGCAGGTGTGGAATCGTCTGGCGGAGCGAAAGCACATCGAAGAAGGGCGAGTTCGAACATGATCGTCGCGCCAGCGAGGATGCTGAGCGCAATGCCTGTAAAGACCGACAGACTGCCGAGGGTGACGACAAAGCTCGGAACTCGGCCGAAGACGATGATCGCGCCGTTGAACGCGCCGAGTGCAGCCCCGAGCAAAGCGCCAAACGGAATAGTCAGCGCGCTGAGATCAGCGCCTTGGAACATCTTCAGACCAGCGACGGTGGTCGTGCCGACAAGCAGAACCACGGCGCCCACGGAGAGGTCAATGCTCCCCATCAGGATGACAAATGTCGCTCCGAGCGAGGCGATGAGCAGTGTCGCCGCCTCGCCGGTCGTGGCGGCGAAATTGCGCCAGGTGAAGAACGAAGGCGAGGCGAAGGAAAATATCACCACCAGCGCGACAAAGACTCCGACCGGGAGCCAAGTGCCCCTGTCCGCCAGGCTGGCGATACGGTCCAAGGGACCGGACCTCGTCGGGGTCCTCGAGCCGGTTGAATTGATCATGCTCTGGTCGTTTCCGGTCATGCGGCGCGGGTGCTCGGAAGCATATGGGGGATCAGATCGTGTTCGCTCGGTTTGCCGTCTGGCGGCGCGGCAATCTCCACCACTACCGCGCCGCGCTGCATGATGAGGATGCGATTGGCGAGTCCGATCAACTCTGCAAGCTCATCGGTGATGAGGATGATTCCCACTCCTTGCGCTGTCAGTTTCCGAATCTGCTGATAAATTTCTTCTTTCGCCCCGGCGTCGACGCCGCGAGTGGGATTATCCAGCACGAGAACGCGCAAGTCTCGTTGCAGCCAACGGGCAAGCACAACCTTTTGCTGATTGCCGCCTGAAAGGTTTCGCATTGGAACAGTGGGTGAGCCCGAGCGGATGCCGAACTGCTGCACTGCATCGCGGGCCGCACGCCGTTCAAGATCGATTCGCCAAATCCCGTATGGCGCGTACTTGTCGGCGCTCGGCAGGGACAGATTCATCGCCAGACTGAAACTCGGGACGATTCCCTCGACCAACCGCTCGGCGGGGACATAGCCAAGCCCATCGAGCACCAGTTTGCGAATGTTGGGTCGCTGCGGCGCGCCCCCAGAGAGCGCAACGGCGCCGGACTTAGCTGGCCGCACGCCCGCTAGCGCCTTGCCGAGCGCGGTCTTGCCTGAGTCCAGAAGCCCCCCGATTCCCAGCACTTCTCCGGCACGCACCTCAAACGACATGTGGGAGAATTCAGCGCTGGACAACTCGCGAACCTGATACGCAACCGGCGCATCGCTCACATCGCGCTGCTCATCGATATGATAGTAGTCTTCGGCGCGGTCGCGGCCGACCATTAGCCCATGGAGCGTCTTCTCGTCAGCCTCCTTCGGTGTCAACAAGCCGGAGATGCGCCCATCCTTCATCACTACGATCGAATCACAGATCGCGCGCACCTCTGTCAGGCGATGAGAGACGAAGACGAATGAGGCGTGGCGCTTCATTCGAGCTAGCAGGTCGAGGAACGCGGTCTCGTCCTGCTGGTCGAGCGCGGAAGTTGGCTCATCAAGCAGGACGAGCGGATCCTCAATGCCCATCAGGTGCTTCGGCGCGAGACATGCGCGCGCGATCTCGATCGCCTGCCGTCGGGAAAAATCATAAGCGCCGGCGTTGCGGCGTACATCGACGTCGAGGCCGGCGTCTTCGACAATAGCCTCGGCGACGCGGATCATCGCACCTTTGTCGACGAACTGCCCAAGACGCGTGAAGCGGCGTTCCTGAGACAGAGCCATGTTCTCGTAGACGGGGACATTGAGGATCAGCGACTGTTCCTGAAAAACGCGGCTGATCCCCAGTGCGAAAGCCTCGCCATAGGAACGAGGCGCATATGACTTGCCCCGATAGAGCATTGCGCCGCCGTCCGGGCGCGTAAGCCCGGTGATGATGTTGAAGAGCGTCGTCTTGCCGGCGCCGTTCTCGCCGACCAGGCCAACGATCGACCTGGTCGGCACGTTCAGACTGACGTCGTGCAGAATCCGGATGGGTCCGTAACTCTTGGCTAGTCGGGAGACCGCAAGGAGTTCGGAGCCGTAATCTGCTTTCGACGCCATAAGCGTCATGCTTTCTTGTTGGGCGACGGACCGAACATGTCGATCTTGTAGTGAGCCTTGTACTCGGCCGCGACTTTTTCCATCTCGCCGCTTTTCTTCGCCTCCAGATATTCCTTCGGATACTGGTAGTTATCCGGTTTCTTGATTCCACCGAACTCGACGTCCAGGTCCAGCGGCGTGATCAGATTCTGCGGGTCCCAATCGTCCGGATGCAGCACCTTCGACATGAGCTTGTATTTGAACGGCGCCACGTCGCCATTGTCGACATAGCGCTCGAGATACTGGTCGACATTCGCCTTTGTCATGATGCGCGAACCCCAGAGCATCATGCGCTCGGCAGCGCGCGGCTTCCAGCCGTGCATCACGTCGTAGATGCGGCTCGTCATCATGGCGCCCATGAATTGCGGCACGTTGGCCGCGGTGCAAAGCAGATAGCCAGCCTTGATTGCTTGCGCGGCTTCTGGATTGCCGTCGCCCGCCGACGCGATCACGACATCCTCCCCTGGCTGCAGGCCGAGACTCTTCAACACCGCAATCGCGCCCTGCGCTTCTTCGTCGTTAGCGGCGTAGATGCCGACGGCGTCGGGGTGGCGCGTCATGAGCGCCTGCGCCGCCTTGTGTCCGTCTTCCATGTTGAAATTGCCGGGCAGCGCGTCGGCGAAGGAAAAGTCGGGGAAATTCTTGATGGCCGCCTCGCGGCCCTGTATCCGCACGACGTCGATCGAGAAGCCGGGGATACCGTCGAGCGCGATGATCTTGCCGCCCTTCTTCCCCTTCTTCTGCAACTCGGTCAGGAGCATCGCCGTGATGTCCTTGGCCGCATTGAAGTCGTCTGGGCAGGAGTAGTAGGTGAAGTACTCGCCGGCGTCGAAAGGCGTGTACCACGGCAAGGTCGCCCAGACGTTGGCCATCCAGATCTTATTCTTCTGACATTCCTCGGCGATGCGCTTGACGTTGCTGGCGTCCGGTGGGTTGAGGATGATACCCCCAAGGTCGCCGGCGACCTGCAACTGTTGAAACTGGTCGTATTCCTTGTTGCTGTTGAACTCGGCGTCGAGTGACGTGCTTGTTGCGCCAAGTGCGGCTGCGGTGTCCTGCACAGATTTGGAGACCGTGCGGCAGTACTGCAGCGTCGCGGAGAAGTAGAGATAGGCGATCTTGCCGTTTTCGGCCGCATAAGCCGTTACCGGCGCGCCGAGCCGTTCCGCAGCGATCCCTGCGGCCAGACCGCCTAAGACGAGCCTCGCGAAGTCTCGCCGCGACACTCCGGTCGCGTTGAGCCGGTCAAGGTGATGGTCGATGAACCGTTTGTCTTCGAGATCGACGCCCTGCAACGGCCGCCTAAATGGTGGAACCTTGACTACCATCGAACATCCTCCCTATGCGTGAAGCCGGCGCGCGCTTTTGACGCCGTCGCCGACCATCCAATAGGTCTTTTTTGTACATGCTGATACTGCCCGTGCTGTGGGCACAGGTTATGACAGTTATGACAGTGATGACCGCCCTTTTAGAACAGCTAGGCCGTCGTCGGATACCCATCCTGGTGCGGCCAAGGCGCGGTTTGTTTTTCACGCCCTGCAAAGGTCGCAGAGTCGAATATCGACTTCGGTGGGCTTTGGGGCCTCGTAGATCGTGGGCGCGAGAACCCGCCACAGACCGTCTGTCCGACAAAGGGCGACCGTTCCGTGCCCGAATCTGAACGGTCACTTGGCGGGGATGACTCGAGCATGCCCATGTCGCGGGCGTGCGGGGCGCGGAGACTTGGTAGCGGTTCCGGCCGCATTACGCGCCCGGCGTCTGAGCCCGCTCCGCCAGCAGCTTCTCGCCCTTCAGATTCCGCCCAAAGCGCCGAAGCGATCGGGTGCGCCCTGTTCGAGCAGGGTGGAGCTGCAGGCGAACAGGAAGAAGTCGTCTTTCCACAAGTCCCCGACCGGCCGACAGACAGCGCCGTCAGCGAGGACGCCGCCCCGACCAGGAAATCTCGTCTATTCACCACTGTTCATCCGAGAGTGTCTGTCCACGGGCCGCGCTCATACCCTGTTCAGTTCTGTCCCTTCCATGGCACGAGCCATGCCTCCAGGAGGCGCATGGCGAAGGAGAAGGCGAACGCGCAAGCCGCGATGATTCCGATGCCGACGAAGACGACGTCTGTCGCCAGGAAATGCGACGCCGACATGATTAGATAGCCGATGCCTCGCGTCGCCGCGATCAGCTCCGCCGCGACGAGCGTTCCCCAGCCGACGCCAAGCGAGATGCGGATGCCAGTGAGGATTTCCGGCAGCGCGGAGGGGAACACGATGTCGCGCAACAGCTGAAAGCGGGTGGCGCCGAGCGACAAGGCCGCGTTGACCCGCTCCTGGGAAACCGAGCGAACGCCGGCCTGGGCAGAGAGGACGATCGGGGCGAACATCGCGAGCGCGAGAAGCACGATCTTCGATGTCTCGCCGATTCCGAGCCAAATGATCATGAGCGGTAGATAGGCGAGCGGCGGCAGCGGCCAGTAGAACTCGATCGGGGTGTCGAAAACGCCCTTCGCCCATTTGTTTAGCCCCATCAAGAGGCCGATGGGGATACCGAGCGCAATGGCGACTGCCGCCGCTGTGAAGATGCGCAGAAGGCTTGCGCCGACATGCTCGAAGAGGGTGGCGTTGGCGTAACCGTCCTGAAAGATGGATACCGCCGCGGTACCGACTTCAGCTGGCGTCGGCAGAAAGAGGTGCGGCACGAGACGCAGTTCGGCGACGATCCACCAGGCTGCGAGGATGACCGCGCCGGAGGTGAGGCTGATCGGCAGCGTGGAGCCTTCACTAGCGCCAAAGCGGCGCATCTTGACAAGGCGTGGCGCGCTCTGGCGAGCGCGCACGGCCGGCGCTGAGGTTGCGGCGACATCAGTCATCATTGGGCGGCGGTCCTGAGGATCTGGGTCTCATGCACGATGGCGCGAATGTCGTCGCGAAGCGCCCCGAAGGCGGACGCGTTCTTGACTGCGCGCGCGTCGCCCGTCGCGGCGAAAGTGCGAACGAAGTCGAGGTCGTAACGTGCGACAATGCGTCCGGGGCGGGGCGACATGACGACAAGATGCGTGCCGAGGAATAAGGCCTCTTCGATCGAGTGGGTGATGAAGAAGATCTGCTTGCCCGTCCGGTCCCACACGTCGACCAAGAGCTCCTGCATCTGCTCGCGCGTTAGGCTGTCGAGCGCGCCGAACGGCTCGTCCATAAGCAGGATGGCGGGATCAGTGGCTAGCGCGCGGGCGATGCCGACGCGCTGGCGCATCCCGCCCGACAGTTCGTAAGGAGCCGCTTTGGCGAAGTCCTGCAGCCCGACGAGGCGCAGCAGCTCTTGCGCGCGCTCCACCCGTTCCGTCCGGCCAACGCCCGCGAACTTGAGCCCGAGCGCGACATTCTCCACGACCGTCTTCCAAGGCAATAAGGCATCCTTCTGGAAGACGACGCCGCGGTCGGCGCCGGGCGCTGCGACCTCGACGCCGTTGAGCGCGATCGAACCCGACGACAACGGCAGGAACCCAGCCATGGCGTTGAGCAGCGTCGATTTCCCGCAACCCGAGGCGCCAAGCGCGACCACGAACGCGCGATCGGGGATGTCAAGCGAAACACGATCAAGCGCGTGCACCCCCCGCCCGTCGCGGGCGGCAAAGAAGACGCTCGCTTTGTCGACGCGCAACACGGGGCTGTCAGGTTTCCTGTCGAAAGCAGCGGCGCGCCGCCGACGTGCAGGCGACGCGCCGGTCAACGAGAAGACTTAAGTTCCGGGCTTCTTGACCCCCGCCACGGCGTCCGTCGTGACAAACGCGGCGTAGGAAGGCAGGACCTCGGAGATCTTCTTCTGATCCTTGAGGAAGACCGAGGTGTCTTTCAGGATCTTCGCGAGCCCGGACTTCTCGCCCCCGCCAAGCCATTGGTCGGAAAGCTGGACATCGACCGGCAGCAGGGTGAGATTCTTGAGCGCGCTCGCCTGGTTCTGAGGTGTGCCGCCGAGCAATTTGGCGAGCACCTTGGCGTTGTTGCTGTCCGGACCCCACGCGGCTTTATCATTGGCGAAGGAGGTCTGGTACTTGTCGATGACGCCGGCGAAAGCTTTTAGGAAGCCAGGCTTCTCCTTTGCGAAGGCGGCGGTCGCAACCCAGGCGGAGAAGGTCGGCGAGCCCTTCTCGGCGACCTCCTTCGAGGTAACAAGCACCTTGCCGTTCTTCTTCAATTCGGTGAGCGCCGGATCCCATACGAAGCCGCCGTCGAGGTCGCCGCGATTATATGCGGCGACGATGTCAGGCTGCGGAATGGCGAAGACCTGCACCTCTTTTTCGTTGAGGCCGAGGCTCTTGATGAGCGCGAGCAACTGGTAATGGTCGGTCGAGACCGGCGCGGCCGCGAGCTTCTTGCCTTTGAGATCGGCGAGCGAGTTGATCCCCGAGCCATTGCGAACGACCAAGGCTTCATCGACGCCCGAGATCGATGCGAGGTAGAAGGCCTTCACATCCAGGCCACGCGAAGTCGCCGCCGCGAACGGGCTCGATCCGACATAGCCGACCTGGACGTCGCCCGAGGCGATGGCGGCAAAGACTTCGGCGCCGGAGTTGAAGCGGCGAAAGTCGATCCTGGCGCCCGTCGCCTTATCGAAGTCGCCATTGGCGATCCCGACCGAGGAGGGGAGCGCATCCGTCTGGTAGCCGACGACGATGGTCTTGTCCGCCGCTTGGGCGGCGCCCGTCATCAGCGCAAGCGCGCCAGCCGCCGCCGCCAGAAATGTTCTGCGAAAGATCATCGCTTCTTCACCTTTGAATGTGCGGTGGTACGGCCGCGGGAGGATCGACGAAACAGGAAGGGCCTAGACTGGCCGGTCGCCGAGGATCGCGGCGCGATGCATCACGCGGGCCTCAGGCAGGTAGTCGAGCGTGGCGTAGTGGGTCGAAAGCCGATTGTCCCAGAAGGCCACGTCGCCTCCCTTCCAGCGCCAGCGCACGGTGAACTCGGGCTTGGCAAGATGCGCGAAGAGGAAGGCGAGCAGCGCGTCGCTCTCCTTCTCGGTCAATTCGAGAATTCGCGAGGTGAAGCCCGAATTGACAAAGAGGCCGCGACGACCGTCCTCGATCGTGCGCACGACAGGATGGATGACCGGGGGATTGGCCGCGACCGCCTTCTCCCATTTCTCCTTGCGTGCGCCGAAGCCCCAGCGGCTGCGCGGGAACCCGGTCTCGAAACTATGCTGCGCCGTCAGTCCGTCGAGCACCCTGCGCAGGGGCGCCGACAACGCCTCGTAGGCTGCGACGTTTGAGCCCCACAGCGTGTCGCCGCCGCTCGACGGCAGGGTGCGGGGCGTCAGAACCGCGCCGAAAGGCGGCGTCTGAATGAAGGTGACGTCGGTGTGCCAATTGTCATTGTCCGGCAGATCGTCGGGGCGCGTCTCGATCAGAGTGATCTCCGGAACGCCATCGATATGCGGATAGACAGGATGGGTGTGAAGCTTGCCGAAGCGCGAGGCGAACGTGCGCTGAGCGGCCGGGTCGAGCGTCTGGCCTTCGAAGAAGAGCACGTGCCGTTCGGCCACGGCCGCTCTCAGCCTTGTGACGACGGCGTCCGACAGAGGGCCCGCCAGATTGAGGCCGGTGACCAAGCCGCCGACCGCGGGCGTGAGCGGCGAAACGGCGAAGCCGATAATCGGTGCATTCATGGCGACACCCTCCTTGGCCGGTCCGCTTGAGAGCGCCCGGCTGTTGTATATAGTCTATATTATTGATAGACTATATACACTTGTCAAGCAGGTCGCGACTGCGGCAAGCGTTTTCGTCACGGCCGCTCAGGCTGAGCTCTCGCCATCGAAATGAAGAGGTTCCAATGGCCGACCGGCAGCTACGCCTCGGCGCCTTCATGCGCCCGGTGGGGATTCATACGGGCTGGTGGCGCTACCCCGGCGCCTATCCGGATGCGAACTTCAACTTCCAGCACCTGAAGGGCTTCGCTCAGACTCTCGAGCGCGGAAAGTTCGATGCATTCTTCATGGCCGACCATCTGGCCGTGCTCAATATGTCGATCAAGGCGCTGAGACGGAGCGCGACGGTCACATCGTTCGAGCCCTTCACTTTGCTTTCCGCTCTCGCAGGGGCGACCGAACGCATCGGTCTCATTGCGACGGCGTCCACCACGTTCGACGAGCCCTATCACATCGCGCGTCGCTTCGCCTGGCTCGACCATATCAGCGGGGGCCGCGCCGGCTGGAACATCGTGACGACGTCCAATCCGGACGCCGCGCTCAATTTTGGCCGTGACGATCATCTAGACCACGATGAGCGCTATCGCCGCGCGCGCGAATTCTACGATGTCGTGACCGGCCTCTGGGACAGTTTCGCCGAGGACGCTTTCGTCCGCGACGTCGACTCGGGAATTTATTTCAATCCAGAGCGCATGCACACGCTCGACCACAAGGGCCAGTTCCTGAAAGTCCGCGGGCCCCTCAACATTGCGCGGCCCCCGCAAGGCTGGCCGGTCATCGTGCAGGCGGGCGCGTCCGACGCGGGTCGTCAGCTTGCCGCCGAGACCGCGGAAGTCATTTTCGCCGCCGAAGGGTCGCTTGCGGAAGGGAAGCGATTCTACGCCGACGTGAAATCGCGCATGAAGAAGCTTGGCCGGTCCCCGGAGCACCTAAAGGTCTTGCCAGGCGTGCTGATCATTGTCGGCGACACGCTCGACGAAGCCCGGAAGAAGAAGGCGCTGCTCGACAGCCGCGTTCATCCTGACAGCGGCCTGGCATCCTTGTCGATTGCGCTCGGCTGCGACGCTTCGGACTTTGATCTCGACAGCCCCTTGCCGGACATTCCCGAGTTGAACGCCAGTAAAAGTGGGCGCGAGCGCTTCGTCACCCTCGCCAGGCGCGACCAGCTTACCGTGCGTCAGCTCGCCCAGATCGCCGGCAGCTTCAGCGGCCTCACATTCGTCGGCACGCCCACGACAATCGCTGATGAAATGGAGCAATGGCTTTTTGAAGAGGGCTGCGACGGCTTCAATATCATGTTCCCGTATGTGCCCGAGGGCCTCGAGGACTTCGTCGACAAGGTGGTTCCCGAGCTGCAGCGGCGAGGGCTGTTCCGGCGTGAATACGAGGGCAAGACGTTGCGGGAGAATCTCGGATTACCGCGGCCCGAGAACCAATTCTTCAGTTCGTCGAAGGATAGCCCGGGCGAGCGTCCCGTCGCCGCGTCCGCGCTTCGCCCTCTCACAAACGGATGAGGTTTGCGCGTTCGCATGGCGAGGACGGCCGCATCGAGCTCGGTCTCGGCTCGGCGAACGGCATTTGCTTTGGTGTTCGACGAATGCCAGCGATCAGGGTCCGATCGTCTGCCGCGAGCTTACGCCGTTGAAACGCGTACATCAGCCCACTCGGATGTGAGGCACGCCGTGGGCCTCGATTTCTTCCAATGACTCCGGATACCCCCCATCAGCATAACGAATAAGACCAAGAGAAGTGTCGTTGGTAAGCGCATGAGCAAGACGCTCCGCGGCCCGCGCGGTCCCGTCCGCGATGACGGTCACGCCCGCGCTCGTCACGTGCGATCTACCATCGTCCCCGAGACTCTGCCCACCGGCTGGCTCCGATCGTGTGCGCTAGGCCCGACCGCGAACCTTAGCCACCCCGCGGCGATGCATGTTTGAAACGAGCAGTCGCCTCTTAACTCGTATGTTGTTCTGTCCACAGTCTGCACTCATAGCAAGATCTCCGTGGGATCTGAGCAATACAATCGCGGGAGGAGGCCATTTCGTGCGCCGACACCCTGAGTTTGTCTGACCAAGTGCGCAATTTCCTTCTGAGGGGGATGACGCCTGTCCGGTTGAAACCTGGCGGCCGTATCAACGAAGTCGAATTGGCTCGGCGATTGGGCATCAGTCGCAATCGATCCGAAAAGCTATCTCTAGGCTTGCTCAAAGTTCTACCTGGCCTCGTCACTCCGCAAAGGCCACCCCATCGGGCGATCGGATCAAGATTTTCTCCCAGGCAGGGGGATGGGGACCGCCTGTGGAACGCGATCCTCAGTTGGTGAGGGAAGACCTTCTCGACGGTTTCGTCACGCCTGAGCAGGCACAATCCGTTTACGGACTGAAGGGCTAGCCGGGCCCGTCGCTTCCTCCTCTTCAGATCCGCAACCAGAGGACGCTATGACTGTCATCCCGAATTCGATTCATGCGCGAGACGTCGCTTACCTGCTTCATCCGAACACAAACGCGAGGCGTCACGAAAAGACCGGGCCAATCGTAATTGACCGTGGCGAGGGTATTTACGTCTATGACGATCAGGGGAAACAGTACATCGAGGCCATGGCCGGTCTCTGGAGCGTGGGAGTAGGCTTCGGCGAGCAGCGTTTGGTCGATGCGGCAACGCGACAATTGTCCAAGCTGCCCTACTATCATTCCTTTTCGAGCAAGTCGTCCGAGCCGGCGATCGAACTGGCCGAGCGGTTGGTGAAAATGTCGCCCAAGGGCCTGGATCGTGTCTTCTTCACGAATTCCGGGTCCGAGGCGAACGACAGCGTCATCAAGCTCGTTTGGTTTTACAACAATGCGATTGGGCGGCCGGAGAAGAAAAAGTTTATTGCTCGCGCGGGCGGATATCATGGGATCACTCTTGCAAGCGGCAGCCTGACCGGCCTGCCCGCCAATCATCGCGGCTTTGACCTGCCGCTGGCTTTCGTCAGGCATGTAACGACGCCGCATCACTATCGCTTTGCCGAAGCTGGCGAGAGCGAAGAAGCCTTCGCCGACCGTCTTGCGGCCGAGCTCGACGCCGTCATCCTGGCGGAAGGGCCGGAGACGGTTGCCGCCTTTATCGGCGAGCCTCTGATCGGAGCGGGCGGGGTGCTGCCGCCTCCGGCTACCTACTGGGAGAAGATCCAGGACGTCTGTCGCAAATACGACGTGCTAGTCGTTGCCGACGAAGTCATCGTTGGCTTCGGCCGTCTCGGGACGACTTTCGCGTGCGAATACTATGGAATTAAGCCGGACATCATGGTGCTATCGAAGCAACTCACTTCCTCCTACATGCCACTCGCAGCGGTGCTGATGAGTGACAAGATCTACCAGGGCGTGGCGGATGGCTCCGACAAGCTTCAAACGTTTGGTCACGGATTTACGACAAGCGGACATCCGGTGGCAACCGCGGTTGGGCTCGAGAACCTGATGATTTTGGAGGAGCGAAACCTCGTCGCGAACGCAAAAACGGTCGGCGCTCACATGCAGGCTCGTCTCCGCGACTTCGCTGATCATCCGCTAGTCGGCGATGTCCGCGGCGTCGGCCTTATCGGCGGCGTGGAGTTGGTGGCCGACAAGGCCAGCAAGGCCAAGTTCGATCCTCCCGGCAAGGTCGGGCTTTTCTTCTACGACAGAGGCCATGAGAATGGACTCATCATCCGCGCTGTTCAGGATACAATTTGCTTCTGCCCACCTCTGATCATCACTCAAGCGCAAGTTGACGACATGATCGACCGCTTTGCGCGTTGTCTCGATCTGACAGCGGCGTGGGTAAAGGCTGGCATGCCCGCCTCGTGAGATGACCTCTTGTCGAAGCCGTACCGCCACGGGAGATGGGCGCGGCGCTGATTTTCGGTTCTAAGAACGTCAAGGAGGGAGGAATTGATGTGTGTCGCCGGCTACGTCGACGAGCAAGCGAAGAATAAGATCATCGCTTACAGCGCGAAGTTTCACGAGGTGACGCAGAGCCCCTACGGCGGCGACGACGAGATCGGTATGCTGCATCTCATCGACGGCGCCTCCCGCTCGGCCATTCTGAGCCGGGCGGACGCCTCGAAGATGTTCGATTTGTCGGTTGATAATTTCGTCGGCATGCCCGGCTGGTTCGGCGCTGGCGACCAACCCTACCAAATCTGGATGACCCATACGCCCCGCGGCGAGATCGCGGCAAACTCGATGGGCGTGAGCCTTGAGGCCAATCAGCTCGTTGCGTATTCGGGCGACGGCATATCGATGTACACCCATTGCGGCACGCACATCGATACGTTCAATCACTTCGGCTACAACGGAAAGATTTTCAACGGCTTCTCCGCCGACGAGTATCTCGGCAGCCGCGCCTGGGCCAAATGCGGCGCCGAAAAGCATCCGCCGATCCTCGCTCGCGGCGTGCTGCTCGACGTGGCCGCTATGCACGGCGTTGACAGGTTGCCGCCGAGCCACCCGATCGGCAAAGCGGATCTCGAAGCTTGCCTGAAGCACCAAGGCGCCCAGTTGCGCCTAGGCGACGTTGTGCTTGTCCGCACCGGGCAGATGAGCCTCTGGCCTGACATCGGCTTCGTGCGCGATA
>CAWIKX010000016.1:0-104506 GCA_963836695.1 uncultured Alphaproteobacteria bacterium
ACGTTTCGTTCCGGCATTTGCTGGAGCGGGTTGATTTTGAATTGCTGCGGCTGGGAAGTCCAGGCCTTGCAGATGAGTTCATATGGGGTGAGGCCTTTGAGGGTCTTGAGCCGCCTGGCGGAGTTGTAGGCGTCGACGAAGTCGTCGAGATGCCGGACAAGTTGGCCGTTCGACTCGTGGTGATACCGCTTGACGGTTGCGTCCTTGATGGTGCGGTTCATCCGCTCGGCTTGCCCATTATCCGGTATGAGATCATCGGCGCCTCGTTGTCCGGCTGTTTCCGGAAGGGAACCGGCGATATGGTGAGCCCATCCGGGACACGGGGCGCCGGGAGCAGAAGGTGCGGGCAGGCCGTCGATAGACTGGGGCTGAGAGCCCGAGCTCGTTACATGGCCGCCCCTTGCGACTTTCCCGGATGCGCCGTGAGCGCGGATCAGTAGATGTCGTGTTGCCCGCCGCTTCCGCTTTGAACGAACAGACGGAGCAGCAAACATGCGGATCATTGGTCTGGATATCCACCGCGCCTACGCCGAGGCGGCCGCCTGGGACGATGGCAAGCTCAAACGGCTGGGGCGTGTCGACATGCGCCGGCCTTTTCTTGAGGTTTTCGCAAAGAAGCTTTCGAAGGAGGACGTGGTCGTCGTCGAAGCGACCGGCAACGCAGCCTCAGTCGCTGCGGTGATCGCGCCGCACGTCAAGCAAGTCGTGATCGCTAACCCAAAGCAGGTGCGCGTCATCGCTCCCGCGAAGATCAAGACCGATACAATCGACGCCAGGGTGCTCGCCCAACTCTATGCAAGCGGCTTTCTGCCGGAGGTTTGGATACCTGATGAGCCGACGCAGGCGCTTCGCCGGCAGGTGACCCGGCGCAACCAGATCGTTCGGCAGCGATCGGGCTTGAAGAACATCATCCAATCGATCCTGCACAGCCACTTGATCCCCTCCTGCCCGCACGCCGGATCTGTGCGGGGCGAGCGGACGGGCATGGCTTTTTCACCAGGTCTTGCCGGAGGACGAACGCCTTGCCGTCGAACGGCATCTGCGCGAGTTCGATCGGCTCGGCGATGACCTCAAGGTCATCGAGCGTGACCTTGCCCGTTCAGTGTTAGGGGACGAGGGTGTCAGACGCCTGATGACAATCCCAGGGGTCGACATGGTGGTGGCGCTCGCCATCGTGGCCGCGATCGGCGATGTGGAACGCTTCGAGCAGTCGCAGAAGCTGGTCAGCTATCTCGGCCTCAACCCAAGCGTCAGACAGTCAGGTCCTGGACCGGCTTATCACGGCCGGATCACCAAGCAGGGCCGCGGCCATGCCCGAGGCATGCTCGTCGAGGCCGCCTGGGCGGCAGCGCGAGCGCCAGGGCCGTTGCGTGCGTTCTTCCTGCGAGTCCGCGCCCGCCGCGGTCAGCATGTCGCCGCTGTCGCGACCGCCCGTAAACTCGCGGTGCTCATCTGGCATTTGCTGAGCAAAGGCGAAAGCTACGTGTGGGCGCGGCCGGCGTTGCACGCGAGGAAGCTGCGCGATCTGGAGCTGAAAGCGGGGTACAAGACGGCGCGTGGCCAAAGAGGCGCGGCCCACGCGTACAATATCAAGAGCCATCGCGATCAGGAGCGCAGATGGGTCGAGCAAGCCGAGACGGCGTACGCGCGCTTCGTCTCCGGTTGGAATCCGCGTGGTCCCAAGCAGGCGCGCACGGGCGCCGCAACCGAGGGGCGATGATGAAGGCTCCGCGGCAGGGCTTGCCCCTCGCGCCCTGCGGCAGCCGCGAGATCCCGTGCCGTTGGAGGCAACGATGAAGGGACGAGCGCGTCAGATGCGGGATGGTGGGCTGCAGGGCGTAAAGGCAGTCGTCGAGCGGCAACAGGGCATGCCTTCGGAAAGCGACGACAACGGCCTCCTCCTCAACGGACAAGACCGTCGATCGCGGCGCCTTAGGCCCCGTCGGCAGATCGGGAAACGGAGGTCCGGGCCTTCCACTTGGCGATCGTCTTCTGATTGATTCCGTAGCGCTTCGCCAGCGCCCTCAGGCTCGCTTGACTATGCTGTATCGCTCGACGGACCGCCTCTGTCGTCGTGGCGCTCCCATGTAAAACTTGGCCAATAGCGCATCCTTCAAATCGCTCGACAAGAATGCCCCATCAAAGCTCGGGACCAAACAGCTAGCGCCTCGGACGGTCAGCTTGAATTGCGGGGGATTCCCGAATTGGGGTTGAGGTGATTTAAGCTGTTCGCCGGATGGAGGCCGGCGGACATGCCGAGAGCTCTATCGCTTGATCTTCGGGTTCGGGTGTTGACGGCGGTGGCGCAAGGCTTGAGCCATCGGCAGGCGGGCGAGCGGTTCGGGGTTAGCGCCGCGAGCGTCAGCCGGTGGCGGGCGCTTGAGCGCGAGCGGGGTGAGGCGCGCGCCCGATCGCAGGGCGGAGACCGCAGGTCGGGACGGGTCGAGGCGCACAAAGGCACGTGTTTGGTCTCGAGCTTTAATGGTGCATTCTTGTCGAGGGATTTGAAGGATGCGCTATGGGCCAAGTTTTACACGGGAGCGCCACGACGACAGAGGCGGTCCGTCGAGCGATACAGCATAGTCAAGCGAGCCTAAGGGCGCTGGCGAAGCGCTATGGAGTCAATCCGAAGACGGTCGCCAAGTGGAAAGGACGGACTTCCGTCGCGGATGCGCCGACGGGACCGAAGGAGCCCAGATCGACGGTCTTGTCAGTTGAGGAGGAGGCCGTCGTCATAGCCTTTCGAAGGCATATACGCTGCTTCCGCTCGACGACTGCCTTTACGCCCTGCAGCCCACCATCCCGCATCTGACGCGCTCGTCCCTTCATCGGTGTCTGCAACGGCACGGGATCTCGCGGCTGCCGCAGGGCGAAGGCGAAGCCTCCGCCAAGCGAAAATGCAAGGCTCACCCGATCGGCTATTTTCATATCGACATTGCTGAAGTCCGAACCGCGCAAGGCGAACCCTGCCTCATCGTCGCAATCGACCGAACCTCGAAGTTCGCCTTCGTCGAACTGCATGAGAAGGCGGCGCGCCGCACCGCGGGAGATTTCCGCGCCACCTGATCGCCGCCGCCCCCTGCAAAGTCCACACCGTCCTGACCGACAACGCAACCCACTTCACACGCCAGGGCAATACGAGCTCGGCGGCGTCGGACATCAAGGCCGCCCTCGACGCTGGGAGAGCTGGTTGGGGCGCACGCCTTCGAGTACGCCTGCGCCCAGAACGACATCGACCATCGGGTGACAAAGCCCAAGCACCCATGGACAATGGGCAGGTCGAGAGAATGAACCGCACCATCAAGGACGCAACCGTCAAACGCTACTTCTACGATACCCACGACCAGCTGCGAACCCACCTGCGCGATTTCGTCGACGCCTACAACTTCGCCAGGCGGCTCAAGACCCTCAAAGGCCTCACCCCATATGAGCTCATCTGCAAAGCCTGGACTTCCCAGCCGCAGAGATTTACAATCAGCCCGCTCTACCAAATGCCGGAACTAAACAGATAGAAAGAGGCCTTCTCTCGCCATCTCCGCTTAATTGTCGAGAAGCTTCGCAGCTTTGCGCTACGCCTCGGGTGCTTGATCCCCGCGTCAAGACCGGGACTAAAGGCGTTAGTTATCGAGGAAACTGCGCAGCTTTCTCGAGCGACGACGGATGCTTGAGCTTACGCAGCGCTTTGGCCTCGATTTGGCGGATGCGCTCGCGCGTGACGGAGAACTGTTGGCCTACTTCTTCCAGTGTATGATCGGTATTCATGCCAATACCAAAACGCATACGTAAAACACGTTCCTCCCGCGGCGTAAGGGAAGCGAGCACGCGCGTGGTCGTTTCGCGGAGGTTCGACTGGATCGCCGCGTCGATCGGCAGCACCGCGTTTTTATCCTCGATGAAGTCGCCGAGGTGACTGTCCTCCTCGTCGCCGATCGGCGTCTCGAGGCTGATCGGCTCCTTGGCGATCTTGAGCACCTTGCGCACCTTTTCCAGCGGCATGGCGAGCTTTTCCGATAGCTCCTCTGGCGTCGGCTCGCGGCCGATTTCATGCAACATCTGGCGCGAGGTGCGCACGATCTTATTGATCGTCTCGATCATATGCACCGGGATGCGGATGGTCCTCGCCTGATCGGCAATGCTGCGGGTGATCGCCTGCCTGATCCACCAAGTGGCGTAGGTCGAGAACTTATAGCCGCGGCGGTACTCGAACTTGTCGACCGCCTTCATGAGCCCGATGTTGCCTTCCTGGATGAGGTCCAGGAACTGCAGGCCACGATTGGTGTATTTCTTGGCGATCGAAATGACGAGGCGCAGGTTGGCCTCGACCATTTCCTTCTTGGCCTGCCGCGCTTCCCGTTCGCCCTTCTGCACCATCTGGACGAGCCGACGGAACTCCTGAATCTCAAGTCCGGTCTCGGTTGCGAGCGACTGGATCTCCGTGCGGATTTCCTTGATCCCGACCTTGTCGACGGCGATGAAGTCCTTCCAGCCGCGCGTCGTCAGCTTCGAGACCCTGAGCAGCCATTTCGGGTCCAATTCCGAATTCTGGTAATTCTTGAGGAAATCCTCGCGCCCGACGCGATGGGTCTCCGCCATGCGCATAAGGCGTACATCGAGGCCGATCAGGCGCTTGTTGATGTCGTAGAGCTGCTCTACCAGCGCATCGATCCGGTTCTGGTTGAGCGACAACGACTTGACGTCGCCGACGATATCCTTCTTGAGCGCCTTGTATTTGCGTTCCTGCGCCGGAGAGAGCGACTCGCTCCTGAGCTTGTTTTCGACGTTCTGATCCTGCAGGCGGCGCAGCTTCTTGTAAGCGTCGGCGATGCGGTCGAAGGTCTCGAGCACACGCGGCTTGAGATCCGCCTCCATTGCCGAGAGCGACACCGAATTCTCAAGATCGTCCTCGTCGTCGAAGCCGTCGGACGGGGGCGGCATTTCGCCCTCGAACCCTTCCGGGGCGCCTGAGGCGCGGTGGCGGGCGCCATGCGATCGCGCGCCGGATTGGGCGGCGGCGGCGCGCCGGGGGCGGAGTAATCGGTTTTCGGCGCCTTCTTGCCGTCGGGGCCGGCGTAAGTCGCCTCGAGGTCGATGATGTCGCGCAGCAGGATCTTGGCGTCGTTAAGTTCGTCGCGCCAGATAATGATGGCCTGGAAAGTCAGCGGGCTTTCGCACAAGCCTGCGATCATCGCTTCACGGCCCGCCTCGATCCGCTTGGCGATGGCGATCTCGCCCTCGCGCGACAGCAGCTCGACCGAGCCCATCTCGCGCAGGTACATCCGAACCGGATCGTCGGTGCGCTCGGCGGGCTCGGAACTGCGGGTGGCGACTGCGGTCGGTCGGGGCGCCTCGACGAGTTCGCCGCCTTCAGCTTCTTCTTCGTCCGCGGGCTCGCCGCTTTCCTTGTCCGCTTCCTCCGCGTCTTCGCTTTCGACGACATTGATGCCCATCTCGCTGAGCATCGCATTCATGTCCTCGATCTGATCGGATGAAATCTCCTCCGACGGCAGAACCGCGTTCAGCTCTTCCTGCGTCACCCAGCCGCGCTTCTTGGCGATCTTGAGCATCCGCTTGACGGCGGCGTCGCTGAGATCGAGCAGCGGACTATCGGGAGTCTCGACAACCGCTGCCTCGCCTTCGCCCTTCGCCTCGTCTTTTTTTGCCATCGCGGCGTCTCCGTCGTTCCGCGGCCAAGGGCGCCGGGCGTCCAATGCTTCGACCGTCCCGCTGGCGGGAGGTCCCCTCAAGTCTACTCGGGCAGAGCTAAGCTTTCGCTCTTCACGGCGCCCTCAAGAAAAACCCGTTCTCTCGCGCGGGGCTGTTCGGGTTAGATCGCGGACGATATGTGTCCGGACCCGCCGCCAAAACCATCAATGGCTGCTTCCCCATCCGCAAGGTCAGCCAGATTCGCTTTGATATCAAGCAGTCGGGCAAGATTAAGCTCGTTCGGCTCCGTTGCGAGCAACCGCTCCGCGAGCTTCAGGTCCCTATTTAACGCGCCGGCCCGCCGATGCAAGGCTAAGCTCTGCCTTAACACCAGGTCTGCGTCCGCAGGCGAAGCCTCCGGCCGCATGCACCACCAATTCGGCATCTTTGCGGCGAAGCCTAAAATGCGCTCGCGGTCCGGCCCACGGCCCGCGTCCTTCAGCCACTCGGCGAGCGCGGTGGACGAAATCAGCGCGTCCGCTGGCGCTGCGATCAGCGCATCGCGCAATGCGCTGACACCCGCGCCGACGAATTCGGTCGCCGCCAGTTCTTCGCAATAGCTTTCCAGCAGCGCCGGGTGGCCCAGCGCGATCGAAAGAATCATGATCTCGCGCGCCGGCAGGGCCGCCTTGCGAGCGAACTTCGTCTGCGGAACTAACGGCGTCTCTTTAAGGCCAACGCGTGGGCCTTGCGGCGGGAACGCGCGCCGCTGGCCGAATACCGGCCGGCGGCCAACGTCTCCGCGAGCCGGCCGACCTCGCCTCGTCGCCGAAAAATGCCGAGAGACGCCGCTTCATGTCCGCCTGATAGTGGCGGCGCAGCGTCTCATCGGCGATTTTTCCGACGGCCTCGCCGAGGCGGCGCTCGAGCGCAGCCCGCTGCTCGGGGGTGTCGAAGCGTTGCTCATCGGTTTCGCGCATGAACAGCATGTCGGCGAGCGGCCGTGCGTCCTTGAGATGCCCGGCCATTGCCGCCGGGCCGCTCAGCCGGACTAGGTCGTCCGGATCCTGGCCCTCGGGCAGGAGCGCGAAATGCATGCTCTTGCCCGCGCCGATCAGCGGCAGCGCCGTCTCGATGGCTCGAAACGCAGCGCGCCGTCCGGCGCCGTCGCCGTCGAAACACAGGATCGGCTCGCTCGCCATCGCCCACAAGAGCGCGCATTGGTCAGGAGTGAGCGCGGTGCCGAGCGGCGCGACCACATTTGGGAAGCCGGCCTCGCTCGTCGCAATAGCGTCGATATAACCCTCGACCACAATGACCGCGCCAGCCTCGTGCGCGGCCTTGCGGGCGCGATGATGGTTGAACAGCAAGGCGCCTTTGTGGAAGAGAGCGGTCTCCGGAGAATTCAGGTATTTCGCCTTCGCGCCGGCCTCCATCGCTCGCCCGCCGAACGCGATAACGCGGCCTGAGCGGTCATGGATCGGAAACATCGCCCGGTCGCGGAACCGGTCATACGGAACGGCTATGCCTTCGCCATGGACCAACAGGCCCGCTTCAATCATCGCCTCGACGCCGACGCCTCGGGCCGCGAGCGCGTCGCGGAGCGCGAAGCGCTCGCTCGAGGCGTAGCCGAGCCCGAAGCGCTGCTGCACTGGCGGTCCCAGGCCTCGATCGGCGAGATAGCCGCGCGCCTTGGCCCCGACCGGCTGCTGCAGGTTGGCCTCGAACAGGCGCGCCGCCATCGCCATGACGTCGACCAGGCTCGCGCGCTTCTTGTCTTGGACCGCCTCGGCGGAACTTAGACGCGGCATGGGCAAGCCCGCCATCCCGGCCAAGCGCTCGACCGCCTCTGGGAATGTGAGGCCCTCTGTCTCCATCACAAACGCGAACGCGTCGCCGTGCTTGCCGGACGAGAAGTCGTGGAAGAAGCCTTTCTGGTCGTTGACGAAGAATGATGGCGTCTTCTCCGCGCTGAATGGCGAGAGGCCTCGCCATTCTCGCCCTTCCTTGCGCAATTTGACCCGCGTCCCCGCCACCTCCGACACCGGCAGGCGGGCCCTGATCTCATCGAGAAATTCGGGTGGGAACTTCATGGGCGCAAGACCGACGTCGTCATCGCGAGCATAAGCGAAGCGATCCAGGGATCATAGGGCGAAGCCGGCGTCGGCCTGGATCGCCATGTCGGTCCCCAGCCGGTCGAGAGACGGGCGTCATACGACGCCCTATGCGGCCTGCTCGCGACGACACTCCTTCTTCTGCCCGGTTGGAGCTATCCCTTCGTCGGCGCGGCGGCGTCCAGGAGCTTCGCCGATTTGAGGTCCGACCAGAAGCTGGCAGGGATCTCGACCGACGCGTCGTGGACGTTCGACTTGACTTCCTCCGGCTTCACCGCGCCAAGCACGACGGTGACGACAGCGGGATGGCCAAGCGCAAATTGGATCGCCGCCTGGCGCAAGCTGACCTTGTGCTTTTTGCAGATCTCTTCGATCGCCCTCACCTTCTCTACGACCGGCTTCGAAGCGTCCACATAGTCGAACTTCGCGTTCGGTCCCGATCCGGTCGCCAGAATGCCAGAATTGAACACGCCGGCGAGCATCACGCCCATCTTCTTTTCGAGCGCCAGCGGCAAGAATCCCGGCAGTCCCGTCTGGTCGATCAGCGTGTAGCGTCCGGCCATCATCGCCACGTCGAAATCGCCGGCCTTGGCGAATTTGACGCAGGTATCGGCGTCGTTGATGCCAAAACCGATCGCCTTGATGACCTTTTCGTTGCGCAGCTTGTCGAGCGCCCGATAGCACCCGTCCATCGCCTCCTTGAAGCGCGCCGGCGCGTCTTGCTCACCATGCGTCCAAGGGTCGCAATCGTGAATGAGAACGATGTCGAGCCGGTCGAGCCCGGTGCGGAGCAACGAATGCTCGAGCGAGCGCATAGCGCCGTCGTAAGAATAATCGAAACGTGGCGCGTGCGGGTGTCCGCCGGCGAAGCCGGGTGAAGCCACATCGCTTCGTGGCTTGGGCGGCCTGGTGAAGGGGTCCATGATGCGGCCGATCTTGGTCGAAACCAGGATCTCGTCGCGCTTGGCGCGTCTAAGCCCCGCGCCCAGACGGGCTTCCGCGAGCCCGTTGCCGTAGTGCGGTGAAGAGTTCGAACACTTTGACGCCGCTCGCCAGGGCCTGTTCGATCGTCGCGATCGAGTTTTTTTCGTCGAGCAGCTCGTAAAAGTCGCCAAGCGGGCCGGTCCCCTCGCCGACGACGGAGAACGTCAGCCCCTCACCGTTCCGAGCCGTTATGCGTCGCGTTTCCATCTCACCTCCAAGGCGTCCGATGCGCCCAAACGCCGTGTTTCGGCGGCAGCCCATTCATGAACTGGAGCGTAGCGCAAAGCGCCACCGGATTGAAGGCTTGGGGTCTCTCATGACGGGCATTGGGTCAAAAGGCGCCCGCCTTAAGGGCGAAGCACGCCGAGGACAGTGACTTCGGTCATATCAGCCGATCCCGCCCCGATCACGTTTTTCGTGAAAAGCGTTATACCCTCAATGTCGGTAATAGATCGATTCAGTATCAGTATAGACAAATAATATTTGTCGTTGAAAGCATATATAGACCTATGATACTGACATTTGCGGCGTTATACAGACTCTTGAAGTCAAGCAATGGGGCGTTCAGATGAAGACTCTTAGCTGCTTTGTAATTCTGTTATGCTTCTCGACCTTTCCTGTACATGCTGCTCAGGTGTATAGTGGATGCGCGACTCCGCCTTCGACATTCAGACATGTTTGGTACTTTGACCCAGTGCATGGGAAGACCCTGGCTGCTGGAGGCAACGGCTCTCAGGCCAGTCCGTGGAATAACATTAACGCCTTAGTTCAAGCCCAGTCGGGCTACGCTTATCCCCTCCTCACAACAGCACCGTATTCTCAGATTCCGGGCCCTGGACAGGGAGCGGTTATGAAGACCGGCGCAAAAGCGGGCCCGATCGCGCCTGGCGATGAAATCCTGCTGATGAGCGGTAACTACGGTAACGCCTGGATCAACATTTGGAATGCGGAAATATCCAATTCAGCTTTTGTCACGGTTGCGGCTGCGCCCGGTCAGACGCCTATCCTGACGTCCCTTTACGTCGGAGGAACCAACAATTGGGCGTTCAGCGGACTCAAGGTGCAAAGCCTGGTGCCAGCCACTCTCGGCGGCCGTGCTCTGGTCCATGTCAGTGACGGCGGAGCCACTCTTCCGACGGCCAACATCGTCTTTGAGAGCGTGACCATCTCGTCACAGGACAACGTTGCGGGATGGACTAAGGCTCAATGGGTTGCGAACGGGCGTACGGGATTTTGGGCTCGCAGCACCGCGGGCACCACGGATACGAAATGCGTCTCGCTCACTGGCTCGCACCTCACCAACCTGAGGACCGCCGCCGCCATTTCCGCGAATCAAGTCCTCTTTTCAAACAACCAGATCGATCATTTCGGCGATGACGGAATCGACTACGACGCAAGCAACATCGCGATCACCCACAACACCATCCGCGACAACTTGGACATCGGCGACGGCAACCACGAAGACGCGATGCAGGGTCAGGCAGGCTTTTTGCCGGCGGGCGCGACGGTGAACCATTTCCAGAATGTCCTGATCGACAGCAACTTGATCCTCCGGCAGACAGACCCGAGGCTTCCATTTCCGACCTATCTGCAGGGGATCGACGCTTTCGATGCGGACTGGACCAACGTCACGGTGACGAACAACGTCGTCGTCACCAGCGCCTGTCATGGAATTACCTTCCAAAGCATCCATAACAGTCTGATCGCCAACAATACGGTGGTCGAGGACGGTCTTTTTCCGATGCAAGGTTGCCACACGCCGATAAACGTCGGCGGCGCCTCGCACGAGGGTTCGCTAAGCACCAACACCGTTGTACGCAATAATCTGACGAGCCAGCTCAACATCGACACGCGCAATGTCGGCGTGGTGGCGGATCACAACGTCGCCATGTGCTGCACGGGCCCCGAGATCTCGTGGTACGTCAACGGCGTCGCACAATGGAATAGCAAAGTCGGAATCTATCCGAACGGCAATATCATCGACGCCGGCGGGGCGAAGGCCGAATTTGTCAACTTCAGCCCGTCGACGCTGACCTACAATCTCTTGATCAAAGCAGGCGCACAGGCCATTGGCGCAGCAACCGTGGGAGCCGCGACGGACATCCTCGGCTATACGCGCACGGCGCCTTACACTGCGGGAGCCTATGCGTACCCGAGGTGACCGGCGCCCCCAGGCCGTCGATCAGGGCCTTCAGGGTCGTTGCGGTCGAGGCGTCCGCCTCGCCGTCGACTCGCTCGGGCCGGAAGTGGCGCTGGAACGCGGCAACGACTTGTCGGGTCTGGCGGTCATAGATCCCAGTGATCTCGACCCCATAGCCGTAGAGCGCCAGCAGCGCCTGCAGCGCCCGCACTGGCGGACCTTCCTCCTCGTGAGTGAAGAGCGGCGAGCCGGTGATCGGGGCGGGCTCGGTCCAATGGCCGACGCCGTTCCGCCACAGCGCCTCCCACGGAAAAGCTTCCCCCGGATCGCGCTTGCGCGAAGGCGCGGTGTCGGAATGGGCGAGGACCCGTTCGGCCACGATTGCCCAGCGCCCGACAATGTCTCGCGCGAGCGCGCTCGTCGCCTCGATCTGGGATAGTGGAAAGGGCGGCGACCCGCCGTCATGGCCGGGATTGACGATCTCGATTCCGATCGACGCCGAGTTGAGATCGGTTTCGCCTTTCCATGAGCCCCTGCCTGCGTGCCAGGCGCGGGCGCTCTCGGCAACCAACTGGTCGATTGAGCCGTCTTCCCAAATGAGATAGTGCGCGGACACTTCCGAGGCGGGATCGGTAAGCGCCCTTAACGCGGCCTCTCCCGTCGGCATGCCGGTGTAGTGCAGGATAAGGCAATTGGGACGACTATAGCCGCGCCGTTCGCCCGAGTTGGGGGAGACCACAAACCGAGCAACGAGAGCGCTGTCGGGTGAGGGACGCGTCGTCATGTCACACGGCCGGAGCCGCGCGTCGGGCGTAAGGCGACGGCGCCATGGCGAGAATTATAGCCATGGCGCGTGAAGCGTAAAGTTGATCAGTACCAGGCGCGGCAGACGCGTTGGCCGTAGGAGTTCCAGCCCCACCGCGCACAGCGCCCGTGATAGCGAGGCGCCGTGACGGAGTTGCCGATCAGCGCGCCCGTGCCGGCGCCGATCAAACCGCCGGCAATCGCGCCGCCGGCGCTGCCGCCCGTGAGCGCCGATCCGATCAGCGCGCCGCCGCCGGCGCCGAGCGCGCCGCCGACCAGCGTGCCTTGTTGTTGTTGGGGCGTGTAGCAGCCGGAAAGGGACAGACTGCTGACCAGAGCCAGCGCGAGAGCGAAAGTCCTTTTCATGTTCCCCCCTTTAGGTTCAATAGAAAGCGGTGCAGACGCGATTGCCGTTATAATCGTAGCCAAATTGCGCGCAACGTCCACCCGGCTGCGGCGCCGTCACGGCGTTGCCGACCAGCGCGCCAGTTCCGGCGCCGATCAAACCACCAGCAATCGCCCCGCCGGCGCTGCCGCCCGAAACCGCTGAACCGATCAGCGCGCCCGTGCCGGCGCCAATCGCTCCGCCAGCCAGTGTGCCTGTCTGCTGTTGCGGTGTGTAGCAGCCCGAGACGGACAGCGCGCCGGCGAAAGCAAGCGCAAGAACGAGAGTTTTCTTCATGATTCCCCTACAGGCTCAATAGAACGCAGTGCAAACCCGATTACCGTTGTAGTCGTACGCCCACTGGGCGCATCGGCGGGGGGCGGCCCGCCGTAGTATCCCCCGGGTGGCGGCCCGCCGTACCCGCCGTACCCGTACCCCGGAGGCGTCGCGGCCGAGCCGATCAGTGCGCCAGAGCCTGCGCCGATGGCCGCGCCCGCCAGCGCGCCGCCGGCGCTGCCGCCCGACACCGCCGAGCCGATCAGAGCGCCGGTGCCCGCCCCGAGCGCGCCGCCCATGAGGGCGTTCTGCTGCTGCGGCGTTTCGCAGGCCGAGGCGGAAAGCGCCGCGGCGAGCGCCGCCGAAAGAGCAACAATTCTTTTCATTCGTTGCGGTCTCCCGTCCGTCTCATTCCCAAAGGCCCCAGTCTCTCGTCACGTCTCGACGTCCTTAAGACCAAAAACAAGGAGGCGGAAGCGGCAACATCTGCGTAAACGCCACAATCCCATAATTCAAGCAAGGCTTCAATGAACATGCATGCCCTTTAGTTCCCGGCCAGGGGCTTGAAAATCCTCATTTATGCTTGACCTGCCTCGGTCCCGCCCCATATGCGTCCTTCGCCAGTCGGCCGGACGGCCGCCGTCTAAAAAACGGAGGAAAGTCCGGGCTCCATACGGATACGGCGCCGGATAACGTCCGGCGGGGGCGACCCCAGGGAAAGCGCCACAGAAAGCAAACCGCCGGATCGCTGGCTGCAAGGCCGTCAAGCGGGAAGGCAAGGGTGAAAGGGTGCGGCAAGAGCGCACCGCGCGGGCGGCAACGTCCGCGGCATGGCAAGCCCCGCCGGGAGCAAAACCGAATAGGAGCGACGCGCGGCGCTTTCGAGCGCCGCAAGGCCTTATCCGTTGGCCATGCCGCTCGGGTTGGTTGCTCGAGGCGCCCGGCAACGGGCGTCCCAGAGGAATGGCCGTCACGTCGGGGTGATGAACCCCGGCCATACAGAACCCGGCTTACAGGCCGGCTGGCGTTTGCTTCGCTTCTCATTCAAACTCGTTCAAAATGAAATCCCATCTCCCTCAGGACGCGGCCGTTCAGCCGGAAAGGCAATTATGCTCCGCGCTGACAAAGTCATTGCAGCCGGCCATTGGTCTGGCTCTCCGGCCGACACGGTGGTGCTCGATTTTGATGAACGCTACGGCCATCACGTGACCATGACCGGGGTCGGAGGGCTCGAATTCCTGCTCGACCTCCCTGAGGCGACAATGCTGCGCGGCGGCGATGGCTTGCGGCTCGAGGACGGACGAACCGTCGAAGTGGTCGCCGAACCTGAACCGCTGGCCGAAATCCGCGCCGCCGACCCTATGGCTCTCATTCGCATCGCGTTGCAGCTCGGCAACCGCCATTTGCCAACCGAAATATTGCCAAAGGCGCTGCGCATTCGGCGCGATCCCGTCATCGAGGCGCTGGCTCAAGAGCTTGGCGCCCGAGTGATCGCCCTCGAGGCGCCGTTCAATCCGGAAGGCGGCGCTTATGTGAAGTCCGACAGCGGCGCCGATTCTCACCGCCACAGCCACGACCATGGGCGCGACCACGCCCACGCCCATCATCACGACCATGATCATGATCATGAGCGCCGGCGAGGCTGATGGCGCGGCGACCCCGCTCCTGAGCTGGCGCTCGCCGACGTTCCCGGTCGGCGCCTTCGCCTTTTCGTCTGGGCTGCCGCGCATTCAGGATCTGGCGCGCGAGGCTCGGATGGGCGACCTTTCTAACCTCGGGGGCCGCGCGTTCCGCTCCGACATTGCAACGGTGTGTCGGGGAACGCGCTATTCGAGATTGTTCCGGTCATGAGCGCAAGCAAGCAACCTCTTCGTGTCGGGATCGGCGGCCCAGTCGGTTCCGGCAAGACGGCGCTCGTGGAGCAGCTTTGCAAGCGCCTGCGCGATGATCTCAGTATCGCTGCTATCGCCAACGACATCTACACCAAGGAGGATGCGCGCATTCTGGTCGAGGCGGGGGCGCTTCCGCCTGAGAGGATCATGGGCGTCGAGACCAGAGACTGCCCGCATACGGCGATCGATGAGGCCGCGTCGATCAACCTCGCGGCGGTGGCGGAGATGAGCAAGCGGTTCGACGATCTCGATCTCATCCTCATCGAGTCGGGAGGCGACAACCTTGCCGCGACTTTCTCTCCTGAACTCGCCGATCTCATGATCTATGTCATCGACGTCTCCGGCGGCGAGAAAATCCCGCGCAAAGGCGGCCCGGGCGTGACCCGCTCGGACCTGCTTGTCATCAATAAAATCGATCTTGCTCCGTACGTTGGCGCCTCGCTTGACGTGATGACGACGGACGCGATCAGAATGCGCAAGGGTCGTCCCTTCGTGTTCGCAAACATGAAAAGAGGAGAAGGGCTGGGAGCAATTATCGCTTTTCTGCGCCACCAGGGAGGGCTCGAACAAATAGATCCAAGTTTGGAATGGCAATAGGAACCTTGACCAACGCCGTTCGTTTACAGCGTGAACACGGACAGGCAGGATCTGAATGCATTCCACCCGACCCTATCGACACGGGAATTTGCCAACGGCGCTTTTGGCCGCGGCCCGTCAGATCCTAGACGAGAACGGGTTGCAGGCGGTTGGGCTGCGCGAGACAGCCCGGCGGGTCGGGGTGTCAGCGACGGCCGCCTATCGCCATTTCACCAACAAGGAAGATTTGCTCGCTTCTGTCGCCGCGGAGGGATTCCGCGAGCTTGCCGCGGCGATGCAGCGCGCGACCCGGGGCCCCAATCCCCTCACCCGGACGGGTCTTGCTTATATCGAATTCGCCAACCAGAACCGTGGCCTCTTTCGCCTGATGTTTGGGCCTGTTCTGGCCGAGCGGACGAAATATCCAGCGCTCCACGCCGCTAGCGCGGGAGTTGAGGCTATGCTGCTGCGGGGCGTCACCGATATCGATCCGCGGCCGCTCAACGACAATCATGCAGCGATGGCGGCGTGGGGCCTCGTGCATGGGCTCGCGCATCTGAGTGTCGATGGCTACTTTCCGGTTGCGGGGACAACCGACCAGGCGGAGGAGATCCTGGCCAAGATCAGATTGCCGAGGAGTCCGATCTCCGGGTCTGCCTGATAGGCCATACGCTTGGGCCGAAGAGCTTGGCTGACGGGGCAGACCCAGAAGCTTTTCGCTTCACCCGACCTCGACCTCTTCTGTCTTGAGATGCCCAAGCGCCTTCTCTTTCGCCACTAAAGCTGCGTGGTCGCGGGCGAGGAATGTGTAGACCGCAGGCGTGACGAAAAGCGTGAACAACGTGCCGATCGCCATGCCGAAGAAAATGGTGACGCCGATATTGAAGCGCGAGACGGCGCCCGCGCCGTGGGCGAAGATGAGCGGCGTCATGCCGACCACCATCGCAGCCGTCGTCATCAGAATAGGCCTTAACCGCACCGCGGCCGCCTCTTCGATTGCGCTGCGTCGCGAATGGCCGCGTGTCTCCTGCAGGCGATTGGCGAAATCGACCATCAGAATGCCGTGCTTGGAGATGAGGCCGATCAGGGTGACGAGGCCGATCTGCGAATAGATGTTGATGCTGGCGAAGCCTAGCACGCCGCCGATATTGAGCGGCAAAAGAGCCCCGAACAGGGCCGTCGGCAACGCGATGAGAATGATCAGCGGATCGCGGAAACTCTCGTATTGCGCCGCGAGCACAAGATAGATGACGATGAGCGCGAACACGAACACATAGACGAGCGCATTGCCCTCCTGCTCGTATTGGCGGGAATCGCCCTGGAAGTCATAGCTGTAGCCTTCCGGAAAGATCTCTTTCGATTTCGCAGTCAGGAAATCGAGCGCTTCGCCGAGCGTGCGGCCGGGGAAAGGCACACCCGACAGGGTGGCGGAGTTGAGCTGCTGGAAGCTCGTCAGCGCATTGGGCTGCACCTTCTGCGAGACCGTCGCCACCGCCGAGAGGGGCACAAGCTCGCCGTTGGTAGTGCGCAGCTGATAGCGGGTCAGCCAGGCCGGGTCGAAGCGGAATTCGCGCGGCGCCTGAGGGATGACCTGGTAGCTGCGGCCGTAAAGGCTGAACAGATTGACATAGTTGCCGCCCAGCATCGTCGCGAGCGCCGTTCCCACATCGGACATATTCACGCCGATGCGGTTCGCCTTGTCGGCGTCGACCTTGAATTGGAGCTGCGGTGTATCGAACTTGAGGTCGACGTCAGTGAATAGGAAGAGACCGCTCTCTTTCGCCGCCTGCTGCATCTTGAGCGCGACATCAGCCAGGGTCGCATAGTCGCCGGTGGTGCGCATGACGAATTGCATCGGCGCGCCGCCGGTCGAGCCAGGGAGCGCCGGAGGCGAGAACGCCTGCACCTGCGCCTGCGGCACCGCAAGGAATTTGGGGTTGAGCTCAGCCAGAACCTGTTTCTGGCTCTTGCTTCGCTCGTCCCAGGGCTTGAGGAGCAAGCCGACGAAAGCGTTGCGGACGTTCGGGAAGCCGTTGATGGTGAAAACATGCGAGATTTCCGGCGTTCCGCGCACCCCGTCATACAGCCGCTTCGTCGCCTGCTCCGTGTAATCAAGGTTGCCGATCTGCGGCGCCTTGACCAGCGAAAGCAGGATGCCCTGATCCTCTTCCGGAGCGAGCTCACGCGGGGTCGAGACGTACATGACGGCGGTGAGCGCCAGCACGCCGACCAGGATGAGCAGGGTCAGAGCACGGAAGTTGAGCGAGCTATGGAGGCGGCGCTTATAGGCGCGGCGGAGGCTTAAGAACGCGTGATCGAGTTTTCGCGCGAACCAGCCTTCGTTCTTCTCGCGGCTCAAGAGCTTCGAGCACATCATGGGGGACAGCGTCAGGGCAATGAAGCCGGAGACAATCACGGCGCCCGCTAGGGTGAAGGCGAATTCGCGAAAGAGAACCCCGGTCACGCCGGAAACGAAGCCGATCGGCGCGTAAACCGCGGCGAGCGTAATGGTCATGGCGATGATCGGCAGCGCGATCTCATGGGCGCCGCGGATCGCCGCGTCGAAGGGCGTCATGCCCTCCTCGATGTGGCGGTGGATGTTCTCCACGACCACGATCGCGTCGTCGACCACGAGACCGATGCCGAGCACGAGCGCAAGCAAGGTCAGGAGATTGATCGAATAGCCGAGCGCCATCAACGCGATCATCACGCCGATAAGCGACAGCGGGATCGTGACGATAGGAATGAAGGTCGAACGCAGATTGCCGAGAAAGAGGAAGATCACCACGATCACGATCGCCGCCGCCTCGGCGAGCGTCTTGGCAACTTCGTAGATCGAGGCGCGGATGAAGGTGGTCGAGTCGTAGGCGACCGTCGCCCGCAGGCCTGCTGGCAGCTGGCTCTGGATGCTAGGCATGATCGCGCGCACCCCGTCGATCACGGTCAGCGGATTGGCCTCGGGCGTGCCATAGATGCCGACGAACACCGCCTTGAGGCCGTCGAAGACCGAGGAGGAATCGACGCTTTGGGGCCCGAGCTCTATTTTCGAAACATCGCCGAGGCGGACCAGCGCATCGCCGTGCGCTGTGACCACCAGCTGACCAAATGCCTTGGCGCTGTCGAGGGAGGTTAGCGCGTTGACGCTGATCTGGGTATAATCGCCTTTGACCTCGCCGGCGGCGGTGGTGAAGTTGTTCGCGGCGAGCGCGGCGCGCACGTCGTTGGCGGTCACCCCTAAGGACGCCATGCGCGTTGGATCGAGCCAAATGCGCATGGCGAAGGTCTGGCCGCCGAGAATCTGAGCATTGGCGACCCCCTCGACGGTCTGCAGACGCGGCTGGACGACGCGGGTCAAGTAGTCAGTGATCTGAGACGCGCTCATGACCTCCGAGTTGAACGACAGGTACATGAGCGCGTAGCCTTGGCCCGTCTGCTTGACCACCACCGGGTCGTTTGCGTCGCGCGGCAGAAGCCCGCGTACCTGATTGACCTTGGCCAGGGTGTCGGCCATCGCTCGATCGGGATTGGCGTCCAGACGCAGATTGAGCGTGATGGTCGAGGTGTTCTGCTGGGAAGTCGAGACCAGCGTGTCGATTCCCTCGGCGCTCGCCACCGCCTGCTCGATTGGGGTCGTGATGAATCCCTTGATGACGTCGGCCGAGGCGCCGGGATAGGTGGTGGTGATGGTGATCGTGGTGTTCGAGGTCTCGGGAAATTGACGCACTTGCAGGCGGAAGGCGGCCATTCCGCCGATCAAGAGAATGAGCAGGCTGACGACGCTCGCCAGCACCGGTCGGCGGATGAAGAGATCGGTGAAGGCGTTCATCGGCGATCCGTCACGGCCGAGGCGTTTCGGCCGGCGCGGGAAGCGCCGCCGTTTCGTCGATTGTGACCGGCATATAGGCCTGCAGCTTGATCTGGCCTGCGGTCACCACGCGCTCGCCAGCCCTTAAGCCCTCCTGGATCGCAATTCTCTCGCCGCGCGCCTGACCGACCTTAACGAAACGTCGCTCGACGATAAGGCCGCTCGCGCCGCCCTTGTCGCTCACCCCGCCTTGTTCGCGCGCATGCGGGGCCGCTCTGACCACAAAAACGTTGTCGCCATAGAGGCTGTAAACGATGGCTGTTCGAGGCACGGTCAACACGGAAGCGGGTTCTCCTGTTGTCACCGTGAGATTGGCGAACATGCCGGGCAAAAGCTTGCGGTCAGGATTGGCGAACACGGCGCGCGCGGTGACGTTGCGCGATTCGGCGCTGACGCGCGCGTCGATCGCCTCGATCTTGCCCTCGAAACTGTGGCCGGGAATCGCGTCGACGGTCATTCTGACCTGCTGACCGACGGCAAGCGCGCGCAAAGCCTCCTCGGGGGCGGGAAAGTCGGCGTAGATCGGATCGAGCTGCTGCAGGGTCACGAGGCTCGTTCCCACCGCGACATATTGCCCGAGATCGACATTGCGCAGGCCAAGCCGGCCGGCGAACGGCGCCTTGATCGCCTTCTGGGCGATGACCGCACGGGTGCGCTCGACGGTCGCTGCAGCCGAGTCGCGGGTCGCAAGCGCGGTGTCCACGGTCGATTGCGGGGTGTTGCCTTGAACGACCAGCGTCTTTTGGCGCGTAAGCGTCACTTCGGCGTTCTTCAATTGCGCGAGGCCGTTGGCGAGATCGGCCTGCTCGACCAAATCGTCGATATTGATGAGCAGCGCCCCCGTGTCCACGTCATCGCCCGACTTAAAGTGGATCGCCGCCACGTCGCCGGCCGCCTGCGGCGCGATGGCGACGCCCTGGTAGGCGCGCAACGTTCCAATCGCCGTCAGCTCGGGAGGCCATTTCTCCATTTTCACCGCCTCGGCAGCCACCGCTGTCGGCTTCGGCGCGAACGCGGCCGCGATGAAGCCCTTCACGATGTTGGGCTTGATGAAGAACTGGAAATAGGCGAGTCCGCCAGTCAAAGCCGCCAGTAGAAGAAGGGTAACGAGGAACACGACAGGGCGCCGCGCGCCAAGCGGGAGCCTCGCGATAATGAGCAGCAACCCCAGTACGGCGCCCGCCGCTACGAGGGCGAGCGGGGGAAGGGGAACGTGAATGAGCGCAAAACGCGCCGCGGCCCCCAGCGCCAGCAGCGCTAGGGCGAGCAAAACCAAGAGCCGGTACGTCAGGCGCCGCATCACTCCATTCCGATTCGGGCAGGGTCTCCAGGCTCAGCCTTTTGCAACATTTCGTTCAAAATCGATACGAGCAGAGCCAAATTTGCGCTTCGGGGGTCGGGCCCACCCCTCGCCACCGAGCGCCGCTGTGGTTATGCTTGAATTCATGGCCGCAAAGGGGCGGCCTGATTCGGGAGATTTATCAATGACCAAGACGCTCGCGCTGGTCGCGCTCTCTCTGGGCCTCGCCGGGGCGCCGGCGCTCGCCTACGCCGATGACGCGTGTATGACACAGGCTACCGACAAGAAACTCGCCGGCGCCGCCAAGACCAGCTTCATGACGAAGTGCGAGAGGACGACCTGCGAGTCCCAGGCGAAGGACAAGAATTTGCACGGCGCCGCAATGACCTCTTTCGTCAAGAAGTGCACGAAAGACGCGATGGCGATGTAGCCGAAGCTCGGCCGCGCGGGGGAAAGCCTCGGGATTGTTCGCGCGGCCCGGTTTACCGAATGAGACCGGAAACCGCTCCCTTCGGATCGGGTCTGTCCGCTTGTCGCCGCTATTCCTTGACCGCTCCGGTCAGGCTCGAGACGTAGTATTCGACGAAAAACGAATACACGATCACCACCGGCAGCGACCCGAATAGCGCCGCCGCCATCAGCGAACCCCAATGATAGACGTCGCCTTCGACCAGTTCGGTGATGGCGCCGACCGGAACGGTCTTGTTCTCCGACGACGAGATGAAGGTCAGCGCGTAAATAAACTCGTTCCAGGACAGCGTGAAGGCGAAAATGCCGGCTGAAATCAGGCCTGGGATCGCCAGCGGCAGCGTGATCTTCCATAAGGTTTGCAGCCGGGTTGCGCCGTCGATCATCGCGCATTCCTCAAGCTCGTAGGGGATGGTGCGGAAATATCCCATCAAGAGCCAGGTGCAGAATGGAATGAGGAAGGTCGGATAGGTCAGGATCAACGCCAAGTCGCTGTCGAACAGGCCGAGCTTAAAGATGATCGCGGCGAGCGGGATGAACAGGATGCTCGGCGGCACGAGATAAGCGAGAAAGATTGCGAGCCCGACATAGCGCGCGCCGGAGAACCGCAGGCGTTCGATCGCATAAGCCGCGCAGACGCTGCAAAACAACGAAATGACCGTCGAGGCCACCGAGATGATCATCGTGTTGATGAGCCAGGAGGGATAGCTCGTCTCGAAAAACAGCTTCTCGATGTGTGCGAGCGTCGGATGGTGGACCCAGAAGGGGTTGAAGCGCGCGTAGTCGTAAAGCTCGTCGTCGGGCTTAAAGGTCGTCGTCGTCATCCAGTAGAATGGAAACAAGAGGACGAAGAGGAAGACGGCGAGCGGGAGATGGAGCGTGACAAGCCGGCGCGGCAGCCGCTCAAGATAGTCCATGCCTTCGGAGGTGTCGCTGCTGGCTGTCATTGTCAGTCTCGCGCGCCTTGCTGCCAGCCTCGCCGCTGCAGTCCGAAATAGCTGAACAGGATGGCGCCCAGCAGAAACGGCACCATGGCGTTGGCGATCGCCGCGCCCTCGCCCAGTCGTCCTTCTGTGATGGCGCGCTGAAATGAAAGCGTCGCCATCAGTTGAGTGGCGTTGATCGGCCCCCCTCGGGTGATCGCGTAAATCAGCTGGAAGTCGGTGAACGTAAGCAGCACGGAGAAGGTCATGACGACGGCGATGATCGGCGACAGCATCGGCAAGGTGACGTGCCAAAATCGCTGCCACGGTCCGGCGCCGTCGATCGTCGCGGCTTCGTAGAGCGACGGCGAGATGGTCTGCAAGCCAGCAAGCAGCGTGATCGCCACGAACGGGATGCCGCGCCAGACATTGGCGGCGATCACCGACCAGCGCGCGTTCCAGGGTGAGCCAAGAAAATCAATGTACTGGTGGATGAAGCCGAGCTTGATCAGCGACCAGGAGATGATCGAGAACTGCGGATCGTAAAGCCACCAGAAGGCGATCGCCGACAGCACCGTCGGCGTGACGAACGGCAACAGCACCACGGCGCGGATGATCGACTTGAGCGCCATCCGGCGATTGAGCAAGAGCGCCAGGTAAAGCCCTAAGCCAAATTTAAGTGCGCTCGCCACAACCGTATAGAGCGTCGTGTTGAAGATCGAGAGCAAGAAGATCTGGTCGTGGGCCAGGGAGACGAAGTTGGCGAAGCCGACAAACCGGCCAGCCTGACCAATCGTGGCGTCGGTCAGCCCAAGCCAGAAACCAAGCCCAAGCGGATAGGCGAGGAACACCAGCAGAAACAAAGCTGCTGGCGCGATCATGAGAAGACCGAGAACGTTGCGGTCGTCGAGCAGGCGAAGCACGGACCGGCGCCGCGCCTCGATCGCCGGCGCCGTTCGTTGCGCCGGCGTCAACGAAGCCATTGGCAAGCGCCTCGGCCGTCGCCTGGGGACAAGTCAACTCGGCGAATGCTTGCCTCCCTTGTCTCAATCAGCTTGCTTGCACTTGCCACGATCGTGGCAAGCGTTCGGCTGGAGCGCTTGCACTCGAACCTGCGAAGCGCGTCCTAAGCTTACGCGCTGTAGTACCGCTTCACCCGCTCGGCCGCATCGTGGGCCGCCGCCTTCGGCGACTTGTTCCCGGTGCAGGCCTCGGCGAACATGTCGACCACCACGAAGTCGCCCATGACGGAGGCCGAAGCGTTCCCGAGGTCGCCCGAATAGCCGTCATCGAGCGCGTACTTCAGAACGTCGCGGAAGGGCGTCACCTTTGGATCAGCTGTCCAGACTGGATTGTCGTTCCAGGCCGGCAAGGGCGGCGCGATATATCCGTTCGACTGGGTCTCCCAAATGTCGACCTGCGGCTTGTCCCACATGAAGCGTAGATATTCGCGGACCGCATTCGGATACTTGGTGTAAGCATAGGCATACGTGTTGAGGATGTTCTGCTGTTCGGTCGGCTTCCCGACTGGGCCGATCGGCATGTTGGCGTGGTCCATGTCCGCGGCGATCGCCTTCAAGGCCGGATCGGGCGAGTTCTTTGCGACGGTGTAGATCGATATGCCGTTCAACGTCAGGCCGATCTGGTCGGCGAGGAAGGCCTTATTGTTACTCGGATCGAGCCAGGACAACACGCCGTCGATATAGGTTGCATAGAGCTGCTTGGCGTATTCGAGGGCAGCGATCGTCTCGGGCGAATCGATCGCGACATTGTTCTTGTCGTCGACCGTCTTGCCGCCGAAGGCCCATAAACACCACAAGGCCCAACCATTGGCGTCGCCAGTGGCGTGACCGAGAGCGAAGCCAGGCGGTTTGCCTGCCTTTTTGAGCCCCTGGCACAACTTGAGAAAGCCGCCCGTGTCCTTCGGGAATTCATCGAAGCCGGCGGCGCGCATGGCGCCGATGCGATAGTTCATGCAGCCGCCGCTCGCGCCCTGCGGCAGCGCGATCCAACGCTTCCCGTCCATTCCATATTTGCGCGCGACCAGGTACCAGCCGCCGGACTTGGCCCCGATATATTCCGCGAGATCGGTGAGATCGAGCAGCTTTTGCTTGAACTTGAACGGATCGTCGAGCGTGCCCATGATGATGTCGGGGCCGGCGCCCACATTGGCGGCGACCGCCGATTTCGGCCGGATATCGTCCCAGCTCTCGGCGTCCACCCGCACCTTGACGCCGGTCTTCTCGCTGAACTTCTTGCTATTGGCGACGAAGCTGTCGAATTCCGCCTGGATGAATTGCTTCCAGCGCAAAACGCGGATCGAGGCGCCGGATTCGGGCGCGGGACCGTTCCAGACAGGCTCGGCTCGCGCGACGCCCGGCATGAGCAGCAATCCGGCCGCGCCGCCAGATTGCAAGATCCGCCGCCTGGTGATGTCGACCATATTGTCCTCCCGCGGCTGCGCGGCAAATGGAGCCTCGCGCAGCGCTTGCTTCGACAGAACCTACACCGCGCCGCGACCGGGCGCCAAGGAGTTGCGGGCGGCGGCGGCTCCGACGATGAGCCGAGGCTCGTCGATCGCCTTGATGTTGTCGTCATTCAGGTCGTAGTCGGTCTTCACGATGACGCAGCCAGTCTCTTGGGGATTCGCCGTGACGCTCCGCCCCGCCCTCGCGTGCTGTCTGAGCATCGCCTTGGTACTGCTCGCTGCGACGGCGGCGCGCGCCGAGGCGATGGGCATCGCGCTCGAGGGGTTTCCCTATCCCTATCCCGTCCATTTCATGTCGCTCACGCTTCATGGCGAGGACTTACGTCTCGCCTACATGGATGCGCCGCCGGACGGTCCGTCCAACGGCCGGGCCGTCGTCTTGCTGCACGGGCGGAATTTCCCCTCGAGCTACTGGGAGCCGACCATCAAGGCGCTGACCGGCGCCGGTTATCGGGTCATCGCCCCGGACCAGATCGGTTTCGGCAAGTCGTCCAAGCCCACTTTCGCATATGAGTTCGACGACATGGCGCGCGCCACCATGGCGCTCCTTGACAGCCTTCATGTGGACCATTTTGACTTGGTCGGGCATTCGATGGGGGGCATGCTGGCGGTGCGCCTCGCGCGCGCTTATGGGGCCCGCATCGATCACCTCGTCCTTTATTCGCCAATTGGGCTTGAGGACTATCGCTTTTATGTCCCGCCAGTGACGGACGAAGAGCTCGCGAAACGCGAACGCGAGCTCAGCGCGGACGGCTATCGCCAGCAATTGATGACCAACTACGCGCTGAGCCTGCCGGCAAGCGCGATCGAGCCGCTCGTCCGGTTGCGTGAAGAGATCAGGCAAAGCGGCGAATATCCTCGCTGGCTCAAGTCGTTCGTCGCCTCCTACCAGATGATCTATGCCCAGCCGGTCGTGCACGAGATTCCACTCATCGATCGGCCGACCTTGTTCATCATGGGCGCCAACGACCACAATGCGCCGGGGCGTCCGTTCGCGCCGCCAGAATTGCGCCCTCGGATGGGGCAGAATGCCGCGCTTGCCCAGGCGCTGGCGGCGCGGATGGCGAACGCGAGAGTCACGGTCTTCGAGGGCGTCGGCCATCTCGGCCATCTCGAGGCGACACAGCCCTTCAATGCGACCCTCTTGAGCTTTCTGGCGCAATAGCTGGCTCGCAGCGGGCCGCCGCACACAGGCGCCGCGCTTTGGCTTGACTGCGATGGCCGCGCCCTGTGAGATAGGCTCGCGCTCGATGAATTCGGCGCGCATGGGGAGGAAATATGCCGGCATCGGCAGAGTGTCGTATGGGCGCCGCCTGGGCTGACGTCAGGCGATAGTCATGAGGCTGGGTGAAGCGCCAGACAAAAGCCTGCTCGACCCGATCGAGACGGCTTCCCGTGACGAGATCGTCGCCCTCCAGACGCGCCGGCTCTCGGCCACGCTTCGCGGCGTCTATGACGCCGTCGCCGCGGTTCGCGCCAAGTTCGATCAGCATGGCGTTCAGCCCGGCGATTTTGTCGCCCTTGAGGATCTCAAGCGCTTCCCTTTCACCACCAAGGCGGATCTGAGAGCGAACTATCCCTTTGGCCTGTTTGCCGTTCCGAGAGATCAGCTCGCGCGCGTCCACGCCTCATCCGGCACGACCGGCAAGCCCACGGTGGTCGGCTATACGCTGAGCGATCTTGCGATGTGGGGCGAGGTCATGGCGAGGACGATTCGCGCCGCCGGCGGACGCAAAGGCATGATGGCGCACAACGCTTATGGCTATGGCTTATTCACGGGCGGGCTCGGCTATCACTATGGCGCCGAGCGGCTGGGCTGCGCGCTTGTGCCAATTTCCGGGGGCATGACGGAAAGGCAGGTTCAGCTGATCAACGATTTCGCCCCCGATATCCTTTTCGCGACCCCGTCCTACGCGTTGTGCCTCGTCGATGAGTTCCGCGCCCAGGGGCTCGACCCTCGGCGCTCCTCGTTGAAGCTCGGCAGTTTTGGCGCGGAGCCCTGGACCAACGCCATGCGCGCTGAGCTCGATGACGCCTTCGATATGGACGCGCTCGACAGTTATGGCCTCTCCGAAGTGATTGGACCCGGCGTCGCCGGCGAATGCGTGGAGACCAAGGACGGCCTCCACATTTGGGAGGACCATTTCTACCCTGAGATCATCGATCCCGTCACCGGCGCCGTCTTGCCCGACGGCGCTTTCGGCGAGATCGTTTTCACCTCCCTCACCAAGGAAGCGATGCCTGTCGTCCGCTATCGGACTGGTGATCTCACGCGCCTCTTGCCTGGCACGGCGCGCTCGATGCGACGGATGGAAAAAATCTCGGGCCGGACCGACGACATGATGATCGTGCGCGGCGTCAATGTGTTTCCAACTCAGATCGAGGAGCTGATCCTGGGCACCCCAGGTCTGTCGCCGCACTATCAGCTCATTCTGAGCCGGAACGGCCGTCTGGACGATCTCGAGGTTCAGGTCGAAGCCCGAACCTCGGTTGAATCCGGTGAGGCGCGCGATCAGGCAGCCCACAAGCTTGCGCACGCGATGAAAGGGCGCATCGGCATATCCGCGAAAGTGAGCGTGCTCGCTCCGGGTCAGATCGAGCGGTCGCTTGGCAAGGCGAAGCGCGTCATCGACAAGAGGCCCCGAGCATGACCTCGCCACCTGAATCCGTCCTGGGACCACTACGCGCCGCCGGCTTGCCCGAGCAAGAAATGCGCGAATGGTCGGAGTCCTTTCCGGTCATGACCGGCGACTACGGACCCGACGCTCGCGACTGCAGCGCCTTTTGGCGCCGCTCGGCGGTTCTCCTTCGCAAGCTGCCGCCAAAGCCGCGGCGGAACGAGGCCGAACAGACGGCTGCCGACGCGCTCATGTCGGACGGGCGCACGTCTCGCGAATTGTTCCTCGCCGCGCATGTCGAACAGGTTTACGACCTCTTGACCCAGCGCTGTTCGACTTTCCGCCGCATCGACGAACTCGTCTACGCCGCGGCCCCGCTCGCTCCTGGGTTGGTCCCGACACAGAAGGAAGTCCGCGCCACTGCGGCTCATCCGCAGCGTGACAAGGACGGCGTCGAGATCGATCAGGGTCTGTTCCTCGCGCATGTTCTTGCCCGCCCGCGCATCGGCGAGCATCTTTGCCATGCGATGCTGCTGCCGCGGCCGGAGATCGCGGCGCTCCTGGCCGAATTCGCCTCGCGGGGTTCGCTTAATCTCGGCGCGGCGCGTCTCACGCGCAAGGGCAAGGCCGTTCATCTCGACACGGTCAATCCGCGCTTCCTCAACACGGAGGACGACACGACTCTCGCCGAGACCGAGCTCGCCGTCGACGTCGCGACCCTCGACCGGACGACTGAGATCGCCGTCATGCGCGGCGCGCCGGTGGACAATGAGAAATACCGCGGCAAACGCATTTTCGGCGCCGGCATCAATCTCACCCATCTTTATCTGGGTAAGATCCCCTACCTCTGGTTCATGATCCGCGACCTCGGCTATGTCCACAAGCTCATACGCGGCGTCGCCATGCCGGAGAGCGTTCCCGACGACGTCAAGGGACGTGGCGTGGAAAAATTATGGGTCGCCGGGGTGGACACTTTCGCCATTGGTGGTCACTGCCAGACGCTTCTGTGCATGGACTATATTCTCGCCGCGTCTGACGCGTTCCTGAGCTTGCCCGCGCGCAAGGAAGGAATCATCCCGGCTTTTCGAATTTGCGCCTGCCGCGCTTCGTCGGCGATCGCCTGGCGCGGCAAGCGATCCTCTACGAGCGCAAACTCGAGTGCTCGAGCCCGGACGGGCGCCTCATCTGCGACGAGATCGCGCCCGCCGCCGAAATGGACGCTGCGGTCGACCGCGTCGTCGAGGGGCTCACCAGCGCCGGCGCCGTCAGCGCGATCGGCAACCGTCGCGCCATCAGGATTGGTCAGGAGCCGCTCGATCTCTTTCGGCGCTACGCCTCTGTTTACGCGAGAGAGCAGGCCTATTGTCACTTCAGCCCGGCGCTGATCGCCAATCTCGAGCGCAACTGGGACGCGAAGAACAGAAAGATCTGAAAGAGGTCGAGGCGCGAGCTCGTAGGGCGCACAGCTTGACGGTCCGCGTCCGCGCCTGCGAGATGGTTCGCCAACTCTACGAAGGGACGAGCGCGCCGGAGCCCGACGACGCTCGTGTCCTGGCAAACAATCTTGAGACAAGGACAGTTCGACCATGGCCCGCAAGCGCCCGGAAGATTTACGCAGCCATCGCTGGTACGGCGTCAACGACCTGCGCTCTTTCGGCCATCGCTCGCGCACCGCGCAGATGGGCTACGACCGTTCCGACTACGCAGGCAAGCCGGTGATCGCGATTATCAACACCTGGAGCGACATCAACGCCTGCCACACTCACTTCAAGCAACGGGTCGAGGAGGTGAAGCGCGGCGTGTGGGAGGCAGGCGGCTTCCCGGTCGAATTGCCGGCGATGACTCTATCCGAGCCGTTCCAGAAGCCGACGACGATGATGTATCGCAATTTCCTCGCGATGGAGGCGGAGGAGGCTTTGCGCTCCTACCCCGCCGACGGCGCGGTGCTGATGGGCGGCTGCGACAAGACCACGCCGGCGCTCCTCATGGGCGCGATCTCGATGAACCTTCCGGCGATCTTCATGCCGGCAGGCCCGATGCTGCGCGGCAATTGGCGCGGCGCGGCGCTCGGCTCCGGCAGCGACGTCTGGAAATATTGGGCGGAATTGCGCGCCGGAACGATCACCGAGAAGGACTGGGAGGAGATCGAGCACGGCATCGCCCGCTCCCCCGGGCATTGCATGACGATGGGCACCGCCTCGACGATGACGAGCGCCGCCGAGGCGCTCGGCATGACGTTGCCGGGCGCGGCCTCGATCCCCGCGGCCGACTTCGCGCCATGCCGTGATGGCGGCGCGAACGGGAAAGCGCATCGTCGAGATGGTCTGGGAGGATCTCAAGCCCTCCGACCTGATCACCCAGGAATCGATCCACAATTCCGTGTCCGCGGTGCTCGCGATCGGGGGATCGACCAACGCTGTCGTGCATCTGATCGCGCTTGCGCGCCGCGCCGGTCTTGCGCTCGACATGGAGGCTTTCGACCGAATTGCGCGGGAGACGCCGCTGCTCGCGAACATCCGCCCGTCTGGCGCCTATCTCATGGAGGACTTTTTCTACGCTGGCGGCTTGCCTGCGGTGCTCAAGCAATTGGCCGTCGGAGGCAGGCTGAAGACCGGCGCGCGCACGGTGAACGGAGCGACGATCGGCGCGAATGTCGAGGGCGCGGTCATCTACAACGAAGACGTCATTCGGCCGCTCAACAATCCGCTTGTCTCATCGGACAGCCTTGCGGTGCTGCGCGGCAATCTTGCTCCCGACGGCGCGATCATCAAGCCGCCCGCCGCTGAGTCCCATTTGCACAAGCATGCGGGAAAGGCGGTGGTGTTCGAAGACTATAACGACATGGCCGCTCGCATCGACGATCCGGACCTTGACGTCGATGAGAATTCGGTCCTGGTGCTCAAGCACGCCGGGCCGGTCGGCGCGCCGGGCATGCCGGAATGGGGTCAATTGCCAATCCCGAAGAAAGTGCTGGCTAAGGGGGTGCGCGACATGGTCCGGGTTTCCGACGCGCGCATGAGCGGCACGAGCTACGGCGCCTGCGTCCTGCATGTCTCGCCGGAATCCTTTGTCGGCGGCCCGCTCGCGCTGGTGCGCGATGGCGACGTGATCGAGCTCGACATTCCCGGCCGGCGCCTTAGCGTCCAGGTGAGCGACGAGGAGCTCGAGCGCCGTCGCGCTTCCTGGCAAAAGCCGCCGCCGCGCTACGGGCGCGGTTATGGCCGTCTGTTCTCCGAGCATGTGAGCCAGGCGAACGAGGGGTGCGACTTCGATTTTCTTGAGCGGGCCGGAGCGACGCCGGACCCGGAAATCCATTAGGTCCGAACGCCCGGAGCATCGTGGGCTCGAGGGAGTGAGAAAGACCGGGGCATTTTTGTTTATAGCAGAAGCTTGTGTTTAGCCAAAACTGTGTGCTAGAGTTTCCTCATCACAGGAGCGCGGTCCCACGTCGGACGCGGGGAACGGAGATTGTTCGAGACAGATGCCGGAAGGCATGGCGTGGCGAAATCTCTTTAGCTGGATCGGCTGTAACCCATTGAAAAGTCCCGATTCGCAAAAATAAACGCTAGTAAACGTTAGCTATTTTACTATCGTTTACTAACGTTTATGCGCCACTTACTAGCGTTTATTCACGCTTACTTGCGGGCGGACGCCCGGACGCCGATTGCGGCGGCGAACAAACACCCTTACCTAGTCGGGATGATCGTGAGGATTTTGGCGCCGCCGCAGGCCCAGACCCGCCTTTTTTCCGTGAGCTGAGCCCGCGATGCCGGAACTGCCCGAAGTCGAGACCGTGCGGCGGGGACTTGAGCCCGCAATGCTCGGCGCCCGGATCGGCAAGGTCGAGTTGCGCCGGGCCGACATCCGCTTTCCCTTTCCGCCTTCTTTCGCAAAAAGGCTCGCGGGCCAGCGCATCGTCAACCTCAAGCGTCGGGCCAAATACCTTCTCTTCGAGTTGGACGGCGGCGAGACCCTCATCGCGCATTTGGGCATGTCCGGCTCGTTCCGCATTGAAAAGACGGCGGCGTCAACGCAGGGCAAGTTCCATCACGCGCGGTCAAAGGATCCCAAGCACGATCACGTCGTGCTCGTCCTCGATAACGGGTGGACCGTCACCTATAACGATCCCCGACGCTTCGGCTTCATGGACCTCGAGCCGACAGAGACGCTGGAGCGCCATCCCCGCATGCGTGGACTTGGAGTCGAGCCGCTCGCGCCCGAATTTGACGCCGATCATCTCGCGAAGCTGTTTGCCGGCTCGCGCGCGCCGCTGAAATCGGCTCTGCTCGACCAGAAGCGCATCGCCGGGCTTGGCAACATTTATGTCTGCGAGGCCCTCTTCCGGGCGCGATTGGCGCCGACGCGGCCGGCCAGCGTTTTGGCGAACGCGCGCGGCGCCCCTACCAAGGCGGCGACCGCCGTTTCCGATGCTATTCGCGCGGTGCTCGAGGAAGCGGTCGAAGCGGGCGGCTCGACGTTGCGCGATCACCGGCAGGCCAATGGGGAACTCGGCTATTTTCAGCATGTCTTCAAGGTCTACGATCGCGAAGGGTCGCCGTGTCTGCGGGAGGGCTGCCGCGGGGTCATCAAGAGGATCACCCAGGCCGGGCGCTCCACATTTTACTGTTCGAAATGCCAGCGCTGAGCCGCACCTTGTGGGGGCGCACGATCATTGACAAGGCGGAGCGCGCCTCCTATCTCACCAAGAATTCCGTTTAGCTGCGCGAAAATGGGCGATTTTAGCCTTTTTCGCGCTTTTTATTGTTGCCGCCATCGTCCCGCCGCCTCCGGTCCCGTTTGGCTGGGCAGAGAAGCGGGTTACCTGCTTCGGACGGGCGGATAGGAAAGGTCGAAGATGCTCGGCGCGCTTAAGTTCGACTCCGTGATGAAGCGGGTGTTTGGCTCGTCCAACGACCGCCGGCTCAAGGGCTATCGACCCACGGTCGCGGCCATCAACGCGCTCGAGCCCGAATTCGAGGTCCTGACCGACGATCAACTGCGCGCCAAGACGGAAGAGTTCCGCGCCGAGCTCAAGGCTGGCAAGGCGCTCGACGACCTCATTCCGCCGGCTTTCGCCGCCGTGCGCGAGGCGGCCAAGCGTACCCTCAAGCAGCGCCACTTCGATGTTCAGCTCATCGGCGGCCTTGTCCTGCATGAGGGCGCAATCGCCGAGATGCGCACCGGCGAAGGCAAGACGCTGGTCGCCACCACCGCGGTTTACCTGAATGCGCTGGCCGGAGAGGGCGTCCACGTCGTCACGGTCAATGACTACCTCGCCAGTCGCGACTCCGAGTGGATGGGCCAGATCTACAAATTCCTCGGCATGACCGTCGGCGTCATCGTTCACGGCCTCGACGACGATCAGCGCCGCCAAGCTTATGCTGCAGACGTCACCTACGGCACGAACAACGAATTCGGCTTCGACTACCTGCGCGACAACATGAAGTACGACATGGCGCAGATGGTTCAACGCGGCCATGCCTTTGCGATCGTCGACGAGGTCGATTCGATCCTGGTCGACGAGGCGCGTACGCCGCTCATCATCTCGGGGCCCTCAGAAGACCGTTCCGGTCTTTACGTTGCCGTCAATGCGATCATACCGCATCTTGAGCGCGAGGAGTTCGAGCTCGACGAGAAGCAACGCACGGTCAACCTGACCGACGCGGGGAACGAGCACGCTGAAGCCCTGCTGCGCTCGGCCGGGGTAATGAAGGAAGGATCTCTCTACGAGGCGTCGAACGCGACGCTTGTCCACCACCTCAATCAGGCGGCCCGGGCGCACAAGCTCTTCCAACGCGACAAGGACTACATCGTCCGCAACGACGAAGTCGTGATCGTCGACGAGTTCACCGGACGCATGATGCCCGGGCGGCGCTACTCCGAGGGGCTGCATCAGGCGCTCGAGGCGAAGGAGGGCGTGACCGTTCAGCCTGAGAACGTCACGCTGGCTTCGATCACATTCCAAAACTATTTCCGCCTTTACAAGAAGCTTGCCGGAATGACCGGCACCGCCGCGACGGAGGCCGACGAGTTCGCGGAAATCTACAAGCTCGTCGTCGTCGAGATTCCGACCAACCTGCCGATCAGGCGCAGCGACGAGGATGACGAGGTCTATCGGACCACTGAGGAAAAAATGCGCGCGGTCGTGCGCGAGATCGAAGACGCCAACGCCAAGATGCAGCCGATGCTAGTCGGCACCACTTCGATCGAGAAGTCCGAGGTGCTGGCTGAGGTGCTGGAGCGGCGCGGCTACAAGAAGATCGATTTCGCTCAACCGGACGCGCTGAAGCCGCTCTACGCCGCCGCCCGTTCAGGCAAACCGGCGAAGACCTTTGCGGTGCTCAATGCGCGCTTCCATGAGCAGGAAGCCTTTATCGTCGCTGAGGCGGGCGTGCCGGGGGCGATCACCGTCGCCACCAACATGGCGGGTCGCGGCACCGACATCCAGCTCGGTGGCAATGTCGAAATGCGGGTCACACAGGAGACCGATCCGAACGCGTCGCCGGAAGATCGCGCGACAAAGGAAGCCGAGATTCGCGTCGAAGTGGCCGAGTTCAAGCGGAAGGCGATCGACGCCGGCGGGCTCTACATCATCGGCACCGAGCGGCACGAAAGCCGCCGCATCGACAATCAGTTGCGCGGCCGGGGAGGCCGGCAGGGGGATCCGGGCCGGTCGAAGTTCTTCCTGTCCTTGCAGGACGATCTGATGCGCATTTTCGGAGCGGAGCGCATGGACGCGATGCTCAAGCGCCTCGGCCTCAAGGAGGACGAGGCGATCGTTCACCCCTGGATCAACAAGGCGCTCGAGAAGGCGCAGCAAAAGGTCGAGGCGCGCAACTTCGACATCCGCAAGAACATTCTCAAATTCGACAATGTCATGAACGACCAGCGCAAGGTCATATTCGAGGACCGGCGCCGGATGATGGCCTCGGAATCACTCGAATTCGACGATCGAGGATATGCGGACTGGCGTGATCGACGACGTCGTCGCCAAGCATATCCCGCACGACGCTTATCCCGAGGCCTGGGACATCGCGGGGCTGAAGAGCGAGGTCCTGAGCAAGCTCAGCCTCGATCTTCCGGTCGACGATTGGGCCAAGGAGGAGGGTATCGCTGACGAAGAGGTCGCGGCCAGGCTCCACAAGGCGGCCGAGGACGCCTACACGCAGCGCATTGAGCGCAACACGCCTGAGGTCATGCGGTATATTGAAAAGCAGGTCATCCTGCAGTCGCTCGACCATTTATGGCGCGACCATCTGGTTACGCTCGATCACCTCCGCCAGGTCATCGGCTGGCGCGGCATGGCGCAGCGCGATCCCTTGAACGAGTACAAGTCCGAAGCTTTCGACCTGTTCCGCGAGTTGATCACGCAGTGGCATGAAGGCGTCATCGCGCAAATCTCGCGGGTTGAGGTGCGGTTCCAGCAGCCCGAGCCGGAGCCGCCCCCCATGCAATATCAGCACATAGATCCTGCTACCGGCGAGAACGAATATTCGTTTGCCTCTCTTCCGCCCGCGGCGGACGTAGGTCTTTTGGCGGCGCCGTCAGCGGTGGACGTGGTCGATCGCGACCCGAAAAATCCTGCGACATGGGGCCGCGTCGGTCGAAACGAATCGTGCCCGTGCGGGTCCGGCAAGAAATTCAAACACTGCCACGGCCAGGTTACTTGATTAGCCGCCTCGTTCTTGAGGCGTCGACCGCTCGCTCTGAAGCTCTGGTGAGCCTTGAGCAAGCTTTTAGAATTGGCGGACTTGAAAACCCGGCGCGGGAAGCGCGTGTCAGTCTCTGCGCCGCCTCGGGCCTCTCACCCGTCGCATTGATCGTCGACCCGCTCGAGCCGCTTGGTTCGGCGGCGTCCAGGGTGCGGGAGGTCGCTGCTCGGCGGGCGGGCGGAGAGCCCTTGTCGAGGATTGTCGGCAAACGCGAATTCTGGGGTCTCTCCCTCGCAATCACCCTGGATGTCCTGGATCCGCGTCCCGAAACAGAAACGATTATCGAAGCTGCGCTCTCGATTCTGAGCGGTCGTCGCGCCGAGGCGTTGCGCACGCTCGATCTAGGTATTGGCTCCGGAGCGCTGCTCTGCGCGCTATTGACCGAATTCGGCGCCGCGCGTGGCGTTGGCGTCGACCTTTCAGCCGACGCAGCCGACGTGGCGCGGGCCAACCTCAAGGCTTGCGGCCTGTCTTCGAGATGCGAAATTCAGGTTGGCGACTGGACGCGGGGCCTCGACGGGCCGTTTGACCTGATCGTATCCAATCCGCCTTATATCCCCACGGCGGATCTCCCAGGGCTGCCGCGCGAGGTCCGCGATTTCGATCCCTGGCTTGCGCTGGACGGCGGGAGTGACGGGCTCGCCGCCCATCGGCAAATCCTGCCGGAAGCGAGGCGTTTGCTTGCTCCGGACGGCTGGCTGCTCGCAGAACTGGGTGCGGGCCAAGCCGCCGACGTGACCGTGATCGCGAACCAATGTGGTTTTTCCGCCGTCGCTCTCTACCAGGATCTCGCCGGTTTGGACCGCGTCCTCGCCGCCGGCCTTCCCTGCTGATCAATGCGGACGGCGAGGTCGCTTAAAAAGCAGAAGACGCGGCCGAGGGGGGCGGCCGCGTCTCCTTTTCCCCGGGGTCTGAACGAGCCCGGGACTACTCGGCGCCGTCGCGATCGTGTTCGCCCATGTGACGATGCATCATCTCCATGGCGAACAGGGACCGCTCCGGCATCAGCATGCGACCAAGCATGCCAAACTTGTGCTTCTGCGACGCGTCGAGCGAATCGTATAGGGGCTTGGCGGCCTCGGCGATCTTTTTGATGTTGGCGGCGCCCTGCGACATGCGCTCGGCCATGGCGTCAAGATGGTCGACGGGCGACATGCGCTCGCCCTGCTCACGCATCCGCAGCATCTGGCCCATGGCGTCCATGCGGGACTTATCTGCGGTCCTGACCGCTGCCTCGAACGGGGTCCAACGCTTCTCCTGATCGGCTGTCAATCCAAGGCCCGCCTTCATGCCGGCAAGCTTGGCGTCAAGCATCGTCTCGCGGTCTGCCGCCCATTGCTGCATGCGCTCGGCCGGCGAGGCGTACTGGTCGCCCGTCGCAGCAATCGCAAAAACAGGGGCGGCGACAAGAATTGCGGCGAGAGCTGCAACCAGCGTGCGATTCATCACGATTGCCCTCCTCGTTCCGTCATCAACTTTGACGGCTCGCCAGATGAATTTCAAATGAACTCGGCGTAATGAAGGCCTCTAAAGCAAAGGTCGAGTTTGTGGTTAGCTGGCGGTTAACAAGGATCGCCTGACAATGGCGTCGTACCCTTTGATGGAGCGGGAATGAGCGAGTCTGTACTGGGGAAGCTTGGCGAGCGCTTGGCGGGCGAAGGCCAAGCTTTGTGCGCGTGGGTCACTGTAAACGAGCCGGCCGTCGCCGAGTGGCTTGCTCGGGAGGCGTTCGACGCCGTTGTGCTCGACATGCAACATGGAGCGATCGACTACGGCGGCGCCATGCGCTCCATTTTGCGAGTGGCGCTGGCCGGCAAACCAACAATCGCCCGCGTGCCTATCGGTGCATTCGCCCTGGCCAGCCAGCTCATGGACGCTGGGGCCTGCGGAATTCTCGCGCCCATGATCGACAGCGGCGCGGATGCGCGACGTTTGGTCGAGGCCGTCAAATTCCCGCCACTCGGCCTCCGTTCCTGGGGCCCGCGCGCCGCGCTGCCGCTCAGCGGCCTGGACGCGCCCGCCTACCTGAAGGCGGCCAATGTGATGACACAGGCGATCGCGATGATCGAGACCCGGACCGCGCTTGACGCGCTTGACGACATTCTGAGCGTCGAAGGCTTGGATGGCGTGTACGTCGGGCCATCGGATCTTTCGATCGCACTGAGCAATGGGCGCGCCGTCGAGCCGCGCGGCGCGCAGGTTATGGCTGAGGCAGCACGCGTCGTTGAACGCGCCAAGGCGCACGGAAAATATGCTGCAATGTTCTGCTTCGACGGCGCCGACGCACGGGCGATGCAGGCGCTCGGCTATCGCCTTTGCACCATCTCCAGCGATCAGACGATTCTGCGCTCGGCGGCGCGGACCGAACTTGCCGCTGCTCAGGCGGGATGAACGCAGGCTGCCCCCCCGCTACTGGAAAAATCGCTTTGAACGCCGATATATTGTATGGTCGCCGCGAATCTTGAAAAGGCTCCGCCAAGCCGCACAAACAGTGCATTTGCGGTCAGGGCAGGCTAGGGTGGCGGCGGTTCGAATCGCGCACCGGGGGGTCGCGTGAATCAGTCGCAGAACAAGGCTTCGAGTTTGGAAGAAGGCAAGGACCTGGCCGCCGAGATTGTGGCCGCTGACAGCTATGGCGCGGATTCGATCAAGGTGCTCCGCGGTCTGGACGCCGTGCGCAAGCGGCCGGGTATGTATATCGGCGACACCGACGACGGCTCCGGCCTCCATCACATGATCTACGAAGTGGTCGACAACGCCATCGACGAGGCGCTTGCCGGCCACGCGAAGCTCGTCACCGTGACCCTGAACGCCGATGGCTCATGCACCGTCACCGACGATGGACGCGGCATTCCGACCGGCATCCACGAGGAGGAGGGCGTGTCGGCCGCGGAAGTCATCATGACGCAGCTGCACGCGGGCGGTAAATTTGACCAGAACTCCTATAAGGTTTCCGGTGGCCTGCATGGCGTCGGGGTGTCGGTCGTCAACGCGTTGTCGACGAAACTCGTGCTGCGCGTCTGGCTCGACGGCAAGGAACATTTCGTCGAATTCGCGCATGGCGAGACGGTCGCGCCGCTCAAGGTGGTCGGACCGGCTCCAATTATAGACGGCAAGCCGAAGCGGGGCACCGAGGTCACGTTCACCCCGTCGCCCGGAACCTTCACCATGGTCGAGTTCGATTATGCGACCATCGAGCATCAACTCCGTGAGTTGGCGTTCCTGAATTCAGGCGTACGAGTTCGTATCTGACCGATCTGCGCCATGCCGAGCCAAAGCGCGAGGAACTTTTCTACGATGGTGGCCTCGAAGCCTTCGTCCGCTACCTCGACCGCGCCAAGACTGCGTTGATCGATAAGCCTATCCTCATCAAGGGCGAGCGCGACGCCATCGGCGTCGAGGTCGCCTTGTGGTGGAACGACAGCTACCACGAGAACGTGCTGCCGTTCACCAACAACATTCCTCAGCGCGACGGCGGCACGCATCTCATCGGTTTGCGCAGCGGGCTCACGCGCCAGTTAGTGGGCTACGCCGAGAGCTCGGGATTGCTCAAGAAGGAAAAGGTTGATCTTTCGGGCGAGGACACCCGCGAGGGCCTGACTTGCGTGCTCAGCATCAAGTGCCCGGATCCGAAATTCTCGTCCCAGACCAAGGACAAGCTAGTCTCCTCCGAGGTGCGCCCGGTCGTCGAAGGTCTGGTCAACGAGCTCTTGTCGCAATGGTTCGAGGAGCATCCGCAGGAGGCGCGGATCGTCGTCGGCAAGGTGGTCGAGGCGGCGCAAGCGCGCGAAGCGGCGCGCAAGGCGCGCGAGCTTACCCGCCGCAAGGGCGCGCTCGACATCGCGAGCCTGCCCGGCAAGCTCGCCGACTGTCAGGAGCGGGACCCGGCCAAGTCGGAGATCTTCATCGTCGAGGGCGATTCCGCTGGTGGGACCGCAAAGCAAGGCCGCAACCGCGAATTTCAGGCAGTGCTGCCGTTGCGCGGCAAGATCCTCAACGTGGAGCGCGCTCGCTTCGACAAAATGCTGGGAAGCGAACAGATCGGCACCCTGATCACCGCGCTCGGGGCGGGCATTGGGCGTGACGACTTCAACATCGATAAGCTGCGCTACCACAAGATCATCATCATGACCGACGCGGACGTTGACGGTTCGCACATCCGTACCCTCCTCTTGACTTTTTTCTTCCGGCAGATGCGCGCAATCATCGAGGCGGGACATCTCTTCATCGCGCAACCACCGCTGTTTAAGGTCAAGCGCGGCCAATCGGAGCAATATCTCAAGGACGAGCGGGCGCTCGAGGATTATCTCGTCGACGCGGGGCTCGACGGCGCGACGCTGACCTTGGCCAACGGTGAAGCACGCGCCGGCGCCGACTTACGCGCGCTTGTCGAAGAGGCGCGGGCGCTGCGCCGACAGCTCGACGGCCTGCACTCGCGCTATAACCGCGCCCTGGCCGAACAGGCGGCGCTCTCCGGCGCGCTCCGCCCTTTGAGCAGCGCCGACGATCCAGAAGGCGAGCCGCGAGCGCGGCTGCTTGCCGAACGCATGAATGCGATTGCCGAGGAGACCGAGCGCAGCTGGAGCGCCCGGCTCGAGGCGAACGGCTATATCCTGACGCGCGACGTTCGCGGTGTCAGGCAGGCGGCTGGGCTCGACGCGGGCCTGCTCGCTTCTGCCGACGCGCGGCGTCTCGACGAGCATGCGCGGCCGCTCAGTGAAGCCTTCGCCGAGCCAGGCACGTTTGCGCGCCGCGGCGACACGACGATCGTCTCCGGTCCCTCGGAACTGCTCGAGGCGGTCAACGCGGCTGGGCGCAAGGGCGTCGCTTTCCAGCGCTATAAAGGCTTGGGCGAGATGAACAAGGACCAGCTGTGGGAGACCACCCTTGATCGCGAAGCCCGCACGCTTCTGCAAGTCAAGATCCGCGAGGTCGACGAGGCTGACGACATCTTCGTCAAGCTCATGGGCGATATCGTCGAGCCCCGGCGCGAGTTCATCCAGGACAATGCGCTCAACGTGGCGAACCTGGACGTGTGAAGTGGATGGGCGCTCCCGGCTTACGCATTTCGGGTTGCACCCTTTCGCCCCTAGGCCCATGATTCGGTTCCATGTCGCAACGCTCAGACGCATCTGAACCGGCGGTCGCCTCGCCTGCGTCGCATGAAGCGCCTCGCCCAGCGGCGCTCGTCCGCCGTCCGCACGACGCTGATCCCTCCTACTTCGATGGGTTGAACGACGAGCAACGGCGGGGGGTCGAGTCGCTCGACGGCCCCGTTCTCATTCTTGCCGGCGCGGGCGTTGGGAAAACTCGCGTCCTGACAACTCGCATCGCGCATATCGTTTCGACAGGCCGAGCGCGTGCGCATGAGATCCTGGCGGTGACATTCACCAACAAGGCCGCGCGAGAGATGCGTCAGCGAGTCGCCGTGTTCTCGGGTTCCGAGCAGGCGATGCCGTGGCTCGGCACGTTCCATTCGATCGGCGCCAAGATCCTGCGCATGCATGCCGAACTCGTGGGCTTGAGGCCAAATTTCACCATTCTCGACACCGACGACCAGCTGCGCCTGCTCAAGCAGCTTCTGCAGGCGGAAAATCTGGATGACAAACGCTGGCCGGCGCGGGCTCTCGCTAATCTCATCGATGGGTGGAAGAATCGCGGCGTCGATCCGAAAAGCGTGCCGGCGAGTGAGGCGGCGGCGTTCGCAGGCGGCAAAAGCGCCCTGTTGTACGCGAATTATCAGGAACGGTTGAAAGCCCTCAACGCGACGGATTTCGGCGATCTCTTGCTCGAGCCGTTGCGGCTATTGCGCGAACACAGTGATGTTCTCAACACCTTCCGCCGGCGCTTCCGTTACATCCTGGTTGACGAGTACCAGGACACCAACGTCGTCCAGTATCTGTTTCTCCGGCTCATCGCCCAGGCCAACGGCAATTTGTGTTGTGTCGGCGACGACGATCAGTCGATCTATGCCTGGCGTGGGGCCGATGTCGAAAACATCCTTCGCTTCGAGAAGGATTTTCCCGGCGCCAAGGTGATCCGGCTCGAGCGCAACTATCGATCGACTGGGCACATCCTCGCGGTGGCTTCAGGACTGATCGCGCACAATCGCGGCCGCCTGGGAAAGACGCTGTTCACCGACAAACCGCTTGGGGATCGACCAAAGATCGCTGAAGGGTCGGACAGCCAGGAGGAGGCGAGGCTTGTCGGCGAGGAGATCGAAGCGGCCCAACATAAGGGCGGTTCCCTTGACGACATCGCCATCCTCGTTCGCGCCTCCTTTCAAATGCGGGAATTCGAGGAGCGGTTTATCGCGCTAGGGCTGCCCTACAAGGTCATCGGCGGCCCGCGATTCTACGAGCGGGCGGAAATACGCGACGCCTTGGCCTATCTTCGCTGCATCGCTCAGCCCGATGACGACCTCGCCTTCGAGCGCATTTACAATCAGCCGAAGCGCGGCCTCGGCGATGCGACACTGGCGATCTTGCATGATTATGGCAGGCGAGCCGGCCTGTCCCTGACGCGCGCGGCCCGTGCGCTCGTCGAAACTGAGGACCTCAAACCCCGTCCCCGACAAACGCTAAGGAGCCTGCTCGACGATTTCGACCGCTGGCGAAGGCAGTCCGAACAGATCCCCCATGAAGAGCTGGCGCAGCTCGTTCTCGAGGAGAGTGGCTACATCGACATGTGGAAGGCGGAGCGCACGCCCGATGCGGCCGGACGACTCGACAACCTGAAGGAACTCGTCCGTTCGATGGGCGAGTTTCCGGAACTAGGCGCCTTTCTGGAGCACATATCATTAGTCATGGACGTCGATAGCGGCGAGCAGGGCGAGCGCGTTTCGATCATGACCCTTCATGCGGCGAAGGGGCTCGAGTTCGATCTCGTCTTCCTGCCAGGTTGGGAGGAGGGTCTGTTTCCGAATCAACGCTCGCTCGATGACAGTGGTTTGGCCGGGCTCGAGGAGGAGCGACGGCTGGCCTATGTCGGCCTGACCCGAGCGCGACGGCAGGCGCGGATCTATTACGCCCTCAACCGGCGCGTGCGTGGTCTGTGGCAGGCCTCATTGCCTTCCCGATTCATCCAGGAATTGCCCGCTGACCATGTCGAATTCGACGCGTTCGTCGGATCGGGGGACCGCACCACCGATTCCTGGCTGCCGACAGGCCACATCAAAGGATTTGCTTCGCGCTATGACACGCCGGGTTGGCGTCGCGCCGAGGCGCGTCAGCGCGAGTGGGGCGAGGCGGGTCCCCGTGCGCCGCGGCCGTCAAGCCCGACGTTCGAAGGCTTCGTTCACCGACAGGACGCTCCGAGCTCGACCTTCCACGCAGGATCGCGGGTGTTTCACAACAAGTTCGGCCCTGGCGCCGTGGTCGCCGTAGACGGCTCGAAGCTGACGGTCGATTTCGATAAGGCGGGCCGAAAACTGGTGATGGACAGTTTCGTGGCCGCAGAGGGCTAGCTGAGCTGAGCGGCGTGAGCGCCGCTCCTCAACTGCGTCCTTGCGTCAATCTCAGGCAGCCTTCGTCCGCGGCTTCACTTCCTCGCTATAGGCGTCGATGAGCGCAGCAGTTATCGCCGCCGGCTTGTAATGGTGCGGACCGATCTCGCCGACCGGCGTTACTTCGGCCGCCGTCCCAGTGATGAAGCATTCATCAAACTCGCCGAGATCGGCAGGCAGGATTCGCCGCTCGGTGACTTCAAACCCACGTTTGCGCGCGAGATCGATAACCGTCGCTCGGGTGATGCCGGCCAGGAAGCAGTCGGCGATTGGCGTGTGAATCACTCCGTTCTTGACGAAAAAGACATTGGCGCCGGTGCACTCCGCCACCCGGCCCTGCCAGTCGAACATCAAAGCGTCGGCATATCCGCGACGCTCGGCGCGGTGCTTGGATATGGTGCAGATCATGTAGAGGCCGGCCGCCTTCGCCAAGGCGGGAGCGGTCGCGGGATCGGGTCGCCGATACTCGGCGATATCGAGCCGAATGCCTTTCATCCGCTGGGCAGGGTCGAAATAGCTCGGCCACTCCCACACGGCGATTCCTAAGTGAATTTTGTTATGCTGCGCCGCCACCCCCATCATTTCGGAGCCCCGCCAGGCGATCGCCCGAACATAAGCATCGGCGAGATGGTTTCGCTTCAGCACCTCGGCCTTGGCCGCATCAATGTCCGCGACGCTCCAAGGCACCTCAAAGTCCAGAATTTGGCCGGACTCCCTAAGGCGCCGGGAATGCTCCGTCGATTTGAAAATACGCCCGCCATAGGCGCGCTCACCCTCGAACACGGCGCTCGCATAGTGCAGCGCGTGGGTCAGAACATGCACCTTGGCCTCGCGCCAGTGGACCAAATGGCCGTCCAGCCAGATCCAACCATCACGATTATCAAAAGTCTCGGCGGCCATGGCGGTTTCCTCAGTTCGTACCGAGCCGGTTTGGATTCTCGGCGTTTGGCGTTACATGGATCGCGTCGCTGATGGTCACTACGATAGCAAGAGGGCCGAAGTATGTCAACATTGCTGACCTAATAGACTCATCGATGTCATCTGATGTTTCCAAACCCGGTCTGACCACGCAGTTGCGTGGCCAGGAGCCAATGTATGAACTGATCGAACAGTTCTTTTTCGCTTATCGAGATTTTGTGGGAGACGCTGATCGGCTCCTGGAAGCTTATGGTTTCGGGCGCGCTCACCATCGAGTTCTGTATTTTGTAAGTCGACGGCCGGGACTCACAATTGCCGAACTTTTGGAGATATTGCGGATCACGAAGCAGAGCCTCAATCGCGTCTTGCGAGAACTGGTCGATAAGAACTTCGTTGAGATCCAAGCTGGGGCGCTTGATCGTCGCCGTCGGCAACTCTATGCGACGCCAGACGGCGAGCGGCTGGCGCTCAAGCTAGCCCTAGTTCAAACGCGCCGGTTCGCCTTGGCGTTGGACCAATTGGGCGATCGGGGTCTTCCATCGGCGCAAGCCTTTCTCAAAGCGATGATCGACCCTCAGAAGGCGTCAAGCGAGGCTGGCGGCCGCCTGGAGCCGACCAAGTGGGCGGGCCACGCGCGGTGAACTCGACACCGACCTCGCTGGCGGACGACGCCGCACATGTCCTCGTCGTCGACGACGATCGGCGGCTTCGCGCTTTGTTGTCCAGTTACCTGGTCAAGCATGGCCATCGCGTCACTGTTGCTCCCACGGCCGCCAAGGCGCGCGTTTTTCTGGACGGGTTGGCCTTCGACATCATTGTGCTCGACGTCATGATGCCGGTCGAGAACGGGTTCGATTTCGCTGCGGATTTGCGGACGCGATCTCAGGTGCCGATTTTGATGTTGACGGCTCGGGGCGATCCGCAGGATCGCGTGCGTGGCCTCGAAATTGGCGTCGACGACTATCTCGCAAAGCCATTTGAGCCGCGGGAGCTGCTGCTCAGAATCGGCTCGGTGCTTCGGCGAACCCGGGCTCCCCCGGCCAGCGCCCTGGAGACCGGCGTCATCCGCTTCGGACGCTTCGTGTTTTCGCTCGAGCGCGGGGAACTCCGCGCTGGAGACGATCCAGTCCGCATTACGGAGCGCGAGCGGGAGATGCTACGCTTGCTGAGCGCAAACCCCGGCGCGATCGTATCTCGCGAAGCGCTGTCGGGATCGGGGGGCGCCGCTCAGGAGCGCACAGTCGACGTCCTGGTCAATCGACTGCGGCGCAAGATCGAGCAAGATCCGACCAATCCGGTATACCTGCAAACGGCGCGAGGAGCGGGATATCGGCTAGTCGCTGACCGATGAGCGAGCGGCTCGGATTCCACAAGCTGCGACTCATGGCGCAAACTCGCATGCTTTGGCGGCGCGGGACGCGCCGCCTCGCGGAGGTGCTGCCGAAGGGCCTTTATAAGCGCTCGCTCCTCATCGTGATCCTGCCAATGGTCCTGCTTCAAAGCGCGGTGACCTTCGTATTCATGCAGCATCAGTGGGATCTGGTGGCCCGCAGGCTCTCTGACGCGGTGGCGCGCGACATTGGAGCCTTGACCGACCTCTACCAGAGGCTCGCGCCGGGGCAGGACGGTGTTTATCTCGTGAATCTAGCGTCCGAACGGTTTCGCATGGACGCGTCATTGCTCCCCGCGGGTCCTTTGCCGCCCGTCATGCCTCGCTCTTTCTACGGCGCATTGGACCCGCTCACCCGCACCCTTCCGAAGGAAATCAGGAAGCAGATCACACAGCCTTTTTGGATCGACACCATCGGCCGGTCGGGCTTAATGGAGATCCGGATCGATCTCGGGGATCGGGTGCTCCGCTTGGTCACCCGCCGCGCCCTTGCCTATGAAGCGAACGCCCACATTTTTGTGCTCTGGATGCTGGGCGCGATGATCGTCCTTCTGACGGTCGCGATCATTTTTCTCCGAAATCAGATTCGACCCATCTTACGCCTGGCTCAGGCAGCGGAGGATTTTGGCAAGGGGAGAAACCTCGACTTCAGTCCGCATGGCGCGCGCGAGGTCCGACAGGCAGGGCATGCTTTTATCGAGATGAAAAGGCGAGTTGAGCGCGCAACTGAACAGCGCACTGCAATGCTTAACGGCGTGAGCCACGATCTGCGCACGATGCTAACCCGCTTCAAATTGTCGTTGGCGCTGCTCGACAATTCCGCCGATAGCGAGTTTTTGCAGAGAGACGTTGATGAGATGGGGCAGATGCTGGAAGGCTATCTCGCCTTCGCGCGCGGCGACACGGGCGAAGCAACTGCCCGAATCAATGTTGGATCGATCCTCGAAGACTTGCGGGCCGCCTCCGAGCGACATGGGGCGAACCTCGGTGTGGAGATCCAGGGGGATCTCGACATACCGATAAGGCCGATGGCGATGAAACGCTGCGTCGGCAATCTCGTGGCCAACGCACAGCGTCACGCGGATAACGTCCGCGTCTCCGCCACGCGCGAAGCTCAGTTTGTGTCGATCGTCGTCGACGATGACGGCGCAGGCATTGCCCCCGATTATCGCGAGGATGTCTTCCGCCCGTTTTATCGCCTGGACGAAGCACGCAATCAGGACGAGGGCGGCTCAGGCCTAGGGCTCGCCATCGCACGCGACATCGCTCGCTCCCACGGAGGCGACATCACGCTTTCCGACAGCCCGATGGGTGGCCTGAGGGCAGCGGTGCGTATTCCGGTTTAGCCTTCGCCGTTCGGCCGAGAGCTTAAACCGCAGCGCTGATCCAACGAGACAATTCGCTCTTCGGACCGGCCCCGGTCTTGGTGGCGACCTGCTTGCCGCCTTTGAACACCATCAGTGTCGGGATCGACCGGATGCCATATTTGCTGGCAATGCCCGGATTCTCGTCGACATTCAGCTTGGCGATTTTCACTTTGCCGTTCATTTCGGTGGCGATCTCTTCAAGCGCCGGCGCAATCATGCGGCAGGGCCCGCACCATTCCGCCCAGAAGTCGACGACGACGGGCTCCTCGGATTTGATAACGTCGGTCTCGAAACTCGCGTCCGTGACTTTGGCCGGTGCTGACATGGCGTCCTCGAAGACGGCGTGCTTGCCGCGCTCAATAGCTAGGAACCAACCCGACCGCCGTCAAGCAGCAGGACGGAGCGGAGCGCTTCGGTGAAAGGGTACCTGCCTTGACAGGGATGCGGGCCTCCCCTAGCCGAGCCCGCGATGGAGCGAGAACGGGCGCAGATCATCAGACAAATTGCCGGGCTCCGCGAGATCTCGGATCGCTATGACGCGATTCTGTGCGATATCTGGGGCGTACTACACAACGGCTTGGCCTCCTTCACGCAAGCCTCGGATGCGCTTGTGGCGTTCCGGAGGCGGGGCGGCGTGGTCGTTCTTATCAGCAACGCGCCGCGTCCCTCTCCACCCATCGAAAGGCAAGTGCTGAAGCTTGGCGTTTCCCCCGACGCGTTCGACGCCGTGGTCACGTCCGGTGACGTCACAATCGGGTTGATGGAACAGCAGGGCGGCACGGTCCTCCACATCGGACCGGAGCGCGACCTCACCCTTTTCGATGCCGCCCTGGAGCGGGACGGCGTCCGACCGAGGCTCGTTTCGCTTGAAGAGGCACAATACGTGCTCTGCACCGGCCTTAGAAGCGACGAGACCGAAACACTCGACGACTATCAATCCGAACTGCGGGCGATGTCGCGTCGCGGCATGGCGATGATCTGCGCCAATCCTGACATCGTGATCCACCGTGGCGACACTCTCATTCAATGCGCGGGAGCCCTCGCGCGTCGCTATGAGGAACTCGGCGGATCGGTGATCTATGCCGGCAAACCGCACGAGCCGATTTATGATCGGGCGCTGACGCTCGCCGAGCGGGCTCGGAGCGCGCCCATCGAGAAGCATCGCGTGCTCGCGATCGGCGACGGCATGAAGACGGACATCTTGGGCGCGACGCGAGCAGGATTGGACGCTCTCTTCGTGACCGGCGGCATTCACCGGTCCTTGCACAAAGAGACGCTGGAGTCGCCGGCTGACCCGATTGAACTGCAGCGCTTGTACGACGAAAACGGGGCATGGCCGATCGCCGCCATTCCCCTGCTTCGACCGTAGCGCGTACGCTTTGGCGCTAGAGACCCAAGGCAGTTGCGCCAGTCGCGAAACACAGGTACGGGGTCGCTGGAATCCGAGGATCGCCAGGACGGAAATGACCAACGGCTTCGTGCTCGCCACGGACCCGATGCAGTCCCCGCACGGGCTCGCAGGCGCAGTTTATGCGATCGGAAATTTTGACGGCCTCCATCTCGGGCATCAGAAGGTCATCGAGCGCGCTGTCTCGTTTGCCAAAAAGAAGGGGGCGCCCAGCGCCTTATTGACCTTCGAACCGCATCCTGCCGACTTTTTTGCCGGACGTCCGGTCGTCTTTCGATTAACTCCGCCCGGAGAAAAAGCGTCGATTTGCGAGCGGCTTGGTCTCAAGGGCCTTGTCATCATCGGTTTCGACCCTTCGCTCGCCGGAAGGAGCGCCGAGGAGTTCATCGCGAAGATTCTTGTTGCGCGGCTCGCAGCGGGCGCGGTCGTCGTCGGGTGGGACTTTCATTTCGGTAAGGGTCGATCCGGTTCGCCGGCGACCCTAGCCGAGGCTGGTCTCCGACACGGCTTTGACGTCGAGATTGTCGCCAAAGTTGAGGACGACGCAGGCGTTGTGTCATCGAGCGCCATTCGGAAAGCTCTGGAGGATGGAGATCTCGCCGCCGCCGCGAGAGGCCTCGGGCGCAACTATTCGGTTAGAGGCCGGGTGATCTCCGGCCGGCGCCTAGGGCGCACCCTGGGCGTGCCGACGGCGAATATCGCTCTCGAGCCTACCAACCGGCTTGCGCACGGAATCTACGCCGTGGTGGCGCGGGTCGACGGGCGCGCGTTCCCGGCAGTCGCTAGCTTTGGCACCCGGCCGACCGTCGATGACGGGCCGCCCCTGCTCGAGGTTCATCTCCTCGATTTCGACGGCGACCTCTATGGGCGGGAGATGGAGGTCAAGTTCATCGAACGCATCCGGGATGAGCTCAAGTTCGACTTGCTCCCCGCCCTCGTCGCCGAAATGGAGCGCGACAAGGAGCGAGCTCGCGCTATTCTGGCGGAGCGGCGCTAAGAAACGAATTTGGCGAATGGCGGCAAATCCTCTAATCCGGCGCGTCCGCTCTAACAAAACTTGAATTTGGCCCCCGATCTCATGTCCGACGCGTCCGTTTCAGGCCTCGACTATTCGCGCACTCTGTACTTGCCGAAGACCGATTTTCCCATGCGGGGCGGTCTGCCGCAGAAGGAGCCGGAGATTCTTGCTCGCTGGGCGCGCGAGAATCTGTACCGAGCGCTGCGCGAAGCTGGCCAAGGCCGCCCCAAATTCGTGCTCCACGACGGGCCGCCTTACGCCAACGGCAATGTCCATATCGGCACGGCGCTGAACAAGACGCTCAAGGACATCGTGGTCCGCTCGCATCAGATGACGGGGCGAGAGTCCAACTATGTCCCCGGTTGGGATTGTCATGGGCTTCCGATCGAATGGAAGGTCGAGGAAGAATTCTACCGGAGCAAGGGCAAGTCAAAGCCCGACTTCTCAGATTCCCAGGCCATCATCGCCTTCCGCAGGGAATGTCGCACCTACGCCGAACATTGGCTCTCCGTGCAGCGCGAGGAATTCAAGCGACTGGGCGTCGTCGGCGATTGGGATCATCCTTACACGACGATGAGCTATCCGGCCGAAGCCCAGATCGCCCGCGAGATCTTCAAGTTCGTCGCCAGCGGACTGCTTTATCGCGGCTCCAAGCCCGTGATGTGGAGTGTTGTCGAAAAGACGGCGCTCGCCGAGGCCGAGGTCGAGTACGAGGACCATGTCAGCGACACGATTTTCGCGGCGTTCCCACTTTGGAAGGCGGTAAGCGGAACCCTGGGTGGTGCTGCGACCGGACCCGAATTTCAGAAGGCGGACCGTCTGGCCCAGGCGTCCATTGTGATCTGGACGACGACTCCTTGGACGATTCCGGGCAATAGAGCTATCGCGTTTTCAAGTCGGATCGACTACGGCCTCTATCGTGTAACCAAAGCGCCGGATGGCAACTGGGCCAGGGTCGGCCAAACCTACGTGCTCGCAAAGAGCCTCGCTGAGGAGGTTTTCCGAAGCGCGAAAGTCGAAGATTTTGAACTTGTTGAGGACATTTCCAGCGAGCAGCTCGGCTTATCCGTTTGCGCCCATCCCCTTCATGCGCATGGCTATGGCTTCGTCGTTCCCTTGCTCGACGGCGACCATGTGACGGAGGACGCGGGCACGGGCTTCGTTCACACCGCGCCCGGCCATGGGCGCGAGGATTTCGAGCTCTGGACGGCGAGCACGCGGCTCCTTCAGGAGCACGGGATCGAGACCCGCATTCCCTATACGGTCGACGAGAACGGCGCCTTCACCGACGAGGCGCCCGGCTTCGAAGGCAAACACGTCATCGATGACAAGGGGAAACCCGGCGACGCCAACAAAGCCGTCATCGATGCCCTGATCGAGGCCGGGACACTCGTCGCGCGCGGAAGGCTCAAGCATCAATATCCGCACAGTTGGCGATCGAAGACGCCGGTGATCTTCCGCAATACGGCCGCAATGGTTTCTGGCCATGGATCGGCCCTTCGCCGATGCTGAGGGCGGGAAGACTCTCCGCGCCATCGCGGTCGACGCGATCGAGCACACGCGCTGGGCGCCGCCCTCCGGCGAGAACCGGATCAAGGGCATGGTCATGAACAAGCCCGATTGGGTGCTGTCCCGCCAGCGCGCTTGGGGCGTCCCCTTATCGATTTTCGTCCGCAAGGACGGTCACGAAATCCTGTTCGACCACGAAGTGAACTCGAGAATCGCCGATGCCTACGAGAAGGAAGGCGCCGACGCGTGGTTCGCTCAAGGAGCGAAGGAGCGGTTCCTTGGCGCGAATCATGACGCGGACGCTTATGACAAGATCGACGATCTCGTCGAAGTCTGGTTCGATTCCGGTTCGACTCACGCTTTCGTGCTTGAGGATCCCAAGCACTTTCCAGGTTTGGCCGGCATCCGGCGGACGGTCGACGGCGGCGCGGATACGGTCATGTATCTCGAGGGCTCTGATCAGCATCGCGGCTGGTTTCAGTCCTCGCTTCTGGAAAGCTGCGGCACACGGGGGCGCGCGCCATTCGACGTCGTGCTGACCCATGGCTTCACGCTCGACGAGAGCGGCCGAAAAATGTCCAAGTCCCTCGGCAACCAGACTTTTCCGCAGGACGTCATCCGCGTTTCGGGCGCCGACATCCTGCGTCTATGGGTGGCCAGCGTCGATTACACCGACGATCAGCGCATCGGCCCCGAGATCCTGAAAGCCGTCAGCGACAACTATCGCAAATTGCGCAACACGATTCGTTGGATGCTGGGGACTTTGGCACACCGTGAGGAGGGTGAGTCGGTCGGTCACGCATCGATGGCCGGCCTCGAGCGGCTGATGCTGCACAAGCTCGCAGAACTCGACCTCAAGGTTCGCGAGGCTTACGACAACTTCGACTTCGCGCGCGTCGTCGCGGCGCTCACCGCCTTCATGAACAGTGACCTGTCGGCCTTCTATTTCGACATTCGCAAGGACGCGCTCTACTGCGATGCGCCCTCCAGCGTCAGGCGGCGTGGGGCGTTGGAGGCAATCGAGCATATCTTCCGCGCGGTTACGATTTGGCTCGCCCCGGTTCTGGTGTTCACGACGGAAGAAGCCTGGGCGGCGCGCGAGCCAATGCGTCGCTCGATCCATCTCGAACAGTTTCCGGCCATTCCGGCCGCGTGGCGGGATGATGAGCTGGCAAGGACTTGGGAAACGATCCGGACGTTGCGTCTCGCGGTCACCGGCGCGATCGAGATCGCCCGGGCCAACAAGGAGATTGGCTCCTCTCTTGAAGCCGCGCCGCGGGTCTATCTCAGCAACCCCGAGCATTTGAAGGCCCTTGAAGGAATTGATTTCGCTGAAGTCTGCATCACCTCAGACATTGCGATCGAATTTGGCACGCCGATCCCCGAAGCTGCGTTTCGCTTGTCCGAAGCGCCTGAGGTCGGCGTCGTCGTGGAGCGCGCGAGGGGCGTCAAATGCGCGCGCTCCTGGCGCTACTTCGATGCTACAACCGCTTGGCCCGATTTTCCCGATGTAACCCCTCGCGACGCGGAGGCGCTGCGCGAACTCAGGGCGCTGGGCCGCGGTCCATGAAGCTGCCCCTGCTTGGAGGCCTGATCGCGCTTGCTGTCATCCTCGTTGACCAGATCGTAAAAGCCGGCGTCCTGTCGTATTACAACGGCTCCGATGTTGATTCGACGCCGCTGGGCCCGTTCCTTGATTTGACCCTCCGGTGGAACCGAGGCATCTCGTTCAGTCTGTTCGCCGGCGATTCGGCTGTGGGACAAGCCACTCTGCTCGCGCTGACGCTTGCCGCAACCGGCTTGCTAGCTTGGTGGCTGTTCCGGTCGCAGTCCGCCCTGCCGGCGGTGGGCCTTGGATTGATTATCGGCGGCGCCCTGGGCAACGCCATCGATCGACTCGCGCATGGAGCGGTCATTGACTATCTCGATTTGCATGCGTTTGGCCGTCATTTTTTCGTCTTCAATGTCGCGGACGCCGCGATCAACGTCGGGGTTGCTTTGTTGATTCTCGATCTCCTGTTCGCCCCGCGAATGGCCAAAAGCCCAGGTCAAGGGAGTCCGCCTCATGGCGCGATCTGAGATCGCCAAGATCGCCACCTGGGGTCGGCGCGGCCAGCTAGGAATGTTGCAAAGGTCATGGAATAGCCGAAATTTGTAGCGAGACACCACGTTGAGCAGCTGTCACAAACATTCCGGAGGATAAGTGGTGAGGCTGAGGGACATTGGTTTCCGATCAGCGGCGGTAGCGTTCGCCTTGACCTCCGCCAGCCTTGTCAATTCCTCCGCCTGGGCCGGCGACGACGGCGCCGCGCCTCTATGGCAAGGGATTGGATCAATCTTCGGTCCGGTTGTCGGATTTACCGGCCTTGGTGGTGGGGACAAGCCCCCTCCGATCGACTATCGCGAACACGGCAAGCTCGTCCTTCCGCCGAATACGGAGTTGCCGCCGCCTGGGTCGTCCGCGACTGCGGATCCCGCCTGGCCCGTGAATCAGGAGATCCTGCGCCGGAAGGCTCTGAAGGAAGAGGGGAAGAAAACAATCGCCGGGGTGGGCGATGCGCGTCTGCGCTATACCCACCCATTCCCTGCGAACGAGCCCGTGACCGTTCGAGCCGTGGATCCAGACGGACAAACTGTAAAATGCGAGGGCAGTTGCGGGTCCAGCTCATCAGTGCTAAGCAATCTCAACCCCCTAAAATGGGTTGGAATGGGAAAGTCGGATGCGGCTCTCGGTCCTGAGCCGGACCGCGAATGGCTGACCGATCCCCCCAAGGGTTTCCGCGCCCCGGTCGAACCAGTAAAAGGCTCGGCTAAAAACTGAGCGATCCGCTGGTACATGGTTTGCGGTTGCGTTTCGTGATTCGAACCCGGAATTCCAGTCTAGGCCGAATCACGGCTTGGCTAACCAAGCGAAAAACGGTATTGTGTTGGGGAAGGATTCGCTGGCAGCGCTAATTTCGCCGCCTCAGCCTTTCACCCCGAACCGACGCAAACTATTTGATTGCGGGAAGGGTTGCTGAAGTAGCGGAACAGGTCAGCCGAGGCAGCTGCGAAAAAGGACCTTCCAGTCGCAGGACAGTGGTCCGAGCGCGGCTAGGGGCGCCGCTGATAAAGGAAAGCTCGCACGGGATTGAGCTCAATGCGATTGGTCATGTCCGTGCGCCGGATGTGATGAGATCAACTCAATCGAGTGACGCGAAGGCGTGGACAATCCCCGCGTGCATCGAATTCGAGAAAACCTCGGCCGAAAAACGATCGGAAAAGCTTGGGCTAACCGGATGGATATTGGGAAATTAAAATGAGACCAGGTCAGAACAAAAGGATGCGCGGCCGGCCAACGAACAATCGGCGAGGCCCCAATCCTTTGACGCGATCCTATGAATCGAACGGACCAGACGTCAAAATACGGGGCAATGCGCATCACGTCGCGGAAAAATACCTTCAGCTCGCGAGAGATGCGCACACAGGCGGAGATCCGGTCGCCGCCGAGAATTATCTGCAACACGCAGAACATTATTTCCGACTGATTGCCGCTGCCCACGCCGCACAAGCGCTCGCGCAGAGCGGTCAGCAGCGGCCGCCAGGAGAGGACGAGGACGGTATGGACGATGACGGCGACTTTGACGCGCTGTCCGATCGTTTCGCCTCGCCCGCGGAGCGGCAGAACGCTTACCAGCAGCCTCAGCCAGGCCTTCAACCGCAACCGGGCGGCGCGCCAAACGCTCCACAGCCGTTCGCCGAAAGACCGCCTTATGAGTCCGAGCGTCAAGGCAGCGATCGCGGCGGCTTCGCGCCCCGGCAGGATCGTCAGGGCAATCGATTTCAGGATCGAGGGCCGCGACCGGATCGCCCGTTCCAAGATCGGAATGAGGGTTACCGCGACAATCGAAATCAACGCGACAATCGTCCTCGGGATTTCCGACCCTATCGCGATTCTCAGCCGCCGCGTGACGCGGGGGCGGATGCGGCGGCGGCTCCAGGCCTTCCGTCCTTCATCACGAGCCCGAGACCCAATAACGCGGATCCGAATGCGAGCGTCACCGTGCCCGAGACGTTGGCTTCGCCGGCCCCCATCGTGACGCCGGAGGCTGTTCCGTCACCGGTAGAGCAGCCGGAAGGAAATGCCTTTCCAGCCCGGGGCCGCCGTCGGCGGCTGCGGTCTCCCTACGGCTTTGGCGGCGCCAATTCAGGCGAGGGAGAACAGCCGGACGTCGCTCAAGAAATCGCCGACGACACGCCCGTCAGAGAATAGGTGTCGGCGCGTTCGCGAGACGAGTGTGACCGCAGGTCGACTTGGCGGCGATGATTGATCAGGCGGCCGAGGAGCTGTCGAGCGAGTGAGCTGGCGCCGGCGCTTCCGCGGGCGGTGGCGTTGGAATGGCAGCCAAGGTTACGCTTTCCGGCCCAGTTGAGACGTTGAGCGTCGCGTGGCACTCGCGAGCAAGAAGCGTTGTGAAATAGAGCTGAATGGACTGGCCGTCGATCGCGTCTTTGGGGGGCGCGTTGCTCAGGAAGTCAGCTGCGCTATGGGAGAGCCGGGCGTTCGGGCCCTTGGCCTCGATGTGCATCGTCATCGCATCGTCTTCGCCAGAAAGGTCTACCGCAATGACTCCACCCCGGGGCACTGCGCCGGCGGCGATAAGGCAGAGGTTGAGCAACAGCTTGACCGAGTTTCTCGACGCCATTCGTCGGCCGCCGTTCCAATCCAACTCTGTACGGCCATTGGCGAAAAGATCTCTCGCGACCTTTTCCGCGTCGCCCGTATCAATCGAGGCGCCGTAGGAGCCGGCGGCGCCGAACGCCAGACGGCAAAATTGAAGGCGGGCAACCGCTGAGGTCGCGCTTTTCTTGATCAGCTCCATGGCTATCGTTCGCATCTCCTCGTCCTGCTCTCCGTCCAGCACCTCGAGGCCGTTGATGATCGCTCCGACCGGGCTGATCACATCGTGGCACACTCGCGAGCAGAGCAGGGCGGCGAGGTCGAGCGGCGTGAGCGAGGTCATCATCAAGCGTTCGATCCTGGGTTCGATTTCAGAGCCTTGAGCCGAAGTGGAAGCGCGGGTGGCGGCATTTGCCTGATTCGATCCTATGTATCCGATTCGCACCGGGGTTGCGATGCGGCCTCACTTGCGTCAATGCGTCGTTTCGTGTCGCCGGTGACTGAGGATAGGGTAAAGACAAGTTGAGCTCAGTTCTCAGGGGTCCAGATCCATTCGCGCTCGATGAGAGCAACCGCGACGAAATCGCGCTGTTTCTCGCCAAGGCCGCGTTGACGGCCGGACCGGCGGTCATGGAGGAATACGATCGCGGCTGCGAGGTTGTCTCGAAGGCAGACGGCAGCCCAGTTACATCCGCGGATCATCGGGCCGAAGCCATCATCTGCGAGTGTCTTCGGAGCATCGTCCCAAGGTTGCCGGTCTGCGCTGAGGAATCGGTGGCCGCCGGGGCCCAGGCTCAAGTCGGCGAACGGTTTCTGCTGGTCGACCCGCTCGACGGCACGCGCGAATTCCTCGCAGGCAACGGCGAGTTTACGATCAATGTTGCGCTGGTGGAGCGAGGCGCTCCGACCGCTGGCGCCGTTTACGCGCCCGCGATTGGGCGATTGTGGGTCGGAGGCGAAACGGCCTTCACCTGTGAGGCGCCGCCTGGCGCAGACTTACCCGGCGAAGAATTGCGGCGCCGCATCCGGACTCGCAGCGCGCCAAAGACCCTCACCGCTTTTGCAAGCCGTTCGCATCTTGATTCCGCGTCGGATTCCTTTCTTAAGAAACTGCCGATCGGTGAGACGCGATTTGCGGGTTCGTCGCTCAAGTTTTGCCTGATCGCGGAGGGCCTTGGCGACGTCTATCCGCGATTTGCGCCAACGATGGAATGGGACACCGCAGCGGGCGACGCGGTGCTTCGCGCCGCCGGCGGCGCCGTTCTCGATCCTTCGGGACGACCGCTTGTGTACGGAAAGGCCGAGAGCGCATTACGCAACGGACCTTTCATCGCCTGGGGCGACGCGGCGGCCTCGAGGGGATTTGGATATTAAAATCCTCGCTCGCGAATTTTCGGCTCGTGAACCGAGTTTGCAACGCGGCGCCACGCGACGCCGTTAACGTAAACACGAATCGCGGCCTTTTGACCATTTGTTAACCTTCGCCCTTTGACACTGTGGGCGATCGCAACGATCGACCGATTCTCAGCGGGGGCTGCAATGAACAATGTCATCCTTTTCCGGCCCACGAACAGTCCCAGTCGCGCGGCATCGGGTGATGGCGGCGCTCAGATCCTGTTTTTCACCGGCGTGCGGTATCAGCGCTGGAGTGATGATCCGCGCGCGCAAGCCGAGCAACCGCAACGCGCTCGGCGAAAGCGCGAACGCGCCGAGATTGCCGAAGTCGGAAGAGGACGGAAGAGCCAACGCTGAGACCGCGACGCGGAAATTGAAGCGAGCTTTTTTGAGGAGAACAGGACATCAAGAGCTTGTCCGTCGGCTTCTGAACCGCGCCCTCAAATTTCGCATGCCGTAGAATGCTGGCCACGCGCCGCTTGCCGTTGTTGGGCGAATGCAGTATGAGCCGCGGCGGGACACCTCTCCCCAACGAGAGGCGCCCATCTGAAAGGATGGCTCATCATGGCGACCGCTGCGCCGGGCGTTAAGCCCGCGAACCCTTGCTTTTCTTCCGGCCCCTGCGCAAAGCGCCCCGGTTGGACCCCGACAATTCTGAATGAAGCGCCGCTTGGCCGCTCGCATCGCGCCAAGATCGGCAAAGCCCGGCTCAAGCTGGCGATCGATCTCACCCGTGAAGTGCTGGGCGTTCCTGCCGACTATCGGATGGGCATCACTCCTGGCTCCGACACCGGCGCCGTCGAAATGGCGCTCTGGACGCTTCTTGGCGTGCGAGGCGTCGATATTCTCGCCTGGGAAAGCTTTGGCGACGGCTGGGTGACCGACGTCGTCAAGCAGCTCAAGCTCAAAGACCTCCGCACGCTTAAGGCGCCTTACGGCGAACTGGCGAATCTTGCCGACGTGAACTTCGACAACGACGTCGTCTTCACCTGGAACGGCACCACCTCCGGCGTCCGCGTGCCGAACGGCGACTGGATCGCAGAGAATCGCAAGGGACTGACGATCTGCGACGCGACATCGGCCGCCTTCGCGCAGGAGCTGGACTGGCCGAAGCTCGATGTCGTCACCTTCTCCTGGCAGAAGGTCTTGGGTGGTGAGGCCGCGCATGGCGTCATCATCCTGAGCCCCCGCGCGGTCGAACGCCTTGAGACCTATACGCCGCCATGGCCTCTGCCGAAGCTCTTCCGTCTGACCAAGGGCGGCAAGCTCACCGAAGGCTTTTTCGACGGCGAGACCATCAACACGCCGTCCATGCTGTGCGTCGAGGATTATCTCGACGCACTCAACTGGGCGAAGTCACTTGGCGGCCTGAAGGCCCTGTTCGCTCGCGCCGACGCCAACGCCGAGGCGATCGCGGACTGGGTCGAGCGGACGCCGTGGATCGACTTCCTTGCCCGCGCGCCCGCGACGCGGTCGAACACCAGCGTCTGTCTCAAGGTTGTCGATCCGACGGTCGCCGCGCTGTCGGCCGACGCCCAGGCCGCGTTCGCGAAAGCGATAGCCAGCTTCCTCGAGAAGGAAAAGGTCGCGTTCGACATCGGCGCCTATCGCGACGCGCCGGCTGGCTTGCGCATCTGGTGCGGCGCGACCGTCGAGAGGTCCGACGTAGAGGTGCTGATCAGCTGGCTCGACTACGCCTTCGCAATCGAGAAGAGCAAGCTCGCCAAAGCCGCCTGACTCCGACTTTGACACCCCCGCGAAGGCGGGGGTCCAGAGCCGCATTGTAATGTCATGCCAGCATTCATGGGCGTGACACGAGACAAGCGCCTTTCCTCTCATTTCCCGGCCCTTACAGGCCGCCATTCCGGACAACCCTCATGACTCCCCGAGTTCTCATCTCCGACAAGCTTTCCCCCGCCGCCGTCGCCATATTCAAGGAGCGTGGCGTTCAGGTCGACGTCAAACCCGGCCTCGATAAAGAGGAGCTCGCCAAGATCATCGGCGACTATGACGGGCTTGCCATTCGCTCCGCAACGAAGGTCACGGCCAAGCTGCTAGGGTCCGCGACGAAGCTGAAAGTCGTGGGTCGCGCCGGCATCGGGGTCGACAACGTGGACATTCCCGCCGCGACCGCTCGCGGCGTGATCGTGATGAACACGCCGTTCGGCAATTCGATCACCACCGCCGAGCACGCGATCGCGCTCATGTTTGCTCTCGCCCGGCAGATCCCCAGCGCGGACGTCTCGACCCAGGCGGGCAAGTGGGAAAAGAACCGCTTCATGGGCGTCGAATTGACCGGCAAGACGCTCGGAATCATCGGGTGCGGGAACATCGGTGCGATCGTTGCGTCGCGGGCCTTGGGATTGAAGATGCGGGTCGTCGCCTTCGATCCATTCCTGAGCGCGGAGCGCGCACAAGAGCTTGGTGTCGAAAAGCTTGAACTCGACGATCTTTTGTCGCGCGCTGACTTGATCACCCTGCACACGCCGATGACCGCGCAGACTCGCAACATCCTCTCGGCGGAAAACCTCGCCAAGACGAAGCCCGGCGTTCGCATCATCAATTGCGCACGCGGCGGCCTCGTCGACGAGGCCGCGTTGCGCAAAGCGCTCGACAGCGGTCATGTCGCAGGTGCGGCTTTCGACGTCTTCATCGAGGAGCCCGCGACGGCCAATCCGCTATTCGGCCATCCGAATTTCATCGCCACGCCGCATCTCGGCGCCTCGACCAACGAAGCGCAGGAGAACGTGGCGCTTCAGGTCGCCGAACAAATGTCGGACTATCTGACGCGCGGGGCGATTTCGAACGCGATCAACTTTCCGTCGATCACGGCTGAGGAGGCGCCGAAGCTCAAGCCGTTCATCGCGCTCGCGGAGGGCCTTGGCTCATTCGCCGGCCAGCTCACGCAGGCGCCGATCACGAAAGTCACGCTGACCTACGAGGGCGCAGTCGCGGAACTCAAGATCAAGGCGTTGACGTCGGCCGCGATCGCCGGGCTGTTGCGCCCGTCGCTTGTCGACATCAATGTCGTGTCGGCGCCCGCGGTCGCCGCCCAGCGCGGCATCGTCATCGAGGAAATGACTCGCGCCGCGGACGGCGATTACGAAAGCTTCATTACGCTCTCCGTCGAGACGGCAGAGCAAACTCGATCGGTCGGCGGCACGGTCTTTCAGGACGGAAAGCCCCGCATCCTTTCGATCAAAGGGATCAAGGTCGACGCCGAGTTCACGCCGTCGATGATCTATGTCACCAATGAAGACAAGCCGGGCTTCATCGGCCGCTTCGCGGGCCTCTTGGGAGACGCGGGCGTTAACATCGCGACTTTCGCGTTGGGGCGCGACGAACAAGGGGGGTCGGCGATCGCGCTTGTCTCGATCGACGGCGCCGCGCCTCCTGAGGTGATTGCGAAAGTGGGTAAGATCGATGGGGTGCGTCAGGTCGCGGCTTTGCGGTTCTAACGCGCCTCGCTGAAGCGGAGGACGATCGGGTGAGCGATGATGCGGACAAACGCGCGCCGGCAAACCAATCGGGCGGCCCTAAAGTCGACGCTCGCCTCCTCGAGATCCTGGTGTGCCCCGTGACAAGGGCAGAGCTGACATACGATCCCGTACGCCAAGAGCTCATTTCACGCGCCGCCCGGCTCGCCTATCCGATCCGGGATGGCGTGCCGATCATGCTGCCGGAAGAGGCGCGCAAGCTGGACGATTGAGGCCCAGACCCTCTCCCCTGGGAGAGGGAGACAGGCTAAATCGACGGCGCCCAATGGACGAGCTTGGCTCTCGTCGCAGCCTCATGCACGCGCCGCGCCTCAATCGCTGTCATCGTCGCGCGCAGAACCTCGGTCACGCCGGCTCGCGTCGCAGTCGAGAGCATGAGTGGCTTTGCGCGCTTTGCGCCGGGCGCAAGCGGTGGCCCGAACTCGCGGATCACGCGCGCGAGGCGCTCCGCCTGCTTCTTCAGCGTCGCCTCGTCGACCGCATCGACTTTCGACAGCGCGACAATCTCGGCTTTCTCGCCGAGGCCCTCGCCATAGGCCGTGAGCTCGCGACGGACCGTGCGATAGTCGGCGCCAGCGTTCTCGCCCGTCGCGTCCACGAGATGGACGATCGCCCCGCAACGCTCGACATGCCCTAGAAACCGGTCGCCGAGGCCGTGCCCCTCATGCGCGCCCTCGATCAATCCGGGTATGTCGGCGAGCACGAAGTCGCGCCCGTCGATCCGGACGACGCCGAGACCTGGATGGAGGGTGGTGAACGGATAGTCCGCGATCTTAGGCTTGGCGGCCGAGACGGCGGCGAGGAACGTTGATTTGCCTGCGTTTGGGAGGCCGATGAGGCCAGCGTCGGCGATCAGCTTCAGTCGCAGAATGAGCGTGCGCTCTATGCCCTCGAGACCGGGGTTGGCGCGGCGCGGGGCTCGGTTTGTCGAAGTCGTGAAGTGAAGGTTGCCAAAGCCGCCGTTGCCGCCCGCGGCCACCACCACGCGTTGGCCAGGCTCCGTGAGGTCGGCGAGCATCGCGCCGCTCCCCTCGTCGAAGACCTGCGTTCCAACCGGCGCCCTCAGAACCGCGTCGGCGCCGCGTCCGCCAGCCCGGTTGCGGCCCATCCCATGCATTCCGGTCTTGGCCTTGAAATGCTGCTGGTAGCGAAAGTCGATGAGCGTGTTGAGGCCTTCCGCGCATTCAACCACAACGTCGCCGCCGCGCCCACCGTCCCCGCCGTCGGGGCCGCCGAACTCGATGAATTTCTCACGCCGGAACGAGACGGCGCCGGCCCCGCCGTCGCCTGAACGAACGTACACGCGCGCTTGGTCGAGAAACTTCATTGGTGTCGCTTCCGATCAGGCAGGGCGGCCTCGCCCCCCTCTCCTACGGGAGAGGGGTTGGGGGTGAGGGTTCCACGGGCGAAACACGCTCCGCCCCTCGAGCCGAAGCCCTCATCCGGCTGGCGTACTCCCACCTTCTCCCGGGGGGAGAGGGGAAAGAGGGGCGGGGTCGTCATGGGGCGTGCGCCAAGCGCACGGACGCTTCGCGCCTCGGCGCGACGGCGCCGGCCCAACTCGCCCGCGCAAGGCGGAAGCTCGAGCACTCGACCAAGCCGCCGCGCGCCGGCGCGCCCTGCAGGCCCGTGCCGATCCGCAAAAACCCGCACTTTCCAAGCACAGCCTGCGAGGCCTCGTTCTCGACCCTGACGCTGGCCAGGATCTCGACCGTCCGGGTCAAAACGAAGGCTGCGTTAATCACCGCTTCCGCCGCCTCGGTCGCGAGGCCCTTGCCCCACATCTCCGGCGCCAACACAAAACCAACCGCGAGGCGGTCCGTGCCGCGTGATTCGAGGCTGATCGAGCCAATGGCGTCGCTCTTGCCTCGGACTGGCGTCATAACCAGGGTCAAGTCCCGGCCGGCTGAGTTGGCTTCGCGCGCGGCGTAGATGAACCGCTCGGCCGAGCCCTTGGGGTAGGGATGCGGGATGCGAGCCGTATAGCGGGCGACCTCCCAGCGGCTGCAAAATTTATGAATTGCGGCGGCGTCGCAGATCCTGGGCCAGCGCAGCCAAAGCCGCGGCGTTTCGAGCCGGAACACATCGTCTCTCGCCAGATCGGGGAACATCTCATCACCGGTCAGTAGCCCATCCAAGGGCCAAAACGACGAAGGGGACACGGCGACCGCATCCCCTTCGTAAGCTTCGCTTACCGGACGAATGAGTAGGCTCTTAGGCCTTTGTCTCATCTCGAAATTTGTCTTTCGAGAACGTCCGCGGGGCTTGTCGCCGAAGCGGGGTTCTCGTCTTTCTCCCCGCTTTATTCTGAAGCGCTAATCGCTCGTACCGTTACATATTGGCGCCCGTCGCCTTTTCGCTCAAAAGCGACTTCGCCGGCGGCGGTGGCGAACAAAGTATGGTCCGTACCGAGGCCAACATTCCGACCAGGATGAAATTTAGTTCCTCGTTGGCGCACAAGAATCATGCCGCCAATAACTTGCTGGCCGCCAAACTTCTTCACGCCCAGACGACGACCGGCCGAATCGCGCCCGTTGCGTGATGAACCGCCTGCCTTCTTGTGAGCCATTGTCTTCGCTCCGAAACCTTACTGGCCACCCGCCCGTCAAGACGGCGGCCGAGTCTGAACTCTCTATAGCGCATTCGAATGCGCCGTGGAATCGTCGTTGCGCCCGCCTATTCGCCGGAAGGCGTCTCGGCCCGCGAGGACCTCTCTCCGCCGGTCAGAATGTCGGTCACCCGCACAATTGTCAGGTCCTGCCTGTGGCCGCGCTTGCGCTTCGAATTCTTGCGCCGGCGCTTCTTGAAGGCGATGACCTTAGGCCCGCGCGTCTGCTCGACGATCTCGCCAACGACGCTTGCGCCCTTAACGTGGGGCGCTCCGACATGATTGGCGTCGCCGTCGAACAGCGCCAACACTTCGTCGAACACAATCTTGGAGCCGGCTTCGCCGGGCAAGGTCATGACCGTGATTTTGTCTTCGGCGGCAACCTTATACTGCTTGCCGCCGGTCTTGATGACTGCGAACATCGTTTTTTCCCGTGTTCCGCCCGGCTCGCTACGCATGAGACATGCGCGGGCCGGCTTCTTTGCAGTTGACCGAAAATGCGGCTCTCGCGAACCGCGGCTTAACGCTCGGGCTTTGAGCCGAGGAGCTCAAAACTAAAAGCGCGGCTTGGGGGCCGCGCTGGAGCGTGCCGAGCCTATAGGCGGGGCTTCCTTCAAAGTCAACGCTTTTGCAGCCGGCCCGCTGGCGGCGCTTGGCAGGCGCAGTTACGGTTGAGCACCGAACCGGTGGGGAACATATGTTCGTCGATTGGCTGCTGGCAAGCTTCCATCATCTGGCGGTCTTTTCGCTCGCGGCGATCCTGTCGGCGGAGATCTTCCTCACGGCTGGGCCGATCGATGACCGCATGGCGCTGAGAATCGCTCGCGTCGACGCCTGGTTCGGGATCACGGCGGCGCTCGTTGTCGCCGCGGGGGTTTTGCGGGTGTTCTTCGGCGCCAAGGGCTACGAGTATTATTGGGCCAACATCTTCTTCTGGGCCAAGATGGCGCTGTTCGTAGGCGTCGGCCTCGTCTCTGTCGCGCCGACCATGCTGTACATCGGCTGGCGACGGCGCGTGCGCGCAGACCCCTCCTTCCGCCCGCCAGGGGACGAGATCAAGCAATTGCGTCAGGCTCTATACGTCGAGGCAGGCCTATTCGCCCTCATTCCGCTATGCGCCGCGGCGATGGCGCGCGGCTACGGGATGTAAGAGCCGTCAAGCGGAGTTTGCGGGAGCTGCGGCTTTTCGGCGTAACGCTGCATAGCCGAGGCCGGCGAAGCCAATCAGCATCATCGCCCAGGTCGATGGTTCGGGAGCGGCTGTGAAGGTTATGTCGTCAAAGTCAGCTGCTGTGCCCAAGAACTGTATCGATCTGGCGGTCCCTGAGAAACTGACCTGCGCCGAGGTGAAGGGACATAACTCCGCATCGCCGTAATCCGGGCAGCCGACCGCGTTGGCGGGCAGGTTGAGTGTCGCCAGCAGCTCGCCTGTGCCGTCAAGTCCGCTCCAAATGGCAAGCCTGACGGTTAGAAGCGTCGTCACGTAGTTGAGGGAAAGCTCGGTCGTAAGGCCTCCCGCAACATCCATGAAGGCTGGGATTATGCTGTTAAATTCGAGCGCGCTCTCCTGCGAGTCCGCGGGGCCGAGGCCCCCTTTCGAAACGCGATCGCACGACGAGACGGTCAAACTATTGAGGCAAGCGGCATTAAGCCCACGACTGAAGGTCACGCCATAATCAGGCCCGCTCGTGCCGGCGCCGCTCGTGCCTCCGTTGTAGAAATCATTGATCTTGGTCCGCGCGAACGGATAGGATGCCGCAACGCCTTCGAACGTCAGATCCACGATCGCCGCGTGAGCGCTCGACGCCAGTCCGATCGCGACCGCGCCGACCGCCAAAAACGTCAGAATTCTTCTCATGGAAAAGTCCCCCTCTCAATCGGAACGCGGCCTGGATCATTCGACTATGGATCGAGCCGCCGTTCCGCCTTTCATCGTACGATAGCCGGCGTAGCCGAGCCCAACGAAGCCGATCATCATCATCGCCCCGGTGGAGGGCTCAGGGACCGCCGGCGTTGCGGGCGTATAGTCATAGGTCACGAAACCGTCGAGCATACCCGACAGCGTTCCTGGGGGTCTCCTCGGAGTTCCCCGTGCTTCGAAAAAAGAGACGATCGCCCCTATTCCGGTGAAAGTCGACAATGTCTCTGGATCGCTCGACTCGCTCAGTAGGTCGACATCGATGACGCGAGGATCCGTTGAGGACGAACTTGAGAACGTCTGGCTTGATCTCTGGCTCAATCTACGACTGAACAATTCGAGTTCAGACGGGTCCACGCCGGGCGTCCAAGTCAACGATCCATCGATTGTCTGAGAGACTTCATTGAGCGTTCCAAGACTTGGATTGAACAGAACGTACGAATTGCTGAAATACTCGCGGTTCGTCTCGCCCGAAACGAACAGGATGATGTCGAACTTGATCGTCGCGGCCGAAGCCGCGTTTGGCGTCGCGGCCAGGATCCCGGCGGCCAAAGTCAGAAAAGCGGCAACGCGCATTGGCAGCCCTCACACTCGGCCCGAAGCTCGGGCCTGCGCCGGCCTAGACCGACGATGGCTGTCTTTCGCCGCACCGCCGCGTAGCCAAGGCCAGCAAATCCAAGGAACATCATGGCCCAGGTCGAAGGCTCGGGGACCGAGCCCGCTACGACATTGAGCGTGAACGTGTCGGCGTGGTCGCCTGTGCCCCAACTGTAAACGTAGGAGCCAGGCGTCAGGCCCAGTGAAGCGAAGGAAGCGCCGAGATAGGCGGATGTTTCCGACAGCGCGCCTCCCGAATAGTCGTCGGGAACAATGATTTCCGCGCCGGACGGGACAAGACCAACAAGGTCGCCGCTGCTCGAGCTTGCAAAGGTGGTGGCTCCAGGCCCCCAGTTGGCTGGCCCTGAAAGGGCGCCCTCGTAAATATCCCCCTCTGCGCCTTTGGCGCCCGAAGTGTACGAAGGCTCGTTGGGCGTTACAAACAGCTTGGTGAAGATACCGCCGACGCGTTCCAAGTCGGTCAGATCAAGCGTGCCGCCGCCGACCTCAACGACATTCGAACCGACCTCCTCGAAAGTCGTCACATACGCCCCCTGAGCGCTCGGCGCGGCGAGGACGCCGAGCGCTGAAGCCATGGCCGCAACCCAACAGAGTGTTCGCTTCGTCATGTGTCTTCCCCTCTATGCGCCGGTTTTACCCACGTCGGCGGACAAAGACCGTCCGGCGTGCGCGGGTGAGCGCCTTCCTGGACGACCGCCCACTAGGCCGGCCGCTTTACGCGGAGACTCTGCCCAGGGCGGTCTTGCGCCGCACCGCCGCATAGCCAAGACCGGCGAAGCCCACGAGCATCATCGCCCAGGTGGACGGTTCGGGAACCGGCGCGTCGGATGGCGTGTAAGTGTAGGTCACTGTGCCGTTGAGGACCGTGCGATCGAACTCTCCGTCCGAACTATCAAAGGCCGAGAGCAGTTCTGTTTGAACGCCGGGGCCAATAAGGGCAGTTGCAGCGGCGCCATTGAGATCCACCATGACGTCTTGTTCACCGCTGTTGGCAGGAACTGTGACCATCTGCGAGGCGGTGATTGGCGAGAGAACCAAGAGGAGCGTGGCCGGGGGCGGCACGTGCCCATTTTCCTCGCCAGGGGTCCACATCAGGTCCCCGGACACGGATATGGCTACGCCCGTCAACGTCCCAAGCGCTGGGTTAAATCCCAAGAACTGACTGGTCACATTTTGGTTCGCGTCTCCCGCTGCAATATCAAAGAAAGTCGGCACTTGAATCGTGGCGGCGTAAGCCGCCGAGGTCACCGCCAGCAGACCCGCGGCCAAGGCTAAAAAAGCAAACTTGCGCATATTACCCCCCTGCGTCACTGTGGATATCCCAGACGTACGGCCCCACACTTACCGCAATGAAAGTTAACACTACTTACGCAGCGTTCGAATGACTAAAGCTGTTCACATTTCCGTGAACCGATGCTCAGTCGTCTGAACACTAAATTGGGCGACTTTGCCGTCGATGTACTGTGTTTTAGTCTAGTTGATTCTAGCGGCGTTCCAGCATCGACCCAGTCATGACATATACGCTCGATCCGACTTCAATGACCATCCGGTCAATTCCGATCGCGAAGCGGAAGGGCGGCCGCCCTGCGTGCTTCACGTGCTGCCGTTGCGGCGCAATGCGCACGATATTTTCTCAGGCGGCGACATACTGATCGCTGTGACCGCGCTCAGCGCCTCATCGACAGCGCCGTCGCCTGCGGTGGTTGAGAGCCTTTTCGACTTGACGCAGTCGGAAGTGTCTTTCGCGAGCGCCTTGGCGCAAGGCCGGACGGTGAGCGAGGCGTCACGACAATGCGGCCTGAAGGTGAGCTCAGAGCGCACCTACCTCGCGCGGATTTTCGCCAAGACTGGAACGCATCGCCAGGCGGAGCTTGTGGCGCTTCTCGCTTCCGCGCATCCTTAATGCGTCAGCGATAACTCGCGCGCCTTATACCCCTTCGACGATGCGAATCTCCCGATCGGCTCCGCCGGCGAGCGCGTCCAGCGCTTCTTTATACGCCGGGCTATCGTGCGCCGCCCGAGCCGCTTCCACGCTGTCGAACTCGAGGAGCACCGTGCGCTCCCGAATGCCGGCCTCATAGACATGCGCAGGCATTCCGCGCGCCAGGAAACGCCCTCCTGCGGCGGTGAGCGCCGGCCCGGCGAGCTTGGCGTAAGCGGCCAGCGCATCCGGATTGCTGATCGAACGATATGTGGAGATCCAATAAGCTTTAGCCATCACGGTTTCCCTCAGCCTGTTACCCGGATTGAGTCGCTTCAGTCGATCAGCTTATAGGCCGGGAGAGTGAGAAACTCGTCGAAGGTCGCGCTCAGCGACATGTCCGAGAACAGCTTAGTCGCCTCCTTGAAGCGGCCGCCGTCGAAGGCCTTCGCGCCGACCTCGCCCTTGACCCGCTCCATTTCGCCGACCATGGCGTCGCGGAACATCTCAGGCGTCACTTCGCGGCCGTCGTCGAGCTTCGCCTTCAGGTGCAGCCATTGCCAGACCTGGGCGCGGGAGATCTCGGCGGTCGCCGCGTCCTCCATCAGGTTATAGATCGGCACGGCGCCGCGGCCCCTGAGCCAGGCCTCGATATATTGCACGCCGACCCGGATATTCTCGCGCAGGCCCTCCTCCGTCCGCTTGCCCTTGTGGACCTCGATGAGGTCAGCCTGGGTCACGTGGACATCCTCGCGCTTCTTCGCGAGTTGGTTTGGACCGGGCATGAGGCGGTCGAACACTTCCATCGCGACCGGCACGAGGTCGGGATGGGCGACCCAGGTGCCGTCATGCCCGTTGCCCGCTTCGCGCTCCTTGTCGGCGCGGACTTTGGCGAAGGCCGCTTCATTGGCTTGGGCATCGCCCTTGACTGGGATCTGCGCCGCCATGCCGCCCATCGCAAAGGCGCCGCGGCGGTGGCAGGTCTTGATGAGCAGGAGCGAATAGGCGTTGAGGAACGCCTTGCCCATCGTCATTTCCGATCGATCGGGGGTCAGGAAGGCCTTGTTCTTGCCGAGGCGCTTGATGAACGAGAAGATATAGTCCCAGCGGCCGCAATTCAGGCCAACGATATGGTCGCGCAGCTCGTAGAGGATCTCGTCCATCTCGAACGCAGCCGGCAGCGTCTCGATCAGGATGGTCGCCTTGAAAGTTCCGTGCGGCACGCCAAGCTCGCGCTCGGCGTCGGAGAAGACGTCGTTCCACAGCCTCGCTTCGAGATGGCTCTCGAGTTTGGGCAGATAGAAGGCCGGCGTCGAGCCCTTGGCCATCTGGGCCTTGGCGCAATGGAAGACGTAAAGGCCGAAGTCGAACAGCGACCCGGATGCCGCCTCCCCGTCGACGACGACATGGCGCTCAGGCAGATGCCATCCGCGCGGGCGCACCATCAGCGCGGCGGGATTGCTCTTGACCGCATAAGTCTTGCCGCTGGTCGGGTCGGTGAAGTCGATCTTGCCAGCCCAAAGATCCTTCAGGTTGGCCTGGCCCTCGATCATGTTGGCGAAGACCGGTGAGGACGCGTCCTCGAAATCGGCCATGAACACCTTGGCGCCCGAATTGAGCGCGTTGACGATCATCTTGCGGTCGACCGGGCCGGTGATCTCGACCCGACGGTCGAGAAGATCGGCGGGGATCCTGGCGACAGCCCATTCGCTGTCGCGGATCGCTTTCGTGTCGGGGAGGAAGTCCGGCAGCTTGCCGGCGTCAAAGTCTTCCTGGCGCCCCATGCGCCGCGTCAGCAGCTCGAGGCGGCGCCGGTTGAAGCGCCGGTTGAGCCCGGCGACGAAGGCGAGCGCCTGGGCGCTCAGAATTTCGTCTTGCCGACCGCTCGGCTTGGCGTTGATCTCGACGCCGGCTACAGCCGAATGCGCTGTCATGAAGGGCTCCGCAAAGGCGTTGGAAGGTTAAGGAGCCCGTCCTAAACCTTTTCGCCGCCTTTGTGGAGAGCTAGGCGTCGCTTAAGCCGCGAGATCGGTTCGTTCGCCAACGGACCGCGCGCGCCACGCCCTCCGCCGAACCAGCAATCCGGACGGGTCCGCGTCCAAGGGCAGCGCCGTCGCGTCATTGACGTCGGACCGGGTGAGGCCGATGTCGCGCAACTCAAAGTCCGACATCCCCGCCAGCTCGAACATCGTTCGCCGCGCCGCACTGACCCGGGCCGGCCAAGTCAGGACGCGCCACAGGGCCTTCATTGGAACGAAGCCTGTATGTGAATGTGACACAACCATGTTCGTCACCTTAATTTTAGGGACGACTCTCCCTTCGGCGCGAAGCTCGCGCCGAAGGGAAGTCGTTCAATCTCGGGATGCTCATCTCGGGACGCTTACTTATATGGTGAGAGTCATCGATCGGTCCAACGAATGTTTGTAGAGTAATCGATCAAGGTTTCGGATGAGTGCTACGTGCTCGACGGCAGCTGGCTGCTCGCACGCCCGTCCCCGGGGCACGGTCGCTGACGCAGCGTTGCGCCACACTCCTCCGGCGTAGCCGTTACTGAAGTTTCCCGTAGCGCCCAGCGTGCCAAACGTTCATCTCGTAGACCATGCCTCCGGCATCTCCCTTTGCGTCGAAGGTCACCGGGCCGAACACCGTGCTCACGGGATCGCCCGTTCGTAGCGCCTGCGCAACAGCGCGGCCATCCACCTTGCCTGCGCGTCGGACGCCCTCCGCTAGCGCCTGCACCGTCGCGTAGCTGAACAAAGTAAACCCTGACGGTTCGTAGCCCGTCGCTCGAAATTCGTCGACGACGTGTTTGGCGGTGTCCAGACCTATCGGATTGCGCGGCGCTGGGAACAAAGTTCCCTCGCCTGCGGAACCTGCGATTGACCAGAATTCAGGCGCAACGAAACTGGACGTCGCCACCATTTGGAATTTGGCGCCCTGATCGGCGGCTTGACGCACAATGAGGCCCCCCCTCGGTCGGATAGCCGCCGTAATAGAGGACTTCGGTCCCAATTGCTTTCAGCTTGCCGACAATGGCGCTGTAGTCTTTTTCGCCAGGATTGATTCCTTCGTAAAGAATCTCCTTTACGCCGGCGGCGTTCAAGTTCGCCTTCACCTGATCGGCCAGGCTCTTGCCGTAAGGGCTTTTGTCGTGCACGAACGCAATCTTCTTGTTCCGGTATTTGTCCGCCATCCAGGCGCCGAGCATCCTGCCTTGAGCATCGTCCCTCGCGTAAAGCCTCATGATTGTCGGCCAGCCCTTCGCGAAAGCGTTGTCGGTGAGCTTGGAGTTGACTGAGGACGGCGTCATCATGAGCACGCCATATTCCGCATAGACTGGCGACGCCGGAATTGAGGCGTTCGAGCAGCTATGACCGTCCACGAGCGCGATTTGCTCCCCTACCACATGGTTGGCCAATGAGACGGCTTGTTTGGGATCGCAGGCGTCGTCCTCCATGCTGAGGACAATCCTTCTGCCGTTTACGCCGCCCGCTGCGTTAATGTCCTTGGCGGCCAGCTCCGCGCCGCGCTTGTCCTCATCTCCGGACTCGGCAAGCGGACCAGTCATTGAGCCGACAACAGCGATCCGGATGTCCTGAGCCCAGCCTGTGCGCGTGCAAAAAATCAACGCCGAAGTGAACAATACCCTTGCGATAATCTGTATGCTCATTGTCGCTTCCTCTCTAAATCATGCTCAAGAACCTCGATTAAGTTTACGGTAAATACCTTACATTCTCTGGTAAATACGCTGATTTGTAAAGTGTCCGCGTTCACGCGATATCGATGATCGGTTTCACCAAGGCGGTTCCACAGGCAATCCCTATAAGCGCGGCGAATTTTCGTTGACATAATCCGAAAAAGGAACTATGAATTTGTCTTCGCGGAATCCATCCCTGTCGCCGGTGGGTGGGCTGGAAGGCGGGAATCCGTGGCTGCTTGGAGACGTTGGCCCACAACCGGCCGCGCGAGACGAGACGACGGAAGAACTGTTTTATTTCAATCAGCCGTAACCCATTGAAAAGTCCCGATTCGCAATAATAAACGCTAGTAAACGCTAGCATTTTTACTAGCGTTTAGGCTCATTTAGCGCGGTTTTGCTAGCGTTTATTGGAAAAGGATTCCCGCCTTGGTTGCGTCTGCGGCTTAAAACCGAGCTCGTATTCGTGGATTGGTCGCGGCGAGGAACGTGGTCTCAAAGTCGGAGAACGGGCTCGGGATGACAGGCCACACCAAACGCAGCGCGCGATTACGTGAAACCAATTGATCGGTCGAACGAATGCTTGTAGCATGTCCAATCAAAGTTTCGGATGAATTCCATGCTCGACACCGACCAACTTCGCTCCTTTCTCGCCATCGTCGACACAGGCTCGTTCACAAGGGCGGCGGAGCGGGTGCACAAGACCCAGTCCGCCGTCTCGATGCACGTCCGGCGGCTCGAGGAGCAGTTGGGCTGCGCCCTCTTCGTCAAGCAGGGACGCGGCGCGCGGTTGACGGACGAGGGCGAGCGGCTGATCGAATTCGCTCGCCGCATCGTCCAAGTCGAGGCCGGCGCGTTCGCCGCACTATCGCGCAACGGGTTGAGGGGAGCGGTTCGGCTCGGGATTCCGGACGATTACGCGGAGTCGTTTCTGGCTGACATCCTGGCGAATTACAATCGCCGCCACCCGCTGGTCGAGGTCTTGGTCGTCTGTGAGGCGTCGACCGACCTTGCGCCTCAGGTCGCCGCCGGCGCGCTCGATCTCGCGTTGATCACTGACCACGAGGGCCTGAAAGGGCTCGAACTTTTGCGCGAGGAGCCGTTGGTCTGGGTCGCCGCCGAGCGATTCCAGGTGGAGGCGGGAACGCCGATCCCCCTCGCGCTTGGCAGCGCGACCTGTTGCTGGCGGCGCGCGACTGAGGAGGCGCTGACGGCGGCGCCGGGCGTGACGCGGGCGCGGTTCTATTCCAAGAACTTCAGCGCGATCGGAACAGTCCTGCGCGCGGGGCTGGCGGCGACCATCCTGCCTGCGTCGCTGGTCGGTCCCGGCCTCAAGCGGCTCGGGCGCGCCGAAGGATTGCCGGACTTGCCGTTGAACCGCATTGGCCTCATCCACGCGCCGGGCCGTCCGAGCGAAGAAGCCAAGGCCCTCGCTGAATCGATCCGCGAGACCATCGTCGCCGAGGCGCGCCAGGCCGCCTGAGCTGAGGCTCCGTTCCGCGAATTTGCCTTCAGCGGTCGCCCGGCCTATGCCGGGATAGTCTCGTTCTCACCGACATGGCCCCGCTGCCCGCCGAATGTGAGTTTCGGACGATCCTCGAAGCCCTCGAAGACCCTTCATGACCGACCTGACCGCGCCAAGGACCGGGCTCATCCAATCGGTCTGGGCCAGGCCGATCCTGCTGCTGGTCTTTACGACGCTGGTCTGGGCCGCCCACTCGATCGTCGGTCGGTTGGCGGTCGGCCAGATCGGCCCGATGACCCTGACCTGCCTCAGATGGGCGGTGGCTCTCATACCCATTTTCGTCGCCGCCCGCCCTTCGCTGCGGCAGGACTGGCCGGCTTTGCGGGCCCGCTGGCCCTATCTCGCGATTATGGGCGCTTCCGGATACACAGCCTTCAATGCGCTCTTCTATGCCGCGGCGCACCACACGAGCGCGCTGAATCTTTCGATCATCCAGGGCGCCATCCCCGCGCTCGTCCTCTTTGGAGCCCGGCTTTTCCTCGGGGTTCGGTTTACCGCGCTGCAAGCGTTTGGCGCTCTCATCACGATGATCGGCGTGGGCACGATCGCCGCGCAGGGCGATCCGGCAAGGCTTGCAGCGCTCGCTTTCAACAGCGGCGACGTCATGATGTTTGTCGCGGCGGTCCTCTATGCGGGCTACACCATCGGCCTTCGCCAACGCCCCAATGTCTCGCAGGTCAGCATGCTGGCGGCGATGGCGCTCGCGGCCTTCGTCACCTCCATCCCTCTCATGATTTGGGAAATCATGACTGGCGGGTTCGTCTGGCAGACGATGGGCGGCCTGCTCACACTCCTCTTTGTGGCGCTTGGGCCGGCCTTCCTGGCGCAACTCACCTTCATGCGCGGCGTCGAACTGATCGGGCCGGGTCGGGCCGGCGTGTTCGTCAACCTGGTGCCGGTGTTCGGGGCCATCATGGCGGTTGCCATCCTGAGCGAGCCGTTTAGGACCTACCACGTCCTCGCGCTCTTGTTAGTTGTCGGGGGCATCGCGATCGCGCAAAGAAGCTCGAGCGCCCAGCGCTGAGTGAACCCAAGGAGATCGAAATGGCGTGGATTGAACTGAAGCCGGAAGGGGCGGGCCCGATTCGAGCCAGGCGCGCCGATCCCTCGGACACGCCGCGCGGCGGCATCGTGGTCATCCAGGAGATCTTCGGCGTCAATTCGCATATCCGCGCCGTTACAGACAAGTTTGCGAGCGAGGGCTACCTCGCTGTCGCGCCGGGAATCTTCGAGCACGTCGAGCCCAAGTTCGAGGTCGGCTACGACGCGCAATCGAGGGAGCGCGGCATGGCGATCATGAACAAGGTCGATCGCGAGCAGAATTCTACGCGACGTCGCTTCGGCGATCTCGGTCGCCAAGGAAGGCGGCAAGGTCGGCATCGTCGGCTTTTGCCTCGGCGGCACGGTCGCCTGGTCTGCGGCCGGCAACCTTTCGGGCCTGAGCGCTGCGGTCGGCTATTACGGCGGCGGAATCATCGGGCTCAAGGACTTGAACCCGAAGGTCCCGACGCTTTTGCATTTCGGCGACAAGGACCAGCACATTCCGATCACCGGAGTGAAAGAGGTCGCCGCCGCCCACCCGGAAGTCGAGGTGCACATCTATCCGGCCGATCACGGGTTCAATTGCGACCAGCGGGACAGCTACGATGCGCCGAGCGCTAAGCTCGCCTGGACGCGCACGGTCGCGTTCCTGCGCAAGCATCTGGGGTGAGGCGGGCCCGGAGCCAAGGCCCCTTCTTGATCCCCGCGGCGATCGCGACGAGAGCCCTGCTCCGGAACTTCGGAGCGTCGCGGGATTCCTCGGGCGCGCTCGGTCACGCGTCACCCCATGTCCCGATCAGGAAGCGTCCCTCGAGGCTCAAGCGCCAAAAAACCGACGCTATTCGAAGAGTTTCATCGCGTTGACCAGGGTTCCGTAGATGCCCCACAGAAGCGGGATGCCGACAAAACCCCAGGCCAGCGCCAATTGGAGCGGCGTCGTGCCGCCCCCGTTATTGTTGTCGAAGCTCATGTCCATATCCCTCAAGCCACGCCAACGGCCTCGTCCGCCGTCTCAAGCTCCATGTGGTGCCGATCGTCGACTGCCCGGATCATGAAATTGCAGATGAAGCCGACGACCAGAAGCGCGGCCATAATGTACATCGTGACATTATAGGCCTGCGCTTTCGGCACGCCAGTTTCGACCTGATACTGCCGGATATAGTTGACGAGCACCGGGCCGAAGATGCCCGCGGCCGACCACGCGGTGAGCACCCACCCGTGAATCGCGCCGACATAGCGCGTGCCGAACATGTCTCGGAGATAGGCAGGCACAGTGGAGAAACCGCCGCCATACATGCTGATGATGATGAGGAAGCAAAGGACGAACAGCGGCAGATTGCCGGCGCCGCCGAAGTAAGGCACGAGGGAATAGAGCACGATGCCGAGGACGAAGAATACGAAGTAGGTGTTCTTGCGGCCGATGAAGTCGGACGTCGAGGCCCAGAAGAAGCGGCCGCCCATGTTGAAGATGCTGAGCAAGCCGACAAAACCGCCAGCGGTCGCGGCAGTCACCCGGCCTGGAAACATTTCCTGGCTCATCGCCGAAGCCTGGCCGAGCACGCCGATGCCTGCTGTCACGTTCAGGCACAGCACCAACCAGATGAGCCAGAATTGCGGCGTCTTCAGCGCCTGATAGACATAGACGTCCCGGGTGGTGACGAGCTTTTTCGGCTGAACCGGGACAACGTAGCCCGCGGGTTTCCAGCCCGGCGCAGGGACGCGTACGATCGCCGCGCCGACCAGCATGAAACAAAAATAGACGATGCCCATGACCACGAAGGTCTCAGCCACCCCGACATCGGTGGGCGTCGCGAACATGTGCATGAGCCAAACCGAAAGCGGGGCGGCGATCATCGCCCCGCCGCCGAAGCCCATGATCGCCATGCCGGTCGCCATTCCGGGCCGGTCTGGAAACCACTTCATGAGTGTCGATACCGGCGAAATATAGCCGATGCCGAGCCCTGTTCCCCCGATCACGCCGTAGCCCAGATAAATCAGCCAAAGCTGATGGATCCACGTTCCGAATGCGCTGACGAGAAATCCGCCGCCGAAGCACAGTGCGGCGGCGAACATCGCCCTTCGGGGCCCGCCCTCCTCGACCCAGCGGCCGAAAACCGCCGCAGAGACGCCAAGAAAGACAATAGCGATTGAAAATATCCAGCCGAGATCGGTAAGCTTCCAATCGTCGGGAGCGGATTTCGTGACGCCGATCAATTTGGTCATCGGCAGATTGAAGACGCTGAATGCGTAAGCTTGGCCGATGCACAGGTGTACACAGAGCGCCGCCGGGGGAGCCATCCAGCGGCTATATCCGGGTTTGGCGATCGTATGACTACGATCCAGAATCGAAAAAAGTCCCATTGGGCGTGTCCATCCCGGTTTTTTTGGGAAAATCGCCTAGCCAAGCGCATTTGGCAATGCCTGCTTTGGTTGTAGCCACGGATTTGGGTCAATGTAGGTATTTCTACCTATGGATCGAGCGCAGACACCGGATTCGCGAGGCGATGCAACCCACACGCACGACGTTCACATTCCTGTCATGGGCTGTCGCGATAGAGAGGCCTCGCACGCCCAAGGAGCCCTCATGTCCGCCGCATTCGACGCTCGAACTCGGCCCTCACGCCGAAGCGCCGGCCTCGCCGCTTCTCCACAAGCCGATGGACCCTCGGTTTGCGCTCGGCATCCTCGCGGTCCTGGCCATTGGCCTGTTCTACATGGCGTATTCGATCCGAACCGACATTGCTGACGCCGGCGGCGGACCGACGACAATTGTGCCGTTCATTCTGCTGGGGGTCGCGTTACTGATCGCGCTCGGCTTCGAATTCGTCAACGGCTTCCACGACACCGCAAACGCGGTCGCCACCGTCATTTACACCCACGCTTTGCCTGCGCAGGTCGCGGTCGTTTGGTCTGGCTGCTGGAATCTTCTCGGCGTGCTCGCTTCGACCGGCGCAGTGGCCTTTGGCGTCGTTTCGCTGCTGCCCGTTGAGCTCATTCTTCAGGTCGGCTCGGCCGCGGGCTACGCCATGGTGTTCGCGCTGCTCATTTCCGCGATCATCTGGAACCTGGGCACCTGGTGGATGGGCATCCCCGCTTCGAGCTCGCACACCCTGATCGGCTCGATCGTGGGCGTCGGAGTCGCCAATGCGATCATCCGGGGCCAGAACGGGACCGCCGGCGTGGACTGGGATCAGGTCACCAAAGTCGGCGAGGCGCTCTTGTTCTCGCCGTTCTTCGGCTTTGCCCTCTCGGCCTTGCTGCTGCTCGCAATGAAGGCTTTCATCCGCGTGCCGGAGCTTTACACCGCCCCGAAGACCAATAAGCCGCCGTCGATCTGGATCCGCGGCTTGCTGATCCTCACCTGCACGCTGGTTTCGTTCTTTCACGGCTCCAATGACGGCCAGAAAGGCATGGGCCTCATCATGCTGATCCTGATCGGCGTTGCCCCGACGGCTTACGCGCTGAACCGCGCTCCGGCAGAAGGTCAGGCTGCTTCGTTCGTTTCCGCCGCGCACGCCGCTTCGAAGATCGTCGAAGCCCATGGCGCTGGATACGCTGTCACCGGCGATCCCCGCCCGGCCGTGACCGAATACGTTCACTCCCACACGATCGCCGAGGGCACCTATCCGTCGCTCGCGGTCTTGACCAAGCAGATCAGCAACTCGGTCGAGCAATACGGCTCCGTCGCCAAGACCCCGCTCGACAGGGTCCAGAACCTTCGCAACGACATGTATCTCGCTTCTGAAGGCTTCCGCGTCCTGACGAAAGACAAGGAGAGCGAGCTGTCGGCGACTGACAAGACACAGATCGCCAGCTTCAAGAAGGAGCTCGACGGTGCGACGAAGTTCATCCCGATATGGGTCAAGATCTGCGTGGCGATCGCGCTCGGTCTCGGCACGATGGTCGGATGGAAGCGTATCGTCGTCACTGTAGGCGAAAAGATCGGCAAGACCCACCTGACCTACGGCCAGGGCGCGGCGGCGGAAATCGTCGCCGCGGCGACGATCGGCGCGGCGGATGGGTTCGGCCTGCCGGTGTCGACGACGCATGTTCTGTCATCCGGCGTCGCCGGGACGATGGTCGCCAACGGCTCGGGAATGCAGTGGTCGACGATCCGTAGTATTGCGCTCGCCTGGGTGCTCACCCTGCCGGCGGCGATGATCATGTCCGGCACGCTATACGTGATTTTCCGGCAGATTTTCTGATCGCCTCTACCAGTCGTCTTTAGCCTTCAACGCCGCCATTTTTGGCGGCGTTGTCGTTTGACGCGCCACGCTTCGTCCGTCCTCGATGCTCGATAGTCCTCGGCCGTACTTATTGACAAGGCGGAACTGGGACGACGAACTTTGGCCGCTGTGATAGGGGAAGCCTTCCGATCACCGCGACGAGCGACAAAAGGCAACAGATGGCCACGATTGACGATGTTCTTTCCGCCATCAACTCCGGCCAAAAGAGCGCGCTCGATCGGCTGTTCGCCTTTCTGTCGATCCCCTCGATTTCCGCGGTTCCCGCGCATTTTCCCGATTGCGATCGCGCCGCGGATTGGTTGGTCACGGAGCTAGGCGATCTCGGATTCGAAGCGAGCAAGCGTCCGACCCCGGGCCGCCCGATGGTCGTCGGCCGCATTGCGGCGGCTCGCCGCGAGGCGCCGAGCGTGCTGTTCTACGGCCACTATGACGTGCAGCCAGTCGATCCGTTAGATCTGTGGCGCAATCCACCGTTCGAGCCGAAGCTAGAGGCCGGCTCGCACGGAGAAGAGATCGTGGCCCGAGGCGCAAGCGACGACAAAGGCCAGCTCATGACCTTTCTCGAAGCCTGCCGCGCCTTCAAACAATTCGGCGCCCCTCCCTGCAATATAATTGTGCTGTTCGAAGGTGAGGAAGAGACGGGTTCGCCTTCTTTGCCGGCTTTTCTCGCCGAGAACGCCAAAGAGCTGAAGGCCGATGTCGCGCTGGTTTGCGACACCGGCATGTGGGACCGCTCGACGCCGGCGATCACCATTGCGCTGCGCGGGATCGCCGCCGAAGAGGTCATCCTCACTGGCGCGAATCGCGATCTGCATTCCGGCCTTTATGGCGGCCTGGCCGTTAACCCGATCCATGTGCTGTCGAAGATCCTGAGCGAGTTGCACGACGATACCGGCGCGGTCGCGATCCCTAGCTTCTATGACGGCGTCGAAGAGATTCCCCAGGAGCTAGCGGACCAATGGCAAGAGCTCAATTTCGACGGCGGGGCGTTCCTGCGCGAGGTCGGGCTGACGACGCCGGCCGGCGAACGCGACCGCTCCCCGCTTGAAGTCTTATGGTCGCGACCGACATGCGAAGTGAATGGGATTGTCGGTGGCTACACCGGCGAGGGCACCAAGACCGTGTTGCCGGCGAAAGCCATCGCAAAGATCACGTTCCGGCTCGTGGGCAAGCAGAACCCCGAGCGGATCCTCGAAGCTTTCCGCGCTTTCGTTATATCGCGTCTGCCGCTGGACGTGAAAGCGGAATTCCTCGGTCACGGCGGCAGTCCCGCCATCTCGCTGCCGATCAAGAACCAGGTGTTGCGCATCGCGCGCCGGGCACTCGAAGTCGAATGGGAAAAGGCGGCGGCGCTGGTCGGCAGCGGCGGGTCGATCCCGATCGTCGGTTCATTCAAACGGGAACTCAATCTGGACAGCCTGCTCGTCGGCTTCGCGCTCGACGACGACCGCATTCACTCACCGAACGAGAAATATGACCGGACGTCGTTCCACAAGGGGGCGCGCTCCTGGGCGCGCATCCTGGCCGCCCTCGCTGCGTGAAGATCGTGGGTAGGCGCACACGCGATCGAATGGGGTGTGATTGGCGCGCGTTTCGCCTAGCCGCTATTTTACCGGCGCGCCCTAATGTTTTCAGAGGCTTGAGACCCCTTTTAGTTCCGTCCTAAAATTCGGGGCTCTTGACGTTTTGTGATATTAATATCTATTATATTATGTTATATAGTCGCTTCGAAACTGGGATTCACGTAGTGTCTCAGTTCGAATTTCGCGGCGCATCGTCCGGAGTAAGTGGACGGAGTGTGAAGTAGATCGACCCCCGGAACATCAAGATCAGAATTACGGACAAAATCGATCGGGTGATTCTTGCCCACCTGCGCCAGCAGCCAAACCCCGAAGAAATAGTGAGTGGTAACGGCGATCCCAAAAGACCCCGCGGCCAGCATCCGCATTCTGCGCTCCAAGCTCATTCGGTCGCCCCTTGCGAACCTTACCGCTAACTCGCTGACTGACGCTCGCGATGAACGCAAGGTCAGTTTGGCAAACCCAGACACTACTGGGATTCAGGCGGCAGTTGCGAAAGTCGTTCGGACTCGATAGCCGACTCTCATGGGCATCGACCGCCGCATCGCTCATCGAGACGCGTTTCTTGACGCGCTCAAAACGTCGCCCCAGCTCATGGGCATTCTCAATGTGACCCCGGATTCGTTCTCCGACGGCGGCCGCCATTCTGACCTTGCTGCAGCGGTCGTGCGTGCCCAAGGGATGGTCGCGAACGGCGCGGCGATTGTCGATGTCGGCGGCGAATCGACAAGGCCTGGGCACGTTCCAGTGCCCGAGGACGAGGAGTTGCGCCGCGTCGTTCCGGCGCTCGAGGCGCTTGGGGCTGAGCTCGACGCGCCGATCTCGATCGACACGAGCAAAGCGGCGGTCGCGCGCGAGGCGGCGCGGCTCGGCGCCTGCGTTATCAACGACGTCTGGGGACTGCAGCGCGATCCAGGCATGGCGGATGCTGTGGCGGAGACCGGCTCGGCGGTCGTCGTGATGCACAACAGGGAGGAGAAGGATCCGGCGATCGACATCCTCGACGACGTCGAGCGCTTCTTTGAGCGCTCGCTCAATCTCGCGGCGGGTGCTGGCGTACCGTTCGGCCGCATCCTGCTCGATCCCGGCGTCGGCTTTGGCAAGTCGCGACAGCAAAACCATGCCTGCATCTGGAATCTCGACCGCTTCCGTCGATTGGGAGCGCCGATCCTGGTCGGGCTCTCTCGCAAGTCGTTCATCGGCGGGATCATCGACGCCGAGGTCGACCGGCGTCTTCCCGGCACGCTCGCCGCGGACACGATTGCGCTCATGCGCGGGGCGTCGGTGTTGCGCGTCCATGACGTGGTCGAAAACCGCGCGGCTCTCGCCGTCTTCATGACGCTCAAGAACGCCGCAGCGCCTCCTCTCGCAGGAGAGTCAAAGGACGGGGGACAAACACGCGTCGCCCTCGCGCTTGGGAGCAACATCGGCGGCAAGGTCGACAACCTGCGGAGAGCGCTACGCGCGATCGCAAGCGAGGGGGGCGTCGAATTGACGGCGGTTTCCCGCTTCTATCGCACCGCGCCTTGGGGAAAGACTGACCAGGACTGGTTCGTCAACGCCTGCGCTCTCGCGAGGACAAAACTCGAGCCAGAGGCGCTGCTCGAACGCGTCAAAAGGCTCGAGGTCGAGCTCGGCCGCGAGCCCACAGAACGGTGGGGGCCACGCGTGATTGACATCGACCTTATCGCCTACGGCGACGTTGCGCTTAAGACCGAACGGCTGACCCTGCCCCATCCTGAGCTGTTCAACCGAGCGTTCGTCCTTATGCCGCTCGCCGAGATTGCGCCCGATCTCGTGATCGCAGGTGTTCGTATTAGCGACGCCGCGGCGCGCCTCAGGGCCGAAGCTGAGGAGATCGTACCGCTCGACTGACGGAGAACGAGCTCAATTCGTGCTAGCTCCGACCTCCGGAACCCCACTAGACTGCGTCGAACGCTATTCGACGCCGATGGACAAAAAAGCGATGCCGGCCTGGTCGCAGACCTTCACCTTTTTCGATGGCGAATGGCTCGAAGGCAATCATCCGATCGTCGGCCCCCGCACGCACGCCTTCTGGCTGGGCACGAGCGTGTTCGATGGGGCGCGCGCGTTCGAGGGGGTGACACCGGACCTCGACAAGCATTGCGCGCGGCTCAATCGCTCCGCCAACACCATGTTCCTCAAGCCGACAATGAGCGTCGAGGCAATGCTCGATCTTACGCGCGAGGGGATGAAGAAATTCAAGCCAGACGCCGAACTCTATATCCGCCCGATGTACTGGGCCGAACAGGGGTCGTCCTGGTCCGCTGTCCCGCCCGATCCAGATTCGACGCGCTTCTGCCTGTGCCTCTACGAGGCGCCTCTGACGCAGCCCTCCGGCGTATCGATCACCCGATCGCCCTTCGCCAAGCCGCACGCCGTCACCATGCCGATCGACGCCAAGGCGGGCTGCCTCTATCCCAACAACGCGCGCGCTTTGTTTGAGGCTCGCGCGCGGGGTTTCGACAATTGTCTCATGTGCGATATGCTCGGCAATGTCGCGGAGCTGGCAACGGCGAACGTGTTCATGGCCAAGGATGGCCAGGTGATGACGCCGATGGCCAACGGGACGTTCCTCAATGGCGTGACCCGGCAGCGGGTACTGGCCCTTTTACGGCAAGACGGTGTGGAGGCGCGCGAGGCGACCCTCGGTTTTGCGGACTTCGACAGCGCAGACGAGATTTTCGTCGTTGGCAACTACGGCAAGGTGACGCCGGTTGCGCGCATTGACCGGCGCGATTTGCAGCCGGGCCCGTTCTTCCGTCGGGCGCGCAAACTCTATTGGGAATTCGCCCACCAGGGCTGATAAGCCGCGACATAAGCGAAGGCATGAGGAGCGATGGCCACTCGTTTGACGATTCGGTTTGATTTCGACCTCGGCCGCCGGCTGGGCGCCGGCAAGATTGCGCTCCTGGAAGCGGTCGAAAAGACCGGATCGATCTCGGCCGCCGGCCGGGCGCACCAGATGTCGTACCGTCGCGCCTGGCTCCTGGTCGACGAATTGAACCAGCTTTTCACCGAGCCCGTCGTTTCAGCCCATCACGGCGGCGCGAAGGGAGGCGGCGCCTCGCTCACCGACCAGGGGCGGCGGATCGTCGCGCTTTACCGTGACGCGGAAGCCAAGATGCGGGCCGCGGCGCAAGGCGAACTCGAGGCGATCGAGCGTGACCTCGGCGCGGGCAAGCCGGCAGGGTCATGAAGGAGGAGCGCGTCTAACGCCCCAGACTGTGATCCGGCTCGCAGCGGGTTCGCCCTGCCGCCGACCGAAGGGAGCTGGCGGATCAGGCCACCTTCAGGGAGGGATAAGCAATGGACAATGCCGAACGCGCGAAGCTCAAAACCCAATTGCGGCAGCAGGTCGAGGACGAGTTCGCCAAACGGACGCAAGAGCACCGCGTCAAGGTTCATACGATCAATGCGCGACGGCGGTACCGCAAGGAGAACAAGATCAAGGCCGCGAAGCAGCCTCTGGACTTCCTGGCGATCGGCAACTCATGGTTTGACTATCCCCTCAACGACTACGGCATCCCATGGCCGAATCAGGACATTGTCGCGGAGTTGCAAACGATCGGAAATCCGCATCCGATCGCTCTCTCGCGCGCGGTCCATGGCCCCGATGACCACGACCATGGGGCTCGCCGACCAGACCCAATATGTCGGCGATATTGCCAACTCCTCCCAATGGGTCAATGGGAGCCCGGACGCGATCCTCGTCTCCGGAGGGGGTGACGACGTCGTCGGCGATCAGTTCATCATTTATCTGGACTATTTCGGCGGGGGTCTGTCGAATCGGATCCAGGGAGCCGTCGATTCGGTTGAGGCGTCATATCAGGCGCTGTTCCAGTTTCGCGATCTCTATGCGCCGAACACGCCGATATTCGGACATTGTTACGATTATGCGATACCAAACGGAGTTGGGGTCTTCTTCCAGGGCCCCTGGCTGCAGCCACCACTCAATTTCGCACGCTATGACTACGCGGACGGACTCACGATCGTTCAGAACGCCATCGATCGCCTCTACGCCATGCTGAACGGCCTCGCGAGCGTGAAGAAGAACAATTACTACCTTGTCGACACGAGGGGCACACTTACCCGCGATTCGTCGCAGCCGCTCGGGCGGGCGAACGAGATCCATCCCTATTCGGCCGGGTTCCTAACGCTGGCGAACAAGTTTCTCCCGATGCTGCAAAGCGTCTTTTCAGGGCGAATCTGAGCCGACGTCGGGAGGGTCCGTGTCCTGAGCGGGGAAGTATGTTCGTCCTCCGCGGGCATCTAGGCTGTATGTGGGCTGGCGGGGCTGATGCTCGCCTGCGGCGCCCGGTCCATGCGCGCGCGCTCATGTTCCCACCCGGGCCTTTGACAGCGCACCCGCTTTGACCGAAAGAAGCGCGCGATGACGCCCACGGTCAAAATTTGCGGCCTCTCCACGCCCGCCACGCTCGACGCCGCGCTCGACGCTGGCGCCGAAATGGTCGGCTTCGTGTTCTTCCAAAAGAGCCCGCGCCATATCGACTGGGCGACCGCGCGCGCGCTCGGGCGTCAGGTCCAAGGACGAGCGAAGATCGTCGCGCTCAGCGTCGACGCCGACGACGAGACGCTCAAGCGCATCGTGGACTCTCTGTCGCCAGACCTCATGCAGTTGCACGGGAGCGAATCGCCAGCGCGCGTAAAAGAGATCGCCGAGCGTTTCGCCCGCCTGACCATGAAGGCAATCGGGGTCGCGGCGCGGATGGATCTCGCCCAAGCCGAGGCTTACGAGGGCATCGCCGACTACCTGCTGATCGACGCCAAGCCGCCGAAGGACGCGGCGCTGCCGGGCGGCAACGGTCGGCCCTTCGACTGGGGCCTCACGCGCGACTTTCGTGCCCGCGTCCCCTGGCTGTTGTCCGGCGGGCTCGACCCCACCACGGTCGAAACGGCCATTGCTAGAAGCGGCGCGCGCGGCGTCGATGTCTCCTCCGGCGTTGAGAGCGCGCCCGGCGTCAAAGACCCGGCCAAGGTCGGGGCGTTTGTCGCGGCGGCCCGGCGCGCGTTCGCGCGAGATGCCGTGGGAGTAGGGTGAAATGAGCAAGCTCGAGAAGCCCAATTCCTATCGCGAGGGCCCGAACGAGCGCGGGCGCTTCGGCGTCTATGGCGGACGCTTCGTTCCCGAGACGCTGATGCCGCTCATTCTCTCACTCGAGAAGGCCTATGAGGAGGCGAAGGCCGATCCGGCTTTCAAGGCCGAACTCAATCGCTTGCTCAAGCACTATGTTGGGCGCCCGAGTCCGCTCTATTTCGCAGAGCGGCTGACCGAACACCTGGGCGGCGCGAAGATCTACTTCAAGCGCGAGGAGCTCAACCACACCGGCGCCCACAAGATCAACAATGTGATCGGGCAAATCCTGCTCGCCCGCCGCATGGGAAAGAAGCGCATCATCGCCGAAACCGGCGCCGGCCAGCACGGCGTCGCGACGGCGACAGCCTGCGCGCGTTTCGGCCTTGAGTGCATCGTCTATATGGGCGCGCTCGATGTCGAGAGGCAGAAGCCGAACGTCTTTCGCATGAAGATGCTCGGCGCGGAAGTGCGGCCGGTGCAGCAGGGCGCGAAGACCCTCAAGGATGCGATGAACGAGGCTTTGCGCGACTGGGTGACGAATGTACGCGACACCTACTATTGCATCGGCACCGTCGCCGGTCCCCATCCCTATCCGACGATGGTGCGCGACTTCCAGTGCGTGATCGGCGAGGAGACGCGGACGCAGATGCTTGAACTCGAAGGCCGTCTGCCGGATAGCCTTGTCGCCTGCATCGGCGGCGGCTCGAATGCAATGGGCCTTTTCCATCCGTTTCTCGACGAGCCGCAGATCGAGATCTTCGGGGTCGAAGCGGCAGGCCACGGGCTCCATGTTCCCGATGGCCACGCGGCCTCGATTAATGGCGGACGCCCGGGCGTGCTACATGGCAACCGCACATATCTTCTGCAAACCGACGACGGTCAGATCCTCGAAGGCCATTCGATCTCCGCAGGCCTCGACTATCCCGGCGTCGGGCCTGAGCACTCCTGGCTCAACGATGTCGGCCGCGTGACCTATCTCGCGGCGACCGACAAGGAAGCCCTTGACGCCTTCCAGCTCTGTTCGAAGCTCGAAGGCATCATCCCCGCCCTTGAGCCAGCGCACGCCTTGGCCAAGATTATCGAGCTCGCGCCCGAACGCCCGAAAGACCATTTGATGGTGCTCAACCTCTCGGGCCGCGGCGACAAGGACATCTATTCCGTCGCCGAGTATTTGGGCGGGATGTGATGCCGCTCCCCTTCCAGCGTGGCGAAAGCTTCCTGGAGGCTGGAGGGCGGAGAAAAATCGACAATTTCTTGCCACGCGCGCTAAGATAGGATGTTGTTTTTCAGAAATAAGATATCCGGCCGGCCCCGTCACCTGGCGGCGCCGGGAGCCCTGGACTTTTGATTGCGAGCAGTGAAGATTTAACGAAATTAAACCGGCCTCAGGCCTTCGATATCAAACGAAACTCCGAAATGGCCGATTTCAATGTCTTCAGCAATTTGAACTCTTGCCAAGCGAGAGCTTCGTTCGCCGAGTGAAACGAGGCTCTGGCTCGAGACAAGGCGCGGCAAGTTGGAGCGACTCGCAAGCTGCAGCGCAAGCCATTGAAATCGCTCGAAACGGACTCGCTAAAATCTACCCGCCGCCCGTCTTGGGCAGGGAGAATCGATCAGGCCAATTTCGTACGAGGCGCTTATAGCGGGACGGGGTGCAGTCCGTGACGCAGCATGATCTCCTTCATTTTTGCAAGATCCGGCGCGCCTCCGGCGAGCAGCGCCGCAACCTCGCGAAAAAAGCGGGGTCCGAGAACCCCCGGCGTCAGGATGCACAGGCAGCTCGCCGCCTCCTGCGTGTCGTTGCGAAAGGCGTGGACAATCCCGCGCTTGATGAAGACGGACTGACCCGGCTTTAGCACGATGTCCTGCCCGTCGACGCGCCAGGTCGAAGAGCCGGATAGCCCATAAATCGTTTCGTCCCAGCTCTCGTGATAGTGCGCGACGGGCATGCGGGCGGTCGGCTGGACGGTCATCTCGAAGGCGTCGAGGCTGCCGGCGGTGTCGTCTTTAGTCTGGATGAAGCGAAGCGCTAGACCACCGATTCCTATCGTCTCTGACATCATCTGACTTCCGTGTTTCTCGGTTCAGTCGAGGCTCACAGACTGCTCAATTCGCGCGACCACGGCTAGGGCTTGTTCGTGCAGATCATAACCCAACAGCCGGCGTTTGGCAGGGCGTGGCTTGGCGACAGATTAGGCCGACCGGAGTCCGGCTGGCAGGCGCACCAGAACTGGAGATGAGCGTCCATGAGCTTGGAACGAGCAATGCTGGAAGCGAGCGGGGTACTTTGCCTTCTTCACATCGTCGCCGCATCGGACGCCGCCAGTCTTCAGAGAGCATCCGGTGGACGGCCAGCGCCAGGGACGCAGCGGTTTCCCCGGTGGAGGCATTTCCAGTTTTTGCGGCCGCCGTACTTCTGGTCCACGTTCTGGGACGCGAAGGCCGGCTGAGCGCATGGGGCGCTGTTCTCTATTTCGTAGCAAGGCTGGACTACGTGCCGCTCTACGTCGCCGGAGTTCCCATCGTCAGGTCGCTGGTTTGGAACGTCGCCTTCATCGCATCACCCTTGTTTTGGCCGCCGCGCTCTGGGCCCTAAGTCGCAGCATCAGACACCGTCCAAAGATGAATGTGCAACGATCGCCTTGATTGGTCATCGCGGTCGCGGTTGAGTCGCGCTCGGCGCGTTGGCGCACTCGCTAGCGCGATGGCCAGCTTGACCTGCCGCACCGCCGCGATCTGTCCCTTGAGAATGTCCAGCGCGTCCCGCTCGTCGGGTGTCAGACCCTCAAGCGTCACATGCTTCAGAATGACTTCCAGTGCGTCGCCAATGCGGCCAAGCTGCCGCCCGTAGCTTCCGACCTTGTCGAGGATCTTTCGCTCAGGATCGGATTCCGCCGTATCGCCGAGGTCGATATTGATCAAGCCGAATTGAGCGCCCTGCTGATAGGCGGTTATGGGGTTGATCGCCTGCCAAGGCTGATCCGGCGCGAAAGAAATCTGAAACGGCGTCGACATGATGACTCCTCGGTAATCGCAGCCCCCACGTCTATTCGTGTAGGCGAAGAGTGCTCAACAGGAGATTTCGGCTGGCGTCGCCGCGCTATGCTCAGATGTGCCTACCCGCCTCAGCGCAGTCGAGGACAAGTTCGAGCGCGGCCCGTGCAGAAACAGTAACGCCGGCGGCGGCATCGTCGCAAAGCGCGACGCGGCCTGCTCCGGGACCCGCCAACGCGCCAGCGCCGCCCCAGCTGGGCTTGAGATCGCCTTCAAGGTCGAACCGGGCCGATCGATAACCGCGATCGGCGCGAGATCGACAATAGCGCGCCAGTGGCGCCACAGATGGAACTGGCGAAGGTTGTCCGCGCCCATGATCCAGACGAAATGCACGCCAGGCGCTCGGCGTATGAGCCAGTGAAGCGTGTCATAAGTAAAGCGCGAGCCGATTTGGGCCTCCACGTCGCTGACCGCGACGCGCCCAACGTCGAGGCGGCGCGCGGCCTCAACGCGCGCTCTGAGCGCAGCGAGGCCGGTCAGGGACTTTAGCGGATTGCCCGGCGTCACGAGCCACCAAACGCGGTCGAGCCTAAGTCGGCGCAGCGCAAGCCGCGTGATGTGCGCATGTCCCTCGTGCGGTGGATTGAACGAGCCGCCAAGCAGCCCGATGCACATTCCCGGCGCGAAGGGAGGCAGGCGCGGAACCGGCGTCACAACGCCGCCTGCGCCGCGAGCAGTTCCGCCTGACGTTCGGCGGTGAGCGCATCGATGATCTCGTCGAGACCCTCCCCCTCCTTGATCCGATCGAGCGAATATAGGGTCAGGTTGATGCGGTGGTCGGTCACCCGCCCTTGGGGAAAATTATAAGTTCTGATGCGCTGCGACCGGTCGCCGGACCCGACCTGGGAGCGCCGGGCCTCAGCGCGGTCGGCATCGAGCTTCTGATTCTTTGCGTCGAGGATGCGCGAGCGCAAGAGGGCCATCGCCTTGGTTCGATTGCGATGCTGGGACCGCTCCTCCTGCATCGCGACCACTACGCCGGTCGGTAGGTGGGTGATGCGGATCGCCGATTCGGTCTTGTTCACGTGCTGGCCGCCTGCGCCAGAGGATCGATAGGTGTCGATCTTGAGATCGGCCTCGTTGATCTCGAAGTCCAATTCCTGGGCGATCGGCAGCACGGCGACGGTCGCAGCCGATGTGTGGATCCGCCCCTGGGTCTCGGTAGCCGGTACGCGCTGCACGCGGTGAACGCCGCTCTCGAACTTGAGCCGGGCGAAAACGCTGAGGCCGGAAACTTCAGCTACGATTTCCTTGAAACCTCCTGCCGTCCCCTCGCTAGACGACAGGACTTCGACCTTCCAGCGCTGCCGCTCGGCGTATTTGACGTACATGCGGAATAAATCGCCAGCGAACAGGGCTGCTTCGTCTCCGCCCGTGCCCGCCCGCACTTCGATGATTGCGCTGCCTTCATCGGCGGCGTCCTTGGGCAGGAGCGCAATCTGAATCGCCTTGGACATCGCCGCCGCTTCGGTCGCGGCGGCGGCGAGTTCATCGCTCCCCATCGCCCGCATGTCCTGATCGAGATCAGGCTCCCGCAGCATCGCGGCGAGGTCGGCGCGCTCCTTCTCCTTGGCCATGAACGCCTGGATCGCCACGACGACCGGCTCAAGCTCGCTAAGCTCGCGGGACAACGCGGAATATTGCGCTCCGGACACGCCCTCCGTGAGCTGAGAGGAAATTTCCTGGTGGCGGCGGAGGATGAGATCGAGATTGTCGTTGGCGGCCATTGGGTGAGCTCAAGAAGCGGGAGCGGCGGGGTTAAGGACGCTCGCGTCGCTAGAGGCGCACTTGGAGGCGTTCTGCAAGCTGCCGAAGCGGTTCGCGTAGAGATGCGTCCTCGCGGCCTTTGGCGAGCATCGCCTCGAGCTCGTGCGCCGCCTCGCTGATATTGAGCGTGAGCGTCATCGCCTTGACCGGCCCGATCGAGGTCGCGGACATCGACAACTCGCGGTAGCCGATCGCCATCAGCGCCATTGCTTCAAGGGTCTCGCCGCCCATTTCCCCACACAAGGTCACCGGCGTTCCATGTTTGGCGCCCACTTCGGCGATTGAGCGCAGCGCGCGCAAGAAGCCGATGCTCAAAGGATCGAAGCGGTTGGAGACCCGACGGTTGTCACGGTCGACGGCGTACAGATATTGCATGAGATCGTTCGAGCCGACCGACAGAAAGTCCGCGGCGGCGGCGATTTCATCGAGTTGCCACAAGAGTGACGGCACTTCGACCATCACGCCGAGACTCACTGCGCGCGGCGGGTCATAGCCTCGGCTGACGCTCCAATCAAGCTCACGGTCGAACATCCCCCGCGCGGCCCGGAACTCATCGACGGTCGAAACCATGGGTGCCATGACCCTGAGGTCGCGCCCTGCGGCGGCGCGGATAAACGCACGGAATTGCATCTTAAGCAGCACCGGGCGGTCGAGCCCGATGCGCAGTGCACGCCAGCCGAGCGCCGGGTTTTGCTCCTCGAGGCCCTTCATATAGGGCAGGAGTTTGTCGCCGCCGATGTCGAGCGTCCGGAAGGTGACCGGCCGCTCGCCGGCGGCGTCGAGGATGGCGCTGTAAAGCTGCTGCTGCGCACCTGGACGGGGAAAGCGAGCGGCGAGCATGAACTGCAATTCAGTGCGGAAGAGGCCGATCGACTTCGCCCCAGTTTCCGCCAGATGCGGCATATCAACGAGGAGCCCGGCGTTCATGCTGAGGCCGATCGAGACACCGTCGAGGCTGACTGTCGGCGTATCACGGAGAGCCCGATATTGCGCCTGGCGCCGCGCGCGCATGCGGGCCTTTTCGGCATAGGCCGCCTCGACGTCGGGTGGCGGGCGCAGGTGGATCTCGCCCGTGTCGCCGTCGACGATGATCGCATCGCCATGCTCGACGATTTCGGAGATATTCGCGATATCGCTCACGGCGGGAATGGCGAGCGCGCGGGCGACGATGGCGATATGGCTCGAGGCGCCAGCCTCCTCCAAAACCAGACCGCGAAGCCGAACGCGATCGTAATCGAGCAGCGCCGCTGGGCTCATCGAACGGGCGACGAGGATGGCGTTTTCCGGCAGTTCCTCCGGCAGCAGAACCAAGCTTTGGCCGGCGAGCTGATGCAGCAGGCGATTGGCAATATCGGTCAAGTCGTGGAGCCGGTCGCGCAGATAAGGATCAGTCTGACGCTGCAGCTTGGCGCGGGCGTCATTATGGACGCGCTCGACTGCGGCCTCAGCGGTCAGGCCCGAGCTCACGGCCTCACGCAGCCGGCGCAGCCAGCCGCGATCGTGCGCGATCATTCGGAAGGCCTCCAGCACGTCGCGGTGCTCGCCGCCGGCGCCGTCGTCGTTGCGATCGATCAGATCGTCGACCGAGGCACGCATGGCGCTGATCGCCGTCTCAAGGCGAACGAGCTCCGATTCCACATCGTCGGCGACGATCGTGGAGACCATCACCCGTGGCTGGTGCATCACGACATGCCCAAGCCCAAGCCCATCGGCGATGCCGACGCCCTTCAGCGACATCTGCCGGCGCACGGCGATCTGAGCGTCCTGGGCGGCTATCCCCTGCAGTTCGCCCGATGCGATCATCTCGGCGAGCAGCATAGCGGTCGTCTGCAGCGCCTCGAGCTCCTCCTCCGAATAGGCACGCCTCGCGCGGTTTTGCACCACCAGGATCCCGATCGTAGCCCCGCCGCGCAACACCGGCACGCCGAGGAAGGACTGGTAGATTTCTTCGCCTGTCTCGGGCCTGTAGGAATACGCGGGGTGATGCTGAGCGTCCGACAGCGCCAGCGGTTCGGCGCTGGACACAATTAGGCCAACAAGACCCTCGCCTGGCCGCATCGTAGTCAGGTGGACCGCCTCGCGGTTGAGGCCCTCGGTGGCGAACAACTCCATCGTCCCGTCAGCGCGGACGACATAGAGCGAGCACACCTCGGCCACCATGTTCGAGGCGATAAGCACGACGATCCGGTCCAGGCGCGCCTGGGCGGTGACAGGCTCCGCCATCACCTCGCGAAGCCGCCGCAACAACAGACGCGGTCCGCCCGGCGCGCGCATCAACAATATCCTATCCGTCGCCGGCCGAAGGGTCGGCCGATTGAGCCATGCAATGATCACCCCGGAGGAAGCCGCTCCGCGGAATGCGCTTCCTGCCCGTGTCCTCAATTCGCTTTGTCGGCGGTATAGAAACGAAATGCGGACGCGGCAAGGCCGGACTGTCAGCCCTTCTTGGGGAGCCGGTTCAAGGCGCCCGGAGCAGAGCGGAAGTCCTCGCGGCTCCAGTCGCACGCGTTGCGAGAACCTCGTCGAGCCAGTCCGGCCGCATTTCGGGCACCGAGGACAGAAGCAATTCTGTATAGGGATGATAGGGAGGCGAGAACACCGTGGCCGTATCGCCGCTCGCCACGATCTTGCCCCTCAGCATCACGGCGACCTTGTTGGCGATTCGTTTTACCGTTCCCAAGTCGTGGGTGATGAACAGATAGGCGACGCCCAGATCGTCCTGCAGCTTCTTCAGCAAACGGAGAATCTCTTCCCCCACCAACTGATCGAGAGCGGAGGTCACCTCATCGCAGATGATCAGATCCGGCTCGGCCGCGAGCGCCCGGGCGATCGAAACACGCTGCTTCTGCCCGCCGGACAATTCGCTGGTCTTGCGGGTAATGAAAAATTCCGGCAGATCCATCTGGCCCAACAGCTCCGCCACACGCGCGCGCACTTCCCGTCGCGATCGGTTGAAATAAAACGCGACCGGCCTCCCGATGGTCTCGAGCAAGGTGTGCTGCGGATTGAGCGCGACGTCGGGCATTTGGTAGATCATCTGGACCCGGCGCAATTGGTCCTTGGTGCGATCCTTGAGTTGCGGCGATAGGCTCGTCCCACTGAAGCGGACATGGCCGGCGGTCCGCGGCAAGAGGCCGGTGATGACCCGCGCCAAGGTCGATTTGCCCGAACCCGATTCGCCAACGACCGCCACCGTATCGCCCTTGCGCACTTCAAGGCTGACGTCATCGATCACTTTGGGCTTGCCGGGGTAGTTGGCGCTGACGTGATCGATGGCCAGAATTGGGGCTTCGGCAGCGATGTTGGCGTCCACGAAATCATGGCCTGCGACGCGTTCACTCACCAGGCGGCGCGTATAGTCCTCTTTTGGCTCAAGCAGGATCTGCCGCGAATCGCCGAATTCGACCATCTTGCCGCGTCTCAGCACCATTATGCGGTCGGCGATCTGAGCGACGACGGCGAGGTCGTGGGTAATGTAGAGCGCAGCCGTTCCGTGTTCGCGAATAAGCTTGCGGAAAGCGGCGAGGCATTCGACCTGGGTGGTCACGTCAAGCGCGGTGGTCGGCTCATCGAAGATGAGAACGTCGGGCTTGGCGACCATCGCCATCGCCGCCATGACCCGTTGGAGCTGTCCGCCAGAAACCTGATGCGGATAGCGCGACCCGATTGTCTCCGGGTTCGGCAGATCGAGCTGCTTGAACAGGCTGACCGCTTCCGCGCGCGCCTGCGCCGGCGACAATACGCTATGCCGCACCGCAGCTTCGCAGACCTGTTCCATCAGCGTGTGCGCGGGATTGAATGACGCCGCCGCGCTTTGGGCGATATAGGCGATTTTCGGGCCGCGCAGCTCGCGGCGCTCGTTCGGGCTGATGGCGCGGATGTCCGTATCACCGAATACGATATTGCCGCCGACGATATGGCAGTCGCGCCGGGTGTAGCCCATCGAGGCGAGGCCGATGGTCGACTTGCCGGCGCCGGATTCACCGATGAGACCGATCACTTCCCCGCGCCGCAATTGCAACGACACGTCATCAACCAGCACTGGCCCATCACCGGCATCCGTGCGCACCGCAACCCGCATGTCGCGAATGTCCAGGAGGATGGGATTGTCCTTCGATTTGAGCGCGTCTCGAGCCTGATCGTTCATGCGCCTTCCCCCTGACCTCGGGAATGAATCGAAAGCATCCAGTCGACGACGAAATTGACCCCGATGGTCAAGATCGCGATCGCCGCCGCGGGGTACAGCGGCGCGGCGGAGCCGAAATTGATCATATCGCGGTAGTCCCTCACCATGCTGCCCCAGTCGGCGTCAGGAGGCTGCACGCCGAGCCCGAGAAAACTGAGCGCCGCGATGAAGAGAAAGGTAAAGCAGAAACGCAAACCGAACTCGGCCGTTAGGGGGGGAATTGCGTTGGGCAAGACCTCGCGCTTGACAATCCACCATAACCCCTCGCCCCGCAGGCGAGCGGCCTCGACGAACTCCAGGCTCACGATATTGACGGCCACCGACCTCGCCAGCCGAAACACCTTGGTCGAATCGAGGATGGCGATCGTGATGATGAGCACAGGAAGCGCCGTGCCGAGCACCGAAAGGATGACGAAGGCGAAGATGAGCGTCGGCATGGACAAGATTAGGTCGACGAGGCGCGACAGCGCCTGATCGATCCACCCGCCCGCAACCGCAGCGGCAAAGCCGGTGACGACGCCAACGAGGAAGGAAAGGGCGGTTATGACCAGCGCCAATCCGATCGACATGCGCGCCCCATAAATCAGACGGCTCACGATGTCGCGGCCAAGGTTATCGAGTCCGAGCCAATGCTGCGGGTCTGGGTCCGCCCAGGCGTCGCCGAGCGGCGTCGCCTGGTCGAAGGGGGCAATGAGCGGCGCTAGCAAAGCGACGAGCAGATTGATGACGACAATTGCAATGCCGATCTGCGCGGTGACGCTTACTTTGTAGCCGCGGATGCGCATAAACCTCTTTCTTCTCTCGCGCGCCCAGCAGACCTGGTCAGCGCGGCCGGCGAAGCCTGGGATTGGACAGAATGGCGAGGATGTCGGCGATCATGTTGAGCAGGATGAAGGTCGCGGCGAAGATGAGGCCGCAGGCTTGGACGACGGGAACGTCATGCTTGGACACTTCGTCGACCATCAATTGGCCAAGGCCGGGATAGACGAACACAGTCTCGACGACGACGACGCCGACGATGAGATAGGCAAGGTTGAGCGCGACGACGGAAATGATCGGAGCAAGCGCGTTCGGCAAAGCGTGACGCACGACGATGCGCGACTTGGTCAGGCCCTTCAGGATCGCCATCTCGATATACGGGCTCGCCATGACCGACAGCACGGAGGCCCGCGTCATCCTCATCATGTGCGCCACGATGACGAGAACGAGGGTCACCATCGGCAGGAATGCGATGTAAAGTCGATCGAGGAAGGACGTGTCGGAGGAGACGCTCGCCAAGGAAGGAAACCAGCCTAGCTGGACCGCCACGTATTTAATGAGGAGATAAGCGAGGAAATATTCCGGCACAGAGATCGTCATCAACGTTACGACGTTCACAAGCCGGTCGAAGACGCCGCCCTGCCAGATCGCCGCCAAGAGGCCAAGGCCGATCGCCAACGGCACGGCGACGATCGCCGCGTAGGCCGCCAGGAACATCGTGTTGGCGAAGCGCGGCGCGATCTCCTGCAAAACGTCACGCCCATTGGCCAGCGACTTACCAAAATCGCCGTGCAGCGCGCCAAAAAGCCACTGGAAGAAACGAACATAAGCCGGCTGGTCGAGCCCCAGATCGAGCCGCATCTTCGCCAGCGTCTCGGGAGTGGCGGTGTTCTGCAGAATGGCGGAGGCGAGGTCGCCAGGCAGAATCTCCGTCCCGATGAAGATCAGCACGGAGGCGGCGAACAGGGTGAGTACGCCAAGGCCGAGACGACTGAGGACGAGCTTCAGCATGGGCGCCCTCTCCACTCTGCTCCGGATTACGACGTCAAGGGCGTGGCGCGGGAAGACGCGAGAGAGCCCGCGCCATCTCTTATCGCGCTATCGATCATGACTTCAGCCAGGCGTCCTCCATGATCCAGCCATTGTTCATGTCGTAGCCGCCATGGGGCGTATGGCCGCCGACCTTCCGGTTATGCGCGTCGAGCCAGTCGCGGAACACGGGTATGAGCGCCCCGCCGCGCTCATTGAGAATGGCTTGCATCTCCCAGATATACGGCTTTCGCTTGGCCTCGTCGGTTTCCGCCTTGGCGTCTGCGAGCAGCTTCTCGAATTGCGGGTCGTTCCAGTGTGTCTCGTTCCACGGGGCGCTCGCCTGGAAGGCGGTGGAGAGCATCTGCGTCGCCGCCGGCCGTCCGCCCCAGTAGCTGCTGACGAATGGCGCTTTCAGCCATACGTTGTCGAAGTAGCCGTCGGCCGGCTCCTTCTTTACGTCGACCTTGATCCCAGCTTTCGACGCGCTCGCCTGCAAGAGCGACGCCTGATCGACCGCGCCGTTAAATGCGGCGTCCGACGCCTGTAGGATGATCTTCGGATCAGCGACGCCTGCCTTCTTGAAATGGAAGGCGGCTTTTTCGGGGTCGTATTTGCGTTGCGGAAGGTCCTTGTTGAAATAGGGATCGGTCGGCGGGATCGGATGGTCGTTGCCGGCGGTGCCGTAGCCGCTGAACAAAGCTTTGAGCATCTGCTCGCGATCGGCGGCGAGCATCAACGCCATACGGACGTCGGGATCGTTATAGGGTGGCTTGTCCACCTCCATCGCTAGGATCGAGAACCACCCGCCCGGCGCGCGCACCACCTCGATCTTCGGCGTCTTGGACAATAGAGCCACAGCCTTGTGATCGACGCGGTTGATGGCGTCGATCTGACCTGAGATCAGCGCATTGAGCCTCGCGGAACCGTCGTTGATGACGGTGACGTCCACGCCGTCAAGGAGACCCTTGCCTTCCTTCCAGTACGGGCGAACCTTCTTGACCCGGATCCGCACGCCGGGATCGAAGCTCTCAAGCACAAAGGCGCCAGTGCCAACCGGCTTCGCCCAGTCCTTAAAGCCGTCTGGAACCATCATGAGATGGTAGTCGGTAAGGCCATAGGGGAAATCGGCGTCGGGAGCGGAGAGCGAAATCTGGATCTGGTGGTCGTTAAGCTTCTTGATGTCTGCGACGCCTTTCACTGAAGTCGCGCCGCCGGATTTCGTGTCGCCGCGGTGGAGGTTGAGGGAGTAGACCGCGTCGTCGGCGTTGAATTCCTTGCCGTTCGAGAATGTTACACCCTTGCGCAGGTTCAGGATCCAGTCCTTCGCGCCGTTGGTCGCCTCCCATCTCTCCGCGAGTTCCGGATGGGGCTTGCCGTCCTCTCCCCACTCGGCGAGGCAGTTCCACATGCCATGGTTGGCGTCGATCATCACGGAATCGGTCGTCGTGCGGAAGTCGAGGCTGTCGGTCGTGCTGCCGCCGGCGAGGCCTAGCTTCAGTACTCCACCATTTTTTGGCGCGTCGGCGGCGGTTGCGGCGGGACTCGCCAGCAAGGTTGAAATCGCAAGGCCGGAGGCGCCAACCGCGGCGGCGCGCCCCATAAACTCGCGGCGTGAAATCGCGCCGCTGATCAGGCGCTTGTTCCAATAGTCCAGTTCGCTCATTGACTTGGATCCTCTCTAGAGTGCGCCCTTTCCCCAAATCTCGACGGCCGTTGCTCCTTCGTTTTGTTTCCGCGACTTGGCGTTAGAATTTCAGTTCTGTCAATCGCGCGCGACGGCCAGGAGAAGCTTCGCGGCCGACGTCGCCTAAACCGGGCTTCGGGCTGCGGCTTCTGACAATCTGCACGTCTTTTGAGCTGCGACCGAGCGCCATCTCGATCGAGGATTTGCGCCCGTGGGCGGCCTCGATATGACGTCTCGCTCGCGTTGACTCGCGTTCGAGCCAAGATTAGGGGTTCCGCCCTCGAATTGCTTGGCCCAGCGCCCAATTTGTCGAGCGCTCAATTCGGGAGGAGTTCTGCGGCAGATGAAGATCCTCGTGCCCGTCAAACGGGTGGTCGACTACAACATCAAGATCCGGATCAAGGCCGACGGATCGGGAGTCGAACTCGCCAACGTCAAGATGTCCATGAATCCGTTTGACGAGATCGCAGTCGAGGAAGCGCTACGACAGCGGGAAGCCGGCAAGGCGAACGAGATTGTCGTCGTCTCGATTGGCCCGGCGCAGGCCAGCGAGACCATCCGCACCGCGCTCGCCATGGGCGCTGATCGCGGAATCCTCATCAAGACCGATGCTCTCGTCGAACCGTTGGCCGTCGCTAAGCTGCTCAAGGGCGTCGTCGCCTCAGAACAGCCGGGCCTCGTCATTATGGGCAAGCAGGCGATCAACGACGACTCGAACCAGACCGGGCAGATGCTCGCGGCGCTTACCGGCTGGGGCCAGGGTACCTTCGCCTCCAAGGTTGTTATCGGCGAGGGTTCGGTCGAGGTCACGCGAGAAGTCGACGGTGGCATGCAGACCGTGTCTCTGAAGATGCCCGCGATCGTCACCACGGACCTCCGCTTGAACGAGCCGCGATACGCCTCGCTCCCCAACATCATGAAGGCGAAGAAGAAGCCGATCGACGAGAAGACCCCGGCGGACTACGGGGTTGACGTTTCGCCTAGGCTCAAGGTCCTGAAAACCGTTGAGCCCGCGGGTCGCAAGTCCGGCGTTAAGGTCAAATCGGTGGCCGAGCTGGTCGCCAAGCTGCACGATGAAGCGGGAGTGATCTGACGATGGCGACCCTTCTCCTCGCGGAAGTCGCCGGCGGGCAACTCAACGACGCAACCGCCCGCGCGCTCACTGCGGCGCTCGAGCTCGGAGCTCCGGTCGACGTGCTCGTCGCCGGCCAAAACGTCGGCGCCGCCGCCGAGACAGCGGCCAAGCTTGAGCGTGTGGCGAAAGTGCTGGTCGCAGACGATCCTCTTTACCAGCACGGCCTGGCCGAGCCGCTCGCGGCCTTGATCGTTGCGCTCGCGCCCGGTTATGACGCGATCGTGGCGCCCTCGACCGCCAGCGCCAAGAATGTCGCGCCGCGCGCGGCGGCGCTTCTCGACGTCATGCAGATTTCCGACATCACCAAAGTCGTCGGCCCGAAGACATTCGAGCGGCCGATCTATGCCGGCAATGCGATCCAGATCGTTAAATCGACCGATCCGAAGATTGTCGTGACCGTGCGCACCGCCTCTTTCTCAGCGACCGGCCAGGGCGGCTCAGCGTCCATCGAGAAGGTCGCCGCCGCTCCCGACCCCGCCGTCTCGTCGTTCGTCGGGGAGGCCCTGGCCAAGTCCGACCGCCCGGAACTGGCCTCGGCGAGGATCATCATTTCCGGCGGCCGGGCGATGCAGAAAGCGGAGAATTTCAAGACTTATATCGAGCCAGTGGCGGACAAGCTCGGCGCGGCGATGGGCGCATCCCGCGCTGCGGTGGACGCGGGCTACGCACCCAACGACTGGCAGGTTGGTCAAACCGGCAAGGTCGTCGCGCCTGAGCTCTATATCGCGGTCGGCATCTCTGGCGCGATCCAGCATTTGGCAGGGATGAAGGATTCGAAGATCATCGTCGCCATCAACAAGGACGAAGAGGCGCCGATCTTCCAGGTTGCCGACTATGGCCTCGTCGCCGATCTCTACACCGCGCTGCCCGAACTTGCGGCGGAGCTCGCGAAGATCGGTCGTTGAGGTCCGCCTGAACCGATGAGAAAATCCCGCCGTCCGACTGGACCCTCGCTATCGCTCGTCTATGATCGTGGCGCGGCGCACGCTGTCTGCTGGACAAAAATATGACTTTCAATATCGAGACGGTCGGCGTCATCGGCGCCGGCCAGATGGGCGCAGGCATAGCCGAGGTCGCGGCTCAGGCGGGGCTGACCGTCTTCCTCAATGATGTCGCCGAGGAGCGGGTCAACAGCGCTCTCGCAACCATCAATGGCCACCTGTCGCGGCAGGTGGCCAAGGGTCAACTCGACGAGGACCAGCGGAGAGCTATCCTCGATCGCATTCAAGTGGCTCGGACGCTCGACAAACTTGGCGAGTGCGATCTCGTGGTCGAGGCGGCCTCGGAGAATGAAGAGGTCAAGCGCAAGGTCTTCATCGCGCTCCGCTCGTTTCTCAAGCCGGACGCAATCGTCGCATCCAACACATCCTCGATCTCGATCACGCGCCTCGCGTCGGTCACCGCAAATCCCGAACGTTTCATCGGCATCCACTTCATGAACCCCGTGCCGCGCATGCAGCTGGTCGAATTGATCCGCGGCATCGCGACTAAGGATGAGACGTTTGAGGCCGCCAAGGCGTTCGTCATCCGTCTGGGCAAAACAGCGACCATGTCGGAGGATTTCCCCGCCTTCATCGTCAACCGCATCCTATTGCCGATGATCAACGAGGCGGTGTACACGCTCTATGAGGGCGTGGGCTCGGTCGAGGCGATCGACACCGCGATGCGGCTCGGCGCCAATCATCCGATGGGGCCATTGCAGCTCGCCGACTTCATCGGCCTCGACACTTGCCTCGCGGTCATGCAGGTTCTGCACGAGGGGTTGGCGGATTCCAAGTATCGCCCCTGTCCGCTCTTGGTGAAATATGTCGAGGCGGGGTGGCTCGGCCGGAAGACCCAGCGCGGCTTCTACGACTACCGCGGCGAGCAACCGGTGCCTACGCGCTGACGGACGGCCGTTGTCGCGCTCGGAGCGGCTTCTCGGGCTCCTGCAGGCGCTGAGGCGCCGGCGCCGGCCGGTTAGCGGACGGCTTCTCGCTGAGGAACTCGGCGTCTCCTTGAGAACGCTCTATCGCGACATCGCCAGCCTGCAAGGCCAAGGGGCCGAGATCGAGGGCGAGGCGGGGCTGGGCTATATCCTCAAGCCCGGTTTCTGGCTTCCCCTGACCTGCCACTGAGATTTTCCTCCACGGGGATTTAGAGTCCGGCCCTCTTGAAGGACGGACAGATGAAGCGAGCACGGTTCACGGAAGATCAGATCATCGGGGTGCTGAAGGAGCACGAGGGCGGGGCGAAGACGGCGGATCTGGCGCGCAAGCACGGCGTCTCAGAAGCAACGCTTTACAACTGGAAGTCCAAGTACGGCGGCATGGATGTCTCCGAGGCCAAACGGCTGAAGCAGCTCGAGGACGAGAACGCCAAGCTGAAGAAGCTTTTGGCCGAGCAGATGTTGGATGCCGCCGCGCTTCGCGAGCTTCTGTCAAAAAAATGGTAGGGCCCGCCGTCAAGCGCGAAGGCGTCGCGCATCTTCGGGCCACGATGGGCCTGTCGGAACGGCGGGCCTGCTCGATCGTCAGCGCTGACCGCAAGATGGTCCGTTACCGCTCATGTCGGCCGCCAGACACGGAGCTTCGGACGCAATTGCGCGATCTCGCCAACGAGAGGAAGCGTTTCGGATATCGTCGGCTGTTCGTCCTGTTGCGGCAGGCGGGCGAGCCCTCGGGCGTCAACCGCATCTACCGGCTTTATCGCGAAGAAGGCCTCACGGTGCGCAAGCGGCGGGCTCGGAGGCGCGCCGTGGGGTCGCGGGCGCCGATCCTTGTCGAATCCAAGCCAAACGCTCGCTGGTCGGTGGATTTCGTCCACGACCAGCTTGCCTGCGGCCGGCGGCTCCGCATTCTGAACATCGTCGATGACGTGACGCGGGAGTGCCTGGCGGCGATCCCCGACACCTCGATCTCAGGCCGGCGCGTGGCGCGCGAACTGACTGTTTTGATCGAGCGCCGCGGCAAACCCGACATGATCGTCTCGGACAATGGGACCGAGTTCACCTCGAACGCCATGTTCGCCTGGGCGCAGGACAACAGGGTCGTCTGGCATTTCATTGCGCCAGGAAAGCCGATGCAGAATGGCTTCTGCGAGAGTTTCAACGGGCGCATGCGCGACGAGCTTCTCAACGAGAGCCTGTTCCTCGGCCTCGATCATGCCCGGACCAAGATTACGAACTGGGTCGACGATTACAACCAGCGACGACCGCACTCGGCGCTGGGCTATCTCACCCCGGCAGCTTATGCCGCCAATCTCTCCGCAACATGCGATCGTCTGCGCAACCCCGACCAGCTCCGCCGATCGCATGTTGCTCCACCCGCGCCCCATCGCTTAAAACCCGCCGAGGCTCTAATCGCCGCTGGATGATACTTCAGTGGCAGGTCAGGTAACGAGCGACGCCCGACTTTTGCCGACCGCCCCCTCCGCCAGACTTTAAAACCAAAATCTCAACCGCGATGTCTGGCTACCCGACGCATTCACTTCCAATGCCCGAGGGAGCGAGTGCGGAACTGTTCGCGGAATTGCGCGGTGGACTTTGGCATCAATTCGCCGCTGCCCCAGTCGAGAATCACGGCATAGCGGCGCACGGCGTCGAGCGCGTTGATCTCGCCGGCTCGGTATTTGGTTGCCACCGCCTCCGGCTCTTCCTCCAGCCAGCCACGTCGCTCGGCGCGGATGGCGGAGCGCTCGCGCTCGGTCGCGTCCCGGTCAACCTCGTATTCGCAAAGATCCTTATCGATCACTTTAAGGATGACGCCGTAATCCATGGCGGCGCGCTCGATCGACACGTAATCGTCCGCGACATCCTCCTTCACCTTCTCAGGATCTCGATCCAGGGGATCGCCGTACCCGCCGCCGCCCGCCGTGGGCCGGCTAAACAGGTCACCCGGTTGCAGCGGCACGTCCGAGAAGACGGAGCCAAGCCACGTGTCCTGATTAGCCCCGGAGCGCCTCAAATGTAAGCCGTGAGGCATGGAGGGCAGGCCGCCATTGGTCCCCCAAACCACCGCGCGCTCGCGGTCGCAAATGTAGGAAAGAACCGTGTTCTCGCCCTCACGCAGGATGGACGCTTTACGAGCGCCAACCCCGCCACGCCACTTTCCGGGGCCGCCCGAATCCGTCACGGCCTCAAATTCGGTTGTGAGGATCGGCGCGCCTCGCTCCTGACCTTCGACAGGCTGCGATAGCATGCCTGTGCCGAAAGACGCCTGTGTCACATTGGCGCCGTCCTTACCATTGCGGCCGCCCCAGCCCCCAGGCAACCAGTCATAGAACATGAAGATCGGCTTTTCAGGGCTGCGCGCGTCATTGCCGCCGGTCAGCAGATATTCAATGTTGAAAGTGCAGGAGATAGCCCGATGCGGCATGATGCCGGACCAAATCTCGTAGATCGAATTCATGATCTTCTCGAAGGGCATCAGGAAGCCGGTCACGGCTACTGGCCATTTCGCGCTGACCACCGTGTCGGGCGGGGCCACTATCTCGATGACGCGGTAGAGGCCGGAATTCAGCGGAAGGTCGGGGAAGAAGGTCTTCATGCCGGCGACACAGGCCGAGAAGGTGGCACCGAAGGCTGAATTGTAGATCGAGCCGATGGTTGGATGACTGCCGGTGAAGTCGTAGATGACCTTGTCGCCCGCGATCGTGGTCTTGACGCGGATCGGGATCATGCCCTCGCCGCCCGACACATCACGGTCGATATAGTCCACCGTTTCCCACGAGCCGTCCGGCAGAGCCGCTAGCCGTTGGCGCACGGTGCGCTCGACGTAATCCTGCACGGCCGCCATGCCGGCCACCACAGTGTCTTTGCCGTATTTATTGACTAACCGCAGCACCTCGCGCGCCGCAACATTGGTGGCCTCGGCCTGAGCGTGCATGTCGCCGATGAGGGAGGCCGGGTCGCGGGTGTTGCTGGCGATCATATGGGCCACGTCACGGCAGAACCGGCCGCGGTCGAAGATGCGCACGGGCGTGATGCGCAGACCCTCGCGGAACATGTCCTTGGCCATGACATCGAAAGAACCAGGCACCGAGCCGCCCATGTCCGACCAATGGCCATTCGACTGCGCGTAGCCGATCACCTCGTCGCCCACGAAAATGGGCCGGATGAGCCGGACGTCGCTGAAATGTGTGCCGCCAGCATATGGGTCATTGATCATGTAGACGTCGCCGGGATGCATGTCCCCTTTGAAGAACGCTATCACCGCCTTGCAGGTGTAGTGCAGCGTGCCGACGTGGACCGAGATATCGCCATTGCCCTGGGCGACGCTATCCCCATTGGCGTCGTGGAGCGCGTTGGAGAAGTCGCGGTTATAGATCACGAAGGAATAGCAAGTCCTCAGGATTTGCTCGGCCATCTGGTCTACGGCCGTGATAAAGGAATTCTTCAAAACCTCGAAGGTGACGGGATCGAGCTCTGCGGTCTCGGACATGATCAGGCCTCCTGTCGAAGAATGATGTTGAGCCAGCCATCGACCTCGGCGGTGAAGCCAGGGGGCACCACGGTGGTGGAATCCACCTGTTCGACGACGGCCGGCCCCTTGAAGGCGGCGCCTGCCGCCAGATCTGGCCGCCAATAAACAGGCGCTTCGGCCCCGCCGGTCTCAGCGAACCAGACGCGGCGATGGGACCGGGGCGCAGCCGGCACGCCAGAGGGCGCAGTTTTCGCGAGTTCGGCCTTGGGCACGACGCCCACGGCCTTGAGGTTCAGGCGGAACAGGCCGACCGGCGTGTCGTCCCGGCGGAAATTGTATTCGCGCTCGTGATGCTCGTGGAAGGCTTCGACAAGGGGGGCAAGGTCGGCGATCGGCGAGAGCGCGGGCACGGCAAGCGAGCGCCATTGCCCTTGGTACATCATGTCGACCGTGCGCTGCATCACCACATCCTTCGGCGCTACACCCTCGTGGGCGAGGCGCTCGGCAGCCTCATGCTCCAGCGCCTTGAAGGCGGCCTCGATGGCGTCGGGATCCGCTTCCGCGGCCGACTTCAGATAGCTCGTCGCGAGGTCATGTTGGACGTCAACCAGCAGGCAGCCCATGGCCGAAGTGATGCCCGGATGTGGCGGCACGATCACCGCAGGGATCGACAGTTCCCTGGCGATGTCGGCGCCGTGCAATGCGCCGGCGCCTCCAAAGGCGACGAGAGCGAAATCGCGCGGATCATAGCCACGGCTAATGGAGATTAGCCGCACAGCGTTCGCCATATTGGCGTTCGCCACGCGGATGATGGCGTCCGCGGCCTCTTCAAGGCCGAGCTTGAAGGGCTCGGCGACGCCTGTGCGCACCGCTTCGCGCGCCTTTTCGGCACTTAGCTGGATGCCTCCGGCGAGCTTCGCGCCTAGCCGGCCCAGGGCCACATTGGCGTCCGTATTGGTGGGCACCGTATTGCCGTTGCCGTAGCAGGCAGGGCCGGGATTTGCGCCGGCCGACTGTGGGCCGTTGCGCAGGCCGCCGGCCTCGTCGATCCAGGCCAGTGAGCCGCCGCCGGCCCCGATGGTCAGGACCTCGATCGACGGGAAGCGGATCGGGTAGCCGAACTCGACAAACCAGTCCTTGGTGACGCGCGACTGGCCCTCGTAGGCGAGCGACACGTCACAACTCGTGCCGCCCATGTCGAGACCGATCGAGTTCGGAAAGCCGCATTGCGCGGCTATGTGACGACTCGCGATGGCGCCTGCGGCTATGCCGGAGCCAGCAAGGCGGCCGGCAAATTCCTTAACGCCACGCGGCGTCATCACGCCGCCGCCGGTGTGTAGCAACAGCAGGTCGCTTTTGTAGCCGGCGTCCGCAAGCCGAGCGCTGAGCCTGGTCGTGTAATCGACCAGGACTGGACTGAGGGCGGCATTGACCACTGTGGTGGAGAAGCGTTCGTGCTCGAAGATCTCGGGCAGGATCTCCGAGGAAATCGAGACCGGGACGCCGGGCAGCGCCTCGGTGAGAATCGCCTTCATTTGCCGCTCGCTGGCTCCATTCGCATAGGCATTCATGAAACAGACCGCCACGGCCGCGACGCCGCGTTTCTTGAGGATGCGTGCGACCTCGTGTGCGCCTTCCTCGTTGAGCGGTGTAACGACCTTGCCGGCGGCGTCGACGCGCTCCGCGACCGTGAGGCGGTCGCGTCTCGGCACATAGGGGGGCGCCACGTCCTTGTAGATGTCCCAAATGTCGTCCTTGTTGGCGCGGCGGATTTCGATCACGTCGCGGAAGCCCTGAGTACACACCATTGCGGTGCGAGGCAGGCGCCGAGTGATCAGAGCATTCGTCGCCACCGTAGTGCCGTGCGAGAAGAGGACGACGTCGGACAGGTCCACGCCACCCGTTTCCAGCCCCTTCATCACGCCTTCGATCGGGTCCGGTGTCGAGCTGGTCTTGGCGATACGGATCGCGCCAGTGTCCTGATCCAGGATGCAGATGTCCGTGAAAGTGCCGCCGATGTCGACGGCCACGCGTAGGTTGGGCAAAATCGCTCTCCGATGAGGGATTGAGTTCAGCGCAGCGGCATGGCCACCGGCCGCATTGGTGCGCCGGTAGCCCCCCGCAGCTTGATGCAGGCGCCGAAGAAGGCAAATTCGTACAGCTTGTCAGCCGCCAACTCGTCGAGTTGGGCCATCTCAAGGAGAGGCACTCCAGCTTCGGCGAGCAAGTACGTATGCACCGGGAAGAAATTGAGCCCAGGGGCCGCTGGCGTCTGCTCAAGGGTGAGGTTGTCGGCCCCGATCATGATGGCGCCGTGTTTAGCGAGATATTCGGCGCCCTCCCGGTTGAGGCCGGGTGT
>CAWIKX010000017.1:0-102932 GCA_963836695.1 uncultured Alphaproteobacteria bacterium
CGACAATAGCGGCGTCGATGTCGCTTTTCCCCAGTTCCAGCGCCTGAGCCAGATTGTGCGCTGGGCCCACCACGACATGGCCGAGCTCTGAGAGCCAATCCGCCATCATCGCGGTGATTAGCGGCTCGTCGTCGACGACCAGAATTCTCGCCATTCCACCTCCGGTTGCACGTCGGCTGAGCGTACCACAATCATCTCGCTGCACAATGGCGAGGAACCCGCTTCGGGGGTCATTACGAAAGTGGCGACGACTGGGAATTTATCAAGACGCGGCTGGCCGTTGCCGCCGAAGCTACGCCCAGTCATCGACTCGTCCGCGAGGGCCTGAAGCCGGTCCGCGAAAAGGCCCGCGCCGCGACCGTGCTCAGCGCAGCAGCCTGAAGGCGTGCGGCGACCAGTCATTCTTGCCGATGCCCGGAATGCACCAGAGCCTGCAGAGGGGTTCGATGGCGCGCGCCGCCTCGACGGCGCCCATATCCTCCGTGTCCCAGCCGAACTGATCGAGGATTTGCGCCACAATCTTCTTGGCGTTCGAGTTATCCCCGCAGATGAACATCGTCGGCCTGCCGCCGACGAACTGTGGATTGACCATCTGTCCGCTGCCGACCGAATTGAACGCCTTGACGAAACGCGCAGCCGGATAAGTCTTTTGCAGTTGCTCCATTAGCGATTCGTTCTGGGGTGTGAAGAACGACAGCACGCCATTGACCGGTGGCCCACCACCGATCGGATTGCACGCATCGATGACCGTCTTTCCCTCAAGCGCCTTGGCACCGATGAGCTTCAGCGCCGCCTCCGCGGCGTCTCCCGCCACGGCCAGGACGACGATACCGCCAAACGCCGCTGCGTCAGCCGACGACTTGATCCTGACGCCGGGATTCTTCGCCGACCAGTCCTTGAGCTTTAGGGGCTCGCGCGTGCCGATCTCGACTTCATGACCGTGCTTCGCAAACCCCACGGCCAAGGTTTGTCCAACGATGCCGGAGCCGATGATCCCGACCTTCATACTGCGCCTCCCGGATCTGGGGCTCGAGCCGCTAGGTATGTCCGCCTCCGGGCGCCCACAAGGATGCTTCGCAAGGGCCAATGAAAACCGATCTGTCAGCCTATTGCTTCCGCCCGGCCTTGTCCGGCGACTTGCCGCGTCTTCGCCGTTGGCTCCAGACGCCCGAAGTTGCGCGCTGGTGGGGAAACCCACGCGGCCAATTCGAACTCTTGCGCGACGATTTGAACGAGCCGCGGATGACGATGCGCATCGTCTCGTTCAACGGACGGCCGTTCGCCTACGCGCAGGATTACGAGGCGCACGCTTGGCCACAGCCGCATCTCGCCTATTTGCCGCGCGGGTCACGGGCGATCGACAGCTTCATCGGCTGGGCGTCGATGATCGGGCGTGGCCATGGGCAAGCTTATCTGCGTCTGCTCGCGGAGTGGCTCTGCGCCGAAGGGGCGCCGCTGGTCGCAATCGATCCGGCGATCGACAATGTTCGCGCGCAACGCGCCTATGCGAAGGCGGGGTTTCGCACCGCAGGGAAGGTTGTGACCGAAGCGGGCCCGGCGGTTCTGATGCTCTACGAGCCTGCGCTCGCGAGAGTCAGTTTGGCGTCGCCTCGTCCGTCCTGAGCGCGCCGACAGTCCCTGGCGGTTCTGTTCGTGCCCGCGGAAAGCTATCCGCGGGACGTCAGGGCCGCGCTCTCTCAAGCCGTTTCCTGGATGACTGAAGCGCGCTTGCGCGCCGGCGCTGGCGCCCGTATATAGCCGCCTAGCCGCATTGCGCGGCCTGTCGGAGTGTAGCGCAGCCTGGTAGCGCACATCGTTCGGGACGATGGGGTCGGAGGTTCGAATCCTCTCACTCCGACCATTAAAACAAACGCCTAATGCTGCGGCTCCGCAGCGGACGCAAACGCAAACCCGGTCGTAATCATGGTTTCAGGCGCGGCGTTCGTCGCCGTGTGTCGTCGCCTGCGATTAGGGACTAGCGCAACGCATTGACCTAAGGCATTGTTCGTTCACGAGCGCCGAGCTCGCAACGACAAGCTCGGCGACGACGGGGCTTTTCATGGACGTGTTGGTCATCGACGTGGGCGGCACCCACGTCAAAATTCTCGCGACCGGCCAGACCGACAAACGGGAGGTTGATTCCGGGCCAAAAATGACGGCTGAACAGATGGTCTCGCAGGTCCGGCGGCTCGCGGGCGACTGGAGCTACGACGTGGTGTCGATCGGCTATCCAGGGCCCGTCCTCCACAATCGCCCGGTGGCGGATCCGAAAAATCTGGGCCCTGGCTGGATGGGCTTCGACTTCAAGAAGGCGTTCGGCCGGCCGGTCAAAGTGGTCAATGACGCAGCCATGCAGGCGCTCGGCAGCTATAAAAAGGGCAAGATGCTGTTCATTGGGCTGGGAACCGGCCTCGGCTCGACGCTCATCGTCGACGGAATCGTGGAGCCGATGGAGCTTGGTCATCTGCCGTACAAGAAGGGCACTTACGAGGACTATGTCGGCGAGCGCGGACTGAAGAAGCGAGGCAAGAAAAAGTGGCGCAAGCACGTTTTTGACGTCGTTGACCGATTGGTCGCCGCGCTCGAGCCCGATGATATTGTGCTCGGCGGCGGCAACGCTAAGATACTCGACGAGCTGCCGCCCCGTTGCCGGCTGGGCGACAACGCGAATGCGTTCAAGGGCGGATTCCTTATGTGGGAGGACGCTCCAAGGTCCGAATTGCCGGCGGTCCAAATAGGTCCCCCGGTCGCTACGAAGTTGCGCGCGGCCGCCAAAACGAAACGGGCTTAAACCGCGATTTGGTCAATCACTCGGCAGAAGGAGCCGCACATGCAGCTTGGAATGGTCGGCCTCGGGCGCATGGGCGCCAATATGGTCCGCAGGCTCCTCACCGCAGGCCACGAATGCGTGGTTTTCGACATGTCTCCCAAGGCCGTCGAGGAGCTGGTCGACGAAAAGGCGACCGGTAGTTCCTCCATTGCCGAACTGGTGAAGAAGCTGGAAAAGCCGCGCGCAGTCTGGCTGATGGTTCCCGCCGCGGTGGTCGACAGCACCATCGCCCAGCTCGCGCCGGCGCTCGAGTCCGGCGATACGATCATCGACGGTGGCAATTCGTATTATGTCGACGATCTGCGCCGTTCACATGAACTGGCGTCGAAAGGCATCAACTATGTCGACGTCGGCACGAGCGGCGGCGTTTGGGGCCTCGAGCGCGGCTATTGCATGATGATCGGCGGGCCCGACCAGGCGGTGAAGCGGCTCGATCCGATCTTCAAGACGCTCGCGCCAGGCGCGGGCTCTATTCCCCGCACGCCCGGCCGGAAAGGCGATCTCACCGCGGCCGAACTCGGCTACCTTCACTGCGGACCAAACGGCGCGGGTCATTTCGTCAAGATGGTTCACAACGGCATCGAGTACGGCATCATGGCCGCCTATGCCGAGGGACTGGACGTCCTGCGGTCGGCGAACGCCGGCGAAAAGACGCACGCGATCGACGCAGAGACGACGCCGCTGCGCGATCCCGACCATTACAAATACAACCTCAACATGCCGGACGTCGCCGAGGTGTGGCGGCGGGGCAGCGTGATCGCCTCCTGGCTTCTCGACCTGACGGCCACGGCGCTCAGCGAGGATTCCGGGCTCGCCAAATTTTCCGGGCGGGTGTCCGATTCTGGCGAAGGGCGGTGGACGATCAAGGCGGCCATCGACGAGGGCGTGCCCGTGCCGGTGCTGAGCACCGCCCTCTACGAGCGGTTTTTTTCGCGCGGCGACGCCGACTACCAGAACAAGCTGCTATCGGCGATGCGCTTCCAGTTCGGCGGACACTTGGAAAAGCCGGCCGGCAAATAGCCGCGCCACCGCCGAAGCTCCGAGGGCCGCGGCGGTTCCCGGCGAGTGGTTTCGGCGCCCTGGTATCCCGAATGAACACCGATGCTAGGATGCGCTGGGGATGAGCAGCGGGGAGCAACAGAAAAGAGCCCCCTCCGCTGAGCATGCGCGGCTCGCGGAGGGATCAGCCGCCGCTGCCGGGGGCGATTGGAAGTTCTTAGGACCTTACCTCGCCGAGCGTGCGTGGGGCACCGTGCGGGAGGACTATAGCGCCGACGGCGACGCCTGGCGGTACTTTCCTTTCGATCACGCGCGCTCACGCGCCTACCGCTGGAGCGAGGACGGGCTGGCGGGACTCTGCGACCGGGGGCAGCGCCTTTGTTTTGCGCTCTCGTTCTGGAACGGACGCGATCCCATCTTGAAGGAGCGGATTTTCGGCCTCAGCGGGCCGGAAGGCAATCACGGCGAGGACGCCAAGGAATACTGGTGGTATCTCGACGCCACGCCGACCGCTTCCTGGCTCAGCTGGCGCTATCACTATCCGCAAGCCGAGTTTCCCTACGAGCGTCTGAGGCAGGAAAACGCAAGCCGCACACGCGATGAGCCGGAGTTCGAGCTTCTCGACACTGGCGTCTTCGAGGGCGATCGTTACTGGCAAATCACCGCCGACTACGCCAAAGCCGCGCCAGACGATGTCCTCATCCGCATCATCGCGCGCAACATGGGGCCAGAGCCGGCCGACCTCCATCTCCTGCCGACGCTCTGGTTCCGCAACCGATGGTCCTGGGAGGACGGCGTTCCCAAGCCAGTGATTCGTGACGCGTCCAACGAGACAGGCTCCCTTGTCCTCGCCGAGGACGAAAGGCTTGGCGCATGGAAGCTCGCCGCCGGCCCTGATCCCATGGGCCGTCCGCCAACACTGTTGTTTTGCGAGAACGAGAGCAACGTCCCAAAACTCTTCGGCGGCGCCCCTTCGACTCCCTATCCGAAGGATGGCCTCAACGACCACGTGATCAATGGCGCAGCGACGGTCAATCCCGAACGACGCGGGACGAAACTGGCGTGCTGGTACCGCCTCGCCGCGAGGGCCGGGGAAACGATCGAGCTCAGGCTCCGGCTGGTCCGCGACGCTCCGGGGAGGACCATGGATCTCGGCAAGGGCTTCGCACAAACCCATGCCGATCGAAGCCGCGAAGCTGACGAATATCACGGCGCTCTACGCTCGGAAGGAACGACGGACGAAGAAGCCATGGTGATGCGGCAAGCATTCGCAGGAATGACCTGCAGCTTGCAATTCTATAATTATGACGTGCCGCGCTGGCTTGACGGCGACAAGGTGCCCCCTCCTGCTTCGCGGGAATCCGGCCGCAATTCGGGATGGCGCCACCTCAGCAATCACCACATCATCGCGATGCCGGACAAATGGGAGTACCCCTGGTACGCGTCGTGGGATCTCGCTTTTCACAGCGTGGTGCTCGCCCATAGCGACCCGACGATGGCGAAGAATCAGCTGCTCCTGCTCGCGCGCGAATGGTACATGCATCCAAACGGGCAATTACCAGCGTATGAGTGGAGTTTCGGCGACGTGAATCCCCCGGTCCAGGCATGGGCCGCGCTTGCGGTGTTTCGCATCGACGGCGGCGCCGACTTCGACTTTCTCGCGCGCGTCTTCAACAAGCTCCTGATCAACTTCACCTGGTGGGTCAACCGCGAGGACAGGCAAGGAGATAATATTTTTGAAGGCGGATTCCTCGGGCTCGACAATATTGGCCCGTTCAACCGCTCCGAGATGCTCCCGGGCGAAGTGCTTGAACAGTCGGACGGCACGGCCTGGATGGCGAAATTCTGCCTGAACATGCTTGAGATTGCGCTTTTGCTCGCCAATCGCAACCAGGTTTACGAGGATGTCGCCATCAAATTCTTCGAGCACTTCGCGCTGATCGCCGCCGCCATGGACAACCTGTGGGACGATCAGGATGGATTTTTCTACGACCGTCTGCGGAAAAAGGACGGTTCAAAGATCACAGTGCGGGCGCGCTCCATGGTGGGACTTCTGCCAGTGTTCGCCGCAGTCGAGCTCGACCCCTCGCTATGGCAACGATTGCCCATGTTTCGCGAGCGGACCCAATGGTACCTCGAGCATAGGCTGCGGACGAACCACCTTTACTATCTGCCGTCGGGAGACCGGCCTGGCTTGATCTCGCTGGTTGAGAAGTCGCGCTTCCAACGCATCCTGGCCCGTATGCTCGACGAGAGCGAATTCCTGTCGCCGTATGGGTTGCGATCTCTCTCCCGGTATCACCTTGAACACCCTCTGGTTATCGATCTCGACGGTCGAACCTGTCGCCTCGACTATGAGCCCGGCGAGTCGCGTTCCGGCCTCTTCGGCGGCAACTCCAACTGGCGTGGGCCGATCTGGTTTCCGCTGAACTTCCTCGCCATCGAGTCGCTGCGCCACCTTCACGACTTCTTCGGCGACGACTTGACGGTTGAGCTGCCGACCGGATCGGGCCGGAAAGCGAACCTGAATCAGGTGGCTGACGAACTCAGGCGCCGCTTGCTCAGTCTGTTTATGCTCGACGCGAACGGCCGGCGCCCGGCGGACGGGGCAAATCCCCGCTTCCAAAAAGACCCGGCATGGCGAGATTCGATCCTCTTTTATGAGTACTTCCACGGCGAGACGGGCGCGGGTCTTGGCGCCTCGCATCAAACCGGATGGACGGCCCTCGCCGGGGCGCTGATCGCCCGTCGCCTTGCTCGCGCCACGTCCAAGCCGAACTAGCGGTCCTTCGCGCAAGGGGAACCGATTCGACCGCTCTGAGTTTCGGAGAGGAGGGGCGCTTGTCTGGCGCTCAGCTTGGCGCTCGGGACTGCCAGTTTGGGCCACTATCTGAGCCGGGATTGGAATTCAGGTTCCGATGATGCGCCCGAGAAAGGAGCGTTCGATGGATCCGCACGAACGTCCGGTCGTCACCGAAGCAAACAAGACAGCGGTGCGAGGAGGTTCTACTGGAAATAACGTCCGGTACGTTCTCATTGGCAGCGTCGCTCTGGCAATTGTCGCTTGGATTCTTGTTGAATACTTCGTCAGGCCGTGAACGCCCTAGGCCATAACCGGTCGAGCGACACACTCGCCAAGCTTGCGTCGCGAAGCGGCTTCCTGTCGCGCTTGCCCCTTGTGGAAAAACGCGACCCAGACCGTCTTTGGAGAAGGGCCGGCGAAAGCAGAGATCATGTTCGTCGGTGAGCAGCCCGGTGACAAGGAAGACCTCCAGGGTCGTCCATTTGTCGGGCCGGCGGGCCTCCTCCTGGACAGGGCGCTCGAAGAGGCAGGCGTGGACCGTACACGCACTTACGTCACCAACGCGGTCAAGCATTTCAAATTCGAGCCCCGCGGCAAACGGAGGCTGCACAAGCGACCCAACGCGAGCGAGATCAAGATCTGCCGGCAGTGGCTGGCTGGAGAAATCCAGGCGGTGCGTCCGCGGCTCATTGTCGCCCTTGGGGCGACCGCAGCGCAGGGGCTCGCGGAACGAGCAACCCCCGTTCAGAGCAATCGAGGCAAGATCCTCGAGGCGGCGAATGGACTGCGCATCTTCATCACCATTCATCCGTCGGCGCTGCTGCGCTTGCAGGATAAGGATGAGAGACATTCGGCTTATGCAAGTTTCGTCAATGACCTGCGCTCAGCTGGGCAATTGGCGAAGACTGCTGCAGCCGAAGCGGAGCCCGGCGTTCGCGTCGCGGGATAGCGCTTGCTCGCGCGTTGAGTGTCAGTCTTTGACCTCCGTATCGGGCCGGTCCCCTCCGCCGTCTTCTTCCTCGTGCCAGCGGCCGGAACTGTCCTCATATTCGATCGAGCTCGTCTCGCCGGGGATTCGCTGCTCCTGAGCAGCTCGCTCCGCGGCTGCATGGGCTTCCTTGCGGGTGCGAAAGGTCTCCGAGAAGACGTCGCCGACCTTATAGGCCCATCCGCCGTCATGCTCGACGACCGTGTAGGTGACATGGCTCATGGTCTTCCTCTACATCGACTGGCGCGGCAACGAGCTTAGCCGGAATGCTCCATCTGGAGGTTTTGCCGCCGTCTTGCAATGGCGCCGCTGGTCGCACGGGGCGCTGCAATGACGCCAGGCCTATCCCGGCTCGCCTTTGCAGGCGACTGACACGATAGTTCGAGACCATGTTTGAAAGTCTCACAACACGCTGGGGGGAAGCGCGCGGAACGCAGCTCAAGCGGCAATTTGAGAACGCGTCCCTCTACATTCGCGATCTTGGGGACGAGCAGGCTGATCGCTTCGGCCGGGGCCTGAGTTTCCTGTTCAACGATTGGGTCGAACGATTCGGGCCGCCCAAGGACTGCGAGGTTCGCATCCGCAAACACACGGTGAAGGAAATGAGGCATGACGCGCGGCGCCGCTACCAAGATGACATTGGCGCGGCCTATGCGCTCGAATTTCTCTCTTACCATGTCGAGGCGTCCTATTTGCCGGGCGAGGACGCGGCATTTGTCTATGATCTGACGTCCCATTATATTTCCCAAGCCGGCGATGCGGCTCGAAGGATGATGGACGCGCCGCGTCCAAGCGAGTCCGGATCGAGCGGTTCTTAATCACGCCGCGTCGGCGTTGGCAGGAGTCGCGGGGGCAGGCGTGCGGATACGATTGGCGATGCTTGCGGCCTTGGCGGGCTGGGTCGGTTTGGCTCAGCCGGCTTTGGCCCTCGACAAGGTGAAGTTCGCCCTCAACTGGCTCGCCGATCCGGAGGAGGGCGGCTTCTTTCAGGCGGCCGCAGACGGCACTTACGCCAAGTACGGACTCGACGTCACCATCATCCCAGGCGGCCCGCAGACCAACGGCGCGCTGCTTTTGCTGTTTGGCAGAATCGAATTCTTCATGGGCGGCGACATGATCGGCGACCTCCTGTCGGCTGAGGCAAAGCTTCCCTTGGTCGCCGTCGCCGCCGACTTCCAGAAATCGCCGCAGATCTTCATGTCGCATCCCGGCCAAGGCCTCGACAAATGGGAAGACCTAACGCGGGCGAATCCCGTCTATGCGGGCGCTGGGGCGATCAACACGTTCTATGCCTGGATGAAGCTCGTTTACGGCTTCAAGGATGAGAACATCCGGCCTTACAATTTCAACTCCGCCCCCTTCATCATGAACAAGGGCTCGATCCAGCAGGGTTACCTCACCGCCGAACCCTTCGAGATTGAAAGGCAAGGCCATTTCAAGCCGAACGTCTTCCTGCTCTCTGACTACGGCTATGATACGTACTCGACCCTGATCGAGACTCGGCGCGATCTCATCGAGAAGAATCCGGACCTGGTGCAGCGCTTCGTCAACGCTTCGGCGATCGGCTGGTATCACTATCTCTACGGCGACAATTCCAAGGCCAATGCGAGGATCAAGCTGGAGAACCCTGACATCAGCGATGATCAGATCGCCTTCTCGGTCGAGCAGCTGAAAAAATATGGCATCGTTGATTCCGGCGATACGCTCGCGCTCGGCATCGGCGCCATGACCGACGCGCGCTGGAAAGATTTCTTCGACAAGATGGTGGCGATTGGAATGGTCGACAAACGCACCGATTACAGGATCGCTTATACGCTGCAGTTCGTGAATAAGCAGGTTGGAGTGGACCTTCGGCCCAAATGAGTCATGGAAGAAGGCTCGCCTAGCTCGGCCGAGCCTCCCCGGTGACGTTATTGTCCAGCGACACACCCTGACTTCGCACGGGCAGTGAGCCCGGTCACAAACTCCCGCAAAGCCCGCGGCCTAACTTTGCGTGGACAGGGGCGTGGGCTCACCCGAGGCCGAAATAAGCGGCTTCATATGATCAAAGGTTCACGCGCCCCCGAAACGCGAAGAGGGGTGCGTCATGCCGAAAACGATCAGAAAATATTGGGGACCTTTGCAGGGACGCGCCACGCTGAATTTCAATTGGCCGATCATCAACCATGACTCAGTCGTGCTCGTTAGCGCCGCCGAATATGTCGTGGCGCAGCCGCAGACGAACGAGCATCGCTTCATTGGTTCGGCCTCGATCACGGTCGAGAATGTTGCGCCGCATGGGCCGCCTTTTGATCCCAATCATGGCGTGACCTTCGTCGTGAATGTCGACTGGCCGCATCCGCTGACCATCGTCACCGACATCACCGTCCTCGACAATCCGCCGGTCGAAGTTGATCGCTAGGGGGCAGCCATGGCGCAGACGATCCGGAAATATTGGGGCGCGTTCAAGGGACGCGTTACGCTCAACTACAACTGGCCCGTGATCGACCACGACTCCGTCGTGCTTGTCACGGTCTCCGAATACAACAGCAACCCCGTCCGCTTCATAGGGAGCGCGACCATCGGCGTCTCGAACGTCGCCCCGCACGGACCGCCTTTCGATCCCAATCACGGCGTGACCTTCGTCGTGCATGTCGACTGGGGTTCGCCGCTCAATATCGTGACCGACATCACCGTTCTCGATAAGCCAGTCGAAATCCAGACCTATGTCCCTCCCACGCCGCGCAACATCGGGCTTCGGATGCAATATCAGGAGACGACCGAATGGTGTTGGATGGCGGTGGCGACGAGCGTCAGCCATTTCTACAATCCGGCCAGCACGTGGACGCAGTGTCAGGTGATGACCGTCGTCGGTCACAACGTCAATGGCTTTCCGGCTGACACAAGCGCCTGCCCGAGCGCGGCGACCCTCGCGGCTCATCCCGAGCTGGGCCCAATTCTCGCCAATCCTTACGACCAGAAGGCGGAGTTCGTTCTCAATAATCCGGCCTACGGAATCGACGCGCGCTACATCAAGTCGGGCGGCGTGTCCGACCCCCTGAAAGTGACCGGCAATCTTGGCAGCATACAGTCAAGCAACCTCTCGCTCGCCCAGATTGCCGCCGAGGTGAACGCAGGCCGCCCAGTTATCGCGGCGATCACCTGGTTCTCGGGCGGATCGCATTTCGTGGCGATCGCCGGCGTCGATGGCGACAATATGCTGATCCTCGACCCGATCAACGGCGAGTCGGTCGTGCGCTTTGGCGCGTTCCCCGGCTCCTACTTCGGCGGCGCAAAGCAGGACGAGTACGTCTTCACCAAGAAGGCCTGAACCGGCCGCCCGGACGCTGAAAACGTCCGGGCTCCGGCGGCGAGTCCGGCGTCTCATTTTTTGCGCCAACGAGGCGTATCGTCTCAAGTGGTCGACAAGTCCTGTCGCTCATCCTGTGGCTGTTTTCGCGATGAAAAGGGCGGCTCTCGGCCGCCATCCTAAAGTCTAGTAAAACAGTATAATTTATTGACTAAGAACGCGCCACATGGTTGTCTCAGCTAGGGCCGCGCCGATCCTAGGGCCCTGCACGGAGGCTTGCATGTCAAAAATTGCCGGCGAGGTTCTCGAAGCCAATCGAGCTTACGCACAGAGCTTCGGAAAGAAGAGCGAGCTTGCGATGCCGCCGGCCCGCAGCTTCGCCATTGTCACCTGCATGGACGCGCGGCTCGATCCGGCGAAATACGCGGGCCTCGCGGAAGGCGACGCGCATGTCATCCGCAACGCCGGCGGACGCGCGACCGAAGACGCGATCCGCTCGCTCATCATCTCCCACAAGCTGCTCGGCACCAACGAGTGGTTCGTGATCCACCACACCGACTGCGGCATGGAGCTGTTCTCTGACGAAGTCATGGGCGAACTGCTCGAGGACGACCTTGCGACGGCCTCGTTCGATGGCAAGACCTGGTCGAACCCGCATCATCACGGCGGCCATACCGCCGGCCATTTCATCAAATGGCATACGATTAAGAACCAGGAGGCGAGCGTCGTGCAGGATGTGCGACGCATCCGCGCGCATCCGCTGGTTCCGGGCAACATCCCGATCCACGGCTACATCTTTGACGTCAAGAGCGGCCGGTTGAACGAGGTGGCGGCTGCGACCGAAGCGGGCAAAGCGGCGCCAGCTTAGGGCGATCGGCGCCTGGACGCACTCACTCCCCTTAGACGGCGAGAGTCCGCAAGGTGATGGAATAGCGCAGGTGGTCGAGGACCGGAATGCTGTGCTCCCAGATTGTGCGGGCCGGCCCCGAGAGCAGATAGGCCGAGCGCGGCTCGACCGTCAGCGACGCCCGGTCCCAAGTCGCGCCCGCCTTTCGGCGGAAGCGCAAGTTGCAGGGGTGAAGCAGCGACACGCCGACGACCTCGTCGAACTGCGCCTTGTCCCGGTGCCAGCCGATCCCCGCGCCGGGCTGATATTCGTTGATGAGAACCTGGCGGAAAGCATCTGCTGGACGGCCAAAAAGCGCGGCGACCTTGCGCCGCAGCGGTTCTAGAAACGAAGGAAACGGCGCGGCCTCGACCACCGCGCGGCTGTCGTAGTCGTAGCGGTAGCCGAAGCTCACCACCCGGCGGTTGGCCAGAAACCCTTGGAAGTCGAAAGGTTTGAACGGGAGAGCGCCAAGCTCGCGTTCAAGCGCCTCCTCTTCTTCGACAGATAGAACATCCGGCTGATAGCGGAACCCTCGGGCAACCCGGTCGGGCGCGGCGAACAGATCGGTCTGAGGGGAGGGCGAGGAGGGTCGGACTCGGCGGCGGTTGGAAGCGTTCATCCGCTCATAGATAGGAGGGGCCAGGGCCGATCCAAGCTCCCGCTTCCGCCCGACCGAGAGCCGTCAGGCAGCCTTCCGGCTCTGCCTCGGCCGACGCGCGGGCCTCGCCGGTTCGGGCGCGGCGTTCTCGTCGAACAGCTCCGCCAGCTTCTCCGTCATCGCCCCGCCGAGCTCCTCTGCGTCGACGATCGTGACCGCGCGCCGATAGTAGCGCGTCACATCATGGCCAATGCCAATGGCGATAAGCTCGACCGGCGAAAGGGTTTCGATCTCCTCGATCACGTAACGCAGGTGGCGCTCGAGATAGTTGCCGGGGTTGACCGACAGGGTCGAGTCGTCGACCGGCGCGCCATCCGAGATCATCATCAAGATCTTGCGCTGCTCCAAGCGGCCAAGGAGCCGTTGATGCGCCCAGTCGAGCGCTTCTCCGTCGATATTTTCCTTCAGCAGGCCCTCGCGCATCATGAGCCCGAGGTTTTTGCGCGCCCGCCGCCATGGCGCGTCGGCCGATTTGTAGATCAGGTGGCGCAAGTCGTTGAGGCGGCCCGGATTGGGGGGCTTGCCGGCCTGGAGCCAAGCCTCGCGCGATTGTCCACCTTTCCAGGCGCGGGTGGTGAAGCCAAGAATCTCGACCTTGACGCCGCAACGCTCGAGCGTGCGGGCGAGAATGTCGGCGCAGGTCGCCGCCACCGTGATCGGGCGGCCGCGCATCGAGCCGGAATTGTCGATGAGCAGCGTCACCGTCGTGTCGCGGAACGCCATGTCCTTCTCCTGCTTGAAGGACAAAGGCTGCTGCGGATCGATGATCACGCGCGGCAAGCGCGAGGGGTCGAGCACACCCTCTTCGAGATCGAATTCCCAGGAGCGGCTTTGCTGCGCCATGAGGCGCCGCTGCAGCCGATTGGCGAGGCGGGCGACGACGGAGTGGAGGTTCTGCAACTGCTTGTCGAGATAGTCGCGCAGGCGCTGCAGTTCTTCGGGGTCGCACAATTCGTCGGCGTCGACAATCTCATCGAAACGGTTGGTATAAGCCTTGTAGTCCGGGCCGCGCTTGTCCGAGCCTTGCGGTTGCGGCTGGCGGCTATCCGCCGCTTCCTCGGCGTCGCCAGCCTCGCCTTCTTCCTCGAGTTCCGACGAGGGCGCCTCGACCGTGTCCATTGCTCCTTCGTCGGCGTCGTCTGAGCTTTCGTCGGCAGTCTCGCGCTGCATCGAATCCTGCGCCGACTGGTCTTCGCCCTCGCCTTCAGCCTCGTCCGGCTCGTCGGGCGGCGTCTTGTCCTCCGTCTCCTCGTCCAACTCTTCGGCCTCTGCGTCGGCGTCGTTCGCGAGCCCCAAGGATGAGAGGACCTTTCGCACCAGTCTGCCATAGGCGCGCTGGTCGAGGAGAGCGTCGCCCAGGCGATCGAGCTCGGCGCCGGCCTTCTCTTCGATAAAGGGACGCCAGAGCTCGACCAGGCGAGCGGCGCCGCGCGGCGGCTCGAGCCCCGTCATCCGTTCGCGCGCGAGCATCGCAACCGCGTCCTCCAGCGGCGCTTCCTCGCGGGTGCGAGCCTCAGCGAACGGACTGCGGTGGTAGCGATCGTCGAGCATGGCGGTGATGTTCGAGGCGACGCCCTGCATGCGACGCGAGCCAATGGCTTCGACCCGCGCCTGCTCGACCGCGTCAAACAGGGCGCGGGCTGGCGGGCTCTCGGGCGCGAGACGCCGGTGGAGGGCGTCATTATGGCAGGCGAGGCGCAAGGCGAAGGAATCAGCAAGACCGCGAACGATCGCAGCCTCCCGCGGGTTGGGCTTGCGCGGAGGTTCGGGGAGCCGCGCTTTCGAGCCTTCCGCCGAGGTCAGTAGCGACGGTTTGTCGGTCGAAAAAGCGATTTCGAGCCCAGGCTCATGCGCCAACGCTCGGGTGCAGGAGGCGAGCGCCTGCTTGAACGGCTCATTCGCCGTCTCGGCCTTGGCCGCGGGCTTGCGGTTGGTCGGCTTGACGTCGACGCTCGGCATTCAGGACCTTCGGAAGGTGGACGCCCGGGAAGTGGCCTAAAGGTTTCTCTATAGGCCGCGCTCCGAGGATGCGGCAAGGCGAGCCGCGATCCAAACGCCGGACAAGGACAGGATTGGGTCAGACAGCCCGGACCCGCTTGGCCACCATATGCTCCCGAGTGGCTGAAAATCAATCGTCCGCCCGGCGCGATCGAGCCTACGTTGCCCGCGCCCGATCGCCGCTTAGACGGTTCGCCCCCGCCAGGCGTCGAGCGACCAGGCGCCAGGGCCGAGCAGCGCCAGAGCGAGAAAGCCCCCGGCCATGGCGACATTCTTCTGCAGTTCAATCGTCTGATCAGCGGCCGTGTGGAAGAAAAGCGCCGTCAACAGGCAGAAGCCGAAGAGCGCGATCGCCGCCCAGCGGGTCTTCAAGCCGAACAGCACCAAGAGGCCGCCGCCGAGTTCGGTCAGAATGACCAGCGGCAAGAGCCGCCCGTCAACGCCGTGGGCTTGCATATAGCCGGCGACGCCGGCGTAACCCCTGATCTTGCCGACGCCCTCGACGATGAAAATGTAGGCCAACATCACGCGCGCGAGCAGCACGAGCGGGCCTGCCCACTGGACGAGGAAATTGAGGTCCGAGTCGAAGGCGCTGTCCCTCGTCGGGGGCGTAGCGCCTCTGCGCGTATATTGGGCCTCAGACATCGTCCCCCCTTCGCCGAAAAAGGACACGGGCGCCGCAACTTCGGCGCCCGTGTCCAGCTGCGCTAAAGCGCGTGCGCTTGCGTGAGCGCGTCCGCCAGGTCCTCGTAGTACTCGCAGTCCTTAGTGCAAAGCTTCTCGATCGTCGACAATTGTTGCCTGGCGAGGTCGTACTTGCCCTGAATGACATAGGCCTCCCCAAGATACTCTCGCACCTGCGGGTAGTTGGGGTCGAGCGCGACCGACTTGAGATAATAGCCAATCCCCTCGTCGGTGCGCCCGAGCTTTCGGGTCGCGTAGCCGCGATAGTTGAGGGCGCGCGGGGTGTTGGGGTTGTTGAGGAGGTCGAGCACGTCGATCGCTTCCTGGTACCGGTCGGCCTTGGCGAGCGAATAGGCGTATTCGGTGAGATCGGGGTCCGGCAGGACGCCGCTATGCCTCATGAGACACTTGCGGTGCTTGGTGTCCCAAACCTGACCCGGCGCGCAGGTCGAGAGGTCTGACTTGTTCATCCTGTGAGTCGGAGCGCCGGCGCTGCCGTCATCCCCCATATTGCGAGGCGATTCGGCAGCTCCGCCGCCTCCCCCGCCGCCTCCGCCTCCCCCGCCGCCTCCGCCACCTGCCGCAAAGGCGGGCGAAGAAAGTGCGAGGGCGCCGGCTAGCAATCCAGAGCAGAGCGCCGGGACGAAACCGCGGCTCTTTTGGCGATCGAAGTGAAGAGAAGCGCGCATTCCTGGCTCCTTCAGATTTGGGATCGGAAGTCCGTCAAACACGCCAGCCGACCATTTATTCGCGCCGCCGCCGTTCGACAGGCGGCAGTCCGACTGACAAAAATTGCCGGTTCCGCTCCTCGCGCGTTGCGCGGTCATGCTCTATAGAGCGGCGTGCAAACTCTAGCGGGGCCATGAGCGAAATAAGCCGACGGGAAGTGCGGGCGGGGCTCGAGCCCGCGCTCGCGCGCCTTTGGCGATACGCACTCGTTTTGTCGCGGACGCGGGACGCGGCCGACGACCTCGTGCAGGCCACGTGCCTCAGGGCGATCGAGCGCGCCGATCAATTCCTCCCGGGAACCCGGGTCGACCGGTGGCTGTTCGCAATCCTCCGCTCGATCTGGCTCAACGAGATTCGATCGAAACGGATTCGCGAAGGACGCGGTTTTGTCGACGCGGAAGAAGTATTGACGATCGACGGCGCACGTGAAATCGAAGTGAATATTACAGCCTCAGCGGTGTTAAGAGCTATTGATCGGCTGCCCGAGGCTCAGCGCGAGACAATCTTGCTGGTGTACGCGGAAGGGTACAGTTACGCCGAGGCCGCCGCGGCGCTGAGCGTCCCGATCGGCACGATCATGAGCAGACTGGCCACCGGGCGGGCGGCGCTGGCGAAACTGAAATAGGAGGCTGGGCAAGCCCATCAATGTCGGACGACGACGCCGAACTTGTCGCGCTGATCGACAACGAGCTCGACGAAAGCCGCAGAACCGCACTCGTGGCGCGTCTCGCGGCGGACGACCGGCTGCGCCAGCGCTATGAAGAGTTGCGGCAAACCGGCGCCCCGCTCGCCGCCTCGCTTGAGGCGCTGCTAGGGGAAGCGCCGCTGGCCCGGCTCCGCGCCGCCCTTCCAGGTGACGAGCCGCTTCGCCAGCCATCGAGGCGCTTCGCTGGAATCGCCCTCCGTGAGCTGGCGGCAGGCGTGGTGATCGGGCTTCTCGCCGCGGGCGCCATCGCGTGGGTCGCTTCGATCTTTGGAGCGGGCGGCGGAGAAGAGAATTGGCGTTCGGCGGTCGCCCAATATACGGACCTCTATACACGCGAGACCTTCGCGCCGTTGAATCCGGACCCCGGGCTGCAGGCGGCGGAGCTGAACGCACTCGGCGCTAAAATTGGCGCGAGCCTCACCCCCGAAAATATCGCCTTGCCGGGTCTGCGATTCACGACCGCTTTCATCCTGGCCTACGAGGGCCATCCCCTCGGCGTGATTGCGTATGTCGATCCCTCGGGCGCCCGGTCCTGCTCTGCATTCTCGCTAGTGGCGCGCCGGACGCGCCGACGCGTTCGGAGCGCCGCGGCGATCTGTCGCTGGCTTGGTGGTCGCGCAGCGGGCGCAGCCATCTGGTTATCGGCCGCATCCCCGAGGAGCAGGCGGCAACCCTGGCGCAGACGCTCGAAAAGCGAGTGTGATTTCTCCGCTCGCTCAAGTTCGCCTTGGCTCAATGAAGCCAAGCGCTCCTCGGGCCTCGTCCTGAGGAGCGCTGAGGACGCATCTCGAAGGACCCTTCCGTGCGCACGGATATCGGCGCGAGCCGGGGCAGGCCCTTCGACAAGCTCAGGGCCGGCTTTCGAAACGCCCGCGCTTGCTCGCGGCCCTTGAGCCGTGAGGCCGTGGGACAGCCGACCCACGCCCCCGGGCGCTGACCCGCCATGGCCGAGCGCCATGTATGGAGCGAATGCGCAGCCTGCCAATTTTGTTCGGCACTCTGTTGGCAAAATTAGAAATATATGATATGATCTTCTTCGTGGTCGAATACATCGCTGCGCCCCGCCGACGCGCCGTGAGATAGGAAAGGTATGCGCATTTGAGCCGCTTCACCCACAACCTTGAAGGCAAGTTGAGGGCGTCCGCGAATTCTCTTATTTCTTTCGGCCGCAACCCATTGAAAAGTCTCGATCCGGAAAAATAAACGCTAGTAAACGCTAGCTATTTTACTAGCGTTTAGGCGCGTTTATGCTCTTTTAGCTGGCGCTTATTTGCATGGAGCTCGACCGGAAGTTGTATTTGCTCGTTGCGTAGGGGGCTGCTTGCCGGGAGCGCCCGCGTAGCTCGCCCTATTCGACATCCTCGACCGCTACGGTTCGCCCTGAGAGACGCTGCGCCAGCGAGGCCTCCATGAAGGGGTCGAGATCGCCATCGAGCACATCGGCGGGCACCCCCGAGACGTGGCCGGTGCGAAGGTCCTTCACCATCTGATAGGGCTGGAGCACGTAGGAGCGGATCTGGTGGCCCCAGCCAATGTCCGTCTTGGACGCGGCGTCCGCGTTGGCCTTCTCTTCCCGCTTCTCAAGCTCGCGCTCATAGAGGCGCGCGCGCAGCATGTTCCAGGCGGTCGCCCGGTTCTTGTGCTGCGACCGCTCCGACTGGCAAGCGACCACGATGCCGGTGGGAATGTGGGTGATCCGCACCGCCAATTCAGTCTTGTTGACGTGCTGTCCGCCGGCGCCGGAGGCGCGATAGGTGTCGATTCGGCAGTCGCCCTCGTTGACCTCGATCTTTATCCGGTCGTCGACGACCGGATAGACCCAGACGGAGGCGAAGCTCGTATGCCGGCGCGCGTTGGAATCGAACGGGGAAATGCGCACCAGCCGATGCACGCCCGACTCGGTCTTGAGCCAGCCATGCGCATTGTGGCCCTTAATAACGATCGTCGCCGACTTGATGCCGGCCTCGTCGCCATCCGTCTCCTCGATCAGTTCGACGCCGAACTTTCGCCGCTCGCCCCAGCGCATGTACATCCTGAGCAGCATGCGCGCCCAGTCGCAACTCTCCGTGCCGCCGGCGCCGGAATGCACCTCGACATAGGTGTCGTTGGCGTCAGCTTCGCCCGAAAGCAGCGCCTCAAGTTGGCGCCGTTCGCCCTCGGCTTTGAGGGCCTTCAGCGCGCCGATCCCCTCGGCTTCGGTCGCTTGGTCGCCTTCCGCCTCGCCAAGCTCGACGAGGGTCGTCGCGTCCTCGAGGTCCTGTTCTATCTTCTTGAGCGAGCCCAGCCGGTCTTCCAGCATGGTGCGCTCGCGCATCACCTTTTCGGCAGATTCGGGATCGTTCCAGAGAGTTGGGTCTTCAGATTTCGCATTGAGTTCGCTGAGACGACGCTTGGCGGCGTCGACGTCAAAGATGCCTCCTCAGCAGTCCCATGGACTGCTTGATCGATTCGACCAGCTGTTCAGCTTCCGCACGCATCAGCAAGTGACCTCAAATGTGAAATGGACTACCGAGAGGCGGCAAGGGGAGGGAGCGCGAAGCCTGGGGTCCAGCTGCGGCGGTCAAGCGAATGAGCGCAGACAGAGGGCGAGGCGAAGGAGGTGGGCCTTGATGATCAATAGAGTCCGCCCGTTCCCGCCCCGACCGATCGTTCGCTTCGCGACGAGGTCTGAGCCGACTCCCCCCATCCACCGCCGCCGCCATAGCTGTCGGGCGGTCCAGTGCCGGGCTTGAACGCCTCCATAATCGAGCCGGCGCCGCTCCCGCGCAAGCCGGTACGGACGTCGACTGAGATCAGCTTGATTCCGGGCGGAATGCGGAACGGAGTATCGGGCGTGTCCTTGAGCGCCATTTTCATAAAGTCGCGGAAGATCGGGGCGGTATAGAGGGCCGCCTGTGCGCTGCCGCCAAGAGAACGCGGCTTGTCATAGCCCATGAACACGCCGAAGGCGAGGTTCGGCGAGTAGCCGACGAACCAGAGATCCTTGGCGTCGTTGGTCGTGCCGGTCTTGCCCGCCAGCGTCCTGCCGAGCTCCTTGATCGCAATGCCGGTGCCGCGCTGGATGACCCCCTCCAGGATGGACGTGACCTGGTAGGCGGTCAGCGGATCGATCACTTGTTCGCGTTTGTCGACCAGGCGCGGCTCAGGCTGATTGTTCCAGGTCGGCGCGTCGCAGCCCTCGCAAATCCGTTCGTCGTGCTTGTAGATCGTATTGCCCCAGCGGTCCTGAATCCGATCGATCAGCGTCGCCTTCACGCGCTTGCCGCCGTTGGCGAACATCGAGTAGCCCGTGATCATACGCAAGACCGTCGTTTCGCCCGCCCCAATCGACATCGACAGGAACGGCGGCAGATTGTCGTAAATGCCAAAACGCTTGGCGTATTCGACGACCAGCGGCATGCCGATGTCGCGCGCGAGCCTCACGGTCATCAGGTTGATCGAATGCTCGACGCCGAACCGCAACGTCCGAGGCCCAGTGGTTTCGCCTTCGAAGTTTGCCGGAGTTCCACAATTGGCCGCTGCCGTCGTTGATCGTGACCGGCGCGTCTGCGATGATCGAAGAGGGCGTGTAACCCTTGTCGAGGGCCGCCGCGTACACGAACGGCTTGAACGAGGAGCCAGGTTGGCGTTGTGCCTGTGTCGCTCGATTGAATTCCGACTCGTCGAACGAAAATCCACCGACCATCGCCAGCACACGGCCCGTAAAAGGATCCATCGCTATGGCGGCGCCGGAGACCTCAGGGATCTGGCGCACGCGATAATCACCCTCGTGGCCGGGAATCGGCTCGACGTAGAAGACGTCGCCAGGCTTGACGAGGCCCTTGGGCCTGCGGCCAGTCCAGCGCGTCCCTTCAACCGTAACGGCGCCAGTCCGACGGTCCGCCACCGTCGCGCCGGACTTGTCTCGCTCGGGCTGAAGACCAACCCGGATGGCCGAGTCGCTGACGTCAAGCGCAACCGCGAGAACCCACGGCTTGATATCGCCATAGGACGGAATATCCGCCAGAGCGACGCCCCAATCCTGACTGATATCGATCGTCTTCAGAGTGCCATGCCAACCATACGCCTCGTCGTAGCGCACGAGACCATCGACGAGAGCCTTGCGCGCCATCAGCTGAATTTTTGGGTCGAGGGTGGTGCGAACGGAGAGGCCGCCCTCGTAGAGCTTCTGCTCGCCGTACCGTTCCTGCAATTCGCGCCGAACCTCCTCGGCGAAAAATCCGGCGGCGATGGAGTTGGGCGTCAGCACACGGGGGTTGACCACCAACGGTTCGGCGCGGGCCTCGTTCGCCTGTTTGGTGGTGATATAGCCGTCCTCCTCCATGCGCCCGATGACGTAGTTGCGCCTTTCCACAGCGCGGTCATGGTCGCGAAAGGGGTTCAGCGAACTCGGCTCCTTCGGCAAGGCCGCCAAGTAGGCGACTTCGGCGATCGTCAGTTCATGCACCGACTTGTTGAAATAATTGAGCGCGGCGGCGGCGACGCCATAGTTCGAAAGGCCAAGATAAATCTCGTTGAGATAGAGTTCGAGGATCTTTTCCTTCGAGTAGGCGGACTCGATCCGCAAGCTCAACAGAATCTCGCGGATTTTTCGGTCGAAAGTCCGGTCGGAGTTCAACAGAAAGTTCTTCGCCACCTGCTGGGTGATGGTCGAAGCGCCCTGAATGTGGCGCGAGCCCTCCAAGTAAACGAGGCCTGCTCGCACGATGCCTTCTGGGTCGACGCCCCAGTGACTGTAGAAATTCTTGTCTTCGGCTGAAATGAAGGCGTGCTTAACCAAGTCGGGAATTTCGTCCGACGGAAGGTAAAGCCGTCGCTCGCGCGAATATTCAGCGAGCAGGCTGCCGTCGGCGGCGTGGACCCGAGTCATGACCGGCGGCTCATAGTTCTTGAGCACGGAGTAGTCCGGCAGATCTTGCTCGTATTTCCACAAGACGCCGGCAAACACCGCCGCCGCCACGACGAACAGCATCGCGCCGGTCGCAAATATAAAACCGATGATCCGAGCGATCCCGCGCATCTCTCGATCGAAGCCTTCCATTGCGCCCGTCGGCGAGCGCTCGGGGCGTCGAGACGAACTGAATTGCAGCGCCTCGAAGGCGCGGACTCTATGAGACCGATCCGCCGATGTTCTTTACGCCGATCACCCGTGTCATGTTTGACTAAGGCAAATCTATGATCGAGGCGTCTCAGCGCGAAAGCCAGACGCCATTAGCGCGGCGCCCCTACTGCGCGCAAGCCCCTAATGCGCTAGGGGGGTTGCGGCTTGCCCCGCTGATGAGGCGACGCCGCTTTCGGCCGCCGGGACGTTGTCCGACTTTCCGGGACCGGCAAAGAAGGCGTCGATGGCTTTGACCATGGCGGCGGCCGCCTTGGCGCGCCAGTCTGGAGAAGACAGAGAGAGGACATCCTGGGCGTTGGAGAGATAGCCCAGCTCCACGAGGACGGAGGGGAACTCGGGCGCCTTTAGGACGACAAAGCCTGCCGAACGCTCCGGATTGTGGTTGAGCCTCGTTGCACCGCGCAGGTTGTCGACGAGGCCGCGTGAGAAGATGTGCGCGTAGGTCCGCGTCTCCCGGCGCTTAAGATCGAACAGAATGTCCGCGACGTCCGGGTTATCTAATCGACTGCCCCCGCCAGGACCCCTGCCAGCGGCGTTCTCGCGGGTGGCGATGCGGGCAGCTTCCGCATCGGAAGCGCGATCAGCGACGGTATAGACCGTCGAGCCGTTGACATTGGCGTCCTCGCTCAGCGTGTCGGCGTGGACGGAGATGAACAAGGACGCGTTCGCTTTGCGTCCGATGTCGACCCGATCGTCGAGGTCGACGTACTGGTCGCCGTCACGAGTCATCACAACCGCGTAGCGCTTGGTCGCCTCGAGCTGTCGCTTGAGCTCGGCGCAGAAGTCGGAAACCAGCGTCTTCTCCTGCAGACCGTGCAGCCCGCGGGCGCCGCCGTCGACCCCGCCATGACCGGGATCGAGAACGATGACCGGCGGCGGGGAAACAGGCAAGGCAGCCGCACCTGTGGTCGAAAGCGCGGACGGCGAACGGACCAGAGCGGCGAAGGCCGAGGAATCGCAGGGCTTGAGCTCGATCGTGAGCCGCGCTGCGGGCTCGCCCTCGACGATCGGTTTGGCGGCAATCTCAGCAGGACAGGCCGCTCGCGCAAGATCGATGATGATTCGGGACTTGCCCGGGGCAAGCAGGCCGAAGCGAAAGCCCTTGACGAGCGAAACATTGGGCAGCGCGCCAATTCGGCCAACTGACGGATCGAGTTGGAAATTCACCTCCGGCATGTCGACAACAATTCGGTCTGGCGAAGCTAGAGCGGAGGCGGCAGCCTCAACCGATCGCGATAAGTCGAACACCAGTTTGGCTGAGTTCTCGTCCTGCGAGAGCCGTGCGCCGACCGCCACGGGCGGACCCGCTGAGCGGGCCAAGCCGCCCTGAAGCAGAGCTCCCATCAGCGTGAAAACGGCAAGAGCCGCCAGCCGTCCCGTTCGCGCCATTTCCGCTTCCCCTCGGCGCTTTGGCTGTCGCGCTATAGGGCCAACAAAGCTGGCGCGCAATCCTCCGGTTCTGGGTTAGTTAACCAGGCTGGCGATCTCCTGGTCGAGATAGGCCTTGATCGCCGGAAAGGCGGCGACTTCGCCTGCCGTCGCCCCTGGCGCTGGCGGCGCGCCCGCCGCGGCGGTGGCGATAACCGGACCCTTCAGCGACCCCGCGGCCGTCTGAATCTCCGAGCCCAGATGAGGCAACGGATCGACCGCGTCGCGGTTCAGGTAAAACTCGAAGTGCAGGTGTGGGCCGGTCGAGAGGCCCGTATTCCCGGAGAGCGCTATGATGTCGCCCTGCTTGACTTCGACGCCGGGATGGATCGTCTCCGGGATCTCGGAGAGGTGCGAATAGGAGGTCTCAAAGCCCGTGTGCTGGATGCGGACGTGATTGCCGAAGCCGGACACGGGACCGGCGATCTCGACCTTTCCGTCCGCCGCGGCGCGCACCAGCGATCCGACCGGAGCGCCGAAGTCGATACCGGCGTGCAGCCGAAGGATGTGAAGGATGGGGTGAAAACGGAGCCCGAACAGTGAGGTGATTGGCGCGCCCTTGATCGGCGCGAGAATGCCTCCGACGCTGGTCGCGCCGCTGTTGCCCAAAGACGGCTGCATGGGCGTCGATTCTCCGGCGCCCTCGCTGGCCGCCTTGGGATCGAAGCAGCGAAAGGCGCCGTCGCTCCCCTCGAACGAATAGCAGTCGATGGCGAGGGCGTTTCCGTGCAGGCTAACGTAGACGACCTTGCCGCCTGCCTTGCCCTTGTCCCTAAATTCCGGCTCAAACAGAACGCGCAAGGTCTGCTCGGCCTGGAGCGGCAAGCGCAGGTCGGCGAGGCGGCTGATAAGCTGGATCGTTTCGCGGATGACGGGCTCCGGCATTCCGTTGCGGATACCCGCGCTATAGACGCCGTCCGCGATCGTGAAGCGTGTCCCGATTGTCTGGTTCCGGAGGGAATCGTCGAGCAATGGCGCCGGGATGATGGGCTCGGCTGCTTGCTCATACCCGCCATCGTCCTTGGCTGCGATCGTGATGACATATTCGCCGTTCTCGAAGATCGCGAGCTGCTTGATCCGGTAGGCGCCGGCGAGGTCCAGAGCGCCCACGGCCACAGCGACGCTTTGGGGCGGCAGAGTTTGGATATGGGCGGGCAAGTCCTTGGCCGCGCTTTCGATCACGCGGGCGCTCTCCGCATCGTAGCCGTTGGCGATCAGGAGATTGCTGATCGTGTCCGCCACGAGCGGCTTAAGGATCGTTTCCTTGAGCTGCGGCTGCCCGCGCGACCCGCCGAGATTGATCTCGAGCTCGTTGCTGTTCGCTGTCGTGAGAAACTGGCTCTGAGCGTCAGCGGGCGTGTCAGCGCCCCCGTCGTCATCGGAGCCATAGTCCGGCGCGTTTTGCGCGGCCGCCACTTGGGCCGAGTTCATCGCCAGCTGGGCGGCGAGCGCCTCGGCTTCCTGGCCCGCCTCCTGAAACTTCCCCATATAGCCGCCGGTGGTCGAGACGAGAGTCGAATAGACGAACAGGGCCTTGGCTGGCGTCTTCGGGGCTTCCTGGCCGAGCTTCGCAGGGACCGAAATGAGAGCGTCCTTCGGCGCGACGACCGGGCCCCTTCGGACAAGCACCGGATCGCCCGGTAGATCGATGATCGTCGAAAGCCTGATTGCATGCTCCGGGCCTTCGACCACCGGGATTAGGAGTGCCGGGGCAGGGGCGGCAGGCTCATGAGTTGGCGTCAATCGCCACGCGATGAGGCCCCCGCAGACAGCAAGCGATCGCGATCGACGCAGCCAGTCCGATGACGCCGCCGCGACGGCTCATGTCAAGCTCACAGGGGTCCCGCGAAGCTGCGTTCTTTGCGTCACCAATTCAAATCGTCCGGAGCGGTTCCCGCCGATCATTCGCTGAGGTGTGTTTCGACGCGCCAATTCTCCGGGCTGTATGGATTGGCGACACGCGGCTTTGTCTTACCGAAGCCTTTCGCCACCAGTAGCGACCGGTCAATTCCGTCCGAGGCGAGGTAGGACACCACTGACTCGGCGCGGCGCTCGGAGAGGCCCTGATTGTATTCTTCGGGTCCAACGGCGTCGGTGTGCCCGTCGATCTCGAACTTCGATCCCGAGAGGCGCGGATCTTTGATGGCCTTGGCGAACTGATCCAGATTTTCCCGAGCCGCAGGCGTCAGCCGGTCGGAGTTGAACTCGAAATTCGCTAAGAGGTCGAACTGAACCGGAGGGGGCGCTGCGGCCCCCTCTTGCTTCTTGCAGTCGGCGGCAGTCCCGACGCAGAGGGCGCGCGTCTTGCCGCCCCCCTTCAACGCGTCTTTCTGCTTGAGAAAGATCTGAATCACGTTGTCGGAGGAATAAGCGGGATCGGCGTCGGCGGGAGCCACGCTAGCCAAGAGCGAAGCGGCGAGGACCATCGCCGCGACGAGAGCAAATGTCGATGACGCGCGCATGAGAGTTTCCTTGTAAATGGAGGCCTGCAAATGCGAACCTTGAGAAATTATCCCCAAGCGCCTAGCGTACGTCAAATGTTGAATTGTCGACTAGACCAATAAACTGGCGCGACGCGCAGCCGAAATTGGAGTTGGGCCCGACGACGCGAGACCGTCGGGCGGTCGAATCTTCGATTTGATTGGGAGAAAAAGCCCGTGGAGGAGGACCGGACCGTCGTTCAGCGCTCTTCCCCGAGGAGCATGAGGCCCGGCACGCGTCTCAACAATGTCTATGAAGTTGAACGATTGGTCGCGCAGGGAGGGATGGGCGAGGTCTATCGAGGCTTCAACATTCAGACGGGAGACCCGGTCGCGATCAAGATGATCCGGCCAGAGTTTTCGAACGATCCCGAGATCTTGGACCTATTCCGTCGCGAAGCCTCGATTCTCCATAGCTTCACGCACGATGCGATCGTGCGATATTTCGTCTTCTCGGTCGATCCGCAGATTCAGCTCGCCTATCTTGCGATGGAGTTCGTGGAAGGACCGTCGCTCAAGAAAAGGCTGGCCTCAGGACCCCTTCCGCTCTCGGAGGTTAAAGTCCTGCAAAAGCGCATAGCGTCGGCGTTGCAGGCCGCTCACCAGCACGGTGTGGTGCATCGAGACGTTTCCCCGGACAATGTGATCATGCCGGACGGGGACCTTCGCAGCGCGAAGGTGATCGATTTCGGCATTGCCCGCGCCCGCCGGGCGGGTGAACAGACGATCCTAGGCGGCAGCTTCGCTGGCAAGCTGAATTACGCGTCCCCCGAACAGATGGGCCTCGCCGGCGGCGACGTCACCGCGAAGTCAGACATCTACAGTTTCGGTCTCGTCCTGGCGGAGGCGCTGCTCGGCAAGCCCATCGACATGGCGGGGTCGCAGGCGGAGATGATCGACAAGCGGCGTGTCGTACCCGCCGAACTCTCTTGGGTCGAGCCGACGATGCGGCCGCTGCTTCACGCGATGCTGCAACCCCTGCCTGAAAATCGTCCTTCGAGCATGGCCGAAGTCGCTGCTTGGGAGCCGCCGGAGCCAAGCGCGCCAAGGGCGCTTAAGGCGCCTCCGGTGGCTGCCGAGGGAAGCGGCAAAACTCCCGCGTTGATCGGCGCGTTGATCGTGGTCTTGAGCCTGGGCGGGGCGGCCTTTGTCTTTCGGGACGACGTTGTCCGATGGGGCGCATCGTTCTCGGAGCCAGCGCCCTCGGCAGGTCCCGCCGAGCAGCAGGCGGCGACATCCCCGACGACGAAATTGCCCCCGCTGACATCGCAGCAATTGCCCACCCTTGCGCCTTCGCCGGGTTCCCAGCAGGGGACAAACCGACCGCCGCCAACGGCGGAACTCGAATCCGCCCGCGCAAACCGAGACCGCGGCGATCGAGCCTCCGCCGGCGGCGGAACCCCCCCATCCGGCCGCGCTGCCCGTAACAGCGGAAGCGCTGGCTGACGCGTTGCCGCCGAAAGCCCAGCAGGCAAACGTCGACCTGCCGCCAGCCACGGTCGGGTCCTCTTACCGAGCGGAGTTGCCGACCTTCAGTGACCCCGGCGGCAAGGGGCTGCGGCTGGCTGCGAGCGGATTGCCGGACGGCCTAACCTTCAGCGATCTCGGCGGCGGCAAAGGCGCGATAGAAGGCGTCCCCGAGCGAGCGGCCAGCGCCTCGATCGGCGTCGTCGCGACCAATCACAATGACCGGACAGCGCGGATCTCGGCGACGCTCGCGGTCGCCGACAAACCCGCAGCGCCGCCACAGCCTTTGTCGAAGATTGAACCCAAGCCCGTCCCGGCGCCGCAGAACAACCTTCAGGCCCCATCCAACGCCCAACCCGCAGTGCAAACGAAGCCGATAGCGGCTGCCCAGGCGCCCGCGCCGCCACCGCCACCACCGACAGTCCAGGCGGCGATGCCATCCCCGGCCCCGCCGGCGGCTCCGCCCGCCGCACCGACGCAACAGGCCGCAGCGCGGGTGAATGCGCCCGGATCAGAACCGTCAGCCGCCGCGACCGCCGCTCTTTCGCCGGTCGCTCCAGCGGCGACTACAGCTCTAGTTACCCCCGCCGCTCCCGCCTTGCCCGAGGAAAAGGCCAAGGCGTTCATTGCGAGCTTCGATGGTGGCGAATGCTTTCTCATCGAGCCGCTGCCCGGCGCAACCAAACCGCACGAGTACCAAGCCGTCGGCCGAGCGATCGAACCGTTTCGCCGCTTCGATGCAGCCTACAGGCGGGAGGTCGGCGTCGAGGCGGATCTGACGGTCGCGCCGATCACCGCCGAGCAATGTCCAGCCCTCGATCTCGTCCGGCTTGCCGCGCCGGCCGGTCAAACTCCGCCGCGGCTGACATTGAAGAACTATGAGGTCGGACCAGGACAGCCGTTATCGGGGACCATTTCAGGTCTGGAAGGGCGTCGTCTCTATCTCATCCTCGTCGACAACGACGGCCTCGTGCACAGGCTGGAAACAAAGGCCGATCCAAACGGTGATTCCGCTACCTTCGGCGTGCCGCTGACGGCCGACGCGAGCTCCATCGGACCAATGCAGATGCTGCTCGCTATCGCATCCGACAAGCCAATTCCGGCTCTCGACACGCTTCATTCCGCGAACTTGAAACTCATTGGTTCGCGGTTGGTTGACGACGCGCGGCGCGCATCCGCCTCCGTCGAAGCGGACTATTTCAAGTTTGTGAACTGACAAACGCCAGCGCGAACACCGCGATCAATGGAAGTGAGGGCGTTCCCTATCCAAACCGTCCTTCATTCACTGGTGAGCCTTTTCGACTCGCGCGCTGCCGACAATTCGGGGCGCGGCACCGACCCCACGCGCGCGATAGGCCATGGAATTACTCCGTGAAATGGAATTTATTTGTATTCAGCTCTGCCCACCGAATATCTTGAGCCGTTCGGCCGAAGCGACGAGGAGGCAAGAATGAGGGCATTGCTCATGAGTGGGCTCGTGGTCGCGGCTGCGCTAGCGGGTTCGCTGGCGGCTCCCGTTGCCGGGCGCGCCGAAGACCAAGGCATTCCCGTCATGACGCTGCGGGCGGCATTGCAGCTTCCCCCGGACAAGCTGCCGACCGTGTTCAGAAGTCCGAACCCCTATCAGCACGAGCCCTATAACATCCATCGGACCGACGGCCTGAGCCGCAATCCTGACGATTGCATGAGGTGGGGCTGCATCGACCACAGGTGAGGGGGCCGAGGGCCCAAGCCGTCGAAGTCGGCCTCGCTCCGCAGCGCAGTACGGTTAGAACTTCACGCGCAAGCCGGCGGTCGGCGCAATGTTTTGGGTCGCCAAAAAGCCGTTCGCAAGACCGCCATAGACGTTCGAGAACATCACGCCAGCGTAAAGATCGACGCGCTTGAGCGGCCGATAATCGATCATGCCCGAAATGGCGTATTGCGTGCCGGCGCACGCGTTGCTGTTTGCGCGGATCACGTTGAGAACGTTTCCGCTTGCCTGGACAAAGCTGGTCTTGGCGTAAGCGCAGGGCGTGGCCGAGGAATTATAGTTGTTCTGGTTTTCGTAGTAAAAGGCGCCGCTCACGTCTAGCTGGGAATTAATCGCATATTTAGCGCCTATGAAGGGGACGTTGACGACCCGCATTTTGTTGTAGGCGGTGTAATTGGTCCATGCCGTTGGAAAGAGTTTGGCGATGGCTTTGTTGTTCGTCTCAATGGTGGCGGGGACGCTATACCCGCCGAGGGTCTGGAAGCCGTTCAGAAAGTCGTCGCTGGGATTGGCTTGCTGCCACCACATCCAGCCGCCTGAGAGCGTCACCGGCCCCCATTTGTATTTGGCGAGCAGGGTAAAACCACTGTTGTTGGACAGCGTCGCTTTCAGATCGTCGGGGCCGTAGAAGTTCGGGATCCCGTTGGTGCAGTTGGTCTCGCCCTTCAAGGGTCCCTTGGTGGCCGTGGAGCAGGCGCCGGCGAAGTTCGAGAGGCTTGCAGCATTCTGAGCGTAACTGCCGACGAGGTCTAACGAAAAGAGGCCGCCAAAGCCTTCAACGTCGGCGCCGATATCCCCCTGATAGAGGCCGGTCGTGCCGTTGCCCTGGTCATAACCGCCCCACTGCAACAAGGCGCCGCCGTGGAAGTTCTCGTAGCTCACCCGGTATTTGACGCCCGTGTTGGCGCGGTTGGTCTCCGTGTCGCCGAAGCCCGCGTATGAGCCGGAATAGCCGAGCGCAGAAAACGCATAGGAGCCGCCCATCGGATCATAGGCAATGACGCCGTCTAGCGTGAGCGAGGTCACCCGGCCGACGGTCAGTGTTCCAAAAGTTTTATTGCTGAGGCCGATATAGCCAACCGAGTTGTCAAATTGCCCGGCTCGGCTCGAGTCGCTGTTTGCGCTCTGGAGAACGAGCGGCAGGCCGTTGTTCTGCACGAGCGAGCGCGGTCCATTCACGAGGTTGCCGGAATAGGGGCTGAATCCGGTTTCCACGGCCCCGACCAGCGACCAGCCGGGAAGCCAGGGGATCGCCTCCTTCATATTGATCCCGACCACCGACTGGTTCATGCCGTTCGGCGTCCACAGCCACTTGGCTCCGTAGCTCTGTTTGCCGACGAAGCTGTAAACGCTGTTGGAATAGGTGCCGCTGGCCGGCGCGCCGTTGGAGCTGTACCCCAGGCCGACGTCAATCGTCGCATAAGCGGTAATGCCCGCGTAGCTGAGGGGACAATCCGCGGCGCTCGTATTCAAATAGGTCCAAAGGTTCGAAAAGCAGTCCGACTGCCGAGGGGGCGGAACTGATTTAGCGGTCGGCAGATCGGCCGCATTCGCCGCCGAGGCCAACGCAATTCCCAGCGCGAAAACGCCTATCTGAGCTTTCATGGAGTCCCCCGATGAGTTCGCGCCGCTGGTTTCTGACACAAGTCGGCACGAGCAATAATGATAATGTCTATCTCTTTACTATAATTAAGTCAAGCTGCCTTCTTGGATACTGCCGTGGCGCATCGATCGATGGCCAACGCTGCGCGATTTGGTCGAACGAAGTTCGGGGGTCGCACAAGCGATGACGAGGAACGGCGTCAAACGTGGCAGCAGTTTTCTAAGATATTCCCGGACACTGCGGGTGTCCTCACTTGCCCTTGCGAGGCCTCCCATCGGCGCCGATCGCGAGCCTTATCGTGGTGGCCGCAAATTCTGCGGAGCGCAACAATGGCGGTTGAGTGACGCGGAGCCCGCTGACGAGTTCCGGGCGGAAGCCGGCCACTCATCCCTTGACACTGCACCGTCCAAGAAAAGTCGACTGAGGGGGACACCGAGAAATAGGCCTCGGTAAGGCTACCTTTGCCGCCAGGCCCTGGGAGGACAAAACCGGCCGCGGGACAAAGCGCCCGCCACCGGTCAGTGGGATTATCGATCAGAACTTGACGCGGAGGCCGGCGGTGGGCGCGATGTTCTGGGTGGCCTGGAAGCCGTTGGCGAACCCGCCGTAGACGTTTGAAATCATCAAACCGGCGTAAAGGTCGACGCGCTTGACGGGGCGATAGTCGATAAGGGCGGAGAATGCGTCCTGGACACCCGCGCATTTGTTGCTGTTGATGTGGTTCACGACCAGCTTGTTTCCATTCGGCTGGACGATGGTGCTATTTCCGGAGGTGCAGGCCGAAGTGTTAAAATCAGACTGCTGTTGGTAGTAGTAAGCGCCCGTCACGTCGAGTTGAGGCGTAATCGCGTATTTGGCGCCGACCCAAAAGTAGGGGGCGATCCTGTTAACATTATAGTTGGTGAAGTTAGTCCACGCAGTTGGAAATAGCTTCTTGATTGCAGGGTTAGTCGACTGGATAGTCGCTGGGACGTCCCAGCCGCCAATGGTGCTGAAGCCGTTCAGATAGTCGTCACTTGGGTTGGCTTGCTTGATCCACCCGTAACCGCCATATACGGTCAGAGCTTGCACCTTGTATTTAGCGGTGAACAGAAAACCTGTATTGTTCGACAGCGTCGCTTGTAGGTCATTGTTGCCATAGAACATCGGAATGCCGGATGTGCAACCGGTCTGGCCAGCGAATGGTCCCTTGGTCAGCGTGGCGCAAGTTCCGGTGAAGGTCCCCATGTTCGCCGCGTCTTTGGCCCAGCTGCCGATAAAGTCCATCGAGAAGACGCCGCCGTACGGCGACCCCTGAAACAGATTGAAGTCGGCGCCAGCCTGGCCTTGGTAGAGGCCATTGGTGCCATTGCCTTGGTCATAGCCACCCCACTGCACCAGGCCCGCGACGCGGAAGTTCGCTCCATAGAAGGAAGGATAGGGCACATCCACCCGGTACTTGACGGCCGTGTTCGCGCGTGCGGCCTCGGTGTCGCCGAATCCAGCATACGAGCCGGAGAAACCTAGTGGCGAGAAGGCGTAGGAGCCGCCCATCGGATCGTAGGAATTGATCGCGTCGAGCGAAAGCGTGTTGACGCGGCCCACGGTCAGCGTGCCGTAGGTCTTGTTGCTCAGCCCGACGAAGCCCTGCGAGTTGTCCCATTGTCCCGTGCGGCTGGAATCGGCGTTCGCGCCTTGAAGCCCAAGGGCCCGTCCATTGTTTTGCACTTGCGACCGCTGAGCGTCTGCAAGATAGCCGTAATAGGGATTAAACCCGGTCTCCACGGTGCCGATGACCGACCAACCCCAGCCGATTGGCTGGCTGACTTTGAGGCCGATGACCGACTGGCTCATGCCGTTGGGCGTCCACAGCCACTTTGCGCCGTGGTTCTGTTTGGTGATGAAGCTGTTGACGCCGTTATTCCACGCGGGGGTGTAAGCCGCGCCGTTGCTTTCGTAGCCGACGCCAACGTCATAGGTCCCGTAAAGGGTGAACGGGCCCCAGCTCAAAGGACAATCAGCGGCCGTCGAATCGAGCCACGACCAGACGCTTGCGAAGCAGTTAACTGGCGCCGGGGCGATTCCCTTTTTGGTCGGGAGATCGGCCGCCCGAGCCGCGCCAACCGAGGCGATTGCGATCGCCAAGGCCACACCAAGCTTTTTCATCACATCCCCATCCCATGGTCGGACCGAAATCGACGCCGGCCCGCGCTGTTGAATTGCACCGACCCGCCCCCGCCAAAGCGGATCGTTTCCTCCGTTGCGACTTGCTCGCCTCAGGCTGCCGCGCCCAAGTTGGATCCGCAGCCGCAGCGCGAATTCGAGCTTATTTCTGTCGCCGCAACGGTACTCGGTGCGGCTCAAATCCGACATGGCGATAAAGCTAACGATGAAAATAGTCACAGACAAACTATAAATTTGCCGCTTTCTCGTCTTTTTCTGATAGGTTGCAAATTAATCACAGTCGATGCTTATGGAAGAATATAACAATAGCGACTACGGATGATTCTATAGCCTAGCAGGCGAGTCAATAACTTGCGGTCAGTCGATGACGCGCAAGTTGACAGGATTTGCAATAATGGATGGGTAGCGCCGCAATGTTACAGCTTGGCGACAACGTCCGCGAACGGTCAAAAAAAATTTATTCGAGCGCCAAAATGCGCCCGTGCTTAACTAGCGGCGGCCGCGGTTGAGGATCGAATTCAAACGAAAAAGTCTCGCGGAGGCGGCGTTTGGAAATAAAGCGATGACCATTTCGCCCTCCGAGAGGAAGCCGGGGCAGACAAATCGCCCGGCGGAGGGGCTTGGTGGCGCCCCGGTTCTGGTCGTCGAAGATGAGCGAGATCTCGCTGAGGAGATACGGCTGGAACTGCAGGCCAGTGGGCACGCGGTCCAGCTTTCGGAAACGGTCGAGGATGGATTGCGAGCTGCGCGTTCCGGCGTGTCGGTTCTGATCATCGACCGGATGCTGCAAGGGGAGGACGGGCTTTCGATCATCGAATCGCTGCGCGCTGAAGGCAACACCACTCCTGCTCTCGTGATTAGCGCTCTGTCTTCGGTCGACGAGCGGATCAACGGCCTGAAGGCGGGCGGAGACGACTATCTGGTGAAGCCGTTTGACATCCGGGAATTGACGGCGCGGGTAGAAGCACTTCTGCGGCGCGGCGGTGACGCCAGATTGTCTCGACTGCACGTGGGCGCGATCGAGATGGATCTCATCGAGCGGACAGTGCAGCGTGACGGCGAACTGGTCGATCTTCTGCCGCGGGAATTCGCCCTGCTGGAATATTTCATGCGCCGCCCAGGCCAGATCGTGACGCGGACGATGCTGCTTGAGGATGTGTGGAATTTCAAATTCATGGCGCAGACCAACGTGGTCGACGTCCAAATCGGCAACTTGCGGCGCAAGCTCGATCCCGCCGACGCGCGGCGCTTCATTACAAATATCCGCGCGGTCGGCTTCAAACTGAATGTGGACCGCTGAAGTCTTCAACGCCCGCGCGTTTCGCCTTGCGCTAGGCTTCTCTTTGGCGATCTCAGTAGCGACAGCTGCCGTCTTCGCATTCATCTACCTGCAAGTGTCCCGCGCCAACATGGCTCAGGTCGGCGCAGTGCTTGTCGACGAGGCGGCCAAGAGCGTCGGCGACAGCGAGGCTGATCTGCGCAAGGCGTTGGAGCTGCGCCTGACGCGGGATATCCGCCGTCTGGATTTTGTCGCACTCCTCGATCCCAAGGGCCACGTGGTCTTCGGAAACGTGCGGGTCTTGCCGCCAATTCCGATCGACGCCAAGGCGCATTTCGTTAAAGAGGACCTCCTGCCGGATCCATTCGGTGACAAAGACCCAACTATTTTCGTTGCGACCCGCCGCGCCGATGGAGGTGTTCTTCTGCTGGGGCGTAGCCTGCGGGAGGACTACGATCTGCAGGAAACTCTGCTGCATGCACTGGCAATCGCCCTCCTTCCGACGATTTTGCTGAGTTTGGCGATCGGCGCGTTTTTCGCGCTGCGAGCATCGCAGCGCCTGGAGGGCGTTCACCATGCCATTGTCAGGATCATGAATGGCGAACTCGATTCGCGTTTGCCAGTCACCGACGAAGACGACGACATCGACAAAATAGCTCGCGCGGTCAACCTCATGCTCGGCGAAATCGCGCGCCTGCTGGACCGGCTCAAGAGTGTAGGCGACAACATCGCCCACGATCTGCGCACTCCGCTCGCCGTCGCCCGCGCCAGGATTGAGCGCACGCTTAACAATGAAACCGGGATTGAAGAATTGCGCGCGGCGATGGAGGCCGCCCTGGCGCAAATCGAGAGGGTGTCCACGGCCATCTCGGCCATCTTGCGCATCTCCGCGGTCGAGAATCACGCGCGAAAGTCACAACTCAGGGACTTCGATCTTGGCGTGATCTGTACAGAGGTGTTCGATTTCTATGAGCCGTTGGCCGAGTTGAAGGGCGTGACAATAGTTGTCGACGTCACGCAGCCGGTCTCGATTCGCGGCGACCAGGACCTCATGCGCGAGGCGGTTTCGAACCTTGTCGATAATGCGATCAAATTCACGCCCGCTGGCGGTGCGGTCCGGATCGAGGCGCGGACAGTCAACGAAGGCCCCTTCGTTTGCGTGAGCGACACTGGTGTTGGCGTGCCGCCGCAGGAGCGTACGAGGATCTTCGAGCGATTCTATCGCGGCGAGCGGAGCGGTAAGTCGGCGGGGCACGGGCTCGGTCTCAGCATCGCCGAGACGATCGCCATCCTTCACAGCCTTAAACTGACGGTCGAAGACAATAATCCTGGCGCGCGCTTCGAACTGCGGGCGACGACTCCCGCGACAGGGGGACTGGCGCAGAACCGTCGTGGGGGGCGCTTGCCGAAAAGCGCCAAGAAACAAAAAATTATATTTTAATGTGAGGCAGGGCGCCCGGCGAATATAAACGTCAGGCATTGCCGCGGCCGACTACGTTTGCCGCGGCCATTTTGTGCGCGTCCGTCCAACGTCGCTACGCTGACCCTGTGACCCATGCTCGCCATTGTTCGAGTAGCGTTGAGCAAGCCCTACACCTTCGTCGTCATGGCGATGCTGATCGTCATCTTCGGCGTCGGGGCGGCAATTAAGACGCCAGTCGACATCTTCCCGCACATCGGCATTCCGGTCGTCGCCGTCGTTTGGACCTACGACGGATTGCCTGCTGACGATATGTCAAAACGGGTCATCTACTACTACGAGCGGACCCTCAGCTCGCAAGTCAACGACATAGAGCATATCGAGTCCCAGTCGCTGCCCCGATATGGCGTGGTCAAAGTCTTTTTCCAGCAGGGCGTCAACATCAACGCCGCGCTCGCAGAGACGACGGCCGCCTCGCAGACCGTTCTGAAATATCTGCCGCAAGGAATCACCCCACCCTATGTGCTCAGCTTCGACGCCTCGAGCGTCCCGGTCATTCAATTGGCGTTGTCGAGCGACACGCTCTCGCAGGAACAATTGCAGGACGCGGGGCAAAATTTCATCCGCCCACAATTGGCTCAGGTCGCCGGCACGGCGATACCATCCCCTTACGGCGGCAAAATTCTGCAGGTCCAGGTCGACATCAACCAAGTGAAGCTGGAAGCCTACGGACTCTCGGCCGAGGACGTAGTGGACGCGATCGGTCGGCAGAACATCGTTACTCCGGTCGGCACGGAGAAGGTGGGCGACTTCGAATATGTCGTCAACCTCAACGGCTCGCCGACCGAGCTCTCCAAGCTCAACGATCTGCCGATCCGTGTCGTCAACGGAACGACGGTGTTCGTTCGCGACGTGGCCTACGCGCATTTCGGCTCGCCGCCGCAAATCAATATGGTGCGCGTCGAGGGCAAGAACGCCGTCCTGATGACCATCTTGAAGACGGGCACGGTCTCGACCCTCGACGTCATCAATGGCGTCAAGGCGCTGCTTCCAAAGCTCAAGGAGACCCTGCCGGCTAGTCTGAAGCTGGATACGATCAATGATCAGGCGCCATTCGTTAACGCGGCTATCGATTCGGTGATTTTCGAAGGCGTCCTCGCCGCGGCGCTGACCGGGCTGATGATTCTCGTCTTCCTCGGCAGCTGGCGATCGACCCTCATGGTGACGATTTCAATCCCGCTGGCGATACTCACGTCGATCGCCGCGCTCGCCGCGATCGGGCAGACGTTCAACGTCATGACGCTCGGCGGGCTCGCGCTGGCGGTCGGTATTCTCGTCGACGATGCGACGGTGACCACCGAAAATATCAACTGGCATTTGGAGCAGGGCAAGGACATCGAGTCAGCCATCATGGACGGCGCGCGCCAGATCGTGCTTCCGGCGACCGTGTCGCTCTTGTGCATCTGCATTGTTTTTGTTCCGATGTTCGCCCTGAGTGGGGTAGCCGGCTATCTTTTCCGCCCGATGGCTGAGGCAGTGATTTTCGCGCTCTTCGGCTCGTACATTATTTCGCGCACCCTCTTGAACACCATGGCGCGCTTCTTTCTCGCCAACCACGCGGCCCGGAGCCATGAAACGCCGCTGCTGGCGACTCGCAATCCGTTCGTTCGTTTCCAGCGGGCGTTCGAAATCCGGTTCGGCGCGGCGCGCGAGTTTTACCGCCGGTTGCTTGCGACCGCGCTTGCGGCTCGGAGCTGGTTTATCCTCGGCTTCCTGGCGGCGGTGGCGTGTTCGTTCGCGCTCGCCCCGTCTCTCGGACAAAACTTCTTCCCGGCCACGAACAACACGCAGCTCAAGCTTCACGTTCGGGCGCCGACCGGAACGCGAATCGAGCAGACAGCGATCCTCTGCGACAAGGTCGAGGCGGTGATCCGCCGGATCATTCCCGCCGAGGCGCTCGGTCCCCTGGTCGACAACATTGGACTGCCGGTCAGCGGAATCAATTCCACCTACAACAATTCGGGGACCGTCGGTCCGGGCGACGCCGATATTTCGATCACGATCAAGCCGGGCTTTGAACGTGAGACGGAGCGTTACGTAACGGAGCTGCGCGAGACGCTGCCGAGCTCATTCCCGGGGGCGACATTCGCCTTTCTGCCGGCGGACATCGTGTCGCAAATTCTCAATTTCGGGCTTCCGGCGCCGGTCGACGTGCAGATTTTCGGCGCCAATTTCGCCGCCAACCATGCTTACGCGAGCCGGCTCTTGAGCAAAATCTCACGCGTCCCCGGCGTCGCGGACGCCCGAATCCAGCAGGCGTTCAACAATCCCACGCTCGGCGTCGAGGTCGACCGAATGCGGGCAGCGCAAGTCGGCCTGAAAGAGGGCGACATCGCGAGGAGCTTGCAGGAAAGCCTCTCCGGCAGCTTCAAGGTCGCTCCGACCTTCTGGATCAATCCGAAGAACGGCGTGGCCTATCCGATCGTCGCCCAGACCCCGCAATATTGGCTCGATTCGCTATCATCCCTTGAGAACATCCCCGCTTCGGCCCAAGACGCCTCGCAGATTATCGGCGGCCTAGCCACGATCAAGCGTGGCGTTGGCCCATCGGTGGTATCGCATTACGCGGTCCAGCCGGTTCTCGACATTTACGCGACCAACAATGGGCGCGACCTGGGCGCGGTGTCGGCGGACATCCAGAAAATTCTGGACGAGACCGCGAAGGATGTTCCGCGTGGTTCGTCGGTCGCGATGCGCGGCCAGACCGCTACGATGACCTACGCCTATCATCAGCTGTTTGTGGGCATTGCTCTCGCCGTCGTGCTGATTTATCTATTGATTGTTGTTAATTTTCAGTCGTGGCTTGATCCGGTCGTCATTGTCAGCGCATTGCCGGCCGCGCTCGCTGGAATTGTTTGGATGCTGTTCGTCACCCGCACGACCTTGTCGGTTCCCGCGCTCACCGGAGCGATAATGTGCATGGGCGTCGCCACGGCCAACAGCATTCTGGTGGTCAGCTTCGCGCGCGAGCGGATGGCCGAGGGCGCCGACGCCGCCACCGCGGCGATTGACGCGGGCTTCACCCGTTTCAGGCCGGTTCTGATGACAGCGCTCGCCATGATCATCGGTATGGCGCCGATGGCGCTGAGCGACGACCTGAACGCGCCGCTCGGCCGCGCGGTTATCGGTGGGCTCATCTGCGCGACGGTGGCGACGCTTCTGTTCGTCCCGGCGGTATTCCGTCTCGTCCACGAACGCAAACCAAGGGTGGCGAGCGAGCCCGCGCCAAACTTTGCCGCCGGGGCCTCGCCGATATGAACCAGGATCAATCCGAAGGGCACATCCGAGGCGCCGAGGAGCACCCTGCGGCTCCGGCGCCGAACCCTTCGGCCGAAGCCGAGCGATCTGCGCCCATTCTGGACGACAGCCGGCCTGTGAAGGCCGGGCGCGCGATCCTGCTGCTCATCGTCGGCGCGATCGCCGTCGCCTATACCGGGATATCCGGACGCAGCCAGGATCAAGAGAAACTCAAACGATGGACGAATGCCCAGGCGGTCCCGTCGGTCGCGCTCGTCTCCCCACAAAAGGGAAGCAAGGCTCGCGAACTCGTTCTTCCCGGCAATGTCGACGCGTTTGAAACCGCTTCGATTCATGGCCAGGTGAGCGGCTATGTCCGGGAATGGCGCACCGACATCGGCGCCAAGGTGCATCGCGGCGACGTCCTGGCCGTCGTCGATACGCCTGAGATCGACCAGCGCGTCGCAGTCGCGCAAAGCGAATTCGCGAAGGCTAAAGCCAATCTCTCGCTCGCCAAAGTGACGGCGTCGCGATGGAATTCGTTGCGCGCCTCGTCGGCGGTGTCTCAGCAGGCGGCGGACGAAAAGGACGCGGACTCTAGCGCCAGGGCCGCCGAAGTCGAAGCAGCTCAGTCGAACGTGGACAGGCTGAAAGCCGAGAAAGCGTTCGCTGTTATCACAGCGCCGTTCGACGGCGTGGTCACCGCGCGCAACATCGACGTGGGATCGCTGGTCAAGGCGGATTCGAATGATGGCGCAGCGCTGTTCACGGTCGCCGACATTCATCAGATGCGGGTCTACGTTCCGGTGCCGCAATCCTACGCGGCCGCGATGAAGGACGGCATGAAGGCGACCCTCGAACTGCCAGAGTATCCAGACCGCACGTTCCAGGCGACCATCCTCACCACCGCGCACGCCATCGACCCGAAATCTCGCTCGCTGCTGGTCGAACTCATCGCCGACAACAAGGATGGGGCGCTTGCGCCGGGCGCCTTCGCCCTGGTCCATTTCCAGATTCCGCCAGATCCGAGCGCGATCACGCTGCCAGCAGACGCGCTGATGTTCCGCGATAACGCGCCGGAGGTCGCAACTCTCGGGCTCGACGACCGGATCGTGTTCAAGAAAGTCCGGATCGCGCGCGACCTTGGATCCGAAGTCGAAGTGACCGGGGGGCTGAGCCAGGACGAGCGCATTGTCGCTAATCCGCCGGACTCGATCAACGAGGGCGAGGAGGTCCGGGTCATGGAAGCGGCTGGGGAGAAGGCGCGAGGACCGTCCGCCCAACAGCGAGCGGAGGGGCCAAGGGATCACTCGCAGAGCGTCGAGACGATGGCGCAAACAGGGCGGGATCACGGGGAATGAAGTGGCGGCCGTGGTTCGCGGCGCCGATCGCGCTTGCGCTCGGCGGATGCGACTTTGCGCCGCGATACGCTCCGCCCTCGGTCGCGACGCCGTCGAAGTACAAGGATGAGGCAGCGGGCGGGACGCTTCCGGCGAGCGGCGATTGGTGGCTCGCTTTCCACGACCGCGCGCTTAACGAACTGCAAGGGCAAGTGGATGCGGCCAACCCAGACCTCGCGGCCGCCGTCGCGGCCAACGACGTGGCGGTCTCGCGCGCGAACGCAGCGCTAAGCTCCTCCTACCCGCAGGTCGACGCGGTCCCTCACTTTCTCGCCAACAAGCAGTCGGCCAATCGACCGCTTCGGTCGGCCAACCAGCCGACCTACTACGGTGACAACCTGATCGGGGCGCAAACAGCCTATGAGGTCGACATCTGGGGACGCGTGCGCGATCTGGTCGCGTCAGCCAACGCCAACGCTGAGGCGAGTGCGGACGCCCTCGCTGACGCCAGGCTCGAACTGCATGCGGAGCTTGCCCGCGACTACGTCAATCTGCGCGGTTTCGACGATCAGGCGAAGCTTCTTTCCGATACGATCGCCATCTATCGCTCGGCGCTGAAACTCACTCAGGACCGCCTCGCGGCCAATATCGTCTCTCCCGTCGACGTCGATCGGGCGCAGGCCCAGCTGAGCTCGGCCGAGGCGCAATTGTCCGATCTCCTCCTTAATCGCGCGACCCTCGAAAACTCCATCGCCGCGCTGGTCGGCAAGTCCGCGGCCGCCTTTTCGGTGGTACGATCTTCAAGCCGGCTGCCGTTGCCGAAGCCGCCGGGCGCGGTGCCCGCCGACGTGCTGCGGCGGCGCCCGGACGTCGCGCAAGCCGAACGACTGACCGCCGGCGCCAGCGAACAGATCGGCGCGGCGCGCGCCAATTTCTTTCCTAAGTTCACATTCATCGCGCTTGGCGGAACGCAGGACACGAACTTCCGGCTCTTCAATCCGCATAACCTGTTGGGAAGCATCGGACCGTCGATCGACATTCCGCTGTTCGACGCGGGTCTCCGTCAGGCGGAGCTGGCGATCGCCAAGGCGCAATTCACTGAGGCGGCGGAGGGCTATCGATCCACGGTTTTGCGCGCCATGAAGGAGGTCCAGGACGAGCTGTCATCGTTGCGGTGGCTGGCCGAGGAGTACAATCAGACGACCACGGCGGCGACGGCGGCGCGCAAGGCGGCCAACCTGTCCTTGACCCTCTATCGTGACGGAGCGTCGTCCTATCTCGATGTGGTGACGGCTCAGAGCGCGGCGCTGGAAGCGGAAAGGCTCGCAATCGTGCTGCATACGCGCCAAATGGCAGCCGATATCGGGCTCATGCTGGCGCTTGGCGGCGGTTGGACGGCGCCCCCAGAGCCGCGCGCCAAGCCGCCGGGCTTTGCGCCATATCTGGCGGAATGAGCGCGCCTTGCGTCCCTGGACCCCGCGAGGGCGCGGATACAAGCGCCGCAGGAGATAGCGCCGTTGCAAAGGGCGCAACACCGATGGGCGGCCACGCGTCAGCGCGCGCAAGTCTCATACGAGCGACCGCACGCTAAACGCCAATAAACGCGCATAAACGCCACTTAAGCGCTAGTAAACGCTAGTAAATTTGCTAGCGTTTACTAGCGTTTATTTTTTCGAATCGAGCCTTTTCAATGGGTTATAAGCGCTTCGAGTTCAGAAATCTGGCTTCGATACCGCGCCCGCCGAATTGGACCCTTCTGCTCAATCCTCGTACTCGCGTTGGACCATCCGATTGGGTCACCATGCCGAGGAAAGACTTATACCACAAACTTCGGTTTTGTGGAACATATTGTTTGCGGAGGGCGAACTTGGACCTCTTGCGGATCGGGGCGCCGGATCGGTGCGGACCACTTGATTAGGTTGGTCGGCGATCAGGTTAGCGCGTGCGTTAACCCCAACGACTGTGTCGCCTGGGGTTGCATAGACAGCAACTGAACGCGCTGACGAACGAGGCGCCTCACCTCTCGGTTTGGAGTTGGACGCTCCCTATGGTCGCGTATGCTGAGGAGCGCCGTCCTGGAACTCCTCCGAGCGATAGCGACGACCGCTTCAATGCCAACCAAAACGCGCGACAGCCGCCACAATAGACGGCGCCCCCAGAGCCGCGCGCCAAGCCGCCGGGCTTTGCGCCATATCTGGCGGAATGAGACGCGTTAGGCAGATCCGATGTTACGGCATTCAAGACTTGGCGCTGATCGCGACCCCTTAAGAGAAATACCATCGCAAATTCATGCGTCGCTCGATAAAATCTTTTATATAAATACTAATTTACTTACCCGACACGAGATTGCCAGGTTCATCGGCTACTAACGCCCAAGTAAGTCGTTGAACGCGAGCGACGATATTCCTCTCGGCCCACCCCCAGACCCACCCATTATTGCCGTGAATCGGATGGGTTAGCCGGAAGCCCATCGACTGTGTCACCTGCATCGACGGCAACTGAACGCGGGCGAACGGAATTATTTGCGGGCCTCCCAGGAACAGCGCGCTGACAGAGCCGAGCGATGGAGCGACGTGCGGAGAAATGTTTAGATCATGGAGAGCATCAATCCAGGCGGCCCGGTCGACTATCGTCTGGGGACGTTCTACGCCATTGCCACGGCGGTTCTTGTGTCCTTCCAGGAGCCGTTCTCGGCGCTCGCTGCGAGGTCGCTCGGGTCCCTTGACTTTATGGCCTTCACCCAACTCGCTCTGCTGTTTTCCATTCCCCTTTTGATCTTGCGGGCCGACAGTCGACGCGACTTCGCCGCGATCCTTTTTCGCATAAAAAACTGGCCAAAGCTTGCGGCCATCTTTCTCGTCGGGGCGACGGGACTCACTTTGTATGATGTCGGACTCAGCAGCACTCACCCGATCATCACGGCGGCCGTCTTGAACCTCTCACCATTTTGGGCGGCGCTGATCGCGTTCGTTGTCTCGAGGAGATCAATTTCGAGACCGCCGTTCGCGTTCTGCGCTTGCTTTCTTGTCGGCTTTTGCGGCGCCATGGCCATCGCGTGGAGTCAGATCGACGGCGACAGCAAGGTTCTGGCGCGCGACGTTCTCTACAGCTTCATTCACAGCAAATGGATTTACGCCCTGCCAATGCCGGCATTCTTCGCGCTGAGTGGAACGCTCGTCTACCAGTGGTTCTCTGATTTTGATGAGACCGCCGCCATCGCGGCTAATTTTGTTGTGTCGTCCGCGGTTCTGATCCCGCTCGCCGCTGTGACAACGGACTTTGGCCAAGCACCACGCCTGGGCGAGGACTCGACGCTGGCAATATTGCTATTGCTTGTGGGCACGCTGGCCTCGTCCGCCGCGGGGCGGGTCTCATATCAAATGGCCTTGACCGCGACGAAAGACGACAACGGCTACGTCACAATGTTCTTCCTGCTAATACCGGCGCTCTCCGCAATCATCTCCCTGATGCTGTCGCGCTGGATTCCGGGTCTGCGGTTTATCCCCGGGCCCCTGTTCTTCTTCGGCATGGCGCTCGTGACGATCCCGCTCCTTCTGTTGTCGCTGACGACTTGGTGGACCGGCCGCGCCCCAAGATTCGCGTTGAGCATTAATCACGGCGACGCTTGAAACGATCGCGTTGCCAACTCGCCGCCGACTGGATCTGCAGACAATGGGCCGGCTGACACGCTCTCCCAATTCACCATCACGTGTAAAAATCCAACGGGTTCGGTTTGATCTACTGCAACCCACGCACAGCGGCGACCGTGCAGCGAAGCTTCGTTCCTGGTCGGCGATGCGCGTTCCTCGGCTCCCCGCGAACCGAACCTTTGCAAATCGTTCGAAAGAGTGCAGCAATCTTTTGAGCGTAGCTATTCTCGCGAACTGTTTGTACGATCCTAAAATATAATTGGTTCTCGTCACGCTGGATTGTGAAGGAGATCGAAGCTAAATTGTACGCGCAGGCGTCCTGCTCGAGATCGAGGAAGTCGAAGTGAAGTCAATCGCCGTGCCGTTTGTCGTGCTCGCGGCTTGCGCGTCAGTCCCGGCGATCGCTGTCGCGCAGGAGCCCGCCGCCGGGCGCCGCCAGTGGCTATCACCACACGGTCCATCACCATGTTCATAACGGTCAGCACTATCGCGTGCACCGCTTCGAGGCTCACAATCCGGCTCCGACGCCCTCAGCGGCTACAATCGCAGCTCCTCAGGCGGCGCCGTTTGGTTTGTCCTTGCCCCATATCGCGCCCTACCCCAACGGCAAGGGTGACTCAGACGGACTGAGCGAAGATCAAGACGACTGCAACAAGGGTTGCATCGACGGCAACACGCCGGATTGATCGTCACCCGGCGGTCCCTTCGCGGGGCGCCAGTCGCTTCAGATCAGAATCGAATACGGATACCGACCGTCGGATCGTAATTCTGCGTCCGCGCCGTATTGACGTTCACAACCTTGGCCGTTCCCGGGATCACGTAACTTGAGGTCGAGAAGAAGCCGTTGGCCAGACCGCCGTAGACGTTGCTGAGCAAAACGCCGCCATAGATGTCGACGCGCTTGACCGGCTTCCAGTCGAGCAGGAACGAGAACCCATCCTGGCTGCCGCCGCATTTCGCGCTGCTGATGAAAGCGCCCGAGCCTGTGCAAGCGGCGGGGTTGAAGTTGTTCTGGTTCTGATAATAGAAGCCGCCCATCGCCTCGAGATTGCTCACGAAACCCATGGTGGGAAGCTTCCACCGCGCGCCGACCCAGAATGTGTTCAGGACCTTCTGGATGTCGAAGTTGTTCGCCGTGATGGCGGTGTTGGTGTAGACGCCGCTTTTGTTGAAGGCGCCGGGCGGGACAAAGATGCCTTGGGCGATGGATGGGAAGCCGCCCAAAAAGTCATCTGATGGGTTCATCTGCCGGGCATAGATCCAGCCGCCATAGAGGGTCACCGGCACCGGATCCAGCTTGTATCTGGCGACCAGTTCGCCGCCGAGGTCGTTGGACAGCGTCGCTCTCAGGACCGTGTTCGGGTCGAAGTACTGGCTGTTGACATTGATGAAGCAGTTGGCGGGCGTCAGGCAGGCGATGTTCGCGCCGCCGAAGGTCGCCAGCGAGACCGCGTCATTCGACCAGCTCAAGACGCCATCGAGCGACAGCGACCCGAAGTCCATGCCGAGCTGCCCCTGGTACATGCCGTTTGTCGTATTGCCGATTCCGTAGCTGCCGACCTGCGCCTGAACGGCGGCGCGAAAATTCTGGTAGGTCAGGCGATAGGTGAAGGCGGTGTTCGGGCGGACCGAGGCGCTGGAGCCGAAGCCGGAGAACGCGGCCGTAAAGCCGAGCGTCGAGAAGGCCGTCGAGGCGACCGGATCGTAAGCCGACGTCACGTCGAGCGCGAGCGAATTGGTGCGGCCGAACGTCAGCGTGCCGTAGACGGGATTGCTGATTCCCAAATAGCCTTGCGAATTGTCCCACTGGCCGGCGCGACTGCCAGCGAAGTTCGCGTTCTGAAACGGCGCCGTGTTGGCGGGCCGCGCATTGTTATCGGCGAGCGAGCGCGGACCATTGGCGAACATGCCGGAATACGGGTTGACGCCCGCTTCGAGGACGCCGATGAGCGACCAGCCCGGCAGACCGACGCGCGCCAGGTCTTCCTTCATCTTGAGGCCGATCACCGAGGCGCTGAGGCCGTTGTAGCCGGCGAGGAACTTGCTCTCGTAAGCGTTCCTCTGGATGTTGTAATTGACCTTGTCGGCGGCCGGACTCTTGTTGACGCCTTCGTTGAGATAAGTGGCGTTGACATCGAGCGTGCCATAGAGCGTGATGCCGTAAGCGCTGATCGGACAGTCCGCCGCGGACGCGTTGAGCCAGTCCCAGACGCTCGCCCAGCAATTGGGTTTGGTCTTTTCGGCGGGCGCTTTCGTCGTCGGCAGGTCGGCGGCATGAGCAAAGCTCGAGAGCCCGGCCGCAAATAAAGCGATCCCTAGTCTTTTCACCTGATGCCCCCGCCCAAGCTCAATCGGTCCGCACGCGGACCTCTCGTATGCGTCGCCCGAAGTGGCTCATAACGCATGTCGCCGTTATTGACATGGAGGGCCGATCCGAACGCGCACCCGGTCTGCTCAAAAGCACCGGGCCTCACCCTCTGACTGGTTGTATATTAATGAATATATCGTGCCGACGGAAGCGCTCAAAAGGCAAATCCGCCGTCTGCTAATGTTGTTGTTGTGTGTAAGGGTCGGCTCACGGCGGCGCTTCAGCATCGAGGACCGTCGGCGGCTCAAGCCAATCGAACTGTGCTAAAGGACAAGCGAACAGGTCGTGCCTTACGCTCGACTTTGTTGCTGGCGGACTTCAAATCGGTCGCTACAATCTCCTTCGTCATGAACGACTCACTTGGGCGCGATTGATCAGGGCAGCGAGCACCGCTATCACCATAGTCGCGTTTGTTGCTCTTTGGGCATGTGACGCGAGCGCGGCCGATTTGCCGACCCAGCAGCCAGCGCCGGTCCAGTCGCCGGCGCCCCGAGCGACGTCGTGCTTCGCGAGCCTTTACGACTTCCTGATCGCGGATCCAGATGATTGCCCGCTCTCCTGGAACGGCGTCACTCTGTACGGGCGGCTCGACTACGGCGCCGGATATGAGTCGCACGGCGCCCCGTTCAACGGCAATTACCCCAACGGGGTCAACACGCTGATCAAGAAGAATGGCAATCGGTCGCATTACACCATCGCGCCGAACGGGCTCGGCCAATCCCGCACGGGCGTCAAGGGCAAGGAGCCTATCGCGTCGGACTGGTCGCTCATCTTCAAGCTGGAGAACGGCTTTGATCCGTTCACGCTGCAGCGCGCCAACGGCCCGAAGTCGCTGGTTCAAAACAACACGACGCCGCTCGATCAGCAAACCGCGAACGGGGACTCGAGCCGGGCAGGGCAGCTCTTCAACACCGAGGCTTACGCGGGGTTCAGCCATCCCACCTACGGCGCGTTGACCGCCGGCCGGCAGAACTCTCTCATCTTGCAGGGTCTGAGCGACTACGATGCGATGGGCTCCGCGCCCGCCTTCTCGGTGATCGGCATTTCGAGCACCGTCGCGGGCGGCGGAGACACCGAGAACGCGCGCTACAACACATCGGCGAAATACGAGGTCGAGACGGGTCCGCTCCGATTCGCCGCGCTCTACCAGTTCGGCGGCTTCGATCAGGGCAACGGCTCCAACGGGGCGATTTCGGCGGAGGTCGAAGGCCATGTGGGGGGCCTGTGGGTCGACATCGTCGGTCAGCGGGTCAAGGACGCGGTCTCGCTGTCCAACTTCGGCCAGTATCCTCTTCCGGTTGGCGTGCCGGCGAACGGCCTCAAGGCGACTCTCTCCAATAAGGCGAGCGGCCTCCTGACGTTGAGATACGAGTTCGGCAGGGCGACCTTTTTTTCAGGCTGGGAATACATTCTGTTCGCCAATCCGAGCGACGCCTATCCGAACGGCTTCACCGCGATCGGCAACTATCCCGTCCCGGCCGGCTTTGTGAACGCCACAGCCTATGACGAACACAAGATCCTCAGGGTCTTCTGGCTGGGCTTGAGATATGCCGTCCGGGACGACCTCGACATCGCCGGCGCCTACTATCACTATTACCAGAACGACTATAACACGCAGCCCTGCACCGATGGCGGCCTCTCCGACTCGAGCTGCCGGGGGGCGCTCAACGCGTACTCGGCCATGATCAACTATCGTCCGTCAAAACGCGTCACGACCTACGCCGGCTTCATGTGGTCGCAAGTCACGGGAGGATTGGCGAGCGGCTATCTGTATCGCACCAACTTCGCGCCGTCGATCGGCGTCCGGGTGGAGTTCTGAGGCCTGCTTGCCACGCCTATCCGCTGGCAAGCGAACAGCGGCTAGAATTTGACCCGCACGCCCACGGTCGGATCGATGTTCTGAGTTGCCTGGAAGCCATTCGCGAGCCCCGCGTAGACATTCGACAAAGCCACGCCCGCATAGAGGTCGATGCGCTTCAGCGGTCGATAGTCGACCATGAGCGAGAACGTATCCAACGTTCCAGCGCATGCAGAGCTCGAGATGTGGATGCCCTGACCCTTGCACGGCGTGGTCGAGAAGTTGTTCTGCCAAGCGTAGTAGACCGCTCCCGCCACATCGAGCTGCGTGTTGACCGCATATTTAAAGCCGGTCCAGATGGTGTTATAGACGCGTTGAACATTGAATGCGTTCGTGGTCACCCAGACCGTCGAGAAAGCCTTGTTATCGACGATGTTTCCGGGCACGTTATAGTTGGCGATGGTCTTGAAGCCGTTCGGAAAGTCGTCGGTCGGGTTGCCCTGGCGGAAATATTCCCACCCCCCGAACACTTGTGCGGGGCCCAAGCTGTACTTGGCAAGCGCAAGGTAGCCGACGTTATTGGAAAGCGTCGCTTTCAGGTCGTCAGTCGAATAGAATTTTGGGATCGGTGTTGTGAAATTCGACGTCAGGGCCCCGTCGACCGCGTAGGAGCCGACGAAGTCGAGCGAAAGCGTCCCACCATAGAGGTTATGAATGTCCGTGCCGACCTGGCCCTGCCACATTTGCGTCGAGCCGTTGCCCTGGTTGTAACCGCCGACTTGCGCCAGTCCAGCGACGCGGAAGTTTCCAAACTCTCCCCGATATTTGACGGCGGTGTTGGAGCGCGCGAGCTCGGTGTCGCTGAACCCGGCATACATGCCGGTGAACCCGAATGGCGAGAAGGCGTAGGCGCTGCCCATGGGATCATAGGCGATCAACCCGTCGAGCGAGAGCGCGTTGACGCGGCCGGCGGTGAGCGTGCCGTAAGTCTTGTTGCTCAAGCCGAGAAAGAATTGCGAATTGTCCCATTGGCCGGCACGGCTCGAGTTGCCACTTGCACTTTGAAGCGCGAGCGGCTTGCCGTTATTCATCACTTGCGCGCGCTGCGAGTTGGACAGGTAGCCGGAAATGGGATCGAAACCCGCCTCAAGTGTGCCGATGAGCGACCAGCCGTTGGCAATCGGCTGGGACATTTTGATGCCGATGACGGACTGATTGATGTTGTTGGGCGACCATAGCCACCTGACGCCGTGGCTCTGCTTGCTGATGAGGCCCTGGGTGCCGTTGACGAACGCAGGGCTCCAGGGCGCGCCATTCGTCTCGTACATGAGGCCGGCGTCGAGCGTCGCGTAGAGGGTGAATGGTCCGTAGCTCAGCGGACAGTCGGCGGCGGTGGAATCGAGATAGGCCCAGATGCTGGCGAAGCAATTTTCCGGGGGCGTGGGCGCCGACTTCGTGGTCGGCAAGACGTCGGCAGCGTGAGCGAAGCTGGCAAAGCCGACGGTCGCCAATGCAGCAAGGCGAAGCGCTTTCATAATTTCCTGCCCCACAAGACTAACAGAACCATCCATGCCTCGGCCGCCCACGAGGATGCGACGCGTTTGAGCCGGATCGTGAACACGCGCTCGTTATGAGTCAACGGATATAGCGGTGGGCCGTTTGCTTTCGCTCGCTGCCGTGTCGTTTCTGCCACTGGTCGGCGAGCGAGACGCGCCGATCGCGCCGCTCGTTCATGCTCGGCTTGGGGCTTTCTACTTGTTTCCGCCGGTATCGATGCAGCCCCACCGGATGCAATCATCCGGATTGCGACTTAGTCCATCCGTCTCGTGCACGTTATAGGGGTAGCCGTATGGGTTACTCGGGTCCCGGAAAATCCTGGGCACCTGGCTTGCCGGGAGCTGATTGGCCTGTTGCATCGTCATGATCGGAATGTTTCGGCTCTCGGTTTGGCAGCCGGCGACGGAACCAGCCAACGCGGCCCCAAGCGCAATCCGCAGACAGATCGTTCGTCTCATTTGCTTTCCCCCTGCGCGCCTCGAATGGAAGGCAAATAACACGGCGATCCAAGCCGGGTCCCGATATAAGTCGCGTTAGGGCCAAAGCGACCAGCCGGAAGATTGAATTTATCTTGATGATGGCAAGCTCGTCGTAGGCATGGCGAGGGAATCGGCTCCCCCACCAGCGGCCACCCCCCGCAGGATGATCTCGATCACCTCTGTTTTCGCGCGTTCGAAGGCCTTGTCGTCGAGCGGGCGGCCCTTGTTGAGGGTCGCCATTTCATGCGCCGCATTGGCGTATTGCTGCGTCGTCGCCCAGATCATGTAAAACAGGAACTTGGGCTCGATCGGCTTGAGCTTGCCGACGGCGATCCAGCGCCGGACAACCCGTTCCCGCGAGGCGACCCATTCCGTCAGCGTCGTTTCGAGGAAGTCCTGGATCATCGGCGCGCCGCGCATCACCTCCGCCGACCAGATGCGGGTCGCGAGCGGCATCTCGCGGGCCAGATCCATCTTGGCCCCGATATAGGCCGAAAGCGCGAGCCGCGGATCGTCGCTCGTGTCGAAGGACGAAGCCGCGGCGAGCCACGCCGTCAGCACCCGCTCGATCACCGAACGATAGAGTCTCTCCTTGGTCGGAAAATAGTAATGCAGGTTGGCCTTTGGCACGCCGGCGCGGCGCGCGATCGCCGCGGTGGTTGCGCCTTTATATCCTTGCTCGGCGAATACACCTTCCGCAGACTCGAGCAGCGCGCGTTCGTTCTCCTCCCGAATTGTCGGTCTCGGCTTGCGGCGCGCCATAGGTCCCCCAAAAGGTCGCGTTTCTCCCTGTGTCGCCGGTCAACGTCAAGGCGCCAGAAAACCCGGCGACGCTCGCGCGATGGGAAGGGCAGGGGCGCCCAATTTAGGAGCGTCGCGCCCAAAGGTACGGCGTTTGACCATTTGGTCAAAGCTATAATAAGCACTAACGGAAATGTTGGGAGCGCCAAGGAATGGCTGATTTGTCGAATGTTCGCATCGACGGAGCGAGGCTTTGGGACTCGCTTATGGAGATGGCGAAAATCGGCGGCACTCCGAAGGGCGGCGTCAAGCGCCTGACGCTGACCGATCTCGACCGTCAATCCCGCGAGCTGTTCCGGAAGTGGTGCGAAGCAGCCGGCTGCACGGTCACGGTCGACGAAATGGGCAACATGTTCGCCAGGCGGCCCGGCCAGGACAATTCGCTCGCGCCTGTCATGATGGGGAGCCACCTCGACACCCAGCCGACCGGCGGGAAATATGACGGCGCGCTCGGCGTGCTCGGCGCGCTCGAAGTGGTGCGTTCGCTCAACGACCTCAACATCCGGACCCGGCGGCCGATCGAGGTCGCCAACTGGACCAACGAGGAAGGCTCGCGCTATGCGCCGGCGATGATCGCATCGGGCGTATTCGCCGGCGTTTATGACAAGGAATTCGCCTATTCGGTCGCGGACGGCGAGGGCAAAAAGCTCGGCGACGAGCTCAAGCGGATCGGCTTCAAGGGCGACGAGCCTGTGGGCGCCCATCCGGTGCACGCCTTCTTCGAACTGCACATCGAGCAGGGCCCGATCCTGGAGGACGAGTCGATCGATGTCGGCGTCGTCACCCACGGACAGGGGCAGCGCTGGTACGAAATTCGCTTAACCGGATTCGAGAGCCACGCCGGCTCGACGCCGATGCCGCGCAGGAAGGACGCGCTGCTCGGCGCCGCTCGGATCGTGGAGCTTGTGAACGCGATCGGCCTGTCGAAGGCGCCCCTCGGGGTGTCGACGGTGGGCATGCTCAACCCCTATCCGAATTCCCGTAACGTCATTCCGGGCGAAGTGTTCATGACCTGCGAGTTCCGCCATCCGGTCGACGCCACATTGAACGAGATGGACGCCTCCTTGCGCGAGGGCGTGAAGGCGATCGCCGACAAGATCGGCCTAAGCTACGATCTCAAGCAGGTCTTCAACTACGCTCCGGTCCCCTTCGATCCTGGCTGCGTCGAGGCCGTGCGGCGGGCGGCCAAGCATTTCGGCTATTCGCACCGCGACATCGTGTCGGGGGCCGGCCATGATGCTTGCTATCTGGCTCGGGTCGCGCCGACGTCGATGATCTTCACGCCTTGCGTCGATGGCGTCAGCCACAATGAAAGCGAGGACATCAAGCAGGATTGGTCGACCGCCGGCGCCAACGTGCTGATGCACGCCGTCCTGGAGAAGGCCGAAATCGTGTCGTGATGGCCGGCGGCGCCTGAGCCGTCGCGCGTAGACACCGATGAGAACAAGATTGGGAGAGTTGAAAAATGTCGCTCGTCATCGAAGGAGGAACGATCGTTGCGGCGGACCGCACCTATAAGGCCGACGTTCTGGTCGAAGGCGAGACCATCAAGGCGATCGGCGAGGGTCTGAGGGGCGACAGCACGCTCGACGCCAAGGGCTGCTTCATCCTTCCCGGCGGGATCGACCCGCACACTCATCTCGACATGCCTTTCATGGGGACGAATACGGCCGACAATTACGAAAGCGGAACCAAGGCAGCGCTGTCAGGCGGCACGACGATGGTGCTCGACTTCTGCATCCCCAACCGCAATCAGCCGCTGATGGAGGCGCTCGCTGACTGGGACAAGCGCTCGAAGGACGCCGTATCCGACTATTCCTACCACATGTGCATTACCTACTGGGATGAACTCGGTGCGTGAGGACATGGCCAAGGTGGTCAAGGCCGGGGTGACCACGTTCAAGCATTTCATGGCCTATAAGGGCGCGCTGATGGTCGATGACGAGCAGATGTTCGCCTCGTTCTCGCGCTGCGCTGAACTCGGCGCGATGCCGCTCGTCCACGCCGAGAACGGCGAAGTGGTCGCTGCGCTGCAGAAGCACTATCTGGCGAAAGGCATAACCGGCCCGGAGGGCCACGCGCTCTCGCGGCCGCCGGAGGTGGAAGGCGAAGCGGCAAACCGCGCGATCATGCTGGCCGATCAGGCGGGCGTTCCGCTCTACATCGTGCACACCTCCTCCATCGAGGCGCATGAGGCGATCCGGCGCGCGCGCTCGTTGGGTAAGCGCGTCTATGGCGAGCCTTTGATCCAGCATCTCGTGCTCGACGAGAGCGAATATTACAATAAGGACTGGAAGCACGCGGCGCGGCGCGTCATGTCGCCGCCGTTCCGCGACAAGGTCCACCAGGACGACCTATGGAACGGCTTGCGCGCCGGCTCCCTGCAGGTGGTGGCGACCGATCATTGCGCCTTCACCACCAAGCAAAAGGAACTCGGCCTCGGCGATTTCACCAAGATTCCGAACGGCACCGGCGGACTCGAGGATCGCATGTCCGTCTTGTGGACCTACGGCGTCGAGACTGGGCGCTTGACCCCGAACGAATTTGTCGCCGCGACCTCGACCAATATCGCACGCATCTTGAACCTCTACCCGCGCAAGGGCGCGATCCTGCCTGGCGCGGATGCGGACGTCACGGTCTGGGATCCGAAGGCCAACAAGACCATTTCAGCGCGATCACAGGTCTCGGTTATCGACTACAATGTGTTCGAGGGAACCAAGGTCACCGGTCTGCCGCGCTACACGCTGTCGCGCGGCGAAGTCGTCTTCCGCGACGGTGTGGTGCAGGCCGAGCTCGGGCGCGGCCGTTTCATCAAGCGCGAGCCTTTCCCCGCAGACGCCCGCGCGCTCAAGCGCTATAAGGAGTTTACTGCGGCGGCGGGCGTTGCGCGCTGAGAGAGCGGACCCACGATGGACCTAGCGGCGGCTCCTAAACTGAAGCCGGATGACCTGGGGACGACAGCGGCCCCAGACGCGGTGATTGAGGTCAACGACCTTTCGTTGTGTTTCGACACCGCCGACGGCGAGGTGCAGGCGCTCAGCAACGTCAATTTGAGGATCGCGCGGGGTGACTTCGTCTCCTTCATCGGACCGTCGGGCTGCGGCAAAACGACGCTGCTGCGGGCGGTCGCCGATCTCGAGACCCCGAGCAGCGGCTCAATCCGCGTCAACGGCATGAGCCCCAGTGAAGCGCGCGCCAATCGCGCCTATGGTTACGTGTTCCAGGCCCCCGCGCTTTATCCCTGGCGCAGCGTGGCGCGGAATATCGCATTGCCGCTCGAAATCATGGGCTTCAGCAAGGCCGAGCGTGAATCGCGCGTCGCCAAGGGACTGGAGCTCGTCAATCTTTCCGGCTTCGGCGCCAAATATCCCTGGCAATTGTCCGGGGGCATGCAGCAGCGCGCCTCGATCGCGCGGGCGCTGTCGTTCGACCCCGATCTTCTCCTCATGGACGAGCCATTCGGCGCGCTCGATGAGATCGTGCGCGACATGCTGAACCAGCAATTGCTGCGCCTCTGGGACGTGACCGGCAAGACGGCGCTGTTCGTCACCCACTCGATTCCGGAAGCGGTGTTCCTGTCGACCCACATCGTCGTCATGTCGCCCCGTCCGGGCCGCGTGTGCGACGTAATCGAATGCAATTTCCCTCGCGACCGGACGTTGGACATCCGTGAGACGCCTGAATTCATGGCCGTCGCGAACCGGGTCAGGCAGGGCTTACGCGAAGGCCATTCCTATGACGGATAGCCGGACGCGGCTTGATAAGGGTGCGGGCGCATGAAATCCGCGCTCCCCATCGTTACGGTCGTTCTCGCCATCGTTGCAGTCTGGTATGTCGCAGCCGCGCTCATGAACGCGTCCCTCCAGCGCGACCAGTTCGCCAATGCGGGCCGGACGGACTATTCCACCCAGGATCTCATCGGCGGCTCGCTCAATATGGAGCGGCCGAAGCTGCCGGCGCCGCATCAGGTCGCGAGCGAACTCTACAAGCTCGTCCTCGCCACTCCTCCGACCTCGAAGCGCAGCCTCGTCTATCATGGGTTCATCACTCTGGAAGAGACGCTGATCGGCTTCGCTATCGGCTCGGCTTTGGGCATCGGCCTTGCCGTGCTCATCGTCTCGATGCGCTGGCTCGAACGCTCGATGATGCCGTGGATCGTGGCGTCGCAGACCGTGCCGATCATTGCGCTCGCGCCAATGATCGTGGTGATCCTCAACCAGTTCAATATCACCGGCATCGCGCCGAAGGCGGCGATCGCGGCCTATCTTTCGTTCTTTCCGGTGACGGTCGGCATGGTCAAGGGCTTCCGCTCGCCTGATCCGCTGCAGCTCGACCTCATGCGCACCTATTCGGCGACGCAAGCACAAACCTTCCTCAAGCTGAGAGCGCCCGCCAGCGCGCCCTTCTTCTTCGCCAGCATGAAAATCGGAGCGGCGGCTGCGCTCGTCGGCGCGGTGGTCGCCGAAGTGACGAAAAGCGAAGACGGGGGCTTGGGCGCGCGTTTGCTCGCAGGCTCCTATTATGGGCAAACGGTGCAGATCTGGGCGGCGTTGTTCGCAGCCGCCGCCCTGTCGGCCGCGCTTATCGGCGCAATCGGCGTCGCGGGGCGCATCGCGCAAAAGCGCATGGCCTTCACGTGACGACCTCCCAGCGCCTCGGTGAGTTCTTGCCTCCGCTGGCGTTCGGGCTCGCGGTGCTCGCAATCTGGGAAGCGGGAGTCCGGCTCCTCCACGTGCCGGCGGTCATCCTGCCTCCGCCCTCGGCGATCGCTGTGCGGCTCGCCACCTCCGTGCCCACCCTCGCCGCCGACTTCTGGCAGACAATCAAGGGCGTGCTGGCCGGTTACCTCATCGGTTCGCTCGCCGGTTTCGCGGTGGCGATCCTGGTCGACCGCTCGCAATTTCTGCAACGCGGCCTCCTGCCCATTGGCAACCTCGTCTCCGCACTGCCGATCGTCGGCATTGCGCCGATCATGGTGATGTGGTTCGGCTTCGATTGGCAATCGAAGGCGGCGGTGGTCGTCGTGATGACCTTCTTCCCGATGCTCGTGAACACCGTGGCTGGCCTCTCCAGCGCCGGCGCGATGGAACGGGACCTCATGAAGACCTACGCCGCCGATTACTGGCAGACGCTCGCTGCGCTGCGCCTGCCGGTCGCCATGCCGTTCATCTTCAACGCGCTTAAGATCAATACGACGCTCGCCATGATCGGCGCCATCGTCGCCGAGTTCTTCGGCACGCCGATCGTTGGCATGGGCTTCCGGATTTCCACCGAAGTCGGCCGGCTGCAAATCGACATGGTGTGGGCGACGATCGTCGTCGCCGCGCTCACCGGATCGCTCTTCTATGCTCTGGTCGCCGGCGTCGAACGCCGCGTGACCTTCTGGCACGCCTCCTATCGCGCGGAGCGGCCTTGAAACCTTTCGCCCCGCATCCGAACCTTCGCACGGGCGAAGGCGGACGCGGCGGCGTAGCCCGGGAGGAAGGAAAGAAATGAGAAGGTCTCTGTTAAACATCGTGGGCGCGATCGCGCTCCTCGGCGCCGGCGCGGCGCACGCGGACGACAAGGTCACGCTGCAACTCAAATGGGTGACCGACGCGCAATTCGCCGGCTATTACGTCGCCAAGGACAAGGGCTTCTACAAGGCCGAAGGCCTCGACGTGACGATCAAGCCGGGCGGCCCGGACATCGCGCCCGAACAGGTGCTGGCCGGCGGCGGCGCGGACGTCGTGGTCGACTGGATGCCGGGAGCGCTCGCCGCGCGCGAGAAGGGCGTGCCGATGGTCAACATCGCCCAGCCATTCAAGCGCTCCGGACTGGAGCTCACCTGCCGCGCCGACACCGGCATCAAGACGCCCCAAGACCTCAAGGGCCGCACGCTCGGCGTCTGGTTCTCCGGCAACGAATATCCGTTCCTCAACTGGATGGCGAAGCTGCACTTCAAGACCGACGGGTCGGCGGACGGCGTGAAGGTGGTGAAGCAGAACTTCAATGTCGACCCGCTCATCCAGAAGCAGGCGGACTGCATCTCGACCATGACCTATAACGAGTACTGGCAGGTCATCGACGCGGGCTACAAGCCCGACCAGCTCGTCGTCTTCAATTACACCGACCAGGGCGTCGCGACCCTCGAGGACGGCCTCTACGCAATGGAGGACAAGCTCAAGGACCCGGCCTTCGTCGATAAGATGGCTCGGTTCGTCAGGGCGTCGATGAAAGGATGGGACTACGCGCGCGCCCATCCGGAAGAAGCAGTCAAAATCGTGCTCGACAACGATTCGACAGGCGCCCAGACCGAGCATCATCAGACCCAGATGATGAGCGAGATCAACAAGCTCACTGAAGGCTCCGACGGCCGCCTCGACCCCGCCGCCTATCAGCAGACAGTCAAGGCGCTTCTGAGCAGCGGCGGCTCCGACCCTGTCATCTCGAAGGAGCCGACCGGCGCATTTACGACCGCCGTCACCGACAAGGCGCTCGCGAAGTAGGGCAGAGAAACAGCACCCAACATCCTCGCCCTCCGCGCCTAGCGGAGGGCGGTCCACGCGCTTCCGCTGCTCGCGGAAGGGCGTTCCGGAGCTGACTCCGTCCTTTTAGTCCGGGCAAAAAGATCACGCTTGGAGGCCGCGTCCTCTGCTGCGAAAAGGAACCGAGGCCCTGTCGGAGGCTAAGCAATGCGGGTGAAACTGTTTTCCGTGGCCGCGACCACGCCAATCCAATCGCTGGAAAATGACATCAATGAGTTCTTGGAATCGCAGCGCCCGCAGGTCACTTATGTGAGCGTGAGCTCGAGCGACATCGAGCGGGTCGCATCCGTCTGGTACGAAGAGCCGCACCATCGGACCGTCGAACAGACGATGGCGGAACTGGAAGAACTGGTCGAGGAGCCCGGCGCTGAGGGCAGTCTGGCGTGAGCCGTGCGCGTCCGGGGCGATCGCAGCCAGCCATCTTTGTCATTCCCGCGCGATTGCGCAGAACTGGCTAACTGGTCGCAAACTGCTTGCGTTTGAGTCGCAAGCTGCCTTTGGCCTTCGCAGCGAGCCATCGCTCGTGTGGCTTGCGTTGTAGTCCGAACTTAGCGGTGACCGCGTGATCGAGTGCTAAGGCCGTTTCGATTGCGCTATCTGATAGTAGTTTCAGCATATCCATGTCAACATGGAGGTATTTTCCTTTAGGAAAAGTAAAACCCTCCACGTTTCCTACCTTGCTTAGGAAAATATTGTTGACAAATCCTCTGTTATGGACGTTGATATTTCTGATTTCAATGAAAGTTGTTAGAAGACTGCGGGAACGATCCGTTGAAAACAATTCGATACCAAGTCTATCACGAAAATATGACTCCATGCTTTTAATGCCACCATAGGCAAGTTCGTTGATTTTCTTGTCTATTAGAAAAGCGACTAATTCTTTGTAGCTTTTGAATCTGAGTATCTCATCTACTCGCAAGGTTTCGGCGGATCGCAGAATTTCTGGCCTCTTTGACGCAACAGCCTGGATGATTTCTGAAAAATAGTGCTGAAGCGCGTTTACGGTGGCGTTGGTCAGGTTGCGTGATTGGACCGACGAGTACCGTTGCAGTTGGCGCAACGTTGCGTCGGGATCACTGGCAGATTTTTGAAGGCTCTCCATTTCTTCTGGTTTAGCCCCAGTCAGAAGAGCCTTAGAGGCTGCCACACGAACGCGATCGACTTGAGCTGTCAACTGGATCAGGAAAATAAAGTTATTTATATTCTCGTGATAATCAGCAAGAAATCGACTGAACGCATGGCTGACCTTTATAGATGGTCTGGGATAGAAAAATCTTAAATGTTCATTGTTCTGCTAGAGAGTTTCTTTTCATAGCAACCATGTTCCGTTATCTCAACACGCGGCTGTTGGGCGAGAACATTATCCGATTCGCACTTGCGTATTGCTTGATGCAAAGGCGACGTTCCGACTGCCGCAATCGGACAGATCAGGCGCGGCGGCGGATTGGAAATTGGCCGCGCGAGACCGAAAGTGGAACAATCTGTCGGGCCAATCCAGTCCTTGGAGAGACATGACTTTTGCGGACATGGCTGGGCCGAAAATGACATTTTCTTGCCAAACGCCCCCCTATGTTCTATGTTTGTTCACATGACAACGAGCAAAATCCCGAAGCCCGAAACGACCGCCCGCGCCTCCCCTCGCCGGGGCGGGTCCTCCGGCATACGAAGAGCCACGCGGCGCGAAAAGGTCCAGCGAAGAGCGGATCGTCGCTCTCCTCAATCGCGGCGCTTCGGTTCCGGAGATCGCGGCCAGCGAGGGCCTCACACTCAAGCGGATGCGCAACCTCGTTCGCGAGATCCTCTCCGAGCGTATGCCACAGCCGCCAGCCGAATTTCTCGCCCTTCAGGTCAATCGTCTCAACGAAGCGTTGCTCGTGTCTTTCACCGCGATGCACGACCCCGCAGAAGGAACGAACTTCGAAGCCGTCGATCGCGTAGTCAAAATTGTCCGCGAGCTCGACCGCTATCATGGCTTCGCCGCTGCTCCGCTTCCGCGCGTAGAACCGGAGGCGCGCCGGCTCCCGTCGCCCGTCGAGCCCGCACTGGCGCTCGAAGGCCCAAGCCGGAGTGACTCGCTAATCACGCCGCAAGTCCTTGAAAAGGCTCAATTCTGACTCGCTAATTCCGGAGGCTGACAACCCCTTCTCCCCTCGGGGAGAAGGTGGCCCGATAGGGCCGGATGAGGGTCGCCTCACCTCGGCGCCGCGCGCTTCACGATCGCCTTCGTGTCAACGCCCGTCAGCGCGCCATAATTGTGCGCGCCGCGGCTTTCGACGCGTGAGCGGCAGAAGGCTTCGGCGACTGGCGAGCCGGCGCGGCATAAAGCCGCGGCCTGAAGTCCGACGGCGAGCCGGTCGCAGAGATCGCGGGCATGGGCCTCGAAGCCGCCGAGGTCGACGACGTCGTCCTTGAGCCGCAGGACGTGCGCGTCGAGCGAGGCGCTTTCGCCTTTCACTACGGAGACTTCGGCGAAATAGGCCTCGAGCGTCTGAGGCGAGCGCTGGATCGCGCGGGCGATGTCGAGGCATTGCACATTGCCGCTTCCCTCCCAGATCGCGTTGACCGGCGCCTCGCGATAGAGACGCGGCATCGGGCTGTCCTCCATCACCCCTGAGCCGCCCAGACACTCTAGCGCCTCGTAGGCGTGGCCGGGCGTCCGCTTGCAGATCCAGTATTTGCCGATCGCCGAGCCCAAACGCACGAGCGCATCCCCGTGGGGGTCGTCGCGATGATCGAGCGCGCGGGCGACGCGCATGGTGAGGGCAAGCGCCGCCTCCGCCTCGATCGCGAGGTCGGCGAGCACCGCCGTCATGATCGGCTGGTCGATCAGGAACGCGCCAAAGGCCTTGCGTTGGCGGCAATGGTCGATCGCTTGCGAGACCGCCATGCGCATGCCGGCTGACGAGCCGATCATGCAGTCGAAGCGGGTCATCGCGACCATCTCGATGATCGTCGCGACACCGCGGCCTTCCGGCCCGACCATCCAGCCGAGCGCGCCGCGCAGCTCCGTCTCGCTCGATGCGTTCGACACATTGCCCATCTTCCGCTTCAAGCGGATGATCTGCAGCGGGTTCTTCGTTCCGTCGGGACGCCAGCGCGGGACAAGGAAACACGACAAGCCGCCCGGCGCCTGCGCGAGCACGAGAAACGCGTCGCACATCGGCGCCGAGACGAAGAACTTGTGGCCGACGAGTTCGTAAGCGCGGCCTCGTCCCTCGGCGCCCAACGGAATCGCGCGCGTCGTATTGGCGCGCACGTCCGAGCCGCCCTGCTTCTCGGTCATCGCCATGCCGATCGTCACGCCCTGTTTCTCACCGGCGGGGACATTGCGCGGGTCGTAGACCGGGGCGTGGACCTTCGGCAGCCACTCGGCGGCGAGATCTGGCTGCATTTTGAGGCAGGGCGTCGCGGCGAAGGTCATAGTGATCGGGCAGCCGTGACCGGCCTCGACTTGCGTGTGCATGTAATACCGAGCAGCCCGCGCCACATGCGCGCCCTCGCGCGGATCGGTCCACGGCGACGAATGAAGTCCGTCCTCGATCGAGGCTTTCATCAACGCATGGTAGGACGGATGAAAGCGGATGAGGTCGACCCGCCGGCCGTAGCGATCGTGCGTGTCGAGCTCTGGCGGGTTCTTATTCGCGAGCGTCCCGAGCTCCAGAAATTCCGCTGACCCGGCGCGTGCGCCGAAGGCGCCGAGCGCGTTGCTCGCCCAGCCCGCGCCTTCGCGCTGAGCCGCTTCCTTCAGCGCCGCGTCGGAATCGTAGAGGTTGATGTCGACGAGCTCGGTCGGCTGGTTGAACACCTCGTGCGTGACGGCGCCGTATGGGTCGAGGGGCTCGCGGAAATTATCCTCAAGGTCGGCAATGGCGCTCATGAGACGCGATCTCCCTCGATCGCGAGGCTACTCCTCTTCGAAAGATCGGCAAAGACGCGCCGGTCCGTTGTCGCCAGCCGTGGCGGCGCATGTTAACCGTCCGCCATGCCCTCCCACTCGTTTGATCCTCGCTTGACCGCTGCCCGCGGTGATCTCGCGGCCGAGCATTTGCGGGGCCATGTCGAGGCGCCGCGCTACGCGAAAGGGGGGCCAATGCGGATTGTCGCCGCCAGCGCGCCGCTGAGGCGAAGTCCTGATCCGAACGCGCCGCTCGAGACCGAAGCGCTCTTTGGCGAGGGCGTCACAGTCTATGACGAGAGCGACGGATGGGCCTGGGCGCAGCTCGCGCGTGACCAATATGTCGGCTATCTTCCGGCCGGCGCGCTCGGCGCGCCCTCGGCGCCGACCCATCGCGTCGCGACACTGCGCACGCACGCTTATCCTGGGCCCGCGATTAAGCTTCCGCCGCGGATGGCGCTCTCGCTTGGCGCGCAGCCGACAGTCGTGGCCCACGAGGGCAATTTCGCGGTCTCGCAGGATGGGCTTTATCTCTGGTCGCGCCATTTGGCGGAGCTCAGCGCGCGCGAACCGGACTTTGTCGCGGTCGCTGAACGCTTTCTCGAAACGCCCTATCTCTGGGGCGGCCGGACGTCAGAGGGCATCGACTGCTCGGGCCTGGTCCAGACGGCGCTGACCGCCGCCGGCGTCGCCTCGCCGCGCGACAGCGACATGCAGGAGAAGGCGTTAGGCGAGCCTCTCGCGCTCGACAATCCCGTTTCGCCGCTTGCGCGCGGCGATTTCGTATTCTGGAAGGGACACGTCGGGATCATGCGCGATTCGTTGACCCTGCTTCACGCCAACGGCTGGCACATGAAAACGGTGAGCGAACCGCTAGAGGAAGCCCGCGAGCGAATCGTCGCCAACGGGGGCGGCCAGGTCACGAGCGTTCGAAGATTATCCGTGCGGGCCGATGGGGTCTCCCCCTCATTCTGAGGCGCCCGCGCGAGCGGGCCTCGAAGAATGCTCAGTTGGCGCTCAATGGAGCGACCATTGGGACGCGGCGCTTCGCGGTCCCTCAGGACAAGGCTGAGCTCAGCGGGGGGCTACTTCTTGCCACCGAGGCCGATGCCGCCGAAGCGGGTGTTGAAGCGCGACAACCGTCCGCCGCGATCGAGGAGCTGCTGCGATCCACCGGTCCAGGCCGGATGCGTGTTCGGATCGATGTCCAGGTTCAGCGTCGCGCCCTCCTCGCCATAGGTTGAGCGGGTCGTGAACTCGACGCCATTGGTCATGACGACCTTGATCATGTGGTAGTTGGGGTGAATGTCAGACTTCATCGTCGAGATCTCGGGCAAAACAAGCAAAGAGCCGTCCGGAAACCGGGCGGCTCTTCAATTGGCGCTCCTATAGCGCCCGCCACGGGTCTACGCAAGTAGATCCCGAACGGCGGTCGGCGGCTAAGCTCCTCCCGGGTTGCCTTGATTTACGCGAAAAACGGGTCCCTAAAGCGCCGGTATCCTCGGGGAGACGACCGCGCAATGTCCAACGCCGACGCCGGCAGCAGAAGCTCTCACGTCTCGCTTGGCGCCTTGAAGCCGCTTGCGCCTTACGCCTTCGTCCATCGTACGCGTATCGTGCTTGCTCTGATTGCGCTCGCCATCGCTTCCGGCGCGACGCTCGTCGTGCCGATCGCAGTTCGCCGCATGATCGACTTTGGCTTCTCCGACGCCACCGCCGGCCTTATCCGTGCTTATTTTCTCGCCATGATCTGCGTCGTCGCGGTGCTCGCGCTGGCGTCGGGCGCGCGGTACTACCTGGTCATGACGCTCGGCGAGCGTGTGGTCGCCGATCTTCGCGCCGATCTCTTCACCCATCTCACTCGGCTCGATCCGAGCTTCTTCGATTCAGAGAAGACCGGCGACATCGCCTCGCGCCTCTCCGCCGATACGACGCAGCTCAAGGCGACGTTCGGCGCCTCTGCGTCGCTGGCTTTGCGCAATTTGTTCCTGTTCGTCGGCGCAATCGCGATGATGGTGGCCACCAGTCCAAAGCTGTCGGGCTTCGTGCTGGCGGCGATTCCCGTCATCGTCCTGCCGCTTTACGCCGCCGGGCGCTCGGTGCGTCAGCGCTCCCGCCGCGCCCAGGACAGGCTCGCGACCGCGACCGCCTTCGCGACCGAAAGCCTGTCGGCCGTTCGCGTCATGCAGTCGTTCCTGGCGGAGCGATTCACCGCCTCCCGCTATCGCGAAGCGGTCTTCGACGCCTATGAGGCGGCGCGAGCCATGGCCCAAGCGCGCTCCCTCGTCACTGCAGCAGCCCTGTTCCTCGCTTTCGGCAGCGTCGTCGTCGTGCTTTGGCTCGGCGCACAGGAAGTGATCGCCCATCGGATGACGGGCGGCGCGCTATCGCAGTTCGTGCTGTTCGCGGTGTTCGGGGCCGGCGCGCTTGGACAATTGTCGGAAGTTTGGAACGAGGTCTCGCAGGCGGCGGGCGCGGCAGGCCGCATCGGCGAGATCCTCGCGGTCAAGCCGCGCATCGTTGCGCCTGCCGATCCGATGAAGCTCGTAAAGCCGGTGCGCGGCGAGTTCGCGTTCCGCGACGTTTCGTTCGCATATCCAGGGCGTGACGACGATGCGGTCTTGCGCGGCGTGAGCTTCCGTGTCGAGCCGAGCGAGACTGTAGCGATCGTAGGGCCCTCGGGGGCCGGCAAGTCGACCCTGTTCCAGCTCGCGCTCAGGTTCTACGATCCCGCAAGCGGCGCGGTCATGCTCGATGGGGTCGACATCTCGCGGCTTAATCCCGCCGACCTTCGCGCCGAGATCGCGCTCGTGCCGCAAGACGCGTTCATCTTCGGCGCCAGCGTCGCCGACAACATCGCCTATGGCGCGCCGGGCGCGAACCGCGACGCGGTCATTAGCGCGGCCAGACAGGCGGCGGCGCACGGCTTCATTTCCGCTCTGCCACAGGGCTACGACAGCCTCTTGGGCGAGCGAGGGGTTACGCTCTCGGGCGGCGAGCGCCAGCGCATCGCCATCGCTCGCGCTATCCTTAAAGACGCGCCGGTGCTGCTCCTCGACGAGGCGACCTCGGCGCTCGACGCCGAGAGCGAAACCCTTGTCCAGGGCGCGCTCGAAACGCTGATGAAGGGCCGCTCGACCCTAGTGATCGCGCACCGGCTGGCGACGATCGTTAACGCGCATCGCATCCTTGTCATTGAGGCGGGCCGTCTGGTCGAGGAGGGCACGCACGGCTCCCTCATGGCGGCGAATGGCCTCTACGCGCGGTTGGCGCGTCTCCAGTTCGAGACCGGCGCAGCCGCGCTGACGGCGGAGGCCGCGCAGTAGCACCGGACGCGCCGGGGGTCACTTCAACAGCACGTAAATATTCACTTGTAACGTCGGATCGTCCGGATCCTTTACGTCGTTTGCATATTCCTCGATGAAGGTGTCCTGCGCGTCGATTCCCTTGTCGTCGAGATAGGCCGTGATGGCGTCGTAGGTTGCGTCAATGTCGCCATAGGCGCCCTGATGCTCGAACTTCATCGCCTTGCCGCTCGGCGTTTGCCCGATCTTCACACTGTCCGAGAGGTTCGATTTGCCTTCGGGCGCTGCCGAGAGCGGGTAGCCAGCGTGAAATTTGAAACCCGTGTCGTCGGATTCAACAAAGACGGCGATCGGTCGACCGCCCGGCGCAAGATTTGCCTTGTCCATGTCGCTCTTGACCGCACTCAGCGAATTGAGGATGGCGCTATAGATTTCGTCCTTGTCGGCCTTGCCCTCGACATAGGCAAACGGTCTTGGCGGGAGCTCGACGGCTTCGCCCGTCGAGCCCTCGCCTGGTTGCGCCGGTCCGCCGGCCGCTGGATTTGTCGCAGAGGGCGCTTCCGCGGGTTTGACGGCGGTTGGCGACGGGGCGGATGGCGCCTGAGCCGCCGGCGGAGTTACGGGCGCCGGGGCGGCCTGCGCGGGCGTTGAAGCGGCGGGGGCCGGGGTCGCAGGTGTGGCTGGCGCCTGTTGGGCATAGCTGGCGTCAAGCGCCATACCGGCCGTTAAAGTGAGAAACCCCGCGATAGCGAAACGGATCAGACCGGATGACATAGCGGCTCAGTCCTTATGCGCGAGCGGAGCGATCGCCCCTCGTAGTCTAGAGCCATATCCGCGTCGTAGGGAAGATCAAGCCGGCTGAGACCTCGTCCAGCGCAGCACCGGTTGCCGAGCGGCGCGCGTCTCGTCGAGCCGCCGGCGCGGCGCATGCACCGGCGCGGACAGGAACCGCTCGCGTTTCCCCGCTCGCACGGCAAGAGCGAGGTCGCGCAAGGTCATGACGAATAGGTCGAGGCTTGCCTTGGATTCGGACTCGGTCGGCTCAATCAGCATCGCACCGTGCACAATGAGTGGGAAATAGACCGTCATCGGGTGATAGCCCTCGTCGATCATCGCCTTGGCGAAGTCGAGCGTCGTGAGCCCGGTGTCCTTGAGCCACCGGTCGTCGAAGAGAGCCTCGTGCATGCAGGGCCGGTCGCTGAACGGCCCGCTCATCGCGTCGTTAAGGGAAGCACGAATATAGTTGGCAGACAGCACCGCATCCTCCGAAGCCTGCCTCAGCCCGTCGGCGCCATGCGACAGAATGAAAGTAAGCGCGCGCACGAACATCCCCATCTGCCCGTGGAAGACGCACATGCGCCCGAATGATTCGGTTCCCTCCGCGTGCTCGACAAGCCGCAGCGCTTCGCCTTCGCGCCGAACGAACGGAACCGGCGCATAGCGGGCAAGACGGGCCGATAGCGCGACCGGGCCTGCGCCGGGACCGCCGCCGCCGTGCGGGGTCGAGAAAGTCTTGTGCAAGTTGATGTGCATGGCGTCTACGCCGAGATCGCCTGGGCGGGTTTTGCCGACGATAGCGTTGAAGTTCGCTCCGTCGCAGTAGAAATAGGCTCCCGCCTCGTGAACCGCATCAGCGATTCCAACGATCTCGCGCTCGAACAATCCGCAGGTGTTGGGATTGGTCAGCATGATCGCCGCGACGTCGGGCGCGAGCGCGCTCCGCACCGCCTCGACGCTGACGATCCCGTTCTCACCCGCCGGTATGGACCGCACCGAGTAGCCGATCAGCGCCGCCGTCGCGGGATTCGTTCCATGGGCGGAATCGGGAACCAGCACGACCTGCCGCGTTTCTCCCTCGCCCCTCGCCTCGATGGCTGCCTTGATCGCCATCATCCCGCAGAGCTCGCCATGCGCGCCCGCCTTTGGGGACATCGCGACCGCGTCCATACCGGACATGGTGAGCAAGGCATTGGATACCGCCTCGATAAGCTCGAGAGCGCCTTGCGCGGTCGACGCCGGCTGCAAGGGATGCACGTCGGCGAATCCGGGCAGGCGCGCCATCTTCTCGTTAAGGCGGGGATTGTGCTTCATAGTGCAGGAGCCCAACGGATAGATGCCAGCGTCGATGGAGTAATTATTGCGCGACAGACGCACGTAGTGCCGGATGGCCTCCGGCTCGGTCAGACCGGGCAATTCGAGCGCGCTTTGGCGCGCGTGCGGCCCTAACTTGGATTGGAACGGCGGAGGCTCGTCGATGTCGACGCCGCTCGCATCGAAGCGCCCGCTCTCGAAGATGAGCGCCTCCTCCATGTTGAGCCCCCGGTTGCCGGTGAAGGTTTCTCCGCTCACGGCGGCGGCTGTCTCGGGGCGGGTCGGGCGGCCTTGAACATTCATGTAGACGCGCTCTTTCTTAAGGCTTCACTGCAAGCAGGCGGCAAGCGCGTGCGCATAAGCGGCACGGTCTTCGTCGGTGTTGGTCTCTGTGCTTGCGACAATGATGCAATCGTCGAATCCAGCCTTGGGCAGAAGCCGCGAAATCGGCAATCCGCCAATCACGCCGCGTTTCGCCAAAGCCTCGATCAGCTCGGCGGCAGGCCGCGGCGTGCGAATAACGAATTCGTTGAAGAAATGCGTGTTGATCACCTCGACGTTCGGAACCGCGGAGAGTAGCTCGGCGAGTTGGACCGCATTCGCGTGATTGACTTTCGCCAAGCGCTCGAGTCCCACAGCGCCAAGCAGGGTCAGATGGATTGAGAAGGCGAGCGCGCATAGTCCCGAGTTGGTGCAAATGTTGCTCGTCGCCTTCTCCCGGCGGATGTGCTGCTCGCGGGTTGAAAGCGTGAGCACGAAGCTGCGTCGCCCCTCCGCGTCCACCGTCTCGCCGGCAAGACGGCCTGGCATCTGGCGGACGTTCTTGGCGCGTGTCGCGAAGAGGCCGACGTATGGACCGCCGAAATTGAGCGCGTTGCCAATCCCCTGACCTTCTCCGACGGCGATGTCGGCGTCCATCTCTCCTGGCGAGCGCACGGCGGCGAGAGCGACTGGATCGGTGAAGACCGCAACCAGGAGCGCGCCATGCGCATGCGCCGCCGTGGCTATGGCCGTGAGATCGCGCGGGTTGCCGAAGAAGTCCGGCGATTGGACGATCACGCAGCTCGTCTCATCATCGATCGACGCGGCGATGTCCTCGCTCGCCCTGAGGTCGGGGGCTAAGTGGATGATTCGGTCGCCTGCCATATGCGCCAGTGTGGCGCATACGTCGGCGTATTGCGGATGCACGCCGCCGGAAATCACCGACCGGTTGCGACGCGTCAGGCGATGGGCCATCAACATCGCCTCGCCGCAGGCGGTCGAGCCGTCGTACATTGAGGCGTTTGCGACCTCCATACCGGTAAGCGCCGCCACCTGGGTCTGGAACTCAAACAGAACCTGCAGCGTCCCTTGCGCGATTTCGGGCTGGTAGGGGGTGTAGCTGGTCAGAAATTCCGAGCGCTGGATCAGATGATCGACGGTTGCGGGGATGTGCCGCCGATAGGCGCCTGATCCTAAAAAAAACGGAACCGATCCGGCCGCGACGCTGCGACCCGCGATCGCGGCCATTTCGCGCTCGACCGCCATTTCGCTTTTCGCCAGCGGCATGTCGAGAAGACCCTAAATCCGCTTGTCGGCGGGGACGTCGGCGAACAACGCCTCTATGTCTGGGACGCCGATGCGGGCCAGCATCGCCTCGCGTTCATGTCCGTCGAGCGGCAGGTAGCGCATGGGTCAGCCCAAAGCCTTGACGAAGGCAGCGTAAGCGGTTTCGTCCATCAGGCCGCTAAGCTCGCTCGGGTCAGCGAGTTTGAGGCGAAACAACCACCCGCGCCCAAGCGCATCCTCATTGATGAGGCCGGGCGTCGAACTCGACCTCGGAATTGACACCGACGACATCCCCCGAAACCGGCGCGAACACATCGCTCGCGGCCTTAACGCTTTCGACCACCGCCGCGGGATCGCCTTTCTTCAGCTTCTTCCCGATCGGCGGCGCCTCGGCAAAGACAACATCTCCGAGTTGCTGCTGCGCGTGCTCGCTAATGCCGACCACGCCGTCCTCGCCCTCGACGAGGATGTATTCGTGGTCCTTAGTATAGTGGATCTCTGGCACCATGGGCCTCCTGGCTCAACCGTGATAATAGGCGTGGGGATGAAAAGGCAGCGTGACAACGCGCGCGCTTAACGGCTTGCCGCGCACCATGAGATTGAGCGGCGTCCCGGCCGCAGCGTGGGCGCGCGCGACATAGCCCATCGCGACTGGCCCGTTGACGCTTGGCCCGAAGCCTCCGGATGTCACGACGCCAATTCGAGCGCCATCCACCGACAGAATTTCCGTCCCTTCGCGCGCGGGCGCGCGGCCGTCTGGCCTTAATCCCACGCGCTGACGCGCCGGTTCGGTCGCTAGGGCATTTTAAATCCGCTTCGCGCCGGGAAAGCCGTCCTGGACGCGCCGGCGCTTCTGAATAGACCATGCGAGCCCGGCTTCGATCGGGTCCACTGTCTCATCGAGCTCATGCCCATAAAGGCAGAGGCCAGCCTCCAGTCTGAGCGAATCGCGCGCGCCGAGGCCGATCGGCGCGACGTTCGGCTGGTCGAGTAGGATGCGGGCGAAGCTCTCCGCTTCGCTCGAGGCAAGCGAGATCTCATATCCGTCTTCGCCCGTATAGCCCGAGCGCGAGATGAAGGTTTGGAAGCCCCCGATCCGCGCGTGCCGCGCGCTCATGAAGCCCATGGTCTCGAGCCCCTCTCCTGGAGCGAGATGAGCCAGAGTCGCGGCCGCCAGAGGGCCCTGAAGCGCGACCAGCGCCGCCTCGGGAAGCGGGTTCAGCCGGAACCCCGAGGGCAATTGCTCGCGCAAGAGGGCGAAGTCGACTTCCTTGCGCGAGGCGTTGACCACGAGCCTCAATGTTCCTTCCGAGCCGAGCGGGCGGGTGACCATGAGGTCGTCGATGATTCCGCCGCTTTCGTTGAGCAATTGGGTGTAGCGCTGACGGCCTGGCGCAAGGTTGAGAAAGTCCGCGGGACACAGCGATTCGAGAAAGGCAGCGACGACGGCATGGTCAGCGCCCTCGATCAGGGCCTGACCCATGTGCGAGACGTCAAACAGCCCCGCAGCCTTGCGGGTCTTAAGGTGCTCGGCGAGCACGCCAGCCGGATAGTTGATGGGCATCTCGTAGCCCGCGAACGGCGCCATGCGCGCGCCAAGCTCGATGTGCAGGGCGTGGAGCGGTGTCTTTAAGTTCGTGGCTTCTGTCATGGGCCCAGCCGGAGTGAACAAGCGCTCGCCACCGCGCCAAGCCCGCGATCATGGGCCTCAACGCAGGCGAACGCCCCCTCTGTCCCGTGACCTGAGAGATTTCCCGCTTTTTACGCGGTTACCCCCGTCGGTGGGCGAACGCCTCTGACGGGCGGGCGCCTCTTTCCAGAGCGTCATCACTTGCGCGGTCCCTAGTGCCTGAGCGTTTCCGGGGCGGTTGCGCCATCGGCGCCGGCGAGGAACGCCGGACTCTTCCGCGAAGTGTCTTCGACTGACGCTTCCGAGGTAGCCCGATGCAAAGCGGATTGTCAACGCCAGAACTCGGCCAGGTGAATTCAATCGCTTCGGCGTCTCGATTTGCGCTCAGCCCACCCGCTACGAGCGCATCGTGAAAATTCAGCGCGCAGCGGCCCAGTCTGACATCACGACAGTCTAGATAAGAATCTAAATCAAATTTCATAAATTGTCGATCATAAAATATAATCGCAGCAACAGGCATGAAAAAAATCTAAATTAACGTTCATAATATAAATTATATAAATTATTGTTTACTTGTAAATTGTGTTAGTTATGCAACACGGACGAAATAATGGCGTTCGTTTGGCAATTTATTTCTAAACTATGTTGAGAGGCACCGGGATAAGCGTATGTTCAACTGTGCGAGGGTGACGATTCCCAAACGCAGCTGGGTACGACGACTTGCAGGGGCAATGCGGCGACATCCGGAAGAGATCGGCAGTCAGGCGAAAACCGACCCGACGCCCACAACATGGAACTGGAGGTCACATATGACGCTCATGAAGAGCATTCTGCTGGGGTCGGCGGCCGGCATCGTCGCCGTTGGCGCCGCTCAGGCGGCCGATCTTCCGACGAGGAAGGCGGCGCCGGTCGAATATGTTAGAGTTTGCAACGTGGGAGGCATCACCGGCTGGACCCTGCCGGGCTCCGACACCTGCGTGAAGTTCAGCGGTTACATCACCGCTCAGGTTGAGGGTGGCAACCTCAACACCCAGTACAATTACGGCACGATCGGGCAGGCTTCTTTCGCTGCTTCGAATTTTGGCGTTCCCCAGAGCCCGGCTGTCGCGGCCGCTTTGGCGGGCATTACCGGCTTAGACTCCCGCACAACTCAGCGGGTCCTGATCGCGGCCAGCCCGGCGCAAAATAATGCGACCTTCAATCGCAATCAGACCGGTTGGTCGACCCGCGCGAACCTTGGGTTCGATCTGGCCTCGAACACGGCCTACGGCCCGTTGATTGGGCATGTCGATCTGAATGCGGAATCGTCGAACGGCTTCGATCCGCTGGCGAACTTAGTTTACGTCAACACCGCTTATTTGACCTGGGCCGGCATCACGGCCGGTAAGGCGCAGTCGTTCTATTCGTTCATCGGCGGCGGCGACAATTATGCGAACTTGGCCTCTCCAGACCGGAAGGGTTTCAACGAGCCTACGCTCTTGGCCTACACCGCCTCGTTCGGCGGCGGCTTTACGGCGACGATCTCGGCGGAAAGCCCGGGCGTTGTCACCAATTCCGGCAACGGCACCCAGTTTGGCGCGCCAAACTTCTCGAATATCGGGGTCAACAGCCTGAGCCCGTCGCTCATCACCTTTGGCGGCCAGAAGTGGCCAGACATCGTTGGCGCCTTGCACGTCAAGCAGGGCTGGGGCGAGGCCCAGGTCTCTGGCGTCATTCATAATGTCAACGTGGTCGACACCGCCTACGATGTCGCTCCCTTTAACGACATCACCGGGTCTGCGGGATGCGGCCTCAGTGGCCTGGTGGCCTGCAACGCGCAACACAATCAGATCGGATGGGGCGTCGACGCCGGCGTGAAACTCAACCTGCCGTCGTTCGGCGCAGGCGACGATGCAATCCTCACAGGCTCCTACACCAAGAGCGCGGTCTGGTACTCGGGTCTGCCGGACATGATGTGGGGCGAAAACGGCCAGGTGAACGGCAATGGCCAGCCGATGTTCATGCAGGACGCGTTCTTCAACCCGGTGACCAACCAGTGGTCGACGCCGACCGCGTGGTCGGTCTCCGCCCTGATCGAGCATCACTTCACTCCGGCGTTTTATCTCGATCTTGAAGGATCGGTCGGCCAGCTGAAGTGGAGCAACATGGGCGGCGGCTGCTACATCTTGGGCTTCGGCTGCGGCGCTGCGCAGTTCGCGCAAGGCCCGTTGTCGCCTAGCGCAACGACTTGGCTGGTTGGCGCGGACCTTGGCTGGAACCCGGTCACCAACCTCAACTTCGACCTCGAGTTGATGTATCAGAGCACGAACCAGAGCGCCCCGAGCGGCTTCCTTGGGACGGTCTACAACGCGGGCCAGACGAACTCGTTCTTCGTGCCCGGCGATTGGCACGGGGTCAGCGACGGTTTCGCCGGCCGCTTGCGCATCACCCGTTACTTCTGATCGCATCCCGATCAGTTGAAAATGACAGCCCCGGAGCGAAGGCTCCGGGGCTTTTTGTTCGGACTGGTCCTATTCCGCGGAAAAATTCGTCTGACCCCGCGCTATCTTCGGATCATTTGCGGAGGAGCGGGTAGAGCCGCAGCAGGCGCGGAAAATTCCCGGCTGGATGAGCGCGCCGCGTCTGAGGGGCGGTGTGGGAACCTCAGTGATCCGCGTTCAATTTGAACCCAACCGACCTGACGGAGGCTATGACGCGCCGGTTGGCGGTCGGGTCGAGCTTGCGGCGCAAATTGCCGATCTGCACATCGACGACGTTGGTGTAGGCGGGAGGCTGAAAATTCCAAACATCCTCCAGCAGCATCGCTCGAGTGACGGTTTGGCTTGGACGGCGCATGAAGTACTCGAGCAGCTTGAATTCCATCGGAACCAGATCGACCAGCGCGCCTTCGAACCGGACTGTTCGGTCGATCAAGTCCATTTCCAAATCGCCCACTCTGAGTCGGATGACACCCAAGTCCGCGCCTCGGCGCAACAGCGCCTCCACCCGTGCGGTCAGTTCCCGAATATCGAACGGCTTGACTAAATAGTCGTCGCAGCCGGCTTTTAACCCCGCAATTCGTTCGTCGACGGACGTAGGCGCGCTGATCATAAGGGCAGGCGTCGACCTCCCCTCGCCGCGCAAAGTTTCTACGATCGAAAGTCCGTCCTCGCCATGCAAGATCCGATCGATGACGAGAGCAGACGGGGCTCCCGAACGAGCCGCATGAAGCCCATCCGTCAATGTTTCCGCGAACTGGACCGTGTAACCGCCCGCCTTCAAATCGAGGCCTATTTCCTCCGCCAGTTCATGGTCGTCCTCAATGACGAGGACGGGACTACCGCCTCTTGGCTCCGGCTCTTCGTTGCTCAAAACGCAAGACGAAAGATAATCACTCATCCTTCAGCCACCTTCTGCTTCGCCTTTACCTGAGTACCTGGTCTGCCATTGAACACAATCATGCTATCGTGCCAACGATTTCTCGCCGAGCAGGATTAGATGAATTGAAGACGCTCAACAGGGTCAATTTTTGTACAAAGCGGTATTAGTTAGCATGGCATCGGCCAATGGCGATCAACACGTTCTTGTGATTCAGCGGACACATTTTTGTGATCAGACGCACACACAATCGTGATCTGTTAGCTTAGACTTGATTATACAATAGCCTGATCTGTTACTCAAGAGCGTCTTAATAAAGAATGGATCATAAAAAATGCTTTAACAACCAGTCGCGAGCGCTGTTCTCATTGCGATACCACACGCATCCGTGCCCATACCTTGCTACGCTGACAGGCAGCGCAAAGGATAACCCCTGCGTCCATTTCCGAAAGGATCTCCGTATTCCGCAAGGTCTCCGTCGAGGGCGAAGTCTACGCTCCCGACGCCGAAGCCCAGAGTCCAACGCCCGGCACAAGGCATAGCGTTCAAGGAGCTAGGCGCCGTGCCCCGAGATCCTGGACGCCCAGCACTCGAGGACCAGGCCGCGACTGAGACTGCGCAGCGGTCACTCCAGGAAAACGCAGCCTGCTCCCAGGCGGGGATACAACCAAAGCGGGAACTCATTCCGCGTATGCTAGCAAAACGGAGCTAAATAGGCCTAAACGCTAGTAAAACAGCTAGCGTTTACTAGCGTTTATTTTTCCGAATCAAGGCTTTTCAATGGATTGCGAGCGAGACAATAAAACAATTCTCCCTCGCCGCGTCTCGCGCGGCAGGATTGTGGATCGCTATGTCAAACAGCCACAGTTTCTCGTCGTCCGCCCGCCTGTCGGCCAGTGAGAATTAGATTCAGTCTAGAGGAATAGATAGAAACAATTTCTGATTATGTCAAGGAAATTCGACCGGATTTTCCCAGGAATTCGAGGCGCGGTGGGCTCGGCTTAGCCCTGTCGAAGGCCAGAATTCTCAATCGTTATCGGCGCCCCAACAGCCTTCGACATCGTCCTGAGGGCCCGAACGGCGTCCGAAGTGGCCATCGCCGCGAACGCAACCTGGACGATCCTTCGAAGCGCTTTGCTCTCGAAAGGCCGCCTCGGATGAGGTCCGTCGCGAAGGATACGGACGTTGACGGTCGAGTGTCGTGTCCTGAGCTCGGTCGGTCCTCTTATCGACTGCCGCGGGCCTCTGAGGAGTTCGGAATCGTTGGCAGGCGTCAAGCCGGCGCGCGGGCCGTGGGGCGAAGGGCTTGGCGCCTCGGAGACCGACTTGCGCTTCGGCCGGAGCCGCGAAGCAGTCTGCCGTTGGCGGGGCAGCCCTAGGGTTCCCTCTGCGATGGAGAGCGAATCAGGCCGGACTACGGTTGAATCTTGGCGATTTGTTAAAGACCGTGGCCCGGTCGGACGGTGCCTGAGGCGTGGCCCCTCGGCCCATTACAACACACGCCAATTTGGGGCGGGCGCTGAGCAAATTCTGGCATAATACATTGATAACAAAAGGTAAAATAGATTGAGGCATGTTTGGGGCGAAATCGAGTGACAATTATGCAACATCGCCCGGGAAACGGTGCGTGAAGTCTGGTTTATGAAGAAAATTTATTGTGTCGAAATTTAGAGAAGCTATGTTGCTGCAGGTGAGCGGGAGATTCCCGATCGCGGAGGGTCGGCGGCTTTTGCAGGGGCAAGCGCCACGATCAGGAAGTCAAACCGGGACAAGGGGGCTGACCGCCTTCGGTGAATTCGGTCCATGAACTGGCCGCGGAAATCGAAGGTGAGAAGAGAACCGACGCCCAATACGTAACTGGAGGTCCACAAATGACGCTCATGAAGAGCCTTCTGCTCGGTTCCGCGGCCGGCATTGTCGCCGTCGGCGCCGCTCAGGCGGCCGATCTTCCGACGAGGAAGGCGGCGCCAGTCGAATATGTTAGAGTTTGTAACGTTGGCGGCATCACCGGCTGGACCCTGCCGGGCTCCGACACTTGCGTGAAGCTGTCGGGATACATCACCGGCCAGGTCGAGGGCGGCAATCTCAACACCCAGTACAATTGGGGCTCGATCGGCGCCGCGGCCACGGCCGCCTCGAATCCTTTGGTTCCCCAAAACCCTGCTGTCGCGGCTGCTTTGACGGGCATTAACACGGGAACCCCTTCGGGCGTGCCTTTTGACACCCGCAATACTCAGCGGGTTCTCCTCCAGGCCAGCCAGGCCCAAGAGAACACGACATTCTTTCGCACCCAGACCGGCTGGACGACCCGCGCCAACTTCGGGTTCGATTTCGCCTCGAACACGGCCTGGGGCCCCCTGATCGGCCATTTGGACATTAACTCGGAAAACGGCAACGGCTTCGACAACACCGGCGGCTACACCTATCTCAACACCGGTTACGTGACCTGGGCCGGCATCACGGCCGGTAAGGCGCAGTCGTTCTATTCGTTCGTCGGCGGCGGCGACAACTGGGCGAACTTCGCCTCGCCGGACCAGAAGGGGTTCAACGAGCCTGATCTTTTGGCCTATACCGCTTCGTTTGGCGGCGGCTTTACGGCGACGATCGCCTTGCAAAGCCCTGGTTGCAACGGCGGCGGCCCCAACGGAGATCTTGGGCAGCAATTGCACGCTCCCTGGCGGCTCCGGCGGGGGTACCGACCTGACAGAGGGCAGTCTCCACTACGGCGGCCAGAAGTGGCCGGACATCGTTGGCGCCTTGCATGTCAAGCAGGGCTGGGGCGAGGCGCAGATTTCTGGCGTCCTCCATAACGTCAACGTGAACGAGAACGCCTACAACGCGGCTCCATTTAACACTGTCACGGGGTCTGTGGGCTGCGGCTTGAGCCAAGCGTTGCCGTGCGACGCTCAACACAACCAGATCGGCTGGGGCATCGACGCCGGCGTGAAGGTCAACCTGCCGTCGTTCGGCGCAGGCGATGACGCGCTCATCACCGGATCCTACACCAAGAGCGCGGTCTGGTACTCCGGTTTGCCGGACATGATGTGGGGCGAGAACGGCCAGGTGAACGGCAACGGTCAGTCGATGTATATGTCGGACGCCTTCTTCAACCCGATAACCAATCAATGGGCGACACCAACCGCGTGGTCGGTCTCCGCTCTCATCGAGCATCATTTCACCCCGGCGTTCTACCTTGATCTCGAAGGTTCGGTCGGCCAGTTGAAGTGGAGCAACCAGGGCGGCGGCTGCAACATCGTGGGCTTGGCCGGCTGCACCGTCGGGTCGTTTGCGACCGGCGCGTTGTCGCCTAGCGCAACGACCTGGCTGATTGGCGCGGACCTTGGCTGGACCCCGGTCACCAACCTCAACTTCGACCTGGAGTTGATGTATCAAAGCACGAACCAGAGCGCGCCGGCTGGCTTCCTCGGAACGGTCTATAACTGGGGTCAGACGAACCAGTTCTTCGTGCCCGGCGATTGGCACGGGGTCAGCGACGGTTTCGCCGGCCGCTTGCGCATCACCCGTTACTTCTGATCGCATTTCGATCGGTTGAAAATGACAGCCCCGGAGCGAAAGCTCCGGGGTTTTTTTGCTTCGACTGATCGCCGGGACGCGATCCGAAACGCGGCCACATTAAGGCTTGCGTGCGCGCCCGGCGCGGCGGATGATTGGGCTGAGCCCGCGCTTTGTGCGTGAGCGCCGGAGCCGGCGGGACCGAACGAACGCCGACTCGCCTCATTCATGCACGCCGATCCGTCCTGGTTGAACCGCCCCGGCGTCGCCACGACATTGATCGGGGATGCGGTCAGGGTCGGTTTGCGGCGATGATGCGGCAGTACGAATTGGTGGAGCGGGTCCGCCGCTACAATCCTCGCGCCAATGAGGATTTGCTGAACCGCGCCTATGTGTTCGCGATGAAGGCGCATGGCAGTCAGAAGCGCGCGTCCGGCGATCCTTATTTCTCCCATCCGCTCGAAGTTGCGGCCATCCTGACCGAGCTTAAGGTTGATGACGCCACGATCGCGGCGGCGATGCTGCATGATACAATTGAAGATACGGCGGTTACCCGCGAACAAGTAGACAAAGCGTTCGGGGACGAAATTGGCGGGCTGGTCGATGGCCTGACCAAGCTGGGCAGGCTCGACTTCGTCACGAAACACGCCGAGCAGGCGGAGAATTTCCGGAAGCTCTTGCTGGCCATCGCTGACGACGCGCGCGTCCTCTTGGTCAAGCTCGCCGATCGCCTGCACAATATGCGCACCCTTCAGTTCATGCCGGAGGACAAGCGCCTCCGCATCGCCCAGGATACGCTCGACATCTATGCCCCGCTCGCCGGCCGCATGGGCATGCAGAGCATGCGCAATGAACTCGAAGACCTCGCCTTCCGCTGCCTGATGCCGGACGCTTACAAGCTCATCGTGACGCGTCTTGAGTCGATGAAGACCAAGAATGGCGCGATCATCGCCCGCATCGCGGCGGAACTCACCGACCAATTCGCTCGCCGCGGCATCAAGGTCGAGGTGAAGGGCCGCCAGAAGCAGCCCTATTCGGTCTGGCGCAAGATGGAACGCCGTTCCATCGCCTTCGAGCAATTGTCCGACATATACGGCTTTCGCATTCTCGTCGATACGGTGGCCGACTGTTACGCTGCGGTCGGTGTCGCGCATACGACTTGGCCAAGCGTTCCTGGGCGGTTCAAGGACTATATCTCAACGCCGAAGCAGAACGACTATCGCTCCATTCACACGACGGTGATCGGGCCTGGCAGCCAGCGGGTCGAACTGCAGATCCGCACACACGAGATGCACGAAGTGGCCGAATACGGCGTCGCCGCGCATGGCGTCTATAAAGACTTGGGGCTCAGCGTCGATCCGCTGGCGGTGAGTGAGAGCCGAGCCTATCGTGGATTGAGGCAGACGATCGAGGCGCTCGCGAGCGATGATTCCGAGAAATTCCTCGAGCACACGAAGCTCGAGCTGTTTCACGACCAAGTGTTCTGCTTCACACCCAAGGGGCGGCTGATTGCGCTGCCGCGCGGCGCGACGGCGATTGACTTCGCCTACGCGGTCCACACGGACGTCGGCAATTCGGCGGTGGGCGCGAAAATCAATGGCCGCATCGCGCCGCTCATCTCGGAATTGCACAACGGCGACGAAGTGCTCATCTCGCGCGTGGAGGGCGGCGCCCCACCCGCGGCGTGGGACAGCGTGGTGGTGACGGGGCGCGCCCGCGCCGCCATTCGCCGCGCGACTCGCGAGGCGGCGAGGGCGCAGTTCGGCGAACTCGGGCGCCAGATCGTTGAGCGGGCGTTCGAGCGAGCCGGCAAGAAGTTCACGGAAGCGAAACTCAAGGCCGCGCTGTCGCGTTTGGCGCGCGCCTCGATCGACGACGTCTTCATCGGTGTGGGGCGCGGCGAGATTTTCTCGACCGACGTTGTGCGGGCCGTGTTCCCGAACTTCAAGGACGAGCGCAGGCTGGGGCCCGCTGTTCCCCAGAACGAGAGCGGCTGGTTCGGCCTGCCGAAAGCGGCCGATCTCGTGTTCCGCGTGCCTGGCGAATCGGACGCGGGCGGCGCGCTGCCGCTGCGCGGCATCGATCTCGATACGCCGGTCAGGTTCGCGCCCAAGGGCGGGGCGGTGCCTGGCGAGAGGATCGTCGGGGTTCGCGAGAAAGACGGCATCGTCATCTATCCGATCCATTCGCCTGCGCTGACCGAATACGACGATCGGCCGGAGCTATGGCTGGACGTGCGGTGGGACCTGGAGAATGCCCCGACCGCGCTCTACTCGACCCAGATCGTGGTGACGCTCTTGAACGAGCCAGGCGCGCTCGGCGTGATCGCCACGACGATTGGGGAATATGGCGCAAATATCGATTCCGTCGCGACCTCGCCGAGCGGCGCCGACTTCCGGCGCTTCGTCATCGATCTTCAGGTGCGCGACATCCAACATCTCAACGCCGCTCTGTCGCAGTTGCGTGGCAAGAGCGTGGTCCACAATGTCGAACGGCTGAGCGGGTAGGGGGAGACCGACGCCGCTTTATTTCGCCTATGGCTCCAATATTGGTGTCGACGCCATGGCCGGCCGTTGCCCACGTTCGACGCCGCTCGGGCTTGCGCGGCTCGAGCGGCATCGACTGGCTGTGATGCGCGAGGGTTGGCTGACGGCGGTTCGCGATCCCTCTTCCGTCGTGCACGGCGTGCTCTGGGACCTGGCGATGTCCGACATCCCGGCGCTTGACCGCTATGAGGCCGTCCAACAGGGCCTTTACATCAAACAAATGCAACCGGTCATCGCAGAACATGGGGCGAAGCGGGCGATCGTCTATTTCGGCGCCAATTCCGGGCCCGGCGTTCTACGTCCCGCTTATATTGCTGAGGTCCTGGCTGCGGCCAGGTCCTGGCCGCTTCCGGCGGAAGGCGTCGCGGCGCTCGAGCGGGCGGCCTGAGCGCTAGCGCGATTGCGCGGAAGAGACGCGCGAGAAAAGGGCGTCGCGAAGACCGCCCTTCTCGCTCGGTCAGCTACGCGCTCGCGTAGCGGCCTCTCGTGATCGACGCCATCCCATGAGCCCAAGCCCAGCGAATCCCGCGACCATCATCGCCCAGGTCGAAAGCTCCGGCACCGGTGTCTGCGGCGCGAACTCCAAAGCCTGAGTGAAGCCGTTCACTTGCGCGGCGGGGAGGCCGCTCAGAACGATGTTGAACGAGTTGGCGAACGCGCCGAGCGAGGGCAGCGGCCCTACGCCAATGGGATCGACGTATCCAGACGAGCCTTCACCCGATCCGATCAAGCCCGCAACGGGGCTGGCCATCAGTGTCTGACCGAAAATTCCGCCAGTCTGCGGAATGTTCGTTCCGTCCGGTCCATACCATTGGGTGTAGTCGGCGATGAAGTTGAGCGGCACGGCGGCCGGAATGCCGATCTGGTTGATGCTCCAGTTTTCCCCCGCCGTCGAAAGCGGCAGGTTGGCGCTGATCGTCTGGTAGTTGAACACGAGCCATTCCGCGCCGCCGCCTGCGGCGACCACGTTCATCGTCAGATTGACGTTGCCGCCGTCGACGAGCTGTGTCACCCCCGGCGAGAACGTCACGGTGTCGCTTTCGCTGGTGGGCGAGTTTTGGAAATCGATGGTGAAGGCCGCTCCGTTGGTGAAGAGTTGCGCGTGAGCAGGCGCAGATAGTCCAAGCAGCACGGCCGTCGTGAGGATGAGTTTAGTTTGCATGTCTTTCCCCCTTGCACAGACGCAGGTGAATTCCGCAACATCAGCGTTGTAGAAATCGCAGCGCGCCGAGGTCAATTGGGCCAGAAGTCCTAGGACCCCGGAGCAATTCAGACCTTCTTTCAAAGGCCGATGGCGGCCGTGTTGCGAGGGGGCGAGGAGTCAGTTGGTCGTTGAATGCGCTGTCACGAGACGCGGGCGCGCATGAGGTTGCCGACCGTCGCCCTGAGCTTGATCTCGGCGACGGGTTTATGCAGCAGGATCAGGCCGCTCTCCCGCGCCTCTCTGAGGCGGTCGGGCGCTGTGTCGCCGGTGATCAGCACGGCCGGAACAGGCTCGGCGTATTGCGACTGCAGGCGCTCGATGGCGCCAATGCCGTTCTCGCCGTCGCGTAGCCGATAGTCGCAAATGATGAGATCCGGCCGCCGGGCGAGAGTTGCGACGAGACCCAGCATCTCTGCGCCCGAGCTCGCCACGATGACATCATGGCCCCAATTCGACAGGAGGCCATGCATCGCGCCCAGGATGACCGCGTCGTCATCAATGACAAGGATCGTCCTGCGCCGCGTCGCGAAAATAGGCGTTTCCGGTGCGACTGGCGCGGGGAGGGCCGGTCCTTGCGCCAGCGGAACGTCGATCTGGAACACCGAGCCCTTTTCCGGCGTGGAACGCAGCGTGACCGGGCAGTCGGGCAGCCTCGCGAGCCGCTCGACGATCGCGAGCCCGAGACCAAGCCCCTTCGCCCGGTCGCGCTCAACATTCCCGAGCTGAACGAACTCATGGAAGACTTCCCGTCGTCGCTCCAACGGGATGCCGGACCCGGTGTCCCAAACCTCGACGCGCAGGTTGTTTCCGCGACGGCAACCCACGAGCACCCGCCCACGCTCGGTATAGCGGATGGCGTTGGAGACAAGGTTCCTGAGGATGCGCTCGAGCAGGAATGGGTCAGTCCGGACGATCGCGGAGCAGGGCGCGGAAATCAGCTTCAGGTCCTTGGCTTTGGCGTCCGCGAGATGGTCGCGGCAAACACGCTCGATCAGCGCGCCAATTGAAAACTCTTCAACTCCGATCTCGACGACGCCCGCGTCGAGCCGAGAAATGTCGAGCAGCGAATTAAAAAGGCCATCCATGGCGGCGACCGAGCCGCCGATCCGTTGCACGAGACGGCGCATCTCGTCGTCATCGGGTAGCCTGGCAAGGCGCCCGCCAGCAGTCCAAGGGCGTGAACGGCTGCCGCAAATCGTGACTTGCGGTGGCGATGAACTTGGACTTGGCGACATTGGCCTCGTCCGCGGCTTCCTTTTGAGCGCGGAGTTCTCGAACCAGGACCTCATTCTCGAGCGTGAGGCGGGTGTTGAGGATGAAGCCCTTGTTGAAGCCGTGCGTCATCTGAACGCTGGTCAGCGAGTAGATCAGCACCGTGAGCGCCAGGATCCAATGCAATCCGTCGCCCCGAGAGATCGCGAAAAGGATGTAAGGAACGGTGGCGCCTAGGAAGCGGCAGAGGAAGGTCGGCATGTGAAAGCCGAAGCTGAGCGCCGCTCCCGCCGCGATGCCGGCGCCGAGCAAGAGAACGGTGAGCTCCTGCTCGATCGGCCGCGTTGCGCTGACCCCGACGATCCCGACGCTCCAGACGAGCCCCTCGGCGAGACCGACGGCGGTGAACAACGCAAGGGCACTGCGCGTGCTCATGCTCGGGCCTGAGCGGCGGCGGAGCACGAAGGCGAGCGCCAGTTGTCCGGCGTAGACCACCAACAAGAGCGCCCACCAGAGCGCCAGGCCGAAGCTGAGGAAGCCGTCTTCGTAGGCGACGGCGCCCACCAAAATCACCCCGCCGATCAAAGCGCTCGCCGCGCCCAAAGGCGAATTCCGCACCATGGGTTCGAGTTGGGCGGACTCGATTGCGGCGGCGTTGGACACTACAAATTCCTGTCAGGGAGGCCTGCGCCATCCTATGGCACGCGCGCGAGCCGTTGGCCTACCGCAAGCCGATCAACGTCCTGACCTAAAGGTCCTAGGACCTGGCCTAGCCCTTCAGGTCAACCTTGTGCAGCGGGGAGATCCTGGTCGACAATCCGTCCCATGAAGCTCTTGATCGTTGATGACCATCCTGTCGTCCGGGACGGCCTCGCGGCGTTGTTGCGCCAGCTGGCGCCCGAGGTCGCCGTGTTGCTGGCTGAAGGCGGCGCGCAAGGGCTCGACCTCGCGAATGCGCATCCCGACCTCGACCTGGTCGTTCTTGATCTCTCGATGCCTGGGAGCGACGGGTTCGCCGTGCTGCATGAATTCGGCCGGCGTCTGCCTCAGCTTCCGGTTGTTGTTCTCTCCTCGTCCGAGGATCCACGCGACGTGCGTCGGGCGCTGGCATGCGGCGCTCTTGGCTATATCCCGAAATCCGCGCCTCCGCGAACCATCCTCGCCGCGATGAAATTCGTGCTCGCCGGGAATGTCTATGTGCCGGCTTTGCTGGCCCAGGACCCGGCCTTTGCGCGCGACGAGGCCGCGCATGATGCCGCGCGACGAAGCGTCGCCAGTTTGACCCGCCGGCAGATCGATGTGCTGCGGTTGCTTCGCGAAGGCCGTTCGAACAAGGAAATCGGTCGGGCGCTTGGTCTTTCCGAGAAGACCGTCAAGGTCCACGTGACCGCCCTCTTCAAGGCGCTGAACGTGGCGAATCGCACCCAGGCGGCTGCGATGGCTGATAAATGGAACTGATTGAGGGCTACTTGAATGGGGCGCTGTTCCCGTCCGCGCGCGGTCTTCGCCGGGCAGGGCTCGATTTTATACAGGCCCGCGTGCGGCGCTCTCCGCCGTCATTGACGACATTGCAAGTAATTACCGCATATATATGTAATATATGACACACCTGTCTTCGCTACATGGCTTGTAGGCGAGCGACGGCTCGGGCGGGTTGGGGAGCTTGTCAGCCGCGCTCAACCAGCGGGGCGCAGGCGTCCGGGAGTGGCTCGCTAATCGCCCCGCAACTGATTGAAATCGCTCAAAACGGACTCGCTAATACGCCGGCTTGCAGGTCACCAGGTAAGGGGATTCAAAGCTCCGGCGTCGGCAAGCGACGAGAGTGAATTGAGCGATCCCGCGACGGCGCTCCCGACCGTTGACGCCCTCAATTCGATGCAGCCATTCCCGGCTCGGTCCCCGTCGCGCCGCCGAGGCTGAGCCACACGTTCGGGTCGTCCTGAGCCTGGCGCTTGTAGAACTGATAGCCGGTGGCGGTCCAAGGCCGGATCTCATCCGACAGATTGTCGAGGACGAAGTCGCCGCGATCTGTCTTGACGGTGAGCACGGCATGGCCTTCGCCATTGAGGTCGCGAACGATCGTCATCAACAGGGCCTGGCGGGGGAAGCCGCGGTCGATCAGCAGCTTGCGCTTGAACAGCGCATAGATCTTGCAGTCGCCCTTGCCGTCGACCGGATAGTCCCAATGGTCGAGGGTCGTCCCCCAATGATCGAAGTTGCTGATCGGCTCGATCGCATTGTTCACCTTGTTGTTGATCTCGTTGAGGACCTTCCAGCTTTGCCTGGTCAGGCGCACATCCATCGGCTTGAGCTTGCCGAGCGTGCATTCTTCGCTGTGGCGATTGCAAAAGTCGACCCAGCCGTAGGGAATAGACGCTTCGCCGCCGACTGGCGCGTGCGTGGCTTGGGGAAGACCCTGCTCGGAGGCTTCGACGAAAGTATTCCAGGCGAGGCCGAAGATCGCCGCCGCGGTCAAGAAGCGAAAGAGCCGAGAGAGCATTGGGTTATCCGCCAGGTTGAATGGGGACACTATCGCGGTCGGGGCTTGGCGGGCGCGAAACAAAATAGGTTGAATTTTATCGATCGGCGCGAGCGCGCCACGTAAAATTCGTTAACGTTGACGGTGGGTAATCTTGGCCGGCGATCCCGCCTCGGAAGTCGCCTTCAGAAACAGTAAGCCTAACCAACCGGTTTCAGCGGCCCCCTATCGAGGGACATCCGGCGACCCGCGCCCGATGTCGAGTGGAGGACGAGATGTCGATCGAACCGGCCAGCGCCGAATCTCAATCGGTCGGGCGACTTGGCCTCGCGGGCGTTGCGGCGCTTGGCGTGGTGTTCGGCGACATCGGCACGAGTCCCCTCTACACGCTGAAGACCGTGCTCGACTATACGGGCCCCCGTCCCGACGCGGAGGCGACCTTGGGCGCCCTGTCGCTCATCGTCTGGACGCTGATCCTCATCACGACCGTTAAATACGTCAATATCGCCATGCGCATCGACAACGACGGCGAGGGCGGCATCATCGCGTTGATGACCCTCCTCGGCGTGAAGCGGCGCCAACGGCCGCTCATTGTCGCCGCCGGCCTGTTCGGCGCGGCGCTCATCTACGGCGACGGCGCAATCACGCCCGCGATTTCGGTGCTGTCGGCGCTCGAAGGGGTGGAGCAGATCGCGCCGAGCTTGCAAAGCTACGTGCTGCCTGCGGCGTCGGCGATTCTGCTCGCGCTGTTTGCGATCCAGCCGTTCGGGACGGCGGCGATCGGGCGAGCTTTCGGCCCGATCATGCTCGCTTGGTTCATCGTCATCGCGGCGCTGGGCGTCCATGGAATTATCCAACATCCTTCGGTCGCCGCAGCGATCAATCCGCTTTACGGCTTCAACTATCTAACGAGGAGCGGCTTTCAGGGGTTTCTCGTCCTGGGCGGGGTCTTTCTGTGCGTGACCGGGGCGGAAGCCCTCTACGCCGACATGGGCCATTTCGGACCGACGCCGATCCGTCTCTCGTGGATTCTCATCGTCTTTCCGGCGCTTATTCTCAACTATGCCGGACAGGCCGCGATCGTGCTCGCGGGCGCTCCAACGGATGGCAACATTTTCTACCGGCTCTGCCCTCAGCCGCTCCTCACGCCGATGATCCTGCTCGCGACCATCGCTACCGTGATCGCGAGTCAGTCGATCATCACGGGCGCCTTTTCGATGACCCGTCAGGCGATGCAACTCGGCTGGCTGCCGCGCATGAACATCACTCAGACTTCGGAGGAGGGCTACGGCCAGATCTACGTCGGCGTGGTCAATTGGTTGCTCATGATCGTCACCCTTGGCCTGACGATCGGGTTTGCAAGGTCTGACAACCTTGCTGCCGCGTACGGCATCGCGGTCTCGGCGACGATGCTGATGACGAGCGTATTGTTGTTCATCGCCATGCGCGAGATCTGGAATTGGTCGACATGGGCCGCAGGCGCGGCCGCGGGACTGTTCATCATCATCGACGGCGCCTTTCTCGCCGCCAACCTGGCCAAGGTGATGCAGGGCGGCTGGGTTCCGCTGCTGCTGGCTTCCCTGGTCTACGGCGTGATGTGGATCTGGCATCGCGGCGCCGTCGAGGTCCAGCGCAGCGTTGAAGCGGCCCTGACGCCGCTCTCGTCGCTTCTCGAAAAGCTGCATGCAGGCGAGGTCGCGCGGGTGCCAGGCACGGCCGTGTTCTTCAGCCGCATCAAGGGTCAGACGCCGCCGGTCATGGCTTGGCACGTGCGCCAGAACCGGGCGTTGCACGAACAAGTGATAGCGCTGACCCTAACTGTCCTCTCCGTGCCCAGAACGACTCCCGCGGAGCGGTTGATCCTCGAGCGCATCGACGAGAATTTCTGGCGGGCGGAGGCGCGGCGCGGCTTCATGGAGCGACCCGACATTCACGCGATCCTGGCGGAGTGCAAGGTGAAGGGCGCAGGAATCGACCTCGACGACGTGACCTATTATGTGGGCCACGAAACCGTCATTCCGCGCGAGAATGGAAAGGGCATGGCTCGCTGGCAGGAAATGTTGTTCGCGGCGATGGGTCGCAATGCCGAGCGGATCAGCGACTATCTCGAATTGCCTTGCGACCAGGTGGTCGAGATCGGCCGGGAGATCGAGATTTGAGGGGGCGTTTGGCTTGCCGAGGGAACGCTCGGCCTCGATCACCACAGTGCGCGCCACTTTACGCGCGCGCCTCATTTCAACCGGTTAGAATTGCTTGTCGAAGCCCTTCGCGTTCGAAAGACCGAGTAGCGGTGCTTACGTTCCCGCGCTCGCTTTCGCCTCGCCGCTCTGCGCTTCCGCCTCCATCTTCTCAGCGTGTTCCGCTGCTAGACTGGCGTAGTGGTCCGGCACATATATCTCTTTCGGAACGGGGTGACGGTGGTACTCCGGATTGTGCACTCGCGCCGGCAGGACCGGCTTCACGTGCGGCACTTCCTGGTACGGCGCCCGGGTCAGCAGGTGGGCAATGCAATTGAGGCGGGCGCGCTTCTTGTCGACCGCCTCGACCACCCACCATGGCGCCTCTGGGATGTGCGTGCGCTCGAGCATGATCTCTTTGGCCTTGGTGTAAGCCTCCCAGCGGCTGCGCGATTCAAGGTCCATCGGCGAAAGCTTCCACTGCTTCAGCGGATCGTTGATGCGCATTAGGAACCGCAGGTGCTGTTCATCGTCAGTGATCGAGAACCAGTATTTGACCAACACAATCCCCGAACGCACGAGCAGGCGCTCGAACTCCGGCGCGGACTGGAAGAAGTCCTCGTATTCCTCGTCGGTGCAGAAACCCATCACCCGTTCGACGCCAGCGCGGTTGTACCAGCTGCGGTCGAACAGCACGATCTCGCCGCCAGCTGGGAGATGAGGAACGTAGCGCTGGAAGTACCACTGGCTGCGTTCGCGCTCGGTGGGTGCGGGTAGCGCTACCGTGCGGACAACGCGCGGATTGAGACGCTGCATGACCCGTTTGATCGCCCCGCCTTTGCCCGCCGAGTCTCGCCCCTCGAAAATGACGACCAGCTTGAGCTTCTTGGCCTGGACCCAGTCCTGGAGCTTGATGAGCTCGCGCTGCAGGCGCAACAGCTCCTTGAAATAGAGGCGCCGCGGCAAGGAATCGTGCGTCTCAAGATGTTCGGTCCCCGACAGGAGGTCGGCGAGCTCTTCATCCTCGAGCTCAAGCTCGATGTCCTCGTCAAGACTGTCCTGGATCTCGGTGTTCACGCGCTTCTGGAGCTTGCTGACCGAACCTTGTTTCGCGCTCGACTTGTCCGCGCTCATTTTGTCGGTTTCCCTTGATTGGCCCTAGCGCCACGATGAACGGCGGCGATCAAGGCCAGATGTTCAACCATGGCTGCGACAGTTTTGCGACAGAGCCGGCGAGGCTTCGAGCGCTCACGAAGGCGAGCCAAGTCGCCTGATGGCCATAGTCGCCCGGATAGACCATGAGGAAGAACGCCGAAAGGCCAGTCAGCGATGCAAGGCAGGCCAGAAGCGCCCTTACGGTCGATGAGCCCGAATGCCGAGCCGATCATGAGCGGGCCGCCCAGGGCGACGACAACCGGCGTCCAAGGCGCGACGAGATAGGTCGGCGCGGCCTGCCATCCGAGCAACTGGGCGCGCGACCGATGAGTCTCCACCGTTCCGACGCTCCCGAGGAGTCGCAGGAGGCCATTTTCCGGTTTCTCGCCGATCCTAAGACCCATGGATTGAGGGAACCGGTCGAGCGGGTCGATACAGCAGGCGCCGTCGTCTTTCTCGCTGGCGCCCACGTTTACAAGGTGAAACGGGCGGTCGAGTTCCCGTTCATGGACCTGTCGACCCTCGACAGGCGTCGTGAGGCCTGCGAGGCGGAAATCGAAGTCAACCGCGCCTCAGCGCCGCAATTGTATCTGTCGGCGTTACCGATTGCGCGTCGAGGACAGACGCTCGCGCTTGGGCACGACGGGGAAATCATCGAGTGGGCTGTCCATATGCGGCGATTTGACGAGAGCGCGACGCTCGATCGCGTCGTTGACCGGGGGAGCGTTTCGGGCGCGGTCCTGGACATGCTGGCGCTCGCCACCCGCCATGTGCACGCCCGCGCCCCAGTCAGGCAGAGCTCGCCCGCAACACGTTTGCTCGAGACCTACATCGAGCAGAGCCACGCGATTTTCACCCAATGGCCGGATCTCTTCAACCCGCCGACGGCGCGCAAGCTGACCCACGATTTGCAGCTCGCAATTGCAACTGTGCGCCCAATTCTACTCAAGCGTGGCGAGGTTGGCTTCGTTCGCCGCGGTCACGGCGATCTACACTTGCGCAACATAGTTCTCATCGACGGCGGGCCAACTCTGTTCGACGCCGTCGAGTTTTCGGACGAGATCGCGACTGGCGACGTTCTCTCTACGACCTGGCGTTTCTTTTGATGGATCTGGAGGAGCGGGGCTTGCGGGCCGCCGCCAACCGCCTCTTTAACCGCTATCTCGCTCCAGAGCCCCAGACGCGCTGACCGGCCTCGTTGCGCTGCCGCTATTCTTGAGCCTGCGCGCCGCCATCCGAGCCAAGGTCGAGGCTGCAGGCGGAGAGCGGCTCGAGGGCGAAGGGCGCGACGCAGCGCGCTCGCTTGCTCGCCGCTATTTCGATCGGGCGGTCCAGTTTCTTAGCTATGCTCCGCCCCGCCTCGTTGCGATCGGCGGGCTCTCCGGCGTCGGCAAGAGCGCGCTTGGCCGTACGCTGGCCCCCGAGATCGGACGCGCGCCCGGGGCGTTGTGGCTGCGCAGCGACGTGGAGCGCAAGGCGATGTTCGGAGTCCAGCAGACAGATCGATTGCCTGCCTCGGCCTATTCTAGCGACGTGACGCGAGGCGTCTATGAGGGACTCATCGACAAGGCCCGGATAGCGCTTCGAGCGGGGCAGGCGGTCGTGCTTGACGCGACCTTCGCGACCGCCGGCGAGCGCGGCGCCGCGGCGAAGGTGGCGGCGGAAGTGGGCGTTTCCTTTGTGGGACTGTTTCTCGAAACGCCTCTCGAGACGCGCCTTGAGCGCATCGGCTCGCGGCGTGCTGATGCGTCGGACGTCGACGTCGATGTCGCGCGCCGGCAGACGGCGGAGCCTCTCGGGGAGAAAGGATGGGCGGCGCTTGCGGCTTCGGGAAGCTTGAATGATATGACGGCGCTCGCTAGGGCGCGGCTCCGCGGCGCATGACGCAAACGAGTCCCCGGCTTCGACCGGCGGACCGGATCGATTTCATCGAATGTTCATGTCGCGTTCAGTGGAACGGAGGCATGAGGAGGATGAACTCGGCGCCTCGCTGCGCCGGGAGAGGGCTGGCGAAATCGCCGGGGCGCCCATATCGGAGGGATTAACGATGATCAGCACGTCTTTCAGGGTCGCGCTTTCGGCCCTTTTGTTCGCCGGCGCCGTGGGTCTGGCGTCGATTGGCTCTGCGCAAGCGCAAAGCGTCATGAAGCAATGCGGCGATGATTGGAAGGCAGCCAAGGCGAACAACACCACCAATGGCCTGACGTGGCAGCAGTTCCTGAAACAATGCCGCACCGAGAAAGAGGGCGCAGCTGCGCCGGCGGCAGCTCCGGTGGCGGCCCCCGCCCCAGCTCCGGCTCCCGCTCCTCTCGCGCCAGCCTATCAGCCGAAGCCAAAGCCCATGCAAGCCGCTCGCCCGACCGGCGCGGGCCAATTTGCTTCGGAGCAGGAGGCCAAGTCGCGCTGTCCCGGCGACACGGTTGTGTGGGTCAACACCAAGGGCAAGTCCCACACCTACCACTACTCGGGTTCGCGTTGGTTCGGCACGACGAAGCAGGGCGCCTATATGTGCGAGGCTGATGCCGGCGCCGCTGGCTACCATGCCTCGAAGAGCAAGACAGAACAGCAGAAGCAGATGTAGCCGCGCCGGTTTCAAGGCTGGCGAGCTGCGCTGGCTACAAACCTTTGCGCCTGCGTTGTTCAGGGCATGGGCGATTCGTCACGTTTCGCCCATGCATACGCCCGATCGTTTTTAGATCGAGGCTATTTCTCGTCCAGAGCGATGAGAGGCCGCCAATCGGGGTCCTGAACGCTCTCCGCCAATTGGCCGAAACGGCGCAGGTTATACGAATAGAGGCCGCGAACCGCAGCTGGCGCGCGAGCCGCGGCTTCCTTCGCCATAGAGATGGCGCCGGCGAAGTCTCGGTTCCGGTAGGCCGACAGCATCGCGGCATGAAGGCGGGTGAGGTCACCGAATTCGTCGCTTTGGGCGACGGTGGAATCTCCCGCAAGCGCATAAAGGCCAACCGGGCGCGTCTTCCCCTTGACTAGCACGGAATCGATCTCAAGCCAGGCGAAGTCGGGCGCTTCGGAGCGGACCGTTTCGCTTCCAATGATATCGACCTCGAAAGTCTTACAGGCGCCTTCGAGACGCGACGCGACGTTCACTTCGTCGCCAATCGCCGAATAGTCGAACCGCCGCAGCGAGCCCAGGTTACCGACGCAGCATTCGCCTGAATTGAGTCCGATGCCGAAGCGCACTGGTTTGAACGGTCGCCCATCGGTCTCGGCGCGACTGCGCCAGGTTTCGTTCAGCGTGACCAGCGTATCACGCATCGTGAGCGCCGACTCAACGGCATGCGCCGCATGATCGCTATCGTCGAGCGGCGCGTTCCAGAATGCCATAATGGCGTCGCCCATGTATTTGTCGACGGTGCCCATCCGGTCGAGAATGGCGTCGGTCATCGGGGTCAGATATTCGTTGAGGAAATGGGTGAGCTCGGACGCGTTGAACCCCTCCGAGATCGTCGTGAACGATCGGATGTCGCAGAAGAGCAGCGTCAGCTCGCGCTGCAAGCCGCCGAGCTCGAGGGCCCCAGGCATTTCCGCAAGCCGCGCCACCACGGCGGGCGCGACAAACCGGCCAAAGGCCGAACGGATTGCGCGCTCCTGATGGCGCTTTACCGCGTAGAGGGTCGAAACGCCGGTAAAATAGACCGCTGCAGCGGAAAACGCCGGATAGGTCGGCTCGATCAGCAGTCCGTGACGCGAAAACGCGAACCAACTCACCGCGACAATCGCGCCGATGACGGCTGCGAATGCGAGCGCGGCTAGGTAGGGGCCCAGAATCCATGTCGTCGCCACGAGGATCGCGCAGATCAGCGCCGTCGCCATCCACTCTGCGCTCGGAGCCCAATCCGGCCGAGTCAGCGTCTGCCCGCTTAAGAGCTGTTCGACGATCTGCGCGTGAGCTTCAACCCCCGGCATCGATCGAGATAGCGGAGTGGCGACGATGTCCGAGAGCAGCGCCGCGGAGGCGCCGAAGAACACGATCTTGCCGCGGAGGTCGCTGAGATCCGCTTTCGGGTCGAGCGCCTTCCAGGCCGGAAGCGTGCGGCGCGGGTCGGCTTTCGCGAAATAGACCCTGACGTCTCCCGCGGCGTTCGTCGGAATCATTAGATCGCCGTCGCGGATCGCCACCACCCCGTACTCTTGTCCGAAGGCCGTTTCGCCGCTGGCGTTCAACGACTTGACGACATAGGTCGAGGCGCCCTGCGCGACTCGCAAAGCCTCCATGGCGAGACTCGGCTGCAAGGCGCCGTTCACATTGAGGATGAGCGGCACCCGCCGCACGACCCTGTCGTCGTCCGGCCGCCAGTTGAGAAAGCCGATTCCCGCCGCATGCTGCGCCAGCTCGGGCAGAGGCATGAGAAGTCCCGGCGATGGCGTTAAGAACTTCGCTGCGTCGTCGCCGGCGGTGACGAATCCCGCCTTGGCCGAACCGCTGGCGCCACTGGGCGCGTCGGAGACGAAGCTGCCGACGACGACGGCCCCGTCGTCCATTGACCGCGCAAAGGCGGCGTCGGGAGTGTTGTCCGCTGGGGCCGTAGCGTCGCCGCGATCCTTTTCCGAGAACAGGAAATCGAATGCGATGGCCGCGGCCCCTGCGCGTTTCAAATTATCGACAAGCGCGGCAAGGCGCTCGTGAGGCCATGGCCACTGCCCGAGCCGCTTGAGCAATTCGTCGTCGATCGCGACGATGCGGACGGGTTGGTCGAAGGCGTAAGCTCGCGGCTTCCAGCGCTGGTACTGGTCGAAGACCAGATTCTGCATCACGGCCCGTGTCGGCGCGCCGACAACTCCGGCGAGCAGCGCCAGCGCGCAAGCGGTCGCCGTGGTCAGTGCGTAAAGTCTTGCCTCGTGCGCCCGTCGCATGTCGCTTATGTCGCTCGTGAAGCCGCCAAGATCGAAGATACGCCACACTTGTCAAGTGGATGAGCAGCGGCGCGGGAGCCCATAGTCCTGCCGAGACCTGCTCGTACTCATCCGCCTTTGCTTTGAGGATGAGGATGCTCACGGTCGAGCGGCGCCCGACAAGATTCTCCCGTTTCGCCCGGCGCGAGCGGCCGCAAAAATCGCTCTACGCCGAAGTCGACGGCGACCCGGTTCGCCTCGTGGCCGGGATCGACGCCATAGCGGCGCAGAAAGGCGTAAAAGGCGCCGGCGTTGAGATCCACCGGCGCCGCGTGCCGTACGGCGACCGAGCCGATCGCCCCTACGCTGTACGGTCCGAAGGCCGAGCGGACCACCGGCCCCAGAAGCAGGTCGCTGCCCCAGCCGCTGACCAATTCGGCGAACGCCCATCTCGTGCATTCGAGGGCGCGGCGCGTCAGCGCCGGCGCCATGATCTCGACTGAAGACACTCGGGTGACGCCGGAGCCGGCGGAGGGTCGTTTCAAGAATGGATAGGCCGTCGCCGAATCTGCGGTGAGCGCCGGCTGCGCCAGATCGAGCTTTTCGGCGGCCATCACGCGGAAAAGAGCCTCGATCCCCGACGTGTCGATTTCAACGTCGTCGTCGAGAAACAGGACCGCCTGGTAGCGGAGGATGAGATCAGGCCGGAACTCGAGCAGGCGCCGAATGGAGGTCGTTTTGGTTCCGGCCTGGAGAACGGCGATATCGGCTTTCGGATTGACGGTTCCCTCGCGATAATAGTTGAGGAGAACGTCATAGGTGCGCGGCTCCTCGAGGTAGGCTGCGTCAAAGTCTTTGCCACACTGAACGAAGACAAGGACGTTGCAATTCGGGCGGGCCGCCTCGCGTTCGATGCGCAGTTGGCCATCGGCATAGAAACGGTCCTGGCGCTCCCTTAAATCCTGCCGATTGAGCGGCGGACCCATTTCGCCGTCGCTGAGCGAGCGGTCGAAGACTCGGAAGGCAGCCTCTTCAAGCGAGCGGGGCTTTACGCCCCGGGTGATGTCGCGGACGAATTCAACATCGATATCCGCTCGAGGGCGCCTGCCGGCGCGCAGTCCGCGCTCGAGAAAGTGCAGAAACGGATGGGGATGGCTCGTGCGCCCAATCCGGATTCTGCGACACGTACCAGCTATGGTCGAATTCGGCGGAGGGGGAGGGGGCATCGGGTTCGGCACGGGCGAGGTAGGTTTCGAGCAAGCCCCGGCTTGGGTCCTTCGGGATGTTCGCATGGGCGCGAAAATGGTTCGGGTCGAAGAACGCGTTCGGGCGATAGCCGAGACCCTCGCCGATCAGCGCATAGTGCATTGGCGCGAGTGGGGCCGCAAGGTCGCTGAGCAGGCGCCGTCGTGCGTAGAGGCGCGCCCACAACGCTCTCCGGCTTCCCTCCGGAAGTCCAATCAGAGGAGCCATGTTAGGCCTATAGTTTCGGGCGGTCGCGCGGGCAACTCGTCGCGCGGTTCTGCTAGCCCGATCGGGTGGGGCCAAACACCTCCTCGAACGCCGCGCGCAGCGCCGCATCCGCTTGCGCTATGGTCGTGGAGCGCCCGAGGTCGGCGAGACTGGTGACGCCCAGGTGCGGTTCGGCGACGCCGCACGGGACGATGCCGGAAAAATGCGTAAGATCGGGATCGACGTTAAGCGCGACGCCATGCATCGTCGCCCATCGGCGCACGCGCACGCCGATGGCGGCGATCTTGTCCTCGGCTGTTTCGCCTAGCGCCGACGCCGGCTTATCGGGTCGCGCGACCCATACGCCGACACGGGCTTCGCGCGTCTCGCCCTCGACGTCGAACGCTTTCAGCGTCTCGATCAACCAGCGTTCAAGCGAGACGACATAGGCCCTCACGTCGGGTCGGCGGCGTTTGAGGTCGAGCATAACGTAGACGACCCGCTGCCCAGGTCCGTGATAGGTGAATTGGCCGCCGCGTCCCGCGCGATGCACCGGAAAGCGGGCTTCGACGAGGTCGCTCTCCTTGGCGCTGGTCCCAGCCGTGTAGAGCGCCGGATGCTCTATGAGCCATACCCGTTCCGGAGCGTCTCCGCGCGCGATCGCGTTGGCGCGCGTCTCCATCTCCGTGAGCGCGTCGGCGTATTGCGTCAGTCCGGAGGTGACGACCCATTCGACAGGCGGCGCATCCTGGGGGGCAACCAACGACGCGCGCGATTGAAGGCGCGAATTGACCACGGCGCTTTCTATCAGAAGGAGCGCTCAGGCGCGAGCAGGGACGAAGCTCAGCCTCAGCCCAATCAAGACGGACCGATTTCCCTAGACAGGGCGGTCGCGGACCTCGCGGCCGAGTTGTCCGAGCTCGTAAATAACGCGCAACCCGTTGCGTGTATTACGCTTTTTGTCGCGACGACCGCAATTTACGCTTGACGTAGCGGAAACTTGCCGCTTCTGTTCTGTGGTTGTTCAGAGTCCTGTCGGACTGCGTCGTTTGCGTTGGGGGGCATGGTCTTGGCCCGCGCTGGCCCGAACCGTTGGTGGGCTGCCGCAGGCGCGCTCGCGTTTATCGTCGGCGCGTCGACGAGCGCATTTGGCGGCGCCTGGACCTTGCCGCAGGGAACTGGGCAGGTGATCGCGACCTTGTACGGCTGGACCGGATTCGGGCCGCCCTGGGGCGGCAATCCTCCCGCCAACCAAAGCCGCTTCGACGCGCAGACCTACGTTCAATACGAACTCACCAACTCGCTCACCGCTTATGGCGAGACAGCCTTCGAACATTATTCGATCGGGCAGCCGACGCCGAACACCTACAACGGCCTCGACTATTCGGGCCTGGGCCTGAGGCAGAAGCTCTGGTCGACCGGCGAATGGATATTCTCTGGTGAGGCGACAGCGTTCATTCCGGGAGCGCATGATTCGCACGCGCCGGCTCAAGAGGGCAACACCGGATGGGCAGGCGAAGCGCGCCTCAACGCCGGCCGCAACTTCGCGATCTACGGCGTCCCCGGCTTTCTCGATGCCGAAGTCGCCTATCGCCTCCGCACCGAAGGCCCGCCAGACGAATGGCATGGGGACCTGACGGTCGGATTCAAGTTCACGCCCAAGATCATGGTGATGCTTCAGGACTTCACGACGATCTCCATGTCGACGAAGAACCCGACATTCCCCGCCTGGCGCCAGTCGGTGGTGGAGGCGAGCGTCGTCTACGCGCTCAACGACAAGTGGTCCCTCCAGGCCGGAGTGTTCTCGACTGTATGGACGGTGAAGACCAACACCGAGCACGGCGTCACTGTCGCCGTGTGGCGAAATTTTTGAGTGCGTGTCGTGCGGCGATTGAGACCGGTGAGTGAGGCCGAAATCGACCGCAAAGACGAGACCTCGAACTGAAGACGAGAACTCGGTCATCCGCCCAGGCCTCTGGTCCTTTCTCGCTTCACGAATTGGAGGGATTGATCGGCATAGAGACATGCGGCACCCTCCACCCAAGGGCCGTCGCGGAGCGCTACAGCCAGTCCGTCGGCAGTGAAATGGCGCGTGCGCGCGCGCGAACCGCTTGCTCATCCCTGAGCATTCCTTGGGATACGAAGAAGGCTTGAGGCTCCCGCGGTCAGCCTGCGAGCTGGTCCGCCTCGCTTGCCTTCTTATCCTGCTCTACCGTATTTCGTGGCCGGCTCGCAGTCACGAGGCCCCAATACGAACGGGTCAGGCAATGAAACTAGCAAAAGTAAAAAACGGCATTGTCGGCTTAGGCATGGTCTGTGATTCGCATATCAAAGCCTATCAATCCGATCCAAGGGCCGAAGTGATTGCAGTCTGCGATCTGGATGGCGCCCGAGCCAAGGCGGTGGCTGACGAGTTTGGGATCAAGAACACCTATACTTCCTATGAGGAGATGCTGAAAAGCGAAGACATCAACACGGTTGACATCACGACCCCGACCTTGTTGCACGCGCCGATGTCGATCGCCGCGATAAGAGCCGGGAAGAACGTTCTTTGTGAGAAGCCGTTCTGCCTTACCCTCAAAGAGGGAGAGGCGGTCTGCAAGGAAGCCGAGGCACGCGGCGTCACCTTGATGGTGGGCGAGTCCTACATCTTCATGAGTTCAATCATCAAGGCGCGGCAGCTCATCGACGCCGGCGAGATTGGAAAGCCCCAACAAATTCGCCAGCGATTTGGCGCCTGGGTTGAGCGGCCTGGCGTGCTGGACGACCGTCGCGAGGTGACCGACCAGCATCGCGGCTGGCGAATGGATTCCAAAAAAGCGGGGGGCGCCGGTTTTCCCTGGATGTTCGATCATTGCGTGCATTTTTTCGCGACCGCCAAATATCTGATGAACGAGTCGAAGATCAAAGAGGTCTACTCTCTAAAATCCGACATCTCCTGGATGCATGACGCGACGAAACATGCTTTGGACCGGGCGAACATGAATATTTACCGGCCCGAGCGTACGGGAGACATTCCGATCATGACTTGGACCTACGAAGATCCGGCTTGCCAAGGGGTCTGGATGAGAGCGGAGTCGCTGAACGGTAAATATGACCCGATGTATGGGTTCTCGGTCAGCGTCATCGGCGACAAGGGTATGATCGAGGTCCTCGGAGAAGGTGGCAAGGGCTTGCAATGGAACGGCGAGAACGTCCATCTGATCCTTCATCGCAAGAACAAAGAAACGCTGACCTTCCGCTTCGACGAAGGCGGCGACGACATTTGGCAGTCCGAAGTTTCCTACTACAGTCGCGCGCACAGGAATCAGATATACGAATTCATTGACGCGCTCACGAGCGGCCAAGCTCCCCGATACACCGGCCGCGACGGTCTGAGAGAGATTCAGACGACGATGGCGGCGATCTGCTCGGCGAAGGAAGGCGTTCCCATCAAAGTCGATGAGATCACGGACGAGCGGTTCAATCGCTGACGATTTGATTCGGCATTCGGTGCATCGCCCTGTCCTCTTGGACCGCGCGCTGTTCCCTCTCTCGGATCTTGTTATCCTTCGCGACAAGATCCCCGCCGCCGAGCTCCCGCGCTCCAATACGATTGGCAATTCCGTGATGCGAGCACGCGCTCTGGCCGCTGTCGCCGATGCGCTTAAGAACTAACTGGGACAGGCGCTCTGCGATTGGAGGGCCGCTCGCCGAGGGGTATCGAATAGCGCTGAAGACGACCGAGTTTGTTACCGGCTGTTGGTTGCATCGCTCAGACCCTCGCATCGGCGTTTTCCGTCAGCGCCGCCGATAAAGTCCGGTGAACGAGACATTGGCCCCACCGCAATTCTGATTGTCCACGGCGAATAGGTAGGGGCCGAGTTGCCTCAGCCGCACGGCGCAATCGTACTTCCCAGCCTTTTCGAACAGGATTTGTTCCTCACTGTTCAAGGCGAAGGCCTGCGTATCGCGCGCTGTGTCGATCACTGCGGAAATGCCGCCCTCGTGGGTTGCTGCGCCGGAGCCCCAGGTCGCACTACCGTTGACCTCAGCGTTGCCACTGGATTTGGGCGTGATGTCGATTTCCGCGCTCGTATTCCGTTTCCAGCGGCCGATCCAATTCGGCGCGCTTGCCGTAAGCGCGATCCGCGCTGTCGGAAGCCAGCCGCTCGTCTCCTGGCCCTTTCGATCGACGAAGGTGATGCAGCTCAGGCCTGCACTCGTGAAACCGCTGTCGAACACGACTGCATCTCCGGGGAGCAGAAAGGCGGGGCTGCGGCACTCTGGCGCGTCCGAAGGACAGCCTTGGCGCTCGAGTGCGCCGAGCACGAAGTTCACGCGGCGGCCCGCCGTGACCCGGCCGAGAGAAAGACTTGAGAGGTCGTCTTCGTAGACGATATGAGTGCAATCGAGCGTTTCGGTGCCGGCCTCCAATGCCATGCAAAGAATTGCCGCGGCGGCTAGGAACAATCGCATCTTGGCTCTCTTCATTCGCCGATGTTCGCGAACAAACAACGGGCATGTCTTGAGCGAGCCCTGGTAACCATCGGCGTGATCGCGCGAGGCAGCATTTCGCCCAGCGTTGCAGGGGCATGACCTTTGGATTTCGGCCAAGTAGAGCTGAATCCATCGGCTTACGCGCTTTTTTCGAAGAGCTCGCGCCCGATCAGCATGCGCCTAATCTCGCTCGTGCCGGCGCCGATCTCGTAAAGCTTCGCGTCGCGCAGCACACGCCCGAGCGGATAATCGTTGGTGTAGCCGTTTCCGCCTAAGACCTGGATCGCGTCGAGGGCGACCTGGGTCGCGCGCTCGGCGGCGTAGAGAATCGCGCCCGCTGCGTCCTCGCGCGTCGTTTGGCCGCGGTCGCAAGCCTTGGCGACGGCATAGACGTAAGCCTTTGCCGCATTCATCGTCACGTACATGTCGGCAAGCTTGCCCTGCACCAACTGGAAAGTGCCGATCGCTTGACCGAACTGCTTGCGCTCGTGGACATAGGGGAGGACGACGTCGAGCGCAGCCTGCATGAGGCCGAGCGGACCCGCTGCCAGCACGACGCGCTCATAGTCGAGGCCGCTCATCAGCACGTTGACGCCCCGGCCGATTTTGCCCAGCACATTCTCCGTCGGAACTTCGCAGTCGGCGAAGATGAGCTCGGCAGTGTCGGAGCCTCGCATGCCGAGCTTGTCAAGCTTCGTTCCTTGCGAAAAGCCCTTCGTGCCGCGCTCGATAATGAAGGCGGTGATGCCGCGCGCGTTCGCTGCGGGATCGGTCTTGGCGTAGACGACGAGGGTCTCGGCGAGGGGACCGTTGGTGATCCACATCTTCGAGCCATTGATGACGTAGCGGTCGCCCTTGCGTTCGGCGCGGGTGGTCATCGACACGACGTCGGAGCCCGCGTTTGGCTCCGACATCGCGAGCGCGCCGATGTGCTCGCCGGAGATGAGCTTCGGCAGATAGCGCGCCTTCTGCTCCTCATTGCCGTTGCGCACGATCTGGTTGACGCAGAGGTTGGAATGCGCCCCGTAGGACAGCCCGACCGATCCCGAGGCGCGCGAGACTTCCTCCATCGCGACGCAATGTTCGAGATAGCCCAGGCCTAGGCCGCCATATTCCTCAGGCGCGGTGATCCCGTGCAGGCCGAGTTCCCCCATCTTGGGCCAGAGGTCGCGTGGGAACGCGTTGTCGCGGTCGATCTGCGCGGCGCGCGGGGCAATCTCCTTCTCGGCGAAGGTCCTGGCGCTGTCGCGGATCATCGCGGCGCTCTCGCCGAGGTCGAAGTCGAAGAGACGGGGCGCATTGGGGATCATGAGTTTGCTCAATCGCGCGGTGAGGGCGGTTCGGCGAGAGCTTGGCGGCAATCAGCGGCGTTTGGCAAGGCCAGGCTCGAGGATGGAAACAGGCCAAAGGCCGCGCGCTCGTTATCGCGGTCGGGCGCGCCGCCACTCGGCGGCTACGACCCGTGATGATATGTTCCCACGCCAATCGCGACGCCTTTGACTGGCCGCCGCGACTCGCGGGACCGTGACTGGTGAGCGATTTCGGTTCGAATGCCGCTAGGACAGGCTGGGGTCGATGGTTGCCCGGCTTGGCTATGTTGCGAAGCTATGAACCAGCTTGGGCGGCGCGCGATCTCGTCGCGGAACTCGTTTTGGCGACGATGTTGGCGCCCGTTGGCATCGCCTACGCGGTCGCGTCTGGCGTCGGAGCAATTTACGGCCTCTACGCTACAATTGCCTGTTTGTTGGCCTACGCGCTTTTCGGGCCCAGTCGGATTTTGGTGCTCGGACCGGATTCCTCATTGGCGGCCGTTATATTCGGGGTCGTTGCGCCGCTATCGGGCGGCGATCCGCATCGTGCGATCGCGATCGCCGGGGTGATGGCGCTTGTCTCGGGGGCGATCCTTACCGTCGCCGGGATCGCTCGGCTTGGCTTCGTAACCGAGCTTCTGTCGAAGCCGATCCGCTACGGCTACATGAATGAAATCGCGCTGACTGTGCTGATCAGTCAGCTACCCAAACTGTTCGGGTTTAAGATCAGTAGCGCGGGACCTTTGAGAGACCTTTGGTCAATCGCCAGCGCGATCGCTGGCGGGAAGGTCAATTGGGTTGAGTTCGCGCTCGGAGCCGCCACTCTTGCGGTGATTTTGCTTGTGAAGAGTCGCAAGCGCTTTCCCGGCATCCTGGTCGCGATGATTGGCGCGACCGCGGTCGTCTACTTCTTCAACCTCGCGGAGCGCGCGGATGTCTCGGTGCTCGGTTCGTTGCCCGGCGGCCTGCCCACGTTTTCAATTCCGTGGATTCCATTCGCTGACTTAGTTCCGTGGTCATTGGCGGCTTGGCCGTTTCGTTGGTGTCGTTCGCCGACACGAGCGTGCTTTCCCGCACCTACGCTGCGCGAACGGGCTCGCGGGTCGATCCCAATCAGGAGATGGTGGGGCTCGGCGCGGCCAATCTCGCGGCAGGATTGTTCCAAGGGTTCCCGGTCAGCAGCAGCTCCTCGCGGACCCCGGTCGCTGAGGCCGCCGGGTCGAGAACGCAATTGACTGGCGTCACCGGCGCGCTTGTGGTCGCTCTCATCCTGTTATCGGCGCCGGACCTTCTCAAGCATGTTCCAACCGCCGCGTTGGCTGCCGTCGTCATCTCGTCGGCGATCGGGCTGTTTGAGTTCTCTGACGTCAAGCGGCTCTTCAGAATTCAGCAGTGGGAGTTTTGGCTGTCCATGCTGTGCTTTGCGGGCGTCGCCGTATTTGGCGCCATCCAGGGTGTCGGCATCGCAGTGGTGATCGCAGTGCTTGAGTTTCTCTGGGATGGCTGGCGTCCGCATTCTGCGGTGTTGGGACGCGTCGAGGGCGTCAGGGGCTATCATGACGTCACGCGCTATGCCAACGCGCGTCAGGTCCCAGGGCTCGTATTGTTCCGCTGGGATGCGCCACTTTTTTTCGCAAATGCCGAGTTCTTCAAGGATCAAGCGCTCGACGCAGTGGCGACGGCGCCAGCGGCCGTCGAGTGGCTTGTTGTCGCGGCGGAGCCGGTGACAAGCGTCGATGTCACTGCAGCCGACATGTTGTCAGAGCTGAGGGAAACGCTCCAGCGTCCAGCGACGAGACTGTGCTTCGCCGAACTCAAAGATCCGGTGAAGGACAAACTCAAACGATTCGGGCTGTTAGATCAGATCGGCGAACACTTCTTCTTCGCGACGGTAGGCGAAGCGGTGGACGAATATCAGCGCCGTGCCCGAGAAGCGAGTGGAAGCCCCGGAATCCTAGGGGCGACCGATCGTCGGCCGCCCCTCTTGGACCCAATTGCGTTTGGCGGCTAGCAGGCGTCCCAGAAGCCGTTGCGATAGCTCGGATCGGTATAGTACCAGCACAAGCCCGGCGCGGGTGCAGAGCCCGCATAGGCCGCCGCAGCTCCTGCTGCGAGCACGCCGACTGCGGCGCCGGCCGCGATCGCGCCGCCCGGTCCCCAGCGATACCAGCCGGGCCGCGCCCAGCCGCCGTAACCGCCGCGGTAGACGCCTGCCGCCGCGGTAAACGCCGCCACGATAAACTCCGCCGCGATAGGCGCCCCCCCGATAGCCGCCGACCGCGGTCCCGCCGCGATGGTAGACGCCGCCGCGCGGCCCCACAGCCGTCACGCCGCGATGCGCGATATACGCTTTCGAGATCATCCCGTCGTTCAGCATTGGCGCCGGGTTGGACCCTTGCATTTCGATCGCGCCAGCCTGAGGCGGACTGAAGCCGGAAAGTGCGATCGCCACACAGGCGCTTTTCACCAAACTCGAACAAATCATGGATTTCCTCCTTGCGCAGCCAAATCGCTCGCAAGATTATCGCACAAAACCGGGCGGAGGCGAAGAGGCGGGCTTGCAAACGGCTGGCCGCCGCTAGTCGAGTGGTCTGAGAGCGGCGCCGCGAAGGCGCCGCAGAGCCGATCGCCCCTACGGTTTTCCCGTCAGACGGGCAAACGTTCGAGATCCGTGATCAACCCGGGGCCGGTTGGCCGCCATCCGAGTTCCTTCTGCGTCTTCTCGCCTGAGGCAGGCATGTCGCGCGCCGCCAGATGGGCAAGCCAGCCGAAATAGCCCGCCGCCTCCTGCGACGAGATAGATTTCACCGGCAGCTTCAGGCGCCGACCAATGGTTTCTGCAATATCGCGCGCCGGTACGCCTTCCTCTGCGACCGCGTTGTAGACTGCGCCCGTCTCCGCCTTTTCGACCGCCAGCCTGTAGAGGCGAGCGACATCGGAAACGTGCGCCGCAGGCCAGCGGTTACGCCCGTCTCCGACATAAGCAAAGATGCCCTTTTCTCGCGCGATCGCGATCCAGGGGCTAATGAGCCCTTGTCGCTCCGGGTCGTGAACCTGGGGCAAGCGAACTACGGCTGTCTTCACCCCATTCGCGGCGAGGTCGGCGGTCGCCTCCTCGGAAACCGCGCGAGGGAAGTCATTGGAGCTGATCGAGGGAGCGTCCTCTGTCGCCAGCTCGCCGGGCGCGACCTTGGCGATCGCGGTCCCCGAAGTCACGATGAACGGCCGACTGGAGCCCGCGAGCACTGAACCGACCGCCTCGATGACGCGCCGATCGGTTTCGCAATTCGCCGCGAACTTCGAGAAGTCATGGTTGAAGGCAAGATGGATGACGCCGTCCGAGCGGGAGGCGCCGTCCTTCAGGCTGTCCGGATCGTCGATCGACCCGCGATAGACCTCAGCGCCTGCGGCGGCGAGCGCCGGCGCCTTCTCTTCCGAACGATAGACGCCGATCACCTGATGGCCCGCGCCGACCAATTCCTTGACGACGAGTGAGCCGATGAACCCGGTAGCGCCAGTGACAAACACGCGCATGAGCAAGATCTCCAAGTTTTCGTAGAGACAAACTTGGGCGTTTGCCGTATTGTAGTAAAGTAGTGAGATTATCCTATTATAGTGGC
>CAWIKX010000018.1:0-71038 GCA_963836695.1 uncultured Alphaproteobacteria bacterium
CCCCCGCTAGGGAGGGCTATTGGACAGGGATGTACGACGCGCGCCCTGCGCGCGTTTGTTTCCCTCTGCGAATTTTCTGCTTTTTGGTTGCCATCGGTCGAGCGAAGGCTCCGCAAAGGCCGCCGATTGGCGGAAAAAAGCAGAAGATTGGCGCGCAACAGCAAACTCGGCGACGACGCCGCCATTATTTCGTTGGGCAATCCCGACGAGCTATCCGCAGCGATTTGAAGGAAACCTGAACTATGACACATGGGGCAATACTCGTGGCCGCCGCTGCGGCTCTGAACCTCACCGCCTTCGCCGCGCCGAGCCATGCCGAGCCTAACGGCACGAACAGCGCGGTGGAGGACAATGTCCAGACCATCGAACAGTTTCGTGCCAAGTGGAACAAGTTGCTCGACCAGGCGGCCAAATCAGGCAACGTCCAGCACTATTGTGCGGACGGCCTCTGCGCTTGGGAATGGGAACTGCGCCCGCGCGTGCAGGCGAAGATGGTCGAAAGCAACAATGGCACCCACCAAGCATTCTATTGCTTCTTGGCCGAGCCCGCTACGACTTGGGACTGCTACGGCAACACCCTCCAGAAGTGGGTCTGGAACCCGCCGCAAGGCGGCGACACAGCCGTCGCGCAAGGCGACGACACTCCAGCCTACACGCCAGCGCCAGTGGTCGACCCGAACGCCGTCCCGATCTTCACCGATGGCACGCGCGCCCACGTCTCAGCCATGATCGGCTCGATCTCGGCGACCATGCTCATCGACACCGGCGCTTCGGTCGCTTCGGTCAATGCCTCGGTCGCACAGGCGCTCCTCGCCAGCGGCGAAGCCATTGAAGCCGGTCAAGGCGAAGTCGGGCTGGCCGGAGGGCAACGGAGACGGTGGACTGCATCATCATCCGCCAGATCGCGCTCGGGACGCATGTCGCCACCAACGTGCGAGCCGTCATCAACCCGAACGATGACGACATGCTGCTGTCGCTCCCGGCCCTCAACCAGATGGGCAAGTTCACCATCGACACCGCCAACAGCCAACTGGTGTTCGGGTGAGCCACCGCGAACGACGAAGAGGTCCGCGACGGGGCGAAGATCGCCGAAGTACGCTCTCCCACCGTGCGCGCCAATCGGTGGCGTAAAAAAGCAGAAGAACGGCAAGCAAAAGCAGGCGTGGCGACGATAGCGCCGCTACATCGGCGAAGTGGCTTCGGGCCTAACGCGGCCCAGATGGAAGGGAAACTTCGAAATGCTGAACCTTGTAAAATTTGTCCCTCTTTTGGGCATCGCGCTTTGCGCTGCCAGATGTCAGCAGTTCACCCCAGAACAACACGCAGCCATCAACGCCTGTGAGGCAAAGCACTCGTTTCGCGCCATGGTCGAGTGCAAGCTCGCCATCACCGATCCGGTGGTGCGCGCGGGTGGGAAACAACGGCGACTTACTCGCTGTCGCTGAAGCCAAGATCCGGCTGATCGCCGACGCCGTGGACGCCGGAGGATGTCCAAGGATGCAGGGCAATTGGCCGTCGCTGAAGCGGTAGTTCAGCCACCACCGAAGAGCGAAGCCGAAACAACAGCGATGCCATGGTGTGGGCGGCGACCAAACCGCGATACTGCTATGGCTCCGTCTCAGGCTCGTCGGTCAATTGGTCCTGCTCTGAAGCCCCGTGACGCCTGCGGGGGACCCTCGGAGGCGTGAGCCCCAGCAGTTGACGAAACTGCTTTCGCTTCACGCTCCCAAGCCCAACGATCCTCAAGAGACACTGCCGCCTCTTCGCATCGCCTTTCAAGCCAGTGACGGTAACACCGTTCATGGAACCAAGCCTCATCCTCTCCGACAAAGACCGGGATGAGCGGCGCGAGCGGCAGACCCGGTTTGCCGCATCCGGCGGCGCAGACGTCCGGCGGACGACGAGACGAACCGCTCGTTGACCCATTGCACGACGGCTTGGCGGCGAAGCGCGGCGACAATTTCAGCCTTGGCCTCCCTGAGAACCTCGATGAGGTCGGATGGCGGCGCGGCCTCCGCCTCCAGAGCAAGGCCGTCGCCGGTTGCGTTGAGGCGGACGCCGACGCCATGCCGTTCGGCGAGTTTTACGGCCTTGTCGGCGGCGTTCACAGTTCGCCGGTCCACTTAAGAGGGGGCTCCGGCGAGCTCCCGCCACTCTCATTCCCCGCAATAGGGGCTCCCCCCCGTTTTCATCCGCCACACCGCCACAAACCCCTGTCTCCTTGGGGTTTCCGGCGTTTTCGGTCCGCAACAAATTCGAAATTTGTGGCGGGTCAAAATCCTCGCTTTCCCCTTGTTTTGCGGCATTTGTTGCGGTGTGGCGTTTTGAGAGGGGGGATGTAGGCAGATAGCGCGCGAAGGCGTCTTGGAACGTGCGCAGATAGTAGCCCTTGGGCGTCGATGTCCCGACGCGGATGGTGCGCGAACGGACGCCGTATGGCCGCAACCGGTCTCCAAGCGCCTTGTCGGTCATGGGCTTCCTCGCGCGGCCCCAAGCGCCCCAAGGCGCTCTTCAAGCCCGTGCAATTTTTCGAGGAGGTCCTTGGTCGCGAGCTTCGGCCCATCGTCCGGCCGTCCCGGCCCTTCCCGACCAGCCTCGCTGTCAGGCGGAACCTCGTGAGCGAAAATCTCGCGGATGTCGCCGAGCAACAGAACGTCGACATTTCCTTCGCCGAGCCCTTGTTCGCTTGCATCGACAAGGGCCTTACCGGCTTCGCGGGCTCGCTCAGGCCAGTCGCCTCCGACGACGTCGGCGGCGGCGAGCAACGGTTCCCACATATCGCGGGCGCGGTCGTTGTCGACCGGAAGCGGCGGGTCTGGCTCGATGGCGCGCAGCGTGGTTTCATTGTCGGCGACGAAACGCGCGATCTTGCGCTTAAGCACGCAGAGATCTTCGCCGTCACGTTCGCGCAGCGGCTCGACGTTTTCCGTCGAGAGCTTGCGCTTGAGGTCGATCACGATGGCGCGATCAATGACGGTGGCCGGGGGGTCGCCGATGCCCGCGATGACGGTCGGCGCCCAAGTCGAGAACATGCGCGGCTCATAGCCACCGCCGGGCAAAGGCACGTTCTTTCCAACGACGCGCGCCGCGCCGTCGGGAGGAGCGGTTGAGTTGCGCCCGCGCCGCCTCGGCGAGCGCCGGATCGGCGCTCATCAGCGCGTCGTATTCGTCGATGAGAATGGTCGGACGGTGCGTTTCGATGACTCGCTCCAAAAATGCGACCGTTATCCCGCTCAGAGAGAGGGGTCGGGGAACGAGCCGTCTCCGAGGTCTCGATCAGCCTAGTCTTGCCGCTGCGCATCGTTGGCGACTTGATAACGAGCGGCGGCGAGGCGTCGCGCAAGTCGTGCGCATGAGCGTGCGTCGCCCATAACGCCACGGCGTCGCGTTGGCGTGGCTCCATGATGACGTATTTCCCAATAGCTTCGGCAAGCTCTGACAAAAGCCGGGCGCCGTCCACGGGGTCGGGCCACGGCTCGATTTCTTCGAAATCGATTAGGCGTCCCGGCAGGCCGTCGCCGACTACACCATTCGAGCTTTCGGCCTGCATCGTGGTCTCAAGCGCCGGAACGCGGACGTCGGTCTCCGACTTAAGCCGCGAGCGCAACCGCTCGTAGTCGGGTCTGCGGTCCTTCGCGAGTTTGCCGAGCGCCTCAATCGCGGAGGGTTCGAACGGAAAGCCCGCGTCGGCCTTGGCGAGCCCGATGTACGGCGCAAGTCGCCGCCCGCGAGCCCCTCGAGCGCGCTTCGTTCTTGGGCGTCTCCACGCCTCGGAGCTTCAACAGGCGCGGCGAGTTCAGTGCCGTCTCGCGGAGCGCGGCGAGGTCCGGCCATTCGCCGAGCGCGTCGGCGGCATCCCAGCCTTTCTTTGTCGGCTGGCGCTCCCCGCCTTTCGGGTCGACGGCGCGAGCGCCTCGAGCGTCGAGGACTGAAACTCCGCAACCAAGCTCGGCAAGTATCCCGACGACTTCCGATGCGTAGTCGGCCCCCGACTTGTCCGTATCGGCCAAACAAGACGCGCCGCCCGGCGAGCGGCGCCCAATCGGTTTGCGCCGCCGATTGCGCGCCGCCGCTCGATGTGGTCGCGACGAAATCGGGGAAGATCAGCGCCGCCGCGTCAGCCGCTTTCTCGCCTTCGCAAATGATGATTTTCGCGTCGGGACGCAGGGCGATTTTATCGAGATTGTAGAGCGGTCGCGGGGCTGGCCACGCCTTGTTTTTCCAGCCATTGCCGGTCCAGCACAGCGGGAGAATTTCCTTGCCGCCGTCGTCATCGTTAAGCGCGCCAAATGGAACAGACGCTCGCCTTTCGCGGTGCGATACGTCCATGTCGCATGCGGCTTGCGTCCAAAGACCTTCCTTGCCGCGTCCTCGGCGCTCCCGGTGTCGAGCGGCGGGATCGTCGGCGCCTCCGGCTTGCTCGCCGTCTCCTGAGCGTCGCCGCCTTGCGCCTCTCATCGTCGGTAAGGGGGCAGTAGCGGCCGGTGTCGTCATTCATAGCGCGCGGCTCGTCGCGAACGCCGCTTGATCTCGACGCCGAGCATTTGAGCCAACCGGAGAGCAGCGTCGGATTGTGAGACGTTCTCAACGTAGGCGACGAGACTAATCGGATCGCCGCCCCCGTCACGGGTGGCGAAGTCTGCCCATTTGCCGGTTTCGATATTGATTTGGAACGAGCCGAGATGCCGGTCGGCGCGGCGCGGATTGAGGGCGGTGATTTCCTTTCCGATGCGCTTGCCGCCCGGAAGTATGCGCGCCAGCACGGCAGGGAAGGCCGCCAGGGCGGCGCGGTTGATCTCAGCGAAGTCGATAGGGCCGCCTTTGCAACCCGCCGCTGATGTCCTATTTTGCCTAGGTTCGGTTTTGAAATTCGCCCGGCTTCCCGCGTTGGCGCGCGGGGCCGGGTTTCGTTTTGTTGTCACCCCGCCCTCCCTGCCAAGAGCGCGTCGATCACTTCGACAGGGATTAGCGTGCGACCGCCGAGTTTGATCGTCTTTAATTTCCCGCTCTTTATGAGCCTGTACAAACTGGCATGGGAAATTCCTAACGTGCGTTCCGTCTCACGCGGTGATAACGCGCGACGTTTTTCTTCAGTGGGGTATGAGGGCATTTGATCGCTCCGTTTGACACCGCCGACCATCCGGCGCGTCTCAGGCGATCCCCATTAATTTGCCCCAAGATCGTTTTGGCCAGACTGCGCCCGGGCCAACATTCCTACTTGTCCACAGCTAACTCGCAGCCGACAATCCGTCGGCAAGTTCGAAAAGATGGGCGAGCCTACGCGGAGGGCTTCGTCGCGGGCCACAGAACGGCCTCGGAGGCGGGAGACGGTTTCCTGCGCGCGACGGTGCGGGCAGACCATCGCGGCCAATTCGTCAGCCGGGCACCGGCTCGCCAGCGAAGACTAATGGGTCATGCCCGCCTCGGCAGGGGGACGACGTTCCCGTCCGCCTCAAGCACGTCGAGCCGATCAGCGAGACGGTCGACGTACTCGACACGCTCGGCGAAATAGGTCGCCTTGTCGTATGCGCTTGCGGTGGCATCGCCCGGCGCGTGTCCCAATGCGGCCGAGCCGACATATGGCGGCGCGCCAACTTCGCCAAGCATGGTCTTGAAGGTCCGCCGGAACGCATGCGGCGTGGCGTCGATCCCGAGCCTCGCCTTCATCTCCCGCGTCCATTTCGGCCAGTTGCCGATCACGGCGCCGCGGGCGCCGGGGAAGGCAAGCTTGTCGGGCTCGCCGGGTCCTATCGTCCTAAGCAGCGCGACCAGTCCTGCGGGCAAAGGCATAACGTGGTCGGGCAGGAGCCGTCCCGGCTTGGGGTTCTTGCGCCGCCATCCCGGCAGCGTCCACACTCCCCGGTCGAGATCAAACTCGCTCCAAGCCGCCTTGCACGCCTCGTTGCAGCGGGCGCCGGTCAGGAGCATCACCCGGATGGCGACATCGCGGGATGATCCGCCGAGCGAGCGTAGGAGCTTGCCGACGTCGCGCTTGGGACAAAACCAGCTGTTTTCTCGCGGCCTGCGCCGGCCGCTCTAACTCGCCGAAACCGCCGCTCATCAAACCGCGCCGCGCCGCCCATTTCGCCAGCGGCTTGAAATAAGTCACAGCGCGGCTCGCTAGCGTCGCCGACCGCGTCCGCGCCCACTTGTCGACGGCGAGTTGCGCGAGCGGCGGAGTGAGATCGAGCGCCGGCTTGTCGAGGCAATCCTTGAACACGGGCATGAGCGCCTTGCGTTGGGTCGCGGCGCTCCTTAGCTCGGGACGATGCTCAAAATAGGCGTCTACGACGCCTCGGAGCGTGCCCAGACCCTTTACAGCGTCCCTCTGGCGCTGCTTTGCCGCCGCACGCTCTTCAGCAGGGTCCTTGCCGTCGGCGATGTCCTGGCGCAAACGCTCGGCCCTTCTGCGGGCCTCGGCGAGCCCGATCCCGACGCCGACCCTGATCCATCGGCGTGCGCCCCTTACGCGGACGCTCAAGCCCCAACTCAGGCCCGCGGCCGTCCTGGTGACGCGCAAGCCGGGCACGGCGCCGTCAATCAGCTCCTCGCCCAGCTTGATCCTTTCAACCTGCATCGCGTTGAGCGGCGCCACACGCTTCGGCATCTTCGCCCTCCAAAGCTAGGCTCACCCTCCAACGGCGCTCCAAAGGCGCTTCAATGCCGTGGAACGGGATGAGACATCCTGACGCTCCATATTGCTGATTTGTCAGGGAAAAGCAATAGCTTATGAGACGTGCCGAGACGCGACGAAACTTGCTGAAACCATTAGAACGGATGGTACTGAAACATCCAGGTCTCGGTCAGGGTCTCCCCGCCAGACTTAAGGAACGCGCGCACTTCGACGGGATCGGTCCCGTCGACAATAAGGTCGAACTGAGCGCGCCAATGGCCCTCGACGCCGTCGGGAACAGCTTCGATGAGCTGATAAGGTCCAAAGCTCCCGCGCGAGGCCGACACAACAAGCTCCGGTTTGGCGCCAAACGGGAGATCTCGCAGCGGCCCTCCCAAGAACTCGACCATGAACTTCCTCACTCCCTTCGGGCGGGGCAAGCCGGGCTGTCCTCCGCGCCCGAGACGGGTCGCCCATACTGGCGCAAGCTTGCTCGGAAAGGGTTCGTTGGCTAGCCAGTGCAGGCGGTAGTTGAGATTGAGCTCAGCGCCGGCGGGAATCGGGTCGGCTGGCACCCACATCGCAACCACGTTGTCGTGGATCTCGTCGTCGGTCGGAATTTCGCATAGCTGGATCGACCCCTTCCCCCAACCTTCACCACCCGGACCTGGCAATGGTTCGACCCACAGGCTCGGGCGCTTGTCGTAAAAGACGCCATCCAAATAGTGATCGAACACACGGTCGCGCTGAAGGAGACCAAAGCCGCGCGGATTGTTATCGGCGAAGGCCGAAACCATGATGCGCGGTGGATTGTTGAGCGGCCGCCAGAGCCGCTCGCCATTGCCCGACCACATCGCAAGACCGTCGGAGTCGTGAACCTCGGGGCGCCAGTCGATCGCGGTCTCCTTCTTGGTCTCGGAATACCAATACATCGAAGTGAGGGGCGCGATGCCGAAGCGCGAAACTTGTGCGCGGGTGAACATGGTCGTCTGTATGTCCATGACCACGCCCTTGGTGCGGGTCATCAGGAACTTGAACGCGCCGACTACGGAGGGACCGTCCATCAACGCAAAGAGAGTGATCGTGTCTCCAACCCCAGGCTCGATATAGAAGTCAGTGAAATCGGGAAACTCTTCCGGCCGATCCGCGACCGCAACGTCTATCGCGACGCCACGTGAAGACAGGCCATACTGCGCGAGTTCGCCGATCGAACGGAAATAGGCGGCGCCAAGGAAGGCGACCCAGTCGTTTTTGTGCCAGTCGAGAGCTCCGTCTCGCGGTTCTTGGATGCGCAAACCCGCAAAACCCGCACCCTTCGGCAGATCTCGCGCCGGGGAGTCGGCCGGCATGTCGAAATAGGACTGGTCGTAAACAATCTGGCGAGAATTGCCGCCGTCGATGACATGCATCTTGACCGCCTTCTGGAAAAACAGGCCAAGATGGAAAAATGTCACCGGAAATTGGCCAGGCCCGTTGGCGAACAGCGCATAATCGTTGCGGTAGCGAATTTTCCCCCATTCCTCATAGTTGATCTTCTGCAGCACCTCTTGCGCGGGACGAGGCGGCGGAACGTACGGCGCGTGGGCGCGGTCGCGCGCCTGAGACTTGAAGAGTTCATACGAGAACGGGACTGGGGGATCGAACTGGAGCCCATCCGCCTGAGCGCCGAATGCTTCGACGAACGGATTCAGCGTCGCAGCGGACGCAGCGGCAACCTTAAGTAGCGTGCGACGGTCAAGGCTTTCCGACATCAAGAACCTCGTCGATCGACGGTCGGCTTACGTGATTCTCCTTGCGGAGAGAATGCCCCGTCTTCTCACAGACGCACGAAAGTAAGGTAAACCGAGCTCCGGCCCTCCGAGCGCGCTTTGGCCTCATAGCGTGTTGGACGCCATTCGGGCCAGGGCTGGCGCCAATCGTCCGCTCGACTGGCCGCCCAGCGGAAATGCGGAGAAGCGAGAAACCGAGACAGTGTCCAACCCGCATAGTCGTCGATGTCGGTTGCGAAACGTACCTGGGCTTCGCTGCGCATGACTCGCGCGAGCGCTGCAATCAGGTTCGGAGAAACGACGCGGCGCTTGTGATGGCGCCGTTTGGGCCACGGGTCCGGGTACAGCATAAAAACGCGCGAAAAGAAGGCGTCGGGAACCGCCTCGATCACCGCCTGGGCGTCGCCGAGCCGCACGCGCACGTTGGAAACGCCCTCCCGCTTGAACCCTGCGAGCGCAGCGACGACCCCGTTGAGAAACGGCTCACAGCCAACAAACCCAACTTGCGGGTTGGCTTTCGCCTGCTCCACAAGATGTTCGCCCGCGCCAAACCCGATCTCGAGCCACATTTCTGCTGGCGGGGCGGCGAACGCATGTCCCGCGGCCAACTCCTCCGGCGTAATTGAAAACAGCGGCAGCGCTTCGGCGAGCAAAAGCTTCTGGCCCGTTCGAAGCGCTTTTCCGCGGCTGCGCCCGTATAGGGCGCGGGATAGCCGGGGCCTCTCGCGTCCGCCGACATCGGTCATGGGACACGCGCGAGGGACTGCCGATCAGGCGATATTGCGCAGCGTATCCGCGAGATCGGTCTTTTCCCAGGAAAAGCCGCCGTCCGCCTCCGGCGCGCGCCCGAAATGGCCGTAGGACGATGTCCGCGCGAAGATCGGGCGGTTCAGGCTGAGATGTTCGCGAATGCCCCGCGGACTCAGGTTCATGACGTCCGTGAGCGCGGTCTCAAGCTTCGCCTCATCGACGCGCCCCGTCTCATGCAAATTCGCGTAAATGGAGAGTGGCCGCGCCACCCCGATGGCGTAGGAAAGCTGTATAGTGCAGCGATCGGCCAAGTCGGCCGCGACCACATTCTTGGCGAGATAGCGCGCCGCATATGCCGCCGAACGATCAACCTTTGTGGGGTCCTTGCCGGAAAAAGCGCCCCCGCCATGGGGCGCCGATCCACCGTAGGTGTCGACGATGATCTTTCGGCCCGTTAGGCCGCAGTCGCCGTCAGGACCGCCTATGAAGAATTTTCCGGTTGGATTAACGTGCCAAACCGTTTTCGGCGTGATCCAACCCTCGGGAAGCGCCGCCTTGACGTATGGGCGCACGAGGTCAGCGACATCCTCGGAAGTTAGCGACTCGACCAAATGCTGGTGGGATACGACGATCTGGGTCGCCTCAACCGGTTTGCCGTTTTGATAGCGGACGGTAACTTGACTTTTGGCGTCCGGTCCCAGGGTCTTTTCGGCGCCGGAATGACGAGCCTTTGAGATCCCTCTCAGGATCTCGTGGGAATAATACAGCGGCGCCGGCATGAATTCCGGCGTTTCGCGGCACGCGTAACCGAACATAATCCCTTGGTCGCCCGCCCCCTCGTCCTTATTTCCGCCCGCGTCTACGCCTTGCGCAATGTCCGCCGACTGGGCGTGCAACAACACCTCGACCTTGGCGTCGCGCCAATGAAAACCATCCTGCTCGTAGCCGATGTCCTTGATCGCGTTGCGGACCGTCGCCTCTATCTCTTCATTGGAGATTTTCGGCCCGCGAACTTCGCCGGCAAGAGTTACTCGATTGGTCGTGGCTAAAGTCTCGCAAGCGACCCGAATTTGGTAAGGATCGATGCCCGCTTTGGAGCCTGCACGAAAGAACAGATCAACAATCTCATCGGAAATGCGGTCGCAAACCTTGTCTGGATGCCCTTCAGACACAGATTCACTTGTGAACTCGTAATTTTGACGAGCCATATGAACGATCTCCTGCCGGCGTCTTTCGCCACGAACCTTGCAGCCGCAGGGTCGCCCTCGGCCGCACGCGGCTGCTTTTGACAGCGGTCGTTCGGTCCGTCAAGCCGTTCTGGCTGGTTCGTTCGATTTATCGAACGGCCAACTCGTCCGCGACTTCGTCTTGCGGCGACGCCAACGCAATCACCAGGTCAACGATGCGCCGTCGCACCTTGGGATCGCGAACTCGGAGAAACGCGCGGTTGAGCTGAAGGCCTTCCGTCGAAGCGAGGAAATCGACGACGTAGGATTGCGAGGATTCCTCGGCGAAGCCCGGCTCCGCCAAATCCGTTGGCGCGCCTTCGAAGAAATAGCCGGGCGAAACTTCGAGCACGCGGGCGGTGTGCTGAAGGCGACTGGCGCTGATGCGGTTGGAGCCTTTCTCGTATTTTTGGACCTGCTGGAACGTCACGCCGAGCAGCTCCCCCAGTTTGCTCTGGCTCATGCCGAGCATCGTTCTCCGCATTCGCAATCGCGCGCCAACATAGACGTCGACGATGTTGGACACCTTGGACATAATCTTGAACTCGTGCCCCATAGCCATCGCAGCGCCTGAGTGAGGAATCAGTGACCTAAGGGAATGAGATAGCTGACACTCGGATAACGCGCAAGGGTGCATTTTTACAATCGGCGGTGTTCCTTTACCCCCGATCCTTTCCCTTGAGAGCCGCCGCCAGAAAGGCCAACCCGATCAGCATTGCGCCAACCGATCCCAGCCGGGATTGCAACGTAGGCGCGAGCGCCTTGGGCAGTTCGGCGTCCAGCACGCCCTCCGCCCCGAGCGGAGCGACCGCGATTTCCCGCCCGAAACCGTCAAGCACCGCCGAAATGCCGGTATTGGCGTCGCGAACGAGCGGAAGTCCGAGTTCGATCGCCCGCAACCGCGCCTGCGCAAAGTGTTGATACGGCCCCGGCGTCAGACCGAACCAGGCGTCGTCGGTGACGTTGAGGAGCCACCCCGGGCGCGCGGCGCCGGATAAGAGATCCCCAATCTCGATCGGGAAGATCGCCTCGTAGCAGATGAGCGGCATTGCGTCCGGCAGGCCCGGAATACGAAGGATCCGTCGGCCCGAGCCGGCCTCGAAGCCGCCAGGAATGTCGACCATCTGCTCAATATGCGCCCACTCGATCAGGCTTGCGAACGGCATATATTCGCCGAACGGCACCAGATGCTGCTTGTCGTAGCGCTGCGCCGAGAGCCCGTTGCGGCCGACAATTTCGATCGAATTGAAGTAGCGCGGCGGTCCGTCTCCGTCCTCGCGGCGCGCCGCGCCGGTGATCAGCGTCGCGCCATCCTTAAGGAAGTCGACGATCTGGGAAAGCGCCAGCGGGTCGCGCCCCAAAATGAATGGAAACGCCGACTCGGGCCAGATCAGGTGCGTAACGTCGCGAATTCCGGATCGATCGGGCGAGGTCGCGCGCTCCGAAAGGTCGAAATAGCGGCGCAGGATCGCTTGGCTGTTTTGCGGGCCGAAAGTGTTGTCGTCCTGGGCGACGTTGGGCTGGATGAGGCGCAGTTTCACCCCCGGCAAGGTCGCGCTCGGGGGCGCCGTCAGCCGGAACTCGCCAAAGGCGGCAAGCAGAACGAGCGCAAGCGCCGCGACGATCGTCGGCGCCGGATCGAACCGGTTGTCGCTCACCCGCCAGAGCGTCGCAGGCGCCGCGAAGATCGCGATTGTGAGAAAGGTGAGCCCGTGCAGGCCGACGAGCGAGGCGGTCTGGGCAAGCGCCAGATTGACGCCGAGCGCCATCCCGAGGTCGTTCCAGGGGAAGCCGGTAAACAGGAGGCCGCGCGCCCATTCCGCCAACCCAAGCCCAAAGGCGAGGGCGAAAATGCGCATCGGTCCCGGCGACCACAAGAGGCGCGCGAGCGCGAAGCCTGCGGCCGGAAAGATGGCGAGCACGGCCGGCAGCGCCACAACCGCAAGCGGCAGCGCCCAGGCGAATTTGTCGGCCTCGACCAGAAGCGCCGAGCCGATCCACCAGAGGCCGGCGAGAAAATAGCCGAAGCCCATCCACCAGCCGGCGCCGAACGCCGCCCGCAGCGACGCCGCCAGAGGCCGGCCGGCTCGGTAGTCTTGCGCGCCGTCGATCAGCCAGACGGCGACGGCCAACGGGATGGCGATCAACGGAAAAATCGAAAATGGCGGCAGCGCCAGCGCCCCGGCAGCCCCGGAGATGAAGGCGATGGCGCGTCGGCGCCAGCCCCAGGAGAGAATGACGCCCTCGATGAGCGAGGCCAGCCCATTGGCGCGGGGCAACATCGTGGAATCGGCAACGCTCAAGGAGTAGCCTTTCCTCATCGGTCGAATCGCCATTTCCGACCATAGCCCGAACCCCGGCTCAGGTTCGACTCTGGGTTTGGTCCACGCAACTCGCGCGCGAGTCTGGAGCGCGAGCCTTGAGTGGGGCCGGCCATGCCGGCCTTCGTACCTGGCTTGGCCCCTTTTGTGCAACCTCTGGGCGAGTTGCGGCGAAGCAAAACGAAATAAAACCTGGCTAAAACGGCCTAAACGCTAGTAAATTAGCTTCGATTTACTAGCGTTTACTTCGGCGAATTGTGACTTTTCAATGGGTTATAAGCGAAAAAATTAAAAAAATTTGGCTCGTCTCTCCACTCGCCCTTGAGGTTGCGCGCGGGGCCTCAAAGGGACATCCATTGAGCAGCCTCGCTCTGGCCTTCCGGCTGCGTCCTGCCCGCTGCCGCCGGGTGAGCCGCAGCCTCGTCGGCGGGAATCTCGTCGATTGCCTCCCGAAGGATCGCCAGCCGCGTCGGCTCTGGCCTCCTTTGCCCGGAGGTTGTCGACCACGCGATTGATCTTGTCCATGAGCTTCTTGCGCGCATCGTCGTCATAGGCCTGGTTGGCGCTCGCGACGACCTGATAGCGGTCCAGCCGGTCGATCGCCTTGAGGTAAGGACCGATCGCCGAAATATCGCCCGCCGCAATGGCCTCGGCCCCGAGTTGCACCGCAGGCGCCAAGCGGTCCAGTTGCAGCTTTGCGTGCTCGGCGCCGCTGTCGACCGCACGTTTCTTCAGCACCTCCGAGACGATCTGCCGGATGCGGTCGCGGCCGACGCCCTCTTCCTCCGCGATTTCATCATAGCCCCAGCCCTCGCGCAGCCGGGCGAAGACGCGCCGGCGTCTGAGAACCATGCCATGCGCGCCCAACCGCCGGCGTCGGCTCGGCGGTGTTTCCTAAGATCCATGCTGAAATCTCCTTCAACGCGGCCGCATACCGGAAAACGCCTCAGAATAGCATACTTTCGGAAATCCGTAAATTACATGCTTCGATAGGCTTCCGCCGAATAGACACTTCGGGAGAGAAAGAACTGATAAATCCGCCTCTTAACGATGGCATCGGAAACTTTGAGCATCATGGCCGGGCTTGTCCCGGCCATCCACGAGCGCGGCCGCAATGGCCGACAGCAAAGGCTCATCCGACGCGCCGCGGACAGTTCAGCCTGCCGAACAGGCGGATAGCCGGTACAAGCCCGGCGATAACGACAGGATATAGCGAAGCTGCTCTCTTCCGGGCGCGTTCGCGGTGCGCAACCCCGCCGTCTCGAAGCGAGCCCGACTCGTTGCCTCACGCTGATGTCCGCTTGAACAAGGCTCGGGAGCGCGCTTGGCGAGGTGGGCTTCCCGGCGCTCTGGGACAAGGCGGTTCCCCCTCCCGGGCTCGAAAAGGGACTGAAGAGCCAATGTTCGAATCCTATCGGGCGCGCCGCTTCGGAACAAAACCGGGCGCTCCTATATTGTTGCAATACGGATTGATTTGAGGGAACGCTTTGGATGAGGTCGGACGCACTTTCCGCCGACCCGAGACGATCGATCAGACATCTGAAAGGCCGCATCGCACGAGCGAATGCTCGAGGCGCGCGCCGTAAGCTTGATCTCAGGCGCCCAATCGGAATACGTAGGTCAAGAAAAAACTCGAAAACTCAATATTGAGCGGTAGCGGCTCACAAAGCTAAAGGAGTTGGTCTCATGCCATTCAGCACTCTTCTTTTGTCCACGGCGACGGTCGGAATGACAACGCTGACGTTCGCCATCGCTGCTCCAGCATCGGCGCAAGAGCATTATGGGCAGAGACATTACACGCACACGCATTACCATCATTACGCGCATTCCCACTATCGCCACTACGCCCATTATAACGAGGGTCGTCAGATCATCGTTCACCGCAGAAACAACGCTCGTGCCGGCCCAAGGCTACGTCTGGGGACCCGTGGGGGCGGTCGGCACTGTCGTGGGCGGAACCGGCTATGCGGTCGGGGGAGTATTTACCGGCGCTGGTATGATCGTCGAGGGGGTCGTAGGGGGAGTGCTTGGCGGCGTGGCGGCTCTCTTCGGCTCCCCGCCTCCGTCGACCTACGCATACGGCGCCCCTTTCGCCGCGCCGTTCAATGGGGCTGGGACAGTGGCCGTGGCGCCGTTCCAGGCAGTGGGTGGCGCTTTCGGAGCGCCGGTCTCCCACCCCGTCTACTGAGCCGCTTCCGGCTACGGCTTCGCTCGACCATATACGCGGTCGCGCCCGATAAGCTCGGGTGCGGCCGGATAACCTGCATTCGTTCTCAGATGAACGTGCTTCCGCTCATGGAATCCCGCGGTCGGAAGCTCGCTTCTCGTATCTTCCTAGAGATCGAGCACGACGTCGCTCCGCGGACGGCTGCAGCAAATCAGGAGGTCGCCATCGTTCGGCGGTGTGAGCGGTTCGACGAAATAATCGATCGCGCCGGCGATGAGCGCGGTCTCGCAATTGTGGCAGACGCCGGTGCGACACGCAAAGCGCACCGGCACATCGCAGGCCTCGGCCAGTTCGAGCAGGCTTTGAAACGCCGGATCCCAATGCAGGCTGAGATTGCTTCGCGCGAAAGACACCATCGGCCCCAAGCCTGCGGATCGATCGGGCAGATGCGGCGCCCGTGGCGGAGTGGCGACGACACCTGGCGTCATTGCAGGACCCGCGCCGAAATTCTCGCTGTGCAGCCGCTCGGCGGGCACGCCCCAACTGGCCAGGTCGGTGATAAGGCTGCTCATGAAGGCGGTCGGTCCGCAGAGATAGAAGTCCGCCTCGCGAGGCGCGCCTAATTCCTGCAGGACCCGCACGCTCAAGCGCCCCGGCCCATCAAAATCGATGCTCGCCCGGTCCGTTGCGCCAGGCGCGCTGTAACGGATGTGGCTATGGCCGTGAGGCAAGGATTTGAGCAGCGCCTGCGCCTCCGCGGCAAACGCAAGCTCAGCCCCATTTCGGGCGCCGTGAATCCACCAGACGTCTCGCCGCGAGCCGCCAGCGGCCAAGGCATGCAGCATGGCGAGCACCGGCGTCAGCCCAATGCCGGCGCTCAAGAGGACCACAGGACCTTCGCCCTGCCCTAGCGTGAAAGCGCCGCGGGGAGCGCTTGCCTCGATGACATCGCCGCCCTTGAGCATGTCCTCGACATAAGTCCCAGCCGCGCCATTCGGCTCGCGCTTGATGCTGAGCCGCCAGCGCTCCGCACTGGGTTCGCCCGAAAGCGAGTAGCTGCGCAGGAGAGCCGCCGCCTCAGGCGCAGGTTTGAGCCGCAGCACGATAAACTGGCCAGGCGCCGCCGCAACGAGCGGACGACCATCGCTCGGCTCCAGCATGAGCGAGGTGACGTTCCTGCTCTCGCGCCGCTTGTCCGTAACCCTGAGCGGCCGGAACCCGGCCCAAGCGGCGCCGCCCGGCAGCGGACGACAGGGCGGGATTGCCGGCCTTCGAGCCGCTGCGTGCCTGCTCGAGCATCGTCTCAAACGAGGAGCGCCAGCCGGCGCTCAAAGCCGGGATGCGCACCGCCCTTTCCAGCCCGCTCCTCTGGGGTCCGGGCAGATAGAGGAGCGCATCAATCTCAGCGATGGTCATGCGCTCTGGGCCGGCCAGACCTTGGCGATCTCGCCGCCCGCCTCGACCTCGCCCTCCTCGAGGACACGAAAATAAAAGCCCGGCCTGTGATGCGCCACGACGAGCGCCGGCATCTGCGGTTCGTTCATCCGGATGCCGAGCCGGTAGCAGGTGACGCGCGGCTGCGTCACTTCGAAGAGCGCGCTTCCGATCCGATAACGATCGCCGATGCAGACCTCTGCGTCGGACAGGCCGTCAATCGTGAAATTCTCGCCGAACTGTCCGTAAGCAAAGTCGTTGCGGCCGAGCTGAGCCTGCCAATAGCGGTACGAATCGATCTGATAGACGAAGACGGCGCGATGCTCGCCGCCATGTCCTTGCAGATCGCCTTGTCCGTCTCCGTCAAGGTTGAGGCGCCACGCCATTCGACGACCCTCAACCGGCGTTTTCCAGATTCCGGTGCGCACGGTTTTGCCCTGCCACGGGACATCGCGCGGGAGGCCGACATTGACCGAAAGCAGGAGGGCCATCTCTCTCCCGTCGCCGACCCGGAAGCATCGTCGCAAGGCTTCCTAGCAGGATTGTGCGCCGGCGTCGTCCAGCCGAAACTTCGGCTGGTTGCCGACGCGCCAGAGATGGCCCCGCCGAACTCGGGGTAGAAGCGCGTAACAAAACTTACGTCGGCGCCGTATCTCGAACATGTGAGATCGTCGCGCCCTGCCCAATTGACGCCAATCGCGTTTGCAGCTCTCGCGAGACGCCACGCCCGAATTGGCGGAGCGGAGCGGCGATGATCCCTTTCATTCATGGAGAAGCCCATGCCTCAGCCCGAACACCTCGACGTTCTCATTCTCGGCAGCGGAGGCGGCGGCAAGCTGACGGCCTGGCACATGGGGCGATCGGGGAAGCGGACTGCGGTCATCGAGCGCAAATGGATCGGCGGCTCGTGCCCCAACATCGCATGTCTGCCAAGCAAGAACGAAATCCACAGCGCCGAGGTCGCGCATTTCGCGCGCACTGGCGCCGAGTTCGGCGTGATGACCGGCCCGATCAAGGTCGACATGGCGAAGGTTCGCCAGCGTAAGCGCGACATGGTGCAGCGGCTCATCGACGCGCACTTGAAGAACTACCGGGAAAGCGGCGCCGAACTCATCATGGGGACGGGGCGCTTCGTCGCGCCGAAGACGATCGAAGTGAGCCTGAATGACGGAGGAACGCGGACGCTCGTCGGCGACAAGGTGTTCCTGAACGTGGGAACGCATGCGGCCATTCCCAATGTTCCAGGCCTAGAGGCGGCGAAACCGCTGACGCATATCGAAGCGCTCGAGCTCGACGTCTTGCCGGAGCACCTGATCGTGATCGGCGGCGGCTATGCCGGCCTCGAATTGGCGCAGGCCTATCGCCGCTTCGGCGCCGAAGTGACTGTCGTCGAAGCCGGCCCTCAACTGATGGCCCGCGAGGATTCCGACGTCGCGCAGGAAATCCATCGGCTTCTGAGCAACGAAGGCCTCGCAATTCATGTCGGGGCCCAACTTCTCAAGGTCGAGGGCCAATCCGGCAAAGAGGTCAGGCTGGTCATGCGAACCAGCTCCGGCGAACAGACCATCGCTGGAAGCCACATCCTCGTCGCGGCCGGGCGCGTTCCAAACACCGCAGGGCCGGTCTCGACATTGCCGGCGTCGACTTGGACGACCGAGGGTTCGTTCGGGTCAACGAGCGGCTCGAGACGAGCGCGCCGGACGTCTGGGCTCTCGGCGAATGCGCGGGCAGCCCGATGTTCACCCACATATCGGAGGACGACTTTCGCATCGTTCGCGACAATCTGGCTGGCGGAAAGCGCAGCACCCACGACAGATACATTCCCTACTGCATGTTCACCGATCCGCCGCTCGCCCATGTGGGCTTGAGCGGGCGCGAAGCCGAACGTCAGGGCGTCAAGACTCGCATCGCCAAGCTGCCCATGAAAGCGGTCCTCAGCGCGCAGGCGACCGGGCAGACGGAAGGCTTCATGAAGGCCCTCGTCGGAGAGAGCGACGACCGCATTCTTGGGTTCAGTATGATCGGCGCCGATGCCGGAGAAGTGTTGGCCGTCGTGCAGACCGCAATGATCGCGGGCCTGCCCTATACGACACTCCGCGACGCCGACTTCACCCATCCGACTTTTTCCGAGGGATTGAACTTCCTGTTCTCGACCACGCCGCCGCGGGCATGAGCGGCGCCGTCAGCCCTCAGCCTTGAGCCGATGGCGATGAGCGGCCTGCTTGGCGCGATTGCCGCACATCGCCATGCTGCACCACCTTGCCCCCTCGCCTTGTGTGGTCGGCGAAGATGAAAGTGCAGCGGTGTCCTCGCAGGCCCGGATGTTGGTGAAGTCCTCATCGCACACGCATCGCGCCAACGCCTCGGCGATCGGCGCCAGAGAGACTCGGGCGATCGCCAGCGCCGCGTCGTTTGCAGCTCCAAGCGATCGACTCCTCCGTCGGGACGCAAAGCTATGCGGCCGAACATTTCATCACGCCCGAGAATCGCGTTCAGGGGCCCAAGTTCACGGATCGCCTTTGGCGTGAGCGGCCGGCCCATATGCTTGCGGACAAAGTCTCTGAACCATTCGCGCAAGGCGCGCGCCTCACGAGCGATCTTATCGAGTTCGCGGGGCGGCGTCTGTGCCGTCAGCGCTTTGAGCGCGGGGACCGGGACCAGCTCCGCTTGAGCGAGCCACACAACAAGGCCCTCGCCATTCTCGAGCCAGTCAACCGGGGTTTCGACCGGCGTCGCAATGGAGTTCAGGAAATCGAGGCCCGGCAAGTTGGCAATGAAGTTTGCAGGCGGTCTAGAGAGCACGATTTACACTAACCGGCGTGATGGTTGTTGACAAGTTATGCATCAGTCGTAACCTGCCAGATACCAAATAACAGGTTATGACCGACGTAGCCCGCTACTGCAGGAAGCAAGCATGGTCTCTGCGGCATTTCCGTATCAACAGAAGCGACGGCGAGTCCTCGGCCGCGAGATGTCGGGAGCAACAGGATGACGGCAAACAACGCGACAGTGGTGCTCGTCCATGGCGCGTGGGCCGACGGATCGAGCTGGGCCAAGGTCATCACGGCCCTCGCGGCGAGCGGGGTCAGTGCGATCGCTGCGCCCCTCCCGCTGACGTCGTTCCAAGACGACGTCGCCGCGCTCGACCGGACACTCGAGCGGGTGGACGGGCCGGTCGTGCTCGCCGGCCACGCTTATGCAGGCGGGGTCATCGGGGCGACCCGCAGCGATAAGGTGAAGGCGCTTGTCTATGTGGCTGCGCTCGCCCGGACGAAGGCGAGACGGTCATGGATGTGTTCGGCCGTGGCGCGCCGCATCCGCAGGCGCCCAAACTCGCGCCTGACGCGCACGGATTGATGTATCTGCCCGAAGCCGCCTTCGCCGCCGCCTTCGCCCAGAATGCTTCCAAGGAAGAGCTGGCCGTGCTGGCGGCGGTCCAGCGACCGATCTCGCCCGCCTGCATCAGTGTCAAGGTGGAGCGGCCGCTGTGGAAAGAGCGGCCGACCTGGTTCCTTATCGCCGAGCAAGACCGCATGATTGTCGAAGACAATCACCGCTTCATGGCCGAGCGGATGAAGGCTCGAATTCGATCACATCCCGTCGACCACACGCCGCTCGTGACCGCGCCCTCGACCGTCGTCGACATCATCCGCGAGGCGATTGGCGAAGTCGTCAACGGCTGATGCCCCCCAATTCTTGAGCGAAAGGACAAGCGTCATGACCGCCATCCACTATCGCACCGCCAAGGTCGACGGCCGCAACGTGTACTACCGCGAGGCGGGCGCCGAAGGCGCTCCGAAACTGCTGTTGCTGCACGGCTTCCCGACCTCGAGCCACATGTTCCGCGATCTCATCCCGCTGCTCGCTGATCGAATTCACATCGTTGCTCCCGATCTGCCGGGATTTGGCAATTCGGACATGCCTGATCGCGGCAACACCTTCGACCGGATCGCGGAGACCATCGACCGCTTCACCGAGACGGTCGGCTTCGACCGCTACGCCATCTATGTGTTCGACTATGGCGCGCCGACCGGGTTCCGCCTCGCGGTCAAGCATCCCGAGCGGATCACCGCGATCATCTCGCAGAACGGCAACGCTTACGAGGAAGGGCTTAAGCGACGGATGGAATCCGATCCGGGCCTACTGGAAGGATCCGTCCGCCGCCAATCGCGAGGCGCTTCGCGCGTTCCTGAAGCCAGAGACGACGATCTGGCAATATACGCATGGCGTGCCCGACCCGACGACGGTCTCGCCGGACGGGCATACGCTGGACAATTTCTATCTGGCCCGGCCCGGCGTGACCGACGTGCAGCTCGACCTGATGGGCGACTACAAGAGCAACGTCGCGCTCTATCCGACATTCCAGCAATATTTCCGCACCCACAAACCGCCGCTGCTGGCGGCCTGGGGCAAGAACGATCCGTTTTTCCTGCCGCCCGGCGCCGAAGCGTTCAAACGCGACATCCCGAACGCGACCGTGCGCTTCTTCGACACCGGGCATTTCGCGCTGGAGACCCATGCCGCGGAGATCGCCGCCGCGATCCGCGACTTCCTTCCTCGCTGAAAACGCGTTGAGGGAGATACAGGAATGGAAAAGTCAGTCGCAATCGTCACGGGCGCGAGCCAAGGGATCGGCAGGGCGACGGCCATTCGCCTGGCGCGCGACTTCTCCGCGCTCGTTCTTGTCGCGCGGGACCGTGCGAAACTGGAGAGCGCGGCGGAAGCCGTGAAGACTGCCGGCGCAGAAGCGCTCGTGCATCGATCTCGACTCTCTCAACCAACGGCCGCTCAAGCCGTGGTCGATCAGGCGTTGGCCGCGTTCGGTCGAATCGACGCGCTTCTCAATATCGCAGGCGCGGTTCCGCAGATCGATCTCTTCGACATGACCGACGCACAGTGGGAGAGCGGTCTGGCGCTCAAGCTGCACGGCGCGCGGCGACTGACAATCGCCGCGTGGCCCGCGTTGAAGGCGGCGAAGGGCGCGGTTGTGCTGATGTCCGGCAACTCAGCCCTGTTCCCGAAAGCGCCCTACGCCGCGGTCGGCACAATCAACGCCGCCATTGTCGCGCTGGCGAAGGCGTTCTCGGACCGCGGCGTCGCAGACGGCGTGCAGGTCAATAGCGTGCTGCCGGGGCCGGTGATGACCGGGCGTCGGCGATCATATCTCGAGCATTGGGCGCCGCTGCACAACATGACAGTTGAAGATGCGACAGCGAACTTCCCCAAGGAAGCCGGCATCGCCCGTTACGGCGAGCCCGAGGAGATCGCGGAGTTGATGGCTTTCCTGGTGTCGCCGGGCGCTCGCTGGATGACGGGCTCGACGCTTGCGCATGGACGGCGGCGAAGTGAAGTCGATCTGAGGAGGTCGGTGACGGGTCTGACTGTAGATTGCGGCTCGACGCGCACGCGAGCAAATCGCGGCGAGGCTCACAAGCCTTCTCAGCCAAAGGCCGCCGTTTAAAAATGGGTTGAATGTACTAATGCCGAAAGCTCGGAAATCGCGGACATTGCGGGTACGACGGTCAAACCGTGAACCGCCGCGGTGGCCGCGATCATGGCATCTTCATAAGCCGGTCCGACTTGCTGCACGAGACGCGCCCACGAGCGGAACGTCCGTGCATCCAGCTGAGGATCTTGTCGGTCTCAACAACCCGTTCAAGCCAAGCCTCAATCTCCGCGGCCTTATCCTGCTCCCGTGCCCGCGCGACCTCACACCAGCTTGGATTTCGCCGATCGTCACGGCGGCCAAATGTAAGTCCTCGTCGCTGACGCTTTTCTGCCAAGCCAAAACAGGACCATGCGGGCGGATCCGGCTCAGCTCCGACACAACATTTGTGTCGAGAAGATACATCACGCCGGGCAAGTTGGCGGCGCGCGAAGACGATGACGGCCTCGCTCCGGACATTCAGTTCGCCGCGCGCGCCGTCAACCAGCAACAAGTCCTTGAGCATCGGTTTGCCGCTCGTTTCAGCATTTGCCCGTCCTTCAACGGCACGAGTACGGCAGTGGCGGCCCCGCGCCTGGTTATCAGCTGCGGCCCTTGCTCAAGACAAATATCTAACATCTCGCTGAAACGCGCCTTTGCGTCCTGGACCGGCCAGCTCTTCATCAAAATCCCCTTGGGACAAAACTAGTCATCTAACTAGTCAAATCAAGCCGCCACTCGTCGGAGTCGACCTGACGGCACGACAATCCTACTCGGGCTCGCCCGGTTTTGTCCCGGGGGCAGGGGGCTGGGCGTGCTTGGCTTGGCGCCCTGTGCGGCAATCGGGCGGATCTTCACCCGCTTGACGCGGCGCGGGTCGGCGTCGAGCACCTCATATTCGAAGTCCCCCGGCCCGCGGAGAATTTCTCCGCGAGTGGGAACGCGGCCCGCCGCCGCGGTGATGAGCCCGCCGATCGTATCGACCTCATCGGCCTCCGGAAGCGAAGCGAAATCGAAGCCTGTCGCCTCCGAGACGGCGTCGAGCGAGGCGCGGGCTTCGGCGATCCAGCCTCCGTCGGCTGACCCGTGCAGCTCCGGCGTCTCGTCTTCGTCATGCTCGTCTTCGATGTCGCCGACGATCGACTCCATAACGTCCTCGATCGACACCAACCCATCGGTCCCGCCATATTCGTCGATGACGAGCGCCATATGCGTGCGCGACGCCTGCATCTTGAGTAGGAGATCGAGGGCCGGCATCGACGGGGGCGCGTAAAGAACAGGCCTCAAGATCTTTGCTGCCGAAAGCGGCATGTCGAGCCCTGGCTGGCCCTCGCCGTCGGAAGGCGCCTCATGCCGCGCTTTCATGAGCCCGAACCGGGGATCGGAGGCGAGGAAGACGACGAAGTCGCGGATGTGGATCATGCCGCGCGGGTCGTCGAGCGTTTCGTCATAGACGGGTAGCCGCGAATGGCCGGCGGTGCGGAAGCAATCGAGCACTTCGCTCAACGGCGTATCAAGCGCAAGCGAGATGATGTCGGCGCGCGGCACCATCACGTCCTCGACCCGCACGTCATGCAGCGCCAGCACGTTCTTGAGGATGGCGCGCTCTTGGGGCGTGAACTCCTCGCTCGCGCTCTCCTCGATCGCGTCCTCGATGTCGTCACGCGCCGACGCGGGCGCCAAGCCAAACAACGCCCGCACCCGCTCGAACAGCCCCGAAGACTGCTCTCGCGAAACGCTTACAGATGGCGTTTCCGACGCCGGCCCGACCTCGTTCGTCACCGTCATCCGCCAATAACTTCGCGCGCGTGAGGGTCGGCTGCGCCGAGCCGCGCCAGAATCCTTGTCTCGAGCGCCTCCATGCGCTCAGCCTCCGCGTCCCTCTCGTGATCGTACCCGATCAGGTGCAGAAATCCATGGGCGATGAGATGCCGATAGTGGTCCGCGAGCGGGACGCAGAGGTTGTCGGCCTCGCGCGCAAGGGTCTCATAGGCGAGCGCAATGTCGCCGAGCATCGTTGCATCGCCGAGAGCGCCGACCGAAGCCGAGGGAAAAGACAGCACGTTCGTCGCCTTATCGATCCCACGCCAGCGCGCATTGAGCGCGCGTAAAGTCGCGTCGTCGGCAAGGCAGAGACTCACCATCCCTTCGGGCCCAGCCCCGCTCTCCGCGGCGGCGGCGGCGATTGTCTCGCGCGCGATCGCGCGCGCCCGAGGCAAGCCGCGCCACAGCGACGAGGGAACGCTGATGTCGAGAGAAACCTTCATCTGGCCGCGTTTGGCTGTCCCTCTCCGCCCGCGCGTCCATAAGCCTCGACGATCTGGCGCACAAGATCGTGGCGGACCACGTCGACATGGGTGAAACGGACGTGACCGATGCGCGGAAGCGACTTGAGAAGGCCGACCGCATCGCCAAGCCCGGATTTTTGTCCGGGCGCGAGGTCGATCTGGCTCGGGTCGCCATTGACCATCATGCGCGAACCCTCGCCAAGGCGGGTCAGGAACATCTTCATCTGCATGGCGGTCGCGTTCTGCGCTTCGTCCAACAGGACCGCCGCCTTGGACAGAGTCCGCCCGCGCATGAACGCGAGCGGCGCGATCTCGATCATGCCGGTCTGCATGCCCCGTTCGACCATACGCCCGTCCATGAAGTCGTAAAGCGCATCATAGATGGGACGCAGATAGGGATCGACCTTGTCGCGCATATCGCCCGGCAGAAAGCCGAGGCGTTCGCCGGCCTCGACTGCGGGACGCGACAGCACCAGCCGTTCAACGAGACCTTGTTCAAGAAGCGACACGGCATGACCGACCGCGAGCCACGTCTTGCCGGTGCCGGCGGGACCTTCGGCGAACACCAGCTCATACTTGCGCAGCGCCGCCATATACAGGTCCTGCGCCGCGCTGCGAGCCCGCACGACACCGCGTTTGCGGGTCTTGATGACGCCGAAGCTGTCCTTGGACCCCTCCTCGCCAGGAAACAGAAGGCCCTGATAGGCGCTTTCGGCGATGACCCCCTCAACGTCGGCTTCGCTCGCGGGCTGGCCCTGCTTGACGCGCTCGTACAGCATCTCGAGCACACGGCGCGCCTGCTCGCTCGCCTCGCGCGGGCCCTTGATGACGACCTGGTTTCCGTTGGCGTAAGCCGAGACGCCGAGAGAGCGCTCGATGCGCGCGATGTTCTGATCGTAATGGCCAAAGACAACGGAGGCGGCGGCGTTGTCAGGGAATGCGATGGCGATTTCCGCAGGTTTGGATTCGCGAAGCGTCGGATTGACAACCGGGGGAGCGGCGGCGATGCGCGACGGCGAAGTGTCCTGTGGCTTCAAATTGCCTCTCTCCGTTGGTTCCTGTCCGGGCTCAAAATCATCCCTCACACTACTAAAGTCCCAATTTACGACGCTGGCGAGACAACGCGCCCGCGCAACGAATGTGGCTCGACGGCGATAATCTCGACCTCGGCGAGCGCCCCGATCAGCAACTCCGGCCCTTCGGCGAACACCGATTGCATATGGGGCGACCGTCCGATGACCTGACCCTCGCGCCGGCCGCGCTTCTCGAACAGAACCTCGAGGCGGCGCCCGACGCTCTCGCGGTTGAACGCCTGTCTCTGATCCTCGATGAGTTCCTGAAGCCTGGCGAGTCGTCGCGCCTTGGTCGCCTCGTCAATCTGGTCCGACATCTCGGCAGCGGGAGTACCGGGGCGCGGCGAATATTTAAATGCGTAGGCCGAGGCGAACCCCACCGTCCGAACGAGAGCGAGTGTCCGATCGAAGTCGGCGTCGGTTTCGCCGGGGTAGCCGACGATGAAGTCGGAAGAGAAGGCGATGTCCGGGCGTGCGGAGCGCACGCGCGTCACCACTTCAAGATAGTCGGCGGCGCGGTGGCGGCGGTTCATCGATTTCAGGATAGTGTCCGAGCCGGATTGAACGGGCAGATGGAGATACGGCGCCAGCGCCGGAGTGTCGCGGTGGGCCTGGATGAGATCTTCGCTCATGTCGCCGGGATGCGAGGTCGTATACCGCACGCGGCATATACCAGGCACGGCGGCGGCGGCCCGGATTAACCCGGCGAGTCCAGTCTGGTGACCCTTGTCGTCGACCCCATGATAGGCGTTGACGTTCTGGCCGAGCAGCGTGACTTCGCGGACGCCAGCGCTTGCGAGACGCGCAATCTCCCCGAGGATCGCGGCCACGGGCCGTGAGGCCTCGGCGCCCCGCGTGTAGGGCACGACGCAAAACGAGCAGAACTTGTCGCAGCCCTCCTGCACGGTGACGAAGGCGGAGACGCCTCGCTTGCGAATAGCGTCCGGCGGCGTGGCCGGCAGCCGTGAGAATTTGTCCTCCGCCGGAAATTCAGTGTCCACCAGGCCCGGTCGGACGCGCGCCTCGCGCAGGAGCTCAGGCAGGCGATGATAGCTCTGCGGCCCGACGACAACATCAACAGCGGGCTGGCGGCGAAGGATCTCCCCTCCCTCAGCTTGGGCGACGCAGCCTGCGACAACTAACGTCGTCCGTCTGCCCTCGCGCTGGCGCTCTTCCTTCAGCTCGCGCAGCTTGCCGAGTTCGGAATAAAGCTTCTGTGAGGCGCGCTCGCGGATGTGGCAGGTGTTGAGAACGATCAGGTCGGCGTCTTCGACGCCTACGGCCTCGCCGTATCCCGCCTCAGCGGTGAGATCCCCCATCCGCTCGGCGTCATAGACATTCATCTGGCATCCGAATGACTTGATAAACGCCCGTGGGTGCGATTCCCGCGTGGGACTTACGATCCCATCCGCGTCTTCAAGCAGAATCGATTCGGACAACTAGGGGTCTCCAAGGGGTCGGCGTCCAATGTAGGCGCTTTCCGCTCCCGGGGGAATAGCCAGCGAGTTCGCCCGTTTCCGAGCGGAAGTCAATATACATTGACACGATGCATTTTAGGCACCTGCGCTCATCCAAGCGGCTTGCGCATCACGATAGCGGCGGCGCGCGTCCCGTCGGCGCGGCGATAGTAGCCGGCCCGCTCTCCGACTTTGACGAACCCGAAGCGCTCATACAAAGCCAAAGCTGCCGCGTTGTCCTTGGCCACTTCGAGAAACATCGCCTTTGCCCCGGCGTTTGCCGCCTGACGCAGGTTCTCGCTGAGAAGCGCCCGCCCGACGCCCCTGCCCTGGTATGCGGCGTCTACGGCAATGGTCAGAATTTCCGCCTCGTCCGCCGCCAGGCGCGACAGGACGAAGCCGCGCAAGCGGCCGCTGACCGGATCGAGCGCCGCCGCGCCGACGGTCGAGGAACTGGCGATGAGCCCTGCCATCTCCTCGGGCGACCAGGGATGGGCGAAGCCCTCGGCATGCAGGCGCGCGCAGGCTTGCGCCCGGTCCGGCCGGAGAAGACGGATAAGGGGCGGGGAAGATCGGCTGAGGCCGAAGATCATGTGCTCGATCGGGGCGCTCAGGCCGGCGCCCTGGCGATGGGCTCGGCCGCATTTGGCCGCGCGTCCGGGGGTTTCACGTAAAGGGGGCGCGGGGGGCTGTTCGATGGATCGACGGCGAGGCCCATCCGAGCGAGGGCCACAATGTCAGGCGCGGCTCTCGCCGCATCGAGGTCGTAAGGCAGTCCGGCGCGCTGGGCTTCACTGGCGACAAGCGCCGCGGCGTCGCCGGCGAACCAGGCGGGACCAGCGCCGATCGCCCGCACACATTCCCGAAGCGTATCGCATCGAGGCGGCCCCAGCGGGCGGCCGGACGCCTCGAACAACTGAAAATAGACCGAGCCGTGACGGGCATCGATGGCCGCGGCGATGACTCCGCTTCTCGGCTCGCTGAGGAGCGGAGCGGCGAATGCGGCCAGAGTCGAAACGCCGACGACCGGAATTGCGAGCGCCATCCCCATGGCCCGCGCCATGGCGAGGCCGACGCGGATGCCGGTGAAGGAGCCTGGCCCGGTTGCGACCGCAATGCGCGCGAGCGAGGAAAAGCCACCGTCGACGCCGCGCATGGCCTCCTCCACCATCGGGGCCAAAGCATCGGCGTGGCCGCGCTCCATCGGCCGGCTGATCACCGCGAGCGGCTCGGCCCGACCGCCTTCGACGACCGCGACCGACGCTGCTCCACAGGACGTGTCGATCGCCAGAATACGCATGTCCGTCGCCTTGCAGGCTCCCTATCTGGTGATGAGCGTGCCCGCGCCATAGTCGGTCAGGAGCTCGATCAGCACGGCATGGGGAACCTTGCCGTCCAGGATCACGACGCCTTCGACGCCCCTCTCCAGCGCATAAATGCAGGTCTCAACCTTCGGGATCATGCCGCCGGTTATGGTGCCGTCGGCGATGAGAGCTCGAATGTCGTCGACCCGCAATTCCTTGATGAGCCCCTTGTTCTTGTCGAGCACGCCCGGAACGTCGGTCAGAAACAAGAGCCGCTTGGCCCCGAGCGCGCCGGCGACCGCGCCGGCGAAAGTGTCGGCGTTGACGTTATAGGTCTGCCCGTCGGCGCCCTGCGCGACCGGAGCCAGGACTGGGATCAGCTCCCTGCCTAGAATCTGCTCGAGCACGGTCGCGTCCACTTTGTCAGGCTCGCCGACAAATCCAAGATCAACGACGTCTTCGCCGACCCCATGCGGGCGGTGAACCTTGCGCGCGGTCACCATGTTGCCGTCCTTGCCGCAGAGCCCAACTGCACGGCCACCCTCGGCGTTGATCGAGCCGACGATCTGCTTGTTGATCGATCCGGCGAGCACCATTTCGACGATTTCCATCGTCGGCTTGTCGGTGACCCTGAGGCCCCCGGAGAAGTGCGACTCGATGCCGAGCTTCTTCAGCATCGAGCCGATCTGCGGGCCGCCGCCATGCACCACCACCGGATTGATGCCGGACTGCTCCAGAAGCACCATGTCCTTGGCGAAGTCGCGCGCCTTGTCCTCGTCGCCCATCGCATGGCCGCCGTACTTCACCACGACGATCGCTTCGTCGTAGCGCAGCATGTGCGGCAGCGCCTGCATCAGGATTTCGGACTGTTGCTGGGGCGTAGGGTTGAGCGGCTCGGACAATCGGGACTCCCAGGAGGGGATTGCGTCCGCTTCTAGCTGGTAGCCGTCGGAAGCTCAAACGGTTTGGCCGTTAGGTGACGGCCGCAAATTATTGGATTTGACCGCACTTCGCCTCCCGCCGATACTCGTGGCGAGCTTGCTCGCGTGCGGAGGTCGACCGCACGATTCAGGGAGAGAAACGATGAGGCTTTCAACAATTCTGACAGTATCGGGAGTGCTTGCGCTGGCTGGTTCGAGCGCGGCTTTCGCGGGCGATCCGGAAAGCTGCAAGACCGTGAAATTCTCGGACGTGGGCTGGACCGACATCACCTCGACGACCGCGATCGCCGGCGAAATCTTCAAGGGTCTCGGCTACACGCCCAAGATCACGGTTCTCTCGGTGCCGGTGACCTACGCTTCGATGAAGAACAAGGACATCGACGTATTTCTCGGCAATTGGCAGCCGTCGATGGAGAACGACCGCAAGCCTTACGTCGAGGACAAATCGGTCATCGTGACCGGCGCCAATCTGCCTGAGGGGGCGAAATATACGCTCGCCGTTCCGCAATACACCTACGACAAAGGCCTGAAGGACTTCAAGGATATCGACAAGTACAAGGATTCCCTACACGGCAAGATCTTCGGCATCGAGCCGGGCAACGACGGCAACCGCCTCGTCCTCGACCTCATCAAGGGCGACAAGTTTGGCTTGAAAGACTTCCAGCTCGTCGAATCGAGCGAGCAGGGAATGCTCTCCGAAGTGCAGCGCGCGACCAGCCACAAGGAAGATGTCGTCTTCCTCGGCTGGGCGCCCCATCCGATGAACGTCAATTTCAAGATCGAGTATTTGACCGGCGGCGACGACAGCTTTGGGCCGAACTTCGGCGGCGCGGTCGTCTACACCAACGAGCGCGCGGGATGGGCCGAGCAATGCCCGAACGCGGCCAAGCTTATCAAGAACCTCATCTTTACCGTCGACATCGAGAACCTGGTGATGAACAAGATCCTCACCGACGGCGAAGAGGGGCCAAAGGCGGCCCAGGACTGGCTGAAGACCAATCCGCCGCAACTCACCGCTTGGCTCGATGGCGTGACGACTTTCGACGGCCAGCCCGGACTTCCGGCGGTCAAGAAGAGCCTCGGTCTGTAAGCGGTCCGCTTTTGGATGTGCTCAACCCCCTCATTCTGAGGCGCCTCGCGTCAGCGGGGCCTCGAAGAATGCTCCATTTGGCGTCGGCGGTTCCGCGTCCCCTGGAGCGTCCTTCGAGACGCCACCCCCCGGACTTGCTCCGGGGGGTGCGTAGCCCCCAGGACGAAGTGGGTGCTTACTAGAGGGGACGGCGTTGGAGAGTTGGTTCACCGAACCGAAAGTGCCGCTCGGCCGCTGGGTCAAGATCGGCATCACCTGGTTGCAGGACAACGCCGCCGGTTTCTTCGATGCGGTGACGGCGCTCATCAATTTTCTCGTGGACGGCCTCACTGCAATTCTGCTCCACATCCCCTTTCTCGTCGTCGTTCTCGCGCTCGCTGCGCTCGCGTACTGGCTGCACAGGTCTTGGCGCCTGGCGGTCTTCGTCGTCATCGCGTTCATCTTCATCGCCAATCTCGGTTATTGGCAGGCGACGGTCGAGACGATCTCGCTCGTCGGATTCGCGACGCTGGCCAGCGTCATCATCGGGGTGCCAGTCGGCGTTGCCTCTGCCCACCGGCCGTGGCTCTATGCCCTGCTGAGGCCGCTGCTCGATCTCATGCAGACGCTTCCGACCTTCGTCTACCTGATCCCGACGCTCGTCCTGTTTCACCTCGGCTCGGCGCCGGGGTTGATCTCGACGGTGATTTTCGCCATCGCCGCGCCGATCCGCCTGACCCACCTCGGCATCGCCTCAGCGCCCGTGCCGCTCAAAGAGGCGGGCGCCGCGTTCGGCGCGACGAAGCGGCAGCTGCTGTGGAAAGTGGAGTTGCCTTACGCGTTGCCAACGATCATGGCCGGCATCACCCAGTGCATCATGCTGAGCTTGTCCATGGTCGTCATCGCCGCGCTGGTCGGCGCTGCGGGGCTTGGCGTGCCGGTGGTGCGGGCGCTGGGAACAGTCAACATCCCGATGGGCATCGAAGCTGGCGTGTCGATCGTCCTCCTGGCGATTGTGCTCGATCGCGTCTTCCGCAACCCTGAGCGAAAAGGAAGCGCGTGATATGTCCGCAGTTGTTTTTGACAACGTCGACATTGTGTTCGGCGACAAGCAGGCCGAAGCCCTCGCAATGATCGATCGCGGCGCGACGCGCGACGAGATCCTCAAATCGACCGGAGCCGTGCTTGGCGCAGCGGGCGTCAATCTCTCGGTCGAGCCCAGCGAAATCTGCGTCCTGATGGGGCTGTCGGGATCGGGCAAGTCGACAATCCTGCGCGCCGTCAATGGGCTCAACAAAGTCGCGCGCGGCAAGGTTCTGGTCCGCAACGGGAATGGAGCTATCGACGTCGCCCATTGCAGCGCTGACGAACTCAGGATGTTGCGCACAAGCCGCATCGCCATGGTGTTCCAGCAGTTCGCTCTGCTGCCTTGGCGCACGGTCAAGGAGAATGTCGCCTTCGGGCTCGAGCTTCGTCGGATGCCAAAAGCTGAGATCGATAAGATCGTCGCCGACAAGCTCGCCATGGTGGGCTTGACGCAGTGGGCGGGCAAATTTGGTCATGAGCTCTCGGGCGGCATGCAGCAGCGCGTCGGTCTCGCGCGCGCCTTCGCCACCGACGCCGACATTCTGCTCATGGACGAGCCGTTCTCGGCGCTCGACCCGCTGATCCGTGACAAGCTGCAGGATGAACTGCTCCTCCTTCAGAAGGACTTGAAGAAGACGATCATCTTCGTCAGTCACGATCTCGACGAGGCGCTAAAGATCGGCAATCGGATCGCCATCCTCGAGGGCGGCCGCATCGTCCAATGCGGGACGGCGGAGGACATCCTCCTGCGCCCAGCTGACGCCTATGTGGCGGAATTCGTCAAGCACATGAATCCGCTCAACGTGCTGCGCGGTGGGTCGCTGATGACGCCTGCCGCCTCCCTGCGTCGAAGCGAGAATGAAGTGATGCTTGACCGGGGCGGCCGCGTTCGAATCCAGCTCGACGCCGAAGACCGGCCGGTCGGCGTGACGCTCGACGGCAACGCGGGCGCAATCGCAGTTTGCGACCGCGCGACCGGCGAGGTGACGGCGCGGCCTGAGGACGTGGATATCGTCGTCGCGCCGATCGACTTGAAGATGCGCTCGGCGATCGCGCTGCGCAGCCTTTCAGGGCAATCCTATCGTACTCGTTGACGACCTCGGCCGCATGGCGGGATTGTGCGGCGACGATGAAATCTACCGCGCATTGCTCCAGCAGCGCCGGGCCGCTGGCGAGGCTTAAGAGCCATCTCTTGCCGGGGACGGCTCGTCGCCTCAATTCGCAAAAATTGCTAGATCCAGCCTGAATTGATATGTGCCGTTGCGCGCCTTCGGCGCCAAAAGACCAGCGCCTGAAGTGAAAATTTGAATGCCCGTCATCATTAATAGCCACGAAATCCACCCTTTCCTGCCGTCGCTTGGCAGCCCGCTGGCGATCGACCGCAGCCAGGCCGAGCAGCAGGACATCCGCCCGCTGGAGATCGCCATCATCAATCTGATGGCCGACAAGATCTCGACCGAGCGGCAGCTCGCACTCTGGCTCGGCAACACGATGCTGCAGGTGAACCTCAGCTTTGTCGCGACCGATTCTTATGTGCGCGGCGTCGCCGCTGGGCGGCGCACCCAAAACACGCCAGCGGACCATATCCGCAAATTCTACAGCCCCTTCACTGACGTCAGGGACAAGAAGTTCGACGGTTTCATCGTCACCGGCATCAACGCGCTCAAGGATCGGGTCGAGCAGGAGACGTTCTGGCCGGATGTCGCAGACATCCTGCAATGGACGACAACCAACGCTTTCTCCTGCCTCTTCCTCTGCTGGGGCGCCAAGGCGGCGCTGAAGTTCTTCCATGACATTGACAGCTATAAGGGCAAGCAGAAGCTCTTCGGCTTGTTCGACCACCGGCTGATCTCGGATAAGACCGGCCTCCTGTTCGGCTTCCCTGACGTCTTCCCGGCGCCCGTGTCGCGCTGGAAGAGCCCTCGGCGGGAGGACGTTTTGAAAGTCCCAGCGCTCGAGATCGTCGCGGATTCCGACGAGGCGGGCCCCAACATGCTGGTTGAATCCGAGCCGCTCGACGACAACAGCGCGCTCTTTCCCCGCCGCGTCTATATTCTCAACCACCCGGAATATGAGACGGACACTTTGGGCGTCGAGTATCATCGCGACTCAGCCAGCGACCCGAACTGGCCGCTGCCCAAGCACTATTTTCCTCAAGATGATCCGTCACGCGCCGCGCCCAATCTTTGGCGCCACACGGCGCATATCTACACGAACTGGGTCAAGGTCGTTTACGGTTCGACCCCGTATAACATTGACAGGATCCCCAATCCCTCCAAGCGCATCGAGGCGGTTCAAGCGCGCAATGCGGCGTTCGCTGGATCGTAGGGGCTATCGGAAACGAGATCTGACCGAATGCGACCGGCGCCAGCCAGATCACGGTCCGCTCCGGGTCTGTTCCGCGTAAAGCCTGCCGGTTCGCGTCTCAAGGAAACGATCTAGCGGGATTGTCTCCTGCTTAAGAAAGCCCTCGGGGGGCAGAACGCCAGACCGGGCCATCTCGATCACAGCGACCACAGAAGCGGCCGTGGTCCAAGCGATCGCGGTCCGCAGCTTGCCTCCGATCTCGATCGGATAATAGGCGCGCACGAATTCTCTACGGCCGAGGCGTCCTTCGGCCCAGCCCTCGGCCGCGACATGAATATAGACCACATCGTCGTCGACCGAAGGCTTGGCGTGCGTGAGGATATGCCCAGCCGCTGCGCGGTCCTCCCGCATGAGGAGCTCGTGGAAAAAGAAGTTCATCAGCGAAGCGTGGCCCGGATAGCGCAGGCTTTTGTAGTCGAGGTTCTCGACCTGATCTGCGAAGGTCTCGCACATCGTCCCTAAGCCGCCCGAGGTGGTGAAAGCCTCAAGCCTGACCCCGCCGACATAGACCGTCTCCAGCCATTCCATGGCCGAGACGGTCTTCAGCACGCCCTCTTCGATGACCTCGCAATCGTTGAGATATTCGTTCACCACGCCCTCGGGTGACCAATTGAAGGCATAGCCGAGCAGGCCGGTCGGGTGCTGCGGTAGCGCACCTACTCTAAGGCGGATCGAGCGCACGCGTTCGAACTGCCGAGCGAGATGCGCGCCGACAATTCCGACGAACCCAGGCGCGAGGCCGCATTGCGGGGCCATGATGCCTTTCGCCGAACGGGCGAGAGCGCGGATATGCTTCGTCGTTCCCACGTCCTCGGTAAGATCGAAGTAGTGGAGCCCAAGCGCGTGAGCCGCCGACGCCGCCTCCTTGTTGAAGGCATAAGGCAAACAGGAGAGAAGAGCCTCGCGCCCGGCGAGCGCCGCGCTCAACGCATGGGCATCGCCAAGGTCGACGGCATGGACCGGGAACGGCGCGTCGACGATTGGGCGCGCGTCGAAGCCGGCGACCTCGAACCCCGCGTCGGACAAAAGCTCAGCGGCAAGACGGCCAACCCGCCCCAGGCCGAGCACGCCGATCTTTGTGAACATCTGCGCGACGCCCCTCCCCTCATATATTTTGGCGGCAGCGGGGCCTGGCCTATCCCCTCAGGGCTTTGTTTTGTGGATCATAAGGACTGTCGGGAATGACAATCGCTCGGCGCATCTCGCCCAAAATGCGCACGTCCACCTCCTCGCCGAGCTGCGAGAATTCAGGCTTCACCATCGCGAGCGCCAGCGATTTGGCCACCCGCCAGCCGTAGCCGCCGGACGTCGTGCGGCCGACCATGGCGCCGTTCTTGATCACCGGCTCGGAGCCGCGCGCGTCCCCGTCGGTCACACCCTGGACCTCGAGCGTGACCAGCTTGTTCTGAAAGCCCCTGCCCTTCCAGGCGACAAGCCCGTCGCGGCCGAGAAACGGGCCTTTGTCGAGATCGACGAACCGTTCGAGGCCTGATTCCAGCGCGGCATATTCGATCGACAACTCTCGCCCGACGAGCTTGTAGGACTTTTCCAATCTCAGCAAATCCATGGCGCGGATTCCAAAAGGCTTGATCCCAAACGGCGCCCCGGCCTCCATCAACGCGTCAAAGATAACATTCTGCATCTCGATCGGATGGTGGAATTCATAGCCAAGTTCGCCGACGAAATTGACCCGCATGGCGATGACGCTCGCCGCGTTGATCGACAGGCGCCGGGCGGTCAGCCATGGAAACGCTTTGTTTGACACGTCGATGTCGGCGACCTTGTCCAGGACCTCGCGCGAGCGCGGGCCCGCGAGCACCAGCACGCCGCGCGCTGTCGTCAGCTTGTCAATGCGTACGCTATTGTCGGCGGGAAGGAGTTTCTCCAGCACGTCGAAATCATGCGTCTCAAGCCCGCCGGCTGAGATGAGATAAAACCGCTCCGGCCCGACGCGGGTAAGGGTAAACTCCGCCCGCACGCCGCCGCGCTCGGTGAGAAGATAGGTCAAGGTCACCTTGCCGGTCGTCTTGGGCGCGCTGTTGGTCAGGATGGAATTGAGCCAAGCTTCGGCGCCGGCGCCCGAGACCTCGCATTTTGCGAAGGCGGACATGTCCATAAGGCCGACGTTCTCGTGCACATTGCGGCACTCGTCGCCGACGAACTGGAAATAGTTCGATCGGCGGAAGCTCCATTTCTCGCGCGGTCGTTCTCCCTCTGCGACGGGTGGATGGTTCTCGTTCAAGAGGACGTCAGGTTTCGCGAGATCCGCCTCGCTTAGGCCGTAGCCTTGCGGCGCGAACCAGTTCGGCCGCTCCCAACCGTAAACGGAGCCAAACACGGCGCCGAGATCTCTCATCCGCCCGTAGCAGGGCGTCTGGCGCAGAGGGCGCGCGGCGACGCGCTCCTCGTCGGGATAGTGGATAGTGAAGACCTTGGCGTAGGCCTCCTCGTTCTTCTCGACGAGATAGCCACGCTCCGCGTAAGGGCCGAAGCGCCGTGGATCGACACCAAGCATGTCGATGCTTGGCTCGCCTTCGACAATCCATTCGGCGAGCTGCCAGCCAGCGCCGCCGGCGGCGGTGACGCCGAACGAATGGCCCTCGTTGAGCCAGAAGTTTCTTACCCCCGGCGCCGGGCCGACGATCGGTGAACCGTCAGGCGTATAGGCGATGGCGCCGTTATAGACCTTCTTGACCCCGACCTCGCCGAACGCGGGCACGCGCGCGATCGCGGTCTCGATGTGTGGCGCAAGGCGGTCGAGGTCCTCAGGAAAGAGCTCGTATTCGCTATCCGCCAACGGCCCATCGACATAGCAAGCGGGCGCGCCTTTTTCGTAAGGGCCGAGCAGGAGGCCGCCTGCTTCTTCACGCATGTACCAAGACGAATCCGATTCGCGCAAAACCCCCATTTCCGGCAGCCCCTGCGCCTTGCGCTTGACGATCTCGGGATGCGCTTCGGTGACGATATATTGGTGCTCGACCGGGATCACCGGCACATCGATTCCGACCATGCGGCCTGTCGCCCTGGCGAAATTGCCGGTCGCCGAAACGATATGCTCGCAGGTGATGTCGCCCTTGTCGGTCGAGATCTTCCATTCGCCGCCCGGCAGCCGGTCGATCGCAATGACCGTCGTTTGGCGATTGATCTCGGCCCCGCGATCGCGAGCGCCGCGCGCCAGGGCCTGCGTCAGGTCCGCAGGCTGGATGTAGCCGTCCTCTGGGTGCTGGATCGCGCCAACAATGCCCTCGACATCGCAAAGCGGCCAGATCTCCTTGACCTGGTTGGGCGTCAGGAACTTGACCGAAACGCCGATCGTCTCAGCGACGCCCGCATAGTAATGGTACTCGTCCATTCGGTCGCGGGTGCGCGCGAGGCGAATGTTCGACACTTGGCGAAGGCCAGGATCGAGCCCGGTTTCCTTCTCGAGCGTCTGATAGAGCGCGACCGAATATTTGTGGATCTGCCCAACCGAGTAGCTCAAATTGAACAGAGGCAAGAGACCCGCCGCATGCCAGGTCGAGCCGGAGGTCAGCTCCTTGCGCTCGACAAGAACGCTGTCCGTCCAGCCCTTCTTGGCGAGATGGTAGAGCGTCGAGACGCCGACTACGCCACCGCCAATCACCACAGCCCGCGCGTGCGTTCTCATTCAAATCCCTCAGACTGCAAGGACTTGCTTCTCGTCCCTCGCGAAGACACGCGCATCAATAGTTCGCGTCCGGCATCGACGCCTTACGCTTGTCGATGAATTCGCGGATCGCTTCGTCCTTCGCGGGATCGAGAGGCGGCGCTTCGTATTCGGCCAGCATCGACTTCCAGAGCGCGTTGGCGCGGGTGGCCGCGTCCTTCGAGCCCTCCTCGCGCCACTGCTCCACTGAGTTGTTGTCGGCGACATTGGAGCGATAGAAGGCGGTCTCGAAATTCGCCTGGGTGTGAGCGCAGCCCAGGAAATGGCCGCCCGGCTCGACCTGATGGAAGGCCTCCATCGCTTGGCCGTTGTCACTGAAGTCGACGCCTTTGGCGAGCACATGCATGGCGCCAAGCTGATCGAAGTCGAGCACGAACTTCTCATACGACGCGGTGAGGCCGCCTTCGAGCCAACCTGCGGCATGCAGCACGAAGTTCGCGCCGGCCAGCACGGTCGGCAGAAGTGTCTGCGCGCTCTCATAAGCCGCTTGCGCGTCCGGAACCTTCGAGGCGCAGAGCGAGCCGCCGGTGCGGAACGGCATCTTCATACGCCGCGCGAGCTGGCCTGCGCCGAAGATCGCCAGCGCCGCCTCGGGCGTGCCGAAGGTCGGCGCGCCGGACTGCATGGACAACGTCGAAACGAAGGTTCCGAACACCACCGGCGCGCCGGGACGAGTAAGTTGGCAGAACGCCGTGCCAGCCAGCACTTCCGCCAGCACCTGGGTCAAAGTGCCGGCGACGGTTACCGGGCTCATGGCGCCGGACAGGATGAATGGCGTGATGATGCACGCCTGGTTCGCGCGCGCGTAGGCTTCCGCGGCGCCGAGCATGCTCGAATCCCAGACCAGCGGCGAGTTTGCGTTGATGAGGCTCGTCAACACCGTATTCTCACGCATGAACTCTTCGCCGAACAGAAGCTCACAAATGCGCACGCTGTCCTCGGCCCGCTCGGGCTTGGTCACGGAGCCCATGAACGGCTTGTCCGAGTATTTGAGATGGGCGTACACCATCTCGAAGTGCCGCTTGTTGACCGGCAGATCCACCGGCTCGCACACCGTGCCGCCGGAATGGTGCATATAGGGGCTCATGTACGCGAGCTTGATGAAGTTCTGGAAGTCTTCCAGCGTGCCGTAGCGGCGGCCCTTGTCGAGATCGTGGACGAAGGGTGAGCCGTAATTCGGCGCGAACACCATCGCATTACCGCCGATCTGGACATTCCGCTCGGGATTGCGCGCGTGCTGCACGTATTGCGACGGCGTGGTGGCGCAAAGGCTCTTGGCCAGGCCGCGTGGAAAACGGACACGTTCGCCCTTGATGTCGCAACCCGCGCCACGAAAGAGTTCGAGCGCGCGTGGGAAGTCGCGAAATTCGATCCCGACCTCCTCGAGCAGGGTCTCGGCGTTGCGCTCGATCGTCTCGAGCCCTTCCTCGCTCACGACCTCGGTCAGCGGAATGTTACGCGTGATGTAGGGGATGGAGGCAAGCGAGCGCTGGGCGCGCGCACTTCGGCGCGCCTCCCGGCCACGGCGCGGCTCTCTGGCGGCAGCCGGCGCGGTTTCTGTCATGGCGTCTCCTCGGGCGCGATCACGCGCCGTCTCCATGTCAGAACTCTTGCGCCAAGGCGCTGAAGAGTTGAACCCTCAAAAATCCGTTGCAGGCATCAAGTTCGGAAACCAAACGCTCTGGGGTCCGACGCGCACCACTATGTAGGCGATCGCGCGTGCCAGGGGTCGAGAAGCAGGGCGCCGCTGGACTGGAAGTCCTTGGTGTTGCGCGTGACTAGGGTGAGATCGCGGCTGAGCGCGGTCGCTGCGATCAGCATATCAATGACAGGAGGGTTTCCGGCCGCCGACAATTCGCCCCAACGCAAGGCTGTCGCTGTATCGATAGGCAAAACACGATCTGAGAAGTTGGTTGCAATGCCCTCGACCCAGATGGCGAGCCCCCTGGACGCCATCAGGTCGGTGCGCCTCTTTAAGGCGACGCCTTTACGCAACTCTCCCAGCGTTAAGACGCTCAGGAACAGCCCTTCAGCATCAGCCGCAGACAAGAACGCAATCACTCCAGCGTCAGGGCGAGACCTGCGCGTCTCCGAGATGACATTCGTATCGAGGAGATACCCCGTCACCGGAATTCAAAGCTCAACGGTGCGGCCCAGGCCTTGAGTGCGCTCGACAGTGAAGTCATCGACCTTCGGACCATCCAAGAGGTAGGATTTGAAATCCGGGCGATGGGCGGCAAGGACACGATAGTCTTCAATCGACAGCACGACGGCCCGCTCCTTGCCGTGCCGAGTGATCATCTGAGGCCCTTCGGCGCGGGCGCGCTCGATCACTTCGCTGAGGCGAGTCTTTGCGTCCTGAACCTGCCACGTCGTCATGCGAAACAACTCTCCGTCCTGTCTGACTAGAATAACGTCAATCTGGTTGAAATGCAATCTTGTAGCGTGAAGCCGGCCTCACCGCTGCTTTGTCTCCCAGTCCGGCGCGACATAATAGGGCGCGTTGGAGGCCGGAAGAGGATCAAGCCCGCGGATCATATCCGCGGCTTTCTCAGCCAGCATGATCGTCGGCGCGTTCAGGTTGCCGTTGGTGATCGAGGGCATGATCGACGAGTCGATGACACGTAGCGCCTCGACGCCGATCACCCGCGTCTGCGGATCCACGACTGCGAAAGGGTCCATGGGCGATCCCATCTTGCAGCTGCAGGAAGGGTGGTACGCGGTATCGATGTGTTCGCACACGAATGCGTCGATCGCGTCGTCACTGACACATTCGGCCCCAGGCTTGATCTCGCGGCTCCGATAGGGGTCGAAAGCTGGTTGGGCGAAAATCTCGCGCGTCAACCGCACGCAAGCGCGCGTCTCAGTCCAGTCCTCGGGATGGCTCATGTAGTTGAAGTGGATCCGCGGTGAATCCATTGGTTCGGCGGACCTCAACCGCACGGAGCCTCGGCTTTTCGACCGCATTGGCCCGACATGCGCCTGGAAGCCATGCTCCTTGGCGAGCGTCGAGCCGTCATAGGCGACGGCCATCGGCAGGAAATGGAACTGAATGTCTGGATAGCGAGCGCCCGCACGCGAGCGGATAAAACCGCCGGCCTCGAAATGATTGGAGGCTCCGAGACCACGTCCGCGCACGAGCCATTGGGCGCCGATGAGCGCGCGCCGCATGAGGCCCGTATGCGCAAAGAGCGTGATCGGTTGCTTGGAGGCGACCTGAACGGTCAATTCGAGATGGTCCTGCAGGTTTTCGCCGACGCCGGCCCGATCGGCGATGACGTCGATCCCGAAGGCGCGCAGTTCCGCCGCTGGGCCCACGCCCGAAAGCTTCAGGAGTTGCGGCGAATTGATCGGGCCACCGCTGAGGATGACCTCGCGTCGCGCCCTCGCCGTTTGCTCCCGTCCGCGACGTCGGTAGCGGACGCCGGTCGCCCGGCGCCCCTCGAACGCGATTTGGGTCGCGAGCGCGTGGGTGGCCACCTCGAGGTTGGGCCGTTTCATCGCTGGCTTGAGATAGGCGTTGGCGGTCGACCAACGCACGCCATTCCTCACCGTCATGCCGAGCGCGCCAAATCCCTCCTGCCGCTCGCCATTGAGATCGTCGCTCACTCCATAACCGGCCTGCCTCCCGGCCTCGATGAACGCGTTGTAAAGCGGGTTGATTTTGCGCCCCTGCGCGGTGGTCAGCGGCCCTGCGTCGCCGCGATAGGCGTCTGCAGAGCCCTGGAAGCTCTCCGCCCGACGGAAATAGGGCAGCACGTTTCGATAGCCCCAGCCCTTCGCGCCCTCCTCTTCCCAGCGCTCGAAATCGAGCGGATGGCCACGGACATAGACCATGCCGTTGATCGAAGACGAGCCGCCCAGAACCTTGCCGCGCGGACACGCAATACGCCGGCCGCCAAGATGCGGCTCCGCCTCGGTCTCATAACCCCAATTGTAGGTCTTGGAGTTCATCGGGATGGACAGGGCCGCCGGCATCTGGATGAAGATCGAGCGGTCAGATCCGCCATATTCGAGCAAGAGCACGCTCGAGCGACCGTCCTCGGTCAGCCGGTCGGCGAGCACGCAGCCCGCCGAACCCGCCCCGACAATGATGTAATCGAAGGTCCCGCCATCCATTCGAGAGGACGCTCATTCAACAATCGCTCCCGTCCGGGATAGGCTGCGGCGCAGGACGACGCGACAAGATTTTATGCTTGAGCCCAACGCAAAGTTCGTGGGCCTGCAAAGGAAACGGAAATCTCAGGCGACGGCGATGCGGCGCTATTGCGGCGTCCGCTCGCCGCCATTGAGATTTCTTGCAACGAACGCCATGCGCATGAGGTGGGAGATGTTGCGCGCCCGCATCTTCTGGATGACTGCCGCCCGGTGATGTTCGGCCGTCCTCGAGCTGATCCCCAACTGATGAGCGATGAGCTTGGTCGGCAAACCCTCCAACAAAAGGGCGAGGACCTCTCTTTCCCGCTGGGTGAGGAGCGCCTGCCGGGCTTTGAATCCCTTGATCTCAAGCGGCGCCTCGCCAGGGTCGTCGCCGCGCGACAACGCTTCCTCGACCGTGGTCAGCAGCCCCTCGGCGTCGAACGGCTTTTGGACAAAATGAAAGGCGCCGGCCTTCATCGCCAGGACGGCTGTCGGGACGTCGCCATACGCCGTTATCATGATGACCGTCGAATCTCGGCTCTCGGCGACGATGCGCCTCAGAAGCTCGATGCCGCTCATCCCCGGGAGCTGGTTATCGAGGAGAACGCACGCCGGATCCTTCAGAGGATTCGAGGTCAGGTATTCCTCAGCGGAGCCATAGGATTTCGACTCGATCTGGGCGGTCGATAGAAGCAGGGTCAGCGCATCCCGCACCTTTGCTTCATCATCGACGATGTGCACGCAACGTTCATGAAACATTGGTTCCGTATCCATTGGTGGGCAACTCGACTACAAATCGCGCGCCCCCTGTTGTGACGGGCTCCCACCAGAGGCGCCCCGCATGTCTCTGGATGATCCGCCGACTCAGGTGCAAGCCGAGCCCCATCCCCCGCGGTTTGGTGGTCTGATAGGCGTCAAAAATGTTGTCCGCCAATTCCGCGGCCACGCCGCACCCATTGTCTTCGACCCGGAGTATGACTGCGTCGCCTTTTGCGGCGACCCGGACGATCACGCGCCCTCGGACGTCAGGCCGCTCCGCGGCGGCGTCGATCGCGTTGGCGACGAGATTGATCAGAACCTGTTCAATCTGGACCCCGTCCGCCTCAACCAGGGGGACGAGACCCATATTTTCAACCTCCACCAGAACACCGCGCCCGGCTGCTTCCTCCCGGCATAGCGCGCCGATCTTCTCGGCAAGGACGGGCACGTTAACCGCCGTCAAATTCAAGTTGCCATTTGACACGAAGTCGCGAATCCGCTCCAGAACCTCGCGCGCGCGGTGAGCCTCAGCCTCGGCCTTGATCAACGCATCCATGACTGGCGCGCTCGCGACGCTCGCCTGAAGCAATCGCCGCGCCGCATGCAGGTAGGTCGCAACTGTTGACAGCGGCTGGCTGACTTCGTGAGCGAGGGCCATCCCCATCGCGCCGGCCCGCGCGTTGGACACCATCCGGGCCAGCTCTCTCGTTTGTTCGCGCAGGCGCAAAGCGGCGTCCTTGCGCTCCGTCGTGACCGCGCCGAGCAGCAACCCCGTTATCGAAAGCACCAGCATCAGCAGTTGCAGTATGGCGAAATCCGTCGTGGAGTAACCGAAGAACGCTGTTAGCGCGGCAAGCGTCAGCTGGATCGTCACCAATGCAAGCGCGACGCCCGCGTATCCTTCCCGCATCGCCACCCAGATGACCGGTAAGAAAAGCAGATTGAACAGATAGTATAGCTTGTCGCCTACCCCGACGAGCGCGGCGAATCCAAGACCAATTCCCAACGCGAAGATGAAGATGGTGAATAACGTAGTTGCCGGACCACCGCCACGGTCGCGATGCATATGTGAAGGCGGCTGTCGCCGCAGGAATGACAGTGACGATCCCGAGCGCGCTGCCGATCCAGCAATGGACCATCGCGACAAAGACTTTGTCCGACGACAGTTCCCCGCCCAGGTACAGCACTCCACAATATATAGACGCCGATAAGGCAACGCCTGCCGGAATGAGAAGCAGGAACGCCACCACGTCTGGCAGTCTGAACTGCCTGATATCGAATTTCAGCGGATTCTTCAGAATAAGAGCGATGCCAACGTAGGCCACGGTCAGACAGAACTCCGCCGCCATGGTCATGCTGATGCTGCGGTGGATCCCCGCGATCAATAAGTCGACCAGAACCGCCGCCAGAAAAACGAAGGGCGCAAAGGCGACATTCTCGAGGAGCAGCGCAAGACTCAAACCATCGTCCGGACTCCACAACGTGATCCCAAGACGATCGAACTCGTGCCACTGTGTCAGGAGATTAAGCGCGAAATAGATGGCGACGAATGCTGCGCCGGTCCCCCAGAACCATGGGCCAACCGCAGCCACGTCGGTCCAAGGCCGGTGAGCCCGGAGCGGCATGTCATGCGAATTCATGAGGGCCATTTTCATCCTCGGCTGCGGAAGAATGATATGGCGCTTTGTCTTTATTTCAAACCCGTTTGAGGATGGGTAGTATTACTTACATCATTCACCCTAACCTAAATGTATCGTAACCGCTCAGGCGGGCCTATGGTTGCGGCCGGTCTGCGGTCGATGGCGCCGAGCGCATGCCAAGAGTCACAGCCACTTGGGGTCGCCTTCCTGGATCGGTGAGCCCATCGCTTGGCGCCCCATTTGCCCGACGCACGCGCGTTCGTCGCGGCCAGTTGACCAGTCCCGTTCCTTTCGGCGAAGTCCTCGCGAACCAGTTGATTCGGGAGACGACGGCATGGCCGAAGGACTGCGCGTCGCGTTGCTGTTCGGCGGGCGCTCGGCCGAGCACGACGTTTCCGTCCTCTCCGCCCGCAACGTGTTCCGGGCGCTCGACCCGGCGCGCTACCACACGATTCCGATCGGCATCACGCGCTCCGGCGTCTGGCGCCTCTGCTTGCTTGAAAACGGCGCGTTCCCGGTCACGGTTCCCGAAAGCGGGCCGCTTGTCGCTCTCATTCCCGGAGGCGCGGGGCGCCTCGCCATCCTGCCCGAGACCGAAGGGGCCGTGGCCGACCTGTCGGACACGGTCGACGTCGTCTTCCCGGTTTTGCATGGGCCCTTCGGCGAGGACGGAACGGTCCAGGGCGCAGCAGAAATTGCGGGCGTTCCTTATGTCGGCTCTGGAGTGCTCGGCTCGGCCGCCGCGATGGACAAAGATGTCGCCAAGCGGCTCATGCGCGACGGCGGGCTGCCGATCGCGCGCTTCTCGAGCTTCGTCCAAGGGGACACGCCCGCGTTTGAGGCGGTCGTCGCCGAGCTTGGCCGTCCGGTCTTCGTCAAGCCGGCGCGCCTCGGCTCGTCGGTCGGCATCAGCAAGGCGTCGACAGACCAGGAATTCGCCAAGGCGGTCGCCGAGGCGTTCCGCCATGACCGCAAGGTCCTGGTCGAGGAATATGTTCGCGGCCGCGAGATCGAGTGCGGCGTGCTTGAGGGCGAGGACGGCTCGCTGACCGCATCGCTGCCTGGCGAGATCGTGCCCAGCAACCGGCACGGCTTCTACACTTACGAGGCTAAATATCTCGACGAGGAAGGCGCCGCGATCAAGGTTCCAGCCAACTTAGCCACCGAAGTCGGCGATAAGATTCGTAAGCTGTCGATCGAAGCGTTCCGCGCGCTCGGCTGCGAGGGTCTGGCCCGCATCGACTTTTTTCTGCGCGAGGACGGCAGTCTCATCATCAATGAAGTGAACACCCTGCCCGGCTTCACCAACATCAGCATGTACCCGAAAGTCATGGAGGCGATCGGCATCAGCTATCCCGAACTTGTCGACCGCCTCATTCGCCATGCGCTCAAGCGGGCCGGGTCCACGGCCAAAATTTAGCGCCGGCGACCAAGGAGCCCGTAACAAACGGCGCCTGCGAACCGAAGCAACGCAAATGAAGCTTGCTTCCGCGCTTTCGCAGCTAGCCGTCGCTCCCCTTCCCGCGCCGCCGGGTTCTTTCGCGCTGCCCCTTCGGCTGATCGTCGGCTACGGATTTCTGGCGCACGGCTACGCCAAACTCGCCCGTGGCCCCGACGTCTTCGTCGGCATCCTCCATGCTATGGGCATGCCATTCGCCTTCCTTCTTGGCTGGGCGACAATTCTCATCGAGTTGATCGGCGGGTTGCTCATCCTCCTCGGGGCCCTTGTGCCGCTCGCCTCCCTGCCCATGATCATCGTGCTGCTCGTCGCGATTTTCACCGTCCATCTGCCCAACGGCTTCAGCTCGATCAAGCTCATCGCCTACGACGCTTCGGGCGCGCATTTTGGACAGCCCGGCTACGAAACTGACCTGCTCTATCTCGCGGCTCTGCTTGCGTTGTGCTTCGGCGGCGCCGGGCCTTTCTCGCTCGATGGATATCTCACTGCGCGACGGACATCGATCGCGCCGACGGCACAGTTTGAGCGATTGCGGTTACGTCCGGATGGCGCGGCGCGCAGCTCCTGAACTCGCCATCACCACGACCATCAGAAAGACGCCGCGCACCACCGACTGCCAATACGCGCTGAGGCTGATCCATCCGAGGCCGTTCTCGAAATTGAGCACGTTGAAGATGAGGCCGAGCAGGAGCACGCCGGCAAGCGTCGTCGCCACCGAGCCGACGCCGCCGGTGAGCAGCGTGCCCCCGACCACGACCGCGGCGATCGAGAACAATTCCCATCCCACCCCTTCCGCGGGCTGCCCTGCGCCGAACTGCGCCGCCAGGATCACCCCCGCTAGCCCTGCGAACACCCCCGACTGCACGTAGGATAAGAACTTCACCCGGTCTACCGGCAGGCCCATCAGGCGCGCGGCCTCCTCATTGCCGCCGATCGACAGCACATAGCGCCCGAAGCTCGTGTAGTTGAGGAGCACCGATCCGTAAACGTAGGCCGCCGCAGCGATCCAGGCCGGAACCGGAAAACCCAGCAGGTCGCCCTGCCCCAGCCAGGTGAAATCGGTGTCGTAGCTGACCGAGACCGACTGGTTGTGCGCAAGCAGAAGCCCGGACCCGCTTGCCACGAGCATGCCCGACAGCGTTGCGATGAACGGCTGGATGTTCATGCGCGTGACCATGAAGCCGTTGATGACACCGATCGCGAGCCCTGCGCCCAGTCCGCCAAGCAGACCGGGAAGGAGGCCGTAGGGCGACAACAGAGCCGAAACGACGCTCGCGAACGCCGCGGCCGTTCCAACCGAGAGATCGATGCCGGCGCCCATGATGACGAAGCACATGCCGAGGCTCGTCAACGCGAACATCGAATTGTAACGCAGCACGCTCAAGACATTGTACGCGCCGAGAAAATGATCGTAGCGCAGCGCGCCAAACAGGATCAGCAGCGCCAGCGCGATCACGACGCGCTGTCGCGCCGCCCAAGCCAGGCGAATCCGACGAGGCGGAGGTCCCGGGTTGGCCGTTGCGGCGCTCACGTAGACCTGCTCCGCTGCTGCGACCAGACGGCGCCGGCGATGATCGCGCCCTTGACCACCAGCGCCGCGGCGTCCGGGACGCCGTTTGCGAGCAGAGTGTAGCGCACGAGCTGGATCAGGAGCGCGCCGATAAGGGTGCCGACTACGCTCGCTTGTCCGCCGGTGAACGGCGTGCCGCCGACCGCGACCGCGGCGATCGCATCGAGCTCCATGCCAAGGCCGACCAGATTGGCGTCGCTCGACGAGTTGATCGAGACCACGACCAATCCGGCTATTCCTGCGCACAGGCCGCTGATGGCGTAGACCCACCGTTTGACCGCGGCGACCGGAACGCCGGACAGACGCGCCGCCCGCTCGTTGCCGCCGACCGAGAGGATTTGCCTGCCAAACAAGGTCGAGCGCACCACCCACGCCGCCAAGGCGACCAGCGCCAGCATGACCACGACCTGACAGGGAACGCCGAAGATGCGGCCGAGGCCGATGAACTGAAAGGTCGGGTTCTTGAACGCTTGCAGATTGCCGTTGGTCAACACCTGCCCGATGCCGCGCCCAGCGATGAACATGACAAGCGTGCCGACGATCGGCTGGACCTGGAAGCGGGTGATGAACCAGCCGTTGAACAGACCGAAGAGGCCCGCGACGCCAACCGGAACGATAAAGGCGAGCATGTCGCCGAGCACCGGATATGAACGCCCGAATGAACTGAGGAAGATCATCGGCGCGAGCGCGCCGGAAATCGCCATCAGCGAGCCGACGGAGAGGTCGATGCCACCGGTCGCGATGACCAGCGTCATTCCGACCGACACGATGACGATCGTCGCCACCTGAGTCAGGTTCACGTTGAGGGTCTGCCAGCTGGCGAAATGCGGCGTCACCGCGAAATTGAACGCGAGCAGCACAATGAGCGCGGCAAACGCCGCATAGCGCCTGAAAAACGCGGCGACGTCGAGCGACAGAGCCCTTGGCGCCGATCGTCGGCGCGTCAGCCATGGCCTGCTTCCGCGGCAAGGTCGGCGCCATGCGCCATCGCCGCCATGATCGCGCCAGCGCTCGCTTCTGCATGCGGCAGATCGGCCACCGTGCGCCCATCGCTCAGCACGAACACCCGATCGGCGCCCTCGGTGATCTCCTCGAGCTCGGAGGAGATCATCAGGACGCCCAGGCCCTGATCGGCAAGCTCCCGGATCAGCGCCTGAATCTCGGCCTTGGCCCCGACGTCGATGCCGCGGGTCGGTTCGTCGAGGATCAGGAGTTTCGGATCGGTGCAGAGCCATCGCGCGAGCAGCACTTTCTGCTGATTGCCGCCGGATAGCTCGCGAATCTTCTGCTCTGGCGCTCGACGCCTTGATTGCCAGGCGTTTCATGAACTTGTCGACGATTTCTCGCTGACGCGCCTCATCGACGATGCCCATGCTCGTCAGGCGCGGCAGGATGCTGAGCGTCATGTTCTCGCGCACCGACATGTCAGGAACGATCCCGTCCGCCTTGCGGTCCTCGCTGCAATAGCCGACCCCCAGCGCTATCGCCTGGGCAGGCTCCTGTGGCGAGACCGCTTGGCCGCTTAAGTGGATCGTTCCGGCGTCCGGGGGGTCAGCGCCGAAGATCGCCCGCGCGACCTCGGTGCGGCCAGAGCCGAGCAAGCCAGCGAGGCCAACGATCTCGTGTTCGCGCACCTCAACGCGGGCGTCCCGCACCTTGCGTCCAATCCGCAGCCCTTCGGCCGACAGGACCACGTCCCCCACCGCCACGTGGGCAGCGGAAAATCCGGTCGAATGCGCGCGCACCGTCTCGAGGTTGCGCCCGAGCATCGCTGCGACGAGGTTGAGCTTATCGATATCGGCCATGCGGCTCGTCATCACGGTCCGCCCGTCGCGCATCACCGTAACGCGGTCGCAGACCTGATAGAGCTCATCGAGCCGATGGCTGACGAAAATGACCGCCACACCCTCGGAGCGTAACCTGCGCATCACATCGAACAGAACGGCGACCTCGCGTTCGTCGAGAGAGGAGGTCGGCTCGTCCATGATGACAAGCTGCGCCTTGAACGACACCGCGCGGGCGATCGCAACCATCTGCTGGATGGCGGTCGAATATTCCATGAGCGGCTGGCGCACGTCGATTTCGACGGCGAAGCGCCGCAAGAGCTCCGTCGCCTCCGTGTTCATGCGACCCCAGTCGAGCAACCCGTAGCGGCGATGCTCACGGCCGAGAAAGACATTCTCGGCCACGGAGCGGAACGGAACGAGGTTGATCTCCTGATAGATCGTGCTGACGCCGCCGCGCTGAGCCGCCTGGGGCGACGCAAAATCGATCGACTGGCCGCGCGAACAGAATCGAGCCCGAGTCTCGCCGATAAGCGCCCGTCAGAACCTTGATCATGGTGGACTTGCCGGCGCCGTTCTGGCCGATGAGCCCCATGATCTCGCCGGGCTCGACATCGAGCGACGCGGCGGAGAGCGCCTGCACCCCCTGGAAGCGCTTGTTGATGTCGCGCATGGCGAGGAGCGGATCGGCCATGTCTAGCTCTCAGTTGCCGGCGAGCGATCCGCCTAAAATGCGCCCTCCCGCCGGCGGCCAGCCAAGCGGGAGGGACCCTCTACGTCAAGCGATTTCGAACGACCTCAGAACGCAGTCGGCAGCGCTTCCTTGGCGTTGCTGGCGTCAAAGAAGCGGTCGGGATTGATGATCATCGGCGGGATCTTCTCGCCGTCGGCGTATTTGTACAGGATGTCGAAGGCTGCGGGGCCGAAGCGCGGGTTGCACTCGCACGAGCATCCGAGCTTGCCATCGACGATCGCCTGCACGCCATCCTTTTCGCCGTCGATCGACACGACCAGGATATCCTTGCCGGGGACCTTGCCGGCGGCTTCGATCGCCGCGATCGCGCCAAGCGCCATCTCGTCGTTATGCGCATAGACGATCGTCGCGTCGGGATGCGCCTGCAGCAGAGTCTCGGCAACCTGGCGGCCCTTGTCGCGGGCGAAATCGCCCGACTGACTGGCCAGAATGACCATATCGGGTGCCTTGGCCTTGATCGTATCGTCGAAGCCCTTCTTGCGATCGTTGGCGGGCGAAGCGCCGACGGACCCCTCGAGCTCGATGATCTTGCCCTTGCCGCCGGTCTGCTTGATTGTCCAATCGGCGACGCGCTGGCCTTCCTGCACGAAATTCGAACCGATGAAGGCGAGGAAGTCGACGCCCGGCTTGGCGAGCGAGGGGTCGACGTTGCGGTCGACCAGCAGCACTGGAATGCCGGCCTTCTTGGCGTTCATGACTGCGGGGATCAGCGGCTTCTCCTCGCGCGGCGGCAGGAAGATGAAGTCGACCCCTTGGGCGATCATGCTGTTGACGTCGGCGACCTGCTTGGCGGCTGAGCTCGCTGCGTCGGTATAGACAAGCTGCGCGCCGCGCTTGGCGGCCTCATCCTTCATGCTCGCGGTCTGAGCGAGACGCCAGGGGTTGTTGCTCTCAGTCTGGGCGAACCCGACCTTGTAACGGTCCTTCTTTTTCAGCGGCGGCACTTGGCCAAATGCAGGATAAAGGCTGAAGCCAGCAGCGGCGCCGATCGACCCGATAAGCGCTTGTCTGCGATTGATGAGCATTGCGTCTCCTCCTCGTAAACGCCGCGTTTTCATGCGGCTTGGAACGGCTTTTCGACCGCCTTGAGATGATGATAATAAAGCGCTAAAAAATGTCAACTAGACGTCGGCAATAGCCGAATTTCTTATTGATTTATAGCGGCTTGTCAAGATAATAATATTTGCAGAGCCGCTAGATCGAGGCAAATATGCGGGAGGATCAAGAGGCGCGGGGAGGCGTGCGCGAAGCGCAAAAGCGCGTTCGCTTGCGACGTAACGCGCCTGCCCGTCGTCCGACGATGATCGACGTCGCCAACGAAGCGCGCGTCTCGCAGACCACCGTATCGCTTGTCCTCAACCATGCCGATGGCGCGCGCCTTTCCGCCGAGACCCGCGAACGGGTGATGAAGGCGGCCATGCGGCTCGGCTACCAGCCAGTGCGGCGTGGAGGCGCGCCGGGATCAGCGGTGGCGGCCTCGATCGGCTTCATCTGCGACGAGATTTCGACTGATCCATGGACCGCGATCGGCCTCGATGGCGTGCGCGAGAAGGCGTGGGAGCGCGGGCTCACGGTCATGGTCATGGCGACCCGAGGCGATGCGGACATGGAAACTGCGACGCTGGCGCAACTCACTGCGCAGCCGCTCGCCGGGCTCATCTATGCGACCATCAACACGCGCCTGGTCGATACGCCGGCAACGCCGCCAGGGCTGCCGACCGTGCTCTTGAATTGCCACGTGACGAACGGCGCCTTGCCGTCGGTCGTGCCGGGCGAAGCAGCCGGCGGCCACGCGGCGACCGACGTCCTCATTGAGGCGGGTCATCGCCGCATCGGCTATATCAACGGTGAGGCCAGCATGGAGGCGACGCGCCATCGCTTTCGCGGCTATCGCCAGGCGCTTGCGACCGCCGACCTGCCCTTCGACCCCGACCTCGTTCGCGAGGGCAACTGGCAGGCGCTCTCAGGTTACGAGGCTGTGCGCGGCCTCATGAAACTCAAGCGTCCTCCGACGGCGATCTTCTGCGCCAATGACCTGATGGCGGTCGGGGCTTACGAGGCGCTGCATGAGCTGGGCCTCAGAATTCCTGACGATGTCGCGGTGATGGGCTATGACGACCGCGAGATCGCGCAGCATCTGCATCCGCCGTTGACCACGGTCCTTCTGCCCCATTTCGAAATGGGCTCGATCGCCGCCGAGCTTCTACTTGACGCGGCATCCGGCTCAACGGGCCGCCCGCGACAGATCAAGGTCGAGTGCCCGATCGTGAAGCGTGGATCGGTTTAAGGAGGGAGCAATCTATGAGCGAAAGCCTGGCCCAATTGTCGAAGGGCGCGTTGAACGATCTTTCCGGCGTGTTCGCCGCCATGCCGGACAGTGCCCTCGACGGGCTCATCGAAGAGATCGTCAAGGCGAAGCGCATCGTGGTCTTCGGCCTCGGGCGCGAGGGATTGCAGATGCGCGGCTTCGCCATGCGGCTATTTCATATGGGCCGCGACGTCGCCGTCTGGGGCGATATGACGACGCCAGCGCTCGGTGCAGGCGATCTATTCTTCGCCTCAGCCGGCCCCGGCGATCTCCCGACCGCTCAAACGCTGGTCGACATTGCGCATGCGACTGGCGCGCGGACCGCGCTCATTACCGCCCAGCCCGCAGGCGGACTCGCCAAACATGTCGATGTCGTCACCGTCATTCCTGCCCAGACGATGGCCAACGACCAAGGCGGCAAGCTCTCAGTCCTGCCGATGGGCTCGCTGTTCGAGACCGCGCAGATGATCGCCTTCGAACTCGTGATCCTCAAACTGCGCCCCCGCTTTAGCGAAACCTGGGAGACGATGCGCGCGCGCCACACCAATCTGGAGTGAGACGCTACGCGCTCTCCCTCCACGCCCTCACGAACGTCTGCGCGGCGCGCGCGACCTCCCCGACGCTCACGCCGGGCTTGTAGAGCGCCGAGCCAATGCCGAAGCCGGTCGCGCCGGCGCGCCGGTATGGGCCGATGCGCTCGGGCGTGACGCCGCCGACCGGATAGAGTTGCGCCTCCTTCGGCAAAACAGCGCGCCACGCTTTCACGATGTCGGGCCCAAGCGCTTCGCCGGGAAAAAGCTTCAGACCCGACGCGCCTGCCTTCAGAGCCGCAAACGCTTCGGTCGGGGTGGCGACGCCTGGCACGGCGGCTAGCCCGAGCTTTACCGCCCGCTCGACGACGGCCGGATCAAAATTGGGCGCGACCACGAGTTTCGCGCCCGCCGCCGCAACTTCGTCGACCTCGCGCGGTTCGAGCACCGTGCCCGCTCCCACCAGCACCTTGTCGCCGAACAGCCGCGCAATGAGTTCGATGCTTGCGCGGGGATCTGGCGAATTGAGCGGTACTTCGATAGCGCCGAAACCCGCTTCGACAATGACCGCGGCAATCGAATCGGCCTCGTCCGACGTGACGCCGCGCAGGATGGCGACGAGGGGGGTCGGAGCAAGTTGAAGCGTCACAAGAGCCGCCCGTCGCGAGCGATGCGAAAGAGCCCGCGCGCTGCGGCCCGCGGTGGCGCCACGCGAGCAGAGACGCCAAGCGCGTCGAACGCGGCGCGATACCGCTCGACCAACGCCTCCGCGCCCGCAACATATGGCTCCTCGCCGGGATAAAGGCGGCGCCCTTCCTCGATCTCCGCTCCGATGAGGAGGCCAGAGAGATATTCGCCCGCGTCGTCCTCCGGAAGAGATCCCATGAGTGGCAGAGATCGCGCGCCAAACAGCACGCCCAGCAGGCCGGAGCCACCTTGGCAGGACGCCGCGGCGGCCCCGCGCAGGACCCCAAGCGCGAACGCTTGTCCAGGACTCTTGGCGGGAGCGGCCCTGGCGAAGGCGCCGGCGACCGTATGATCCCGCAGCGCCGCAAACAGTTCGCCGGTGACGAAGGTCCTAAACGCGGCCACCCGCTCGCCCTCGACCTTCGCCCATTTCGAGTGCGAGCCGGGCAATACGATGAGGCGCGCGCCGGCATCGGCAATTCCAAAGATTTCCGTCTCCTCGCCCCGGATCACGTCCGGTTGACCGGACTCGTCCAGATAGGACAGCCCCGGCGCAAGCATCACGCGCCTGCCATCGGCTTCGACTTCGGTGAGGCGCTTCGCGACGTCGGGCGGACCGGCTGGGCACTTGACGTAAGCCGCCTCGCGCCAGCCATGCCGGCTGCCGACCATGCCAGACGCGATGACCGGGATCGACGAATGGGCGTCGAGCCAGCTACCAATCAGCCGCTTGAGCGTCGCCGGATAGGCGCCCGCCGCGACGCTTCCAATCCCGTCGCCCGAAGTCACCTCGCCCAGGATCTCCCCTTCCGTGGACATGAGATAGGCGCGGAAGCTTGACGATCCCCAATCGAGAGCGATGAGCGCGGGCGACATGAGAGCCGATTGACCATGCGCGAGAGGCGCGGTCAATCGTATGCTCAGGGCCGGCGGCTTCGCTTGATCAGGCACTCTGATATCCTCCTGCATCGACCGCCGCGCGATCGCCTAGGAGGCCAAGGATGAATGGAAGTTTGAAAAACAAAACAATGATTGTGACCGGCGCAAGCTTCGGCATTGGCGCCGCAGTCGCGAGACGATTGGCTACGGAAGGCGTCAAGATGGCTCTGGTCGCGCGCTCGGCCGAGAGGTTGAAGGCTCTGGCCGGCGAAGTCGGATCAGAACATTTGATCCTCCCATTGGATCTCACAAAACCGGCCGACGTCGCGGCAATGGTCAAGGCGACAACGGATAAATTTGGTCACATCGACATATTGTTCGCCAATGCGGGAAGCTATGTCGCGGGCGACGTCGCCGTGGGCGATCCCGACGAGTGGGATCGAGTCGTCGATATCAATGTGAAGAGCGTGTTTCGCGCGGTCCGCGCGGTCTTGCCGGATATGATCGCCCGGCGCTCTGGCGACATTGTCGTCACTTCCTCGATTTCGGGGCACCAGGCGATCCAGTGGGAGCCCGTCTATTCAGCGACAAAGCACGCGGTTCAGTCGTTCGTTCATGGCGTGCGCCGCCAAATCGCGAAGCATAATGTACGGATCGGCTCGCTGGCGCCGGGAATGGTCCTGAACGAACTTTGGGGCCTGACCGATCCCGACGAGATCGAACGGCGGGTGGAGGCCCATAGCGGCCTACGCAACGACGACGTCGTTGACGCTCTTCACTTTATGCTGACACGTCCGCCGAATGTCGCAATTCGTGACCTCGTAATTCTGCCGCAGGGCCAGGATCTCTAAACGCGCCGCCTGAACGATCCACAGTCGGCGGGTGAGCGCCCCCGTCTCGATCATTGACAATCCTGGGCGCCGGCTTCTATTCGCAAATCCTCGCTGGCTGGGGATGCTAATAGAATGAACCGCCGTCAGTTCGGCCGCGTCGTCGGCTTAACCGCCTCATTGCCGTTCACGCCTTCATTTGCGCAGCTCGTCGACAAGACCGCCGATGAGTTCACCAACGGCGAGTTCAACTGGAACCCTGACCGCTCACCGACCGGTCCGGTCATCGTCATCGTCTCACTCCCCGATCAGCGGCTCTATGTTTATCGCGACGGGGTGCGCATCGCCGCCTCGACCTGCTCGACCGGCAAACTCGGCCATGCAACCCCGACCGGCGTATTCAAGATCCTGCAGAAGGATAAGAACCACCATTCCTCGACCTACAATAATGCGCCGATGCCCTACATGAACCGGCTCACCTGGTCGGGCGTCGCGTTGCATGCGGGGCAATTGCCCGGCTATCCCGCATCGCATGGCTGCGTCCGCCTGCCGAAGGAATTCGCCCAACTCCTGTTTGGCGTCACCAAGCTCGGCATGACGGTGGTCATCGCCGACGACAAGTCGCAACCCGAAGAGGTGACCCATCCCGGCATGGTGCTCGGCGAATATGCCGCTCGCGAGTTCAACGCCGTCGACACGGCGATCAAAGCGACTGAATATTCGGAACGGCACGACACTGCGCCGAAATCGCCGGGCGTCGTCGTCAGCAGCGCCGACAAGTCAATTCACGTGTTCGACAATGGCGCGCTGGCCGCTTCCGGCAAGGTCGAGATTCAGAATCCGGAAAAGCCGCTCGGCGAGCGCGTGTTCACGCTAAGCGGCGCGGATGACCAGTCGGAACTCCTGACCTGGCAGGCCGCCAAGGTCGGAGCGCCGGCAAAGTCCACGAGCGAGGACAACGGCGCGGCTCTACGACGCATCAAGGCCGATCTGCCGGCCCGCGAAGCCGTCCGCAAGCGGCTCAAATTCGGCATGACGCTCGTCACCACCGATCAGCCTGCGGACGCGAAGACGAGGTCGGGCGACGGGTTTGTGGTTTTGGATTCGCAGAGCTGAGCGGGCGAGGCCGGCTACAATTTGGGGTTATCCCCCGCGCCCTGTTCCTGCTCGCGAAGTCTGAAGCGCTGGATCTTGCCGGTCGCGGTCTTCGGCAATTCGGCGATGAACGCGATTGAGCGAGGGTACTTGTACGGGGCAAGGCGGTCCTTGACGAAGCCCTTCAGCTCCGCCTCATCCGCAGCAGCGCCGTCCTTCAGCACCACGAACGCCTTCGTCTTGATGAGCCCGTCGGCGTCGGGCGCGCCGATGACCGCCGCTTCGAGGACGGAGGGGTGCTGAACGAGGGTCGCCTCGACCTCGAACGGGCTCACCCACACGCCGCCGACCTTCAGCATGTCGTCGGAGCGGCCGGCGTAGGTGAAGCTCCCGTCCGCATTGCGGATGTACTTGTCGCCGCTTTTGGTCCAGCGGCCCACGAAGGTGTCGCGCGTCTTGGCCCGATTGCCCCAATACATGAGCGCCGCGGACGGCCCGTGGATGTAAAGGTCGCCCGGCTCTCCGTCCGCAATGGCGCCGCCATCCTCGCCGCGGAGCTCGATGTCATAGCCGGGCACCGGCCAGCCCGTCGTGCCATACCGCACCTCGTCCGGCCGATTGGAGATGAAGATATGCAGCATCTCCGTCGAGCCGATGCCGTCGACGATGTCGACGCCGAAATGGCGCTTGAAGCGCTCGCCGATCTCGGCCGGCAATGCTTCGCCGGCGGAGGAAACAAGCCTTAAGCTGACGTCCTCGCGCTTCGGCAATAGGTTCGAAGCGAGCATGCCGGCGAAGCCGGTCGGCGCGCCGTAGAAGGCGGTCGGCTTGACGGCGCCGACGCCGCCGCTCAGACGCTTGAACACCGCATCCGGCGTCGGCCGCTCGGCCATGAGCAGCGCCGTTGCCCCGACCGCGAGCGGAAAAGTCAGCGCGTTGCCGAGTCCATAGGCGAAGAAGAGCTTGGCCGCGGAGAAGCAGACGTCGCTCTCTTTCAGGCCCAGGATCGCCTTGCCATAAAGCTCGCACGTCCAATACGGGTTGGCGTGCGAATGCACCGTGCCCTTTGGCCGCCCGGTTGAGCCCGACGAATAAAGCCAGAAGGCGGGATCATCGGCGCGCGTGCCCACAGGCTTCGTCAGCGGGGACGCGCTCGCGAGAAAATCCTTAAAGCCGATCTCGCCTGCGTCCAGCGGATGAGCCGGCCGCGACACAACCACAGTTTGAACCTCGTGGTCCGCTTTGGCGAGCGCGGCTTTCAGCGCCGGCTTGACCGCGCCGCTCACGAACGCGGCCTGAGCGCGCGAATGTTCGAGCATATAGGCGAGATCGTCGGCGGTGAGCAGCGTGTTGACCGCGACCGGAACGACGCCCGCAAACATCGCGCCTAAGAAGGCGACCGGCCAGTCGACGCTGTCCTGCATGAGGATCAGCGCCCGCTCCTCGCGCTTGACGCCGCGCTCCCTGAGCGCAGCGGCGAAAAGCCGGACGCGATGGTCGAGCTCGCCATAGGTCAGGGCGCCAAAGTCGTCGATGAACGCTGTTTTCGCGGAGCGTCCGGCGTTGGCTTCGAGCAGATGCGCGGCAAAGTTGAACGTCTCGGGCGGCGGCTCAACCGAGCTTGCGGTCATCGGCGTCCTCCTTGCCCCCGTCCTTTAAGCGCGCGCGGACAATTTTCTCCCGAATTGGTCGCGCCCCCATGTTGAGAACGCCGCAGGCCAGACAAGGATTGTTCGCGTCGACTTTATGCAATATTGTGCTTGTATAAGCTCTAGGAGGGCGCCCGTACGTTGTCAAACAATTCGCCATTCTCGCCGACCGCGGCGACGATTGCGGCCGACGCGCTTGCGCAAACCGAGACCTCAGGGGAACGGCAGGAGCCGTTTCTAGCCGCGCTCGGGCAGCGCGCCAAGGCTCTGCGCGCGCGCCGCGGTCTCACCCGCAAGGCGCTCGCACGAGCAACCGGCGTCTCCGAGCGTCACTTGGCCAATCTCGAATATGGCGTCGGCAACGCCTCGATTCTGGTTCTCCTCCAGGTCGCCCAAGCGTTGCAATGTTCTCTCGCGGAACTCGTCGGCGATTTCACCACCCAGTCGCCGGAATGGCTTATAATGAGAGAGGTGCTCGCGAGTTGCGACGAAGCGACGTTGCGTCGCGTGCGCCTGGCGGCCATAGACCTTGTCGGCGGCGGACCGCCGCGTCGTGACGAGGCGCCGGTGCGGTCGTCGCGGATCGCGCTGATCGGCCTGCGCGGCGCAGGAAAATCGACGCTCGGCCGCATGCTCGCGGAGGACCTCGACTTTCCCTTCGTCGAGATCAGCCGCGACATCGAAAAGTTGGCCGGTTGCAGCATCAGCGAGATTCTGAGCCTTTACGGCCAGAACGCGTATCGTCGCTACGAGCGCCGCGCTCTCGAGGAAGCAATCGAGGCCTATCCTCAAGCCGTGATCGCGACCGCAGGCGGACTGGTCACCGACCTCGGCAGCTTCAACCTTCTGCTTCGCCGCTGCACGACGATTTGGCTCACCGCCGATCCAGAAGACCACATGAACCGGGTGATGGCTCAGGGCGACCTAAGGCCAATGGCCGCAAGCCGTGAGGCGATGGAGGACTTGAAGTCGATTCTCGTTAGCCGAGCGGCCTTCTATTCGAAGGCGGACATGCGGATCGACACGAGCGCTCAGCCACTGCTCGAGACGCTGCGGGCTTTGCGAGCTGAAGTGAGAACGGCGCTCGGGCTCGCGGTGTAAGATCCGCAGATCGTTTCCCACTCGACCATCGCCGCGATCTGAAGCAAAGGCCGGACTCATGCTTGAGAAGGTTGACGAGGCGTTGTGGCTTGCGGATGGCGAGGTTGTCAGCTTCCACGGCTTTCCATATCCAACTCGCAGCGCAATCATCCGGCTCGCGGACGATCGCCTCTGGGTCTGGTCGCCGGTCCGGCTCACCGATGACTTACGAGGTGACGTAGACCGGCTCGGACAGGTCGCCGACCTTGTGAGTCCCAACAAGCTTCATTACCTCAGCCTCGCGGCTTGGTGCTCAGCCTATCCTGCCGCAAAGCTTTGGGGTCCGCGCTCGACCATCAAGCGCCTTCCGGGTCTTGCTTTCGCTGGAGCACTCGAAGACACACCGCCTCCGGAGTGGGGTGCGGAGATGGACCAGGCCTGGTTTCGGGGCTCCATTATGATGGACGAGATCGTCTTTTTTCATCGGCCTTCACGGACCGCGATCGTCGCCGATTTGATCCAGGCCTTTGACGAAACGTTTCTCCGACGCCATTGGTCGTGGTGGAAACGCCCTTTGGCGAAGTTCGGCGGAATCTCCGCCGCTCATCCCGGTGCGCCGGGCGACTGGCGAAGTTCGTTTCTCAGCCGCAAATCTGCCCGCGTCGCGGCGGCCAAGGTCCTCAGCTGGAACTGTGAGCGTGTCGTGATCGCACATGGAGATTGGGCGAGGTCGGATGGCCAGGCGTTCTTGAGGCGCGGGTTCGGCTGGCTCGGGCACGGCCTCTAGCGCCCCCAGAAGCGGCTCGTCGGACCCCCCTCTTCCTGAAGGCGCTTCGCGCTTGAGCGTCTCTCCATTTTGCACTATGATGCATCAAGGTCTAGGCAATAAACTGCCTGTCTCGGACTTCTCAAGGAGCCCATCCTGAGCCAGCCGGTCGACTACCAAACCGAGCCGTCGCGCTACAAGCACTGGAAGCTCAAAGTAGACGGGCCCGTGGCAACTCTACTTGCCGAATTCGACGAGGACGCCGGTCTGCGCCCCGGCTACAAGCTCAAGCTCAATAGCTACGACCTTGGCGTCGACATCGAGCTTCACGACGCTGTCAATCGCATCCGCTTCGAACATCCGGAGGTGCGCGCCGTCGTCATCACGAGCGCCCGCGAGCGCGTGTTCTGCTCAGGCGCCAACATCTTCATGCTCGGCGTCTCGAGCCACGCCTGGAAGGTCAATTTCTGCAAGTTCACCAACGAGACCCGCAATGGGCTTGAGGATTCCTCAAAGCATGACGGCCTGAAATTCCTGGCCGCCGTCAACGGCTCCTGCGCCGGCGGCGGCTACGAGCTGGCTTTGGCCTGCGACGAGATCATCCTCATTGACGACCGATCGAGCGCAGTCAGCCTGCCCGAGGTGCCGCTGCTCGGCGTCTTGCCTGGGACCGGGGGTCTCACGCGGCTGACCGATAAGCGCCACGTCCGCCACGACCTCGCCGACGTCTTCTGCACCACCAGCGAGGGCGTACGTGGCGAGAAGGCTGCGGCTTGGCGTCTCGTTGACGCGATCGCCAAGCCGGCGCAATTCGAGGCCAGGGTCAAGGAGCGGGCCCTCGCGCTCGCTACGAGCGCCACGCACTCATCGGCCAAAGGCGTCGCGCTCATACCAATCGAACGCATTATCGAAGCCGATGCGCTGCGCTATACGCACGCAACAGTGACGATCGATCGGGCCGCGCGCGCCGCCACTTTCGTCATCAAAGGCCCGACCGGCGCCCAGCCGCAGGACATCGCCGGCATCGAGGCGGAAGGCGCGCGCTGGTACCCGCTCGCGCTCGCCCGCGAGCTCGACGATGCGATCCTGTCGATGCGCACGAACGAACTCGACATCGGCCTATGGCTGATGAAAACCGAGGGCGACCTTGGTTCCGTTCTCGCAATGGACGCGACGCTCCACACACTGAGAGAGCATTGGTTCGTGCGAGAAACGATCGGCTATCTACGCCGAACCTTGAGCCGGCTCGACGTCACTTCGCGCAGCTTGTTCGCGCTTGTCGACGAGGGCTCGTGCTTCGCTGGGACGCTGCTCGAAATCGCTCTCGCTTGCGACCGCATCTATCATCTCGCCTTGCCGAGCGACCAGACGCCCAGACTCGCGCTGACCGGAATGAACTTCGGCGATTATCCGATGGCGAGCGGCCAGAGCCGCGTGGGGCGCCGCTTCTACGACGAGGCGCCGGCGCTTGAATCGCTGAAAGCGGCCATCGGCCAGCCACTCGACGCCGACGCCGCCTTCGCCCTTGGCCTCGCGACCAGCATTCCTGACGACATCGACTGGGCGGACGAAATCCGCATCGCGGTCGAGGAGCGCGCATCGATGAGCCCGGACGCCTTGACCGCAATGGAGGCGAACCTTCGCTTCGACGGCCCCGAGACCCTCGCCACCCGCGTGTTCGGCCGCCTCACCGCTTGGCAGAACTGGATCTTTCAGCGTCCCAATGCGGTCGGCGAGAAGGGCGCGCTCAAGGTCTACGGCAAGGGCGAGAAGGCGGCGTTCGACTGGAACCGGGTGTGATGGAAGCGTCCGGGGCCGAGGTCATCAGGCAGCATCTGATCGATCCAGAAATCTGCATCCGTTGCAACACCTGCGAGTCGACCTGCCCGGTCGGCGCGATCACCCACGACGCGCGTAACTATGTCGTCGATGCGAACATCTGCAACCTCTGCATGGCCTGCGTTCCACCCTGCCCAACCGGCAGCATCGACAATTGGCGCGCAATGCCCCGCGCACAAGCTTACAGCACCGAAGCGCAGTTGGGCTGGGACGCTTTGCCGGCCGAGCTCGGCCCCGAGGAACTCGGCGCGGCGGACGCTTCCGGCGCGGCGCTGACAGAGGCGCCGCAATCCACGGCAAGCGGAGAGGGTGAGGAAGCGGCGTTCGACATCGCCGCCTATGCAGCATTGATCCCGCCATGGTCTGCCGCCAGTCCCTACGCCAACCTCTATGGCCCCAAAGCAGCGACGCGATCGCTCACAGCCAATGTCGTCGGCAACGTCCGGGTGACGGAAGTCGGCAAGCATTACGACACCCATCACATCGTGCTCGACTTCGGCCTCATGCCGTTTCCGGTGCTCGAAGGGCAGTCGATCGGGATCCTTCCGCCCGGCGTCGATGCGGACGGGCGACCCCATCATCCACGCCAATATTCCGTCGCAAGCCCGCGCAATGGCGAGCGGCCTGGCTACAACAACGTGTCGCTGACCGTGAAACGGGTACTGGAGGATCACCAGGGCCATTCGGTGCGCGGAACCGTCAGCAACTATCTCTGCGATCTCAATGTCGGCGACAAAGTGGAGGTGACCGGGCCATTCGGCGTGAGCTTCCTCATGCCCAACCATCCGAAGAGCGGGATCGTGATGATCTGCACCGGCACCGGAAGCGCGCCGATGCGCGCCATGACCGAGTGGCGGCGCCGCCTGCGCAAATCGGGCAGGTTCGAGGGCGGCAAACTGATGCTGTTCTTCGGCGCCCGCACCAAAGAAGAGCTGCCGTATTTCGGGCCGCTCGGCAATCTGCCGAAGGACTTCATCGACATCAACTTCGCTTTCAGCCGCACCCTCGGTCAGCCCAAGCGCTACGTGCAGGACGTGATGCGCGAACGCGCGGCCGACCTGGCGCCGCTGATCGCCGACGCGGACTCCTATTTCTATGTTTGCGGCTTGAAAGCGATGGAGGAAGGTGTGGTGCTCGCGCTGCGCGACATCGCTGTTCAAGCCGGCCTCGATTGGGAAACGGTCGGGCCATCGCTCAAGCGGCACGGACGGCTGCACCTGGAAACCTACTGAACGGGAGAAACCGATGAGCGCTGAAGACACCGTGAGCGACGCTGCCGGCGCCATCTCCGCCGACCGCTTCGTCGAGATCTCCTACGACGAGGTCATCCCCAACAATGTGACGCTCGGCTCCGACAAGCAGGTTCAGCGAGCGCTCGAGGGCTGGCGGCCGAAATATCTCGACTGGTGGAGCGGCATGGGTCCGGTCGGCTATCAGCAGTCCGAGGTCTATCTGCGCACCGCCGTGGGTGTCGATCCCGCGGGCTGGGCCAAGTTCGGCTATGTGAAGATGCCGGCCTATCGCTGGGGCGTTCTGCTCGCGCCCAAGGTCGAAGGACGTACGATTCCGTTCGGCCGTCACAAGGGCGAGCCCGCCTGGCAGGAGGTTCCCGGCGAGCATCGCGCGCTTTTGCGCCGGCTCATCGTCGTGCAGGGCGATACGGAACCAGCGTCGGTCGAGCAGCAGCGTTTTCTGGGCGCGACGGCGCCAAGCCTTTACGACATGCGCAACCTGTTCCAGGTCAATGTCGAGGAGGGCCGCCACCTGTGGGCGATGGTCTATCTCCTGGTCAAATATTTCGGCAAGGACGGCCGCGAAGAAGCGCAAGCTTTGCTCGAGCGCCAGAGCGGGCAGATGGACAATCCGCGCATTCTCGGCGCCTTCAACGAAAATACGCCCGACTGGCTGAGCTTCTTCATGTTCACCTTCTTCACCGACCGCGATGGCAAGATGCAGCTCGCAGCGCTTGCCGAGAGCGGCTTCGATCCGCTGTCGCGCACCTGCCGCTTCATGCTGACCGAAGAAGCCCACCACATGTTCGTCGGCGAAACGGGCGTCCAGCGCACGATCGAGGCGACCTGCGCGGCGATGGTCGAGGCCGGCATCAAGGATCCGCATGACGTGGAGGCAGTGCGCAAGCTCGGCGTCGTCGACCTGCCGCTATTGCAGCGCAAGGCGAATTTCCACGCTTCGGTCACCCGCGACCTGTTCGGCAGCGAAATCTCGAGCAACGCGGCTGAGGCGTTCGGCTCCGGCATCAAGGGCCGGTTCAACGAAGCGAACCTCAAGGGCGACGATCACGTGCTGCAAGAGGCGACTTATTCGGTCAGCCGGGTCGTCGATGGCAAGCTTGTCGTGGAAGACGCGCCGGCGTTGCGCTCGCTTAACTCGCGGCTTCTCGACGATTTCATCGTCGATTGCCAGGGCGGGATCGACCGCTGGAACAAGTCGATCGAAAAGGCCGACGTCGACTTCAAGTTCACGCAGCCGCACAAGGGCTTCAACCGTAAAATCGGCGAGTTCGGAGGCAAACGCATCAACCCGACCGGCGAAGTCCTGACCGAACATCAGTGGAACGCGAAGAGCGGCGATTGGCTGCCCAACGAAGACGACATGGCCTTCATCCGCTCGCTGATGAAGCCGTGCCATGAGCCCGGCAAATATGCGAGCTGGATCGCGCCGCCCCGCGTCGGCGTCAACAGTCAGGCGGGCGATTTCGAATATGTGAAGATTGCGTGAGGCGCCCTGGCGCGGTTTCGTTGATATGCTGCTCCCCTCATTCTGAGGCGCCCGCGTCAGCGGGCCTCGAAGAATGCTCCAGTTCGCGCTGGTTGGAGCGTCCTTCGAGACGCCACGCTTTGCGTGGCCCTCAGCGACGAGGGTTGCAGAGGTAGGCAGAGATGCACTTTTAATGTCGCATCTCGATGCGCGACAGGAAGCTTCGCAGCCGCTCGTGAGGCTGCTCGCTGAACACCTCGCGCGGCGTTCCCTCAACCGCGACCCGCCCGGCGTCCATGAAAACCACCCGCGCGGACACGTCGCGCGCGAAGCTCATCTCGTGGGTGACCAGGATCATCGTCATGCCGTCGGCCGCCAGTTCGCGCACGACGCTCAAGACCTCGCCGACCAGTTCAGGGTCGAGCGCCGAGGTGATCTCGTCGAGCAGCAGAACTTTCGGATTCATCGCGACCGCGCGAGCGATGCCCACGCGCTGCTGCTGACCGCCTGAGAGTTCGTAAGGCAGGCTCTCCCGCTTGGCCGCGAGGCCCACCCGCGCGAGCCAGCGATCGGCAATGTCGCCCGCCTCGCTACGGCTGAGCTTGCGCACCTTGCGCAGGCCCAGCATCACGTTCTCGCGCGCGGTGAGATGCGGAAACAGATTGAACAGCTGGAACACCATGCCAATGTCGGCGCGTATGTGCGCGAGCTCGCGCTCCCCGCGGCGCCGACGCGCGTGACCTTCGCCGCTATAGCCGACCTCCACGCCATCGACCGCGATCGAGCCGGAATCATAGGTCTCGAGCAGGTTCACGCAGCGCAGCATGGTGGTCTTGCCGCTGCCCGAAGCGCCGATCACGCTGACCACCTGGCCGCGCGCAACGTCGAGATCGACGCCGCGCAGCACCTCGTTCTGGCCGAAGCTCTTGTGCAGGTCGCGCACCCTGACTAGCGGAGCGTCGTTATTCGCGGACATAGGCGAAACGAGCCTCCAGACGTCGGCTCAACTGGGAGAGCGTGTAGTTGATGGCGAAATAAATCAGCGCGCCCAGCACATAGAGCGGCAGCGGCTGGAATGTGCGGCCGATGACCTGTTGCACAGCGAGCATCAAGTCGACGATGCCGACGAGCGAGACGAGCGCGCTGCCCTTCACTGTATCTACGACCGTGTTGATCCACGGCGGCAGAAAACGGCGCAGAGCCTGGGGAAAGATGACGTAGAGCATGCGCTGCTCGAAAGTGAGGCCGATGGCGCGGCCAGCTTCGGTCTGGCCGGGATGGATCGATTGCAGCGCGCCGCGCGTCACCTCGGCGACGTGGGCAGTCTCGAAGGCGGCGAGCGCGCTGACCGCGGCCCACCAACCGCTAACATTCACCTTCAGCGCGGGCATGGCGTAGTAGACAAAGAAAATGAGGGTGATGAGCGGCAAGCCGCGCGCGATGTCGCTATAGGCGCGCACCGGCCACGCCGCCCAACGCGGCGCGTAAGTCAGCGTCGTCCCAAGCAGCACGCCGAGCACGAGTGCGATCGCCACGACGATAGCGGACACCTGCAAGGTGACGAGCAACCCCTGCCACAGAAACGGCAGCGCCTTCAGCATGACCATCATGCGCGGCGCAACGCGAAGCGGCGTTCGACCTGGCGCAGCAGCAGCAACAGCGTCCAGCCGGTGACCAGGTACATCGGGGTGACGACGGAATAGACCTCGATGATGCGGAACGTGTTGGTGGAGATCCAGTTTGCGCCATAGGTGAGCTCGGGCACCGCGATCACCGAGGCGATGGCGGTGTCCTTGAACAAGGAGATGAAGGCGTTCGACAATGACGGCAGCACGATGCGCAACATCGTCGGCGTCTGCACATAGAGCGCGCGTTGCCAGGGCGTGAGCCCGATGGCGCGCCCCGCATCGATGAGGCCGCGCGGGATGGCGTCCAACCCGGCGCGAAACACTTCCACGAGATAGGCGCCGGCGTAGAGGGAGAGCGTGACGATGAAGCTCGTGGTCGCGCTATAGGCGAAGCCACCGACGCTCGGGATGCCGTAGAACACCAGATAGACGAGCAGGATCAGCGGCACGTTGCGGATGAATTCGACATAGGCCGCGATCAGCGTGCGGACGACGCGGCCTCGCCCATGGGCGAGCAACGCCAGAGCGAGGCCGATGATCACGCCCGCGGCGATTCCGATCGCCGCGAGCTCAAGACTCAGCGCAAGTCCCCACCCCAACCGGCCGAAGTTGCGCCAGACAGCAGCGAAGTTGAGGTGGTAACTCACGGGTTCCGCGCGGCGCGCTACATGGGCGGGAATCCAGTCACCCGCGGCGGCCGCTTCTCGCCAAAGAACTCCAGGTAGGCCGCGTCATAGATCCCGTCTTCATGACCGTACATGGCGACATCGAAGCAGGTGTTCACGAATTGCAGCCAATCGGGATCGCCTTGGCGCACCGCTGCGCCGTAGAGCTGCGCCTGGCCGGGCATGTCGCCCTCGACTGGATTGGCGTAGATGTCCGGATTGCGCTTGACCAGCCATTTCACCGTGGAGGCGTCGACAAGCGCCACATCGGCGCGCCCCGCCGTGATCGCCTGGAAGACATTTGCCTGGCTGTCGAGCTGCAAGACCTGCGCCTGTGGCAAGAGCCTGTGAACGAGGTCATCGGCATAGACGTTCGCCAGGATTGCGGCGTTCACCGCAGATCCGGCGGCGACCAGCTCCTTGAAGGTCTTGTACTTGCTTTTCGGCGTGACCATCATGCCCGACCCCTCGATGTAATAGGGCCGCGAAAAGGCGACGAGCTGGGCGCGCGAGGATGAAATGGTCATGAACTGGATGACGATGTCGACCTTTCCGGTCGTGATGTTCGGCACGCGGGCCGCCGGATCCTGACGCACATAGTCAACCTTCGTGTCGTCGTCGAACAGGCCCTTGGCCAGAATGCGGGCCATGGCGATGTCCATGCCTGTCAGATTGCCTTTGTCGTCCTCGAAGTGCCACGGGGGGTTGGTGCTGCCGGTGCCGACGATGAGCTTGCCGCGGTCGAGCGCCGTGCGCAGCACGCTCTGAGAAGCCGCCTGCGCGGCAGCCTTATGGGGGTCGAGCGCGGCTCCCGCGGCGAGCACCGCGCCAGCGGCGGCGCTGAGGCCGAGCAAGTTGCGGCGTTGCATGAAGCTGTCCATGTTTCCTCCTCGTTCATGACGGTCCGGCCAAACGGCGCGCCCGGATCACTATACCGCTTGAGATTACGATCTCCAGAGTGACGGGTCCGTTGGCTTACGCCAGACCCTCGCTCCTCAGCGCGCGCTGAACGGCCGGGCGCTCGGTCATCCGGTCGCGATGGTCGAGGACGCGGGGATAAGCGGCGGGGTCGACGCTGTCGACCTCCATCCAGCGGGCGAGGGTGAACAGATAAGGATCGGCGACCGTGTAGGCGTCGCCCATCACCCAAGGGCCGCGGAACATCTTGCGCTCGATGAGATCGAAGCACGCGGCGACCGTCTGCGGCGCCTTCTTCTTCATCGCCTCCTGCGCCGCGGGGTCGTCCGCCCAGCGGTAAGCGCGCGGGCGGTGCGCGTGCGCCACATGCACCGTCGCGCAGAGATAGTTCATGAAAGACTGCAGTTCAGCGAAGGCGAAGGGATCGTCGAGCGGCGCGAGCTGAGCCTTTGGATGGGTCTGCGCGATATAGGCGAGAATGGCTGGCGTTTCGGTCAACACCCCACGCTCGGTTGCGAGCGACGGAACCCGGCCCTTCGGGTTGATTTTGAGATAGTCCGGCTTCGTTTGCTCAGCGACGCCGAAGTCGATCCATCGCGGCTCGTAGTCGGCGCCCGCCTCTTCGAGCGCGATATGCGAAGCCAAAGCGCAGGTGTTCGTGGCGTAATAGAACGTGAGCATGGCGGCCCCAGGATGATGGGACGCGACACGCGCGCCCCGTCTATAACGTCACGATGTGGCCGCGTCGTTCAAGCTCCTTGACGACGCGGTCGGCCGAAGCCTCGGGCGAAGCTTCGGCGGAATTGAGGGTGAGCTCCGGCGTCTCCGGCGCTTCATAGGGCTGGTCGACGCCGGTGAAATTCTTGATCTCTCCCGCCAGCGCGCGTTTATAAAGGCCCTTGGGATCGCGGGCGATCGCCGTCTCGAGCGGGGCGTCGACGAAGATCTCAATAAACTCGCCTTCTGCCGCCAATTCGCGCACGAGGCGCCGTTCGGCCCGGAACGGCGAGATGAACGAGCAAAGCACGATGAGCCCCGCATCGGTCATCAGCTTCGCCACTTCGCCGACGCGCCTGATGTTTTCGACCCGGTCGGCGGCGGTGAAGCCCAAGTCCCTGTTGAGGCCGTGACGAACGTTATCGCCGTCGAGCAGCGTAGTGTGCACTCCGCGCGCATGAAGCTTGGCCTCGACCATGTTCGCGATCGTCGACTTCCCCGCACCCGACAGCCCAGTGAACCACAGGATCGCCGGCTTTTGATGCTTGAGCGAGGCGTGCGCCTCGCGGCCAACTGTTGCGCCATGCCGATGCACATTGGTCGCGCGCCTGAGCCCATGCGCGATCATGCCCGCCGCGGCCGTTTCGTTGGTGGCGCGATCGATCAGGATGAAGCCGCCCGTGTCGCGATTGTCGACATAGGGGTCGAAGGCGACCGGCATGGTCGTGGCTATGTTGCAGAAGCCGACTTCGTTGAGGCTGAGCTCCTTCGCCGCGAGCTTGTCGAAATTGTTCACGTCCAGACGATGCTTGAGTTCGGTGACCGAGGCCGGAGTTGTCCGGCCGCCGATCTTGAGCAGATAGGAGCGGCCTGGGAGCATCGGCTCGGCGCTCATCCATAAGAGATGCGCCGCGAACTGATCGGCGACTTCCGGACGGCTTTCCGTGTTCGACAACACGTCGCCGCGTGCGATGTCGATCTCGTCGGTCAGCGTCAGCGTGACGGCGTCCCCCGCCTCCGCGGCATCGACCTTACGGTCGGCGACGAAAAGGCTCATGACGGTGCTCTCACGGCCGGAATCGGCGGCTACGACGCGATCGCCGCGCGCGATGCGTCCGCTTGGAATGGAGCCAGCGAAGCCGCGAAAATCCAGGTGCGGGCGATTGATCCATTGAACCGGCAAGCGGAAGGGCGCGCTCCGGCGATCCTCTTCGACCTCGACGCTCTCCAGATAATCGAGCAGATGGGGTCCCCCATACCAGGGCGTGCGCGCGCTCAACGACGAAACATTGTCGCCGTGGCGGGCGGATATCGGCAGCGCGACCAACGAGCGAAAGCCGAGCCGTTCGGCGAACTTCCGGTAGTCGGCTTCGATCTCGCGGAACACGGACTCGCTATAGTCGACGAGATCGATCTTGTTGACCGCAAGCACGACATGGCGCACGCCAAGCAGCGAAACGATGATCGAATGGCGATGGGTCTGCGTGAGCAGACCTTTGCGGGCGTCAACCAGCACAATCGCGAGATCCGCATTGGACGCGCCAGTCGCCATGTTGCGGGTGAATTGCTCATGGCCCGGCGTATCGGCGACGATGAATGAGCGCCTCTCGGTGGCGAAATAGCGATAGGCGACGTCGATGGTGATGCCTTGTTCGCGTTCGGCCTCGAGTCCGTCCACAAGCAGCGCGTAGTCGATCGTTTCGCCGGTCGTCCCGAACTTTTTCGAGTTCGCGCTCGAGCGTCGAGAGCTGGTCGTCGAAGATGAGCTTCTTCTCGTACAGCATCCGCCCGATAAGGGTGGACTTGCCGTCGTCGACCGAGCCGCAGGTCAAGAGCCGAAGCGTGGGTAAGACCGCGAGATCAACCGCGACATTCATCAAAAGTACCCCTCACGCTTCTTCTTTTCCATCGAGGAGGTCTCGTCCGAATCGATCAACCGTCCCTGCCGCTCGGAGGTGGTGGCCTTGCGCATCTCAGCCACGATATCGTGCAGCGTGTCGGCTTCCGACTCGATCGCTCCCGTCAGCGGATAGCAGCCGAGCGTGCGGAAGCGGACGCGCCGCATTGTCGGCTGTTCGCCGGGCATGAGCGGCAGCCTTTCGTCGTCGAGCATGATGAGCGCGCCGGAGCGCTCGACGACGGGACGAAGCTTGGCGAAATAGAGCGGCACAACCGGCATGCCCTCGATCAGCACATATTCCCAGACGTCCAACTCGGTCCAGTTGGAGAGCGGGAAGACGCGCATCGATTCGCCTTCGCGGATGCGGGTGTTGAACAGCCGCCAGAGTTCAGGACGCTGGTTGCGCGGGTCCCACGCGTGGGCGGCCGAGCGAAAAGAGAAGATGCGCTCCTTGGCCCGACTCTTCTCCTCGTCGCGCCGCGCGCCGCCGAAGGCCGCGTCGAACCGGCCCTCGTCGAGCGCCTGCCGCAGCGACTCCGTCTTCATCACCTGGGTATGGAGCTGCGAGCCCGAGGCGATCGGAGAAATGCCGCGCTTCACCCCGTCCTGATTGATGTGGACGATCAGGTTGAGGCCGAGCCGGCGCGCCGTCTCGTCGCGGAACGCGATCATCTCGCGGAACTTCCAGGTCGTGTCGACATGCAAGAGCGGGAACGGCGGCTTGGCCGGATGGAACGCCTTCATCGCCACATGCAGCATGACGCTCGAGTCTTTGCCGATCGAGTAAAGCATCACCGGATTGCGCATTTCGGCGACAACTTCCCGCATGATGTGAATGGATTCGGCCTCCAGCCGCCTGAGGTGGGCTGGCAATACGCTCGCCATCGAGGATTCCCTTGAGAAGGCGCGGTACATAGGCGGCCTGGCGCGAGAACGCAACGATTTAAGCTATATGTTTAAGTTGTTATTTTATACAAACAGACTTGTATTGTTATTATGAGCTTGGGTTAGGAGGCGCATTGACTCTGGACCCCGCCGCCGCCATCGATAGCCCCGCGTTCGACCGGCCGTCGAAGAGGAGATCGGCGCGTGACCAATCCCATAATCATGGCGCCGTCTATTCTATCGGCGGATTTCGCCAAGCTCGGCGAAGAAGTGCGCGCGGTCTCGGCAGCGGGCGCGGACTGGATCCATCTCGACGTGATGGATGGACATTTCGTTCCCAACATCACCTTCGGGCCGCCTGTCGTCGCAGCGTTGAGGCCGCTCACCGACAAGCCGTTCGACTGCCATCTGATGATCGAGCCTTGCGACCCGTATCTCGAAGCCTTCGCCAAGGCGGGCGCCGATCACATTACCGTCCACGCCGAGGCGACCCGGCATCTTGACCGCTCGCTGCAGGAGATCCGCTCGCTCGGCAAGAAGGCGGGCGTGGCGATCAATCCGGGAACGCCCGAGAGCGCGATCGAGTACGTGCTCGACCGGCTCGACCTGATCCTGGTCATGACCGTCAATCCCGGCTTCGGCGGCCAGGCGTTCATTCCCGCCATGCTCGACAAGGTCGCGCGGGTGAAGCGCATGATCGGGACGCGCAAGATCCACATCGAGGTCGACGGCGGCGTCGCGCCGGAGACCGCGCCGCTTCTTGCGCGCGCCGGCGCGAACGTTTTCGTCGCCGGCTCGAAAGTGTTCGAAGGCGATCCGAAGGCCTATGGCGCTCACATCGAAGCGATCCGCACGGCGGCGTG
>CAWIKX010000019.1:0-138728 GCA_963836695.1 uncultured Alphaproteobacteria bacterium
CAAGACGCGCGCCCTGATGATTTTCGCCCTTTGCGCATTCCTCTTTCACTTCGCCAACGCTCCGCTTCTGCCGCTCGTCGGGCAGAAACTGGCGCTTCAGTTCCCCGAAGAGGCGACCGCGATGATGTCATTCTGTATGGTGGCGGCTCAGGGAGTGATGTTACCGATTGCGATTCTTGTCGGGCGCAACGCGGACCGTTGGGGACGCAGGCCGATTTTTCTCATCGCTTTCGCGGTCCTGCCGATCCGCGCGGCGCTTTATCCGCTGTCGGACAACGCATTCTGGCTGATCGGAGTCCAGTTGCTCGACGGTGTCGGCGCAGGTATCTATCAGGCGCTTACCCCCCTGATGATCTCCGACATGATGCGCGGGACCGGCCGTTTCAATCTCGCGCAAGGCGCTGTCGCGACCACGATGGGGATCGGGGCCTCGCTCAGCGGATTGGCGGCTGGCGTCGCTGTCGACCATTTCGGCTATAGCGTGTCGTTTCTTGCCCTGGCCGCTGCCGCAGCCGTCGCCTTTCTCGTCTTCTTTGGCTTCATGCCCGAAACACGCTACGAACATGCAGTCGCGCACGAAGAGAAGGCGCTCGCGCTCGACGAAGCGGCGGCCGGCGAATGACTCCCGAAAGCGCAGCCGCGCTCGTGATCCTGGCGCTGACCTATATTGGCGTCGCCGTTGGCCGCATTCCGGGGTTGCGGCTCGATCGCGCTGGCATCGCCTTCCTCGGCGGCGCGGCGATGATTGCGGTCGGTCCCTTGAGCCTCGAGGAGGCTTTCCGCGCCATCGATTTCGACACGATCGCGCTTCTGCTCGGCATGATGATCGTGGTCGCGCATCTCAAAGTTTCTGGCGCATTCCGAGCGCTCGGCGGATTCGCCATCGACCACGCCCATGCGCCGGTCGTGCTGCTCGTCACGGTTACAGTGATGGCAGGGGTCCTATCTGCGTTTCTGGTCAATGACGCCATCTGCCTTGTCATGACGCCGATCGTCTTGCAGGTGGTGCGCTCGCTCGGCCGAAATCCGCTGCCCTATCTGGTCGCGGTCGCGACCGCGTCCAATTGCGGCAGCGTCGCAACCATCACTGGAAACCCACAGAACATGGTGATTGGAACGCTTTCGCGCATATCCTATCCAGCGTTCGCCGCCGCGCTTGCGCCTGTCGCCGTCTTCGGGCTCATCGCGGTCATCGTTATTGTGCGCATCGTCTACGCGGAGGAATTCGCTTTCAAGGGCGAGTTGAAGCCGCATCTCTTCCGTGGCCACATGCATGGCGGGCAGGTTCTCAAAGCAAGCGTCACCTGCTTCGCGCTCGCGGCTGCTTTCTTCGTCGGCGTCCCCCCGGCGAAGGCGGCGATTGTCGGAGGCGCGTTCTTGCTTTTGACCCGTCAGATCAAGCCCCGCCGCATCTATCGCGAAATCGACGGGCCGCTCCTTATTCTTTTCGCCGGCATGTTCGTCGTCGTCGCCGGCGCGGAAAAGGCGCTGCTCACGCCCGACCGGATCGCAATGGCGAGGGCGTTCGGCCTAGACGTCGTTTGGCGCCTGTCGCTATTCACCGCCGTGCTTTCCAACATTGTTAGCAATGTGCCGGCGGTGCTGGCGTTGAGGCCGTTCATTCCGACTTTCCCCGATCCTGAGCGAGCCTGGCTCGTGGTCGCGATGAGCTCGACGCTCGCGGGCAACTTCACCCTGCTGGGCTCGGTCGCCAACCTAATCGTCGCCGAGCATGCCCGCTCGGAGGGGATGCCGATGAGCTTCTGGGCCTATTTCAAGGTAGGCGCGCCGCTAACGATCGTCACGCTCGCGGCCGGAACGGCCTGGCTCATGTGGCGCTAGCGTCCCCTCTCCCTCCATGGACGCTTGCCGGCGCGCCCGCGAACCAGCGGCGCCGACGCCTTGACCTTGGGCGCGAAAGCTCGCCATTCTCCACTCCCGAATGCGCTCTTGCGCAGGCTCCCAAAGGGAGGATCTAGCGATGCCCAAAGCCGCAGTCGCCGCCGCGCTCGCGGCGCTCATTCTAACGGCGGTCGCGCCGACCGCCCAGGCCATGCCAGTGGCGCCGCATCACAGCATGATCGCGGGTCTCAACAGCGACATCCAGGACGTCCGGTGGCGGCGCTGCTGGCGCGATCGCTGGGGCCGCCGCCGCTGCCAGACTTGTTGGCGCGACCGCTGGGGACGCGTCCGCTGTAACTGACGCCGCGATCACGCGCCGTCTCGGATGGTCGCCGCCGCGGGCCGAGCTCATGCCGCCGCGGGCGAGACCTCGGCGTCGATTCGTTCGCCAAGCTCCGCTACGGCCACCTCCAGTTCGTATGTGGTCTGTAAACTGAGCCAGAAGCGCGGACTATTCCCGAAATAGCGAGCGAGGCGCATCGCTGTCTCTGGGGACACGCAGCGCTTTGCATTCACGATGTCGGTGATGCGGCCGGAGCTGATTCTCAGCGCCAGCGCCAACGCGTTGGCCGAGAGCTTGCGCCTGCATTCCCGTCGGAGGAGCCTGCTCACCCCACCCCTCTCCCAGAGGGAGAGGAGTAAAGGCCTCACGCCTCAGCGTTGTGGGTGAAATAGTCCGGCGGGTTCGGCCCCCACACGTAGAACGAATCCTCCGGCGCGTGGTCGCCGCTCTTCCAGTCGCAATCGGCCGGCACAAAATCGATTCCCGCCGAATATTCGCTGAAACTGCCCCAAGGGTCGCAGACATAGTGGAAAAAGTTCGAGCCGAGGACATGCCGTCCGAGGCCCCATCCCTTCGCGAAGCCTTTGTCGAGCATATGCATGGCGCCGCGGCCGATGTCGTCGACAGAGCCAACGTCCCAGCTCAGATGATGCAGGCCCGGCGCGGAGGATTTGACGAAGGCGATCATATGGTGATCGCTGCCGTGAATCCCGTGCAGGAAAGCGATGCCGTCGCCGGAACGGTCGGACAGGCGCAGACCCAGCGTGCGCGAATAGAACTGAACCGCCTTCTCGACGTCGCGGGTGAACAAAAGCACATGCGCCAAGCGTCGCGGGCTGACGCGCGCGACCTCGCGCCGGAAAGGCGCGCCGCGCACGCCTGGGCCGCTGGGTAGCTCGGAGAAATCAGACTTCTCGTTGGGCGACGATTTCGCCGCGACCTTGATCTCGACCAAGTTGCCGTCGTGATCGTGAAACCACAGGCCATTCGTTTCGACGCCTGGCGGCGGATCGAGCCGCTTGACGCCCAGCGCCTGAAGCCGCTCCGCGAAGCGGTCGAAATCATCCTCAAACGCGCCGAACGAAATATGCCCGAGCTTCTTGCGCCGGCCTTCGCCGAGGGTCACCCAGACATGGGGATTGCCGGGCGTCTTCATGGCGAGGCGACCACCCTCCTCATCGAGGTCAAGTCCGAACTCGCCGTAGAAACGTTTGGCGACCGCCAGGTCGGGAACGGCAAAATGAAACCGGTCGACCGAATGAACGCCGAGCTCGCCAGGACGTCGGGTCGCCTGGATGGCGTTGCCAATGGCGGTCATGAGGCCTTCCCTCCTGTTTCCCCGCCACGACCGTGACGACGGTCGAGCGACGGGCTTTTGGCGAATGCTACCGCAGGATGAGCCGAGCGGCCAGGGTCAGCGGGCGCGCGCGTTGCCGCCGGGCGCCGAATTGGGCGCGGGGTCGAACGGCGCTGTCGGCTGTGCATCGGGCGCGGGGGCCGCGACAACGGTTGGAGGAGGCTTGGGCTTCTTCTTTTTCACCGCCTGCGTGGGCGGCGGGGTTGGCTGTTCTGGCGAGGCGGCGTCGGCGCCCGAGTCGGTCGGCGGACTTTCGTCCGGGTTCGGCGCCGAGGCCTCGGCGGCGGGCGCATCGTGAATCACCACCGTGCCGCCTTTGCAGGCCGTGAGCCAAATATCGAAGATCGGGTGTTCGACACCGTGCAGGCCTGGACTGTCGGCGAACATCCAACCCGAGAAGATGCGCTTCACCTGCTTCTGCTCGTCGATTTCGTCGACCTGGGCGAAGGTGTCGGTCTGCGGCGCATCGGTTGGCGGGCGGGAATAGCAGACGCGCGGCGTGATCTGGAGGGCCCCGAATTGAACGGTCTCGTTGATCGCCACTTCGAACGAGATGATGCGGCCGGTGATTTTGTCGAGGCCGTCGAAAACGGCGATCGGATTGCTGATCTTGTCGGCGAGCGCCGCGTTGGGCGCGGTCAGCGCCGAAACTGCCACCAGCGTCGCGCCGGCGAGCGTCGGCCTCATCCCCGCGATGGCGGGACAAGCGCGGCGTGCTAACGCCTTGGCCAAGCGGAAGAGGTCCATGGCGCGCGCTTTGCTGCTTAAGGGCGGCGGAATGAAGGCGCTCAGGGACCGGGGCTCCAGGCCTCGTAATCGCCGCCAGTGGCCTGGCGCGGGCCTGGTCTGAGAGTCGAGCCGTCGGGCCGGATCGCGGCGGGTGTACCGGTCGGGTTTCCCATATGCGGCTTTTGCCACGGGTGAGGTTGATAGGTTTCCTCGGTCGGCGGCACATCGACCGTGTGATGAAGCCACCCGTTCCAGCCCGGCGGAGTCATCGAGGCTTCGGACACGCCATTGTAGATGACCCATCGGCGCTCGAAGCCGAGGGCCGGATCGATGCCGGGTCGCCGATAGTAAGTGTTGCCGAACTCGTCATGGCCCACCACGACGCCGAAGCGATTCGTGTAAAACCGCGTGTTGAAATTTGCGCCATTCCACCAAGTGAAATAGTGCAGCAAAAATTGTTGGATCTGTTTCAGCATCCGTGGAGCTTCATTCTCACCGGGAAATAAGCGCGAGCCTCTGCGCGCGGCGGACTATGGCGATGAGGGGCTTGCGAGGCAAGCCGAACTTCTCACCAAATATGGTTGAAAAACGCTCTTGCGGTCGCTCCCCAACTCATTGGATGCTGGTAGTCCGGTTTGGGCTTAAGCCCTAGTTATCCACGTTTTCCACAATATATAGTATCGTGACGCACTGGTGGATACAAACTCTTGACGCATCTGTCATCGCGTTGTAATGTGCTTTCGTCTCCGGAATCGCGTGGGGATCAAGCGCCGGAGGCGGCGGTTTAAGGCCTGTTGGGCTTGCGCAAACGGGCGCAACCTGAGGCAGGCGCGGTCAGTAAAGTTAGGGGCGCGAGGGGCGGGCGGCGGCCGGGCCAATGACGGCGTGCGCCTATGGTTCGAGATCAGGATCAAGCGGCGAGCGGAAAAATCCCGCCGCAACAATGGGGCGAAGCGATGCGCATCGAACGGCACTACACTCAAACGGGCGTCAGCCCTTATGACCTCGTTCCCTTCGCCACCACCAAGAGCGAGATCCGCAATCCCGACGGGTCGGTCGTGTTCTCGCTTGAGGGCGTCGAGGTCCCCGCCGCCTGGAGCCAGGTCGCGGCCGACGTGCTGGCGCAGAAATATTTCCGCAAAGCGGGCGTGCCCTCGCGCGTGAGGCGCGTCGAGGAGGAGAGCGTGCCCTCTTTCCTGTGGCGCTCCGTCCCCGATGAGACCGCGCTGAGTTCGCTGCCGAAGGAAGAGCGCGTGGGCTCGGAGACTTCGGCGAAGCAGGTGTTCGACCGACTCGCCGGCGCCTGGGCCTATTGGGGCTGGAAGGCCGGCTACTTCGATACCGAAGAGGACGCGCGCGCCTATTACGACGAGATGCGCCTCATGCTCGCGCGCCAGATGGCCGCGCCAAATTCGCCGCAATGGTTCAACACCGGCCTCCACTGGGCCTATGGCGTCGATGGTCCGAGCCAGGGCCATTATTACGTCGACTTCGAGACCGGCAAGCTCGTCAAGTCGAAGTCGGCTTACGAGCATCCCCAGCCGCACGCCTGCTTCATCCAGTCGGTCGCCGACGATCTCGTCAACGAGGGCGGGATCATGGACCTCTGGGTGCGCGAGGCGCGCCTGTTCAAATATGGCTCGGGCACCGGCTCGAACTTCTCGCTTCTGCGCGGCGAGAATGAAAAGCTGTCGGGCGGCGGCCGCTCGTCGGGCCTCATGTCGTTCTTGAAGATCGGCGACCGCGCGGCCGGCGCGATCAAGTCGGGCGGCACCACGCGCCGGGCGGCGAAGATGGTCGTCGTCGACGCCGACCATCCCGACATCGAATCGTTCATCGACTGGAAGGTGAGAGAAGAGCGCAAGGTCGCTGCGCTCGCCGCCGGCTCGAAGGTGGTCAAGCGCCATCTCAAGGCGATCCTCAAAGCCTGCCTCAATTGCGAAGGCTCGGGCGACGATTGCTTCACGATCGAGAAGAACCCGGTCTTGAAGCGCGAGGTGAAGGCCGCGCGCCGCGACGACGTGCCGGACGGCGTGATCAAGCAGGTCATCCAATACGCCCGCCAGGGCTACACGAAGATCGACTTCGAGGAATACGACACCGACTGGGAGTTGGAGGCCTATCTCACCGTCTCCGGCCAGAACTCGAACAATTCGGTTCGCCTGACCGACGCCTTCCTGCATGCGGTCGAGACCGATGGCGAGTGGAACCTCATCCGCCGCCTCGACGGCAAAGTTGCGAAGACGGTGAAGGCTCGCGACCTTTGGGAGAAGATCGGCTATGCCGCATGGGCCTCCGCCGATCCCGGCCTGCAATATCACACGACCATCAACGACTGGCACACGTGCCCTGAGTTCGGGCCGATCCGCGCGTCTAATCCTTGCTCCGAATACATGTTCCTCGACGACACGGCCTGCAATCTCGCCTCCCTCAACTTGCTGCAGTTCCGCGACACGACCACCAAGGCGTTCGACGTCAAGGGCTACGAGCACGCGATCCGTCTCTGGACGCTGACCCTCGAAATCTCGGTCGCGATGGCGCAGTTCCCTTCGCGCGAGATCGCGCGCCTTTCTTATGACTACCGCACGCTCGGCCTCGGCTATGCCAACATCGGCGGGCTCCTCATGTCGTCGGGCATTCCGTACGACAGCGATCACGGTCGTGCGATCTGCGGCGCGCTCTCCTCGATCCTGACCGGCCGCGCCTATGCGACGTCGGCGGAGATTGCCGCCAAGAGCGGCGTCTTCCCCGGCCACAGGGCGAATGCGCAAGCCATGCTGCGGGTGATCCGCAATCATAAGCGCGCGGCGGACGGCGAGGCCGCGGGCTACGAGACGCTCTCCGTCGCCCCGACTCCGCTCGACCATAAGGAGCTCGCCAACGCTGGCCCGGCATGGGCGGAGTTGAGCGAAGCCGCGCGCGCCTCCTGGCGCGATGCGCTGACGCTGGGCGAGGCGCACGGCTACCGCAACGCGCAGGTCTCGGTCATCGCGCCGACCGGCACGATCGGCCTCGTCATGGATTGCGACACGACCGGCATCGAGCCCGATTTCGCGCTGGTCAAGTTCAAGAAGCTCGCGGGCGGCGGCTATTTCAAGATCATCAACCGCGCCGTGCCCGAGGCCTTGCGTACGCTTGGCTACGACGAGAAGCAGATCTCCGACATCGTCGCTTACGCCGTCGGCCGGGCGACGCTCGCCCATTCGCCTGGCGTCAACCACGCGGCGCTCAAGGCCAAGGGCTTGCCGCAAGAGGCGATCGACAAGGTCGAGGCGGCGCTCGGCGGCGCCTTCGACATCCGCTTCGTCTTCAACAAATGGACGCTTGGCGTCGAGACCCTGGCGCAATCGCTCAAGATCACGCCTGACCGTTATGACGCGCCGGGCTTCGATCTTCTGGCGGCGCTCGGCTTCTCGAAGGCCGAGATCGAGGCCGCCAACAGTATACGCCTGCGGCGCGATGACGCTCGAAGGCGCGCCCTATCTCAAGGGCGAGCATCTGTCCGTGTTCGACTGCGCCAACCCTTGTGGGCGCATCGGCAAGCGCTATCTCTCGGTCGAGAGCCACATCCGCATGATGGCGGCGGCGCAGCCGTTCATCACCGGCGCGATCTCGAAGACCATCAACATGCCCAACGACGCCTCGGTCGAGGATTGCAAGGACGCCTACATGCTCTCCTGGCGCCTCGGCCTCAAAGCGAACGCCCTCTATCGCGACGGCTCGAAACTGTCGCAGCCGTTGAACTCGCAATTGGTCGAGAGCGACGAGGAGGACGACGAGGCGGTCGAGACGCTGGTCTCCCTCAACGCGCCGGCCCGCGCCGCGGCGGTTGCGGAAAAAATCGTCGAGCGCGTCATCGAGCGGGTCGAGCGTGACCGCGAGCGCGAGCGTCTGCCCGACCGCCGCAAGGGCTATACGCAGAAGGCCGTCGTCGGCGGGCACAAGGTCTATTTGCGCACCGGCGAATATCAGGACGGGCGGCTGGGCGAGATCTTCATCGACATGCACAAGGAGGGCGCCGCCTTCCGCTCGCTGATGAACAATTTCGCCATCGCCATCTCGCTTGGCCTGCAATATGGCGTGCCGCTCGAGGAATATGTCGAGGCCTTCACCTTCGTCCGCTTCGAGCCGGCCGGGCTCGTCCAGGGCAATGACGCGATCAAGAACGCGACCTCGATCCTCGACTATGTCTTCCGCGAGCTCGCCATCTCCTATCTCGGCCGCAATGATCTGGCCCATATCGCGCCCGACGAGATCGGCTCGACCGTGCTTGGCGGCGGGGTCGAACAGGACCGTGCGCCCGGCTCGGGCGAGGGCTACGCCCCGCCGGCCGCGCCCGTCGCCTCCCTCGTGTCGAAGGGCCTCCTGCGCTCGCGGCCCGGCGAAAAGCTGATGCTGGTCAGGAGCGGGGCAGGGGACGCCGTCACGGTTCAGACCACGGGCGGATCGGGCGCGCATGGCGGCTTCGTTCAGGGCGCGACGGCGCTCAAAGGCGAGCCTGCCGAGTTCACCGCGGCCGCCGTCGCCGCGAGCCCGGCGCCGCAGGCCGAAACGGTCGCTGAGAAGCGCGCCGAAGCGCGGATGAAGGGCTATGTCGGCGAAGCCTGCCCCGAATGCGGCAATTTCACCATGGTCCGCAACGGCACGTGCCTGAAGTGCGACACCTGCGGCGGGCACGACGGGGTGCTCGCTGAGCCGAAGGGTCGGTGATGGACGCTCAGCAACCGTCATGGCCGGGCTTGACCCGGCCATCCACGCCCTACCGTCGATGGCCGCCCCCGGATCACAGTTCGGGGGTGACCCGGCCACCCACGCCTGGCTGAGGCGCGAATGTCGGGCGGATGGGTCTACATCATGACCAACCGCCCGAACGGCGTTCTGTACACGGGCGTCACGTCCGACATCGGCAGACGCGCTTATGAACATCGAGAAGGGCTCATAACCGGCTTCACCAAGCGATATGGCCTCGAAGCGCCTCGTCCACATGGAGTTCCACGAGCGCATCGCCGACGCCATCCAACGCGAATAGAACATCAAGCATTGGCCTCGCGCCTGGAAGGCGAGACTGATTCTTGAAGCGAATCCGGGATGGCTGGATTTGTATGAGACGTTGAATCAATGATTGAATGGCGTGAGACGCGAACCGCGTGGATGGCCGGGTCACCCGGACTGAGTCGGGCGGCCAGGACGAACCGAGTGGCCTCAAGGACTAACCCTATGCGTTACGCTGTCGTGATCGAGAAGGGCGAGCGGAATTACTCGGCCTATGTTCCGGATTTGCCCGGCTGCATATCGGTCGGCGACACGCCAGAAGAGGTTAAATCCGAAATCCGTGAAGCGATCGAATTTCATCTCGAGGGCATGCGGGAGGACGGCTTGCCGATCCCGAAGCCGTCGAGCCGCGCGGAATATGTCGAGGTTGGAGAACAAGCGGCGTGAGGCCTCACTATCGAATATCTGACGCCAACATTAGGGCGACGGCGGTTAGGTTCGACGACAGTTCGATGTGGGTCGATCTGTCGGATGGCCGCACGCTCGGCGTTCCCTATGCCTGGTTTCCGCGAACTCCTCAACGCTACGCCCGCGCAGCGCGAGGCGGTTGAGATCGGCCGCTTCGGTTTGCATTGGGAGGAGATCGACGAGGACATTTCGATCGCTGGATTGTTGGCTGGCCGACGAGATCAGACGGTGAAACATCCGCCTGCGGCGCCCATGAAGGGTCGAAAGCGCGCATGAGGGGCTATGTCGGCGAAGCCTGCCCCGAATGCGGCAATTTCACCATGGTGCGCAACGGCACGTGCCTCAAGTGCGACACTTGCGGCGGCACGACGGGGTGCAGTTGAGGATGAGGGCGGCCAATGCGGTCTTCGGACCAGCCATCGACGCGTACCGGACAGCGCTCTATAGTATCAATCCGGGCCACAAGGAAGCATACACGTCTCTTCGGCTAAATAACATGACGAAGGACTGTTGCCTATCTTCAGACAGTTGTTGTATACGGCAATACAATGATCTTCACACGCCATGTCGTCTTTGGGATTGTGAGATTTTTTGATTTTCTCTAGCATGTTGGCCACAATTTTTGGCCATGACATCGGATCTGGCGTTTGTGTCTGAGCAAAACCAGTCGTGGCGGAAATAACCACAAGAGACATGGCAATTATTGGCCGAAAGCTCTTTATCATTTAGAATCCTGCCGCCTCCTAGGCCCTTCGGCAAATGGCCAAGGCAGAGCCTCCGAAACAGAAGTTTTCACTGTTACTAAAGATTTGCAAGGTTTTTTCCTCCGCGCAAGGTCATCGCATGAGGGAGATGCGCGCGGGTACCCCACACGCACGTACACCGAGGCGCACGGTGAGCCCCTGCCTGCAGCGCCCGTGGGGTTGAAAGCGCGCGTGAGGGGATAGGAAGTGCGATACATGTGGCGGCACGACGGGGTGCAACTGACGTCGAAGGTTCACGCCGCCGGTCTCGGCCCGACTTGACCGGCCACGGGAGTTACAGGTGGCAGCGTCTGCTGTTCAAAGACCCCACACTCAGCTTCGAATTTACGATCTGCCTATTTGGGCTGGCGATCCGGAACCATTCCTTGACGGCGTGATATCAGGGCAGGGCTGGAAAATAGGTGCTCGTAAAGTATCGAACGATATCGGCCGGTCCGAGGAATTCTTCGAGCGGATGAGAGGTCTCTATCCACGTTATTCCACCCACTCAATTGGCAGAAACGGGACTTGGTGGGTTGCTCCGCAACTCTTTGTAGAGGCCAAGAGCCGAGTATTAGCGCAAAGGGTTTTGAATTTATTGCTGTCTTGTTCTGTTGTTTTGTCGGGTGATCTTTCATTTTACGAAGAAGAGTTTATCGCGCTACCGAATGATAGATCTCAACAGGAGGATTTGGACGATATAGAGATGCGTATTGCCTGTGAAAGAACCAGGTATCTGAGAGATGCGCTACCCGCGTCCGAGTTATCCGCGAAGGCATCGCGGAATCGGTCGCTGACTTATGCAGTATTCAAACTCAAAGCAAGTCTTGCACTTTGTTCTGCCCCGTTAATGTCATTTCACCCATTTTATAGCCCCAAGAAATTTTATGTTGATCGTGACCCACAAGCGCATGTTGCCATGGGCAGTGCAATCACCCTCGCCTACTCAGCGATCGAGGAGTTGCAGTTAGAGCCAAGACCCAAGGGAGAGAAAGCTATAAAATCAAAAGATGGAATCTGGGATCCGGTGGCTTTCCAAGACCTCAATAAGCGACTAGCCGATTTAAACATCGACTTGGACGAAAAACTCTCTTGGAATGTCCGGGGAAGTCCGACGAGAATACATCGGCACCCGAGATTCCCAAGAGGCCTCAAGGAATCGTGGGCGGGTGGACCGGTGCGAGATGAGTTGGTCTTTATCTCGGATGCTTTATTAATAGCGAGTTGGCTGCGAAGTAAGTGTACAACGCATCGGTTCCAGAAGGAAACTACCTCGATAACAATGTTCGACGTGCAAAACGTCCAACAGCTTGCGCGCCGGCTTCTTCTTCAAAGGACGCGGCTGTGGAGGTATTGGGAGCGATTTGAGAACGCATCGAACGTGCCAATCAACGCAGAGAGCGTCTCTGAAGGACCGGCCTGAAGGCCAACCATTCGTTTCGTTTTTTGGCGCGTTGCCCGTTAGCCAGCAACCAAGCCTTCTGTGGATTGTCGGGGGCGCTGAAAAATCCACGCAGCGTCGAAGAGCCTGGCGAGATCGGTGCATGGGCGCCAGTTGAAATCGAACTTGGCGCGCGTAGTGTCGAGCCCGTTGGAATGATAGGCGCTGGGGATGGCGATCGACCCCAGGCCCTGCGTGGTCTTGAGATGAGCGCCGACGGCGGCAGTGTCGGCGGGCTCGTCCATCGCGATGGACCGGCTTTTAGCGGCCGATGCCGACGTTGTTCTGTGCGTAGCTCGAGGGATTGTAGGGATTGCAGGTGGGATCGTTCGCGCAGAGGTTCGCCCCGCCGGAGGGATTGATCGCCTGATTGGCGTTGCAGCCGGCGAGCGCGAGCGCCACAAGAATGAGAACGATCGGGATCCGCATTCGCGTCCTCCAGTTCCGACGAGAGAATCCGAGGAAATCCGACACTCATAAAAAGGGTTTCCGGGACGGGGACGTTTCAAGAAAACGTCACCATCACCCCGGATACCAAACCTTCCGGGGATCGTCGGGGGCGCGCTTGATAAGCCCAGGCGGAGTCGATGAGCTTGGCGAGATCGGTAGCGCGGGCGCCAGCCGAAGTCGAACTTGGCGCGCGTATTGTCGAGCCAAGTTGGAATGATAGGCGCTGGGTATGTCGATCGAGCCCAGGCCTTGCGTCGTCTTGAGATGCGCGGCGACGGCGGCATAGTCGACGGGTTCGTCCATCGCGATGTTGTAAAGCTTGCCCTTGGTCGCCGGATTGTCGAGCGCGGCGAGGATCGCGTCGACGAGGTCGTCGACATGGACGAAGTTGCGCTTGAGCGGGCGCCCGTGCGCGTCGCGAAGCACGGGAATGGTCCCCTCTTTCCGGCAGCGCTCGGCGACCTCCGGGGCTACGAGCGTCTTCCAGTCCGGGCCGCCGAACACGTCATCGCCGAACGACAGCGAATAGCGAAAGTCGTCCTTCTCCATGATCCAGGGCGCGCGCAGGCATGAGACATTGAGCCCGTACTGGATGTGCGTCTGCTGAAGCAGCGTCTCCTCCAGCACTTTCGACAACGCATAGCAGCCGGGATAGGCCCTGTGCGGCGTCGCCTCGGTCACCGGGCCCCCATGGTCGTAGAAGAAATGGCCGACGCTGGCGTCGCCGCCGATCAGGATGAACTGCTTCGCGGTCGGACTTAAGCGGAACGCCTCGGTCAACCAGAACAGGCCCTTGACCGTCACGTCCATGACAAGTTCGGGAACCTCCTTGCAGGTCGCGAGATGCACGACATGGCTGACGCCCTCCATCGCGCGCTCGACGGTGTCGCGGTCGGAAATTGAGCCTTTCACCATTTCGAGCCCCGGCGCCGCCGGGAGCCCGCGATTGTGGCAGAGCGCGCGGATGGTGAGATCAGGCTTAGGCGAAGATCTCAGTCGCCGGATCAGGTTCGATCCCACCTTGCCCGTCGCGCCGGTGATCAGAAGCTTCATCTTTTGCCGGCCCGTTGGGTTCGAAGACGATCGTCAGCGGGCAGGGGCCCGCCGACAAGGCGACCGGGCGCAATAATAAACGCTTAGCGGCGCGGCGCCGAGTATCGGGGCGTTTCCCTCCCTAGCCCGAAGTCAGATTGGCGTGCGAGGTGCAACAATTGATTGCTGATAATCGGAAATTGAACTAAGCTTGCCCCATGAACAATTCCGCCCTTCCCAATGGCCTCGAAGGAGCCCCTTTCGGCTTCTTGCGCCCAGACAGGTCCCACGAAAAAATTTCCGCGGAAAATCCCGTGCAAGCCATTGATAAGTCTAGATTCGGACGAGAGAATCCAAGGAAATCCAAGCTTTTCCAACCCTCATAAACAGGGGTTTTCGCAGCCAAACGGGGAGGCCCCAAGAAAATCCAAACTCGCGCCTTCCGATAAGGCTTCTCCGCCTCGTCAGGCAGTCGCACGACCGCTCTTAGCGGCCGATTCCGGTGGTGTTCTGCGCGTAGCTCGACGGATTGTAAGGATTGCAGCCCGCATCATTCGCGCAGCGGCCCGCCTGTCCGGAGGGATTGATCGGCTGATTGGCGTTGCAGCCCGAGAGCACGAGCGCCACAAAAGCCAGAAGGATCGGGATCCGCATTCGCGTCCTTGAGTTCAAGGCAGACGAGGCCGGCGCACGAGAGAGTTTGGCGCAGTCGGCGATCGGGTTCAATAGCTGAGGACAGCTGACGCCGCGCCCCGGCGGCTAAAACTGGTCTAAGCCCTGGCCGCGACACGGCTCGCGAGTTCAGTCGCAGATTTCATGCCTCGCCCGTTCACGGGTTTGTGATCGCCATCACGGCGCATAGCCAACCACAGCCATAGCCATCAGACCGCGCGAATTATCGCGCATTTTCTTGACATAAATAGAAATTTACGCTACTAATTCTCTCTCGCCGAATCTATTCCCCGGCGACAGTGGCTGAGCGGGAAGACGAGAATCCGGTGGCTGTTTGTAATGGCGGCCCACAACCCGCCGCGCGAGCCAGGACGAAGGGCGATTTCTTGTATTTCTTCCGGCCATAACCCATTGAAAAAGCTCGATTCGCAAAAATAAACGCTAGTAAACGCTAGTGCTTTTACTAGCGCTTAGGCTCATTTAGCGTGATTTTGCTAGCGCTTATGCGCACAGAATTCCCGCCTTGGTTGTATCGGCTCTTAGAGGGGGCTGCTACTGCGCCCTCTAGTGGCCGCCGCGCCCGGTGTTGTTCTGCGCGTAGCTGACCGGATTGTAAGGATTGGTCTCCACATAGTGGCCGGCGAAGACCTGGGAGGACGTCGGCGTCCAGGCATTGACGTTCTGATTGGCGTTGCAGCCGGCGAGCCCGAGCGTCGCGACCACGACCATGACGCGGAACGGCGTCGTCGGGGTCCAGTTCACTGGAGACGAAGAGTCGGACGATCGTTGGGTCCACGCACACGAGAAAACGGCCATCAGGGTCTCCTTAACGCTCGCGCACGCGGGCCATTTTGGCCAACCTCGCTGGGATCGAGCCCAGCATAACACCTTTGCCGCGCGATCTATTCTACCGGGCTGGCGCGAAGATGAAGAGAATGGCCGGGAGCGACGGGTGAGGATGCGAAAGCGTGGCGAGTTCCGCTGGCGCGAGATTACGGCGGCGCGGAACGTCCCTTGGGCAGGCCAGTCGAAAAGCCGGCGAGCATATAGGTAGAATTACCTAGTTGACATCGGATTACAGTTACGAAACGTTAGTTTGCCGTTGTCGGGTCTAGGGGGTCATCAGTGGGAAACATTCGAAACGTCGTGTCCGCTGCGGCGCTCGCCGCTGCGTCGGCCGCGCCGGCTTTTGCGGCCGAGTTCGTCACCAACGGCAATTTTGAAGATGTGTCCGGAAATACCAGCCCCAATTTCTTCTTGAGCGACAACGCCGGAACTTTGACTGGCTGGACCACATCGTCCAACGCTGATTCCAACAACGTCCTGTTTGCGTCGCCGACCGGCGTCGCGACCCGCCACGACGGCGCTGAGTTCGGTTTGTGGCCGAGCGCGGAGGTGACCCCCCCGGGCAACTTTGTCGCCTTTGACGGCGATCCGACGCCCGGCGCCCGGCAGACCATGAGTCAGACCATCTCAGGCCTGACAGTGGGTGAGGCCTATCACCTCACATTCAACTGGGCGGCCACCCAGTACCAATTCGTCAACGGCTCCTCATTCGGCTGCACCGGCTGCTGGACCGGCGCCACCACCAATGAGTTCCAAGTCTCGCTGGGCGCTGAAACTCACGACACCGAGTCGGTGGATGTGGCGTCGCAGGGCTTCGCCGGCTGGTTGACGGCATCGATGAACTTCACGGCTACGTCCGCCTCGGAGACGCTTGTGTTCCTCTCTTTAGGAACCCCGACCGGCCTTCCTCCGGTTGCGCTCCTCGACAACGTCTCGCTGACCGGCTTGACTGGCGGCACGCCGGAGCCCGCGACCTGGGCCATGATGGGCATTGGCTTCGCGGGCCTCGGCGTCGTCGCTTACCGCAAACGCCGCAAGGCCCTCGCGATCGGCTGGCCAGGACGCCAATCCGACGAGGCCGTCTCGTTCGCGGGCGGCCTCGTCGTCGGCGGCTCGAAATGGTCTTGAGCCCGCTACGACACGAACTGGCGTTCGACTGTCTCTTACCGGAACATTCCGGCTATTACCGCGTTGACCTGCGAGCTTCCCAGGAAAGAATACTTCAATGCGGCGCGTGAAAGTCTGCTCGGCCTGCGGCAAACCAGCGACCGTCGCAAGCACGTCGTGCTTATGGTGCGGACAGCCAAAGAGGTTGTTCTTGGGTCACATAGCCGCGACATTGAAAGCCGCGTTTCTTTTTATGATTGGGCTGATGACGCGGCGCAGACAGGCTCTTCGGCCCTAAGGTCCGTCACGATCGCCAAAAGATGCTCCCCGTGCATGACAGGCATACACGGGGGCCTGACGGCGCAGAACCCGCCGGCTTTACTCTGGCCGGAGGGCGCTGGCGCGGTTGGCTAAGCGGCCTTCAAGTTATCCGCCGAAGATTTCCCGGTCCTTCGATCGGCGACAATCTCGTAAGAGATTTTCTGACCTTCGTTTAGGGCGTACATTCCGGCGCGCTCGACGGCGCTGATGTGAACGAACACATCCTTGCTGCCGTCATCCGGCTGGATGAAGCCAAAGCCCTTTTGGCTGTTGAACCACTTTACGGTTCCTATCGCCATGAGATGATTCTTTCAGGTACGAGTTTAAATGGCCGCACAGACGCGCGGCCGGCTTAGGTGATCGAGATTTGGAAGAAGGTCGTCAGTCCGACGCGTGCCGCGCGGCGAGGCCAAGTCGTCCGGCCGAAACTCGATTTCGCACGCATAATCCATGCGAGCGGCTCGCGCAAGACGATGATTGGATGGCGGCTCGCGGCGCGTTCGAAGGAACTCGCGCCTTTATCAAGAGCTTACCTCATGTCCTGATGACGGCGCCTTTGCATCGGAGGATTCGGCGGTGGACATTGGACCTGGCGGCGCTCGCTCTGTGCGTCGCCTCGTCGCGTGCGATGGCCGAGGAGCCGCCGATGCCGCCGCAACGGCCGCCGGGATTCGCGGCTCCTGCAAAACCGAGGGAGCCGCCGGCCCACGGCCCGATCGCAGACCCCGCTTCGTCCTGCCTTGCGAAACTGATCGCGGGCGGCGCGACCGCGGAGCCCACCGCGGCGCCCTTGTCGGCTGGGGGGTGCGGCGTCGAGGCCCCCGTCCGGCTCTCATCCATCATGGCGGAAGGCGGAGCGGTAAGTCTGCCCGATCGCCCGCTTCTCGCTTGCGAATTCGCCGCGCTTATCGCCGACTATGTCAGGCTGATCGTCGCACCGCTTGGCCAAGCCATGCTAAGCGCCAAGGTCGCCGCGATCGAGACCGGGCCCGGCTATGATTGCCGTACACAGGACCGGATCGCCGGGGCCAAGATCAGTGCCCATGGCCACGGGCTGGCGGTGGACTTCGCCGCCATTACACTTTCGGACAAGCGACGAATTCTCGTCGAGCGACAGACGAGCCCGGAGGAAACGTCCTACTTCCGGGCCGTACGAACGGCCGCTTGCGGGTGGTTCACGACGGTCCTTGGGCCGGGCTCGGACGCCTTCCACGCCAACAACTTGCACCTCGACATCGAGTTGCACGGCTCAACCGCCAGTTATCGCATCTGCCAATAATGTCAGCGTGCTGGCGAAGGATAGGATGCTTTCTGCGCCGCCTCGCCCTGAGGGGTTCCCGAGGCGCGTCTCGACGGACATGATTCGGTAGGGGCGGACAGGCGATCATCCGAGACCTAGGCCGCGGCTCTTGCGCGCCAGCCCATGAGTCCTGGGGAACGGCCGGAGCCTCCCGTATAGAAGAAAAGACGGCCTTCGAGTCCGGTGGTTGGAGAAAAAGAAGATGGGTGTTGAAGCGAGCCGAGCCGGGTTGCCCGCCGGATCTCAGGAAACGAGGCAAATCTTATTTGGATCGGCCGTTAACCTATTGATAAGTCTCCATTTGGAAAATAACGCTAGTAAATGTCAGCACTTTTATTAGTGTTAAGGCGCGTTGAGGCCCCGTTTAATAGCGGCTATTGGCTTTTATGTTGGAGGCGGGTTGGACCGGGCAGCCGGGAGCAGCGCGCCGCATGCGGACCTCGCTTCACTCGGAATTTCTCTAGAGTAAACTCCGATTGTCATCGCTTTTTCACCGGCGCCTGTCTATGAGTTGACGCTAGGATCTTTTGACCTTCCCTCGGCGCAGTCGACCACCCGCTCGACGACGCTTTCTTCAAGCGCATGTCGGGCGAGGTGCAGGATGTCGGCTACGGAACCGAAAAACGCCTGGTCGGCGCGCGATTGGGCGCAGACGATCGCCCCTTACCGCCGAGCAAGCGCGGCTCGGGGGATCTTCGAACTCGCGATTACTTTTCCGCCCTTTGTCGCGGTCTGGACCGCGATTATGATCGCCGCGACCCACGGCCAGTTCTGGCTTTCGTTCGCACTGGCGCCGGTCGCCGCGGGCCTGCTCATTCGCCTGTTCCTGATCCAGCACGATTGCGGGCACGGTTCATTCTTTCCCAGCAAGCTCGCAAACGACTGGGTGGGCCGCACGCTCGGCGTCCTGACGATGACGCCCTACGATCACTGGCGACGCTCCCATGCAATTCATCACGCGACCTCGGGCAATCTCGCCCGGCGCGGCATCGGTGACATCAAGACCTTGACGGTGCGTGAGTATTTCTCCCGCAACTGGCGAGACCGGCTGCGTTACCGGCTCTATCGCCATCCGCTAGTGATGTTTGGGCTAGGCCCGGCATATGTGTTTCTGTTGGAGAATCGCTTGCCGCTCGGCTTCGAACGTCAGCGAATGCCATGGCTCAGCACGATGAGCACCAACGCGGGCATCCTGCTTGCCGCGGGCGTGCTGATCCTGTGCGTGGGCTTCACGACGTTGCTTATCGTGCATTTGCCGATCGTCGTGCTCGCCGCCACGATGGGCGTGTGGCTGTTCTATGTCCAGCATCAATTCGAGGCGACGACATGGTACGAAGCCACGGATTGGAGCCAGCCTGAAGCTGCTCTGCACGGCAGTTCCCACTACGACCTGCCCCTGCCGTTGCGCTGGTTCAGCGCCAATATTGGCGTTCATCACGTGCACCACCTGTCGAGCGGCGTTCCATTTTATCGGCTTCCCGAGGTATTGCGGGCTTATCCAGAGCTTCGCGAAGTCAGTCGGCTGACGTTGTGGGAGAGCCTTGTTTGCGTCCGTCTCACGCTATGGGACGAGGAAACGCGGCGGCTCCTGTCGTTTCGCGACGCCCGCGCGGCGCGCGCCGACCGTTCGCGCAGGGATTCCGCGGGAGGCGGTGGCGCCTATCTCTCCCTCAAAGCCTCGGATCCAAGTTTGGCGAGCGGCGACAGCAGGTAGTCGATGACGCGGCGGGAGTCGGTCCGGATTTCGACGGTGGCGGTCATTCCAGGAGTCAAGGGAATCGTCGCATTGTCGATCTTCATCGTGGTTTCGTCGAGCGACACTGTCACAGGAAAAACGAAGCTTTCGGGCTGACCTGGGGCTGTCGGAGCCTCGGGCGACACATTGGCCGTCGCCGTGGCGTTGGCAAGGGCGCGTTTGGCGTCCTGTTCCGCGATCGCGGCGGAAGCGATATTCACGACCTTGCCATGCAGTGCGCCGAAGCGGGTGAACGGAAAGGCGTCGACCTTGATCACCGCGTCCTGGCCAGGCTTCACAAAGCCGATATCGAGATTGGCCACGAGCGCCTCGACCTGGAGCTTGCCGCCGATGGGTGTCAGCACGATGAGTTGCTGGCCGGTGGTGACAACCTGGCCCACTGTGGTGACCGCCAACTGCTGAACGACCCCGTCCGTGGGCGCATAGAGCCTCGTACGCGCGAGGCGCGCGTACGCCTTGGCGAGCGCCTGACGGGCTTCGTCGGCCTTGCGCGCGGCGTCAGCGAGCTTGTTCTCGTTGTCGGCGATGAACTGCGAGACGGTCTTCGCCTTTTCGCTGCGCACCGACCGGATCGCCGCGTCGGTTTCGATCAATTGTCCTTGGTCGGACGCGAGCGAGGCTTCCGACTTTTCCAGCTCTTCCTTGGCGTTATAGAGATCGATCTTGGTGCCAACGTTAAGGTCGATCGCCTGCTGCCTGGTCGAGACGCGTTGGTTCAAGGTCTCCATCAGCTTGTTCTGAAAGGCGATGCTCATATTGAGCCGTTTCTGCGTCGCGAGCTTCTCCGACATTTGCCGGTCGAGCGCTTTCAGCGCGTCGGAGAGCTGGGCGAGATCCGCGCGCAAGACGCCCTCTTCGCGCAACTGGAACTGTTCAGGCAAACCTGCGTCCCAAGCGATCTTCATTTCGGCCTGGCCGGCCAGATCCTCGACCGAGCCAGAATCGGGCGCAGGCGCTTCCTCATTGCTGTGCGCGTCAAGACGGTCGCGCGCGCCTTGGCCATCAGTCTGCGCTGCACGCACCGCGTTGATCGCATAACGGCGCCGAGCAATCTCGGCCATGCTCGCGTTGAGCGCGTCTTGGCCGCTCAACGCGTCGGCTTTGGCTTCCGCAGGATCCAGCTCCAAGAGCAGGTCTCCAGCTTTGACGGATTGGCCCCGCTCGACGTGGATCGCGGCAATCCTGCCTGGATCAAGCGGTTCGATCACCTTTGCGTAGCCAGCCGGTTCGATCTTGCCCGGCGCAGTCGCGTGGACGTCCAGTCGACCGAAATAGGACCATACCAGAGCCGCCAGCGCGCAGGCGCTGATCGTCGCCATCAGCGCAATCGGCAGCGGCGGGGGCGGAGTTTCGAGGATTTCGAGCGCGGCCGGCAGGAATTCGCGATCGCGTCCCGTGACCGCGATACGAGTCTGCCGGGATGGCCGAGGCTGAGGCCGAGGCGCTGCCGGCGGCGCTGCGCGTTCGTTCATGCCGGCGCCCTCACCTTGCCGTGATCGGATTGCAGCGCCCAAAGGCGGGCATAGAGACCATCTTTGCGTGCGAGCAGCTCGTCGTGTGCGCCCACTTCGACGATCTCACCCCGGAACATGCCGACGATCCGGGTGCAAGGGCGGACCGCCGCCAGGCGATGAGCGATGACAATGACAGTACGCCCGCGCACGATCGAGCGCATGTTATCCTGAATGATTCGTTCGCTCTCGTAGTCGAGGGCCGACGTTGCTTCATCGAGGATCAAAATGCGGGGATTGGTCGCCAAAGCCCGAGCGATGGCGATGCGCTGACGCTGGCCCCCAGAAAGATTAGCGCCGCGTTCCTCAATCATCGTGTCGTAGCCTTGGGGCAACTGGGCGATGAATTCATCCGCGCCCGCCAGTCGGGCCGCATGCATCACCACCACGCGGGCCACCGCGGGATCACCGAGAGCGATGTTCTCGTGGATGGTGCGGTTAAAGAGAATGTTTTCCTGCAGCACCACTCCGATCTGTCGGCGCAGCCAGCCCGGATCGAGCTGGCTGATGTCGACGCCATCAAGCATCACTTGGCCGGATTGCGGACTATAGAGGCGCTGGACGAGCTTGGTCAGAGTCGATTTGCCGGAGCCCGACGGGCCGACGACCCCAATCACCTCGCCTGGCTCGATCGACAGCGAGACTTTTCGGAGCGCGTCCGCCGCATCCGGCCGGTAACGCATCGTCACGTCGCGAAACTCGATGGCGCCCCGGGGGGGCGGTAACGTTAGAAGGTTCTGCGGCGCCGGCTCCGGCGGCGCGTTGAGGATGTCGCCCAGACGCGCTACCGACACCTGCACCTGCTGAAAATCCTGCCACAATTGCGACAAGCGAAGGATCGGCTGCACCACCTGGCTCGCGATCATATTGAAGGCTATGAGTTCGCCGACCGTCATAGTCCCTTCGATCACCGATTGTGCGCCGACAAACAGGATCAGCGCAGTCGTCACCTTGCTGACATACTGGATGAGGTTCTGTCCGAGGGCCCCGGTAATTCCTGCGTTGAAGGAGGTGCGGACATAAGCCGCCAACCGCTCCTCCCATTGCGCCTGCATCATCGGCTCGACGCTGGCGGCCTTGAGAGTCTGCGCGCCGACGATCAATTCGACGAGGAACTGCTGCGATCGGGCGCCGGTGTTGAATTTCTCGTTGATCTGCTCTCTCAATACCGGTCGAATGAGGGTGGCGATGACGACGTACACCGGTATCGAAGCCAGCACGACCAGAGTGAGCTTCACCGAATAGATGAACATCACCACGAAGAAGATCAGCGTGAACACAAGATCGAGCAGCGAGGTCAGCCCCTGCCCGGTCAGAAAGCTGCGGATCGTCTCGAGCTCGCGCATGCGGGCCACCGTCTGCCCAGCAGGGCGGGTCTCGAAATAGGCGAGCGGCAGCCGAAAAAGATGGTGGAAAAGGCGCCGGCCCAGTTCGACGTCCATCCGGTTGGTAGTGTGGCTCAGCGTATAGGTGCGCAGGAACTGCAGGACGGTCTCGAACAATCCCAGCGTCACCATGCCCACGATGAGCACGATCAGCGTCGAGAAGCCTTTGTGGACGAGCACCTTGTCGATGACGAGCTGGAAAAAGATCGGCGTCGCCAGAGCGAACAATTGCACAAACAGCGACGCCACCAGCACATGGCCGAGCGCGCGCCGGTAGCGCACAATCGAGGGCCAGAACCAGCGGAACCCGAAGGTGGTGGGATCGACGCCCTCTCCGCCAAAGCGGCGTGTGATCAGCACCAGTTCGCCTGAAGATAGCGCCGCTATGTCCTCCATCGACAATTCTTGCGCTGTCCGGGCGATCGGATCGATTAGCCTGGCCATCCCCTTCGTTGAACTTGCGCCCAGGACTGCGAAACCGCCGTCCCTTAGAGTTAGGATCGCCGGATATGGAATGACGCCGAGACGCTTGGCGGTCACCCCGCGAACTATGCGTGACTTCAGTTTGAGGATATTCGCGCCCCGAACGATATCCTCGGCCTGCGCGCTACGGCCGCTCAGAGCAAGCTGATGCTTCAGCTGCGAGGGGTCGCCAGCGATGCGGTAATATCCCGCCACCAACGAAAGCCCACACAGCCCAGAGTCCAACAATTGCGCCGGCGCCGGAGATCCCATCTCGCTCTTACCCACTAGGGTGATTCACCCAGGCCATATCGTTATTCTCAACCGCAATGCAATACTATCGGTCGTGCATGCCTTTGAAAACGCGCCTCGAAAATGGCTCAGCGCCAAATTGTTACATAGTTTGCCATCTTGATGTCATGGACGGCATCGGTAAAGTTCACGTTCACTTCCGAATTTACCACGGCGCTCCAGTTTTGGATCGTCGCGATTATTGAACTGAGGTGGTAAGACCGCGACGGCATGCTGTCAGGGTGGCTCAGACGCGGTATAAGATCGTTCCTCCGGGCTGAAAACGCGCGATAAGCGGCGTCTCGACCCATCAAATCCTGCTGCAAAGGGGGCTCCATGTGTCGTAACATCCGCCAGCTGTTCAATTTTGAGCCGCCGGCGAGCGAAGAAGAAATCCGCGCGTCCGCGCTTCAGTTCGTGCGTAAGGTGAGTGGCTTCACGAAGCCCTCGCAAGCCAACGTCGAGGCGTTCGATCACGCTGTCGACGAGGTGACCGAGGCGGCGCGGAAGCTCATTTTCTCGCTCCATAGTACGGCTGCGCCGCGTGATCGGGAGATTGAGGCCCATAAGGCGCGGGAGCGATCACGGCTTCGCTACGGATAGGCGGCGTTACGCGTCCCCTCACGGGCCGGGATAGGCGCTGGCTCCGGGCGAACGCCAGCCTCGCAACGCCCCGTCGCCTGGACGGAAGATCTCGACCTTGAGCGGATAGCAGCGCGCCGCATCGCTCGAATGGCTCGCGCCGCAATCGCCGCCTGGGCAAGCCGATAGGGCGCCGATGAGATCGATCTCGGCGAAGAACTCGATGAAGTCTCCGGGACGTACAGGACTCGCCTTCATGAAGTAGCGGTGGGAGGCGCGCTCATAACCCGTGCACATGAAGACGTTGAGCACGTCGTGGACATGCGCCTCCGCTTCGCGCGGCGAGAGTTTCATCCGCTCCGCCAGCGCGCGTGTGAGGTTCGAATGGCAGCAGTGGTGATAGTCGTCCCCGGTCAACAGCCGGTTCGTATACGGATCGCATCGGGTGCCGATGATATCGTGCACTCCGGCGCCGTCGGCATCGAAGCCGTACCAGCCGAGCGTGTCATAGGTGATGGTCGCCATGGGGCGCAGATAGGGCAACGCGCTCCAGAGCCGTGCACCGGTGGTCACGTGCGTCGCATTGAGGGCCCGCGTCTTGCCACTGAAGAACCGCTCGGCGAGATTTGAAGAGCTCCAAAGGTTGAGGTCGCCGACCTGCGGCCCCTCGACGCTGACGATGCGGAACAAATGCCCGGCAGGAACGTCGAACGCACGCGCCTCGCGTGGCGGCACGATGATCTCGCCGATCTTCGCCATGTCTCCCCGCGCGCTGTCGTAGATGGCCGCGTCATAGGCGGGCAGCCCTTCGAGCGGGTAGGTTATGACGGGCTTGGCCGCGCGACGTTGGTCGGCGTCAGGAGGAGGCTGCATATGAGAGGGTCTCGTCATGGCCTGGGAATCTAGTCGAAGGCGGCGCGGCCGGCAAAAGCCGTTCTTGCCTCCTCCTACGTTGTGGTAGGGTTTTCCTCAACGGGGCTCGCCCAGTCCGCCAGATTGAGTCGAGGGGCAGACGAAGGCGACGGTTTTGCGGTAGGCTTTCGCCGCTTCAATGGAACGCGTGGAGTGAGGCAATGCGGGGTGAAGAAAAGGTTATCGATTATCTCAATCGAGCGCTGAAGCACGAACTCACCGCAGTCAACCAATACTGGCTGCACTATCGTATTTTGGATAATTGGGGCTACAAGGATTTCGCCAAGACTTGGCGCAAAGAATCGATCGAAGAGATGCAGCACGCCGATCAACTTGTCGCGCGCATTCTGTTCCTCGATGGCCTGCCCAACATGCAGTCGCTCGACCAGCTCAGGATCGGGCAGAACGTCAAGGAAATCCTGGAATGCGATCTTGCGGCGGAGATGCACGCGCGTGCGCTTTACTTGGAGGCGGCCAAGTATTGCGAGCAAGTCAACGACAGGGTGACGAGAATCCTGTTTGAAAAGCTGACCTCCGACGAAGAGGATCACATCGACTTCCTCGAGGCCCAGCTCACTTTGGTCGAACAGCTCGGCGTCCAACTATACTCACAGAAGCATGTCGGTAAATTGCAAGAGGACGCGGACTGAAGCCATCGGGCTGGCGACGCGCAGTCGCGAAGTCATGCGCTCGCCAGCGCGGCTGGCTCCTACCCCGGCCGTTGGCATGCCGAGACGCGACCCCGGCGACGGCTGCATGCGCAAATGGCAGCCCGGCCGGGCGCTGCCGCGACCTCGGCGATTGAAGCAAAGTCGAAGCTGAGCGCGGCCGGCGGTTCCTTACATTCATTCTAAAGTGAGCCTGCCCCCATTGACGCAGTGGGTCCCGCTCGACCAAGTACCCGCTGAAATCTTTGTACCTCAAACCTTTGTTCAAGTTTGGGCGTGTAAAAATCCTCTATGCGGGCCCCCAGCGCCCGGGAGTCATGGATGATCGTTTGTTCTTGTAACGTGTTGACGGACGTCGCTATTCGGACGTCCATAGCGACGCTGAATGGTCCTAGGCGCGTCTGCGACGTCTATGCGTCGCTGGGCTGTGCGCCGAAATGCGGAGGCTGCGTGGGCACGATTTGCGCCCTCCTCAGCGAAGCGACAGGAAGGGACTTCGGCGTTGAGAAAATGAAGCGAGGCGGGGAGGCAAAGGGAAGAATCGACGCCTGCGCTTGCGAGGATCATCGACACTCTCAATCTGGCCCTCAAGAGCGAGCTGATTGCGATGCCGAAAGCATTTGGCAGATCGTCCCATCCCTGGACGCCGCGTTGGAATTGATCGGACAGGAGTAGAGACAGAGCAGTGCGTCTGCATAAATTAAGAATTTCGCGACACGACTGTGCGCAGAGAAGCGTATGGCGGACGCTTCAGGGCGCGGATGGTGCGTTCGACCTCGCCAGTCGCGCGACGCACGGAGTTGAAGATGGCAGGAGGGCCTCGGCGGGGGGTATGACGTCATTGATGAAGGTTTGGCTGCCGCCAGAAATCTTGTCCGCCTCGACTGCGATGGCGACGTTCAGCTTTGGCACGACGTAGATGGCGTGACCCCCGTAGCCGGCAGCGAAAAATGCTGGAAGATTGGTCTTGGTCATGGGATCTCCTAACGGCTCCCTTTGGTTATCGGGACCCGTTTTCGGCAGTGGCCCGGCCTCTTTTACGCGTACGACCCGTGGCCCCCGACCTGATCCCCAAGGTAGGATGCGGTGATCGGCGAGGAGCGAACAAGTGCCAAAAGAAGTCGCCCGAACGGGTGGATGCCTATGCCGAGCGGTAAGATATAAAGTGCGAGGCGCGCCGTATGCGTCTGGGCTATGCCATTGCAGGACGTGCCGGAAGCTGACGGGATCGGTCTTCTCGGCCACGGCGAACTGGCGTCGAACAGAATTTCGAATAGCTGGCGAGGTGCAAACCTACGAGCGTCGACAGTTCTGTCCGAAATGTGGTTCCCGGCTGTTTTTCCTGTCCGACGAGTTTGTAGAAATATTCCTTGGCACTTTAGACGCTGCCCCGACCGGCGTTGAGCCAGAGCTTGAAATTTGGACGATCCGGCGAGAGCATTGGTTGCCACAATTGGAGGCCAACCAATTTGATGGGAACCCTCCAAAGCCGACAATCTGATCGAGTTTTGAGCCTACGCAAGGCGCCACACCGTGACCGCCTCGGCGTACCCGCGCACGGGGACGGGCCCGAGCGGCAGAGCGTCGCCCACGGCGTCGCCCGCTGCCTCACGCACGGCCTCGGAGACGACGAGCTGGGAGCCCACCTCTTTGTTGAGGCTCTCGAGGCGCGAGGCCAGATTCACTGTATCGCCGATGACCGTATATTCCTTGCGGCGTTGTGACCCGACGGTCCCGGCCACCGCTTGACCAACGTGGATTCCAATGCCGAGGCGGATCGGCCAAGGATGGCCGGCGTTGCTCGCCTCCATGGCGCTCAGCATCTCGCGCGCCGCCCTGACCGCGTTTGCAGCTTCGAGGGGGTCATCGATCGGCGCGCCGAAAATGGCGAGGAAGCCGTCACCGAGGAACTTGTTCACGATGCCATTGTGCCGGTCGACAATGTCGACCAGGATTTCGAAAACGGCGTCGAGCCGCGCGACCACTTCGGAGGGCGTGCGCGTGCGCGCCGCCGCGGTGAAGCTGCGAATGTCAACAAACATGATGCAGACCCGCCTCATTTCGCTGAGCTCGGCCGCACCGATTGCAAGCAGACGCTCGACCACTTGCGGTGAGACATGCTGGCCGAAGAGGTTGGTCACTTCGTCGCGGGCCGAGGCGGCGGCGAGCGCGCGCCTAAAATGGCTCTTGATTGTCGCCCCGACGGCGCCGGCCAGGAGGCCGGCCGCGAGAAGGACGGCGCTGCGGGTCAGATGATAGCCGATGTTGAAATTTGTGTCGTCGGTTTGCCAGGTAAGATGCAGGGTGACCGAGGCAAGGACGAAGAGCTCGACCGCGGCGACCGCGCCGGTGAAGGCCGAGAGCGCAAAATCGAGCCGCAAGGTCGAGAGAATGATGAAGAGAAAATAAAGCAGCGCGGGCCACGTCCCGAAAACGACAGGCGCGGAGAGATAGCCAACGAGGAGATAGAGGAGCACCGTCGGAAAGCTTGTTTCGATGAGCGCGTTGATATAGCGCCCAAGAATGGGAAAGTTTCGTCCGCGACGAATGAAAATCGTGAGCAGGCCGGCCGCGAACAGCTCGTAGGCGATGAAGGCCGAGAACGCCGCCAACGCCTCATGCACCGGCAGTCGGTCGTGGTAGATCGACCGGACGAAACCGGGCGCAAACGTCGTCGCCAGGAGGATCAGGGCAAGAATGAAAGCCAACAGGGCGGCCAGGATGAGCATGCGCCGCCGCTCGCTGAGCAGAATCTCGCGGTTCAGCAGGCGCTGAAACGTCGCGTCGGCCTGATCCGGGGCGCCGTCCATCACGATCCCTCCGCTCGGCTGATGCGGGAAGCGGGTTTGTGGTCCTTTACGACTGCTATCCCGGCGGCGAGCGGCTAGCGACCGGACGCTTCCGTCCTCACTGGGTCAGTTCGAACCGCGCCGTAACGGTCACGGTTAGCTTGTCCTCGCCTGCCTCTATGGGCGTGGGAGCTGGGGCGTTGGCGGCGTAGGCGCGGGAAAAGGCGATGGGCGGCTGGCGCCCGGGCTCTTCCGTGAGCACCATGAGTTGTCCGATCCTTGCGCCCCCGGCGCTCGCGTAGATCTCGGCCTTGCGACTTGCGTCGGCGACCGCCAGCGGACGCGCTTTATCGAGCAGCGCGCTTGGATCATTGTGGCCAAATCCAATGCCATAGATAGAGTTGGCGCCGGCCGTTACGGCCTTGTCGAGGAGGCTGCCTAGGCGCCCCATGTCGCGAAGCGTTACAGAGACGTTGTTGCTCACGCTATAGCCGGTAATGGTCGGTGCGGTCGTCTGACCCGGCGAGGTTTCCGAGAACATCGGCGAAATCGACATTTCAGCGGTCTGGATGTCGGCGGGCGCAACGCCCTCCGACTTGATGAGCGAAACGAGCGCATTGGCCGCCTTGGCGTTCGCCGCCATCGCTTCGCCCGCGTTCTTTCCCGTGCTGGTCACGCCTAGCGTCACTCGGGCGAAATCGGGCGCCGCGCTGACGGTGCCTTCGCCGGTGACTTCGACCCAGCGGTCGCTGCTGATGTCAATCATGCGCTCGAGGGCTTTCGCAGGCGAGATCGCGGCGAGCGCCATCAAGGATGCCATTAAAGCCAACTTGAGCCGCATTCTCTTCACTCCGGTCTTCGCCCTGTCCCACGCTAGAGTCTAATACCCCATCGATGGCGACCACTCACTCGCGATTTAAACGGCGGGCGATGTAGAGATGCGTTTCGCAATCGACCGTGAGCCGCCCGCCGTTATCGTCGATGGCTTTAGCAAGTTCACCAAGCATCTCGTCGCGCTTCGCGGACTCCAGCATCCGATGCTCCGATTTCGTGCGGCAAGAAATCCGTATAGCTTGATGTCGTGTGCGGCCATTTCCAGGGATAAGTCTTATGGGTGACCGGGCCGAACATCCCCGATTCGTCAAACCATCCTTTGAATGGACCACCCGGTAGGTACCAATCCTCTGGCGGGGAACCCCACTTTCCGGTGTGACGTAGGTAAATTTCCTCAAATTGCGCGAGTAATGGGGCGGGTAGCCCCATTGGGACATGCCCGAATATCGCGAGCGACCCCTCGGGCGACAGCGCCTCGGCGGCCTTCACAAACCGCACCTCTGCGGATACCCAGTGCCACGACTGCGCGGCGACGATCAGCCGAAACTCTTCTTGTGTCGCGGGCCATGCCTCGAAGGTGGTCTCCAGAAAGTCAACATTGCTAAAGCCTGCCAAGCTCTCACGCGCGCCGCGCAGCATTTCGGGTCCGGGTTCAATTGCCAGAATCGAGAAATTTCGCTTGGCGAAACTCTTTGTCGCCTGACCCGTACCGCAACCGACTTCGAGAATTTTATCGCTTTGCTTCAGGTCGGCGTATGAGACGACAGCCTCGATCAGCGCTTCGGGATAGTCGGGACGCGCAGCTTTGTAGATGTTCGCAATCGGGTCGAAGGCAAAGCGCTGTTCCATCAATGCCCCCTTCCAACCCGATGGGATCGAGGAAGATGCCGAGCAGAAGCCTCAAGTTTCCGGTTCCGGGCTCGAGCGATAGCGGAAGTCGCAATGGCTCGCGCCCTTCATGATCGTCTGGGTTCGGGTCAACTTGATGCGCGGGTCGTAGCCCTCGCAGAACGCGCCGTCACGATTGCAGGATAGAATATCGCCGATCTCCCCGAGCCCCATGGCGCGATAGGTCTCGGCGTAACGGCAGCGCCTGACGTTAAAGTCGAAAACGCCAGGCTTATCGTCGATCACCTCGATCGCGAGCGCATCGTCCTTCGACCAGAGAGGCAGGATCGCCTTGAAGCTTTCGAGATCCGCTTCGCCATCCGCGCGCGAGGCAAAGTCTTTCCCAGCGTCAATCGCAGCCGTCGAATAGCTCGGCGCAGGATGTCGCGCGCCTTCTCTTCGCCGAGCGCCTGGCGCATCTCGTCATAGATCGGCGCGATGATCGCGGCCTCGATTTTGCGGCGCGCGAGAACGCGAAGCTCGTCGTCGGTTCTCATATTCGTGCGGTCGGTCATGACAGAAGCGTGCGACGGGGTCGCGACGAATGTCAAATTCAAGCCTGTCCCCAGACAGTGTTCCGTTGAAGCTTGACGGGGCTTAGCACCCGTGCCCTCACTCGGGTGGGGTTCCTGCAATACAGAATCGACATGGAGCGGCAGCGTCTCAAAGCAATGCTCGAGAAAGCCGAGCTGCGCATGTTTGAAGGTGCCTGGCGCGTCGCACGCCAAAAAGAACTGATGGCTGAGATGTCGATGCGCGGCGTCGATCTAAGACCCTATCGGGAGCTATTGGCCAGGTTCGAGGACAGTCAGCATCTCCACATTCAACACGTGCAACGGCTGAAAAGAGATCTATACGATCCGTCGGGATGTTGGGACGAGCGCTGACATCAACGTCACGCCGGCAGCCGATCGGCTTGACAGGTGCGGGGTGAGGCGAGGAGTTTGCCTTACCACCCGCCGGCGGAGCGCCGCGCCAAGCAGGAGAGCCCGATGCCGATCGCTCGGATGGATCATTTCACCATCCTCACGACGAATGCCGAAAAGACGGTCGCGTTCTACAACGACATTCTCGGCTTCACCTCCGGCCCCCGGCCGGCGTTCTCGTTTCCCGGCGCCTGGCTCTACAACGAAGGGAAGGCCGTGCTGCATGTCGTCGAAAGACCATCCATTCCCGAAGGCGGCGGCGTGCTCGACCACATCGCCTTTTTTGGAACCGACCCCTCGGCCTATGTCGTCAAGCTCAAAGAGCGCGGGATCAAATACGACTTGAGGCGGTTGCCTGAGAACGGTCATGCGGGGGGCCTGTGGCAGTTGTTTTTCTTTGACCCTAGCGGCGCGCGCGTCGAGATCGACTTTGCGGCGAGCGAGACCGTGGAGGGGCAGGGGTGATCGCTGCGCTGTGATCTCGGCTTGCCATTGAGCCTCGCCTCCCGCTAAGAGCCGCGGCCGGAAGCGGGACATTTCCTTGCGCAACAACGCCATCGTCCAGGTCGGCCAGGGGCCGCATGCGGCAAGGTTCGGCCCGGCCCTGCCGCTCGCGCTCATCGCCGGCCCTTGCCAGCTCGAGAGCCGGAGCCATGCGCTTGAGATGGCTGCGGCGCTCAAGGAGATCGCCGCGCGGCGCGCCATCGGCCTTGTCTTCAAGTCGTCGTTCGACAAGGCCAATCGGACCTCCGGCTCGGCGGCGCGCGGACTGGGCCTCAACGCGGCGCTGCCGATCTTTGCCGAAATCCGCGAGACGCTCGGTCTCTCAGTCATCACCGACGTGCACGAGAGCAGCCAGTGTGCGCCCGTCGCGGAAGCCGTCGACGCCTTGCAGATCCCTGCGTTCCTGTGTCGCCAGACCGATCTTCTCATCGCCGCGGCCGACACTGGACGTCCGGTCAACGTCAAGAAGGGCCAGTTCCTCGCGCCGTGGGACATGAAGAACGTTGTCGCCAAGCTTGACGCCGCGGGCTTGGCCGACATCCTGGTGACGGAGAGGGGCGCGAGCTTTGGGTACAACACGCTTGTGTCCGACATGCGCGCGCTCCCGATCCTGAAACGCGAGACCGGCGCGCCGGTCATCTTCGACGCGACCCATTCAGTGCAGCAGCCTGGCGGGCAGGGAGCCTCGTCGGGGGGTGAGCGCGCGTTCGTGAGCGTGCTGGCGCGGGCGGCTGTGGCGGTCGGCGTGGCGGGCGTCTTCATCGAGACCCATCAGGACCCCGACCACGCCCCCTCGGACGGCCCCAACATGGTGCCGCTCAAGGATTTCGAGGCGCTGGTGGCGGAGCTGCAGGATTTCGACCGGCTTGCCAAGCGTAACGCCGAGCGCGCCTGACGGCTGCTTTGTCACCTGACGGTCGTGTGAACGATATATTGCGGGCGCCGACCCGAAGACGATTTGCATGGACAAGTATCTCTTCAGCTATGCGACCGCGAGCGATCCACCGATCAAGCGGGGCTTGATCCGGCTCGTCGAAAAGGCGACCGGTCAGCCCAAGCTCAAGCGGATGTATGTCGACAACCAGCGCTTTCCCCGCGCCGGCGAAAGCTTCTTCGAGGCCGCGGTGCGATCGCTCGAGCTGGACGTTCGCTATGACCCCCATGCGCTTGCCGCCACGCCGAAGACAGGGCCGGTCGTTTTTGTCGCCAATCACCCTTATGGCGTGCTTGACGGCATTGTCGTGGCTTGGCTCGTCAGCAAAGTGCGGCCCGATTTCGTCGTCCTCACCCATATCGTGCTCACCCGCGCTCCAGAAGCCGCCGGATTCATCCTGCCGGTCGATTTCTCGGGCACCGAAGAGGCGGAACGAATCAATCTCGCCTCACGCGCCGCCGCTCGGGCTCAACTCGCCAAAGGCGGCGCCGTGGTGGTGTTTCCGGCGGGCGCGATTTCCACGACGCCCGACAAGCTTGGGCTAAAGCCCGCTGTCGACGGCCGCTGGCAGCCGTTCGTCTCCCAACTCATCCAGCGTTCCAAAGCGACCGTCGTGCCGATCTGGTTTGGGGGCCAAAACAGTCGCCTCTTCCAGATCGCCAGTCATCTGAGCCTGACGCTTCGGCTGTCCCTTATTTTTCATGAAGTGAAAACGCGCATCGGCGCGACGCTGCCGGTCGCGATCGGCTCGCCGATTCCATTCGCTTCGCTTGCGGCGCTCAAAGACCGGCAGGCTCTCGCGGATGACCTCCGCGCGCGCGTCTATGCGTCAGCGAGGCTCGCTTCACAGCCCATCGTCAAGCCGCGTGGGTCGATCGGGAAGCTTCTGCGGCCGAAGCTGCCGGCGTCGCGGATAAACCGCGCGGCCTCATAAGTCCGTGAGGATCGATCAGGCCGCCTTGTCCAGGTCAGCGAGTAGCGACAGGTGCTCCTTGATCATGCCGCGCGCAAGTTTTGCGACATTGGCCTGGTCAAGATTGTCCGGCGACTTCAGATAAACTTCTTGAATTTCAAGAAGCTTTCGGTGTCCCTCGACCTGGTAGCGAATGTAGTCGCGATCGAACTGTGATCCCGAATGCTCGGCGCGCATTTTCTCGACCGAGGCCTTTCCCGCGTCATCGAGATTCTGCATCAGCTCTGCGTCAGTGGGCGCTTGAATCGTCCCTTTCGGCGCGGCGTTCTTCTGGATCGCCTTCAAGACGTCGGCAACCGTCTCCTGCTCGGCGATCTCGAAGTCCACGAATTCTCTGAGCAACGGGTGGGTCACCTTGGACTTTGCCGCCCGACTGAGCAACAGCGACAGCGAGCCGAAGGCCATCGTGTCTCTGATATGCTTTTCTGGGGCGTCCGTGCCTGCGCTTGGAGCAGGCGCCGGCGGAGACGTCGACTGCGCGAACACCCGGCTTGTCGGCAAGGTTGCAATCCCGGCGAGAAGCAAACGACGATTCATCTGCGGGCTCCATTCGGACGGACGCGGCTTACGTCCTGAAGCCGAATGAACGCGCCGCAAATAGGCTTGTTCTCTGGCCAGCCGCAGGCGCCGTTGGCGCCGAGCCTTCACAGATTCGTTAGACGCCCGATTTGACCTCGATCCGACCCCTCAGTCGCATAAACCCGCCTTTTGCCGGCGTTACGGCTGTATATGCGTTGCCGGAACTCAGATCGAGCACGTGCACGATCGTGCTTCCGATGTGTTCCTGCCACGAGAGAACAATTAAATCGTCGCGAACCGCGACGGCCTCGTACCTGACTGTATCGGAGAAACCGACGCCGTCTCCGGCAATGATTTCCACGCGGAGCTCGCTCGCAGAACGGATGGTGATCCGCGGCGTGAAGGTCGCGAAACTGATTTCGAACACTTTGGCCAACGGAAATCAGCGATGAGAATGTGCCCGCGAGATTGTCGCCACGAGAAATGAGATCGCGCATTTGCGGTAGCTCTGGTTAGCCGCGGCCGCGATAGGGAGCGACGCCCTGATCGGGGATCCAGACTCCCTTTGGCGGCTTGCCGCTCTGCCAGAACACGTCGATCGGCATGCCGCCGCGCGGGAACCAATAGCCGCCGATCCTGAACCAGCGCGGCTTGAGCAAGCCGACAAGGTCCTTGCCGATGCGCACGGTGCAATCCTCGTGGAATGCCCCGTGATTGCGGAAGCTCTGGAGGTATAGCTTTAACGACTTCGATTCGACGATCCAGCGGTCCGGCGCGTAGTCGATGACCAGATGGGCGAAATCGGGCTGACCTGTCACCGGACAGATCGAGGTGAACTCCGGCGCGGTGAAGCGGACGAGATAATCCGTATCCTGCGGATTGGCGACACGGTCGAGCGTCTTGGCGTCGGGCGCGTCGGGGATGCGGGAGGGCTGCCCCAAATGGGCGAGAGCGTGGTCAGGGTTTTTCATGCGAGCCCCTTTAGTCCGAAGCCGCTTTCACCGGCAAGGCTGGGTGCATCTACCTCAATTGGCCGGCCCCGAATTGGGACGAGACGTAACCGCTGATTCTGACACAGACGCCGTCAGCCGCGAGGACGCCAGCAGACCCGGCGACATTGCACGGCGTGACATATTCGGTCTTTTTCGACTTGTCGCGCTGGCCACGCTGAGAAGGCAGCTCCGCCGCCTGCCCGGCGGTCGCTGCGAGGACAGCGCCCGCGAGCGCGAATGCGATCCATCGTTGAATGATCATCCAACTTCCACCGGTCGCTTGGCGTGACAGTGTGGCCGAATTATAGTCGCGCGAGTGCGCAGAGACGCCATATTGGGCGGTTAAGCGGCGATCGGCAAGCGTTGTCGAAGACGGGCTTGCGACTCAGTGTGCAATCCGCAAGGTAGACGCGGGCCTAATCGGGAGCGCGGAGGGCATGGAGACGGCGCCTGCTTTTGCACGCCCTTTTGCGAGTCGCCCTGTGGGGCTTTCGTGGCTCGGCGGCTTCGCGCTCCTGGCTCTCGCCTTTTATGCGGCGCTCGTGCTGCTGCAACCGATCGTCGCAGCGATCGCCGGCGTTGGCGCGCTCGCGCTCTTGCGCTGGGCGCGAGCGGAGCGCCCCTATTCCCCGGCTCTGATCGTCGTCGACGTCGCGGCGTTCGCGATTTTCGCCTACGATCGCAATGACTCGCTGGGCTTCTGGCAATTGCCAGGCCCGTGGGCCGACGTCTTTCGGTTCGACCTAGCGGGCGCGACGATCGCGCTAATCATTTACGTCGGCGGTTCGATCCTCGCGCTCATCGGTGGCTTTCGCGGATTGCGGCTCATCGAGGCGCTGAGCCTCATCGCGATCCCCTTCGTGTTCAACCTGCTGATGAGTGTCGGCGCCGACTGGCACATGGCGGAACTTGGGGCTGCGGTCACGGCGCACGCTAAGTTGCCCTTTCCTGCGCAAGTCGCCATCGGACGCGCGCTGGTCCTGTGGCTCATCGGCGAGGCGATTCTGGTCCTGATCAGCTGGATCAGTGTCAACAAGTTGCCGCGTTCGGCCCGTACGCACGCTTTGTTTGCGTTGAGCGGCGTGGTCGCAGCCGCGACGCCTTTGTTCGCGAATGCGGCGCAATGGGTCGCTCAGCCGTTCCTGGCGATCTTTTTTTCGGCGCTCTGCGGGGCTCTCGCTCAGGCAGGACTGTGGGCGATTGTCTATCTTCTGACCGGCGTCGCTCTCGATTGGCTCGCCGGGCGGCCGCCGCGGTTCGAAGTGGTTTGGGAGCATTGGCGGACCGGCTTCATCAAGGGGGCAGTTTACGGCGCGCTGTTCATGGGGCTGATCCTCATTGCGGCTTTGATCTTACGCGTGCCCGGCGCGCCCGCTTTTTTCGATCGCGGCGCGCTTATTATCGGCCCGCTTTTTGGCGCGCTCCTCTTCCCGCTGGGGCAGACGATCGTTGGCAGCGCTGACGGAACGCCCCCGTTCTTCGGGCGGCTGAGAGCGGCCTATCGAGATCCGCGCGGACCCGTGCGCGGGCTCGTCGTCGGGCTTGGCCTCGCACTCGCCTATCGCGTCGATCTCGCCGCCTACGATGGCGGCACGCGCTTTCTCGCGATGGCCGCGATCGGCGCTCTCTGTTACGGCGGCGTCGACCTTGCCTTCGACGCGGGAAGCGTGATCCGCGGCGAACGGACGAAGCTGCAAAGTTGGCGGCTTTATACGCTTGGCCTTTTGCTCGGCGCCCTAGTCGCCGGCGCGCTCGGCTGGTATTTCGACACCCCCCAGCTGCACGTGGTCATCGACAAGTTCTGGGCCTACGCCGACGTCAACTATCGGCTCGACGGCCGAAAGCTCGGCAACTTCACCACCTATCCGATCTTCAACAAGTACGGATCGATCAACCTCGGCGAGGTCGCGGGCGGGGTCAGGCTGTTCTGGACCGAGTCCGTCGCGGGCGTGATCAACTGGTCGCTCGCGGCGCCGCTCTTCTCGATCAACTACGTTCTGCTTGACGCCGCGCTCAGGCGAAGCTTGCGCCCGATCAAGACGCTTCTCAGTCCGGCAGGAGTCGAAGGTCTGGTGGAGCAGGGGGTGCGCGTGCTGCGCTGGGGCTTGTGGATGGCGCCGGTCATCAACTCGTTCCTGCGCCAGTCGCCGGACCCAACCTGGTACAATCAGGACGGCGCGATCCGCACGGGCGTCGCCATCGGCGCCAACGTCACGCAGAACCCGACGGATTTCCGGCAATTCAGCCTCGCCATGTTCACCGGCCTCCTCGCTTATGACTGGCTCAGAGTTCTCATCTGGTTCGACCATATGGGGCTCAGGGTCGCGACCCTGGTCAATCTGTCGTTCCTCGGCGGCGACCGGGCGGATGAGGCGGCGGCTCGATTCGTCGGCCACCATGGCCGCACGCGCGCCATTCCCGACGGCATCCGCCGCTTTGGCACCTGGGCGCCGCTGCTCATTCCGTTTTACATCCCGCGCGGTGCCGAGTGGGACAAGGCCTGGACCGGCGGGGAGGCGCTGGCGCGCGGCGCCGCGCCCATGCCGGATGCGGTGCGGACGCTCGCCCTTGCCTATGCCGCCTCAGGCGCCGCGATCGCCGCGGCCTCTCTTGCCGCCATTGTCAAAGAGCGCGCCAAAATTGGCCCAGCGGGACCCTGGCTCGATGGCGCGCCCTTTGAGCTCGCGCGACAGCCGGACCGCTTCACCTTCAACAACGGCTCTGTGGGCCTCGAGATTCAGCGCGACGGCAGGGGCGCGGCTTTTGTCATGGGCGCGGAGCGAGGCGGCTTCGCCATCGACCTTTTTCGCCGGCCGCTCGATCCTTACCAGGCGCGCGGTCATTTCTTCTATGTGAGCGAGGAGGGTGAGCCGCCCTGGTCGACCGGCTTTGAGCCAGCCCGGCGCGCGGGCGACTATCGCATTGAAGAGCCAGGCTTCAACCGTCTTGCAATTCTCAACGCGCTGAACGGGATCGAAGCGCGCATGGAGATTTCGCCCGATACCGAGGGCGCGATCTTGAGCTGGCGCATCAAGCTCGAGAACAAATCAGACCGGCCTCGGCGGCTGCGTCTAACCAGCTTCTGCGAGGTCGCCGGTCATGAGACCGGCGCGTATGCGAAAGATCTCGATTTCGCCGGCATGCATGTTGAGACCGTGTTCGTGCGCGCTCTCAACGCCATTCTCGCGCGCAACCGGCTCTTGCGCTCGAGTCGCGCCGACCGCGGCGAAGTCGCGTTCTTCGCGGTCAAACCAGGACCTGGCGCGGAACTAATCGGCTACGAGGATTCGCGCATCCGTTTCATCGGCGAAGGCTCGCTGATGAGGCCAACTGGTTGCGAACGGTGGCGTTGGCGCAAGCTCGACGACGAAGGCAAGCTCTGGCCCTTCGACCCGGCAGCGAGTTTCACCATCGAGGCGATGCTCGCCCCCGGCGAGACAACGGAAACCGAATTCATCGTCGGCCGCTCCGACAACGCCGTATGGGCGGGCGAACTGATCGCAGCGCGCCTCGGCCTCGCGCCTCTCCCGGAGCCGGAGCTGCAGAAGCGTCTCTACGAAACGCGCGCCGTCGAGCCTTCGCCCGCGCTGCATTCGCGCTGGCCGTTCAGCTTCTCGGCGGATGGAAAGTCTCTAAGGCTGACGCCCCGTACGCCTCGACCGTGGGCTCACGTGATGGCGAACGAGCGCGGCATGGCGACGATAGTCTCCAATGACGGGGAGATTTTCTCCGCTTTCGGCAACGCCCGCCAAAACGGACTCTCCGCTTTTCGCTTCGACAGCGTGACCGCCGTGCAACCGGCGCAGATCGTCTACCTGCGCGACCTCGAAAGCGGCGAGACCGATGCGCCGAGCTTCACGCCGTTCCAGCACGGCGACGCGGCTCACGACGCAGTGTATGAGCCGGGCGTCGCGACTTTCACAATGAGGCGCGGCGATCTCGAAACGGAATATGTCGTCTTCACGCCGCCGGACTATCCCGGCGACATGCGGCTATTAACGCTTCGCAATCAGGGGTCGAAACCGAAACGACTGCGCGTTGCGCCCTTCTTTGATCTCGCCCTCGACGACAGTCCGAACGCGAGCATCGACAAGATTCTTGACGAGACCGTCGGCTCGACTCTCCTCTTCCAAAACCCCCACAACGATTTCGTGCGCGGCTTCGCGTTCGCCGCGACGAGCCTCGAGGGACCAACGACAGAAACCATCCGCGCTCGATTCTTTGGCGGGCCGGGTCGAAATGTTCTGACCCCGGTAATGGTCGAGACAGGCGCAAGCGACGGCTCTGTCCGCGATGATGGACGGCGCGCAGCCGCGTTCTCAGGCGAGATCGTCCTGCCGCCCGGAGGCGAAACAAAGATTGCCATCGCCTTCGGCCAAGCGCCGAGCCGATCTGAGGCGCTTGCGGCGGCTGCGCGCTTGGGCGTCGCGAGCGCGCGAGATGAGCTTGCGGCAACGCGCGCGTCCTGGGCCGAGCGGCTCGGCAAGGTCGAGGTGCGCACCAACCGGCCCGACTTCGACCGGTTGATCAACACTTGGCTGCCCTATCAGCTTTACGCTTCGCGACTGTTTGGCCGTGCTGGCCCGAACCAGCTTGGCGGAGCGACCGGCTATCGCGACCAGTTGCAGGATGTGCTGCCGCTGACGCTGCTTGAACCGCGTCTCACCCGGGCGCAGATCGTATTGCATGCAAGCCAGCAGTTCCGTGAAGGCGATGTGCTCAAGTGGTGGCACCGCGCCCCGGGTGGAGGAACCGGCCTCGGCCAGCGCACCAAGGCGAGCGATCCGCATCTCTGGCTGCCCTACGTCCTGGCTCGTTACGTTCGCGACAGCGGCGACCGAACGGTGCTTGATGAGGTGACGGCGTTCCTCGAAGGCGACGCCGTACCAGCGCACGAGGACACTTGGATCGTGATTCCGCGTGTGTCGCGGGAGAGTGCGACGGTCTATCAGCATGCGCGCCTGGCTATCGCCTTTACTCTTGAGCACATTGGCGCGAACGGCCTGCCGCTCCTGCGTGCGGGCGACTGGAATGACGGCATCGATGCGCTTGGCCGGCGCGAAATCGGCACCAGCGTCTGGATGGGCTTCTTTCTCGCCAATGTGCTCGACGGCTTCGTCGATCTGGCGCGGACCAAGGGCGACGAAGACTTCGCGTCGCGCTGCGAGACGGCGCTCGCCGCCCAACGGAAGGCGCTGGATGCGGGCTGGATGGGCGATCATTATGCGCTCGACTTCGCCGACGACGGGCAAGAGATAGGCGCGCGCAACGCCATGACCACGGGCTGGCCTGCCTATTCCGGGGCTTGCGACGACGTGCGCGCGCTTGCCGCGATCGAGGGGGGCTTGAAGGGGATCGAGCGCGCGAATCGAGTCCTTTTGCTGGAAACGCCGTTCTACGAGCATTCGCAGCCCTATCCAGGACGCATCGCTGATTACCCGCCCGGCGTTCGTGAGAACGGCGGTCAATACAGCCACGGCGCGACTTGGATCGTCGATGGCTTCATGCGGCTCGCGCTGTCCGCCCGAGCTCGAAGCGATCATGAGCTGGCTGCCCGCCTCGCCGCCCGAGCCTTCGAGATTTATGAAAAGATTTCTCCGCTAAGGAAGACCGACCCCGAGAATTTGCCGATCTACGGCCTCATTCCGATTCAGCAGCCGGCTGATATTTATGACGGTTGGGGCCATGGCGGACGAGGAGGATGGTCGTGGTACACCGGCTCCGCCGCGCGGATGCTTTCGGCGGCCTATGCGCTATTGGGGATCGAGCAGCGGGACGGGAAGGTCGTGCTCCGCGACGACCTGTTTGAATTCAAGGGCGAGCTCAGGATAAATGAGCTTCGCATCGGCAAGCGGACTTGGCGGCGAGAGGAAATAGAGTCGAAGCCGTGACCCTTAAGGATTAAAACCTCGTTCTCCGGGGGTTAGATGCTCTACAACTGGGTCATGGTCGGCGGCCTTCTGCTGCCAATCCTGTTGTGGATCGGCTTGGCGCTCACGCTCCGTTCGATCAGGCCTGGAACAAAAGCGAACCGCTCTCAGGAATTTTTGTTTTGTCTTTTTAGTTTTCCGTTCGCACCGGTAGCATTGGCACTCGCGATTGCGGCGCAGCGGTCGGAGCACGTTTTGCTATACTCTTCTCTAGGCATGGTTGAAGGATTGGTCATCATGGGCCTCGTATATCTTCAGTTAAAGGCTATGAGCGTCGCGGCAGGGGGCGAAGCCAAGTAGCGTGCCTGCAAGAGCCGCGACCTAGGATCGCGGTCGACGTGTGGAGATTTGGCGGGCACGGCTCTGACCCATCCGCTCGCACGTCACATTTGCCTTAAAACTTATTCAAAACCGCGACGCCGTTGCGGCGCAGCGCAGTTTCTGGCAAGGAGCGCCACCAACGAGCCGCGGGAGAGGCGCCCGCGGCCCTGATACGGGGCTTTCGCGCATGCTTTTGGGCTTGATCATCGTTTGTGGACTGCTTTCGATTGTCTACGCGGTCTATACGGTTAATAGCTTGATGGCGGCGGACGCCGGCACGGCGCGCATGCAGGAGATTTCCGCTGCTGTGGCTGAAGGGGCGCAAGCCTATCTGCGGCGCCAGTACATCACCATCGCGGGCGTCGGCGTCGTCGTGTTCATTGCCCTCGGCCTGTTGCTTTCGTGGACGGTGGCGATCGGGTTTGCGATCGGCGCCATCCTGTCCGGCGCCGCCGGCTTTATCGGCATGAATGTTTCGGTGCGCGCCAACGTCCGCACCGCGCAGGCGGCGACGAAATCGCTCGCCGGTGGTCTTGATATCAGCTTTCGCTCAGGCGCCGTGACCGGCCTGCTCGTGGCGGGTCTCGCGCTTCTCGGCGTGGCTGGCTACTTTGGCTTTCTCACCGGCGTTCTTGGCCATGGCTTCGCTGACCGAGAGACGATCGACGCGCTGGTCGCGCTCGGCTTTGGCGCCTCGCTGATTTCGATCTTTGCGCGGCTTGGCGGCGGCATCTTCACCAAGGGCGCCGACGTCGGCGCCGACCTCGTCGGCAAGGTCGAGGCCGGCATTCCGGAGGATGATCCTCGCAATCCTGCGACCATCGCGGACAACGTGGGCGACAACGTCGGCGATTGCGCGGGCATGGCGGCCGACCTGTTCGAGACTTACGCGGTGACCGTCGTGGCGACGATGGTGCTGGCTTCGATCTTCTTCGAGAACACGCCGGCGCTGCTTCCGGCGATGATGTACCCGCTCGCGATCTGCGCCGCCTGCATCGTCACCTCGATCATCGGCACCTTCTTCGTCAAGCTCGGCGCCAACGGTTCGATCATGGGGGCGCTTTACAAGGGCCTCATCGCGACGGGCGTTCTGTCGATCCTCGGTCTCGCCATCGCGACGACCTATGTCGTGGGCTGGGGCGAGATCGGAACCGTGGCGGGCAAGTCGGTCACGGGTTCGAACCTGTTCATCTGTGGTCTCGTCGGCCTTGTGGTCACCGGGCTTATCGTCGTGATCACCGAATATTACACCGGCACCGGCAAACGCCCGGTTGTCTCGATCGCGCAGGCTTCGGTCACGGGACACGGCACCAACGTGATCCAGGGCCTGGCAGTCTCGCTCGAATCGACGGCGCTTCCGGCGCTGGTCATCGTCGCGGGCATCATATCGACATACCAGCTCGCCGGCCTCTTCGGCACCGCGATCGCGGTCACGACCATGCTCGGACTCGCCGGCATGATCGTCGCCCTCGACGCCTTCGGTCCGGTCACCGACAACGCCGGCGGCATCGCTGAAATGGCCGGCCTTGCGAAGGAAGTGCGTCAATCGACCGACGCGCTCGACGCGGTTGGCAACACCACCAAGGCGATCACCAAAGGCTACGCGATCGGCTCGGCGGGCTTGGGCGCGCTGGTTCTGTTCGCAGCCTACACCAACGACATCAAGCACTTTACCGACACCGGCGCGGCCTACTTCAAGGACGTTGGCGTCGTCGACTTCAACCTCTCGAATCCTTATGTCGTTGCGGGGCTAATCTTCGGCGGCCTGATCCCTTATCTGTTCGCCGGCATCGCGATGACCGCAGTGGGCCGCGCGGCCGGAGCGGTGGTGCTCGAAGTGCGCCGCCAGTTCAAGGAGATGCCGGGCATCATGAACGGCACGCAGCGTCCCGATTACGGGCGCGCCGTCGATCTGCTCACCAAAGCCGCGATCCGGGAGATGATCATTCCCTCGCTGCTGCCGGTCTTGGCGCCGTTCGTCGTCTATTTCGGCACATTGTGGATCTCGGGTTCGAAGGCGTCGGCCTTCGCCGCGCTTGGCGCGTCGCTGCTTGGCGTGATCGTCAACGGTCTCTTTGTCGCCATCTCGATGACCTCGGGCGGCGGCGCATGGGACAACGCCAAGAAGAGCTTCGAGGACGGGTTCGTCGACAAGGACGGCGTCAAGCATCTGAAGGGCTCGGAAGCCCACAAGGCCTCCGTCACCGGCGACACCGTCGGCGACCCCTACAAGGACACCGCCGGCCCAGCGGTCAACCCGGCGATCAAGATCACCAACATCGTCGCGCTGCTGCTGCTCGCGATCCTGGCGAAGTGAATTCGGAGAAAGAGGGCAAGAGGGCGAACGCGCGTACGCCTTCCGCTTTTCGCGGATAGTCCGTCCGATCGATGAAGCTGATCTGTCTGAACACGTGGGGCGGGCGAGCAGGAGGCGAGAAGCTGCTTGCCTTTCTGGATTCGCATCGCAACGCTGATTTCATTTGCCTGCAGGAGGTCTGGTCCGGCCCTTACGAGAATTTGCAGGGCGTCGCTGCCGAAGCCGCGCCGCTTTCACAAGCCGAGGTCATGGTCTATGGCAAGCAGACGATCGGCGCATTGCTCGACAGTCACCGGGCCTTCTTCCATCCGCATTGCTTGAACAACTACGGGCTGATGACGCTGGTCTCGAAGCGGTTGGAAGCCGTTGACTCCGGCGACGTTTTTGTCCACCGCGAGCGCGGCTTCCTCCCGCAAGGCAATCTCGGCCTGCACGCCCGCAACATTCAATTCGTCACCGTCGCTACGCCAGTCGGACGGTTCAGCATCATGAACTTTCATGGCCTCTGGAACGGACAGGGCAAGGGCGACAGTGACGAGCGGATCGCGCAATCTCGGCAAATCCTCGCCTTTCTCGCCTCCCGCCCGGAGCCGTTCGTCCTGTGCGGCGACTTCAATCTTGAGCCGGACACGAAAAGCTTGCAGATGCTCGAGGAGCAAGGTTTACGCAACCTCATCGCGGAGTACGCGGTGGCCTCGACTCGCACCACATTTTACCCTGGCGCCGAAAGGTTCGCCGATTATGTGCTCGTGAGCGCCGGCGTGGATGTGTTCGAATTCCGTGTGCTGCCCGACGAAGTGTCGGACCACGCCCCGCTCTCGCTCAAGTTCGTCCGCCTTAGCTGAACCTGAACAGGCCGCCCATTACGTTCTTGAGGAAGTCGGGCTCCGAACCGCCGGTCGGCGTCGTGCGGCTGACGAAGTCGAACACCTTGCCGTCCTTCATGCCGTAATTGGCGATGCGGTCGACCTTGCCGCCCTTGTCGAAGTAGACGGCAAGGACATGCTGATCGGTCATTTGGACCGGCATGAATGATAGGGTGTGCTGCATCTTCTGCCCGATATAGTACCAAGCGTCGCCGCCGACCGTGGATGTAGTCGAGGGGGTGCCAAGAGCCGCGAGCGCTTCGGGCTTGGTCGTCACGCCGACCTTGAGCTGCGACAGCGTATCCTCATCGACCTGATAGCCGCGGGCGAAGTCGCCTTGGTATCCCAGGCAGCCGCTAACCATGAGCGCTGCGCAGAGAGCCAATCCCAATGTTGCTAGACGATGGACCTTGAACGCCATTCGCATTCCGTCTCTCTTCGATCCGTCTTTCGCCTTGCCAGACTGAGCTCGGATGCCTAACTCATGAACCCTGACGAGAGCAAGGCACAAGACGCCGCTCACGGGACATCGGTATGATCTTGGCCCAGTGGCGCGCGCGGCGCGCCAGCAAAGCAGTCATCGAGCAGATTAGAGGCGAGATCGTGGCTGCGGCGCGCCGGCCGGAGCTGTACGAGGCGCTGGCGGCGCCCGACCGGATCAACGGCCGGTTCGAGCTTCTGACGCTGCACGCCGGGCTCGTCCTTCGTCGGTTGGCGACGCTGGGCGGCGTCGCCAACTCCATCGCCCAGGAACTGGTGGACAGCCTCTTCCTCCACTTCGACGATACGCTGCGCGAGATCGGACACTCGGATATTGGCGTGGCGAAGCGCCTGAAGACGATAGGAAGCGCCTTCTACGGCCGCAACGCCGCTTATGCCGCGGCGCTCGACCACAGCTCGTCCACCGAGCTCGCAACGGCGCTCGCCAGGAACGTTTACGGCGCGGAAAGCGGGGAGACCCGGTCGAAAGCCGAAGCGCTTGCCCGCTACGTCAATTCACTCGAAGTGGACTTGGCGGCGATCCGGATTGAGGATTTTGCGACTGGCCGCTTTCGGTTCCCGCTTGGCTCGATCGCCGCCGTAATTGCTCATGAGTGAAGAAAAGCTCTTCTCGCGCGTCGTGCGGGTCGACGCCATTCCTGGCGAAGGTCAGGTCATCAGGATCGAGGCCAACCCCACCGAGCGGGAAAGGCTGGCGTCGTTTTATCGGCTTCCGGCCGTCGCGGCCCTGACGGCGACATTGCGCGTCGAACCTTGGGGACGCGGCGGCGCGCGGGTGACGGGCGCCATCCATGGAGAGGTCACTCAAACCTGCATCGTTTCGCTTGAGCCGTTTCCGGCGACCGTTGACGAGGAGGCGGATGTGCGGTTCGCGCCGGAGACTACGGTCAGTTCTGGATCGAGGGAGACAAACGAAGCGCAGACATTTTCCCTGGCCGATGAAGACGAGCTAGATCCCGTTGTCGACGGAACAATCGATCTCGGCGCCCTTGCGGCGGAGTTCCTCGCCCTTGGCCTCGATCCTTATCCGCGAAAACCCGGCGTGGCCTTCGACGAGGAGGAAACAAATCCAGAGCCGACGGACTCGCCATTTGCAGCGCTTGCCCGGCGGGGCAAAGCGAGGTCAGATTAGGGCGGGAATGTTGCAACCCGATGGCAAGATAACGGCATTGCATAAAATTTGACGCCAAGTTAACGTCCGTTCCCCGGAGCTCCGCACGAGCTACGCACCAAGCGCTGCGCAACCAACAAGTTCGGGTAAGCGCTGACGACAAAGGGAGGGATGCTATGGATCTCATCACAGCACTGGCGGTCGCCATCGGCGTGCTCGGAGGCGTTGCGACGTTTGTCTTCTTGTCGCCATTCGGGATGGGGCTGCACATTTGGGCGGCGTTCATCGCTTGGGCGACATTCTACCACTGCGGCGGCAAGGAGGCCGGACTCAGCAAGGCCCTTATTCACCTGATATTCGGCGCGATCATGGCTTACATCGCCCTGCTCCTAGTCACCCAAGTCCCGCTTGGAGGCGCGCTCGGCGTTCCGCTTTGGGCCGGCATATGCGTCTTGATCACAGTCTTCATTCTTGTGTATGCGGCAAAGTCTCCGACGCTGAGCGACATCCCGGCGTCCGTCCTTGGGTATGCAGCAACGGCGGGACTCGCGCTGGCGGGCAACAAGCTGGGCGCCGTCACCACGGCGTCGCTGGAAAACCCGTTCATCAACATCGTGATCTCCCTGATCATCGGCGCGGTGCTCGGATACATTTCCCAGAAGATCGCCTTGGCGCTGGTCAAGGAATAGGCGGGGCGCGAAGGCGAAGGCCGGGAGCTTCGGCGTCGATTCGCGGGCGAAGGTGCGCAAGTCGACGATTCCAGCAATCGTGAGGCCCCGCGGGCCTTAGGGAAGGCGTTGCTCTTCCACCAAGAGAATTTCGGGATCGCCAGCCGGCGTCCGCTTCTAACGGCTGAACGCAGTTGCTGAATTTGGCGGCAACGGCCTTGAAGGCCGGCGCTCAAGGTCAGTCCTCATCTCTAACATTTGGGTGATCGCGCGACGGTCGCGCCCTCGAAATCAACCCGTTGCGGGCTGCAGCCGAACACGAGTTTCTTGCGTTGCCTTGCACGGCGGAGCCGCTATTGTCGCGCCGCGCCGCGCCGTCCGGGCAACGCGCTCGGGCGGTCGGACGAAAGAATGGCGGGCGACATTCGCATAGCTCTGGATGCGATGGGAGGCGATCACGGGCCGACGATCGTACTACCTGCCGCGGCGCTTGCGCTCGAGCGCCATCCTGACGTCGAGTTCCTCCTCTATGGCGACCAAGGCGTGATTGGCCCGATCCTCGAGCGTCATCAAAGGCTAGCCGCCAACTCTCAGGTTTTTCATAGCGACGTTGCGGTCAAGATGAGCGACAAGCCGAGCCAGGCGCTGCGCACCGGAAGACGCGTCTCGTCGATGTGGCAGGCGATCGAAGCAGTGAGGTCGGGCGCGGCCGATTGCGCGGTCTCCGCCGGCAATACTGGCGCCTTGATGGCCATGGCCAAGTTCTGCCTGCACACAATGGCGCCGATCCAGCGGCCTGCGATCGCGGCGATGTGGCCGACATTGCGCGGCGAGTCGATCGTGCTCGATGTCGGCGCGACTATTGGCGGCGATGCGCGGCATCTTGTCGATCTGGCCGTGATGGGCGCGGCGATGGCGCGAATCGTATTCCACATCGACTCTCCCACGGTCGGCCTCCTCAATGTCGGGACCGAGGAGATCAAGGGGGTGGAGGAGGTTAAGGCGGCGGGGCGCATTCTACGGGAAGTCAACCTGCCAAACATGCGCTATCAGGGCTTCGTCGAGGGCGACGATCTGGGCAAGGGCGCTGTCGATGTTTTCGTCACCGAAGGTTTTACCGGCAACATCGCGCTGAAGACAGCCGAGGGCACCGCAAAGCAACTCGGTCAATATATGCGCGACGCCATGAACCACGATCTGATGTCGCGAATAGGCTTCCTGTTCGCCCGCAAGGCGATCGCCACAATGCGCGCCAAAATGAGCCCGCGCGCCAGCGGCGGAGTTTTTTTGGGGCTTGACGGCGTCGTCATCAAGGCCCATGGCGGCGCCGACGCCGAAAGCTACGCTGGCGCCGTGGAATTAGCCTATGACATGGTTCGTCAACAGTTGCTGGGCAAGATCGGGGAAATGATCGCCCACGCTAACGGTTTCCGTCCCGTGCCGGCGCGATCACGCGCCGTCCAGTCTTGATTACGGAAGACCCCACGCTGATGAGCCTTGCATCTCCTCCGCCGATCGACCGGCGCACACGCAGCCCCGAACTGGAAGCTTCGCCTGCCCGCGCGCAGACGATCCGCGCCTGCGTGCGCGGTTGTGGCGCCGCGCTGCCCGCGCGCGTCCTGTCGAACGCTGAGCTGGCGACGAAGGTCGACACGTCGGACGAATGGATCGCGCAACGCACCGGAATCCGCCAGCGCTATGTCGCCGGCGCCGGCGAAACCACATCCTCGCTGGCGTTTAAAGCGGCTCAGGCGGCTTTGCGGAGCGGCGCCCTTCAGGCAGCCGACATTGATCTCGTCATCGTCGCTACGTCGACGCCGGATTACACGTTTCCCGCCGTCGCAACTCAGGTTCAGGCGGCTCTCGGCATCGTCGAGGGCGCGGCCTTCGATATGCAAGCTGTCTGTAGCGGCTTCGTCTATGCAGTCGTGACGGCCGACAAATTTCTGCGTTCCGGTTCGCATAAGCGCGCGCTCGTGATCGGCGCGGAAACATTTTCGCGGATCCTCGATTGGAGCGACCGCACGACTTGCGTCTTGTTCGGAGACGGGGCGGGAGCGATCGTGCTCGAGGCGCGCGACAGCGACGGCCGGCTCGCCTCGCCCGGCGTGATCGCCTCGCGCCTGCGTGCGGACGGCCGGCACCGCGAAAAGCTTTATGTGGATGGTGGGCCGTCGACCACGGGGACGGTTGGCCATTTGCGGATGGAAGGCAAGGAAGTGTTTCGCCACGCGGTCGGCATGGTGACCGATGTGATCCAGGGATGCTTCGCGGACGCGGGCGTTACGGCGGACGAGATCGACTGGTTCGTGCCGCATCAGGCCAATCGCCGCATCATCGATGCTTCCGCAGACAAGCTCGGTATTGCGCGCGACAAGGTTGTCATCACCGTCGACCAGCACGGCAACACGTCCGCCGCCTCGATCCCTCTCGCGCTCGACGTCGCGGTCAAGGACGGCCGCATCAAGCCTGGCGACTTGGTGATGATCGAAGCGATGGGCGGCGGTTTCACCTGGGGCGCGGCGCTCCTACGCTGGTGAAGGCGCGAGCAGTGCGAGCGCGCTACTCGAAGGCGAAGATGCGCTTCCAGTCGTTTTTCATGCTGACGACGATCCAGCCATCTTTCGTCGCCTTGTCGTAAAGCTTCTGCGGGAAGCGGCCGACTTTCGTATCGGGAAGGCCGTGCGCGGGCCCGTAGGCGTATTCGCGCGCGCCGTCGTCGTGCAGCACCAGCATGGCGAGGCGGGCGCCGCCGCCTGCTTTCGTATATTCGAGCATCTCACGGTCGCCGCCCGAGTTGCCGAAGGCGAATTGGGGCCTGCGCCCGATCACGAGATGAATACCCGCGGGCTTGCCGGCCTCGTCGTCGTTGAGGAGAACTTTGGCTTCCCGGACGAGGACGGGCTTGCCGTCCGCTCCAGGCTTGAAGCTGAGATCGAACATGGTTCCGATCACCTGCTCGGGCGGAACGCCGTAGACCCGCTCAGCATAGGCGCGGACGAAATCCTGGCCGCCGCCGGTCGCGATGAAGGTCCGGTAGCCATTGGCGCGCAGATATTCGAGGAGCTCGATCTGCGGCTGATAGACAAGCTCGGTGAAGGGCCGCTTCCAGCGCGGATCGCGGGCCTGTTGGATCCAAGCCTCGGCCTCATCGCGGTATGTGTCCACATCCATGCCGGTCAAGGTCGCGCCGACGACGGAAAGAAGCTGCGCCAGCGACAGTTTCGCGACCGCCGCTTGGTCGCCCGAAAGGATGGCCCTGAACGCCTCTTCCTTGGCGAGCTCAGGCCGTTCCCTCACGACTTCCGGCACGCGACTGAAAGCGAAGACGAGTTGCGTGTAGATCGGGTGCTCGACCCACAGCGTGCCGTCCTGGTCGAAGGTTGCAATGCGGTCGGCGCGCGGCACGAAGCTGGGGCTCGCGGCTTCGGTCGTCGTGTGGACGAACTTGACGATCGCGTCCTTGGCCGGACCCGCGTTCCACGAGGGCAGGGGATCGCTTTCCGCGTCCGCCGGCCCGGCGAGGCTGAGTGCAGCCGCCCCGCCGAGCATGAGCGCGGCAAATTCGCGCCGGCGCAGGTCCATGTCGTGCCGAAAACGGGCTGGCTTAAGCGAGCGAGATGCTCATTCCGCTGAGGTCGATCGAGAAGCTGAAGCCGACCTGACGCCCGTGAAGGCGAAGGACGACGCCGTTGGCGTTCGACAGTTGTGCGGTGCTTCTGCCGCCCGCAACCGACATGCCCGCGCCGATGGCCGAGTAAAGGCCCGCAATGTCGCCAGGGGCATGAACGTTAAGCGCCGTGCCGACCAGATCCGTCGCCGAGACGCCAATCAAGGCGCCCGCGCTGATGCCGCCGACTCTCAGCGGGAACCGTTGCCCGCGGAAGGTGAAAACGCCGCTGCCGCCCGTCACGCCGAAGATGAATCCGGCGCTGGCGATGTGGAGGGAGACCGATCCTGTTGCGGCCTCCGCCGGCGCAACGAAGGCCGCGGTCGCCAGACCTGCGCCCGATAGAATAAGGCGGCGACGCGTAACATTGTCCATGTGAGTCTCCCCGGTTAGGCCCGATCAAATCCCGCGTCCCAGCATGAGTTCAGCCCATAAGGCGCGCGGCGCGGGCCAGTCTACCGCCGTTGTGGCCAATTCGCTAACTTTGTCAGTTGGCGACGCTGAGCCAAGCCGCACATTTCTCTTGGCGGAATTTTCGTTCTCGCCGCCGCCGGTGGGCGGCGGCGAGGATGGTGCTGCTTGAATGTTGTTCCACAACCCGCTGCGCGAAGTCGAGCGAAAGAGGGTTTTTCTTATTTTTTGGCTCGTAACGCATTGAAAAGACCTGATTGGCCGAATTAAACGCTAGTAAACGCTAGCTAATTTACTAGCGTTTAGGCCCATTTAGCCTCGTTTTGCTAGCGCTTAGCGGGAAGAGATTCCGCTTTGGTTGTATTCCGCCGCTCCGACTGCCGGGCGTGCCTGACAAAAAGGGGCGACCTTTCGGCCGCCCCCTTCCGTTCTGGGTATTGAGCTTCGCGGACTTTAGAAGTCCATCCCGCCCATGCCGCCACCGCCGCCACCCATCGGCATTGCGGGGGCTTCCTTCTTCGGCTTGTCGCCGATCATCGCCTCGGTGGTGATGAGGAGGCCGGCCACGGAGGCGGCGTCCTGCAGCGCGGTGCGCACGACCTTGGCCGGATCGACAATGCCGGCCTCGATCATGTCGACATACTCTTCCGTCTGGGCGTTGAAGCCGTAGGTCTGGGACTTGCTGTCGGTGATCTTACCGACGACGATCGAGCCCTCGTTGCCCGCGTTTTCAGCGATCTGACGAATCGGCGCCTCGAGAGCCTTCAGCACGATGCTGATCCCAGCCTGCTCGTCGGCGTTCTCGCTTCTGAGCTTGGAGACCGCGATCCTGGCGCGCAGGAGCGCGACGCCGCCGCCCGGAACGATGCCTTCCTCGACCGCCGCGCGAGTGGCGTTGAGGGCGTCATCGACGCGGTCCTTCTTTTCCTTGACCTCAACCTCGGTCGCGCCGCCGACGCGGATCACCGCAACACCGCCGGCGAGCTTCGCCAGACGCTCCTGCAGCTTCTCCTTGTCATAGTCGGACGTCGTCTCCTCGATCTGCGCCTTGATCTGCGAGATCCGGCCCTCGATGTCGGCTTTCTTGCCGACGCCATTGATAATCGTAGTGTTTTCCTTTTCGATGCGGACGCGCTTGGCCTTGCCGAGCATCTGCAGCGTGACGTTCTCGAGCTTGATGCCGAGATCCTCGGCGATCATCGTGCCGCCGGTGAGGATAGCGATATCCTCGAGCATCGCCTTGCGGCGATCGCCAAACCCGGGGGCCTTGACGGCGGCCACCTTCAAGCCGCCGCGCAGCTTGTTGACGACCAGGGTCGCGAGCGCCTCGCCCTCGATGTCCTCAGCAATGATGAGCAGCGGCTTGCCGGTCTGAACAACCGCTTCCAGCACCGGCAGCATCGGCTGCAGTGAGGAGAGCTTCTTCTCGTGGATGAGGATGAAGGGGTCCTCGAGTTCGGCCAGCATCTTTTCGGCGTTGGTGATGAAATAGGGCGAGAGATAGCCGCGGTCGAACTGCATGCCCTCGACGACATCGAGCTCGGTCTCGAGGCTCTTGGCCTCTTCCACCGTGATGACGCCCTCGTTGCCGACCTTCTGCATCGCGTCGGCGATCATCTTGCCGATCGACTTGTCGCCATTGGCGGCGATCGAGCCGACCTGCGCGACTTCCGAGGATTCCTTGATCTTCTTCGAGCGCTTGGCGATGTCCTTGACCGCCTCGGCGACGGCCTGATCGACGCCGCGCTTGAGGTCCATAGGGTTCATGCCGGCAGCGACCAGCTTGGCGCCCTCGCGAACGATCGCCTGGGCGAGAACCGTAGCGGTAGTGGTGCCGTCACCGGCGGTGTCGTTGGTCTTCGAGGCGACTTCGCGGACCATCTGCGCGCCCATGTTCTCGAACTTGTCCTCGAGCTCGATCTCCTTGGCGACGGTAACGCCGTCCTTGGTGATGCGCGGGGCACCGAACGACTTATCAATAATGACGTTGCGGCCCTTCGGGCCCAGCGTCACTCGGACGGCGTTGGCGAGAATGTCGACGCCGCGGAGCATCTTGTCGCGCGCGTCCGAAGAAAAACGTACGTCTTTAGCAGCCATTGATCTTAGTCCTCAGAATTTCAAGAGATAGCGTTGATTTCAGGCGGCTTTCTTGGAGGAGGAGGGGGTGCCCTCGACCACGCCCATGATGTCGGACTCCTTCATGATGAGGAGCTCCTCGCCATCGATTTTAACCTCGGTGCCGCTCCACTTGCCGAACAGCACTCTGTCGCCCGCCTTCACGTCCAAGGGGACGAGCTTGCCGCTTTCGTCGCGAGCGCCTGGGCCGGCGGCGATGATTTCGCCCTCTTGCGGCTTCTCCTTGGCGGTGTCCGGAATGATGATGCCGCCCTTCGTCTTTTCCTCGCCTTCGATGCGACGGACGACGACGCGGTCATGCAGGGGTCGGAATTTCATGAATGTTTCCTCTTTCGAAATCGCCTGGGTTGGGCGCGGACGGTACGCTGGCACTCAATATCATCGAGTGCTAACGGCGCTCAAATAGGCAGCCCCGCAACCGCCGTCAAGGGCGGTCAGCGCTTGATTTGAGGGCTCAATTGACGCCGCTGGAACTCGCCGATCTAAGTCTGGGGCCCTGGCGCCCGTAAGGGGCCATGCAGCGGCGCGCACCCAAGCTAAGGGTCGGCGGCGCCGGCGTTGCTGGGGTGTCCTCGGCGGCCGCCTATCCGTACAGCTGTGACTAATGCAGGGTCCCTAGTGCGGTGGCGATTGCGGCCCCTCTGTGGCGATGGCAACTACGCGCCGGACGACTATGGGCTACCGATTTTTTGCCAAACCGCCTGAGTCAAAACCAGTCGGACCTAGCGCAGCTACGACTTGTTGCCGTGGGGGGAACTGTTGGCCGCGGCGCGTGTTTCCTGGAGGAGAAAGGGCCTTCGCAGGCCCTGCAAACCGATCAAATGAAGGAGGTCATGATGACCTATCGCATATCTTGCACGTCGGCCCTGGCGATCGGAGCGGCTGCTTTGGTTTCGTTGTCGACACTTTCCGCGGCGCGCGCTGACTCATCTGCAGACCCTGCGCCTACGCCAAGTTTTACCGTGCCTGCGCACCCGTCAAGCGCGCCGACCTCCGCGCCCACCTCAACCGCGACAGCGCCGTCACTCGCCGAGCCCGCGCCAACTCCAGCCTGGGTGGAAGCTGGCCCAGCACAGCATCCGGTTGGCCGACAACCGGCGGCGCGGCGTGAGATTCATCACCATTACGCTTACCGTGATGCGCATCGATACCACAGCGACAATCCCGTCCGGACTGTAGCGATGGGAGTGGCTGGCGGCGCCGCCGATCTGGGCTCGGTTGCTGGCTATCCATTCTATTGCTTCCCGAACTACGGCTCCTGTCCGGTCCGGGTGCCCTATCGGTACTGAAGCGGCACTTCCATCTAGTGTTACGAAACCCTCGGCGGAGCGCCGAGGGTTTCATTTGATGTAGGTTTGGACCCGGCACCGTTCCGAAACGCGCCCGCTTAGGAATGCCGGCGAAATGAAAACGGGGGTTAAGTCATTGAAAATAACCAAAACCACGAATTGCCTGATTTAGCTCATAACGAATTGAATGGCTTACGCCGTGGGCTGCGAAAAGATTTGTTCAACGGCGAAATGAGCGTTAGCGCCTTTCGGCCTCCATCCTGCGCACACGCCCAACTGGGCACATATAAGTTGCGCGCACTTGAGCCGTTGAAATGATTGGGACACGTAAACTTGCGCTGGGCGCGCTCCTCAGGCGCGAGCGCTCGGCCTTCCTTTGCTCGATGGCGCGGGAGCGCGCCTCTGTCAGGCCGCCTTGAGAAGCCGTTCGACCTCGTTAACCAGATCCCGAAGATGGAATGGTTTTGAGAGGATGCGAGCGTCTTTGGGTGCCGCGTTGTCGGGGTTGAGCGCAACCGCAGCGAATCCCGTGATGAACATGACCTTGATCTCCGGATCGAGCTCGGTGGCGCGACGAGCAAGCTCTATGCCGTCCATCTCGGGCATCACGATGTCGGTCAGGAGAAGCTCAAACGGCTCCTCTCGGAGCCGATTGTAGGCAGACAAGCCATTATCGAATGAAGTTACGACATAGCCCGCGTTCTGCAGCGCTTTAACGAGGAAGCGGCGCATGTCGTTGTCGTCCTCCGCGAGCAAAATTTTGGCAGAGATCTCAACTGGCGTTTGCATCACATTCCCCTGGTAAGGCTTGCGACTTTGCGGCGCCCCAGTAAAAATTTATTGAACCCGGCGACAAATATCGCATCCCGCCGAGTTTGGACGATATGATAGAGTTGAGCCGCGCGCTTAGTGCAAGCGTTGGTCGGAGGATCGATGGAACAGATCGAAGGGACTGCCGTCCGGGACTTCGATCGTGCGTTCGAGACAATTGAGCCCGGGCGTTTGGCATCTCCCCTCGTTTTCAGCTCACCCCACTCCGGATCGACTTATCCTCAGCGCTTTCTCGCCGCCTCGCGGCTCGATCCGTTGACCCTTCGCCGATCGGAAGACGCCTTCGTCGACGAACTCTTTTTGTCCTGCGTCGGGCTCGGCGCGCCCCTCTTGCGGGCTTTGTTCCCTCGCGCTTATCTTGACGTGAACAGGGAGCCCTACGAACTCGACCCCCAGATTTTCGACGGTCGCCTGCCTGACTTCGCCAACACTCGCTCGCTGAGAGTCGCCGTCGGCCTGGGCACAATTCCCAGAGTCGTCGGCGACGCCCAGCCGATCTACCGGAAGCCGATTACGATCGCCGATGGTCTCTGCCGGATCGACACGCTCTACCGGCCCTATCACGCGCAATTGAAAACGCTGATTGAACGCGCGCGGGGCTGGTTCGGGGTGGCGATCCTGATCGATTGCCACTCGATGCCCTCGAACGCCGCTGACGTCGGGGGACTCGATATTGTGCTGGGCGACCGATTTGGCGCGAGCGCGGCGCCTAATGTCGTTGATGTTCTGGAATCGAGCCTCAAACGAGCGGGTTATCGCGTTCGCCGCAATAAGCCATTCGCCGGCGGATATATCACCGAGCATTTTGGTGCGCCAACCGACGGCGTTCACGCCGTTCAAATCGAGATCGCGAGGGCGCTCTATCTCGACGAGCGCCGGATTGTCCGGACCGGAAGATGGCCCGCGCTTCAGGAGGATCTCTTCTCGGCAGCGAAGGCGTTGGCGCTCGAGATGGGAGGCAATCCGGATGCGGGCCGCCTCGCGGCCGAATGAAAGCCGGCTGGAACGGTAGCAGATGCTGCACCGCAGCGCAGCCGAAGCGGAGCACAAATCGTCCAGCGCGGGAACTGGCAAAAAAGGAGGCCGCCATGTCGCCACGGCGGCCTTGAGTTTAGGGAGGAAACGCCCAAGGAGGGCATATGCGGCAGGTCATGCCGCACCGCAACAATATCGGCGCTCGCTTCTGCCCTTGCAAGCCTTTTCTTTATCCCGTGGGCGGCTCCTCACCGAATTCGAGGCGTTGTGACATTCCGGGCAGAACGTAATTTAACGGAGGAAAAGAAAATTATCATTGAGATATCAATGGTATCAAACGATATAGACGAGGACCAACGTTTGGGAACTATCACGTCGTCGGATAGCAGATATGCAGTTCGATCATGGCATTTCGCCCGTTTTTGAGGCCTTTGGATGACCGCAGTCGACTTCGCAGCCTTCGTTGAGCGACTCGCGCAGGTCTCCGGTGAGGTGATTTTCCCATTTTTTCGCAGCGCGATTCGCGCCGAGGACAAGTCGCTTGGCGGCATGTTCGATCCCGTCACCGAGGCTGACCGCGGCGCCGAGGCCGCCATGCGGCGGCTGATCGCTGAGACCTTCCCAGCGCATGGGGTGATCGGAGAGGAATACGGTCGCGATCGCCCTGAGGCGGAATATGTCTGGGTCCTTGATCCGATCGACGGGACCAAGAGCTTCGTTTCGGGGTTGCCGACCTGGGGGACCCTGATCGGGCTCGTGCATCACGGCCGGCCGGTCTATGGCATGATGGCGCAACCATTCACGCGCGAGCGATTCTATGGCGACGGCAAGCGCGCGACCTCGCGCACGCTTGCGCCTTCGCTCGGCGACGCGCCGCCCCCAGAGTGGGCGACCCGGAGCCTGCGTACCCGCCCGTGCGCCTCGCTTGCGGAAGCGACACTTGCTACAACGAGCCCGTTGCTGATTCGAGACGACGCCGACCGGGCGGCCTATACGCGGGTCGAGAAGCAAGTCCGGCTCGCCCGCTACGGCGGTGACTGTTACGCCTATTGCGCGCTTGCGGCGGGCTTCGTCGATCTCGTGATCGAGACCAATCTCAAACCGCACGACGTGGTTGCTCTCGTGCCGATCATCGAGGGGGCAGGCGGCGTGGTGACCACCTGGGACGGGGACGGCGCCGCCATTGGCGGCCGGATCATCGCCGCCGGCGACAAAGCGGTCTACGATGAGGCGCGCCGCCTGCTGCTCGGGGGTAGGCAATCTAGAGACGATCCTCCGGCAAGCCCGAAATGCAACCAAGGCGCGAGTTGAGTGCAAATAAATTCAAGCAAATGAAAGCAAAAAGGCTTTCATTTGTTTTCATAAATTTTTGCGAATGTAGGCTTTTCAAAGGGTTACGGGCGAAAAAAATAAAAATTTTCCCCGCCTGTCTGGAAACCCGCTTTGGTTGCAAATCCGCGGGCCTGCGACCGCGTGGGACGGCGGCTGAGCCCGCGAGGCGGTCTTTGGATCACGTCCATCATCATCCGACCATCTTAGCCATGATTTCTGGTTTAGCCAAGAATGTGTCGCCGAGCTGTGGAATTATCAAAGCACGAATCCGCAATTCGCGCAGGCGCAGGAGGTTTCTCCCCATGTCCAACTCAGCCCAGACGCGCGCCAAGCCAGCACGCTGTTTTTTTCCTTGTCCAACAGCGAGCCAACTCGGCCCCGGATTGGGACCCCGCAATGCCGCTTAGGTCGAATCCGCTGATTACCCAGTTCGCCGCCTGACCGCCCGGGGAGGGCGCGAGAACGGACGGTCAACCCGATAAGGGCCTTGGTCGGCGGCAAAATGGGGCTAATCGATCGCTTCGTCTCCGGAAGTTCGACCCTCGCGCTCGTCTCCTCTTCGACCGGCCGCCGGGCGCAGGAACCGCCATTTCTGAACACCTGCGGTAAAGGGACACATCTAATATTGTCCTCCCTCGGCGTTACGCTGGACTTGCCGGCAAATCTCGACGATCTTCGCCCAAACGAGCTGGAGTCCGACAATGGACGTCGCGGCCTGGTTGCGGAGCCTCGGCCTCAGCCGATACGAGGCGGCGTTCGGCAAAAACGCGATCGACGTCGATGTTCTGCCGGATCTGACCGACGGCGACCTTGCCGAGTTGGGCGTCAATCTGGGGGACCGCAAGCGCCTGCTCAAGGCGATTGCTGGGCTGGGCTCCGCCGAACCGCCCAAGCGGGCGCCCGAGACCCAGTCTTCGTCAAAAGACGACGCCGAGCGTCGGCCAATCACTGTCTTATTCTGCGATCTTGTCGGCTCGACCACGATTGCGGCCAAGCTCGACCCTGAGGACTGGCGCAACCTTGTCGGGTCATATCTCGACGCAGCGTCGGCGGCGGTGACGAGGCTTGGCGGCCGTGTCCAGGACACGTTCGGCGACGGGCTGATGGCGCTGTTCGGTCATCCGCAAGCACAGGAGAACGACGCCGAACGGGCCGTGCGTGCGGCGCTCGCGATCCAGCGGGCGCTCGACGATCTCAACGCTGCGAACGCCAACAGCGACGCGCCCCAGCTAGCGGCGCGCATCGGCATCGAATCTGGCCGGGTCGTGGTGGACGCGAACGGCGCCGTTTTTGGCGAGGCGCCCAACGTCGCGGCGCGCGTGCAAGCCCTCGCCGAACCCGGGTCGGTCATCGTCACCGCAGCCGTGCAGCGCCAGACTGCTGGGCTGTTTGTCGCAGAAGATCGTGGCGTGCGTGAACTCAAAGGCGCTCCAGCGCCGGTGGCGCTCTATCGCATCGTACGGGCGAGCGGCGGCGGCAGACGGGGCGGGGGGCGCGCGCTGACGCCGCTCGTCGGGCGCGAGGAGGAACTCGAGCGACTCGGTCGGCGCTGGGAGCGTGCGCGCTCTGGCGAGGGCCAACTCGTCCTCGTGATCGGCGAGCCCGGCATCGGGAAGTCGCGATTGGTCGAGGAGTTCCACGCTCAGCTTGGCGAGACGCCTCACACATGGGTTGAGTGGTCGTCATCGCAGCTCCTGCAAAATACCCCGCTGCACCCGATCGTGGAATGGGGCCGCCTGCGTTTCGGCGGCGCCGACGCGCCCGCTGGACAGGGGCTCGCTGATCTCGAGAGCACTCTCCGCTCAGTCGGCCTCGACGCGGCCGAATACGCGCCCATGCTCACGCTCTTGGTCGAGGGTCCACCCACCGAGGAGCGCCAGCCTCGATTCGCGCCGGACGAACTGAGGCGCCGACAGCTCGCGGCAATAACGGCCTGGGTTCTCGCGGGCGCTCGGTCGCAACCGGCCGTATTGGCCTTCGAGGATTTGCACTGGGCCGATCCGACCTCGCTCGATCTCATGCGCGCACTGGCCGAGCGCGGCGGTCAGGCGCCTCTCCTGGTCATTGCGACCACGCGCCCGGAGTTTCGCGCGCCCTGGACCATAAGCGCGCATCACAGCCTCATCTCTTTGTCTCCCCTCGATCGCGGACAGGTCGCGCGCATGGTCGGCCAGCTGGCCTCGCGCCATGCGCTATCGCAAGAGGTGGTTGAAGGGGTGAGCGAACGCAGCGGCGGCGTGCCGCTGTTCGTCGAAGAGGTGACGCGCCTCCTCCTGGAGACCAGAGTCGAGGGAGGCGCGCCCACGATCCCGCCGACCCTCCAGCAGTCGCTTGCCGCCCGGCTCGACCGGCTTGGACCCGCTCGGGAGATCGCGCAGATTGGCGCCGTGCTCGGGCGCGACTTCCCGCATGCGCTCCTTGAAGCCGTGGCCGATCTTGAAGAAGCCGAACTCCGGTCGGGTTTGGAGCGACTCAAGGAGGCCGACATCCTTTTCGTCGAGGGCGACGGGCCGAGGTCGAACTACCGCTTCAAGCACGTGCTGATCCAGGACGCCGCCTACGAGAGCCTGCTCAAGAGCCGCCGGCGCGCGCTGCACCGGCGCGCCGCCGAACTCCTGCGCGACAACCCCGAGCGCGCGACGGCCGAGCCCGAGGTGATCGCCCGACATTTCACTGAGGCCGGCCTCGATGATTTCGCGATCGAGTGGTGGGGCAAGGCAGGGGACCAGGCGTTGCACCGCTCGGCCTTTCAGGAAGCAATCGCCCATCTCAGCAAGGCGATCGCAATGGCCGACAAGGCGGACGCGGCGCCGTCGCGAGCGCCGGGCGCCTCAAGTCCGCGGCTCACGCAACTTCACGTCGCCCACGGCAACGCGCTAATCGCGGCGCGCGGGTATGCCGCGCCGGAAACAACCGAAGCCTTCGCCAGAGCTCGCGAGTCTGCCGCTGGCGACAAGAATGCAACCGAGAAGCTGGCGGCCATCTACGGCCTTTGGCTCGGCGGCTACGTGCGCGGCGAGCTCCCGCCGATGAGAGCTCACGCTCAGGCCTTCCTCGACGAGGTCGCGGAGCAAACCAATTCACCAGAGGTCGCCGTCGCGCACCGCGTCGCCGGAATCACCTGCTGGTTTGCGGGAGGATATCGCGAGGCGCGGGATCACTTCGCAAAGTCGCTCGAAGCGTTTCAACCGGGACGTGACGATGATCTCGCCTTTCGCTTCGGCTTCGACCCTGGCGTGGGCGCGATGAGCTATCTTGCCTTTGCTTTGTGGCCGCTCGGCGAGGTCGATCGCGCGATTTCGCTCATCGACGCCATGCAGAAGCGGGCCGCAGACATCACCCATGCCGGCACGCTCGCGTTCGCAAGATTGCAGACGGCCTTGTTCGAATTGATGCGCGGCGACAATCCTGGGCGCGCCGAGCTGAGCGCGTCTGAGCTCGCCCGCCTCGCGCGCGAGCACAAGCTTCCCTTCTTTGGCGTGTGCGCCCTCTTTCTCGAGGGTTGGGTGAAAGAATGCAAAGGCGCATCCGGCGGACTTGAGGAAATGCGTCGCGCCATCGAGGCGGTGCGCCAACAGAAGGTTCTCACTTTTCTTGACCTCGGGTCCATCGGGCTGGCGGTAGCGGAAGCAAGGGCTGGCGATCCCGACCGGGCAGTCGCGCTCCTTGACGAGGCGCTGGCGACGGACGAGCGCGCGGGCTGTCGCACGTTCGAAGCGGAGCTGCAGCGGGCGCGCGGAGAAATCCTCCTCCAGCGCGATCCCAAGAACCCCGCGCCGGCGGAACACGCCTTTCTGGCCGCCATCGCGGTCGCAAAGGACCAAGGCGCACGTAGCTTCGAACTGCGCGCGGCGCTGCCACTGGCCAAGCTTTACAGAGCAACCCATCGGCCCGCCAAGGCGCAGGCCGTTCTTGCCTCCGCGCTCGAAGGATTTTCGCTGACGCCCAAGCTTCCCGAAATGCAGGAGGCGTTGGAAATCCTCACGGCCGTTGAGCCAAGCGCGTGATCGTGACGCGAAAGTCGACGTTCCGGATGTTGGACTAACCAGCCTCTTCCAGCATTTGACCCTCTCTTGAAATCATGATTTGTGCGCCGCACGCACTAAATTGCACTCCATGCAAAAACTCCCGGTTTTCTCAGAGTACGCCCCCGTAATGAGGCCCGAACGATACAATGTGCGCGAGTCCGAGGCCAAATGGCGCAAGGCCTGGGCGGACGCGCAGATCTTCAAGACCTCGAACGAGGATCCGCGCCCGAAATATTATGTGCTTGAGATGTTCCCGTATCCCTCGGGGCGCATCCACATGGGCCATGTGCGCAATTACGCCATGGGCGATGTCGTGGCGCGCTATCGGCGGGCGCGGGGCTTCAACGTCCTCCACCCGATGGGCTGGGACGCGTTCGGGCTGCCGGCCGAGAACGCCGCCATGCAGAACAACACCAGTCCTGCGAAATGGACCTACGCCAATATCGCCGCGATGCGCGCGCAATTGCAGTCGATGGGGCTCTCGCTCGACTGGTCGCGGGAGATCGCGACCTGCGATCCGAGCTATTACAAGCACCAGCAGAAGCTGTTCCTGGATTTCCTCGCCGCAGGCCTCGTTGCGCGCAAGCAGTCGAAGGTCAATTGGGACCCGGTCGACCAGACGGTGCTCGCCAACGAGCAGGTGATCGACGGCCGCGGCTGGCGTTCCGGCGCTCCGGTCGAGAGCCGCGAGCTCACCCAATGGTTCCTCAAGATCACCGACTATTCGGACGACCTGCTCGCAAGCCTCGATCGTCTCGAGCGCTGGCCGGAAAAAGTCCGTCTCATGCAGAAGAACTGGATCGGCCGCTCGGAGGGTCTTTCGATCCGCTTCGTCGTCGATCCCGCGACGCTCGGCGCGCTCAAGGGCGAGAGGCAGGCGAAAGAACTCGACATCTATACGACCCGCCCGGACACTCTGTTCGGCGCGAAATTCATGGCGATTGCGCCTGACCATCCGCTGGCCGCCGCGGCGGCCAAGCACGATCCTGCGCTTCACGCGTTCATCGAGGAGACGCGCAAGATCGGGACCTCGGTCGCAGCGATCGAGACGGCGGAGAAAAAGGGCTACGACACCGGCCTCAAAGTGCTGCACCCGTTCGACCCCGAATGGCGTCTGCCGGTCTACGTCGCCAATTTCGTGCTCATGGAATATGGCTCGGGCGCGATCTTCGGCTGCCCGGCTCACGATCAGCGGGACCTCGACTTTGCCCGAGCCTATGGCCTGGGCGCGACGCCGGTCGTGTGTCCGCCCGAGCTAGACGCCGCGAGCTTCACTGATCGGCGCCGAGGCCTATGACGGCAATGGGGTGATGATCAATTCGCGCTTCCTCGATGGCATGACGGTCGATGAAGCCAAGGAAGAGGTTTCGCGCCGGCTCGAGCAGATCACGCTTGGCCAGGCGCCGCAGGCCAAGCGGCAGATCAACTACAAGCTCAGGGACTGGGGCATTTCACGCCAGCGCTATTGGGGCTGCCCGATCCCCGTCATCCATTGCCCGACCGACGGCGTCGTGCCGGTTCCGGCCAAGGACTTGCCGGTCAAGCTGCCGGACGACGTGAGCTTCGATCAGCCGGGCAACCCGCTCGACCGCCATCCGACATGGAAGCATGTCGCCTGCCCGAAATGCGGGCAGCCCGCGACGCGTGAGACCGACACGATGGACACGTTCGTCGATTCGTCGTGGTATTTCGTGCGCTTCACCGATCCCCACAACGCCTCGTCGCCCGACGATCCGGCGATGGCCGACCATTGGCTCGCGGTCGACCAGTATATCGGTGGGATCGAGCATGCGATCCTGCATCTACTCTATTCGCGCTTTTTCACCCGCGCCATGCGCAAATGCGGCTATCTCGGTCTCGACGAACCGTTTCGCCGGTCTCTTCACCCAGGGCATGGTGGTGCACGAGACCTATCGCGGCAAGGACGGCCAATGGCTCGCGCCGGCGGAAGTGCGCGTCGAGGCGGACGGGAACAATCGCCGCGCCTTTCTGCTTGCCGGCGACGCGCCGGTCGAGATCGGCCCGAACGAGAAGATGTCGAAGTCCAAGCGCAATACCATCGACCCGGACGAGATCATCTCGACTTACGGCGCCGACACGGCGCGGTGGTTCATGCTGTCGGATTCGCCGCCCGAGCGCGACGTGATCTGGACCGAGGCTGGCGTTCAGGGCGCATTCAAGCAGACGCAACGCTTGTGGCGCTTGATCTGCGACATCGAGCGCATCGTGGGCGGCGAGCGGCCGGCGAAGCCTGGCGGTTTATGGCGATGAAGCGCAGCGGATCCGCCGGATCGCCCATTCCGCGCTGGCAAGACTTGAGGACGAGATCGAGCGGCTGCGGTTCAATGTCTGCATCGCCGCCATCTACGAACTGGCCAACGAGCTCGGCGCGGCGGTGGGCGCGATCAGCGAGGCGCCGGTCGCCGAGGATCTCCGCGCCGCTTTCGCCGAGGCCGGCGATATCCTCGTTCATTGTTTCGCGCCGATGATGCCGCATCTGGCGGAAGAATGCTGGGAGGTTCTCGGCCACAAGACCTTCGTCGCCCAGAGCCCGTGGCCGATCGCCGACCGCAGCCTCATCGCCTCGGCCGATGTCACCTATGTCGTGCAGGTCAACGGCAAGAAGCGTGGCGAACTCTCGATCGGGCGGGACGCCGATGAGGAACGGGTGGAGCGCGAGGCCCTCGCCCTCGACGGCGTCGTGCGGGCGATGGATAATAGGCGCGCCCGCAGGGTGATCATCGTGCCGCACAGGATCGTCAATGTCGTTGTCTAAGAGTCTTGGCCTCCTCGCGGCGCTCACGCTCGCGGGCGCTGTCGCTGGCTGCTTCCAGCCGCTCTACAGCGAGGCCGCGCATCCGGGATTGGTGGAGGATCTACGCGCCATCGAAGTCCTACCGATCAAGGATCGCATCGGCCATTATCTGGCCGACAATCTCACAACCGATTTGAACGGGACCGGTCAAACCCCGCCGCCAAAATATCGGCTGACAGTGACCGTCGCGACCGCTTCCGCGACGCCGACTGTAAGCTCGCTTACAAACATCGCGACTTCGGCGACGATGAATGGCGACGCTACATATACGCTCAACAAAGTCGACGGCGGCGCGCTGGTTTTAAAGGGCGTCGCGAGCGCCAATGCGACTTATGATCGCTCTCAGCAGCGCTATAACGATCTGCGCGCCGCTCGAGACGCCGAGATTCGGCTGGCGCGCTCGCTCTCAGACGAAATCTCGCAGCGTCTTGCCGCGCAGCTGGCCGGGAAAACTTCATGAACGCCGCGCCCGGCCTGGCGTTCTCCCGCCAGCCTTGAAGCGCGATGCTGCTTTACGTTGGACAAAGGATCGCTCTTTTCGTCGCAACGCTCCTCATCGCCTCGCTGGTCGTATTCGCGGTCATGCAAATCCTGCCAGGCGACGCGGCTCAGACCATGCTGGGGCCGACGGCGACGCCTGAGGCGGTAGCGGCGCTTTCGCACAAGCTCGGCCTCGATCTGCCGGCGCCCATCCGCTACGCGCGCTGGATTGGCGGCGCTCTGCACGGCGATCTTGGGGTTTCTTATGCCTATGGCTCGCCGATCGGTCCCTTGATCGCATCGAGCCTCGCCGTCAGCGCGCCGCTCGCGCTGATGGCGATGGCGCTCGCCGCGGTCGTCGGGCTCGCCGCCGGCGTTTACGCCGCGGATAAGCGCGGTCGCGCGGGCGACGCAATGGTCATGGGGGCAAGCCAGGTCGGCATCGCGGTTCCGAACTTCTGGCTTGCGATCCTGCTCGTGCTCCTCTTCGCGGTGACGCTGAGGCTCGTCCCGGCCGGCGGATTTCCGGGTTGGCAGAACCCGGCGCGGGCGTTTGGCGCGCTGATCCTTCCCGCGATCGCGCTTGGCGTCGTCCAGGCGGCGATTGTGACTCGCGTCACGCGATCGGCGGTGATCGAGGCCCTGAACGAGGACTTCATGCGCACGGCGCGCGCCAAGGGCGTCTCGCGGCGCTCTGCGCTTTGGCGCCATGCGCTGCCGAATGCGTTGACGCCGATCCTGACAATCATGGGGCTGCAATTCGCCAACCTGATCGCAGGCGCGATCGTAGTCGAGAACGTGTTCGTCTTGCCCGGCCTCGGGCGGCTCATGCTGCAGTCGATTTCCAATCGCGACACATTGGTGGTCGAGAACGCGGTGATGCTCTTGGCGGTGATCGTGATCGGGGTGAACTTCGTCGTCGACATCGCCTGCGCCGCAATCGATCCGAGGCTGAGGGCCTCCGCCGCGTGACGCTGTTCGGCAGGTTTCGCCCGCGGGGAGGCTTGAGCCTGTGGCTCGGCGCCGCGCTCGTCGCAACGCTGATGCTCGCGGCCGCATTGTCGCTCGTCTGGACGCCGTATCCACCCACGGCGATCGACATTCCCCACAAGCTCGCGCCCCCTTCGGCAGCGCATTGGTTCGGGACTGACAATCTCGGACGCGACGTCGCCTCGCAGATTCTTGCCGGCTCGCGCATCTCGATTCTGGTCGGCGTGATCGCCGTCGGGATCGGGCTTATGTTCGGAATCGTCCTCGGCCTTATCGCGGCGTTTTCCAAGGGCCTTGTCGAAGACGGCATCATGAAGCTCAGCGACTTCGTCTTCGCGTTTCCGGCGCTGCTCCTTGCGATCATGCTGACGTCGACCTTCGGCCCGGGCGTCGTCAACGCCATTATCGCCATCGGCGTCTATAACGTCCCGATCATCGCCAAGCTCACCCGCGCCACCGCGAACGGCGTTCTTTCCCGCGAATATGCGCTCGCCGCGCGGGCGGCGGGACGCGGGCCGATCGCCATCGCAGTTAATCACGTGCTGCCCAATATTGCGCCGGCGCTGATCGTTCAGGCGACGATTCAATTCGCGATCGCCATCCTCGCCGAAGCGGCGCTTTCCTACCTTGGCCTCGGCGCGCAGCCGCCGCAGACGTCGTGGGGCAAGATGCTCGCCGACGCCCAGAACGTCCTCTACAACGCGCCGCGGCTTGCGCTTTACCCGGGCGTCGCCATCGCGCTTAGCGTGCTCGGCCTCAATCTGCTCGGCGACGGCCTGCGCGACGCTCTCGATCCGAAGCTGAAGGCCCGAGGCTGAGATGCTGCTCGAGGTCTCTGAGCTCGCCATCGACCTCAGGACGCCGGAAGGATCGCGGCGCGTCGTCGACCGGACGTCGTTTTCGATTGCGGAAGGCGAGAGCCTCGGGGTGGTTGGCGAATCCGGCTCCGGCAAGACGATGACCGCGCTCGCGCTGATGGCGCTAACGCCGGAAGGGGCGCGAGTGTCCGGTTCGATTCGCTTCGAGGGCAGGGAACTTATCGGCCTCTCCGAAGAGGAGATGCTGCAATTGCGCGGCGATCGTATCGCCATGATCTTCCAGGAGCCGATGACGGCGCTCAATCCGTTGCGCCGCATCGGTGCGCAGGTCGCCGAGCCGCTGATCCTGCATCGCGGCCTTGCCGGGCCAGAGGCTGAGGCGCGCGCGGTGCAATTGCTCGAACGTGCGCGATTGGCCGAGCCGGAGCGCGCGGCTCGATCCTATCCGTTTCAGCTTTCGGGCGGCGAACGGCAGCGGGCAATGATCGCCATGGCGATCGGCTGCACGCCGCGGCTGATCATTGCCGACGAGCCGACGACGGCGCTCGACGTCACCGTGCAGGCGCGGATCCTCGCGCTCATCGACGGCCTCAAGTCGGAATCGAAGATGGCGGTCCTGCTCGTAAGCCACGATCTCGCGGTGATCGCCGGACATTGCGACCGCGTTATCGTCATGTATGCGGGCATGATCATGGAAAGCGGCCCGGTCGAGGTGGTGTTGCGCGAGCCCAGAAACCCTTACACGCTCGCGCTCCTCCGGGCGCGTCCCCGCCCCGGCGCGCCGAGAGGCGCAAGGCTTAACACCATTCCCGGCGCGCCGTCGGCTCGGCGCGAAAACAACGGCGGCTGCCCCTTTGCCGGCCGATGCGCGCTCACTGCCGACATCTGCTGGGCGGCGCCGCCGCCCGAGGTCGCCTTCGGCGCCGGCCAGATCTCGCGCTGTCATCGGGCCCAGGAAATGGAGCTGGCGCAATGAGCGACGCGAGATTCGTCTCATGAGCGAAGCGCCGCTGCTCGAGGTCTCTTCGCTCGTCAAAACCTATCGCTTGCCCGGAGTGGGCCCCTTTGCGCGGAAGAACGCCCGCCCAGCTCTGGCCGGGGTCAGCTTCTCGATCGAGCAGGGTCGTTCGTTCGGCGTGGTCGGCGAATCCGGCTCGGGCAAGTCGACGCTCGCTCGCATCGCGCTTGCGCTTGACCGTCCGGATTCGGGCGTCGTGCGCCTTCAGGGTCGCTCGCTGTTCGACTTGTCGCGACGGGAATTGCGGCCCATGCGCGCGCGCATGCAAATGGTCTTCCAGGACCCCTATGGTTCGCTTGACCCGCGTCAGCGGGTGGAGAAAATCGTCGCCGAGCCGCTCGCGGCGCTTGGCGGTGCGACGGGCGTCGAGCGCCGGGCTCGCGTACGGGCCTCGCTTGAGGCCGTCGGTCTCAACGCGTCCGACGCTCTGAAGCATCCGCATGAGTTTTCCGGCGGACAACGGCAGCGCATCGCGATCGCGCGCGCGCTCATCACCCGGCCGAGGCTGGTCATCGCCGACGAGCCGGTGTCGGCGCTCGACGTCTCCGTGCAGGCGCAGACGCTCAATCTCATGACCGATCTCGAGCGCGAGGCTGGCGTGACCTTCCTCTTGATCAGCCATGATCTCGCCGTGGTCGCGCATATCTGTACGACGACCGCGGTCATGTACCGTGGGCGCATCGTCGAGATTGGCGAAACCGACGCCTTGTTCGCTAATCCTGCGCACCCCTATACGCGCGAATTGGTCGACGCCACGCCACGGCTCGACCGGCGGGCGCACGCGCCGCCGCTGCCCTCGGACGGCGGCGCCGAGGCCCCCGAGGGCTGCCCGTACGCGTCGCGATGCGCATTCGCCCGCCCGCGCTGCTGCGAAGAGGCGCCCACTCTCGAAGCGAAAGACGGCGACAGCCGTAAGGTCGCGTGCCACTTCCCTCTCGATTAGGTCAGCGACATTGACATTAATGTAATGCTTTTTTACATTGGACGACCCTTGCACACCCCTTGGCGGCCTCCAATCTCATTACGTGCGTGAGCGGTCGCCCTCGGGGCTTCGGCTGACGGGTGGAGATGGAGGCTCATAATGGGCACTGCGGAGAATGCGATGGGTGGTTCGTACGGCGCGCGGGAATTCGGCGCGAGCGATTGGGCGAACGCCCGTTGGCGACGCGGCGGTTCACGCTGGAGCGCGTTCGAAATCATCGCGATGGTTCTTGGTTTCATCGTCTTTTGGCCGATCGGGCTTGCGGTCCTCGGCTATAAGTTCTGGCAAAGCCGGAACGGCGGTCCGGATCTTCAGACGCTGGCGACCAACAAATGGCAGGATGCGCGCACCATGATGTCGTCCAATTCCTCCTGGGGTTCTTCGTGGGGCTGCAGCGCTATGAACCGCGCGAGCCGCGCCTACGGTGCTTCGACTGGCAACGCCGCTTTCAACGAATGGCGGACGACCGAGTTGGCTCGGCTCGACGAAGAGCGTCGTAAGCTAGATGAGGCTCAACGCGAATTCGCCGAATATGTAGACGCGATTCGCCGCGCCAAGGATCGCGAAGAGTTCGATAAATTCATGGCCGAACGTCGGGCCCGCCCGGCCAGCGGCGGCTCCGAAACGCGCGAAGGGAACTAGACTCCTTCTTTGGTCGCACTTAGGTCCCTTCTCCCTGCCGGGAGGAGGGACTTTTGCTTGACGGTCTCGCGTCGGGCGGTGCTATGCTTGCGCCCTTATCGCAAGCCCCGGAGCGTTTCATGCGCCGCACCCATCGCCTTTTGTTCACGCTTGGCCTCGCCTTCATGGCGCAGGCGGGCATAGCCCTCGCCAAGGACAGCGTGACGATCGGCATGGTGCTCGAGCCGCCGGGGCTCGATCCGACCAGCGCGCCGGCGGCGGCGATCGGGGAAGTGACCCAGTACAACATCTTCGAGGGGCTGACGAAGATCAACGAGGACTTCTCGGTCACGCCGCTCCTGGCCGAGAAATGGACCTTCTCGCCCGATCTCAAGACGCTCACATTCACGCTGAAGCCGAATATCAAGTTCCAGGACGACGAGCCGTTCTCGTCGAAGGACGTCAAATATTCCTTCGAGCGTTTCGCCGCCAAGGATTCGACCAATAAGGACAAGGCCTTCTTCGCTTCGATCGAATCGATCGACACGCCCGATCCGATGACGGTGGTGCTCAAGTTCAAGGAGCCGAGCTTCGAGGCTTTATTCCATCTCGGCATGGATACGGCAGTGATCCTGGACGAGAAGAGCGCGACGACCGAGGCAACCAATCCCGTCGGCACCGGACCTTACAGGCTCTCCTCCTGGACCAAGGGCTCGTCGATCACGCTCGACAAGTGGGATGGTTATCGCGACGCGGCGCATATCCCGATCGCCCACGCGACCTTCCGCTTCATCTCCGATCCCTCCGCGTCGGTTGCGGCGATGCTCGCTGGCGACATCGACGCATTCCCGCGCTTCGCCAATAACCAGGCGCTGGACCAGTTCAAGAGCGATCCCCGGTTCCAGGTGCTGGTCGGCGGCACCGAGGGCAAGACCATCCTCGCCATGAACAACAAGAAGAAGCCCCTCGACGACGTGCGCGTGCGCCAGGCCATTGCTTACGCCATCGATCGCAAGGCGATCATCGATGGGGCGCAGAATGGCTTGGGCACGCCGATCGGCAGCCATCTGACGCCCAACGATCCCGGCTACATCGATCTCACCGGCATGTATCCCCACGACCCGAGCAAAGCCAAGGCGCTTTTGAAGGAGGCCGGCGTCACCACGCCGCTCGAGCTAAGCCTCATCCTGCCGCCCCCTCCTTACGCGCGTCAGGGCGGCGAGATCATCGCCGCTGAACTCGCCGAAGTCGGGATCAACGCCAAGATCCAGAATGTCGAATGGGCGCAGTGGCTCTCCGGCGTCTACAAGGACAAGAACTACGATCTCACCATCATCAGCCATGTCGAGCCGCTCGACATCGGCATCTACGCCAACCCGAACTATTACTTTCAGTACGACAGCCCCGCATTCCAGGAGATCTACGCCAAGGTTACCTCCGCGGCCAATCTCGAGGCCTACAAGGCTGCCCTTGGCGAGGCGCAGAAGAAGATCGCGGCGGACAGCGTCAACGTCTTTCTCTTCCAATTGCCGAACGTGACCGTCGCCGACGCCAAGCTCAAGGGCTTGTGGAAGAACGCGCCGATCTTCGTCAACGATCTCTCCGCGATGGCGTGGCAATGACGCAGCACGCGAGGATGGCGAAAGGGGAGAGCACGCAACCGTTTCGGATGTCGGCGGTGGAGCTTTTGCGCCTCTATCGAGCGCGCGAATTGTCGCCGGTCGAAGCCATGAGGTCGGTGATCGAGCGGGTCGAGGCTTACGAGCCCCATATTCACGCGACCTATCTTTATGCGCCTGAGCGTGCGCTGAGCGAGGCGCGCGCCTCCGAAGCGCGCTGGGCGCAAGGCGAACCGATCGGGCCGTTGGACGGCGTGCCGGTCACGATCAAGGACAATATTGCGACGCGGGGCGATCCGAAGCCGGTCGGCACGGCGGCGGAAGACCTGTCGCCGCAGAAGGAGGACGCACCGCCTGCCCAGCGCCTGCGGGAGGCGGGAGCGATCATGTTCGCCAAGACGACGATGCCAGACTACGGCATGCTGTCGTCGGGGCTGTCGAGCTTCCACCCGCTCGCACGCAACCCGTGGAAGCTCGACCGCAATCCCGGCGGTTCGTCGGCGGGCGCGGGCGCGGCGGCAGCCGCGCTCTATGGGCCGCTGCACATCGGCACCGACATCGGCGGCTCGGTGCGCCTGCCCGCAGGCTGGTGCGGGATTTTCGGCCTTAAACCCAGCGCCGGACGCATCCCGATCGATCCGCCCTATGTCGGCCGCGTTGCAGGACCGATGACGCGCGATGTCGGCGACGCCGCGTTGCTGATGGCGACACTGTCGCTGCCGGATGCCCGCGATTATACGAGCCTCAAATACGAGAAGCTTCACTGGGTAATTGAGCGGGCGCCGCTCAAGGGCCTGCGTGTCGGCTTGTTGCTTGAAGCGGGCTGCGGCGTGCCTCCGACTGCTGAAATTACGGCCGCGGTCGAGCGCGCCGCGCGAGATTTCGAGGCCGCCGGCGCCCATGCCGAGCCGCTCAAGCCGTTTCTAACCCAGGAGATGCTCGACGGCCTCGACAGGTTCTGGCGCGCCCGCGCGCTCAACGATATCGGCGCGCTGACGCCCGAGCGGCATGACCGCGTGCTGCCGTTCATTCGCGACTGGGCCGAATCGGCTGAAGGGTTTTCCGGCGTCGAGGTGTTCCGCGGTTTTCATCAGATCCCGGAGATGCGCAAAGCGGCGGTCGCGGCTACTGCTCCGTTCGACTACGTCCTGTCGCCGACGGCGCCGATGACCGCTTTTCCTGCTGAATGGCCGTCACCGAGTCGCGATCCGCTCAATCCGTTTCCGCACATCGGCTTCACCGTCGCCTTCAACATGTCCGAGCAGCCGGCGGCGTCGATCAACTGCGGCTATGATTCCGGGGGTCTTCCGATCGGGCTGCAGATCATCGGCCGTCGATTTGACGACCTTGGCGTGCTCAAGGTTGCGCGCGCCTTCGAGGCCATCCGAACATTCGACGCGAGGCCCTGGCCGGAGCCGCCGACGGCCTGATCCGGTCGCGATTCGGGCCGGCGCTTGGCGTCGTTGTCGTACCGAAGGAAAGCACGTAAAAGGCGCCGCGTCTCCGACGTTTCTCGTTATTTTCTTCGCGACAGGGAGGATTGCAGGTGAAAAAGTTCATGGTTCTATACATGGCCAATGCGGCTGACTTCGAAAGGATGATGCGGGAGTCCACTCCCGAGCAGCAGAAGAAGGGCATGCAAGGGTGGATCAAATGGATGGGCGACAATCAACCGTCCCTTGTCGATGGCGGCGCGCCTTTGGGAAAAACTAGCCGGGTCGACGCCAAAGGCGTTTCCGACAGCAAGAACGGAATTGGAGGCTATTCGATCGTGCAAGCAGACAATGCCGAAGCCGCGACGAAGCTGTTCGGCAAGGACCATCCCCATCTCCAAATCCCCGGAGGCTGGATCGAGGTCATTGAGATCATGCCTGTTCCAGGGATGTAAGGCGGGCGATTCGTATCGCGCACATTGGCGACGGGCCACGCGTGACCGGGGGAGAGAATTGAGAACATTGGCGTTCGTTGCACTGGCGGCGCTTCTCGCTGCCGCGCCCGCTCGGGCGGAGGATTGCGGCAGGAGCGCCGAGGGCTTCGGCGCCTGGCTCGCCTCCTTCAAGCGAGTCGCGGTGATGAATGGCCTCTCTCAAAGGGCCGTGGATGCGGCGCTCGATGGCATTTCCTACGACCCCGCGGTCAAGCGGCATGACGGCGGCGCCGCTATGTTCGGGCATAACTTCGCAAGCTTCGCCGCCGCTCACGTCTCGCCGGGAATGGTCGCGCGAGGCAAGGCCGAACTTAAGCGCTACGCCGCGCCGCTCGCGCAGATCGAGCAGCGCTTCGGCGTGCCGGCGCCTGTGCTGGTGGCGATCTGGGGCCAGGAGACGGGCTTTGGCGGCGACATCGGCTCGTTCCCCACCTACAGCGCTCTTGCGACCCTCGCCTGGGATTGCCGCCGCCCGCAAAGGTTCCGCGCCGAGCTCATCGACGCGATCGCCCTCGTCGACCGCGGCATTGTCACGCAGCCGCGCGCTTTGCGGGGGGCGTGGGCGGGCGAGGTTGGCCAGACCCAGCTCATGCCATCCGCCTATCTGATGTTCGCGACCACGCCTAGCGGTTCGGGGACGCCGGACCTCATCCACAACTCTGCTGACGCGCTCGCGTCGACCGCGGCTTTCCTCAAGGGGCATGGCTGGCAGCCCGGCGCGGGCTGGAACGAAGGCGAGCCCAACTTCGCCGCCATCCTGCAATGGAACTCAGCCGAGATTTACGCAAAGACAGTCGCGCTCTTCGCCGACCGGCTGGCGGGGAAGTAGAAGCCGGAGCGGCGCCTAGAAGGCTCGGGCGTTCTTCGGCCGCCTCGGCCCAGACCCGAGCGGCCGGAAAATCCTTAACCGCCGTTGGTTACACTATCGCGCGTGACTTTCGTCGTCCCGCGCTCCCTCTCCCTGCCGCCCTGGTCCCACAAGCGAGGTCTCGCCTGGCTCGCGGGCCTCGCGCTGACGGCGTCGGTCGCGCTCCTCTTTCATCGCGCTGCGCCCGGTGCGCCGGCGATCATCGTGATAGGGCTTCCCGCGATCTCGGGGCTTGCCGCGCTCGCGCTGGCCTTCACGCTGGATGATGCGGCGCGATGCAAGCTCACGAGGACGGTCGTGGTCAGCGCCGCAATTGTTGTTCTCTGTGCGTTCGTCAGTCCAGACGCAAGGCTGAGGCTCGCCAGCTTCGCCTCCGCCGCATTCGGCGTAGGGCTTGCTGTTTGGCTCGCCCGAACGGCGCGGAAGCGCCTTGACGTTTCCTTGCCTTTGGCGGCGCTGTTCGCCGTTACGCTTGTCGTCCTCTCCGCCTATGCAGCCTATCTCGTGCTCGTCTCGCGCGATCTGATGATCGTGGACTTCATGACCTATCGCGACGTAGCTATGATGGTCGCGCGGTTGGTGGATGCGCGAGATTGGCCTCTACTGCTCGGCGCGTCCGTCCAATCGATCACTCAAGACTATTCCTGGGCGCCCGGCTTGGCTCCAGGCGCCCTGCTCGCGCTGACCGAGCCGACTTCGCGCGCTATCTATACTTTCGCGATCCTCGCCCTCTACGCCGCGCCCGCGGCTTTTGCGCTGGCGATCCTCGCTCTTAATTGCGCCCGCCGGGTCAGCCCGACGAGGCGCAGCGATATGGCAACGCTCCCCTTCGGCGTCGCCGCCGTCCTCGTCGCATTTCCAGCGGCGTTTGCGGTCGCGGCGCGCGGCATGCCTGACGTCGGCGGTCTTGTGTTGGTTGTCTGCGCGCTCAGGCTGGCCGAGCGGCTCGCCCGCCTGCTTACTTTGCGGTCCGGCTTCGACGCGCGTGTGAGACCGATGATCCGCCGAGTCGCCCTTGCGCTTGCGCTGGCCCTCTATGCGATGTTCGCCTTCCGTCGATGGTATGCGTTCGCCGCTGCGGGGATCGTCGCCATGCTGGCGCTCGAGATCGGTTCGATCGCGCTGAGGCGAGGAGCGAGCTTTCGCTGGCGCGACGCCGTGACGGCGGCCGCTCTTGGCGCCCTGACCCTGCTCGCGCTCTTGAGCCCGGTCCTTGTCGCTTGGGCGCCGAACATGGGCGCGCATGACTACGCCCAAATGTACGCCGGCTATCGCAAGCCGCCGGACGTCTTCCTGCGCGAGCTCGGCGACTGGATCGGTCTTCTCCCTGCTCTGGCCGCGTTGGCGGGCGCGGTGTTCCTTTGGGCCCGCTCCCGCGACAAGCGCCTATTGCGTCTCACTCTCGGAGCCTCGGCGATTGCCGGCGCCCTGTTCCTTCGCATCCAGACGCCCTACATTCATCATCTCGATCTGATCGCGCCGGCGATTGTCGCGCCCATCGCGGCTTCGCTGATGGTGCGCTTTGCGTCCGCGCCGCGCCTCGCGGGCCTGGGCCTCGCAGCGCTCGCCGCGATCACGCTCTCACCATTGGCCGTCGCGCTCAATCCGCTTGGCTTCGCGCCGATCGCCGGGTTGCCGCGCGCTCCGCGCCCCGACCTGGACGAACTCAAGCGACTGAAAGACTGGGTGGATGAGCGTGCGCGACCCGCCGCCAAAGTCTGCGGGCTCGGCTCGAGCTACACGTTCAGCGGTCAGCTCATCGGAGAGTTGTGGCAGCTCCGTCCGGAGCGCGGCCCGGTCAGGCGCGACCTCCGCGTGACGATGCCCGACGTCGATACGGTCGACGGGCCACCCAAGGCCGACCTGAAGGATTGTGCGATCATCATCGTCGGCGATCCGGTTCAGACCCACCTGGATCCCAATTACCAGCAGACCGTCATCGTGCCGTCGCGCGAATTGCTGACGGGGCAGGGTATCGGCACAAAGTTCCGCCGCACCGGCGAAGTCTTCCATCTGGAGAACGGCGTGAGCGCCGTAGCATTCGAGCGCCTGGCGCCGCTGGATGGTGCAGATATCGCCGCGCTGCATGCGCGATGGCGAGCGGCGCGAGCCGCGCTCGGGTTCTAGGAGGGAGGATCACGGTAAGGGGCGTCCCTGTTTGGGGCGCTGCTAATAGTCTAGACGCCCGCTATTTCCGGACCCGCGCCGTCGCAACCGTATGCTCAGCGATCATGAGCTCCTCGTTGGTCGGGATCACGAAGACGATCGTCGGCGAACTCGGTGCGCTGATGATCTCAGCATTGGCGCGGTTCGCGTGGGCGTCGAGATGGATTCCCATCCATTCCATGCCCTTGAGCGCCCCTTCGCGCACCCGCCACGAGTGTTCGCCAATCCCTGCCGTGAATACGATCGCCTCGGCGCCGTCGACCGTCGCCGCAAGCCCGGCCAGCTCGCCCCGGATGCGCGAAACGAAATAGGCGATGGCGTCGCGCGCTTGAGGAGTGGTCGACGCCTCGAGCTCCCGCATGTCCTGCGACAAGCCGGACATGCCCTTGAGTCCCGAGTTCTTCCACAACAGATCGGATATCTCGTCGGCGCTCATTTTCTTTTCCGCCATGAGATAGAGCGCGACGCCCGGATCGAGCTGACCGCAGCGGGTGCCCATCGATAAGCCATCGAGCGCGGTGAAGCCCATTGTCGTCGCGACGGCGCGGCCGTCATGGACGGCGCACATCGACGCGCCGTTGCCGAGATGGGCGATGATGACGTCCTCGCGCGCGATCTGGGGCGCAATCGCGCGCAGCTTTCGAACAATGAACTCGTAGGACAGTCCGTGAAAGCCATAACGGCGCACGCCCTCGTCGTAATAGGAGCGCGGCAGAGCATATGTGTCATGGATGAACGGATGGCTGCGATGGAAAGCGGTGTCGAAGCAGGCGACCTGCGGCGTCGACGGGAAGGCCTTCATCGCCGCTTCGACGCCAGCGACATTGTGCGACTGGTGGAGCGGCGCAAGCGGAACGAGGGCTTTCAGCTTTGCGAGCGTTGGGCCGTCGATCAGGACCGGTTCGGCGTAATCGGGCCCTCCGTGCACGATGCGATGTCCAACGGCCGCGACTAAAGAATTGTAGCCCGCCTTCTTAAGCCAGTGGAGAATAGAGCCCATCGCTGCAGTGTGATCGACCCGGGTTTGCGACTGCTGGAAGTCAAGTTCGTCGGTCTCCCCGGCAGCTGTCGTGACCTCGCCCTTGGCCGTCGCGCCGATGCCCTCGATTTGCCCGGAGGCTAGGAGGTTGGGCTCGCTGCCGTTGACGAGGCGGAACGCCGCGAATTTGAGCGACGACGAACCGGCATTGAGAGTGAGGACGACCGAATCCAAAATGCGTCACTCCGCGGCCTTGGCGACGGTCGCCCGACCGCCAGCGCGCTCCCTCGTTGCATCGGTCTTCGGAAAGCCGCGCCAGCGAGCAGGAGACGAGCCGAGCACGATCGTTATCGGCTCGGCTCGTCAGCATAACTGGCGCTTTCTCCCCGGCGTCAGTCCCGCCGCTTCCGCCCGCGCGACGAAGCCGGGAAATTCCTAGCACATTGGCGCGACCCTGGGCCAGCCAGCCGACAACTTTCGCGCTTCCCCGATCGGCGAGCACACGATGAGTTGAACGCAATTGACAGCTGAAAGAACGAGCCGCCCATGCGCCGGATTGCGGCTTCCTCGTTAAGGGGAGCGATTCGTTGACGCGCGGCCGGTCAACTCGGCGCCGGACTTGATTCTGCCGCCGCTATGCTGTCTTAAGCTCCGCCACAAGTTTGTCGCCCGCGACTGGGCCGCGGCGCCATTAGAATAAAGAAGGGCGCCGTTTGACGAGGGCTACAAGGCGATGAACTTTTCCCAACGTCTGACCTTTCTGTTCTCGGCGCCGATGTTCGACGCCGACGATCTCGAGGGCCTCCGGGTCAATCAGATCATAACCGCCATCGAGCGGATGGGATTCGAGGTCATTAAGGCGCGCCGCCTCGAGGACGCCGAGATGGCGGTGCAGACCGACGCCGCGATCGGTTGCATGGTTGTTGACTGGGGCAAGAAGGGCATCGAGGGGAAGGCCGCTTCGCTCATCAATCTCATGCGCAAGCGCGGCCTGGACATGCCGATCGTCGTTCTGGTCAGGCGCAAGCGCTTCGAGGACATTCCGGTCGAAGTGCTCGACTTCATCGACGGCTACGTGTTCCTGGCCGAGGAGACGCCCGAATTCATCGCCCGGAACCTGGTCTCTCGCCTCAAGCAATACGCGGATACGCTGAAAACCCCTTTCTTCGGCGCGCTTGTCGACTTCCAGGAAGAGGGCAATCAGTTGTGGACCTGTCCCGGTCACAACGGCGGCGTTTTCTACAGCCGCAGCCCGATCGGGCGCATCTTCGTCGAGCATCTGGGCGAAGCGGTCTTTCGTGACGACCTCGACAATTCGATTCTCGAACTCGGCGATCTCCTCACCCACGAGGGTCCAGCGCTTCAGGCGCAGAAAGAGGCAGCTGCGATCTTCGGGGCCGAGAAGACCTATTTCGTCCTCAATGGCACTTCGTCGTCCAACAAGATCGTGCTCACCAATCTCATCGCTGAGGACGACTTGGTGCTCTTCGATCGCAATAACCACAAGGCCGCGCACCAGGGCGCTCTTTTGATGGGCGGGGGCATCCCGATTTATTTGTCGACCGACCGCAACGCTTACGGACTCATCGGCCCCATACGCCCGGCGGATTTCGACGAGACGACGATACGCGAGCGCATTCGAGATAATCCCCTCGTGACGGATAAGGAGGCGTGGAAGCGCGAACGCCCTTTCCGTGCCGCGGTGATCGAACAATGCACCTATGACGGGACGATCTACGACGCCGAACGCATCGTAGAGCGGATCGGGCGTCTTTGCGATTACATCGTGTTCGATGAGGCTTGGGCAGGCTTCATGAAGTTTCACCCGCTCTACGAACACCGGTTCGCGATGGGCTTGCGCGACTTGAACGACGCCTCGCCTGGGATTGTCGCGACCCAATCAGCGCACAAGCAGCTCGCGAGCTTCTCCCAGGCGTCTCAAATTCATATGCGCGACCGGCACATCAAGGGCCAGCGTCGCCGTGTCGAGCATCGACGCTTCAACGAAGGCTTCATGCAGTTCGCCTCGACTTCGCCGTTCTATCCTTTGTTCGCATCGCTCGATGTCGGCGCGCAGATGATGAAGGGCCGATCGGGCGAAGTCCTATGGGACGATGCAATCCGTCTCGGAATCGAGTTGCGCAAGAAATTGCGCGCCGTGCGACGCGAATTCGAGGAGAAGGAGCGGGACTCTGCGCGGCGCTGGTTCTTCGATCCGTTCGTGCCGCAGCGCGTCTCGATCCGCGACGCGGCGCTTGAGGGCGCGACCCACGATGTGCCTTGGGAAAACGTGTCGACCGAACTGCTCGCCCGAGATCCGCGCTATTGGGCGCTGACGCCGGGCGAAGCCTGGCACGGATTTCAGTCGCTTGAGGTGGGTTTCGCTATGACCGATCCGGCCAAGCTCACCCTGCTCACGCCGGGCTTCGACCGCGCGACCGGCACCTATGAAACCCATGGGGTGCCGGCCCCGGTCGTCGCCCAATATCTGCGCGAGAATCGGGTTGTGTCGGAGAAGAACGACCTCAACTCGCTGCTCTTCTTGCTGACGCCCGGCGTCGAGTCGAGCAAGGCGGGAACGCTCGTTTCGGCGCTTGTCGCCTTCAAACGACTGCACGACGATAACGTTCTTCTCGACGACGCGATGCCAGAATTCGTGGCGAAACGGCCAGCGCGCTATCGTGGGCGTCGGCTCAAGGATCTGTGCGGCGAAATGCACGCCTTCTTCCGCGACGCGGGCGTAAGTCAGTTGCAGCAGGCGCAGTTTGCGGCCGAGCATCTGCCGGACGTGGCGATGACGCCCCGCGTCGCCTCACGCCATCTGGTCCGCAACAACGTCGACTATCTGCCGCTCGCCGAACTCGACGGCCGGATCGCGACGACGCTTTGGGTTGTCTATCCGCCGGGCATCGCGACCATCGTTCCCGGCGAACGGCTTACCGAGCGCGCAAAGCCAATGATCGATTATCTCAAGATGTTCGAGAAGAGCGCCAACGTTTTCCCCGGCTTCGAAGCCGAGGTCCAGGGCCTCTATCGCGAGATCGACTCCTCGGGAGCGATCTGGTTTTATACCTACGTCGTCAGAGAGTAGCGGCGCTCGTTCAGGCGGCGATCTCGGCCCGGCGCCGTCTGAAGCCCATAAAGCCTACGCCGGCAAACCCAAGCGCCATCATCGTCCAAGTGGAAGCCTCTGGAACGGGCGCGCTTGTATCGACCGAAGCGGAGACAGCGGCGGGGCCGAATAAAGAGGAGCCACTGATTTCTAGATAGTATTCTCCTGGCGGCAGAACGATGCCTGAGAGCGTGCCGGTATAGCCATCTTTGAAAAAGGTGAGGTCAGTCGAGGCTATCGGTGCCGTCGAGGCTCTCGACGCACTCAAAAGCTCCTCATCTTCAAGCGGCGGTGTACCGGCAAATAGCCACAGCACTCCATCGTCGATCATCCCGGATTCCGGGACAGGAATTATCGCAGCCATGATGACGCTGGCCGGAAGATCAGTGTTGAACGTGGCGTAATTAATAAATTGTACGGCTGGGGGAAAAAATGCTTCAGCCTCTTGATGGCCAACCGGCGGGGGCGTGACGTTTCCAAGAGGTCTGGTCAGCACTACAACGTCCGCGAACGCGGCGGAGGACGCGAGCAACAGAGACGCGCCGAGTGTGGCGCTGAGAAGTTTATAGAACATGTGAGCCCCCAAAAAGTCAGTGTGCAAGATTTACAGTGTTTACCTTGGCAGAATATCGACGCACGTCAACAAGCATTCCGTGAAGGCCGATGCAACCAAGTCGATGAATCGTGTACGCCCACGGTTTGCCCAAAGGGTTGGTGTGTTTTCCGGCTGAGTGTTCAATTCAATGTCCGCCACGTCGTAAGCGAAAATGGGCTCTCGAGCGCCAACGAAAATCGTCACTATCGCGAGGTCAACTCCGCGGGAGCAATTCGGATCTATGCTTTACGGGGTCCGCGAACCTTCTGCATGAAGCGCGTCGTGGGAAAACGGGTGCCCAGTCGGGGTGGCCCTAGTGTAGAAACCCTTCGCACCGCCTGAAGGCCCTGGAAGCGTGTCAGCTCCGTCTCACAACGATTCAACGCCGTCTCGGTCTAGCGCCAGCCGCCTGCGCTGGATCGTCCTCGGCGCGGCGGCGATCATCGCCTTGCTGTATTTCGTGCCGATCCCGTTCATCGCTTATACGTCGGACGCCTATGTCCGCTCCGACTTCGTGGAGGTCGCCCCCCAGGTTTCGGGTGTCGTCAATCACGTCGACGTTGCCAACGATCAGAAGGCCGCGGTTGGCGACCTTCTCGCGACCCTCGATCCCGAACCTTTCGTGCTTGGAGTCAACCTCGACCAGAAGCGGCTCGATGGCGCGGCCGCCGCGGCAAAGGTGAGCGAAGAGGAGGCGCGCGTTTTCGCAAGCGCGCTCGAGACGGCCAAGGCGGCGGTCACGCTGGCGCAGCAGGACTACGACCGCGTCGCCGCGCTGGTGAAGCAGGGGACGGTCGCGGAGGCAGTTCTCGACCGCTCGGTGGACGATCGGCAGAAAGCGCTGGACGCGGTCGCAGGCGTCGAAGCGAGATTGCGCGTCAATGCGGGGGAAGTCGCCTCGACGGTCGCGGAAGTGGCTGTCGCGAAAGCGCGGCTCGCGCTCGCCCAGTACGATCTGGCACGCACGCGCCTCGTTGCGCCCGTCTCGGGCTTCGTGACCAATCTCTCGCTGCGGCCCGGCGACTACGCCACGGCCGGCGTTCCGATCGTCGGCATCGTGGACGACTCGCAGTGGCGCGTGGTCGCCAATTTCAAGGAATATGTCGCCGCGGGCCTGAAGCCGGGGGCGCGCGCCTGGATCTGGCTCGACAGCCATCCCTGGCGCCTGTTTCCGGCCCGTGTGTTCAACGTCGGACGCGGCATAGCGCGTCACCGGGACGAGCAGCGCCTCCTCCCCTATGTGGCGCCGACGACCGACTGGATTCGCCTGTCGCGCCGGCTGCAGGTAACGCTCATGTTCGACCCGATGCCCGACGTTCCGCTGTTCATGGGGACGGACGCGCGCGTCCTCTTGTTTCCATGAGCGATCAGGCGCCTCGGCAGGACCTCGACTTTCGCCTCGCGCAAGCGCTGAAGGGCGAACTCGGCGCGTTGAGCCTGTCGGGGCCAACGGCGGGCGTCGCCTTCCGCGCCACGCTTGCCAGCGTTCTTTCGATGATTGTCGCGATGGCGCTCCATCTCGACAATCCCTATTGGGCGGCGATCACCGCGGTTTCAATCGTCGTGCCTGACGTTTCGAGCTCCTTTGTCCGAAGCGTCGATCGTTGCCTTGGAACATTGATCGGAGCGGCCGTCGGCTATTTCGGCGCGCGTTTCGTCGGCGAGCCGCTCATCTTTCAGCTGATCTGTGCGAGTGCGGTCGCCTTTGGCATCTACGGAACAGAGCGCAGCGCCCACGGATACGCGGTGCTTCTGGGCTCGGTGACGGTGGTGCTCGTCATGTTCGGCGCGCTCGAGGCGCCGGGCGAAGGACTTAGGCTCGCCGTCTACCGCTCGATGGAGATCACCGTCGGGGTCGGGGTCTCCTATCTCGTGCAGATTGTGCTTGCGCCAGCCGCGGGTCCGGCGCCGGTCGCCGCGAAGCCCGGTATTTTCGCCGATCCGGTCGACGGGGACCTGCTCGCCATCGCGGTTACGGGGGGATTAGGCGTCGCAGTTATTCCGCTGATCTGGGAGGCGTTCGATCTCCCGGGGCTCGGGCAGACGCCGATCACGGCCTTCGTGATCCTGCTCGCGATGCGGCGCGGACCGGCTTGGGTAGCCGTCAATCGCGTCGCCGGCTGCGTATTAGGGGGTGCCTATGGGCTCCTCTGCATGCACTTCGTGGGCGACGATTTCGTCGTCTGGATCGCATTGCTTTTCGGCGGCCTCTACGTCTGCTGTCACGTCAAGGAGCGCAACGGGGAGGCCGCCTACACGGGGCATCAGGCGGCGGTCGCGGTCATCTTGTCGATGGTGCAGGGGCTTCAGCCTTCTCAGGACATTCTGCCTGCGGTCGAGCGGCTGGTCGGCATGATCGGCGGGATTGTCGTTGTGATTATTGCTCAGGCCGCGGCCGCGCCGCTCGTCGCGCGGGCGATCTCGAGCCTTCTCTGGTCCGGAAGCACGGCCAGGCGGGACCCCGTGGGCCGGTAGAACGCCGGTTGGGCGAGAGGCGCGACTGGGAGTTACGCGCCGAGAGGTTTTCGCGTAAAGGGGCGTGCCATGAACACGACGAACAGCGCCGCCTCGGGCGAAGCAGAGGAACGCGCCGACCATTCGCGAGTTCTGGTGCGCAACTCGCGAGACGGCGACGTGCCGGGCATGCTTGCGATCTACCTGCATCACATCCGGCGCGGGGTGGACCCCGGCGTGGATGGCGATTTCGAAGCGCCTGACGCGGAGGATCTCAAGCGCCGCCGCAGGTCGATGAACAACCGTAAGATGCCGCATCTTGTCGCGGAGGAGGCGGGAACGGTCGTCGGCTACGCTTATGCGGTGCCTTTCCGCAAGCGGCCGGCCTATCGCTACACGGTCAAGCACTCGATCTATGTGCGCAGCGACCGGCTGCACGCGGGGATAGGGCGTCAGCTCATGACCGCGCTAATTGATGCCTGCGCCGCGGCGGGCTTTCGCCAGATGATCGGCTATATCGACGGGGCCAACGTCGCCTCGATCAAGCTGCATGAGAAGTTCGGCTTCCGCCAGGTCGGCCTTCTGCCCGCGGTGGGGTATAGGTTCGGCCGCTGGACGGACTCGATCATGATGCAGCGCTCTCTCGGCGCCGGCGCGACTGAACCGCCTGGGGCGTGAACAGTTAGCCGCGGCGACCCGCGGCCTAATGACCGCTGTCAGCGCCGCTCCTCGAGCTGCCTGACCCGCTGCTCGAGGCGCTGCACTGCGAGAGTCAGCCCCTCGTAGCCAAGCTTATGGGTGTCGCTCAGGCTCGACAGCGCGGTCATCGTGCTCTGATGTTGAGAGCGAGCGATCTGAAGCCCATGCCAGACGATATAGACGACGGCGCCGAGCAGGAGGACGATGAGCCAAATGGCAATGTCGAGCATGAGTAAGCGGAGATCGGCCGCGACGGAGTTGGTTAAGACACTGTTCAACACAATGACGGAAATGAACGCAAAAGTGAAACGATTTGCGGTTGAAACATCGCCAGGCTGGGGTATGTGATCCAGATCACAGCGCAGGAACTGTGAATGAGCTAGTTAACGCATCCGGCCAAACATGGGAGTTATGTCATGGCGAATGTTCCGGAGCGCAGGGTTGTCGTCGTCCATCCGCGCGTCGACGAAACCGCAATCGGCGGCGCTGCCGCGAGTAGAAGCGGAGTCCGCGACGGCGCGAAGACGCGCCGGTGAGACGCCGGAGGCGCAGAAGCCCTGGCCTGTCGAATTCGGGTGGGATTTTCCGTTCGATTCCCCCAAGCCAACGCGATGACGGAAGTTGGAAGGGCGGCTGAAAGCCGCCCTTCCGCTCGCTTGCGCCCTAACCCCTGAGCGGAGCGCGAAACTTTTCACCGAACCCCAAAACGGCCAACGAGACTGGCAAGATAGACAAGTCCAGAAAGCGCCGTGATCCAGAATGAGGTCGGCCAGTCCGTGTAATAGGCCAGCGTCAAACCGCCCCACGCCTCAACCAACGCGAGACCGGCCGCCAGAAACATTCCGCGGATGAGGCGGCTCGACAGGTTCTGCGCCGCCGCCGCGGGACCGACCATCAGCGTGAACACCAGAAGCACGCCGACGATTTGGGCGCATTCCGCGACCGCGACCGCGACGATCGCCAGAAACGCCACCGAGACGAAGCGGACCGGGACGCCGCGGGCCTCCGCCAGCTCGCTTTCCAGCGATGCGAAGACGAGCGGCCGGATGATGATCGCGAGCGCGACGAGGCTCACGACGGCGAGCACGGCCAACGTCAAGAGCGCGGACGAATCGACGCCCAGTACATTGCCGAACAGAAGCGCCGTGGCTTGTGTTGCCGCGGCAGTGTAGAAATGCAGGAACAGGAGCCCTAAGCCGAGCGCGAGCGACAGCATCATGCCGATCGCCACGTCGCGCGCGGCGAGCTTCTCGCCGAACAATCCCATGCCGATCCCGGCGACGAGGGTAAAGCCGACCAGGCCCGCCAGCGGCGAGAGGCCGAACAGGATAGCGCCTGTCGCGCCGGTAAAGCCGACATGAGAGAGGGCGTGGCCAGCGAACGTCTGCCCACGCAGCACCAGGAAAAACCCGACTGCGCCGGCGAGCACGGCCGCCATCCCCGAGGCGAGGAAGGCGGTGCGCATGAAATCATATTCAAGCATGGGCGCCGTGGGCGTGGTGGTCGTGTCGATGCGCGTCACGCTCGACGTCGACATCACCGGCCATGACGTAATAGCGTCCCTTGACTTGCACGACCTCGATCGGCGCGCCGTAGAGGCGTGACAGCACTGGGCCGTTCACCACCTCGTCGACTGCGCCGATCACCGCTTCGCCCTCGCCGAGATAGAGAACGCGGTCGATTGCATTGACCAGCGGGTTGAGCTCATGGGCGCTGAACAGGATCGCGACCTTGAGATTGTCACAAATTCGTCGGGCGATCTCAACCACACTTTTCTGATGCGCGGGGTCGAGGGAGATTAGCGGCTCATCCAGCATGATGAGGCGCGGCTTGCCGATCAGCGCCTGGCTCAACAACACAAGCTGGCGCTCGCCGCCCGACAATTCGCCAATCGAGCGTCTGGCGAGGTCGCGGGCGCCCACTTCATCGAGCGCCCAGTCGATTTCGCGCCGCGTCGCCTTGTCGAGGGTGACGAAGCCGAAGCGGACGCCGATCGCCGACGAGGCGACGACGTCCCAGCCTCTGAGTCTGAGACCTGCGACCGCGCCGCGGTTTTGCGGCACGTAGCCGATCTGAGCGTTGCCACGCGTCGCCGACCGCCCGAGCACCGCGATTCTGCCCGTGCTCAAGGGAACGAGGCCGAGGGCGGCGCGCATGAGCGTCGTCTTGCCCGCGCCGTTTGCGCCCAGCATGCCGACAAATTCGCCGTCCTCGATCTCGAAGCTGGCGGCCTTCAGGATATCCCGGCGGCCAAGCCTGATCGTCACCTGGTCGAAGCTGAGCGCGCTCACGAACGCATGGCGCGCATGGGCTGACCCGGGAGCGTGATTAGGACGCCCGAGTCAAAACCCGGGGGAAAGGCGATCCAGGGACGAAGAGCCGCGGCGGCTCTGGATCGACGCCCGCGCCAGGCCTGAGAGCCAGAGGTTTCTCGCGATGACGATTCCATGCTGGGTTCTAAGCCCCGCCGGAGAGCGCCTTGTCCAGCACGTTGAGCTGGCCCAGCATCCAGTCCTGATAGGTCACGTTCGGCGGCTCGGTCTCCGAGACGCCCACGACTGGAATCCCATTGTCCTTGGCGAGCTGCACCAGCTTGCCGACCGCAGGCTCGCTCGCCTGCGCGTTGTACAGCATCGCCTTCACCTTCTTGCCCTTGAGATCGTTCTCGAACGCCGCCACTTCCGAAGGCGTCGGCTCGGCGTTGTTCATGATCGCGAGCGCGTATTTCTCGTTCCGCACTTTAAGCCCAATCAGCCCCGCCTGATAGCCGAATACCGGCTCTGACGCGGTGACGGGCTGGCCAGCGTAGGACTTGCGCATCGTCGCGATCTTGTCGTCCAGGGGTTTCAGAGAATCGAGGAACTTGGCTTCGCCCCGCTCATAATCCGCCTTATGCGCGGGGTCGACGGCGACAAGGTCGACGACGAGCGCCTTCGCCGCGGCTTTCATAGCGGCTGGATCATACCAGAGATGCGGATTGTCGCCTCCCTTGCGGCCGACCAGCGCGCCGACCACGATTTCCTTGCGGCCGGCGGCCTTGTTCGCGCTCAAGAGCTTCACCACCCACGGGTCATAGTCGACGCCGTTGGCGATGACGATTTTGGCGTCGCTGAGCGCCTTGGCCGTCCCGGGGCTGGCCTCGAACAGGTGCGGATCGTCGTCAGGATTGGAGAGTATGCTGGTCACGGTGACATTCGCGCCGCCTATCTGGCTCGCGAGGTCGCCGTAGAAATTTTCCGCCGCGACGACTTTCACCGGATCGGCGAAGGCGGGCGCGCTGAGCGCGACGACCGCGATCGCTGCGAGCGCATGGAGCTTGTTGGACATGGGAAGCCTCCGTCGACAGAGCGCGGGACTAAGCGCGAGAGGCGAAGTGTTATGTTATATCTTATCCATAGGCAAGCCCGGAATACAACATTATATCATTTCGAAGGCCTGATCCGTGATATGATCAAAACAACAATGAGCAAAAAGATAGGGTCGACAAAGAATCCGGTCCTCGGCGCTAGCGCGACGGGGTGGCAACGCGAGGTGGAGAGCGCCTGCGCGCGCCAGGGCCTGCATCTGACGCCGTTACGACGGCAGGTTCTGGCCATCCTGGTTGAAAGCTCGGGGCCACTGGGCGCCTACGCAATCATCGACCAGCTTTCACGGCGAGAAGGCAAGCCCATCGCGCCGCCGACCGTTTATCGCACGCTCGACTTCTTTCTCGAGAATGGGTTCGTCTACAAGATCGAGAGCCGCAACGCCTATGCGCCTTGCGAGCACCTCGGCCACGCCCATCATGGCGCGCTGCTCTTATGCGAGAAATGCGGACGCAGCGACGAGGTCGAGGACGTCAAGCTTGATCGTCTGTTGCAGGAAACGGCCGCGCGCGCCGGCTTTGCTCCACATCGTCAGATGGTCGAGCTTGTCGGCTTATGCCGGGATTGCGCGGGGTAGTGGGCGTCGGGCGGAAGCGTCCCGCAACGAGCTTCTGAGCTTTACATGCCTCGCGGTCGGCGCCTCGGTCAAATAGCTCCAGCTCACCCCGTCCCGAGCCGCCTAAGCCAAGCGCGCGCCTGGCGGCGTACGTTGGCCGGCGCGGTTCCGCCGTATGAAGTGCGGCTCTTGACCGAGCGCTCGACGCCGAGCACGGCGAAGGCGTCCTTGGTGATGCGCGGCTCGATGCTCTGCATCTCGTCGAGCGTGAGCTTTTCGAGTGCTGCGCCGCGCTTGGCCGCGAGCGCGACGATGCGGCCGGTAATGTGATGCGCCTCGCGAAAAGGCATCTTGAGCGTCTGCACCAGCCAGTCGGCGAGATCGGTGGCGGTCGCGTAGCCCGCGCCAGCCGCAGCCTTCATGCGCTTGGGGTCGGGCGTCATGTCCTCGACCATGCCAGTCATCGCGGCAAGGCAAAGCGCCAGCGTACGGAACGCGTCGAACACCCCCTCCTTATCCTCCTGCATGTCCTTGGAATAGGCGAGTGGCAGGCCCTTCATCACAGTGAGGAGGCCGATCAGCGCGCCGACCATACGGCCGGTCTTGCCGCGCACGAGTTCGGCGGCGTCGGGGTTGCGCTTCTGCGGCATGATCGACGAGCCGGTCGAGAAGGCGTCCGAGAGCTTGACGAAGCCGAATTGCGGCGTCGTCCAGAGCACGATCTCCTCGGCGAAGCGGGAGAGATGCGTCGCCGTGATTGCTGCGGCCGCGAGCGCTTCCAGCGCGAAGTCGCGGTCGGCGACGCTATCGAGCGAATTGGCTGTCGGCCGGTCGAAGCCGAGCGCCTTTGCGGTCATGTCGCGGTCAATCGAGAACGAGGTTCCCGCAAGCGCGGCCGCGCCTAAGGGACACTCGTTGAGCCGGTTGCGCGCATCGGAGAAGCGCCCCGCGTCGCGCGCCAGCATCTCGACATAGGCGAGGAGATGATGGCCGAACGTGACCGGCTGCGCGGTTTGCAGGTGGGTGAAGCCCGGCATCACCATGGCGGCGCTCTCGAGCGAGCGCGCGGCGAGTCCCCGTTGCAAGCGCGCGATCTGGCCGAGGATTTCGTCGATCGCGTCCCGCACCCAGAGGCGGAAATCGACGGCGACCTGGTCGTTGCGCGAACGCGCGGTATGTAGCCGTCCGGCCGCTGGGCCTATGACTTCGGCAAGGCGGCTTTCGACGTTCATATGGATGTCTTCGAGCGCGCGCTTAAACGAAAACGCGCCTGCCTCGATTTCGCCTTTGACTTGCGCGAGACCCTTCGAGATCGCCTCGGCGTCGGCGGCTTCGACGATGCCTTGGGCAGCAAGCATGGCGAGGTGGGCCTGGGACGCCAGGATGTCCTGGGCGGCGAGGTTGCGGTCGAAATCGATCGAGGCGTTAATCTCCTCCATCGCGTCCGCTGGACGTCCAGTAAATCTGCCGCCCCACATCGTGTTGCTCATGCGCGTCGTCTCGGATGAAAAGGACATGACGAATACCGATAACACGCCGCGCTCGCGACGTTTCGTGATCCCCATTCTGGGCGCGCTGGCGGTGGTTGCGGCTGGGGCTGTCCTATACGGGACGGTTGCGCCGGCCGGCAAGGCCGCGAGCGATTGCCCGGCCGACTCGGCCAAGCTGGCGGCTAGGCTTGCGCCGCTCGCCAAGGGCGAATTGGCGGCGCTCCAGGTGGAAAGCGAGCCTCGCCGGGCGATCGACATCGCCTTCCAGCGCGACGACGGCGAAAAGCTGGCGCTTGCCGACTTCAAAGGCCGCGCAGTGCTGCTCAACCTGTGGGCGACCTGGTGCGTCCCGTGCCGGGTGGAGATGCCGACGCTCGACAGGCTTGAGGCCGCCAAGGGCGGACCGGGGTTCGAGGTCGTTGCTGTGAATGTGGACACTTCCCGTCTCGAACGGCGAGCGACCTTCCTGGATAGCGTCGGAGTGAAGTCGCTCAAGCGGTACTCGGATTCGAGCGGCGACGCCTTTGAGACCCTGCGCAAGGACGGCAAGGCGCTTGGGCTGCCGGTCACATTGGTGATCGACAAGGATGGCTGCGAGCTTGGCGCGATCGAGGGCGGCGCGAACTGGGATTCAGCGGAAGCGAAGGCGCTGGTGGAGACGCTAAAGGGCGGGGGAGCTGCGCGGGTCGAATAGAGCCTGTCGCCGAGGCGACAAAAAACGGTAGTCAGGCTCTTGGGCGAGGCGCGGCTGCCGGCTGCCCTACTGGCAGTTGAGTGACAAAGGCCCGCATTGACGACGGCAAGCCGAACCTGGTCGTGTCCTCAGGGGCTCCCCGAGGAGTCAAACCGCAGCGCCCAGCCCGAACCCTGGCGGCGTTGATCATTCTAAGGTTAGTATGATAGTCTCACCGCTCTGGATCGGATCGAGAACGGAGGGACGAGGGGCCGAATGAACGAAGTCGCTCACATTGAGCTAACCGCCGCGCCGATAGTCGTCGACGCCGCGATCCGGCGGTCAGCTGTCGAACGTGCGCGGGCGCAAAAGATCGTTTTGCCGACGTTTGCACAACTCTCTTCGAGCGCGCCGATCCCGCAACATATCGCCGCCCGCCTTCCGGGCGTCGATCCCGATGCCCCTCGTCCGGACAACCTTTGGCGCATCCACTGGCGTAACGCGCCCAATCGGCGCGACACGGTTTCGGTCCCGGACCATATCGTCCTGCCGAAGGCGCTCACCGGCGTTGACGCCCCGATCGTGGTGTTGATCGGATCTCGCTTCCCGATGATCGGCGCCCACAAAGTGCTCCCCGCGTATGCAGGCCTTGTCACAAAGCTCGTAACGGGCGAGTTCGATCCAGCTCACCATCACGCGGTTTGGCCGTCGACCGGAAATTATTGCCGTGGCGGCGTCGCTGTCTCCCGCATTCTTGGCTGCGACGGTGTCGCCGTCCTACCTGAAGGCATGAGTCGGGAGCGCTTCGAGTGGCTCGGACGCTGGGTGCGCGATCCGTCGCACGTGGTGCGCACCGTCGGCGTCGAAAGCAATGTGAAGGAAATCTATGATAAGTGCCGCGAGCTAGCCGCCTCGCCGGAGAACGTGATTCTCAACCAGTTCTCGGCGTTCTCGAACTATATGGCTCATTACGTCTGCACAGGCGAAGCCTGCAGCACAGCCTTTGAGCATGCCTCAGCCGGACGCAAAGGCCTCAAGCTCGCCGCCTTCGTCTCAGCAACGGGATCGGCCGGAACAATCGCGGCTGGCGATTTTCTCAAGGAGCGCCACGGTTCAGCGATCGCCGCTGTCGAGGCTCTCGAATGCCCGACAATGCTGGAAAATGGCTACGGCGCGCACAACATCCAGGGCATCGGCGATAAGCATATCCCGCTGATACATAATGTGATGAATACCGACGCGGTGATTGCCGTTTCGGACCAGGATACCGATCGTCTCAATCTCGCCTTCAACTCGCCGGAGGGCGCGGCCTACTTCGCCTCTCGAAAAGATATCGACCCGTCGCTCGAGGCGGTCTTCAGTGAGATCGGTATATCGAGCTGGGCCAATATCGTTGCTTCGATCAAGCTGGCGCGGACGAAAGGTTACGGTCCTGAGGACGCGATCGTGACGATCGCCACGGACAGCGCCCGCCTGTACCGCACCGAAGCTGACGCCGCGCGCCGCAGGTTTTTCCCTGGCGGCTTTGGTGCGAGAGACGCCGCGAGCATTGTCGAGACCTGCCTTGCCGAAGCTTCGACCGAGAACGTGCTTCCGCTTGGCGCTTCCGAGCGGCGCCGTATCTTCAATTTGGGCTACTACACCTGGGTCGAGCAACAAGGCATATCGGTCGAAGATTTCGACCGTCGCAAAGACCAGAGTTTCTGGCGCGGCGTCGCCAGCTCAGCGGGCGAGTGGGACCGCCTCATTACCGAGTTCAACGGTGAGGCTGGAATCAACTGATCCGACGCGGCAGCCGCTCGAGGAGGATGGAGTGACGGGCTACGAGGTGCGGCCATACGCGACGTTGCGCGAAAGTCTCGCGCGACGCGATCGCAGCCTGCGTGAGAAAGTGATGTCGCTGCATGATGCGGCGACCCTTGTGCAGGACGGAATGTCTGTCGGGATCGGCGGCTCGACCATGTCGCGTACGCCAATGGCGATGATCTGGGAGTTGATGCGCCAGCGACGCAAGGGGCTCACTTGCTCGCGCAGCATCGTTTCGACCGACGGCGACCTCTTGTTCGGCTCCGACGTCGCCGACGAAGTCGTCACCAGCTGGTTCGCGCAGGGCATTCTCTGGGGCTTGTCCAAGGTCATGCGCCACCATGTCGAGAAGGGCAATAAGCGATTCCAGGAATGGAGCCATATGGCGATGGGCATGCGCTTCCGCGCCGGCGCCATGGGCGTGCCATTCCTACCGATTCGCTCGATGCTGGGGTCCGACGTTCTCAAGCAACGCCCGGAACCGATAGAATTTGACTGTCCTTTCACCGGCGAGAGGGTGCTACTCGTTCCCGCGCTCAACCCGGAGATCGCGCTCATCCACGTGCAGCGTTGCGACCCTTACGGCAACGCCCAAATCGATGGACTGCAGTTCATGGACGTTGATCTCGCGATGGCGGCTGACCGGGTGATCCTAACGACTGAGCGCATCATCTCCAATGATCAGATCAGGCGGGCGCCGGATCAAACCAAGATCCCCTTCTTCTGCGTGGACGCGGTGGTCGAGGTCCCGTTCGGCGCGGCCCCGCACGAGTGCTTCGGCGTCTACGAGCCTATGATGCGTCACATGGAGGCTTACGTGGCGAAGGCGAACGCGGAGCCGGTCGAAGGCATGCGCGCCTATCTTGAGCGTCACGTCTATGAGCCAAAGACGTGGACAGACTTTCTGTCACTGATTGGTCTCGACCAGCTGCTCGAGGCCGCCAACAGGGGGCGCAGCATCTACAATGACTGAAAGCCAGCACTACACGGCGGCGGAAATCCTGGCGATTCTAAGCTCGCGGCAGCTCGAGGATGGGCAGGTCGTGTTCGCGGGTGTTGGCGTTCCGCTGCTTGCCGCGACGCTCGCGCAGAGACTGCATTGTCCGGGTCTTACGATCCTTTTTGAGGGCGGCGTAATCGGCGCCTATGTTGAGCCGGGGAAACTTCCGCCCTCGACTAACGACCAAAGATGCACGAAGCGCGCCAACATGGTGCTCGGGAGCGCCGACGTATTGCTGCTGCTGCAGCGCGGCTATGTCGACGTGGGCTTCATGGGAGGGGCGCAGATCGACCAATACGGGAACCTGAACTCCTCCTTCATCGGCGATCCTGCGGCGCCGAAAACACGCCTGCCGGGCACCGGAGGCGGAAACGACATCGCGAGCCTCGCGAACATGATTGTCGCGATGAAGCACGAGAAGAGGCGGTTCGTGGAGAAGGTCGACTTCATCACAAGCCCTGGCTTCATCCGCGGAGGGAAGACGCGGGCTGAGAGCGGACTGCCCGCGGGCGGCATGTTCCGCGTGATCACCGAGCTCGCCGTGTTTGGTTTCGACGACGAAACGCGCCGAATGAAGGTACTTGCCCTCAATCCCGGCGCGGACCGCGCGCAGGTCCAGGACAACACCGGCTTCGAGCTGCTGTTCGACGAGGGTCTTTCTATGACCGAGCCGCCAACAAACCGCGAGCTTGAAACGTTGCGGGCGCTTGATCCCGACCGTCTGTTCACGGCTTAAGGAAGTCTCTCCGGAGAAAATGCTGATGAAGAGTTTCGCCAAGACGTTTGGCGTCGCCGTGCGGAACTTCACCGCCTATCCAGAGATGCCCAACGCGAAAGCGCTCGTCGAATATGGCGTCCGCGTCGAGGAGCTTGGCTACAACTCGGTGTGGGTGTGGGACCACATCCTACTCGGCGTCGAACCGAATTTCCCGATCGTTGATTCGCTTACCGTTCTGACCGGAATCGCCGCCCGCACGAGCCGTTTGAAGATCGGCACCGGCGTCCTTGTCCTGCCTCTTCGTAATCCCGTCACGCTCGCCAAGCAGCTTTCGAGCATCGACCATCTGTCGGAGGGGCGCCTCATCATGGGCATGGCCTCGGGTTGGTATAAGCGCGAGTTCGATGCCGTCGGCATTCCGTTCGACAAGCGCGGAAAACTCATGGACGAGAATCTCGAGATCATGAAGCGATTGTGGTCAGAGTCGAAGGTCGACGGAAAGTATATGAATCACAACATTTCCGCCGCGGTCATGTATCCCAAGCCTTATCAGAAGCCGCGCATGCCGATCCTGATTGGCGGCTATGTCGAGAAGGTCTTGCAACGCGCCGCCACGGCGGGTGACGGCTGGCTCACCTATTTCTACCGTCCTGCTGATTTCAAGAAATCGTGGGATAAGATTCGCGGTTTCGCCGTGGAGGCGGGCAAGGATCCCGACTCCCTGCTCAACGCCTCGCAGCTTCCAGTCATGGTCGGTCCGTCCAGGGAGGCGGTGCGCGAAGAGATGATGGACTGGCTGAATAAGGAGTGGGACTTCCCCGCTCACAGCGACTGCTCGCGCGAGAGCGCAATCATGGGCACCGTCGACGATTGCGTGGCGCAGCTCCGTGAGCATTTCGCCGTCGGCGTGCAAAAGATCATCTTTGTTCCTTACAAGTACCGTCCGGATCAGATCGAGACGATCGCGCGCGAGATCATTCCGCGCTTGAAATCGCTCTGATCGATGAAGCGGACCCAGAAAAGAAAGAAACGCCAATGACCGATCCCAACCATCAGAAGATTCTCGACAAGGTCGACGCCAGCCGCGAGCAAGCGATCGGCTTTCTGCAGAAAATGATCGCCATTCCGAGCGTTACGGGAGATGAGGCCGCCATTCAGGAGTTCGTCGCGAGCTCCATGACGGCGATCGGCCTCAAGGTCGATGTCTGGGAGACCGACTGGGAGGCGCTCAAAAGGCATCCCGGCTATCGTCCGGTCCAACGTGGCTACGAAGGGCGTCCCAATATCGTGGGCGTGTTGAAAGGCACAGGCGGCGGCCGGTCGCTGCTGCTTAACGGCCATACGGACGTCATTCCTGTGGCGGGCGGCGAGGGCTGGAGCGACGATCCTTGGTCCGCGCACATTAAGAACGGACGCATTTATGGGCGTGGATCCTGCGATATGAAAAGCGGCGTTGCGAGCCACATCCTCGCCGTGCAGTACCTGAAGGAGCTTGGTCTCACGCCAAAAGGCGATGTTATGATCAACGTCGTCATTGACGAAGAGGTGAGCGGTCACGGCACGCTCGACACGGTGATCAGGGGCTATAAAGCCGACGCTGGCATTTCCGGAGAGACCAGCGACCTCGCCGTGCAGCCCGCCTGCATAGGCCGCATCTGGTTCGAGATCGAAATTCAAGGCAAGCCGGCCGGTATCCAAAAGCGGTACGAGGGCATTAGCGGTATCGATCTGGGCAACAAGATCGCCAAGGCGGTGGCGGATCTGGAGGCTAAGCGGGTCGCAACCGTGACCCATCCACTCTATCCAAGCGCGATCGATTCTTTGCCGTGCATCGTTGGCAGCTTTCAGGCGGGGGGATATCCGAGCGCCTTCCCGGCCAACTGTCTCTTGAAGGGCAGCATCGGCACGGTTCCTGGCGAAGACCACGAGGGCGTCAAGCAAAGCCTCGTCGAGGAGGTGGGGCGCGCCGCTGCGGCGGATCCTTGGATGAAAGATCATCCGCCGAAGGTCCGATTTGTGGGCTATGACGCTCAGGCGTCCGAGATTCCGCGCGATCATCCAATCGTCGATATGGTGTCGCGCGCCTATACTGAGATCACTGGCAAGGCTCCCGTGATCAGCGGCCGTCAAGGAGCAGCGGATACGCGGTTCCTTAACCTGTATGGCAATACGCCGACGGTCATTTTCGGACCTGGCTCGACGGCTGTCATGCACGCCGACGACGAGTATGTTTCGATTGACGATTACCTCACGTCGATCAAGGTGATGGCGCTGGCGATTTACGACTGGTGCAATGCCGAGCCGCTCCGCCGAACTGCATAGGGCGACCGCGCGACTGGTCGAGTTAGGCCTGTCGCTTGGTTTGGAAGCGCGCCGCATGACTTGGTCGAAGGTCGCGGCTGAGGAAGGCTAGGTAATGGGCGATCAGGGCGTAGGCGCCTCGGTTGAGCGTAAGGAGGACGACAGGTTCTTACGCGGACGAGGCCAGTTTGTCGGCGACATTCGCCTGGCGGGCATGAAAGACGTCGCCTTCGTCCGCTCGCCGCTCGCTCACGCAAAACTGCGCGCCGTGCACATTCCCGCCGAGCATCGCGGCAAGGCGTTCGCCGCCGCGGATCTTGTCGGAGTGAAGCCGATTGTCGCTGTGACCGCCCTCGCGGGGTTCAAAGTGTCCGAGCAGCCCGTGCTTGCCAGTCAGAAGGTGCGGCAGGTCGGGGAACTGATCGCCATGTGCGTAGGCCGGACCCGGGCCGAAGCCGAGGATGTCGCCGCAAGCGTCGAGGTCGATCTCGAGGAGCTGCCGGCCGTGCACGACATGCTGGCGGCGCGTTTGCCGAACGCGCCGCTGCTGCACGAACACTGGGGCGACAACACGTTTCTTGAGACTTTCGTCGACATCAATATCGGAGCCGCGTTTGACGCGCCAATCAAAGTGACGCGCGAGATTTCCACCGCTCGCCAATGCATGGCCCCCATCGAAGGGCGCGGCACCGTCGCCTATTGGGACAAGCGCATGGACCAGCTCGTTTTGTATACGGGCACCCAGATGCCGCACATTATCCGAACCGGCCTCGCGGAGTGCTTGGGTCTGATGCAAGCCCAGGTGCGTATCGTTTCGCCGGATGTTGGGGGCGGTTTCGGATACAAAGGCATTCTTCTGCCGGAAGACGTCTGCCTCGGATGGCTCGCGATGCGCTGCGGCCATCCGGTGCGTTGGCTCGAGGACCGGCGCGAGCACTTAACCGCCAACGCCAATTGCCGGGAGCATCATTATCGCATCACTGTCTATGCAGACCGCGACGGAACGCTGCGCGGCATCGATTGTGAGGCGACGGTCAATTCGGGCGCATATTCCGCTTATCCCTTTTCAGCCTGCCTTGAGGCGGCCCAGGTCGCGAGCATCCTGCCAGGTCCTTACGATTTCCCATCCTTTCGTTGTCGCGCCTGGTCCGTTGCGACCAACAAATGTCCGATCCTTCCCTATCGTGGCGTTGCAAGGACGGGCGTCTGCTACGCGCTTGAGCTCATGCTTGATCTTGTCGCGCGCGAGGCTGGACTCGAGCCGTTTGAGGTGCGCCTGAAGAACCTCGTCCGCCCCGAGCAGATGCCGTTTGACAACATCACGAAGAAGCATTTCGACAGTGGCGATTATCCCGAAGCGCTGCGCCGGGCTCTCGCGGCGGCCGATCTTGAGGGTGTCCGCGAGCGTCAAAAGCGCGGCGAGCCGGACGGGCGCCTCATCGGCATCGGCCTTGCGGTTTATTGCGAGCAAGGCGCGCACGGCACCTCGGTCTATTCCGGGTGGGGCATCCCCATGGTGCCGGGACATGAGCAGGCGACGGCGCGCATGACCCCTGACGGAGGGCTTGAGCTCAGGGTTGGCGTCCATTCGCATGGCCAGAGCATGGAGACGACTCTCGCCCAGGTGGCGCATGAGAATTCTCGGCATCGAGATCGCCAAGATCAAGCTCGTCCACGGTGATACTGAATACACGCCTTATTCAACAGGCAGCTGGGGCTCGCGCAGCGCCGTGATGGCCGGGGGAGCGGTCGCAACGGCGTCGCGCGAAGTGGCGCGTCTCGCGAAAGGGATCGGCGCGCATCTTTTGCAGACGGACGCCGAATCCGTCGTACTGCGCGACGGCGCGGTTCAGGGGCAATCGGGCAGCGTCACGCTCGCGGAGATCGCCCACACTTGGTATCGGCGCCCGCAAGATCTCCCGGCGTCGGTTGATCCACACGGCCTGGAGGCGACGATCGGCTATAAGCCGGGCCGCGACACAGGCACCTTCAGCTACGCCGCGCATATTGGGACTGTCGCGGTCGATCCTGAGACTGGGGACATCGAGATCCTCGACTATGTTATCGTCGAGGACGGCGGCAAGCTCATCAACCCGATGGTGGTCGACGGCCAAATCTATGGCGGCTTCGCTCAGGGCGTTGGCACGGCTCTCTACGAGGAGATGAACTTCGACTCTTCGGGTCAGCCGCTCGCCTCGACCTTCGCTGATTATCTTCTTCCGGGGCCTACAGAAGTGCCCGCGCCGCGCGTGCACCACATGGAGACGCTGGCGCCCTATACTGAATTTGGCGTGAAGGGGCTCGGCGAGGGCGGAGCCATCGCCCCGCCGGGGGCGATCGGCAACGCGATCAACGACGCTCTACGTCCTCTCGGGGCCGAAGTCTTTCGTTCGCCGACCACACCCCACCGCGTGCTTGAGGCGATTGCGGCTGCAAAGCGTGGGAAAGCTCCGGTTGAATTCGAGGAAATCGAGGGGTGAAGCCGGTCAACTTCGATTACGCCCGCCCGAAGGATGTAGATGCATCTCTCTCTCTGCTCGCTGAGGACGGACGTTCCGTCAAAATCGTAGCCGGAAGCCAGTCTCTCGGGCCCATGCTCAACATGCGCCTGGTTCAGCCCGATCTTCTCGTCGATATCACAGGCATCGAGGAACTTCGTCAGGTCAAAGAGGAAGCCGACGGAGTCGTGATCGGCGCGTGCGTGACCCATTCGGACATTGAGGACGGTCGCGCCCCAGACGTGACAGGTGGCGCCCTGCCGAGCGTGGCCCACGGCATAGCCTATCGCGCGGTGCGGAATCGGGGGACGATCGGCGGCAGCTTGACGCATGCCGACCCGTCAGCGGACTGGATCTCAATTCTCGCTGCGCTCGGCGCGTTGGTGACGCTGCGCGGCCCGCAGGGCGCCCGCACAATCCCCGTCGAGGACTACATGCTCGGCGCGCTTGAGGCGGATCTCCGGCCCGGCGAACTGCTGGTCTCCGTGAAAGCGCCGCGGCTCAGCCGGTCAGCCCGGTGGGGTTATCACAAGCTCTGTCGCAAGACTGGCGAATTCGCGCATGCGATCGGAGCCTTCGTCGTTGACCCGGAGCGCGGGGTTTGCCGAGCGGTCATCGGCGCGACCGAGTCGCGCCCGATTGTCATTGCCGATGCCCGCCCGATCCTTGCCGACGGCGCTCCGGAGCGCTTCGACAGCCACGCCGCTGACGCTGCGGCGGGTTCGGCGGGCATGCACGATCCCCTTGAACGCCAGACACACATCGTCGCCTTACGGCGCGCCGTGGAGCGGGCCACCGGCCGATGAGCAAAGTCAGCCTGACGGTCAACGGCAACGCGCTGAGCGCGGAGGTCGAGCCGCGCACACATCTCGCCGACCTGTTGCGCGAGACGCACAACCTCACCGGCACTCATATAGGCTGCGAGCATGGTGTCTGCGGGGCATGCACGCTGCTCGTTGACGGCGTGCCGATACGCTCTTGCATCACTTTCGCCGTCGCCTGCGAAAACGCCAACGTCACCACGATCGAAGGGCTCGACGAGGACGAAATCGCGCGCGAGCTAAGGGCGGCGTTCAAGACTCATCATGCGCTGCAATGCGGTTATTGTACGCCTGGCATGATCGTTTCCGCGCGCGACATCGTGTTGCGCATGGAGGCTCCCACGGAACACGAGATCCGCGTCGCGATGAGCGGCAACCTTTGCCGATGTACGGGTTATGTCGGCATCGTGCGTGCGATCCACAACGTGATTGGCGACCGTCGCGCACGCGGGGTTGCGGCCGTTGCGGGCGGCAATCGTGACCGATTGGGACCTGCCGGATCGGGGCACGCCGGCGAAGCGCGCGCGGCGAACCCCGGCACCGTTGTTCCCGCCGGCGTTCGCGCCGCGCAACGGCCAGCTGGTACGGTGGCAGGCGGCCCCGTCGACATCGATTGGAAGCCGCAAGTCGAGTTTCGGCAGAGCTTCGTGATCGCCCATTCGGTCGACGAGGTGTGGGCCTTTTTCGGTCGCGTGGAAGATGTCGCGGAATGTCTGCCCGGCGCGTCGCTCGATGGCGGCGAGAAGCGCGGCGTAGTCAACGGCAAGATGAAGGTCAAGGTTGGTCCGATCTCGGCGGAGTTCAGCGGCGTTGCGCAAATCACTCGCGATGAGACAGCCCATCGCGGCGCGATCGTAGGTTCCGGTCGCGACGCGCGCAGCAACTCCTCGACGCGCGGCGTCGTTGCGTATTCCGTCAAGCCGAACGTGGACGGCGCTGGCTCCCGCGTCGATGTCGATGTTGGCTACACTCTGACCGGAATGCTGGCGCAATTCGGCCGCTCTGGCTTGGTTCAGGATATTGCAAGCCGCCTGACGGCGGCCTTTGCTCGAAATCTTGAGGCGCGGCTCTCCGCTGGGGGCGACCCCGCCGCGACGCCCCTTGTTGTTCGAGAACTGAATGCCGGTTCGCTAATGAGCGCGGTGCTGCTAGACCGTGTGAGGAACGCGTGGAGAAAGCTCTTCGGCTGGCCTTGACGCGTGGGACTGCGGATTCGAAGGCTGGTCGCAGGTAGGAGGACTAATGGGGAAATTTTCCACCATATATGACCGCAGCCGTGTTCCCCTTTATCTTCAAGTCGCTTCAGTCATGCGTCAGCGCATCAATTCCGGCCACTGGGCTGAGGGCGAAAGAATTTCCACGCTCGAGCAGTTGGAAGAGGAATTTGACGTTGCGCGGGTAACTATTCGTCAGGCCGTCGAACTGTTGCGCACTGAGGACCTGCTACAAGCGCAACAGGGGAGGGGCACTTTCGTTTCGAGCAGACCGGGGAACGACCGCCGGCTGAATCTGGCGACGGATTTCGATTCCCTTGTCGACTCGATCCGCAACAACGTGCTGAAGCGTGTGTTCATTCAGCGCGGCGCGGAGCCTCCGGTCCTCATTCCGGGCGAGGGGACTCTCGCGCCGGCTTACACCTTCCTCAGAAGCGTCCAATTCAACGACGGCAACCCCTTTTCGGTCGTCAATCTGCACCTGGATCAGAGCCTTTTCTTGCGCGACGCTAAGCGCTTCACCCGCTCGGCCGCGCTGCCGAAGATCGTCGAAATGGAGGACGTGGTTATAACGCACGCCTACCAGAAGTTCACGATCGGCGTCGCCGATCCGGAAACCGCCGACCTGCTCGAGATCGGGCTCGGCGAGCCGACCGCCGACTGCCAGCTCACCGTTATCAACGACAAGGGGGTCGCGATCTACGTTGCCGATATCCATTATCTTAAGGATTACTTTGTCTTGCGGAACGACCTTCTGAGAGGTGGCGGCCGGCGCCACCGTGGCGAACTTCCGACCCCGAAAGCTAACCCTCGGGACCCCGGTGGAGCGTCGTAATTCCTAGCAGCACCCTTCGAGGTCGAGAAGCAGCGCGGAAACGCCGTCGGGCCGCTGATCGCTATTGATCGCGCGAAAGATCTAGATGATAATGGTACTAAGGATAGAATGATAGTGACTTTCGAGGACGCTGGGAGACTTCGGACGTTCATCGGAAGTTGCGGCCTAAGGCTCAGAAACGTCCGACCTCGATCCGGGATGGCTGTTCGCGTAAAGGTATTCGCTAGCGACACGCAGCTGCGTGAAGCCTGTCGTTGGATCGCTGGGTAGGATTTGCTTCGGAGGCCCCCGAATTGCGGCGACGGGCGTCATTGGTGTGGGTGAAAGCAAAAAGGGAAGGGAGAATCTTGATGAAGAGAAATGTTCTTAGAGCGCTGCTCTGCGCGGCCGGGACCCTCGTGTTGGCGGGCGTCGCATTCGCTCAGGATGCGGTCAAAATTGGCGTCACCCAGCCTCTCACGGGAGCCTTCGCCGCTGACGGCAATTATGTGGCGCAGGGGGCGAAGCTCGCCGCGGAAGCGATCAACAAGGCCGGGGGAGTAGATGGCAAGCAGATTCAGCTCGTCATCGAGGACAACAAGTCGAATCCCACCGAGGCGGCAGCCACCGCCGAACGCTTGATCGTCGAGGATAAAGTCCCGGTCATGCTGGGCGCGTGGGGCTCGTCGCTCACACTCGCCGTCATGCCCAAGCTTCTGGAATATAAAGTGCCGATGGTGGTGGAGACTTCCTCATCAGGCAAAATCACCACCTCGGGGAACCCGTACATCTTTCGCATCAGCCCCACCTCGGAGATGGAGGCGAAAGCCTTTGCCCCGCTGGTCAAGAGCATGGGCATTAAGAAGGCCGACTTCCTGGCGACCAACGATGATTTCGGCAAGGGCTCGATGCAAGAGTTCACAAAGATGCTGAAGGCGAACGGCGTCGAGGTCGGCGCTTCCGAGACCATGGGTGAGGATGCAACGGATCTGTCCGCCCAGCTCGCCAAGATCAAAGCCTCCGGCGGAGATACGATCTTCGTCACCACTGACGTCAAACAACTGACCCTGATCCTCAAGCAAGCCAAGGATCAGCAAGTGACCGCCCGCATCATCACGACGGGCGGTTCGGTCTCGCCTGACCAGCTCATCGAGCAGGCAGGCGACGCCGCCAACGGCTCCTACCATTTGGTTTTCTTCACGCCGTGGTTCCCGGATGCGGTGAAGAATCCTGACGTCGCCAAGGCGTTCATGAGCGCTTGGAAAGCCGCCAATTATGATGTCGGCGGTCTTACCGAAGGCTTCCGAGGATGGGATGGCGTCTACACCATTGCGGCGGCGATCAAGGACGCCGGCGGCAAGGCGGACGCGGAATCGATCGCCAAGGCGCTGTGGGGAGTCCATGTGAAGGGAGTTAACGGCGACATCGAATTCATCAAGCAAGGACCCGCCGGCAAGGAGAGCGGCCAGAGCGTACCCAGCGTCTATCTGGTGAAGATTGAGGGCGGAAAGGTCGTCAAGCAATAGCGACCGCCCCCCAGACGTAAGGTCTGTGTTAGCCGACGAGGCCAGATGAGACCTCGGGCGGTGAGGCGAGCTTGGACGAGCCCCGCGGAACGCGCGTGGGCTCGTCCACAATGAGCTCGATCGAGTTGCAGTTCCGAGTGACGCCGGCGTGGATGAATTTTTCCAGCATTGTGTGAACGCCCTTATGCTCGGCGGCATCTACGCGCTGCTGGGCATCGGACTGACGCTCATCTTCGGCATTATGCGGGTGGTCAACTTCACCCACGGCGAGCTTTATAGCTTCGGCGCTTATATGATGTTCGCGTTGGTGATGCTTTTGCATCTCAACTTCTTTCTGTCGTTGGCGCTGGCGATGGCGCTCGGGATCGCGCTTGGCGGCGCGCTCGAGTTCGTGCTGCTGCGCAAGCTGCGCGGCGCAGACATCGACACGACGATGCTTGTGATGATCGGCGCCTGGATCGCTATGCAGAACCTTGAGCAGCTTGCCTGGTCGGGCGTCGCCAAATCGATCAAGACACCTTTTCCGTCGACCCCTCTTGTGCTCGGAGGGCTTTCGGTCGCCTGGAGCCGGCTGTTCGTATTCGTCGTTGCGATCGCTCTGATCGTGGGCGCCTATGCGGTCGTTGACCGCACGCGGCTTGGCCGCGCAATGCGCGCGACGTTCCAGGACGGCGACGCGGCCAAGCTGATGGGCGTTGACATCGATCGAGTCTATCTGTCGACTTTCGCGCTGGGCTCCGGCCTCGCCGCGGCCGCCGGAGCGCTGCTCGGCCCCGTCTTCGTCGTGACGCCAGGGATGGGCGATCTCGCGGCGCTTAAGGCTTTCGCTGTCGTCATTCTTGGAGGATTGGGAAGCATCGCCGGCGCCACCATCGGCGGCTTCCTTCTTGCTTTTATCGAGGAGATGGGCGCCGGTTATGTGTCGTCGGGGTATCGCGACGCCATGGGCTTCCTGCTCATCATTCTCGTTCTGATCGTGCGCCCGACGGGGTTGTTCAGTCGAAAGGAGCGGATCGGATGAGGCGCCTCGCGACGGTGGCGTTCCTCGCTTTTCTGTTCTCGATCCCGCTTTGGATCGGCAGCCTCTACGTGCTGCACATCCTGATCATCACGGGGATCTTCACGATCGCGGCAATGAGCCTCAATCTGCTGCTTGGCTACACCGGTCAACTCAGTCTCGGTCACGTCGCTTTCTTTGGTATCGGCGCCTATGTGTCGTCTCTGGTGTCGCTGGGCTTCGCGGTCCATCTCGCGCCGGACTGGCTAGTGACGCTCGACCCGCAACCGGTCTGGCTCGGAATGGTCTGGGCCATCGCCATCTCCGGCTTTTGCGGCTGGGCGCTCGGCCGTATTTCCTTCAAAGTCCGCGGCGCCTATTTCGTCATCGTGACCATCAGCTTCGCGGAAGTCGTTCGGCTGGTCGCGCTGAATTGGGACGAGCTGACTCAAGGGCCGATGGCGCTCAACAACATTCCCCCGCTTACTCTCTCGATCCCCGGAGTGTTCGAATTCTCCTTCATCGGCAAGGTCGCGAACTACTACCTCGTTCTTGTCGCGGCGATCGTCGCCTATGTTGTCATTGCCCGGATCGTTCGCTCGCGAGCGGGCCGAGCCATGATCGCGCTCAAGGAAAATGAGCCTCTCGCCACCTCGGTCGGGATCGAAGTGACGCGGTATCTCGTGCTGTCGGCCGTTGTGTCGGCGGCGATCGCCGGGGCGGCGGGAGCCCTCTACGCGCAATATATCCAGATCGTCGACCCGAACATCTTCCTGTTCATCTATACGGTGACGATGGTCATCATGGTTGTCGTTGGCGGCAAAGGCACTCTCGCCGGTCCGATCGTCGGCGGCTTGATTTTCGGGCTCCTGCCGGAGGCGCTGCGCTCGCTACATATAAGGCCTGAGCTGCAGTGGGTCGCATACGGCGTCCTGATGATCGTGATCGTCTCCATCCTGCCGAACGGCATCGTGCCTGCGATCTCCACCCGGTGGCGCGACCACCGCGGCGTGGCCGCCAAGCCTGCCCAACCCGTCGACGCGCGCGCGAGGCAAATCGCGCGATGAACGATATTCGGACCGCGCTTTCGGTCGACCGGTTGTCGATCCGTTTCGGCGGCGTTTCGGCGGTCGAGAGCATGAGCTTCGAGGTCCGCGAAGGCGAAGTGCTGTCGCTGATCGGTCCGAACGGCGCCGGCAAGACTTCCGCGTTTAACGCGATTACCGGCTATCTTCCCGCTGCGACGGGCGACATTCTATATCGCGGCGCGCGGCTCAACGGCCTCAAGCCAAGCAGCATCGCGGCTCTCGGCGTCGTGCGCACCTTCCAGAAGACCAGCGTCTTCGCCGGACGGTCGGTGCTCGACAACATTCTTATCGGCTTGCATTTGCAGTCGCGGCAGCATCCGATCGCCATCATCCTCGGTCTGCCGTCTGTCGCGCGCGAGGAAAGGCGCCTGGTCGAAAAAGCGCGAGAAGTGTTGCAGTTCGTCGGCATTAAATCGCGCCAGGAGGATCTTGCCTCCTCTCTTGCCTATGGCGAGCTGCGATTGCTCGAAGTTGCAGTCGCCCTTGCCGCCCGGCCGACACTGCTTCTGCTGGACGAGCCGGTCGCGGGCATGAACTCCACCGAGACGGCGAGCTTCATGGAGACGCTCGGTCGGATCCGGGCCGTCGGGGTCACCATTCTCCTGGTCGAGCACGACATGAAGATGGTGATGCGCGTGTCGGATCGTGTGGTGTGTCTCAATCAGGGACGCATCATCGCTGACGGCCCGCCGGCGGAGATCCAACGCCATCCGGACGTCATTCGCGCCTATCTCGGCGAGAGGCATGCTCGTGCTGAAGCTTGATGCCCTGACATGCCGATATGGCAAGATTACAGCGGTAAGCGAGCTTTCGCTCGAAGTTCATCGAGGCGAACTGGTGTCGTTGATCGGCGCCAACGGCGCCGGCAAGACCACGACGCTCAAGGCGATCTCTGGGCTCGTCGCGCCGGCGGGCGGCCAACTCATCTTCGAGGGCGAGGATATTACCGGCGCTTCGGCTAAGCGCGTGCTCCAGCTCGGCGTCGCCCATTGTCCGGAAGGACGCCGTGTCTTTCCCTACATGACCGTGATCGAGAACCTGCAGATGGGCTGCCATCTGCGCCGCGACGCCCACGAGGTTGCGGCGGACATGGACAAGTTCTTCGAACGCTTCCCGATCCTCTATCAGCGCCGTGCGCAAATGGCCGGCACGCTCTCAGGTGGCGAGCAGCAGATGCTTGCGATTGCGCGAGCGCTTATGTCGCGCCCAAAGCTCGTCATGTTCGACGAGCCCTCACTCGGCCTTGCGCCGAACATCGTCGATCGAGTCTTTGACGTGATCAAAGGCATCCAGGCTGCAGGCTGCACCATCATTATGGTGGAGCAGAACGCGTTCGCTGCGCTGGAGCTATCGGACAGGTCCTACGTGATCGAGCAGGGGCGGCTGACGTTGAGCGGAACTGGCCAGGAACTGCTCGGAAATCCCCAAGTGAAGGCTGCCTATCTGGGCGCTTGATTTTGCTAAAGCGTGCGAAGGCGATCGAGCCCCAGACTTGCGCGGGAAAACAGTCGATAGCGATGATGAACCCCGCCTGGATGCGAAATGCTCTAGCCATTGCCCTTCTCTTGCTGCCCGGCTGTGACGACGCTCCCGGCGAGTGGGCGGCGATTGTCTACCCCGATCGAACCGACCGAACCCGGTTCGACGTGGCCCCGCGTTTCAAGACATTCAGCTACTGCCGAGACCAGGTGATCGAGAGGATGAAGGCGATCCAGGTGAAAAGCGGGGGCGACTACGAATGCGGATTTCAATGCGAGCTCGCCGGCGATCCGCACCGCGTGAACGTCTGCAAGGAAATCCGCAAGTAGTCGGACCCGAGCGCCGTGGTGCCTCTCTCAATTGCGGCCAGCTCCGAACGCGGCGAACTCGGCTTCGGTCGCAAAGGATTTCTGCGCGCCGTGGCGGGTGACGGAGAATGCGGAATAGCGCGTCGCTTCGACGAGCGCCGCATTGAGCGAAAGCCCGCCGGCGAGATAGCAGGCGAAGCTGCCGATGAAGGCGTCGCCGGCGCCGGTCGTGTCGACGGCCTGGACCTTGAGCGGAGCGATACGTTGCGAGCCCTCATGAGTCGCGAGCAGCGAACCGCGGGCGCCGAGCGTCACGATGACCGTCTCGACGCCTTGGCTCACCAGGCTTTTCGCCGCCGCCGAGATCTCGTCTTCCAACTCGACCGGCATGTCGGTCAGAATGGCGAGCTCCAACTCATTGGGGATGAAAAAGCTCGCTTGGCGGACGACCTCCATGTCGAGGTTGCGCCGGGCAGGCGCTGGGTTGAGCACAGTCCTGACGCCATTTTTTCGAGCAGAGCGAATCGCCGCATAGGCGGTTTCAAGCTGGATCTCTAGTTGCAGCAGGATCAGATCGCAGCGTTTAAGCGCCTCGCTCGCGGCGTCGACATCGGCCGAACTCAGGTCGCCATTGGCGCCGGCGACAATGAGGATCGAATTGTCGCCCGACTTCTCGTCGACCAGGATCGTCGCCGTGCCGGTCGACTGGTTGGCGATGCGGCGGACGTGCCGCGTATCGATCCCGTAGCTCTCGAAATTCTTAAGCGCGCTGTCGCCGAGCGTGTCGTCGCCGAGGTCCGTCACCATGACGACGTCGGCGCCAAGTTTCGCCGCGGCGACCGCCTGATTGGCGCCCTTGCCGCCGAAACTCGTCTCAAAATGCGAGGCGAGGACCGTCTCCCCCCAAGCAGGCATGCTGACGACTGTGGTGGTCAGATCCATGTTGGTCGAGCCAATCACTCCGATGCGCGGACGCTTCGGCATGTCATTCCCTCCCAGGCGCTCTGCGTGTTGCGTACCGTCGCCAATCCTTCAGGCGTCGAGCTCCGCGGATTTCCGCCACAGATTGACGCCGCCTTCGACCGCATGGCGGTCGATCTCCTTAAGTTCATCGGCGGTGAATGACAGGTTGTCGAGCGCTTTGACGCTGTCCGTGACCTGCTCGGGGCTGCTCGCGCCGATCAAAGCGGAGGTCACGCGCTTGTCTCTCAGCGTCCACGCGAGCGCCATCTGAGCGAGCGTCTGGCTGCGCCGCTTGGCGATGGCGTCGAGCTCACGTGCGCGTTCGAGATTCTGCGGCGTGAGCAACGCTCGATTAAAGAAATGGCTGACCGTCGCGCGACTGCCTGCGGGGACGCCGCCGAGATATTTGTCCGTCAGCAAGCCTTGCGCCAGCGGCGAGAAGACGATCGCGCCAACGCCCGCGGCCTCGAGCGTGTCGAGCAGATGATCGTCCTCGATCCAGCGATTGATCATCGAATAGCTCGGCTGGTGGATGAGGCAGGGCGTCCCGAGCTGCTTCAGGATCGCGACCGCCTCCTGGGTGCGGCGGGAATTATAGGAGGAAAGGCCGACGTAGAGAGCTTTGCCCTGGCGAACCGCAGAATCGAGAGCGCCCATCGTTTCCCCGAGCGGCGTTTCGGGATCGAAGCGGTGCGAATAGAAGATATCGACATAGTCGAGGCCCATGCGTTTCAGGCTCTGATCGAGGCTCGCGAGCATGTATTTGCGGCTGCCCCATTCGCCGTAGGGTCCGGGCCACATGAGATAGCCCGCCTTGGTCGAGATGACGAGTTCGTCGCGAAAGCCTCGGAAGTCGCCGCGCAGGATGTCGCCGAAGGCAAGTTCGGCGGAGCCTGGGGGCGGCCCATAATTGTTGGCGAGGTCGAAGTGCGTGACGCCGAGATCGAACGCCTGTCGGCAGATGGCTCGCATCGAATCGGCGGACTTGTCGAAGCCGAAATTGTGCCACAGGCCCAGCGATATGGCGGGCAGCTTGAGCCCACTGCGGCCGCTGCGGTTGTAGATCATTTTGTCGTAACGCGCTGGCGAAGGCGTGTAGGGCATGCTTGTCCTTAGTCGTGATGGTTCGGGATTTATGATGTTGTCCGCGACAGCGGCGCTTCTCGTCAGTTCAGACGGGTGAATCCATCGACGCTCCAATCCTCGCTGCCAACGCCGTGATGAAGGAAAAAGAGGCCGTCCGGGTCGTACTTGCTTTTGACCGTGAGAAGCCGGTCATAATTCTCGCCCCAGAACGCGTCCTGCCAATGGGGCTGCAAGTAGTCGGTTTCCCAAACATAAGAGCCGACGCGCGGCAGGAGCTTGCGGATTTGGTCCATCGCCGCCGTCACCGCCTCAGCCTCTCTGCGGGCGAGAACGATGTCCGGCTCGTGGCCTGGAACATTGGGGTAAGAGGGTGGTCCCCCGGCCCCGCTGATCGCGAGCGCGAACGCGTCGACAACCGCCGGATTCATCGCCGTATCCCGCGCCGTGGCGATCGCCTCTGCGGTTGCGCCCGCAAGTCCCTTGTTGAAATGTAACGAGACGCCCCCGTGCTTCGCCGCTGCGAATAGCGCGTCTGCAAGCCGCTCGCGTTGATCGTCTGCGAGCAGCGACTGGGGTAGCCAGGCGGATTGGTAGGCGTACCAAACGGCGCCCACTTGGCCGGCGTCGCCGGCCCAGATGATGTTGTCGGCGGGTGCGCCTGGACGGTCGTCAGAGAGGACGAGGCCAGGGACTTTTTTGAGAAATGCAGGATCCCAAAAACCGCGCGCGGGGGCCGCGAGAATGCGCAGGGCTGAGGTGACGGCGAAGTCCTGCGGCGCATCTGCGACCCAATCGAAAAAGGGTTTCCAGACAGCCTCTGCCTGCTGCTGATCGAGGCCCTGGAAGACCATGAAGATCGAGATCGCGCGACCCGGAGCGAAGACGATCTGTTCGCCCCAATGGGGATTAAAAAGCGAGTTGCGGTAGAACTCGACGGTCTTGGCGATGAGGCGACGGTAGGCGTCGTCGGACGAAGCCTTCAAGGTCGCGGAAGCCCCGCCGAAATAGTTGGGCAGCTCGTGGGTGCGCAGAGTGACGCGCGTGACGACGCCGAACCCGCCGCCTCCGCCTTTCAGCGCCCAGAAGAGATCTGGATTTGTGCAACCGTTGGCGATTTTCACATCGCCGTCAGCGGTGACGACCTCCGCCTCCAACAGGCTCGCGCCGGCCTGCCCATAGGCTTTCGACCAGCTGCCAAAGCCGCCGCCCAGAATAAGGCCGACGACTCCGACCGTCATGCAGCCGCCGCCTTGCACATAGCGACCGCCCTTGGTCGTCACCTCGTTATAGGCATGTCCCCAGATTGCGCCCGGCTCGATCGATACGGCGGGTTGCGGCTCAGCGCGACCCTCGCAGCTGGCGCCGACGAACGCGTCGTGCAGCGTCACGGCGTTCATGCGGCGCGTCCAGATGAGAAGCGAGTCGGCGGCGTTTGAGGTTCCTTGATAGCTGTGGCCGCCGCCTTTCACCACGAGACGCAGATTGTTTTCCCTCGCAAAATTGACCGCGGCGACGACATCCCGCGTCGTTTTGGCGGCGACGGCGTAGACGCTTGGTTCCGACGTCCACGCCCCGATCCAGCCGAGCGATTGGGTGAGGCCAACCTCGTCGCCGAGGTAATAGGGATTCTTGAGCTCCTTGAACAATTGCTCGCAAGCCGCATCAGGCGACCCGCCGACGCAGTCGGCGAGCGGCGAGCGCACCTTGATCAGACGTCCTCCAACGTCGCGATCGAGCTGATCCCAGCTTGCTTCTGAGGGCCATTCGGGATCGCCGAGACGGACGCGCGCTTGCGGGCGGGCCACAGTCGAGGCGCCGCGCGCGAGAGTGCTGATGAATGGGAGCGCCGCGGAGATCTTGAGCAGATGCCTCCGACTAAGTCGCTTCCTCATTGTCTCGCTCCATGACAGCGCAACAGGCGGCTCTCTAGCCGCTTGATGGGAGCGATTTCAAGGCGCCCCGGCGCGTTCGATCTCGCCAACGAGCTCGTCGGGCAATTCAATTTCGGTCGCGGCGCCGCGCCGTCCGGGAATATGAACGCCAAGTTTGGCGAGCCGGTCGAGCTGGAGTTTGAGGCGATGTGGAAAGTCCGGCGCGAGCAGAGCGGGGGTGATCGCGATGACAATGAGGCCAGCGCCGGGCGAGCGATCGCCCGAGGTGAACGAGGGCGCGTCGAGAGCCCAGTTCGCGCCCGTTACTCCCGCCGCCATGACCTCGACCATGAGCGCAATATTGGCGCCCCGCGCGCCGCCAAAAGCGAGAAGCGCGCCGCGAAGGGCGGCTTTTGGATCCGTGGTTGGCTCTCCATCGCCATCCACTGCCCAGCCCGGGGGCAACGGCTCGCCTCGCTCCGCGTAGTGTCTGAGCTGGACAAAGGCGGTCGCGCTGGACGCCTGGTCGATCAAGAGCGGCGGCCCCTCGTCGAGGGGAGCCGCGAAGGCGATCGGGTTCGTGCAATAGAGAGGCGTCTTGGCGCCCGCGACGGTCATCAGCGCAGGGCCGCTGGTCGCGGCGAACGCCACGAGACCAGCCTCAGCGAGCCGTCGAGGATAGTAGCCGAGCTCGCCCGTGGTATAGCTGCCGTTCTGCGCGAACAGCGCGATTCCGAAGGTTCGTGCGCGCTCACAGAGCGAATTGAAGGCTCGGTCGAAGCCCGTTTGCGCGATCCCGCTTCTGGCGTCGCAATGGATGGCCGCGGGCGCTGGCGACGTCACAACCGGCTCGGCGTCGCCAACGATCCGTCCCGCCCTCAATGCGCTCAGATAGTCGATAAGGTGTGAAAAGCCGCTCGAACCTTTTCCGTGGGCATTGGCGGAGACAGTCGCTCGCGCGAGCGATAGCGCCGCTTCTTCGCCGGCGCCGGCTGCGCGAACTGCCCGAGCGGCGAGGTCGTTGGCCTCTTCTAGAGTGAACCGCCGCGTCATGTTAAGAACGACAACCTTTTGCGCTCCCTCCGCCGGCCGCCTAGCCATGCGAATCTTGGAGCGGCCCGAGCAACGCGACGCCTTCCCGATGCGCCGCCGCGGCTAGCTTTTGATCCAGCGTCGCAAGCGGTAGTTTGCGTTCTTGCGCGAGGGCCAGATAGGCCGCGTCATAGGCGCTGAGCCTATGCGCCATCGCAAGGGTGAGAACCGCTCCGTCCGAGCCTGCGCCCGCGTCTTCGAGCGGCAACCGGCGAAGTCTCCCCATGGCCGCAGAAGGCTCGCCGGCCCCGATGCGTCCGCGGCGCGCCGCCATAACTAGAATATTGCGGGTCTCGTGCCAGAACAGCGACGGGACAGGCGATCGCCCAGACAGCGCCGCGATGATCGCCTCGGCCGCATCGCTGTCCTCCTCGGGAAGGAGCCAGGCAGCGGCGACCGATGCGTCGACCACGATCAAGCGCCTCGCACGCCCTCGCGCCTCCATCCCAAGACTTCTTCGCGGGTCACGGACTTCGCCCGAGCCCGTGCGGCGCGCGCCTCAGCAAGGACAGCGACGAGATCATCCGCCTTTTCGATCCGCGTCAGCTTGGCGATGGGCGCATCGCCGCGCGCGATAATGATCTCTTCGCCCGCTTCGACCCGCGCGAGCAGATCGGAAAGATGTGTCTTCGCCTCGCCGACTTTGACAATACTGGTCATTGCGTCATTGCCTCTTGGCGCCAGACTGACCGGCTCCGAGTATATCCATTCAGGCCCGAGCTTGTCGCATCGCCGCCGGTTGGTCAAGCGCTTGGCCAATACCGTGAGGCTGTGATATTGCCGCGCGGGCGCCGGCGGGGTGGCTAGGCGCGAAAGGAGAGGAAGCGCGTGAAGGTCGACGGACGCCCGTATCGCACGATCTGGCTCAACGACGACGGCTCGAGCGTCGACGTCATCGATCAGCGCTGGCTTCCCCATGAGTTCAAGGTTGCAACGCTGCGCAATGTCGCGGATGCGGCGACGGCGATTCGCGACATGTGGGTGCGGGGGGCGCCGTTGATCGGCGCGACCGCGGCTTATGGGCTCGCGCTCGCCATGCGCGAGAACCCAAGTGACGCAGCGCTCGACGCCGCGCGCGACGAACTCGCGGCGACCCGACCGACTGCAATCAATTTGCGCTGGGCGTTGGATGCCGTTCGCAAGCTTCTTGCGCCACTCGCCCCGCAATCGCGCGCCACCGCCGCCTACGCCGAGGCCAAGCGGATCGCGGACGAGGACGTCGAGATCAACCGCGCGATCGGCGCACACGGCCTCAAGATCCTTCGCCGTCTTGCGGCCGCCAAGAAGCCCGGGGAACCGGTCAACATTCTCACTCATTGCAATGCCGGCTGGCTGTGCGCTGTGGACTATGGCACCGCGACCGCGCCGATTTATCTGGCGATGGAAGAGGGCGTGAAAGTCCACGTCTATGTCGACGAGACCCGTCCGCGCAATCAAGGCGCCTCGCTCACGGCCTGGGAGCTTGCTCGTCATGGCACGCCTTATACCCTGATCGTCGACAACGCCGGCGGCCATCTGATGCAACATGGCTTGATTGACATGGTGATCGTCGGAACCGACCGGACGACCGCCAATGGCGACGTTTGCAACAAGATCGGCACATACTTGAAGGCGCTCGCGGCGCGCGACAACTCTGTGCCGTTCTACGTCGCGCTGCCATCCCCGACCATCGACTGGACGGTCCGCGACGGTGTGAAGGAGATCCCGATCGAGGAGCGGAGCGCCGATGAGGTGAACTTCGTCCAGGGCCGAGGCGATGACGGCGCGATCATGCGGGTAAGGATTGCACCGGACGGCGGGAACGCGGCGAACCCGGCCTTCGACGTCACCCCGGCGCGACTGGTGACTGGGCTCATCACCGAGCGCGGCGTTGCGGAACCCTCGCCTGAGGGACTGAAGGCGCTGTTTCCGGAGCGCGCTTAAAGAGGGTGGGCCGGTCTGTTCTCAAGTGAGCTTAAGTGTAAAGTCGCGCCGGGGGCATGGATGATGCGTCCGCTGGCGGGCCTCAAGGTGATCGAGTTCGAGGGGATCGGCCCAGGTCCGCTCGCTGGCCGCATGCTCGCCGATCTGGGCGCCGAGGTCGTCGCGGTGGTTCGCCCGGACAAGGCCAAACTCGGCGACCCGGACCGACCGCTCTCCGAAGGTCCTCTTCGCAGTGGAAAGCGGGTTGTGCCCCTCAATTTGAAGCGCCCCGAAGCCGTTCAGGACGCGCTAACGCTGATCGAGACGGCCGACGCGCTGATCGAGGGCAATCGGCCCGGCGTCATGGAGCGCCTTGGCCTTGGCCCGACCGACTGCGCCAAGCGCAACCCACGACTGGTCTATGGCCGCATGACGGGCTGGGGGCAGGATGGCCCGCTTAGCCACGCTGCCGGCCACGACCTCAACTACCTGGCGCTGAGCGGCGTCCTGTCGCTCGTCGCCCGTGACGGACAAGCACCGATTGCGCCGCCGACGGTTCTTGGCGATGGGGGCGGCGCGCTTGGCCTCGCCTTTGGGGTGGTGTCCGCCGTCTTCGCCGCTGGGCGGAGCGGCAAGGGCTGCGTGATCGACTGTTCGATCGTGGACGTTGCGGCGAGTCTTAGCGGCATCGCGCTCGCGGCGCGCGCCGCAGGAATGTTGGACGCGCCAAGCCCATTCCACGACTCGCCGTTCTACGACGTCTACCCGTGCGCCGACGGACAATATGTCTCCGTCGGTGCGCTCGAACCGAAGTTCTATGCTGAACTCATCGACAGGCTGGGCCTTGCGGATGTCGACCCGAAAGCGCAATACGACCGCGCCGCTTGGCCGGCGCTCAAGGCGCGGCTGCGCGCGCTGTTCCTAAGCCAGCCGAGCGCGCATTGGCGCGCGCTGCTCGAAGGCAGCGATGCGTGCTTCGCCCCGGTGCTCAGCCTCGACGAGGCGGCGGCTCATCCGCACAATGGGGCGCGCGGCGTTTATAGACGCGGACCGAACGGCGAACTGGAAGTAGCCAGCGCGCCGCGCTTTTTGCCACTCGAGGGACGCGGGTCGCGGCGAGACACAGAAGGATGAAGGCTAACGATGCTGAACAGCCCGATGCCCGAACCGCTTGTGTTTCCTCGTCCCGATCCGCCGAAGCCGGGCGAAACGATCGAGGTTCGACCTGGCGTTTTGTGGGCCCGATTTCCCCTTCCGTTTCGGCTCGATCATGTCAATATTTATCTGATCGAAGACAACGACGGCTTGGCCGTGGTCGATGCGGGTATCGACGATGCGCAATCGCGCGCAGCATGGGAGGTCCTGCTTGCTGGGCCGCTTCGCGGCCGCAGACTGACACGGGTGATCGCCACCCACTTTCACCCAGACCATGTGGGCCTCGCCGGGTGGCTCTGCGAGCGCTTCGGATTGCAGCTTGCGATGAGCGAAGCAGAATACCTGATCGCACTCAACATTCGTCTCGACCCGCAGGGATTGAGATCTGAGCCTTATCGCAGCTTCTATCGTTCGCATGGGCTCACGGAGGAAAGCACGGAGCTCCTGCTGGGCAACGGACTGCAGTATTTGAGAATGGTCTCACCGCCTCCGAAGACGTTTCTCCGTCTTATCGCAGAGGAGCGGATCAAGATCGGCGTCCGTGAATTCGAAGTGATGACCGGCGCTGGCCATTCGCCTGAGCAAGTGATGCTGTACTGCAAAGCCGACAATTTCGTCCTTATCGGCGATCAGGTGCTGGCCAAGATCTCGCCCAATGTCAGTGTTGAAGCGATGGACCCGGAAGGCAATCCCCTTGGCGCTTATCTACGCTCACTCGAAAGGCTGAAGAGGACGCTGCCGGAAGACGTGCTGGTTCTGCCGGGGCACAGGCTACCATTCGTCGGCCTACACACGCGCGCTGACGAACTCATCGCGCACCATGGGGCGCGCTGCATGGCCATTCTCGAGGCTTGCAAACAGGGACCGCAGACGGTCGGCGAACTCGTGCCGGTCATTTTCGGCCGCACGATCGACGACCCGCACCAGCTCACCTTCGCCTTCAGCGAGGCGCTGGCGCATGTGAACATCCTGGTGCGCAGCGGACGGCTGCGCATCGCCAAGGCCGCCCACGGCCTCGCGCTCGAGGCGGCGTGAGCGGCCGCAGACTGCTCAAAACCCGGCGAGGACTATCTTGCCAATCGCGCGGCCCGATTTGAGGAAGGCCATCGCCCGCATAAGGTTGGCCGCGTCGATGCGCCCATAGTTCTCATGCATGGTCGAGCGAACGCGCGCGGAGTCGACGAGGTCGGCGACCTCGTTTAGGAGCCCGTGCTGCGCCTCGATGTCGGCGGTCTGAAGCAAGGGCCGCGTGAACATCAGCTCGAAGTGAATGGACACGCTCTTCGGCCTGAAGACGAAGAGATCCGCCGCTTCGGCGTTGATGAGAGCGATACGACCCTGGGGTGCGATCAATTCGGCAAGATCGGCGATAAGGCCGCCAATCGGCGCCGTCGCGAAGATAAAAGCGGGGCTGCCGCTAAGACCAAGCGCCGCGACCTGAGGCGCGAGCGGCTTCCTGTGGTCGACGACATAGTGGGCGCCCATGTCCTTCGTCCATTGCACGGTCTCGGGCCGCGAGGCGGTCGCGACGATCGTAAGATCGGTCAATTGTCGCGCGAGCTGAATGGCGATCGAGCCGACCCCGCCTGCCCCGCCAAGGATCAAAATCGCGTGCGCCGCGCCTGGAACCGGTTTCGCGACATCGAGCCGGTCGAACATCGCCTCCCAGGCGGTGATCGAGGTCAGGGGCAGGGCGGCGGCAGCCGCGAAGTCGAGCGCCCGAGGCTTACGGCCGACAATCCGTTCGTCGACGAGATGGAATTCCATGTTCGCGCCCTGGCGGCCGACACTGCCGGCGTAGAACACTTCATCGCCTGCCTTGAAGAGGCGCGCCTCGGATCCGACTTCGACGACCACTCCCGCCGCGTCGTAGCCCACGACCTTGATTGCATCTGTGTCGGCGGATGCGCCGCCCGGCCCTCCGCCGCTTGCCACTTTGTAGTCGACCGGGTTGACCGAGACGGCACGCACCTCGACGAGAAGATCACGACCTATAGCCTTGGGCCGCGGGATCTCGAACGCCTCAAGATGATCGAGGTCTGGGCTCGCCTTGCGATATCCGATCGCGCGCATTTTCTCGGCCTCCAAGTGGCTATTCCGCTCGGGGCAAACCTAGCCGGCGTCGACGCGCTTGGCGAGAAGCTCCGCGAAATCAGCGGTGAAGAGGGAATGCGTCCGCTCGTTCTCTTTGGCGTGTCGAGCCGCCATTAAGCCTCGTTCAGCCCGGCGCCGCGTTCGCCCAGAAACGCAATAGCCTTGGCCGTGAGCTCGAAAGTCGAGCCTGGATGGTCGGCGGTGGGACGCACATAACCCCGAGCGATCAGCCTTTCGAGATCGCTTTGCTCGTCGGGGGTTGATTTCGATGGGTCGTGCTCCTCGATGTCGCAGAGCAGCGAGATTTGAGAATCCGTCAATTCAGCGGACATTCAAGTTCCTCCACTTTCATCCGCCATCCTACCCGATCGTCATCAGGCTGGCGTTGCCGCCGGCTGCGGCCGTGTTGGTGGCGGTTGCGCATTCCTCGACGAGGTCGGCAAGATTATAGTCCTCGCCGGCGGCGAGCCGGGCGCTAGACAGCGCCTGGAGCCGCACGATCGGCCCGGCGCGACCAGCGAGCTTGCGCAGAGCCGCTGTCGTCGGCGCTTGGTCGCCTTCGAGGAGCGCGAAGGCGAGGGCAGGCGCGCTCAACGGATCCTCGACGCGCGAGATCCGAGGAGCGAGGTCCGCCGGCAATCCCGAAAGAGCCCGCCCGGCGAGCGCGGCGCTGACCACCGCGTCATTGCCGGTCGCCAGGATCGCGCCGATCTGGATGAGGAGAGCGCTTTCGCTCGTTGCGATCGCCGCCACGCGGCCGCGCCGCCGAAGCATATAGATATTGCGCTCGCCCACCGGGCCTTTCAGCTCGGCCCGCGCGCCGAGAGGGGAGCGGGTCATCAATCCGATGCACCGTTCGGCCTCCCCGGGGCGCCCGTGGGCGCCGAGCCAGTCGCTATAGGCGCGGATTCCGGCAATAGCCGCATCGCCGCCTTCCACGCCGTCCAGCGCGCTCGCCGCGGGTTCGGCGGTGAGTCGCGAAAGATAGAGCGGGCCGCCAGCCTTCGGCCCAGTGCCGGAGAGCCTCGAACCGCCGAAAGGCTGTACCCCGACAGTCGCGCCGATGATGTTGCGGTTGACATAGATGTTGCCGGCCTCGATGCGCTCGACGACGCGCGCGATCGTCTCATCGATGCGGGTATGGAGGCCGAAGGTCAGACCGTATCCGGCGACGTTGATGTCGTCGATCAATTTGTCGAGCCCATCACGCTTATAGCGCAGCACATGCAACACCGGCCCGAACACCTCGCGCTCGACGTCCGCGACTTTGTTCACTTCGATGAGGGTTGGAGCGACAAACGTGCCGCGTACGGCGTCGTCGCCCAGCGGCGTTTGAGTCACCTTGTGGCCGAGGCCACGCATCTTATCGATGTGGGCCATGATTGCGTCGCGCGCCTCCGGGGTGATGACCGGGCCGACATCAACCGAGAGCTTGCGCGGATCGCCGACCTCGAGTTCGGCCATCGAGCCTTTGAGCATCGTAAGCATGCGGTCGGCCGCGTCGTCCTGCAAGCAAAGGATGCGCAAAGCCGAACAGCGCTGGCCGGCCGAATCGAAGGCGGACGACAGAACGTCGACGACGACCTGCTCGGCGAGCGCCGAAGAATCGACGACCATCGCATTGAGGCCGCCGGTCTCGGCGATGAGGGCGACTGGCGCGCCGCGGCGCGTAAGGCGACCCGCGAGCTCTTTTTCAATGAGCCGCGCGACTGGCGTCGAACCGGTGAAGACGACCCCCTGGACACGGCGGTCGGCGGCCAGCGCCGCGCCGACTTCGCCGGCGCCCGGCATGAGCTGCAGCACATCGCGCGGGACGCCAGCTTCATGCAGCGCACGCACAGCCTCGGTGGCGATCAGCGGCGTCTCCTCCGCGGGCTTGGCGATGACGGAATTGCCGGCCGCGAGCGCGGCGGCGACCTGGCCCGTAAAGATCGCGAGTGGAAAGTTCCAGGGACTGATGCAGACGACGAGGCCGAGCGGAGCAGGGGAGAAGGGAAACAACGTGCGCGCCGCCTCGTGTGCGTAGTAGCGCAGGAAGTCGGCCGCCTCGCGCACTTCGCCGACTGCATTCGCGTAGGATTTCCCCGCCTCGCGGATGATGAGGCCGACGAGCAAGTCGTTGCGCGCCTCGAGGAGGTCGGCGGCGCGGCGCAGCATCGCCGCACGCTCCGTGGCTGAAATCGCGGCGAACGCTGGGGCGGCGTGGTCGCCGACTTCGATCGCTGCGGCGATTTCGTCAGCGCGCGCCTGACGGGTGAAGCCAACGACGTCGCTTAGGTTCGCGGGGTTTAGGACCGGCTCGCCCGCTTCGTCCGCCGCGGCGCTGGGCGGGAAGGCGCGCCATCGCTTCTGAGCGCTTGCATCCAGCCTTGCGGCGAGGTCGCTTAGGCGTCCTTCGTCGGAGAAATCGAGTCCGCGCGAATTGGCGCGATCGGGCGCATAGAGATCACGCGGCGCCGCGATCTTGTCATGCGGCGCTCCGAGCGGCTGGACCCTCCGGGCGACCTCGGCCGGGTCGGCGATGAGGTCATCTATCGCCACGCTCGAGTTCGCGATGCGGTTGACGAACGAGGTGTTGGCGCCATTCTCCAGCAGGCGGCGAACGAGATAAGCGAGCAGGGTCTCGTGCGAGCCGACGGGCGCGTAGACGCGGCATGGCCGGTTGAGCTTCTCTCGCCCGACCACCTCCTCGTACAAAGGTTCGCCCATGCCGTGCAGGCATTGGAGTTCGTATTGGCCGCGATAGAAATCGGCGCCCGCGAAGACGACCACGGACGCAAGCGTCTCAGCATTGTGGGTGGCGAATTGCGGATAGACCGCATCGGGCGCCGCGAGCAATTTGCGCGCGCAGGCGAGAAAGCTCACGTCGGTGTAGATTTTGCGGGTGAATACCGGAAAGCCGTCGAGGCCTTCGACCTGGGCTCGCTTGATCTCTGAATCCCAGTATGCGCCCTTGACCAGGCGAATCATTAGCCGCCGGCCCGAGCGGCGCGCAAGATCGATCAGCCAGTCGACGACAGCCGAGCAGCGTTTGCCATAGGCCTGGATGACGAAGCCGAGCCCGTTCCAGCCGCTGAGATCCGGGTCGAGGGACAGGGCCTCCAGGATATCAAGCGAGAGATCAAGCCGGTCGGCTTCCTCGGCGTCGATATTGAAGCCGATGTCGTAAGACTTGGCCAGAGCTGCGAGCCCCTTCACGCGGGGCAGCAACTCGTTCATCACGCGCGCCCGCTTGGTTCGCTGATAGCGCGGGTGGAGCGCGGAGAGCTTGATTGAGATTCCAGGCCCCTCATAAATCCCGCGCTGACGCGAGGCGCGGCCAATGGCGTGGACGGCGCGCTCGTATTCGTCGAGATAGCGCGCCGCGTCCTCGGCGGTCATCGCCGCTTCGCCCAACATGTCGTAGGAAAAGGTAAAGCCGCGCGTTTCGCGCCCCCGACTATTTTCGAGCGCCTCCTCGATTGTGCGGCCGGTCACGAACTGCTCTCCCATGAGCCGCATGGCCACGTCGACGCCGGCGCGAATGATTGGCTCGCCGCTGCGCGCGATGAGGCGGGTGAGCGCGGCCGACAGGCTCTGCTCACTGGTCGTGGTCACGAGCCTGCCCGTCAGCACCAAGCCCCATGTCGCGGCGTTGACGAACAGTGATTGGCTCCTCCCGACATGCGCGCGCCAGTCGCCCGGCGCGAGCTTGTCGCGGATCAGAGCGTCGCGCGTCGCGGCGTCAGGAATGCGAAGGAGAGCCTCAGCGAGGCACATCAACGCCACGCCCTCCTGGCTCGACAGGGAATATTCGTGGATGAGGCCCTCGACGCCGCTTGAGCGCGTCTTTGCGCGAAGCTTGGCGACGAGTTCATGGGCGAGCGCTCGGATGCGGTCCGCTTCGTCCGTGGTGGCGGTTGCGAGCTCAATGAGTGGCGGCACGCATTGAGGCTCGGGAAGCCGGTAGGCGGCGGTGATCGCGCTCCTCAGCGGCGTCTGTGACACAATTTCGGAGCGGAACGCGGCGAAGACGTCGGCGGCGTTGGTCATGCTTCCTGCAAAGAACAGGGGACGGGCAAGAACTCAATCTAAACTCCGCTTTCACTCTTTCATATCTCGCCGAACAAGAGACGCCTCCGGACAGACCCAGGCACCGAGATCAACCGCGCCATTAGGATAGTTCGACGCGCAGTGTGTTTTTGCTGTATTCGGCTGCTTCTCAGGGAGGCCTCATTGGAATTGCTGTCAAGTTTGACCCTCCAGCATGGTAAGGACAATCGTCGGATCGAAATATTGCATGGCGATCTGGCGCGTTTGCCACCAAGCCATGCTGTCGACGTCTTGATTGTATCCGCTTTTCCAAACGACTACTTGGAGACACCGCGGTCTTTGATCGGCGCTCTCGCGAGAAATGGCATCTCGGTTCGGGATCTTGCATTGCACAAGCAAATTGATATGCGCCAGCAATTCTCATGTTGGCTATCGCAACGAGTTGAAGCCCACTTCAATTTCTCTCATCTACTCTGCATCGAATCTGGCTGGCGCGGATCCCCTCCCGAGATTACAGACGATCTTTTTGCTGCGCTTGCCCCATTCTTACTCACAGACTTCCGCAACGGGTCGGTCGCCATGCCGTTAATTGGCGCCGGAGATCAAGCCTATGGGCCTGTTCAGATGCTTGAGGCCATTCTCAACGGCGCTGTGGCTTGGATTGAGCGTGGTCTGAAACTGCGGTTACTAAAAATCATAGTTCACAATGACGCAGTGGCGCGAGACGCTGCAAGCTTCTTCGAATCCTTCAAGCGAAAACACCAACCTCGGCAAAATGTCGGCCCGGGGGCCAAAGCCAATCGCGATGATTCAGATCGATATGATGTTTTTATAAGCTACTCGCATACGCAAGCTCTTATGGCCAACTTCCTCGTCTCGACGCTCAAGACCCATACCCCGACACCCAGCATTTTCATAGATTCCGAGCGGCTATCACCCGGCACGAGTTGGCCGACAGAAATCGCGACAGCGCTTGACGCGTCGCGTCGTGTAGTAGCGCTGTATTCACCGGACTATTGGGCGAGCCGCATGTGCAAACTCGAACTCAGCGCCGCCTGGGCTCGCCAAACGGATTCCGGTCAAACTGTTTTATTTCCACTGCTTCTTGAGGAAGTGGCAATCCCATACCTCTTCAGAACCTTACAGCACGTCGACTGTCGCATAAATGACAAAGGCCGATTGGCTGACGCGTGCAGCAAGCTCGCAGGCTCTCTCTCCTAGGGTCATCACTGGCCGATGCTCTTTGGCGCTAGCAGCAAACCCAATCAACTGTGGCGGCAGGCGAGTGACTGGAGTGTGAATAGATAAGGGAAAGGCTCAGGGCATGCGCCTAATCGGTCTTGCCGGGTGGAGCGGGGCGGGCAAAACGACGCTCATCGTCAAACTTATCCCCGAACTCAACCGTCGGGGCTTGAGCGTCTCGACGATCAAGCACGCCCACCACAATTTCGACCTCGACGAGCCGGGCAAGGATTCTTATGAGCATCGCGCCGCAGGCGCCGAAGAAGTCCTGGTCGCTTCCGCCAATCGGGTCGCGCTGATGCGGGAATTGCGTGGGGAGCCCGAGCCGTCGTTGCCTGAGCTTTTGCGCCTGCTGAAACCCGTCGACCTCGTCCTGATCGAGGGCTTCAAACGCGACCCGTACCCTAAGATCGAGATCTTTCGCAAGGCTAACGGCAAGCCCCCGATGCACCCTGACGACCCCCACATCGTCGCTCTCATCAGCGACGTCGCCGAGCCATCCGCCCGTTTGCCGCAGGCCTCAATCGACGACATCCCTGCGGCGGCCGATCTCGTGCTGGCGCATGCAAGGCCGGTTGCTGAGATTTTGGTCGCGCTGAAGAGCGACTCTGAACGTTAGTTGCAAGTGGTGGTGAATCGGAATGCGGGTAGGGCGCTCCTTACGCCTGAAGACGTCATGGCCGGGCTTGTTCCGGCCATCCACGAGAAGGTCGACCGCCTAGTTGTTCAGGTCGAGATATAGGTCTGGCGACTCCGGATTTATGGCTTGGATCGAGCGAATTTTCCCTGCGCGTGGCCAATGCTTCATGTTGCTCTCGCGCTGGATTGCCGCCCCGAGATCGTTGTAGGATTCGTACCACACCAGCTGCGTGAGCGCGTATTGCTTGGTGAACCCCTCGCAAAGACTTTCTCGATGTTCATGAGAGCGGCGAGCGAGGTTAGCGGTAACGCCGGTATAGAGCGTACCGTTAGGCCGGTTGGTCATGATGTAAACCCAGCCTCCGCGCATTTGGACAACGGTATGTCAAGTGGCGGTCATAGCAAAGACGTGGATGGCCGGGACAAGCCCGGCCATGACCCGGCAGGCTTAGAGGCGCTCTGCAACTCGAACAACAGCCCACCTTCAAGAGCCAGGCCCTCTCCTAACCGCCGAATTTTCGCCGCTTTGCATGACCCATTCCACGATGCGACAATGCCGCCTCGATAGAATACAAGACTGAGCGATGAGCGAAGCGACGGCGCCCGGCTTAAGCCGGCGCAGATTGTTCGAGATTATCGGCGCAAGCGTCGGCGGTGTGGCTGCCTACCAGGCCATGACTCGCCTCGGATATGCGGAGGCATCGCCCTACCGGGGTCCGATCAAGCTCGATGGTGATCCCAAGGGCGCGTCGGTCGTCATCCTAGGGGCGGGGCTTGCCGGCATGACGGCCGCGATCGAACTCGAGCGCGCGGGCTATGCCGTGAGCGTGCTCGAATACAATTCGCGTCCGGGCGGACGGAACTGGACGATTCGGGGTGGCGACGTCTTCACGGAGCTCGGTGGAGCCCGGCAAACATGCGAGTTCGACGCTGGCCTCTATCTTAACCCAGGCCCATGGCGCATTCCCTATCATCACTACGCGCTCCTTGATTATTGTCGCCGTTTCGGGGTCGCGCTCGAGCCTTTCATCCAGCTCAATCACAACGCCTATCTGCATTCAACCGATGCATTCGACGGCAAGCCGCAGCGCATCCGTGACATCAAGGCCGATTTCGATGGCGGCGTCGCGGAACTCCTGGCCAAGGCGACGAAAAAGGGCGCGCTCGACGATTCCGTGTCGAAGGAGGATCAGGAAATCCTGCTTGAGGCGCTGCGCTCGCTAGGCGCGCTTGACAGCGACTTCCGCTACAAGGCGGGTGAGGACTCCGCCGCTCATCGCGGGTTTGCGAAGCATCCGGGAGGAGGCCTCGGGGCCGAACCGATCGACGGTGAGCCGATCGGGATGCACGATATTCTGACGTCGCGCTTGTGGCGAGGTTTGCAGAGTTTCCTTCTCTACGATTTTCAAACCACGATGTTCCAGCCCGTCGGCGGCATGGGCAGGATTGGGGAAGCCTTCGCGCGCCAGATTCCGGACCGCATTCGCTACGACGCGAAGGTCGTCGCGATTCGGCAGAACGATGGCGGCGTTGCCGTCGAGTTCGAGGACCTTGCTGCCGGTGGAACTGTCCGAGAGGTCAGGGCCGACTGGTGCGTGTGCGCGATTCCGCTTAGCATCTTAAGCCAGATCCCAGTCAACGTGTCCGCACGCATGAAAGCGGCGATCGACGCCGTCCCCTATGCATCCGCTGTGAAGTTCGGGCTCCAATTCTCGCGCCGCTTCTGGGAGGAGGACGAGCACATCTTTGGCGGCATCAGTTACACCGACCTGCCGATCCGCCAGATTTCCTATCCGAGCGCCAATTTCAACGCCGGCGGCAAGGGAGTTCTGCTCGGCGGCTACACGTTCGACGGCCCGAACTCCTATGAGTTCACCGCGATGGCGCCGGCGGAAAGAGTGAAGCGCGCGGTTGAGTTCGGCGCTGAGATTCACCCGCAATATCTGACCGAGTTCGAGAACGGTGTTTCGGTCGCCTGGAGCCGGGTCCCGTTCACGCTCGGCTGCGCGGGCGACTGGTCGGACGAGGCAAGAAAAGCGCACTACGCTGACCTCTGTCAGATCGATGGACGCATCGTTCTAGCTGGCGAGCATGCCTCTTACATTCCGGCCTGGCAGGAGGGCGCGATCCTCTCGGCGCTGGACGCGATCCAGCGCCTGCACACGCGGGTCGTTGCGTCATGAGACGTGTCGCGCTGGTGTCAATAGCTCTCGCCGCTGCGGGGGCCGGTCACGCGCCCGCTTTTGCCGACGACGCGCCCGCGAAAAGGGTCGACATGAGCCGCGGATGGGAATTTGGCGAGCAGGGCGGAGCACGGCTGTTCGGCAACGTCTGCGCCGCCTGTCATCAGGCCGACGCGAAGGGCGCGGTCGGCGCCGGAGCCTATCCGCCGCTCGCCAGCGACAAGCACCTCGCTTCCACCGAGTTCATGCTGGCCGTGCTATTTCGCGGGCTGAAGGGCATGCCGCCGCTCGGCGCCATGATGACCGACGCGCAAGTCGCCGACGTCGTCACTTATGTCCGCACCCATTTCGGCAACGCGTACCCGGGTGCCGTCTCGCCCGCTGACGTTGCGGCGGCGCGCAGACGGGCGACGCCGCCCTGATCGCCGTCGACAGGGTGAACGTTACGGACACGTCGAAAAACAGAAAAATAGGCGCCGTAAAGAAGACTGGCAACAGCTGTCGCTATAAGCGTCGACAATTTATTGCGGAAAAACAGAATATCTGCTAAAGTCGCCCCATGACCAATCTCGCGCAACCGTGTCGCCTCGATCAGCGCTATTGCCCGGTCGCTGAACGGAAGAAGGTCTAAGAAAAAATCTTTCGTTTTTTCCTTGTAACCTATTGATAAGTCTAGATTCTGACGAGGAAATCCAAGGAAATCCAATAGGCATATCGAGGAGGTTTCGCGGGCAAAGAGCCCGCCGCCAAGAAAACCCAAACCGCGTCTGACGAACCCTGCGGTCCGGCGGCCGAGACGGAGCCCATCTCGACTCCGCCCAAACGCGAGGCGCCCTAAGACACGGCCTCGCGATCCGCGCCCAGGTGGGCGTCGTCAGGCCTCGCCGAATCGATGGCCGAGGCGACCGCATCGTCCACCCTCTCGAGCCACACGAATGTCATTTCTTCGCGCACCTCCTCGGGGATGTCGTCGAAATCCCTACGGTTGCGCGCCGGCACCATGACGCGCCTTAAACCCGCCCTGTGCGCCGCGACCACCTTCTCCTTGATGCCGCCGACCGGAAGCACCAGTCCTCTCAGACTGACCTCCCCGGTCATCGCCGTGTCGCTGCGTATGGTGCGATCGGTCAGAAGCGAAACGAGCGCCATGAACATCGCCACCCCGGCGCTCGGGCCATCTTTCGGCGTGGCTCCCGCCGGCACATGGATATGAATGTCAGTCTTCTCGAAACGCGCGGGGTCGATTCCATAGGAGCTTGCGCGATTCTTGACGATGCTGAGCGCGGCTTGCGCGCTTTCCTTCATCACGTCGCCAAGCTGGCCGGTGAGGATCAGCCGGCCGCCGCCCGGAGTGGCGGTCGCCTCGATGAACAGGATGTCGCCGCCGACCGGCGTCCAGGCGAGGCCGGTCGCCACTCCAGGGATGCTGGTCCGCATCGCGACCTCGTCCTCGAACGGCGGCGGCCCCAGAATGCTCAGGAGATCGTTGGCGGAAATTGCGATCGGGCCGCTTTCACCTTCGGCGATCCGCATGGCGACCTGGCGCAGCACCCGTCCGATCTCACGCTCCAGACTGCGAACCCCGGCCTCGCGCGTATAGTGCTCGACCACCGCGCGGATCGCGTCGTCGGCAATCTCAACGTGTTCCGGCTTGAGGCCGTTTGCGTTCAATTGGCGACGGACAAGATAGCGGCGCGCGATCTGAAACTTCTCGCTCGCAGTGTAGCCGGTCAGGCTGATGATCTCCATGCGGTCACGGAGCGGGCCGGGAACGGTGTCGAGCATGTTCGCGGTGGCGATGAATACGACGCGGCTGAGATCGAAGGGCACGCCGAGGTAATTGTCACGGAACGTGTTGTTCTGCTCGGGGTCGAGCACCTCGAGCATCGCCGAGGCAGGGTCGCCCTGAATGCCGGCGCCAAGCTTGTCGACCTCGTCGAGCATCATGACGCAGTCGCGCGTTCCCGCCTTGCGGATCGCCTGAATGATGTTGCCGGGGAGGGCCCCGATATAGGTGCGCCGATGACCGCGGATCTCCGCTTCATCATGCACGCCGCCGAGACTGACGCGAACGAACTTGCGGTTCATGGCGCGTGCGATCGATTGCCCAAGCGATGTCTTGCCGACCCCGGGAGGCCCCGCGAAGCAAAGGATCGGCGCCTTGCCCTCCGGCGCGAGCTTGCGAACGGCCAGATATTCGATGATCCGGCGCTTGATCTTCTCGAGACCGAAATGATCCTCGTCGAGGATGCGCCTCGCCGCCGCGATATCGATAGGCGGCTCCTCGGGAAGCGCCCACGGCAGGTCCACCAGCCAGTCAAGGTAAGTGCGGACCATACCGTACTCGCCCGCGGCCTCGGGCATGCGCTGCAGTCTGCGGAGCTCCTTGCGGGCCTGGTCGTCGACCTCCTTCGGCATACGCGCATTGGTTATCGCCTTATCGAGTTCGGCGATTTCGGCCGACTTTCCCTCGTCCGCTTCGCCAAGCTGGCGCTGAATGGCGGCCATCTGCTCGCGCAGCAGGACCTCGCGGTTTCGGGAGTCGAGCGAGGCCTTGGTTTCCCGGCCGATCTCCTGCGATAGCCGAAGCACTTCTATGCGATGCGCGAGCAGCCGAGAGACCCGTTCCATCCGCGGGCCGATGTCCACTGTCTCGAGAATCTCCTGCTTTTCGTCTGGCGTCGCGTCCATGAAGGTCGCGACCAAATCGGCCAGCGCGCTTGGCGAATCAACGCTCTGGATGGTCGCCAGCAATTCGTTAGGCGCCTGCGGCAGGAGCTGGATCGCCTCGATCGCCTGGCCTTTCAGATGAAGGAAGCGGGCCTCGATTTCATCCGATGTCGGAGTGGGCTCGGCAATCTTTTCCGGCTTGGCGACGAAGAACGGCCAACCGATCAGATAGTCCTCGACCCGAAACCGTTGCTCTCCCTGACAAATGAGATGATTGGTTCCGTCCGGTGCGGTGATGTAGCGAACGATGTTGGCGATCGTCCCCATGCGATGCAGGTCGACCGGAAGGGGATCAGCGACATCGCCGCTGCGCTGCATCACGATGCCGACTGGCCTTTGTTCCCTCACCGCTCTCTGCGCCGCGAGCACCGAACGGGGACGGGCAAGCGTGATCGGCAGGACGGTTCCGGGAAACAGCACCATGCCCCGCACCGGCACGATGATCAGGGCTTCGGATGGCAATGGCGGCGAGGGCGTCGAACCAAGCGTCTCTTCTGAAGTCGTCGCGGCGTCAGCCATTCGCGGCCCCCGATTTTTCCAGTGTAATGAGCAGGGTGCCATTTGAATCCGAACGACGTATGGCGCTGTAACGGCCCGCAGGCAGAGCAATACGACGTTCAAATCGGCCTTGTGGCAGTTCGAGGCGATGGATGATCGCCGTACCCATTTCGGCCGGATAGGTCCGACATCCCGAGATCAGCAATTGACCTTGATTGATCGAGGCCTTGACCTCGTCGAAGTTGACCCCCGGAAGAGCGACCAGCACGAGCACCGCCCGTTCGGTCTCGAGGATATCGACCGGAGGCTCCCATGCGACCGGCGCGCGGGGATCGGCGGGCGGAAAGAATTGCCGATGCATGCGCTCGGCGCGCGCGAGCATCTCGAAGGCCTCTGACCACATCCAATAGCTCGGAAATTTTGCTTCCATCGCCTCACCCGAACCGGCAACGCCGGCTTTTTGACCCAGACCTGTCGAGGTTCAATAGCGTAATTTCACCCGGCATTCATCCCGCGCCTAAGGGTCGTTGTCCGGCCTCAAGCCGGTCTTTCCGGCTACAAAGGCCCTCCAAACGGGGGTTGCGGCAGCCTAAAATGACTTCACCGGCCAACTGGGCTCAGGCCCGCGAACTGCTGTGTCCAGACTTGGTCGGCCGACTGATGTAGAAACGATTATGGGTCAGGGGAGTGGAAAATGTTAGATTCGTCGATTGAGATCCTGACGACGCCGCGTCGAGACGATCTTGGCCTTCTCAGGATCGCCAACGGGTCGGGGCTGTCAGTGAGCGTGCTGCCGACCGGCGCCATCTTCGCGATCGAGCACACCGAGGCGTCTCGTCGGATCGTTATCAACCAGACGCTCGCTTTGCCGATAGCCGATGGTATGGCGCGTCTCTATTTGCGCACAGGCGGCCGTCCGATGGTTCTGCCTGTCATAGGCCCGCGTGCGCCGCTTCGCGTTGGGTCCTCGGATGATCGCTATATCTGGGAGGGCGAAGAAAACGGGGTCAGACATCGGGTGACGCTTTGGCTGCACCCACGGCTGAACGCCTGGTTTTGGCTAGTCGAAGTCGTCAACGAGCGCAAAGAGGAGCTGCCTTGCGACGCGGTCTTGATCCAGGATCTGGGGCTCGGCGATCAGGGTTTCCTGATGAACAACGAGGCTTACGCCAGCCAGTATCTCGACAATCACATCGCGCATCATCCGCGCCTCAACCACGTTTTGATGGGCAGGCAAAATCTGTCGCAGGGGGGAGCCCATCCCTGGGCCACGCACGGATGCCTTGAGGGCGCCGCAGGGTTTGCCACCGATTTTCGCCAGCTGATGGGTCCCGTTTACCGTGACGCCGATCAGCTCGGCGTTCCGTTCGGAACGGACTTGCCATCCGAGCGCCTTCAGTTCGAGACGGCATGCGCGGCCCTACAATCGAAGCCTGTGACGGTTGAGCCCGGCGGAGAAACGTCTTGGACGTTTTTCGGATTCTTCGAGCCCGACCACCCTGCGGCGTCGAGTGACGCTGACCTGAGCCAGATTGATGCTATCGAACACGCCAGCAAGGACTGGACGAAGCGCGAAGCGGCCCTATCTGCCCCACCGCTAAGTCTGCTGCATGCTGCTCGTTCTGCCGTTGCGGAATCACTTGACGAGAAGGCGATCAAATCAAGCTACCGCAGGCGCACGCATATCGAGCACGTGAACGGCAACCTTCTGTCTTTCTTTGTTCCGGGACGAACCCACAGCCGTCACGTCGTCCTCCAGGAGAAAGAGCGCATCGTATCGCGGCGCCACGGTTCCTTGGTGCGCAGCGGGCAGTCGATACTGCCTGACGAGACAATCCTATGTGTCACGGCATGGATGCATGGCGTGTTCGGAGCGCAACTCACCATTGGCAACACATCGTTCCACAAGCTCTTCTCCGTTTCGCGCGATCCCTACAACATCACACGCGCGAGCGGCCTGCGTATGTTGATGGAGACGAGAGACGGATGGCAGTTGCTGACCGTCCCCTCCGCCTTCGAGATGGGGCTCAGCGACTGCCGCTGGGTCTATCGGCTGCGCCAGCGAACCGTGACGGTCTCTGCGACCGTTTCCGGCGACGAGCCCGTCATGCAGTGGCGCGTCAGCGTCGAAGGGCCAAGATGCCGCTTTCTCATCTTTGGACACCTGGTGCTTGGCGAACAAGAATTCGGAGCTGCGGGCCGCATCGAGATCGACCCGACGCGAAAGCGCATCACATTCCGGCCAGATCTCAACGATCGCTGGGGCCAGCAATATCCGGAGGCTGTCTATCGCCTTGTGACAAGCATGCCCGGAAGGGTGGAGGCCATCGGCGGCGACGAACTGCTTTATGCTGACGGAAAGCGTCGCAGCGGTGGATACGTCGCCATCCGTACGAAGCCAACGAATGAATTCGTGTTCGCGGTTGTCGGTTCCATGACCGATGCAAAGCTAGCCGACGCGCTGACGTCAAAATACACTAAGCCTGTGGACGAAGCCGCGATGCTGAAGCCTGCCGATGGCTTCTGGCGCAACCTCACCCGCGGTGTCCGGGTCCGGAGCGCCAAGAATTCGGCGGACGCTCTTGCCGTCGACACGATCTTCCCGTGGCTCGCGCATGACGCAATGATCCATCTCACTACGCCGCATGGGCTCGAACAATATACTGGAGGCGCGTGGGGCACGCGCGACGTCTGCCAAGGCTCGATCGAGCTCCTCCTGACGCTTGAGCACGATCAGCCGGTCAAAGATATCCTGCGCATCATCTTTGCTCAGCAATACGAAGAGAGCGGCGACTGGCCGCAATGGTTCATGCTCGAACCCTATTCCGTCGTGCAGGACAGGGAATCGCACGGCGACATCATTGTCTGGCCGCTCAAGGCGCTCTGCGACTATGTCGAGGCCACCGGCGACTTTGATTTTCTCGACGAAGCGATTGCATGGCGCCGCGCGGACAATTTCCAGAAGACACCGCATACCGATCGTGTGTCCGCCCACATCGACAAGCTGATTGAAACGGTGCGCGCTCGCTTCATCCCGGGGACCAACCTTGTTCGTTATGGCAATGGCGACTGGAACAACTCGCTCCGTCCGGTAGACCCGACGACCAGCGATTGGATGACGAGCGCCTGGACGGTGGTGCTCTTTTACGAACAGCTTTGTCGCTATGCCGAGGTCCTTCGTCAGGCGAAGCGCGGGCCAAAGCGCGCCAAGGAGCTCCAGGCGCTCGCCGCGGCGGTGCGCAAGGACTTCAACGCGCATCTCATTCGCAACGGAGTCGTCGCCGGGTACGCCGTATTCAGCCCAGAAGGCGGCCAGCCCGAGCTGTTGTTGCATCCGAGCGATAAAAAGACCGGCCTCGCGTACTCGCTCTTGCCGATGACGCAGAGCATGATCGGCGGCATGTTCACGCAGGCCCAGTCGCGCAAGCACTGGGGCCTGATCCGCAAGCATCTTCTTTTTTCGGACGGCGCGCGGCTGATGGACAAGCCGATCGCTTATCACGGCGGTCCGGAAACATTCTTCCAGCGGGCCGAGTCGGCCGCATTCTTCGGGCGCGAGATCGGACTTATGTATACGCATTCGCATCTGCGCTATGGCGAGGCGATGAGCGATATTGGCGAGTTTGGCGCGCTGTGGCAGGCGCTCCTAGTCGCCAATCCGATCGCGGTGACGGACGAGTTACCCAATGCGTCGCTGAGGCAACGCAACGCTTATTTCAGTTCTAGCGATGCGGCGTTCAAGGATCGGTATCAGGCGAGCGACGAGTGGGCGCGCGTCAGGGCAAACTCGATCGCCATCGATGGCGGATGGCGGGTCTATTCAAGCGGGCCTGGCCTCTACGCCAATATGCTGATCCGCCATGCCTTCGGGTTGAGACGCCAGTTCGGCAAGCGTATCGTCACGCCAGGTTTAAGAAAGTTGCGCAGAGATCTCACATTCGAATGGCCTGGGCGGCCTGGCGGCGGGTCGCGGCGGCGGTGATGAACGCGGCGTAACTCCAGGCGAGGTGCTTGGCCGATGTCTGCGCTCCCGTTGCGCGATCGAACTGTTCCGAGAGATCGCCGCTCGGCGGTGTATGCGCCTGCACCGTGCGCATGAACATATCGCCGCGTTGGAAAGCAGCCTTTGCGGGATTCTCGTCGCTCAGGCGCTCGCGGAAGCGGGCGTTGTCGCTCGTCGCTGGCATCCGGGCGCCCGACCGCAGCTCGGTCGCCAACTTGAAATAGAACTCGGCTCCGGCAAGTGTCGCTAAATACCAGGGGTTGCCGCCGTAGTAGCGATCGATCGCGTAGCGTCCCATCGCGGGGCCGTGTTTGGGCAGCCGATCATGGTTGACCGGATATTCCGCGTCGAACAGGTCTTCGAGCGCCGCTAGCGTGGCCTGAGCCCTTGGGTCGAGCGCGCCATGCGCTCCCTTTGCGCGTCCGGCGTGAAGCACGCCAAGAATCACCGCAATGTCTAAAGCCTTGCCTGGGACGCCTCCGATGACGCCCGTCCTTGAGCGATAATACCCATCAGTCAAGTTCCAACAGACGTCGAGGCTGGGCTCAAGTTCGTTGGCAACGGAACGGCAGGCGCGGGCTTGATCGGCGTTGCCTGCCTCGTCGAGCCAGTCGGCGCCGCGAGCAAGCGCCTCGGCTTGCACCAGCTGTGTGTAATAATGATACCCTGACTCTTCCTCCCAGATGTCGAACGAACGCTCGGTTGCGTGGGACCGGATGAAATCAAGATCGCCGATCATAAGCTCCAGCATGGCGGCTCGGAGATCTTGATCCAACTCCGGGCGCGCACCGCGCCACCTTGTAAGCGCGAGGACTTGAAGCGCTGGCCCATCATTCTGGGGGCGCGCCCATCGAGTAAAATCGAGGGTTCCATTCGGATTGATGCGGGCTTCGCCCAGCACTGCATCGCCGGAGATCGCCGCGATCTCGTGGTCGGACCGGACGTATTGCAGGAACGAAGGTTGAATTTTTTTCCGGAAATGCCCCTGACGAAGAAACTCGCGTCCGTCTTGCCCGCGCAGTGCTCGGTTGAAGTCCACAAATTCGCGCAACCTCTCGATCGACGTTGCGTCCACAAGCCCCTCTGCCAGCGCCACCCGCAACGCATCGATAATGATCGCCGAGTCTCGGAACCAGTGAAAAAAATAGTCGGGGTCGGGGTCGTAGGCGGCGAGAACCGGCGACGCCACAACTGATCCTAGCCGCGGAACGATGCGCTGCCCGAAGCCGGGACGCTCCTTCACAATATGGGTGGCCGAGACGGCGGCCAGCATCGCGCGAGCGGCAAAGCGCGCTTCTTTCGCTATCCAGGCATCAAGCGTGTTCACGCTGTCGCTGAGACGAAGTGTGGACTCTTGAACCCTAACCTCGTCATTCCCTCGCGGACTTCAGGAATGCTCATGAACAGCTTCCAAATGAGGGCGGTGCGGTAATTCTCGATCATGACAACGATCGGCCCCTGGCTGATTGAGAGGTAACTGTCAGCTAACCAGTCATGCTGCTCGCTGAACCCGTCAATGAAACCGTACCGTCCCCAAATCTTGTCGCCGAGATCTTCGTGAAAGTGCCGCAGCGCCGACATCGCTTCATTCGGCGCATAGGGAAAGCTTGACAAAGCAGCGCTTGGCGTAATGACGCCTTTGTCGTTCCTGGGCGAGTGCGCGTCATAGCCCTTGACTGAGTCGCCGGCGGTAAGGCCCCAACAGTTTGGTCCGTAGCCCTTATAGCCGTGGGGGTTGCGGACGCAGTAGGCGTAATTGATGCGGGTGTGCGCGACGTTCTGTTTCCAGTAATCGGCGTAGGCGTCGTTCAATCCACGCGGATCGATGCCGCAAAAGGAATAGTGGGTGAAGAAAAGCGGTCCGCCCCAGTCAGGCCCAAGCGGAAGCTCCATGCCTTCGAAGTTGCGTCGATTCAAGAACTCACGCCCCTGCGCCCAGCCCTCGTGATAGGCCTCGACTGCGATCGAGTAACGCGGCGAAGAAGCGGCTAGCACATAAGCGATGAGACATTCGTTCCAGCCGTGGATCGGATGGTTCAGGGCAAAGCCGTTGGTGTGGCTCCAGTGCCAGGTGAGGGCGGTTCGAGTGCCCTGGGTGTACCAATCCCACTCAGCTTCGCGCCAAAGATAGGTGATGCGGTCGCGAATGCGCACCTCATCCGGCATGTCGCCTTTGAAATAAGCCCGCACGCACAGAAGTCCCTGAAACAGGAACGCGGTCTCGACCAAATCAGCGCCGTCGTCCTTGCGGCTAAACGGCTTCGTCGCGCCCGTGTCTCCACGCATGAAATGGGGATAGAGACCATGATAGCAGGTCGCCCGTTCAAGGCAGTCCAGCGTTTGGGAGACGCGCCCCTCCAGCTCAGTTCGGGTGATCCATCCGCGCTCGCAGGCCACGATCAACGCCATTAACCCGAAGCCAGATCCTCCAGTCGCAATGTCATGATCCGGCGGGTCGGTCAGCCGCGCGACGCGATCGCGCGCCAAGCCGCTCAACGGCTCCGCGCTGTCCCAGAAATAGCGGAAGGTTTGGCGCTGGACGAGGTCAAGCAAGTCCTCGTCAGATAGCTTGTCCTTCCGATTGATTTCCTTGGAGTGCGACTTGGTCTTGGCGGAATGTGGCATCGGCAACCTGCCTATTTGGTGGAAAGAGGTTCCTCGGGGGATTTTGGCGGCTCCGGAATTCCGTGCTCGCGCTCGGGCTCGAACTTCTGGCCGGCCGGATCGACGACTAGGCGCAGCTTGTGAGGGTAGAAGCCGCTTTCCGGCTGGTCGTGGCCGATGTTGATCAAACCCACATCCGCCAGTTCGTTCACAAAGAGCGTGCGGATGCGTTCGCGCGATTTGGGGTCGAGGACATCAAGCGCGTCGTTCACCACGACCCAGCCTGGCCTTTGCAGGACAACTCGCGCAAATGCGAGGCATTGCTTTTCGTCGTCGGTCAAGTCCCGGTCCCACCTGGTCACGGTGTCGAGGTGCGGCTCGAGGTGATCGAGCCCGACGCCGGCAAGCGCCTTAACGATGGTCGGATGGTCAAAGGCCTCTGTCGGATGCGGATAAGCTATGACCTCACGCAGGGAGCCCGGCGGGATATAGGCTTGCACGGGCATGAACATGATTGTGCTGCGCGCCGGGTGGGTGATCTGGCCGCTTCCCCACGGCCAAAGTCCGCCGATGGCGCGGAACAGCAACGCCTTCTCTTCGCCGTTTTCGCCGGCAATCAGGACGCGGTCGTTGGCGTTGATATCGGCATGCGGTTCGCTGAGCATGACGCAGCCGGCCGGGGAAGCGATTCGAAGGTCGTCGATCTTTATCGACGGCTCCTTCGTTTCGGTAAAATGGATGCGGCTCTTTGCCTGGCCGAGATCATCCATCCCCAATATTGCTTTCCGGAATCTCGCCACGCGCAAAAGAGTAGCGCGCCAGTCCGCGAGATTGGAGAAGTTGTCGACGAACCACCGGAGCGCGGTTTGCACCTGGTTGAAGGCCCCGACAATGACCATCAACTCCCCAAAGCTTATGTTACTCCGGAAATAGGCTGGGGCGGCGACCAGAATCGGCGCGATAATTGTAAACCAGCCATAACCGGCGGTGACCCAGGTGAGCCGCGTCACAGCGTTGACAATCCGCCGCGAAATGTCGAGCACGCTTCCGAATACCCCATTGAGGCGGTCTCGTTCGTCGGCCTCGCCGCCGTAAAGCGTGATACCGTCGATGTGCTCGTTTATCCGTACGAGTGCAAAACGGAATTCGGCCTCTCTCGCATAGTGCTCGGCGTTCAGATTGATCAGCGGACGACCGACCCACCAGCTGACGTATGAGGCTGCGCCGGCGTAGACCAGCGCGCACCAAACGAGATAGCCGGGCGGCTCGAAGTCGCGGCCAGCGATCGGGAGAAACTGGCCCTTCGAGAGCCCCCAGAGGACGCCGACGAACGTGAGCAAAAGAAGAGTCGACTGCAGAAGGCCGGTGCCCAAATCGGTGGACAGATCGGTCAGATGCTGGGCGTCGGCCTGGAGGCGCTGGTCTGGATTCGCGCCGAGCGGGCCCGAATTCGACAGTCGGAACGCGCGCTTTGGTTTGAGCCACTGGTCCAGGAGATCATTCACCAGGCCTTGGCGCAGGACAACCTTTGCGCTCTGGTTCAGCCACATTTGCGCCACGTTGAGGACCAGCAATATGCCCGCGATCTCGCCGAAGACCCAAAGCTGGGCGAGGAAGCCAGGCATGTCCTTATTGGTCAGCGCGTTGTAGAATGGGCGGTTCCAGGAGTTGAGCCTGATCTGCATATAGGCGGTGGCCCCGACAACCGCGACAAGCCCGGCCGCCAGCATCACAAGCTTGTTGCGCTGACGTGAAACCCAGAAGGCCGAAGCCATCCAGATGACGTCGGAGAACAGACTGGTCAGTGACGCGCTCTCCGCGCCGTCGCGATCCTTGTATGGTTTTTTTGATTCTTCCGCCATCGAACTCGATCCGTTTCCCCTGACGCCCATTCTGGCATGATCCGGCCACGTCGTCTTGGCGGATATTCGCGGCTCGGAGGTGAGTCGCATCGGGAGGCTGTTTGCGAAGGCTGATTCCGATCCAAAAGCGGCAGTGGGTCGGGACCAAGGGTGAGCGGTTAGGGATAAGGCAAGAGCATGAGACGCATCGACGCATTGCTCCAAAAGATGACTCTCGAGGAAAAGATCGGGCAGCTCAACATGGTCGCCGCGTCTCGCGTCGTTACTGGCCCCGGCGAGCTTCACGATCTGCATGAAGGGATTCGGGCTGGCCGAATCGGAAACTTGCTAAACCTCTGGGGGGTGGACGAGACGCGGGCCGTCCAGCGTCTCGCGGTGGAAGAATCTCGTCTTTGCGTGCCCTTGCTTATGGGTCTCGATGTCATCCACGGCCACCATACGATTTTCCCTGTCTCTTTGGCGGAAGCCTGCCAGTTCGACCCTGGGCTTTGGGAGAAAACTGCGCGCGTAGCAGCCGAAGAGGCGGCAGACGACGGCGTTGCGCTCACCTTTGCGCCGATGATCGACGTAGCGCGGGATCCGCGCTGGGGGCGAATCATGGAGAGCCCTGGCGAGGACACTTGGGTTGCTCGCCGGATGGCGGAGGCTAAGACCCGCGGCTTCCAGGGACCGGATCTCGCGGCGCCGGACAGCATTGCCGCCACGGCCAAGCATCTATGCGCCTACGGGGCAGTGACGGCTGGCCGTGAATATGCCTCGGGCGACGTGTCCGAGAGAACGTTGCACGAGATTTACTTGCCGCCCTTCGCGGCGGCCGCTTCTGCCGGCGTCGCGGCGATGATGCCCGGGTTCATCGATATTGCCGGCATGGCCATGACCTCTAACGCCAAGCTTCTGCAAGGGTGGCTCAGGGGCGTCATCGGCTTCGGTGGCGTTGTGATCAGCGACTACAATGCTGTCGGAGAGCTTCTCAATCATGGCGTGGCGGCTGACCTCGTAGAAGCTTCGGCGCTCGCCCTCAATGCCGGTGTCGATATCGATATGACAAGCGGCGCGTACGTAAATTCACTGGCCGAGGCGCTCCAGCGCGGCCTCATAACTATGAGCACCATCGAAGCTAGCGTGAGGCGCGTGCTCGAGCTCAAGGAACGTCTCGGCCTGTTCGACGATCCCTATGGTCGCGGCTCGGCTCCGTCTCAACCGAGCCGCGCCGCCGAGCGGCGCGCGCTGGCGCACGAGGCCGCGCGGAGGGCCATCGTGCTCATGTCCCATCGCACGGAAGTCTTGCCGCTCTCTCCGAAACTCGGGCGGATCGCCGTGATTGGACCTTTGGCTGCGGCGCCGGGAGAGATGCTGGGGTCCTGGGCTTCGGCGGGCAAGCCTGAAGAGGTCGTGTCGATACTGGAAGGGCTCAAGGCGGCTCTGCCGCAATGCCAAATCGATTACGCCGAGGGCGTCGACATAGCTGGGGAAAGCACGGACGGAATACCGGCCGCGCTCAAGCTATGCGGCGAGGCTGAAGCCGTCGTGCTCTGCCTTGGCGAGGCTGCCGCGATGAGCGGCGAGGCGGCAAGCCGAACCGATCTCGGCCTGTCCGGGCGCCAGCGCGCGCTTGCCGAGGCGATGCTTGGGCTTGGCAAACCGGTCATCGTGACGCTCTCATCCGGCCGGCCGCTCACGCTGCCATGGCTGTTCGAGCGGGCCGACGCAGTGCTCGCGACCTGGTTCCTGGGCTGCGAGGCCGGTCACGCGATCGCGGACGTTCTGACCGGGAAGTTCAACCCGACCGGACGATTGCCTATGAGCTGGCCGCGCAATGTGGGGCAGGTTCCGATCTTCTACAACGAGCGTCCTGCCGGCCGCCCTTACGCGCCCGGCGTGCACTATTCGAGCACCTATCTCGACACGCCGCCCACGCCGCAATTCGCTTTCGGGCACGGCCTCTCATACAGCCGCTTTACGCTGCACGATCTTCGTTGCACACCGAGCAGCGTTAAGGCGAAGCGACACGGTCGAGGTGTCTATAAGTGTACATAACGAGAGTCCGGTAGACGGTGAGGCGACGCTGTTCCTGTTCGTGCGCGATCCGGTCGCGAGCGTCGCGCGGCCGGTACTCGAGCTTAAGGGGCTGCAGAAGGCGGTTCTCGCAGCCGGCGAGCGCAAAAATGTGATGTGGCGGTTCCCGGTTGAGGATCTGTCATTCATTGGCCAAGGCCTCGACCGGATCCTCGAGCCGGGGCGGTTCGAGATCCATGTCGGCCAAAGCGCTGATCCGGCAGACCTCGTGAGCGCCGCTATCGAATTGGCCATGTGAGTCAAGCCCACTCGACCAGACGGTAGCCACAGATCGCCCGGGTCGAGCCATTTTGGGGGACGCTTCGCCATTTGCGAGTCCATTTCTAGAGCATTTTCCGTTCACGTTGCATCATATCCTGCGGCGGCGAGATAGTTTGGGCATTCTTGCGGAGTGAAGCGGCGAAGGGCGTCGGCGATGGCTTGCCAGAGGTCGGGATGGTTCGCGCTTCGGCGGCGCGCAGGGCGGCCTTGAGCTTGGCGAAGGCCATTTCGATGGGATTGAAGTCGGGGCTGTAAGGCGGCAGATAGCGCAGGCTCGCGCCGGCGGCCTCGATCGCCTGTCTGACGCCATAAACCTTATGAGCGGGCAGATTGTCCATGATGACGATGTCGCGGGGCCGCAACTCGGGAACGAGCGCCTGTTCGACATAGGCGAGAAAGGCCTCGCCGTTCATCGGGCCGTCAAAGACCATGGGCGCAGCGATCCGGTCGTGACGCAGAGAGGCAATGAAGGTGGTGGTTTTCCAATGGCCATGGGGCACGGCGGCGCGGCATCGCTCGCCCCTGGGCGCACGACCGTAAAGGCGCGCCATCTTGGTGTTCGCGACGGTCTCGTCGATGAAGACGATCCGCGTCGGATCGAGGTCGAGTTGTCCTTCAAACCACGCCTCACGCCCCGCGTTCACCGCGCTGCGGCGCTGTTCGGCCGCGTGCGCCGACTTTTT